>CAWEFC010000003.1:0-74396 GCA_963808085.1 uncultured Acidobacteriota bacterium
TGTCTCCGGTGGCTCGGTCGAATTCCTTGCTCCCCGCTGCCTACACGGGGCCGATTGAATGATGAAACCCGCGTAGCGTCCCGCGATGGCCCGACAACCTCGTTGCGGTTGAATCTTGACCTGCCTTCCCATCATTGGAAAAAATAGCGACAGTAGTATAAAAAAGTTTGCGGTAAACAGCCTGAACGCCTGAAACTAGAAGTGGCCGCGCTTTGACTTCGCGGCTGCGGATTCGTCGCACGCAGGGCTTTCAAGTTCAACCTGATGGAAAATAACCCACCACGCCTTTCGAGCGCTGCCAAGTGGCTCCTCGTTTTCGGCCTTTTTCTGGTGGCGAACAGCGCCTACCTGGCCGCATTCGGCGATCCTTCATTCTTTTACGTGGCCAACTCGTTGCTCCATCCTTTGCTTGGGATCATCGCGGGAATTCTCCTGGCTATATTCATTCGGCGCTGCCGCGAACTCCTAGGAGGTTTGGCTGGCCGCATCGCCGGATTGTTCCTTGCGACTGCTGCGGGGTTCGGCATTTACCTTCTCGTTGTCGGAATGACGCGGCCTCACAGCATGGCGCTTTACGCCCACGTGGGAGCTTCGATCACGGGGCTATTCTTGCTCTTGTTGATTTTGCAAGCGCGAGCGCGGCAAGAAAACGCCGGGGCCGCAGTAGGGCGCGCATGGCGCTGGAGCGCCGGGGTGATGACGTGCGCCGCCGTATTCTACGCCTCGGTGATGATCTACCAGCGTGCCTTCCCCAATCCGCAGTACATTATCCGCAACCCTAACACCGCGCCGTTGAGCATGGAACGGGAAGGCGGAGGAGCCGGCAGCTTGGCCTTCCCCAGTTCCGCTCAAACCGCCGATGGCAAAACGATCCCCGCGGAGTTCTTCCTGAACTCGGAATCCTGCAAGCCCTGCCACACGGACATCTATAATCAATGGCAGAGTTCGATGCACCACATGGCGTCGTTCAACAACCAGTGGTATCGCAAAGCCATTGAGTACATGCAGGACACCGAAGGCGTTAAGCCCTCGCTCTGGTGTGGAGGCTGCCACGATCACGCCTTGGTCTTTTCCGGCATGATGCAAAACCACCCCATCCGCAATATCGAACACACACGAGAAGGGCAGGCTGGTCTCGGCTGCATGTCGTGCCATGCCATCACGCAGGTCAAGAGCACCATGGGTCAGGGCAACTATGTGATCGAATATCCCGCCCTCGACCGCCTGGCTGCAAGTAAGAATCCATATTTGCAGGCTCTCGCCAGCTTTGCCATCAAACTTAACCCCAAACCACACCGCAACGTATTCCTGAAACCGTTCCACACGGAGCCACAGCAGGTGCCGGAGTTTTGTTCGGCATGCCACAAGGTTCATCTGGACGTCCCCGTCAACAACTACCGCTGGCTGCGGGGCTTCAACGATTACGATAATTGGCAGGCGAGCGGCGTGTCTGGCCAGGGTGCACGGTCGTTTTACTACCCTCCCAAGCCACAGCAGTGCGCGGATTGCCACATGCCAACCGTGCCTTCGCAGGATTTCGGAAACATCCACGGTTTTGTTCACTCGCATCGATTTGCCGCCGCCAATACCGCGGTCCCAAGTTCCTACGGCGACCAAGCACAAGTGGCCGATGTCGAGAAGTTTCTGCATGGCGCTGTCAGCGTTGATATCTTCGCCCTGGCGCAGGAGCCAGCGGAGAATCCCGAAGAAATCTCTCCTGCCAAGCGGGGGGAAGCGCCGCAGCTTTCCAGCACCTTCGCCGTGGGAGAAGAATCTTCCGCGGGATTGGCGGGAGCCGGAGTGATCGGCCTACCGGTCGCTAAGCTCATCGCGCCCATGGGGCGGGTTCGGGCCAGCGTCCGCCGGGGCGATACCGTACGCGTCGAGGTGGTGGTTCGCACTCGCAAGGTCGGCCATTTCTTTCCCGGTGGAACGGTGGACGCTTTCGATTGCTGGGTGGAGCTCGATGCGCGCGATAATCACGGTCGCGTCATTTTCTGGAGCGGCGAGGCCGCGGACTCGGGCCACGGACCTGTCGACCCCGGGGCGCATTTCTATCGCTCCCTGCAACTCGATGCACACGGTAATCCCATCAACAAACGCAACGCGTGGTCAACGCGCGCCACGATGTATGCGCGCCTGATTCCTCCCGGCGCGGCGGACACGGTTCATTACCGTTTGAAGGTTCCCGAGGACTGCGGCGACTCCATTACCCTGACCGCCAAACTCAATTACCGCAAGTTTTCATGGTGGAATACTCAGTGGGCCTTCGCGGGCATTCGCGATCCTGGCGATCCCCGTCCCGATATCTCGAAGGACCACGACGACGGGCACTGGATATTTCAAGGCAGTCTCACGGATGTCTCGGCAAAACCTAAGCAGATTCCGGACGTGCCTACTGTGGTCATGAGTCAAAACACGGTCACGATTCCGGTAGTCGCTAAAACCGCGCCGCCGTTTGCGGAAAGACTGGCGTTCGATCCTAAAGACCGAGAGCGCTGGAACGACTACGGCATCGGCTTGCTCTTGCAGGGGGATTTGAAGGGAGCGGAGCGGGCCTTCGAAAACGTTGCGAAGCTCGACCCCCAATATGCGGATGGATGGGTGAACATCGCGCGCGCGAGGATTCAGGAAGGCAACATCGACGCCGCAAAACCGGTTCTCGAGAAAGCTCTTGCCGTCAACCCGCATTTGGCCAGCGCCCACTATTTTCGCGGACTCGCCTTCAAGGCGGACGGCCAGTACCCACAGGCGTTCGATGAGTTCTCGCAGGCCGCGGCCCAATATCCGCGCGACCGTGTAGTCCGCAACCAGATGGGGCGCATGCTCTTCTTACAGCGCAAGTACCGCAATGCTGTTGCGGAACTCGAAAAGACGTTGGCCGTCGATCCCGAGGACCTGGAGGCACATTACAATCTCATGCTCTGCTATCGCGGCCTGAATAACGACGACCTCGCTACCCGCGAGGAACACCTCTACATGCGCTTCAAGGCTGATGAATCGTCGCTCGCTATCACGGGACCTTACAAGCTTACGCACCCCGCCGACAATAACGAGACCCAGCCGGTACACGAACATGTGTCCGTTGCACTCGGACAATCGGGAGGCAGAAAGCGGTATGCAGAGGGCGGAAGGCAGAAGACAGAAAGCAGTAGGCAGCTCGCGAAGAGCAGCACCACGCGTGCGGAAGGCAGGAGTCAGAAATCAGGAGCCACAGTGCGAGAAAACTCTTTGCGAGTCGTTCAGGGTCGATCCGCCGGGCTGTAAGCGTCCCGAGTACATTCGTATTTACCGATGCCAAATCTTCGACAGTTTCCGAACAATCCGATTCCGCCCACGAGGTGTGCTTGGCCTGTGCTTCGTGTGTTTTGTTGCATACTGCTTTCTGCCTTTTGCCTTCCGCTTTCTGGCTATTGCCTTCAGCCTTCGCCCGCCGCCGAACCCGGCGTTCACTACGTGGACATCACCCAACACGCTGGAATTAACTTTGTTCATTACACCGGCGCGTTCGGCAAGAAGTTCCTTCCGGAGACTATGGGGGCGGGCTGCGCGTTTATCGACTACGACAACGACGGCAACCCGGACATCCTTCTGGTCGACGGCTCGGATTTTCCCGGGCACAAGTTTCGACGAACGACGCTGAAGCTTTACCACAATAACGGCAACGGCACGTTCACCGACGTCACTGCGAAAGCCGGGTTGGACGTCGAGATGTACGGCATGGGCGTTGCCGTCGGCGATTACGACAATGACGGCTGGGACGATCTTTACGTCACCGGCCTTGGCGAAGCCCGCCTATTCCACAACGAGCACGGCCACTTCCGGGACGTGACGCAATCGGCAGGCGTCAACAACACGGGCTTTGGCGCCAGCGCCGCCTGGGTGGATTACGACAAGGACGGCAAGCTCGATCTTTTCGTAACCAACTACGTGAAGTGGGATGAGAAGGACGACCTCTACTGCACGCTGGATGGGCATCACAAATCCTACTGCACGCCCGAAGCATACAAAGGCGATACCTGCCGTCTGTTCCACAATCTGGGCAACGGCCGGTTTGAGGACGTCACGCAAAAAGCGGGCATCTACGACCCCACCAGCAAATCGCTCGGCGTGGCCGTGATCGACTACGACCGCGACGGGTGGCCCGACCTTGCCGTCTCCAACGACACGGAACGTAACAAGCTGTATCACAACAATCGCAACGGAACGTTCACTGAGCAAGCTGTGCAGGCCGGAATCGCCTTCAGCGAAGACGGCATCGCGCGCGGGGCGATGGGCATCGATTCGGTGGATTTCGACCATTCCGGTTATCCTAGCCTGGCGATTGGCAACTTCTCGAACCAGATGCTCGGCTTGTATCACAACGAGGGGAACCGTTTCTTCATCGACATTGCGCCTTCTTCCAGCGTGGGTCGTTCAAGCCTTCTCTCCCTCTCGTTCGGTATCTTCTTCTTTGATTACGATCTCGACGGCCGCGAGGATATCTTCGTCGCCAATGGTCATATCGAGCCCGACATCAATCGCATCCAGCCGCAGGTGGCCTACACCCAGCTTCCGCTGGTGTTCCATAACGAAGGCAATGACCGGTTTCAAGAAACCGGCAAGGCGTTGGGATTTACGCGAAAGTTCGTGGCACGCGGCGCGGCTCACGCAGACATTGATAACGACGGCGCGCCGGACATCCTGCTGACCACGAACGGCGGCCCCGCATACCTTTTTCACAACGTCGGCGGCAGCCGAAACAACGCCATCCGCATCAAGACCGTCGGCACACGCTCGAACCGTGACGGCATCGGCGCGGAGGTTCACGTCCACTCCGCCGCCGGCGAAAGCTGGCAGACCGTCCACTCCGGCTCGAGTTACTGCTCCCAAAGCGAACTGACCTTGACCTTCGGCTTGGGACAAGATACTGAAGTCCCCTCGATCGAGATCACTTGGCCCAGCGGTCAACACGACACGCTCAAGAACCTCAAGGCCAACAACACCTACACAATCGAAGAGGGCGGGAAAATCATTACATCGCGGCCCTTCAAGCGGTAGGTTTGAAATTACGAATTAACAATTAAGACTTACGAATTGCCGCGGTGCCTAACCGCGACTCACAATTGGTCATTACATCGCAGTCAGTGCGTCGAAGTTTTGGCGCTTTTTGGATGGACGCAATGATGCGACAAAGGTCTTCGGCGTCGGCACGTATGTGGCTGAATTGGGATGGCGTCAGGTAAACGGTATCCTTCAGGAGCCGAAGCCACTAAGAAGTTTCACGAGCCTCTGTGTAGGCAATGGACATTTTTGAAAGAAAGTCGGACCGTGATTGTCCGCCTATGGCCTCTTCGACGTTGGCCCCGATGGTTCTCCCGCACCGCAAGACCTGCTTAGACAGTACGAATTCCTTCTTTTCCATGCAAAGGTGGTTGTACAGCCTCACGATTCGCACAGCGAAAGTGTAGCTTTTATTTCGATAACGTTGCCATCTTTCATCATTTTATATCCGTGCCAGTCATTACATTAATGAGCATTAAGCAGTGTAGGTATATTTAGCAGTGGGTAGTTCCTAATTCGTAATGCTTCCGTTCGTCCCAAATTCCAAGCACAGGTTGACCACTGCCCCTTCGAGGGCCAGCAGCTTGGCCTTGGTGACTCGCCCTCCGTATGCGGAGAAACCTCCCGGCTTTCCGGCGGCGGCGAGGACTCGATGGCAAGGAATGATGAGGGGTACGGGATTCCGGCCCAGAGCGCCTCCGACCGCCCGCGCTCCCCCTGGCTGCCCCACAGTTTTTGCAAGCTCAGCATAGGTAACAGTCTGCCCAGCGGGGATTTCGCGGGCAGCTTGGCAAACCTTTTGCAAGAACGGGCCTGTTCCCTCCAGGTCCACAGGGACGTCACGAAAGTCTTGCAACTCGCCCCGCAGATGCTTGCTCACTCTGTCGATGACCTCGGCAATCTGCGGTGGGGGACTGCTCGGGCTAGTCGTACCGGAGGAGCGCGCAATCCTCGCTTCCGTCAGTTGCGCCGAAGCTTCCGGAAGCTGGAACAGAGTCACGGCATAACCGGCGCCGTTATCACGGCCTTGGGTCCAAGCGATCCCGCACCGGCCGAGAGGCGTGTCGAAGAGGCAATAAGAGACATGTTTCAATGGGCTATCTCTCTGAACTCGCGAAATCGCCAACCTTTCGCAGTCGCTCAAGACCAAGCCGGTAGAACAACAATCAATGTCCTTTTGACAACCCCCCTTGCGGGTCGGACGTCCACACGGCCTTCAGGCAGGTCTCTTCAACCAGGATGGCATGGACCTCGCGAGGCCCATGCACACCGCGAATCAGGATTTGTTCAATGTCGGCCGTCCGGCTGGTTCCAGTGATGAATACTACCGAGCGGCCTGCGCTGGCCCGGGCCTGAGTATGCGAAATCGGGAGCTTGGCTAGGACTTCATCAAGAGAACCAACAAGTTGATTCCGGCGGTAGAGAGCGATGTGAATCGGCGGTGCGACGGAAGCCACTTGCACCCCCTCGGTCGCGCTGCTGAGCACCAGGGTGCCACTTTCCGCCAGAACAAAATCGACGCCCGTGATGCCCGATCCAGCTTCGAAACTGGCCTTAGTAAAATCAGACAACGAGTCCTTTCCCTCTTGCCCTGGCCCTGTCGCCCATGTGGTGACGAACTTATCTAGCTTCGTCAGCCGTTTAGCGATGTCCAACTTGGCCAGGAGAGGGTTCCTGGACAGCACCACGGCTTGGGTTTCCGCCAAAATCAGGATCTTCTCGAAGACAGCCTCCAACTCATCCATGGTCGTCACGCGATAAGCCACACCCCCAACCTTCTCCCATTCAGCCTCGAATTTGGAAAGATAGTCCTCCGACGCTAAGGGGGGCATGACTCCGCTAAGGTCGACCGGAGGCAAGGGGGTCCCCAAAGAGTCAGGATTAGGTCTTTGGAGGGCCTTTCGGACTCGATCTAGCATGTCCGCTCGTGTCGTCATAGAAAAATCTCCGATGGCCAATTCTGGAGCCAAGCTTCCAGCGGCAGTTCGAGCGTGCCCGCTAGGACTCGCAACATATTGAAAATGAACTGGATACAAAATTCATAAAAAACTTCAAAAAATTATGCAACCTTGGTATCATCAGAAACATCCGAATCCACGGGCAGACCTTATATTGAGAGGTTCTCCTAGAACGATTTGGGAAGGACGGACGAGTATGCGTACACTTGTTAAAACTCCGAAAAAAACGTATCGAAGTCTCTTGCTGAAGAAGCGCGACGAGATTCTGGCTTCCACGCGGAGTGAACCCGAGGCCCTTTCTGCCAATGTGCAGTCCCCTGACGCGGTCGAGTTTGCCGTCAGGACCGTCGAGCAGGACGTGACGGTGCTGACTGCCAATCTGCGCAGCCGTACATTGAAAGAAATTGAGAGAGCGCTTGCGCGTTGTGCCGGTGGGACTTACGGCGTATGCGAAGCGTGTGGCGAAGATATTTCCCCCAATCGCCTCAAGGCTATCCCCTGGGCACGGTATTGTGTCACCTGCCAGGAACTGCGCTCGCGAAATTAAGGGCTTCGTCTCCAAAATACCAGCCATGTTCACGGTGTCGAGAGGCAGCCTCTCCGCGCCGTGAGCCTTTGCTTGCCGACCTCGCTCAGGAGGATGTCGAGCGGACCGAGCGGTGGTCTGCCTGCCCGAAGCAGGCCGCAAAATCCTCCGTCTTCGCGTCGCCTTGCTGGTCCTAATTTACCCCGTAAAAAACACAAGCTAATAAGTTTACTCATCCAGGATTACGTTTTGCGCAATTTCAAATTTCCCCGGCTGTAATCCCGCCCGCAATGCAACGTCGTGTGCCAGCAATTGGATATAAAGGTTGTCCACCATCGTCCCGATGCCAAGCCGTAGCGTCTCAACCCGAACCCATCGAACGTTCATGAGGTCGTCAAAGGGCATATCGGTGAAGAGCAGCACCCGCCCGTTCAATTTCGGGATATCGCGGGCAAGCTTTAGGAGCAATTTGCCCGTTTTCCCTTGGCGCGCAAAGATGATGTAGCGATGGTTGGGGTGGATGATCTCCATCGGCCCGTGACGAAACTGTGCCGCGCTGATCGGTTCGGCCGCCATCCGGGCGACCTCCTTGAGCATTAGAGCTCCCTGGTAGACGGACGCGAGGTCGGCCCCGCGAGACATCAATGCCACATAAGGGGGGCTGTCGAAAAACTCAACGATGGGTGGAATGAGGTCCTCGCGACGCTCCAAGATGGTTTCCTGAGCTTCCACTGCCCGCATCACTTCCCGGGTAACTGGACCGGGCGGATTCCCCGCGATGGCGAATGCCAAGTACATCAGCACGGCCACGGTACAGGTGTAAGTCTTTGTGCTGACGGCAATTTGCTCACCGGCCATGAGGGGCAGAAGCACCTTCGCGCGCTTCGCCAGCGTACTGGCCTCCACATTCGTAACGGCCAACACGTGAGCCTTGGCAGGTAGCTTCTCCAGTAAGCGCAGCACCTCGGCAGTCTCACCCGATTGCGAAACGATGACCAACAGCGTATCAGGCCGCAAGACCTTCAGATGGTGATGCACGAGCTCAGCGGTTTCCCACACCAGGGCGCGGACACCCTGCTCCGACAAGTAGGCCTGCGCCGGGTATGCCGCAAAGAGTGACGAGCCCATTCCGGTAAAAACTACCGTCGGCGGCCAATGGCGCGCCATTTTCCGCAATCCCTTCGCCGGTATCGCCCCCGGGCTGGCGTAGAATTTCCGCAGGCCGGAAAGCGCCGCAGGCTGTTGTGAGATTTCTTCCAAGAGTTCAGTCATAGCTTGAACCATCCTCGTCCTTCACAATGGCACGGCCTCTTTCAAGACTCTGTCCCGGATGTACCAGTGCAACCCCTCTGGTTCCGCGACATCGACCTTACGGGCCAGCAATGCTTCCAGATCCTGCCACAACCCAGCCACGTCGAGGACACTGCGGCCCTCTTCAAAATCGACCAGAAAGTCGACGTCGCTGGAAGGTCCCTCATCTCCTCGGGCCACGGAGCCGAAGATGCGCACATTACGAGCGCCGTGAAGAGCAGCGACTCGCAAAATGTCGGCGCGCTTGGCTTGTAGAACCT
Source organism: uncultured Acidobacteriota bacterium (assembly GCA_963808085.1). Lineage (GTDB taxonomy): Bacteria > Acidobacteriota > Terriglobia > UBA7540 > UBA7540 > Bog-366. The sequence continues at coordinate 9,099 of CAWEFC010000003.1, forward strand.
CACAGAGCTCATGGCGAAAGCTTATCACAATCTTGTCCGACTACAACTGTGGTTGCACCCAGCCTTTGGCGCGCTCCACCGCGCGTTCCCAGCCGGCATACAATTCCTCGCGGCGCGCGAGACCCATGCTAGGTTCGAAGCGACGGCCCAAGCGAAGGTGCGCCGCAAGCTCGCCTTGATCCTGCCAGAATCCCGTGGTGAGGCCTGCCAGGTAAGCGGCCCCGAGCGCGGTGGATTCCGTTGTTTCCCGGCGTTCCACGGGGATACCCAGGATATCCGCTTGAAACTGGCACAGAAAGTTGTTGCGCGCGGCGCCGCCATCCACCCGTAGAACCTCCGGACGCAAACCGGAGTCGCGCGCCATGGCGTCCACCACGCCGCGCGTTTGATAGGCGATCGACTCGAGCGCCGCGCGCACCAAATGCGCTCGGTTGGCCCCGCGCGTGATGCCGGTAATCGTTCCGCGCGCGTAGGCGTCCCAATGCGGGGCCCCCAGGCCCACGAAGGCTGGAACCAGGTAAACTCCGTGGGTGTCGGGCACCGACTCGGCCAAGGCTTCACTTTCCGCCGCGTCATTCAGAAGCTTCATTTCGTCGCGCAGCCATTGAATCGCCGCGCCGGCAATGAAGACGCTGCCCTCGAGCGCATATTCCGTTCGGCCTTCCCTTCCCCAGGCCACCGTTCCCAAGAGGCCGGATTCTGAGCGCGGGATTTCCGTTCCGGTGTTCATCAGCAAGAAGCAACCCGTACCGTAAGTGTTCTTCACCATGCCGTTGCGGAAGCATTGCTGCCCGAAGAGGGAGGCCTGCTGGTCCCCGACGACGCCGGCGATGGGTAGGGAGGCGCCGAACAGGAGCGTCTCACCGTAAAGCCCGCCCGATGGTTTCACTTCCGGCAGGAGAGACGGCGGGATGGCAAAATAATTCAGGATTTGCTGGTCCCATGCAAGCGTATGCAGGTTGAAGAGCATGGTGCGCGAGGCGTTGGAAACGTCCGTCGCGTGTACATGCCCACCTGTAAGTTGCCAGATCAGCCAGGTGTCGATAGTGCCGCAAGCGAGTTCGCCCCGCTGCGCCCTCTCGCGGGCGCCCGGCACGTTTTCCAGCAACCAGGCGATTTTGGTCCCGGAAAAGTACGCGTCGGTAACCAAGCCGGTCTTCTCGCGGATGATGCGGTCGAAACCCTCGGCGCGAATGCGGTCGCACAGCCCCGCGGTCCGCCGGCATTGCCACACGATGGCGTTGTGCGACGGCTGGCCCGTCACCCGATCCCACAGCAGCACCGTCTCTCGCTGATTGGTGATGCCGATCGCGGCCAATTCCTCGGGGCCCGAGTGGGCTTCCGCTAAAACTTTCTCCGCCACCGAGCGCTGCGACTGCCATATTTCCATCGCATCGTGCTCCACCCAGCCCGGCTGGGGATAATACTGCTTGAATTCCTGGCTAGCAGCAAAGCAAGGACGGCCATCATGGTCAAACAAAATGGCCCGCGAACTCGTGGTTCCCTGGTCCAACGCCAAAACGTATTTGGGCATACTCTGTCCCTTTATCACTCCATCTGCGTTTCTCGATAACTACCTTTATTATCATCAATATAGTGGAGAGCTCTCTATAGCTCATTTGTTTTCATCAACATAATGGAGAGTCATATTTCGGACATTTTTCCTACATTTGTTTTCAATAACATAATGAAGGTTCCTTTCATTTTTTCTCCCCCCTTTTCTTTCACCGCTTCGCCGTCGAGCATTGAATAACTCATTTTCTTTCAATGAGATACATTTTTAAAAGATTTCAGTCCATAACGACTAACCCATTTAATTTCTAGCACATAGTGGAGGAGCTGGGGTTGGGGGCGTTCCCTTTGGCATGGGCCATCTTCGCCATCTCCCTTTCACGAGTAGGCAGACAAGAGACACGTCCTTCCCACTGCGTCGGCTCACCCCAAGAATGCGCACATATCTATAGGCTAGCAACTTGGCGACCAAAGTCGAGCCGGAATCCGAAAAATTTCCCGCCGGCAGGGAATTCGCCGCGATTTATATTCAAGATTCCCGGCGCGCGGACATCCTGTCCGAGGATTCTTGACGGGAGAGGCACGCTCCCCGGACACGGGCGGTGCCACATCATCCTTCGTTCGAACCCGATGTGCTGCGATTTTTGCTGCATCCTGCTAGCAGCGGATGGTTTTGCGTTTCTGGCCCACCCGGCCGGCAGCCTCGATTTTGGCGATGGACGCAGTGGCCAGCGGCACCTTACAAGCCGTGTCGCCCACGTCGACGGAGACGGCCCCAATCTGCTTTGCCGCCGCCTTCGCTTGTTTCAGCAAAGGCTTCACATACGTCCCGACGGCAATTACGAATCCATTCATCGTGTATCGGACCCGGTTCTGCGCCTTGCTGATCCCACTCGCGACGGTCCCCAGCAACTGTTCGACTTCCGCGAGGTCCAGCGTCGCATCGGGTTGGGTGGCGACGAGTCCGCTATAAGTACACCAACCGGAGGACGCAACGCGCTCCTCTTTTGACCCCATCCACTCGAGCGCGAGTTCCCGCGCGAGGGGATTCTCGACCGTCACCCAGGGAACGACGTATTCGGAAATCATGGTCATGCCGGCCGTGCCGTCGGCCCACTCTTGCAACTGTTGGTTATTCAGTTTCGACCCGTCTGCCACCAGGCCGGCAAGGTACATGGCATCCATGTTCCCAGTCTGGTAGAGCTGGCACGCCAGAGCCTGTTGCCCCTTAATGGCTTTGGCTATGGCCTTGAGCGCCGCGACGCTCACGCCAAACGTTCGCTCAGCGGGGATGCCGTGACGCGCGTAGGTGCGGCGAGTCTTCTCACTGCCCAGGGCGCTCAACTTCGCCATAATGGACTCTAAGGTGTGCATTGATTTCACCTTTTTCAGGATTGTCGCGCCTGGCGCGTCATCGCATGATATCGTCCCACCCCGCCCAGCTACCCGATTCATACGTCGGCTACATTATAATAGCAACTCAACGCGGACGTGTGTCCCCGCTTCGGCTTATTCAAGGTTGCAAATTATAATGACAACAGCCGGCGTAGCGCGGGCATCTTGCCCGCTGTCGCGGGAGCGTCCCGCTCACGCCCGGCGCGGGCAAGATGCCCACGCCCCAGAAGCTATGAAAGAATCGCCTGTGGCTCCGCGGGTGTGAAATTCCCCGAGGCGTTTGAAGGGGCAGAGCTATCGACGGGCAATGGCTATGATGAGTTCATTAGGTGACCTTCCTTTGCGCCCGTTGTTGCGCTTTTACCCGCGGGTCTTGGGCGCACGCCGTTCCCGGGGTCTCTCACGCCGGAACCGCGGCCCGGCGTCCTTTCCAGCGCAGGCGGAACCATTGTTGAATATTGTAAGTGAGGCAAGCCCACAACACCTCGCAGCGCACTTTCTGCAAGCCCCGCACGGCGAACTGCCGGAGTCCCAGTTTAGCCTTCAGCCAGGCGTTGGTGAATTCCGCCACGGGGGCGCGCCAGCGATAAGCGGCGCGGGCCTCGGCGGTCTGCATCTTGGCGACGTAGGCCGCCACCTGGGGAGCCAACTCCCGGCGGGTGATGCTGCGCCCGCGTCTCCCCGGACGGCACTGGGCGCGCAACGCACATTCCCGGCAGTCGGGCGCCCGCGCCTTATAGACGCGGCGCTCGACGCCGATGCGATCGTGTTGGGTGGTGCGATAAGGAAGTTCCTTGCCCGCCGGACAAGTATAGGTGTCGGTCGCGGGATCGTAGCGGAAGTGCTCGGGGTAAAAAGCCGGATCGACGCCGCGCGTCTCCAGGCCGCGCCGGCCGGCCGCACTGTCCTCCTCCATCGTGCCCCCGATCAAGTCGACGCCGCGGTCGGCGGCCGCCAGGATATTCTCCCGCGTCGTGTAGCCGTCATCGACGATCATCTGCCCCGGCTGCCGTCCCATCTGTTGCTGCACCGTCTCCAGCGCCGGCACCAGTTGTCCCTGGTCATTGGCGTCCTGGGTGACGCTCGCCCCCACGATGATTCCGTGGGCGACGTCGGTCGAGATCTGTACGTTGTGGCTGGGAGCGTGGCCGCCGTCGCTTTGTTTCATCAGGCGCGCTTCCGCATCGGTCTCACTCACCCGCCGCTGGGACTTTTCCGCCCGCGCCTTGGGAGCGGCTTGCACCTTTTTCAGCTCCTCCAGGGCTTGTTCCAACCTTTCCACCTTCTCTCGCGCCGCCCGCTGCCGGGCCGCCTGGGTGCGCCGGTCCCCGCCTTCTTCCCGCGGATCCCCCATCGCCCGCACCCGCTCCTGCGCCGCTTCCAGGTGCGCCTGCAAGGTCTTCTCGCGATGAAACGACTTGCCGCTGGCCGCCGCTTTCACCTTCGTGCCATCGTGCACCACTTGCTCCAAGCCGATCAGCCCCTCGCTACTCAAGGCCGCCAAGAGATCGGCGAACAGTTTGTCCAGCGCCTCCTGGTGGTCAACGCGAAAGTCCGACAGGGTGTGATGATTGACCCCCTCGCACCCCGTCAGCCACTGGTAGACGGGATGATAGGCGCAGCGCCGCTCCACCTCCCGCGCCGAACTCACCTTCTCGCTATAGGCATAGACCCACAGGCTGATCAGCACCCGCGGGTCAATCGCCGCCCGGCCCGCCGCTCCCTCCACCGCCCGCACCGCCTCGGTGTAGGGTGCCAGGTTCAGGCCCCCAGTCATTTCCCAAATCGCTCGCGCCAGGTGGTCGGGCTCCAGCAACCGCTCCACGTCCACCGCCCGCCACACCATCTGCTGGCGGTTCACGGGCTGGAAACGCGCCGGGGGCTTGGGGACAGCCTCGCTCGCCGGTGCCTCCGGCGGCCGGGCGGGGAGCTCGCTCTCGCTCCAGATCGTCTTCTGCTGTTGCTCGCGGAGCTCACTCATGTTGACGCCTCCGCCTGGGGGATGAATCCGTCCGCCGAGGAGTGCGCCGCAAGACGATCGTGTGCTTATCCTCGACCACCCACTCGATCACTTCCCCCTTGGCGATTTCCAACGCTTGCGCCAAGGGCGCCGGACAAATCAGATACCACTGGCGGTTCTTGCCGCCCCGTTGAATCACCTGCACCGTCGACTCGTAACCCATGTGCAACCTCCCTGGGGAAACGCAGGGGGGAAGCATATCATAGCTATACAGCTAGTCAAGAACTATTTCGATTTTTTCACAGCTTCACAGCGGGCGAGACGCCCGCGCTACGAAAGCAGTTCGTCACTACAATTCGTAATATTCAGTAGTGTTGCTCACGACCTCCGCCTCTGACCGCTTCGGGTTGCGGGCGTTTAAGCCACAACGTGTTCCCATGGGTTGGTCTTTTCCTCGACATCCTTCATCCAACCTGCTGTCCTGCGCTATACTCTTCTGTCCAGGGTCACCTATGTCCAAAATACCAGCGAGTTGCACGCAGCACACAGCGGCACTGACGGGTTGTCGAGCCGAAGGAGGGGACGCCTGTGCCGGCCACTGCCTTAACCCGGATTCCGAGCGTCGATCGCTCCGGGCCGTAACTAGAATCATTTGTGCCACGGTTCTGATTTTGGCCGCGTCATCGGCCTTCGAAACCTTTGCACAAACACCTTCGCGTGAGATGATCGCGCGCGGGGAGAGACAGTTCAAACAGTCGTGTGGCTTTTGTCACGGTCCGGACGCCACCGGCGCGCGCGGCCCTGACTTGATCCGTTCCAAAGTGGTTGCGCATGACGTCAACGGGAATTTGATTGGCGAGGTCATTCGCGACGGCCGGCCGGACAAAGGCATGCCGCCACTTCCACTCACCTCGGATCAGATCGCAGCCGTTGCGGCGTTCCTTCACGACCGCGCCCACCAGGCATTGGAGTCCGCACAAGTTCCCGAGAAATATCCGCTGGCGAAACTTCTGACGGGCCACGCCGGCGCAGGGCAAGCTTATTTCCAGGGAGCGGGTGGGTGCAAAGCCTGCCATTCTCCCACCGGCGACCTGAAGGGCATCGCGGGCAAATACGCTCCCCTTCGCCTCGAAACGCAAATGCTCTACCCGACGGGAGGTTCCGCCCTCTCAACCGTAACCGTCGTGCTGCCGACAGGTGAGCGAGTGCAAGGCGCTCTCTTGCATCTTGACGAGTTCACGGTGGCCCTGCGCGATGAGTCGGGCTGGTATCGATCGTTCCCGCTCGACAAGGTTAGCATCGAGGTGCACGATCCGCTCGCCGCGCATCGCAAGTTGCTTGATGAAATGACGCAGCAACAGTTCCATGATCTTTTCGCGTATCTCGAATCCTTAAAGTGAAAGCTGCCCTCAAGACTCTCACGAAACCACCGTCATTTAGGGCTTCATCTATGAATCTTCAAAAACACGTTAGCTCGCGCGCAACCGATGCGTTGCGCACAGTGGAGGGCCGGGTGAGAGAATTGGGCTCGCGTGGTACGGGTAGGTTCGGAACAAGGTTTTGCGGCATGGGGTTCCCCTTGGCCCTGTTGATCGCGAGCGGCGCTCTTGCGCCGAGAATCGCCGCCCAGGGACTTTCCCCCGACACTCTCTTGCAGCCACCCACCACGAGTTGGCCTACCTACAATGGAGAGTATTCCGGCCGGCGATTCAGCACACTCGACCAAATCAATTCTCAAAACGTCGGCTCTCTCACTCTGGCTTGGAAGTTCCGGGCCAATGTCACGATCAAGTCGACGCCCCTTGAAGTAAACGGCATTCTCTATCTCACGACCCCCGATAACGTTTGGGCAGTTGACGGACGAACCGGCCGCACGATCTGGCATTATCATCGCGCCTCGACCGGCGACCACATTGGACACCGCGGCGTGGGAATGTACGGAGACTGGCTTTACTTCACCACCCCGGACGCCCACTTGGTAAGCCTCAACGCCAAGGATGGCAAAGTCCGGTGGATTATCGAGGTGGCCGACGCCAAGCTGGGATACTTTTCTACCATGGCGCCGCTGGTGGTGCGCGATCATGTGATTGCCGGCGTATCGGGAGACGTGACGGACATCCCCGGCTTCCTCGAATCGATTGATCCGAAAACCGGCGCAGTGCAATGGAAGTGGTACACCGAACCGCGACCCGGGGAGCCGGGTTCGGAAACCTGGCCGAAGAATTCTGACGCTATCCTCCATGGCGGCGCCATGACTTGGATGACGGGGACTTACGACCCCGGCCTTAACCTGCTCTACTGGGGCACGGGCAACCCCAATCCGGTCCTCGCCGGCGACGTGCGCCCGGGTGACAATCTTTATACCTGCTCGATCGTAGCTCTCAATCCTGACACGGGAAAGATGGCCTGGTACTTCCAACCCTCACCCCACGACGTACACGATTGGGACGCGGTGGAGACTCCGGTCTTATTTGACGCGGAATTTGGCGGCGCGCCGCGCAAGCTCCTGGCCCAGGCGAGCCGCAACGGTTTTTTCTTCGTGCTCGACCGGACGACCGGAGAACACCTGGTCACCGCACCGTTTATCGATCTCAATTGGGCATCGGGGATCGATTCGCGCGGACGCCCTGTGATCAAAGCCGGATACGCGCCCAGGCCCGACGGCGCGCTGGTCGAGCCCGCTTCCGATGGCGCTACCAACTGGCTAGCCCCCAGCTTTGACCCGCAAACGGGCCTTTTCTATGTCAGCGCGCGGCGCGTGTTCAGCATTTTTTACCTTACCTCGACGGGTAAGCCGGAAGGCTGGGCAGGCCGCGATGCCGGTCTGTGGGCCAATTCCACGATTCGTGCCATCGACTATCGCACCGGCAAAATAGTCTGGGATCACGAGCTCGGCGACGGCGAAAGCGGGGCCGGCATCCTGACCACGGCGGGCCATCTGCTGTTTACCGCTGACGTGGATAGCAATCTCCTGGCCCTCGATCCGGCGACCGGCAAAACCTTGTGGCACGTGAGCGTCGGGGATAGTACCGAGAACAGTCCCATGACTTACGAACTTGATGGGAGACAGTACTTGGTGATGGCGGTTCACGACGAGATCTTCGCCTTCACACTGCCGGAAAGTTCCGCAAAGGGAGAAATAAAATGAAGCTATTTACCTACCTTAACTATGGCGGCAACTGTGCGCAGGCTTTCCGTTTTTACGAACAGCATCTCGGCGGAAAGATCACGATGATGATGACCCACGCCGAGCAGCCTGATCCCAAAAACGTCCCACCCGAGTGGCGGAACGCCATCCTCCATGCTCGCATGACTCTGGGCGAGACCGAGCTTCTGGCAGCGGATGTTCCGCCCGACCGCTTCCAGCCCATGCGCAGCGCCTATCTTACTCTTTCCGTCACTACCGCGGACGAGGCGGAGCGGATTCACGCGGTGCTCTCCGACGGCGGTCAAATCTTCATGCCGATGGAGGAAACGTTTTTTGCTCACCGCTTTAGTATGCTCCGCGACAAGTTTGGCACCTCCTGGATGATCATTTGCGAACGCACGATGACGCGATGACGCATCCGCGGCACGACTGAAGTCTGCCACGGAGTGGTATAATTGGATCTGGGCTTTTTGTCTTTTTCGCAGCAGACCCATGCAACTAAACCTATGCCTTGAAGGAGGCGTTATGCGAATACTGGTCCGGGTTACGTTCCCGATCGAGCCTTTTAACACTTTGGTGAAGAACGGCAGTGCCGGAGCAAAGATGAAGCACATCCTCGACGAACTGAAGCCGGAGGCCGCTTACTTTACGGAATTCACCGGCCACCGCGGCGGGATACTGATTGTCAACATGGAAAGCACTTCGCAGATTCCGGCGATTGCCGAGCCATGGTTCCTCACCTTTAACGCTCAAGTGGAATTTCATCCGGTCATGCTCCCCGAGGATTTGGCCAAAGCCGGCTTGGATGCCCTCGGCAAGAAATGGGCTTGAGAAGAAAGCTTTGAACGGGCGATGGCGGGCTCCATCAAGAGACGCACGGGGCGGACGTCTGGACAGGCTATTGAAAAAACACAGCGGCACTGTCCGCCGCCCACTCCCCGGGCGTCTTAGGGAATAGCCGGGCGCAGCGACTCTCGAAGATGCGCCGTGGGAGAGTTCGACCCTGAAGCCCTCCCGCCGGAGGGAGGTGAATTGGGCCAGGATGCTTGGGCCAACTCTCAGGCGATGCCTGTAGCGTAGGAAGATGCCGGCCGGGAATTTCTAGCGGCATTCGCCGCGTTCAAGACCTCGACGATCTTCGCTCCGTATTTTTGCACCCGCCAATCACCGAATCCTGCGATTTTCTTCAGGTCGTCCACTGTCCTGGCCGGCATCCGAACCATATCCTCGAGCCATTTGTTCTGAGAAACCATATAGAGCGGGACGCCCTCCGTCGCCGCCTGGTCGCTCCGCCATTTCTTCAAAGCGATGATCCACCTTCCCTGCTCGCCCGTCAGGGTTACGCCGGGAGCCGGCGGTTGGGCGGGGGTGACAGCAGCTTTCTGCGGCACCGGCGCTCCATCCTCATAAAAGAATAGGACGGACCACATAGAACCTTCCGCCTGATTGGCAATAGAGGCAAAAACGTTCTTCACGTTGGCTGTATCGAGAAAATCATTCAACTTCCGCTCGCTATCAAACGCTCTTTCGCCTCCGGCTGGAACACTGAAAACTTTGCACTGCATGACGCCTCCTATGATCGAATGAATCTGCAGTTCCATCCCTATCATCGGCAGGTAGGTGTTGAAGCATGAGGGAATTCTCATCTGCGGTTGTGCCGCTTCGGCAGTCGGGCTACAATGAACTGAATGGGTGATCTGGTACAAATTGGTCTGCCCCAGTCGGCGGCCCGGCGGCCCGAATGGCTGAAAGTCCGACTACCCGCGGGCGAGAACTATTTCGACCTTAAGCGCCTGATGCGGGGCTTGGGACTGCACACGGTGTGCGAGAGCGCGCGATGCCCGAATATCGGCGAGTGCTGGCAGCATCGCACGGCCACTTTCATGATTCTGGGCGAACTCTGCACGCGGCGATGCGGTTTCTGCGCCGTGCCCAAGGGCAAGCCAGCCGGCGAGGTGGATTGGGCGGAACCCGCGCGCGTGGCGGAAGCCGCCGCAAATATGGGATTGAAGTACGTCGTGGTCACGTCGGTCGATCGCGACGACCTAGAGGACGGCGGCGCGACGATTTTTGCCCAAACCATCGAGGCTCTGCGTGAACGCATTCCCGCATGCCAAGTTGAGGTGCTGATCCCGGACTTTCGCGGCTCCGACGAGGCGCTGGAGATTGTGCTGCGCGCCCGGCCCGACATTCTGAACCACAATACGGAAACTGTCCCTCGCCTTTATCCCGTGGCCCGGCGTGGTTCGCGCTACGAACGGTCGCTCGGGCTGCTGCGGCGCTCGCGCGAAATGGCCCCCGACATTCCCACCAAGTCCGGGCTGATGGTGGGCCTGGGCGAAACCTTTGATGAAACCTGCGGAGTGCTGCGGGACTTGGCTGCCGTCGGAGTCCAAATCGTCACGATCGGCCAATATCTGCGCCCTTCGGGTGTGCAGTTGCCCGTGGCGCGCTTCTACTCACCAGAGGAATTTGCCGCCCTCAAACAGCAAGGCGAAAACGCCGGGATTCGCCACGTTGAATCCGGGCCGCTGGTCCGCAGCTCCTACCACGCGCACGAACAAACACAAAAGCTTATCGGGTGATCCGATGATCGGGGGATCGGGCGAGTGAGAAACTGGCCCAACGCGCCATCCCTTCATCGGGCCATCGGATCGTTCGGTTATTTGCAGATTTCGCGATCTCATGATTGAGTGACGAGCGGAAGCGGCGATGCTCTTGGTCGCCCGATCTCCCGATCATCGGATCACCCGATAGCTTTATTGGAATTTCTGCCCGGGATGGAGCCTCTCCAGACCTTGGCTAGCGGCGTGGTGGACTGCCTTGTCCACCTCGGAATTCTTCCCCATGGTCCGCTGATAGACCTCGCGATAGATTTCCTCGCCCTTTTGGGGATTTCCCAGGCGGAAATACAGGCTCCCGATCAGCATGGGCCAAAGCGGGTTATGAGGAAATTCCTGTTGTAGCTCTCCGAAGAGGTGCTGGGATTTCGCGTACTGCTTTTCGTTCCACCTTGTGTAGTCCTTGGCGAGATAAAACTTCGCTTCCGGCCTCCCCACTTCTCCCTTCTCGGCGCAAAGCTGGAGCTGCTTTAGGCCTTCTGTACGGCTGCCGCCGGGGAGGCCTATGAACATGCTCAGGAATTTGACGATGCCTGGAAGCGTGTCGACAAAGTAGTTGTAGATGCCGAGGCCGAGGTAGGCGTCGTTCAAGTTAGGATCAAGCTCAACAGCCCGAAGGAGCAGCGAACGCATCTTCTTCCCGGCGCGCGCGGTGGGCAAGTCGCGGTCATGCAGGCCCTCAAACCGCGCCCGCAAAGCATAAGCATAACCTTCGTAAAGATAGTTGAGCGCGAGATCCTGGTGCAGATGAATGTGGGCTTCGGCATGGTGAATCGCCACATTATCGAGGTCATAGAAGTGGGAGTCGAAAGGTGTGGCTTCCATATTCGCGACGTCAAAGACGTCGGGATCAATGAGGTTTGCGGAAAAATAATAGATGCGCCACCAAGTCGCGTCGGCTTCCAGCTCGTAGCCCAAGGGTGAGGTCGGGTCTTTTTGCTCGATCTGCTGAAAGACGCTGACGGCGCCGTCGAGGTCGCCATCCATCATCATTTCGACCCCGCGCACTGCGGAATGACGGCTATCCTCATCGCTCGAAGGGACAGGTGCAGCCAGCGCCGGGGAGGCGGGCGCAAAGCTCGACAGTAAGAGCGAAGTTACGAGCAGACGTATCTTCATCATGGCGTTGGGATTCTGCATGAAGCTTCCTTGTCGCAAGATGACTATTTTTGCACAGCGTTACCCAAAGCCCCAAGGGTTTTCGTCGGCCCGCAACGCGGTTACAGGAGCACCAAGTAAATAGTCTGGAAAGACTACTTATCTCCGCTCGGGTTTGTGCGTCGTGGACGCTGGCACCTCAACTTCCTTGTTCTGATTTGCTTACCTCGTGTACCATGGTCGGCTGATGAGTCGAGTATTCAGGTAGGACACGTCAGGGTCGGGAAGAGGCCGGCGGGAAACGAAATTCCGACAGGCGCACCACTCCTGCTGCGGGGGTAACGAAGGTCAGGGCCGCCCTCGCGCGGGCGGCCCCAAACTCAGAGGCTGGGACACTACCTGTCTTTCCGAATGGTTTTGAACTTATCCTGAAGCTTCTTGACTTCGGCTGCGTCATCCTTGTTGGGCGTGTCTTTTAGAGCGGTCTGGGCAGCTTTCAAGCATTCTTCGCCTTCGTCGCAAATCGTGATCAGCTTCTGCGGGTCGCGGCTGTGATGGCGATCGAAATCGACCGCGCCATCGGCGAGTTCCTTAGCGAGGAAAATGGCGAAAGCCGCGCCATCGAGTTTGACGGGACCACTGGCGAGGGCCGTGCGCGCTTTCGCCCGGTCACCGGAAACGACATCGGCGAGCGCATCGTCGATACCCTTGCGAAGTGAATCCGCCGCCGCGCTGTCCTGTTGATCAGACTCGATCCAGCCCCCCTGCTCGACAAGCGCCAGCGATTTCACTTCGGGCGGGCCTTCAGTTGTGGGATAACTTGCATCCAGTGTCTGTTCTTTGGCGATGATCCCGTCGGGAGCAATCTGGTGCGCCGTTTCGGCAAGATTTAGCGTCGCATTCCCCGCGGCCTGCTGAAAGTTTTGCTGCAGCCGCCGATACTCCGATTGGAAGCGGGGGTTCTTGGCCTTCTCCACCCCCTTGCCGTAAGCCTCGGCCAATTCCATCGTGCTCTTAAGTTCTCCGGTGTAAATCACGGCGCGCAGCACCCTCGCCCTGTCCGTGGCATCTTCAGGCGGAACGGCTGTTGTCAGCTTATCCGTGAGGTTCAGCGCCTGGTCCAGTTGGCCGCCTTTAAAGGCGTCTTTCGCGCGATCATAGGCGCTCACCTGAACCGTAGGCTTGTTTGAGCTGGGGCCGCAGCTTGCGAGAATAATTACGGCGAAAATCATCAATCCGACAATACGAGAATGTTTGGGGTAGAAGCAGAACAGAGGGTACATTGCGAAACCTCCTGGAGGGTATGACCGCGATTGAACCCGATCGCGACGGTGGGGCCAGAGCGACAGGTCCCCGCTATTAGGATCGCCAAGACCGCTGCTCAGGCGCGAGGGAGGATAAGCTGAACGGCATGCCTTGGCACTAGTGCGGCGCAACTATAAGCCAACGCGGAGGTGAATACAATAGACAGTTACCGAACGCCTTATAGTCGTTATAAAAATAATTTTGGCACGGGGCCGGAAGTTTGGGCGCCCCTTCCGACAGGCAGGAGTATAATGCTCCTTAAACGATGACCCCCCTCGCAGGGATGGAGGAATTACTCCATGGCACGCATTTTTACCACGCAACAGTTATCCGATTTCCTCTTCGACCGCATTATTGTGAATTGCCCCAAGTGTCTTGAGACCGGCTGCCTGAAGATCGCTTGCACGTTGACCGCGGAAGAACTTATGGAAGAAGCCGAGATCGTTCATAAGCTTGAGCCGGTTTCGGACGGCGGCGCGTAAGAGCTTCGCGGGTTGTCCATTCCGGCCATCCAGCGCCCTAGCCACACGAGAGCCACACTGTCGATCATCCAATGCGCCAGCATGGCTGGGTAAAGGCTGCCGAATCGAACGACGGGATAAGCGAGCAGCGCTCCCAGCAATGCGGCACGGGTCATACCGCTCCACCCTTGGTAGCAATGCGCCAGACCAAACGCCAGGGATGACACTACCCAAGCCCATAACAGCGAGTGCAGCCAGTCGTGCAACTGTGTGAGCAAATAGCCGCGGAAAAGGAATTCCTCGCAGAATGCCGCAGTGGGAGCAATGAGCAGAACCGCCCAAAGCCGTTCGCGGAGAGTTTCCGGAATCAATAGGTAGACCAGGTCGGATTCCCGCGGCAGCCATCCGCGCCGTTCTGACAGGATAACTATGCACAGGGCCAGGATCGCGGCCAGCGCGATGACGCCTCCCCACTCCACGGTAAGGGCCCAAGGCAGCCCGGCGAAACCTTGCACAAACACCTTGCGCTCGACCACGAACGCAACTCCCAGGCCCACTATGGTCAAAATCCATTGTGAGGCTATCGCGGAAAGGTAGAGGGACAAACGAGGAAGCGTGCGGACTTCGGGGTTTCGAGCGGTGGAGAAGGAGAGGGCCGGAACTCCCGCCACGAGTACGAGAGTGAAGGCGATGGCAATCAGCTTAGTGAACATACACGCTGGCCGCATTGTGGTGAGCAGAACTGGGAAGAGGCGGAGGCGGAAGGACCAAGGTCCGCGACGCGCTCTCAAGGCACGTCAACGTCCACATCCTGGTCCAAATATGCGGTGAATTCAAATCCGCGCGGCGCTCCCAATTGCCCGTTCATCGTGGTTTCAACCTTAATCTCGTCCTTCTTCGATCGGGATTTCTTTTGCGGAGTACAGCGAAGCAGGATGAGCTTTCTACTTGGGAGCCGCAGACCCTCGATATCGAATACCAGGATCTTGCCCTTTTTTACGGCCTGCACCGCACCCCACGCCTCCGCTCCCTCGGGGATGACCGCGTCACCTTGCAGTACGACGGGCTGAGCGACTTCCAAATTCACCCGGGAGCCGATTTCCGTCCGCGAGCTGAGAAGGTCCGCCGTCAATCGCACCCGAACCGGCGTGCCGTCCGCAAGGCGCAATGCCCGCGCTTGCGCTTGAGCGCCAGCGCAGGCCATGACCAGCCCCCATGTCACCACCACTTGCCTGATTCCCATCGCCGATCCTCCGTATCCTTGGTCCGTCGTCTCGATACACCCTTCCCATCCCAGTTTCAAGGTGATGGAGGTGCGGGCTTTTTCCTCCTTGCGCCCCCGCTAGCCAAGAAATCACTGCGCCGGTTCTTGGCGACTCGCTGCTCCAGGGATTGTTCGTAAAGCACTATGTTACCCGGTGACTTCGATCCGCGCAATTCTAACTGTGGCATGTTCGGGTATTAAAATTGTGGGCGGCAGGTTTCTCGCGCGCAGTCGATGCGCCCGCAGCGATCACCCACAAGTGGCAGGGAAGAGCCGCGATCATAATTCAATCAAGATAGAGTTGGCACCGATTGCGAGTATTATTGGGGAGGTGCGGCTTTCAAATTCAGGTTGGATTGTCGTCCTCGGCTTCATTCTTCTTGGAGTGACGGGCCAGCCCACACCCGTATTCACTGAGCCTCAAGCGCGCCCGTCTGAGCCTTTTGGTCAGGCACCGCCGTCGCCGAGCCAGCAGCCGATATCAACACCGGCAAAGCAACCGGGGGCGGTCATTGAGTACAGGAATAAACAGTACGGTTTCTGCTTCTCCCTGCCGCAGGGATGGCGAGGGTTTTCAATCAAGGTTGACCGATGGAAAGGTTACTCGAATGGATCGGATGGTGATGCCGTTACCCAGCGGGGTCCTCTCATTTCCATCCGCCACCCGCAATGGACCCAAGCCAACCCGCGCCAAGACATTCCCATCATGGTCTTCACCTTGGCGCAGTGGGCCTCTCTCCAGCGTGACGACTTTCACGTCAGCGCCGCGCCCATCGGACCCAGCGAACTCGGTCAAAACCGCAAATATGTGTTCGCTCTTCCCCCACGCTTTGACTGGGCATATCCCACCGGGTATGAAGAGGTAGAACAGATTCTGAGTACCAACCCCCTTTGCGCGGGATCTCGGACCTCTGGAAGGACTTGCCGCCAATGCAGTCAGCCAACGTCTGCCAATCCAACAATTCCGTGACGACGAATGGCCGCCGTTCCTCCTTGTCGATGAGTTGAACCCCGTTCGACCCTGCGGGTAGGTGAACGATGGACTGGCCCCTTCCTCATCTTAGAAGGTAGGCACCCAAAACTGCGCGGCAGCGATCCCGATAGCCTTCAATCGGCACGTTGTCCGGTCCGAGAAGCCACTGCAAACAATAACCGTCTACCAAGGCGCGAATCGTGGCGGCGGCATCCTGGGGATCCACGCGGCGGAACTGCTGCTCGCGAATTCCCAGTTCGACAATCTCCGTGTCACGGCGGCGGCATTCCGCGAAAAAACTCTCCCAGAGTGTGCGGAATCGTTCCTGGCGAGCGCCCAATGGCACAAAATCAAAGAAAACAAGGTAAAGCTTTCGGTTCACCTCCGCGCTGTGAAACAGAACCTCCAACTCCGACACCAGTTTCCCGCGCGCAGAATCCTGGGCCTGCAGGACTTCGTCGAGCGTTCGATTCAATTGACGCAGGAGCCATTCCAGCACTCCGGCGAGAAGATCTTCCTTGGTATGAAAATAATAAAGCGCGCCGCCCTTACTCGATTCAGCACGAGCAACCACGGAATCCAAGGTCACCCCTTGGATACCTTTGTCCAGGATCTCCGCGTATCCAGCCCTTACCAAGGCTTCACGGCGTCGGTCAGCGAGTTCGGGATTGGCACGGCGTGGGCTCATTTTCTCCTCTCCGCATTCAAAAGGCGTCTGGTCGGATTATTTATGACTGTGCGTGTTTGTCAATCAAAATCCGCCGCCACGTCGCAGCGCAGCCTTAGAGCGCGGCAGGCTGACCCCGCCATGCAAAAATCTCTTGCGATAACCGAGTTAGGGAACTCCCAGAGGTCCCTCGAACGTATAGTAGAGAGTATCGCCAAGAAGCTAACACTGCTGTCTCGCCAGGAGGGTGTCGATGGAGGTATTGGTACAAAACCTCAAGCTTGCTGCCCGCCAGTTGCGGCGCAATCCCGGTTTCACCGCCACGGTGATCCTTACGCTAGCGCTCTCGATTGGCGCCAACACCGCGATTTTTTCCATGGTGAATGCGCTCATGCTGAAGAGCCTGCCCTATTCGCATCCCGAACGGATGGGGACGATTTACACGCGCATCACCGGCCCCCGGGGCTCCGATGAGCGGCACGGTCTAAATGGCGAGCAATGGGAACTGCTGCGCGACAATGTTCCCGCCTTGATTTCTGCCGTGTCCGGAGGCACTTCGGGCGTGAATCTCCAAGCGGGTTCGCACGTGGCGTACGTTCATGGTGGGCGAATCTCGGCCCACTACCTTGACGTGCTGGCGGTTCAGCCCATGATGGGGCGCAACTTCTCCGAGGACGAGGACCGCCCCCACGGCCCCAAAGCCGTCATCCTGAGTTACAGTTTGTGGCGAAGCACCTTCGGCTCGGATCCCACTATTCTGGGACAATCGGTTGAGTTAAAAGGCGAGGCGTACCCGGTCACCGGAGTGCTTCCCGAGGGTGTAACCACTCCCTTGAACGCCGACCTCTATACCGCGCTTCAGCCCAGCCGCGCGGGCGAAGGAGGGGGAACGAACTTTGAGTGCATCACCCGGCTGCGCGATGGCGCGACGTGGCAGCAGGCGGATGCCGAGATCAACCGCACTTGGTCCTCGCGTGCCAGCCGCTATGAATTAAGCAACAACCCCGGCGCGCAGGTGACGTACTATTCCGTCCCGCTCCAGAAGGGCGAGACCGCCGAGCTCGCTCCGCAGGTGCTGGCGCTGATGCTGGCTGCGGGCTTCATCCTGCTGATCGCCTGTGCCAATCTGGCGGGCTTGACGCTCGTCCGCATGCTGCGCCGCACCTCCGAAGTGGCCACGCGTCTGGCGCTGGGAGCATCAAGCTGGCAGATCCAGAAGCAGTTCTGGGTCGAAAACCTGCTGCTCGCGCTGGTGGGCGGAACGGTGGGCATCGGCGTAGGTTTTGTCGCCCTGCGTGGCCTTCTGCTGTTGTTGCCCGAACACTTTCTCCCCGTCGCTCACGTCCCTCTCGACGCCCGCGTGATGGCTTTCACACTGGTTGTTTCGCTCGCGACCAGCATTCTATTCGGCATGCTCCCGGCGCTCGCCACGCGGAAAGTGGATCTGCGCTCGTCGATGGCCGGCCGCGCCGTGGCGGGAGTCGGCAGCGTGGGCCTTCGCCAGGCGCTGATTGCCGGCGAGGTCGCCCTCACCGTCGTACTGCTCGCCGGTTCCGGCCTGCTCATTCGCACCCTGATCCATTTGGAGACGCTGCCGCCAGGGTTCAATCCCAACGGCGTCATGGTGGCCAAGGCCTCGCTCGACGATGTCCGTTTCCACGATCCGCCGCCTTCCGAAAGCTGTTGGACGACAAGCACTACCGCCATGCGGCAGATTCCCGGCGTGCAGAGATGCCGCTGTCGGATTGAGCCTGCCTTACGAGCGCGCCTTGAACGACGCGGTGACCCTCAGCGACGGCAAGGAAGCCGGCCAACAGGATGGGACCGACGAGGTCTACGTGACGCCCGGATATTTCGAAACCTTGCAGATGCCCGTGCTTGCGGGTCGCACCTTTACCGATGCCGACGGCCCGACGGCGCAGCACGTGGCCGTGGTGAACCGGGCCTTCGCGCGTAAGTTTTACGGTGGAACCAACCCCGTTGGCCGTTACGTCAACAAAGACACGGAGATCGTGGGCGAGGTCGCCGACGTTCCCGTTTCCTCAGGTCTGTACGCGAGCGCTCCGCTCATGACCGAGCAGGCGATGTACATTCCCGCCGCCCAAGTACCTGCGCAGTACCTCGCGGTAGTGCACGTATGGTTTCAGCCGGATTGGATTGTCCGCACTGGCCGGCCCAGTGGAAGGATTGACCGGGCAGATGCAGCGGGCGCTGGCGAGCGTCGATCCGAGCCTGCCCTTCTCGGGCTTTTACGGTATGCGCGATCTGCTGGCGAAGACGCTTGCGACCCAGCGGGTAGAAGTGGCGCTGCTCGGTGCGATGGCGGCCCTGGCTCTACTGCTGAGCGCGGTGGGAATTTTCGCGCTCGTGGCCAACCTGGTGGCCCAGAGGACGCGCGAAATCGGCATTCGCATGGCCCTGGGCTCGACCGTCGCGAGGGCCATGGTCGAGATCGGCCGCTCCGGCGTGGGCGCCGCGGCCCTCGGCCTTGTCCTTGGACTGGCCCTCTGCGCGGGAGCGTTGCGAGTGATGCGCAGCGTGCTCTATGGCGTCGGAGTGTACGATGCGCCCACGATCCTGACTGTCATTTTGACGGTCGCAACTGTGGCACTGATTTCAACCACCGTGCCGGCTCTGCGGATTGCCAGAATCGATCCGGCAAAGACCTTGCGGGATGAATAGGACAGCGGAATTCGGCCACCGCGGGGCGTCTCAGGGTTCATACCATGGGTCATAAAACTCTGGCTCATATTCTTCCCATCGCGCCGCTACTTCTGCTAGAATCCGGTTTTCAGGAGAACTTGACTGGCGACGCTGATGAAGACTTGTCTCACTTGCCAGCTTACCTATCCGGACGATTTTTCCCACTGTCCGTGCGATGGCGCCCGCCTCCCCGGTCAGGCTGGGGAGACCGAGGCGCAGTTTACCGCCGGGCTGTCGCGTCGCTTCCGCTTTGTCCGCCGCCTCGGCAGAGAGGACATGGGCGCAGTCTTCCTCGCCGAGCAGATTGATATGGGTAATCGCCCCGTGGCGCTCAAGGTCCTGAACCGCAAACTTCTCGAGGCCCCTGGCCCTCGAAGCTTTCAGTGCGACAGCTTGCTGCCGCTTTTTCACCAGCCAGCTCGTCACCATTCACGAAGTTGCCCAAGCCGACGACGGCACGCCTTACATCACCATGGAATTCCTGGAAGGCGAATCGCTCCGTGAGGCGCTCAAGCGCCGAGGGGCTCTTCCGGTCTCTGAAGTCGCCGAAATCCTCCACCAAGTGGCGAAGGGGCTGAACGCCGCGCACGAGTTGGGCATCATCCACCGCGACCTCAAGCCCGCGAACATCCTCGTGACGCATGGGGACGAAGGCGAACTGGTCGTCAAGGTGGTGGACTTCGGCATTGCCGGGCTGCGTGAGTCCTCCACCCGCGCGCAGAACGGTACCGTCCTGGGAACGCCCGCTTATGTTTCCAGCGAACAGGCCTGGGGCATGAAGAGCGAGGAATTGGATGCCCGCTCCGACGTGTACTCGCTGGGTGTCATAGTGTATGAGGTGCTGGCGGCCCGATTTCCCTTTAATCCCACCTGCGCTACGAGCTTTGGATGCGCATTCTGGAACCCGCCGCCGTTCCGAGCCGTCGCCAGGGGCTTGGACGTGCCTTCCCAAATCGAGGCGGTGGTGATGAAGGCGCTGAAAAAGGAGCGGGCGGAGCGATTCCAGTCGGCGCTGGAATTCGCCCACGCCTTCGAGGCCGCCGCACGTCCCGCCCGCGTGCCGGAAGCGAGCCAAGGGACTGCAACGCCTGAAGCCACCGCGTCCCCCGGAGCGGCGGAACCTGACGCGCCGATTACCTCCGCCCTTCTGCCGCAGAATGCGGTGGAAGCCACAAGCAGAACAAGACTCAATCCCCTGGATGACCTCAAGTACGTGCGGATCCCGCCAGGGACTTTTGTGATGGGATGCTCGCCTGGCGACGGCGAATGCGAGGATAAGGAGAAACCGCCGCACCAAGTGACCCTCACCAGGGGTTTCTGGCTGGGGAAGACCGTGGTTACTGCAGGAGCCTACAAGCGTTTTGCCGCAGCGACCGGCAAGGCACTCCCCCCGGCGCCATGCAGCAACCCCGGCTGGAGCAATGAGCAAATGCCGATGGTGAGTGTCACTTGGGATGAAGCGAAGGCGTATTGCGCCTGGGCCGGAGGCCGGTTGCCCTCGGAGGCCGAGTGGGAGTATGCGGCCCGGGCCGGGACCATCGAGGAGCGCTATGGGCCCATCGATGAGATTGCCTGGTATGAAAGCAATAGCGGCCTGAAGGTCCACGAAGGCGGGCAGAAACGCGCCAATGCATTCGGGCTGTACGACATGGTGGGAAATGTGTTCGAGTGGGTGAACGACCCGTACGACGAGAAGTACTACCAGACTAGCCCCGCGCAAGACCCTCCAGGGCTGGCGTGCGGCCCTTTCCAGTCTGCGTGGCGGATCCTGGGCGCAGATTTCCATCTACGTCCGGGCTTCATTCCGCGCCAGGGACGACTTTACCTCTTCCTTCTTCGACATTGGGTTCCGTTGTGCCCTGGATGAATTGGAACCTTGACCCGTCAGGGTCCCGTCAAAGTCAAGGGAGGGTGTCGGCCCCGCAAGGGCCGAAGGTCAATAGCCACGGGTGGAACCCGTGGGAAGCGGGCCAGAGGGATGTTCGACCCCTACGGGGTCGAATATCTCGCCTCTCCTTGTCCGTAGGTTTCACCGACGGCTAATGATCTTGTTCCCCTTCAGGGAACTTCGAGGACTTTGACGTGGCCCTGCTTGACCCGTCCCCTTCCCTTGACTCCCTATAGAGGCCGCTAGCAGCGCCATCCCGGCCAAAGGTTCGCAATATCTTGCTCTTCTGCCAAACATCGCGCGCACGCGGATTATACGGAGCGACATAAATGCCTGCGCATCCGGCTGTAGCGGCGGTCTCCGACCGCCGTCGTCGATCGGAGATCGACGCTACAATTTATGTCGCTCTGTATAGAACCAGCGGAGAAGCGTAAAAGGCGCGGCGAGATTTTCATCCCGCCGCGCCCGACGTATCTTTCCGAATATCCAATTCAGGTCCGAGTTCGTCTATAACACGAACCTCAATCCAGATCAGAACATAAAGCGCAGTCCAAATTGAATCTGGCGCTCAGCGGTTGCCGTATAGCCTGTAGAACCAAAGCCTGGTGAGCCGACCGTGGTTCCGGGCCCTCCGAACGTCGCGAAATTGAAAATGTTAAAGAACTCGGCCCGGAACTGGAGAGTCTTCGATTCGGTGATGTGCGTGTCTTTGATAACTGAAAAATCGAGGTTGGGCCATCCCGGACCAGTGAACGTATCGCGGCCCAGGTTTCCCGGACTCGGCATCACCTGATCACCATTCACCGGGCTGATGACTGTTGGCAGGCTGAAATATCCAGTGCCCGCGCCATTTTGATTGCTATTCCCAATCACGGCACTCGAGAAGAATTGGGGACTGCTCCTCTCGGTGGGATTCTCCGTTGCCTTTTGCAGGAAGAAGGGGCGGTTACTACCACCTTCACCGTATTGCAAGGTTCCGTAGGGAGAACCAATCGTGAAGGGGTACCCTGTCTGAGCCTGGAAAATACCTAGGAATTCCCAGCCATTGGTGAGGCGTTTGGGCAGGATCGAGAAAGCGTTCAGGCGGCCGAATGGGGCGTCGTACTCAAAGTTTGCCACGAACCGCTGGACGATATTGTAGGCGGAGGGAGCGTACTCGCACCTGAGGCAGTTCGGATTCGGCAGGTTTGTCGCTCCAGTGTTCCATACCGAATCGGCATCCGTCATACCCTTGGCCCAGGTGTAATTGGCCTGGAACTGGAGTCCGTGTGCCGCGGAAATCTTGCGTGCCTGGGCTTGCAGGGCATTGTAGGTGGAGTGGCCACCGTTGTAAAAGACCTGCATTTCACCAAGACCGGGAGTGGTGTTGCTGAAGGGAGTGTACTGGGGTTCGGCCCCGCTATACGCATTCGGATACCACTGGTTGTACAGAGACACCCCCGTGTTGGCAACGTAGGCGGCGGAAACCGCGATGGCGCCAGGGAACTCGTGTTCCAGAGTGACATTGCCGTTCATGGTGTAACCGTTCCTCATCCGGTCCGAAGGATCGTCTACGAAAAGGTTACCCAGGATCGCCGCGTACGGGGCAAGGTTCACCGGAGTGTTCTTGGGAATCGTCTTGGTGTTCCCATTGGCGGCAATCGGCTGCCCGGAAGTACTCGTCAGCACCGGAAGTGCAACGGAGAAAGGGGTAAGGGAATACGGCGCGTTGAGTAGGTAGTTTTCACTGGCCAGGGGGAAATTCACCAAGTCCTGGTCGGGATAAACCGTGGGAATCATGTTGGTGAAAATCCCGAAGCCGCCGCGGAAGGTGGTTTTGTGGCCAAGGTCAGCCGCTATGCCGAATCGCGGTCCGAAGTTGCCAGCTAGGTAATCCGGCGCCCACAAGGGGTCGGGGTTCACCACAAATGTTCCGTAGAGACTACCCTGGTCTTCGGGGCGCGCCATACGGTCGCCGACTTCCCAGGGAACGGAACTGTATTCGTAGCGCACGCCGAGGTTTAGGGTCAGCCGGCGGGTCACCTTGAAATCGTCTTGCGCAAACCCCGCCAAAGTCCACCGGCGCAGACCCCACCAAACGCCGCCGCCGCCGGCTCCTGCCGGTCCAAAGCCTGGTACGGTGGTCGCACGCTGGTATTGGTAGTCACTGCCTTCCATCAGGCTGATGAGCCCACTCGGGCTGGACGCGCCGACCGCGAGGTCACCTTCGCCGTTCGTCGAGGGAATAGCGACGGGAAGGGGAGTGCCGGGGTTGAAACTGTACTGGCCACTAGGACCTGTTCCGGTGACGCCGGTGCCGTTGTCCCATTCGCGCCGGAACTCGCCGCCGAAGGTGAAGGAATGGCGCCCGGTGGTCCAGTTAAGGGTGTCTAATGGATCAAAAACGGTGGTGACGTACTTGGTCTCGAAGGTGTCCGGTCCCCAGCACTGAAGCGTGCCGTCGGAGGTGCAGCTTTGAGTCGTCGTGTACTCGGCAGGCGTTTCGGGCACGCCTTCAATGCCCCGGTTTAAGGTGAACGTGAAGTTGTTCACCAGGGTGGGCGAGAAGATGTGCGTCGAGCCGACCGCGTAGTTCCGCGCGTCCCCAATGTTGCTGCTGGAAAAATTGGACCCTCCCAGTATGGCCGCCCAGGCGTCGGTGTCCCTAAGGATATGGTTGTCGTAAGAAGCGCGCAGGAAAAATGTGTCCTTGGTAGAGAAGTGATGGTCCAGGCGTGCCGACCACTGATCGTCGTTGGTCGGCTGAGAGAACTCGTAGGTGTAGGTATTGACCCCGTATTGTCCACCCGGGTTGTTGGGGAGCGGATACCGGCCGAGGACGCTCTGCGCAACGGGATTCAACGGGACCAAAAGGTCATCCGACTGTCCGTTCGCGTCCGTGATGGTAACCGCGCCAGTTCTTTCTGCTTCGGTCGGAACGACAGCGTTGTTCGGTTCGCCGAGCCGCTGTCTCAGGCCTGCATACTGCACGAAGAAGAACGTCTTGTCCTTCTTGATGGGACCTCCGAAGGTGCCGCCAAACTCGTTCCGCTTGAAGGGTGGTACCGCTGAGCCTGGGATTTCTTGGCCCGTAAGAGCGTTGGTCTGATTGAGTGAAAAGAAGTTGCGCGCGTCAAAAGCGCTGTTACGAACGAATTCAAAAAGGCTTCCGTGAAACTGATTCGTGCCGGACTTGCTTACGATCTGCGTGATGGTGCCGGCGCCCTGCCCATATTGGGCGGAGTAGTTGTTTTGCTGTACCTTGAACTCCGCGATCGCATCAAGGTTGAAGTTGGTGAACTGGAGCGTACCCATCTCCGCATCACTCGAGTCGGCGCCGTCCAAAGTGCCTACGGATGTCTCGCCCCGATTGCCGTTTCCGGCCACCTCATTGCTCATCCAGCCCATGCCGCCCGTGTAATTCACAATGCCGGGCTGCATCGTCATGAGGCCCTCAATATTTCTGCCATTCAGCGGGAGGTTCTCCACTTGCTCGGTCGAAACAATTTGAGCGAGTGTTGCATTCGTGGTGTTAATTAACGGTGGTGCGGCATTCACTTCTACTTGTTGAGTAACTCCTGCTACGACGAGCTTGAAATCCACCGCGCGCTCCTGGGACACGTCCAAAGTGATATTTTCGGCCGTCCCGGATTTGAAGCCCTGTGCCTCGGCCACGACATTATAGGTCCCAACCACGAGGCTGGGGATGGTGTAGCTGCCCGCACCGGTCGTTACGGTGGATTGGGCGACACCCGTTTCCACCCGGGTGGCGGTAACCTTGGCGCCCGGAATGATTGCTCCGCTAGAGTCCGTGACAATCCCAGTGATACTCCCCACCGCTTGAGCATGCGCGAAAGGACAATCGGCAAGAACCGCAAACATCCCCAACAGAAGCAAGCTTCCAAAACCCTTTTTCATGACATATCCCCCATGCAAATTTGGCATTTCTCACAAAAGGCGAAATTCCCCTGCCGCCTTACCTCGCGTAATATCTAAAAGTCCCGTAAACTTTACGTTGTTCCCAATTCAGTCGCAAAATTGTTGCCACAAAATAGCATTTCGTAAGTGCATGAAGCTAAAGAAAAATGGTGAACATCGACAGGGTTTTCCACTACAAAATGTGGATTCTTATACAAATTCCCATATTGTGATTCTGTTTTGACATACTCCGACCCTATTCGCTGCCATTCGTGTCGGAAATAAATGAGCCGTGCGGCTTCGCCGCTCCGCTCTGCGGATGGGCTCCACCCTTCCGGGCCGCGACGGCCCTTTTCTCTCATCCTCACCGCGCCACTTCCAGGACAGATGGCAGAGCAATCATAAAAAAGGGCACCCCAAGCCCTTGCGCACCTCAAACCCCATTCCCTATAAGGCGGTATTTTGTTAGAATCCCTGCCGCACTTGGGGTTTCATAGGCGCACATGAAAACCTGTCCCACATGCCAACTGACTTACACGGACGATTTTTCGCACTGTCCGTGTGATGGTGCTCGCCTCCCTGTCCTGCGGCCGGAGGCCAAAGCGGAGTCTGCCTCCGGGTTGTCCTGCCGCTTCCGTCTGGTCCGCCGTCTCGGCAAAGGGAGCATGGGTGAGGTCTTTCTCGCCGAGCAGCTTGCGGAGGGAAACCGTCCCGTGGCCCTCAAAGTCCTGAACCGCAAACTTCTCGATATTCCTGAATTTCTGCCGCGCTTTCAAACTGAGATGGATTCCCTGTGCCGCATCCATCACCCCAACATCGTCACCATTCACGAAGCTGCCCAAGCCGATGACGGCACTCCTTATATCGTTATGGAATTGTCGGAGGGAGGGCATCTCCGCAATGCTCTCTACCGGCGCGGCGCGCTTCCCGTCGCCGAAGTTGGGGAAATTCTCTGGCAGGCTGCGCAAGCCCTGGACGCCGCCCACAAACTGGGCGTCATTCATCGTGAGATCAAGCCGGATAATCTGTTTCTCACGCGCGGGGAGGGCGGTGACCTGGTCGTCAAGGTGGTGGATTTCGGCATGGCCAGACTGCGCGAGTCCGGCCAACGCACCCAAGCGGGCACGGTGCTGGGGACGCCAACTTACATCTCGAGCGAGCAAGCGTGGGGCATGAAGAGCGACGAACTGGATCCTCGCTCGGACATCTACTCGCTGGGCGTGGTGGTGTATGAGATGCTCACCGGTAGAGTGCCATTCCGCTCCGAGACGCCTTTTGGCTGCTTGTGCATGCAAATGCTCGAGGACCCGCCTCCCTTCCGCTCGGTCGTGCGAGGTCTGGACGTGCCACCCGAAGTCGAAGCCGTGGTCATGAAGGCGCTGAAGAAGGAGCGGGGGGAACGATACCCGTCGATAATGGAATTCGCCCTCGCCTTTGTGGCAGCCGCTTTTCCCGGCGCCGTGCCCGAGATCGTCCCGGAGGTCGTCCCGGAGCTATCTCCCGCGGAGGCTGCCGCGCCCGCACCAGTCGAGGAACCGGTTGCCGCCATTCTCCCGCCCGCCGTTGCGGAGGTTGAAGCTGCCGCTCCCCCGCCGGCAGAGGAGCTCGCCGCCCCTATTCCCCCGAATGCCGTTGCGCAGGTTGAAGCCGCCGAATCCAAGCCCGAGGCGAGAGTCAATCCCCGGGATGGGCTGAAATACGTGTGGATTCCCCCGGGAACTTTTCTGATGGGATGCTCACGCGGCGATAGTGCCAGTGAGAACAACGAGAAACCGCGGCACCCGGTGGCCGTCACCCGGGGTTTCTGGCTGGGGCAGACAGAGGTTACGGTGGGGGCCTACAAACGCTTTGCCGCCGCTGCGGGTAAATCCCTGCCCGCCGCCCCCTTCTCGAACCCCGGTTGGAACAACGACCAGATGCCGATAGTAGGAGTGACTTGGAACGAAGCGAAGTCGTACTGCGCCTGGGCGGGAGGCCGCCTGCCCACGGAAGCCGAGTGGGAGTATGCGGCGAGGGCCGGAAGCACCGAGGAGCGCTACGGGCCCGTCGATGAGATTGCCTGGTATGAAAACAACAGCGGCCTGAAAGCGCACGAAGCCGGCCAGAAGCGCGCCAACGATTACGGCTTGTTCGATATGTTGGGCAATGTGTTCGAGTGGGCGAATGACCGGTACGATGAGAAGTACTATTACTCGAGCCCCGACCAGGACCCCGAGGGACCGGCAAGCGGGGCGTTCCACGTCCTCCGTGGCGGGTCCTGGGCACAAGATCCCGAGGCCATTCGGGTTTCATGCCGAACCCGCGGCGACTTTGCGGCTTCGTTCTTCGACATCGGCTTTCGTTGTGCCATCGATGTCTTAGACCCTTGACACCTGCCCTTTAATGAGTGCGTCGTAGCGCAGGGCCCGCTCTCCGGCCCTGCGGCACTTAAACCAGCGCCGGTTCTTAGCGCCCCGTTGGAAAGACACGCCGAATTCTCACGGGCCGCGACGCCGAAAAAATGACCCGATGGAAGAGCCGCAGGGCCAAAGTGCGGGCCCTGCGCTACGTCCGTGCCGCGGGCTGCCAGGCGGCGAGTTTACTTCGCCATTGGGCGGCGCAAAGCCGCCTCGACATTAAACCGCTTTCTTGAGTCAATTTGAACGGCGGGCAAAGAGTTCAGCATAGCGGGGGCCACGCTTGATAAAATCGCCACATGCGAACCGTGTGGAAGCAAGCTGTTGGTTGTTGCTTCGCCATCTCCGTCCTGATTCAAAGTGGCTGTAACGATGGACAGCGGGAGAGGAAAATGGGCAACGTGACACCGCCCCTTGCGGTTGAGACCGAGGCGCTGAGGGAAGCGTACGCCGCATTCAACCGGAACGACATTCCGGCAACCGTCAAGGCGCTTGACCCTCAAATCGAGTGGTCCGAACCTGCCGAGTTTCCTGGCGGCGGAACCTATCACGGTCACGCGGGAGTCCAGGCTTACTTGTCGCAGTCGCGCGCCGATTGGGCCGAAGGAAGTAGCGAGCCGGAGCGGTTCATCGTCGCCGGCGATAAGATCGTCGTGTTCGTTCATGTGCGAGCGAGGCTTAAAGACAGCACGGAATGGCACGAGATTCGCCTGGCCGACGTCTTCACCTTCCGCAATGGCAAGGCCATTCAGATGCGTGCTTTCGCCGACCGGCGGCAGGCTCTCGAATGGGCCGGAGTCAAAGGCTCCGATACAAACTGACCCACCCCTATCCGATACAAACTGACCCACCCCTAAATGTCGCGCTCGTAGGGGTACCCCTTGTGGGTATCCAACAGGGGCCGATTCGGCCCCCAGCGGGCAGGCACGAGGCCTGCCCCTACGCCGCCTACCCGCGTTCGCGCATGCTACCTTTCGCTCGCGATCGACAAGGTCTGCGTAAGCGGCAGGTCTCGCGACGATCCGCCCACATACACTTTGTATTCACCAGGGACAAGTTCCCAGCCACCCTTATCGGTGTTGAAGATCGACAGGTATTGGGGTTCGAGGGTTAAGGTGAGGGTCTTGCTCTCACCGGGTGCCAGACGAACTTTCTCCCAGCCTGCCAAGCGCTTGAACGGCTCGCCCGCATCGGCCGGGAGCAACACGTACACTTGCGCAACCTCCTCGCCGCCGCGATTACCGGTGTTGGTAACGCGGCAGCGCACTTCCCTTCCCGCCGTCACTTCCAGTTTCGAGTATTCAAAGGTGGTATAGGAAAGGCCGAAACCAAATGCGAACAGCGGTTCTTTGCCTTCAGCTTCGTACCACTTGTACCCAACCTTCAGCCCTTCGGAGTAATTAATGTCAAAGGGCGCGCGCGATTCCGTCGGCGGCAAACTCTCGCCGGCATGGGTCACCATTCCGGGAATCGTCAGGTGCGGCAGGTCGGTTTCATTCTTCGGAAACGTTACCGGCAGCTTGCCGGAGGGATTGACTTCGCCAAAGAGGACGCTGGCAATGGCCTCGCCGCCGCGAATGCCGGGGTACCAAGCCTCGAGAATCGCGCTCACGTTATCGACCCACGGCATGGCCACCGGTCCGCCCGTTTCCAGCACCACGATGGTGTGCGGATTCGCCGTCGCCACTTGACTGACCAACTGGTCTTGATTGTCGGGCAGAGAAATATGAGCCATGTCCATGCCTTCGCTGGTGTGTTGCTGGACGAACACAATGGCGACGTCCGAGGCCGCCGCCAGCTTGGCCGCCGAGCCCGGGTCCGTCCCCGGATCATAAGCAACTTGGGCATTCGGCAATTTGGCCTGGATGGCATGGAGCGGAGAGGAGGGCTGCCAGACCACGTGCATCCATCCACCGATCTTTGCGCCTGCGGCATCCACCTGATCGGAGCCGCCGCCCGAGAGCACACTGGAATCCGCGTGCGCGCCAATCACCGCCACCGACTTAAGGCTCGCGGCCACGAGAGGCAACTGCGCGTCGCTATTCTTCAGCAGCACGATCGCGCGCTCTTCCACCCGCTGGGCCACGTCGGCTCCGGTAAAGGGATTTACCGGCCGCATGTCGGGGGGATTGTCGATGACTCCCAGCGAGAATTCCGTGCGCAGGATGCGATGGACCATTTCGTTGAGGCGGGCCACGGGCACTTGCCCTTTTTCTACAGCCGCCTTGAGCGGCGCGCCGAAATACTTGCCCGTGGGCATCTCCTGGTCGAGCCCGGCGAGCGCCGAGGCAACCGTGCTATGCGCAGCGCCCCAATCCGTCATGACCCAGCCGTGATAATCCCAAGCCTTTTTCAGGACGTCACCCAACAGGTACGGGTTCTCGCAGGCAAACACGCTGTTCACGCGATTGTAGGCGCACATCACGGTGCCCACGTCCGATTCCTTGATCGCGATTTGGAACGCCAGTAAATCGGTTTCCTGCATCGCGCGTTTGTCGATGATGGCGCTGCCGATGAAGCGGCCCGTCTCCTGGTCGTTCACGGCATAGCGATTGATGTCGCCAATCACCTGCTGCGACTGCGTGCCTTTCAGTTCCCGCCCCAGCATCTTGCCAATCAGTAAAGGATCCTCACCCAGGCATTCGAAGTTGCGGCCGTTGCGCGGCTCGCGAATGATGTTGGCGGTGCCGCCGAGCGATACGTTAAAGCCCAAGTCGCGCGCTTCCCTGCCAATCAACGCTCCGTATTCGTAGGAGCTTTCCGGGTCCCAACTGGCGGCGTTGGCCAGCGAGCTTGGCAACGCCGTCGCGTAGCGTCCCTTCGAACCGATGTTTGCGACGCCTGACCTGCCGTCGGTCATCTGAAGGTCGGGAATCCCGAGGCGCGGAATGCCGGGCACGAAGCCGGCGCCGCCGAGCGAGCGCGCCTGCGCCATCGGGCCCTCTATTCCGTGAACAAGTTGGATTTTTTCATCGAGGGTCATCTGCCTGATCACAAGGTCGGCTCGCTTGTCGGGCGATAAACTCTTGTCAAGCCACGGCCCTTTCACCGCCTGCTTCGCTGCCGCATTGGGGTTCTGGCCGATCGCCGAGCTGAGAGCGCTGATGATTAAAATGACTGTGACACCGATTATTTTAAGTGCTCGCAAGATGCGATTGCCTGCGTAGGTATGATTCATTTTCGTTCTCCTTGGGAAAAAAACTCACCACAGAGGCACGGAGAGCACAGAGAAAGATTCCTGAGTGCGGGAGAAGGAATTACGGTTCGCTGGATCGTCGTGGCGATGTTTTAATTTTGGTCCTTTCTCCGTGACCTCCGTGTCTCTGTGGGGAATTCCGCTCATGCGGGCAGGATGCCCGCGGTCCCACCGCGCTTGAACGCGCGGCGCGGCAGATGTTAACATTAATTGAAACAGGCGCAAATGGCTTTCGACATGGCACGACAAGGCGGCAACCTTCTGGGGCTCAACCTGGAGGAACTCGAAAATCTTGCGGCGAGCCTTGGCCAACCACGATATCGAGGGCGGCAACTGTACCACGGGATGTACGTGCGCCGCGTTCGCGATTTCGCCGGGCTCACCGACCTCAACCATGATTTCCGCGACGCCATCACCGCCCATCAGGCGATCGTCTATCCAGAAGCCGAACGCCATTTCTGTTCGCGCGACGGCTCGGTCCGCTACCTTTTCCGCCTGCATGACGGAAGCCTGGTAGAAACCGTTTACATGCCGGAGGAGGATCGCACCACGCTGTGCCTGTCGAGCCAGGTGGGCTGCGCGCTCGACTGCCGGTTTTGCTTCACCGCGCTGCTGGGGTCAAAACGCAATCTGACCGCGGGAGAAATCATTGGACAAGTGCTGGCCGTCGCCGAGGGGCAAAAAATCGCGCGCGGCTCGCGGCTGAACCTGGTCTTTATGGGAATGGGCGAACCGCTACTGAACCTTCCGCAGGTGCTGAAGGCTGTCGCGATTCTCGCCGACCCCAAGGGCGTGGGGGTCACGCTGCGGCGCATCACTGTTTCCACCGTCGGCATTCTGCCCCGCATCGAGGAACTGGCGCGCGAGCCGATGCGCCCCAAGCTGGCGATTTCGCTCAACGCTTCGAACGATGAGCAACGCAGCGCGCTGATGCCCATCAACAAGAAATATCCGCTCGCGGACCTGCTCGGCGTGTGCCGCTCCTACCCCCTGCGCTCGTGGGAACACTTGACCTTCGAATATGTGCTGATCGAGGGATTCAACGACTCCGACGCCGACGCTCGCCGCGTCGCCGGTCTGCTGCATGGCCTGCGCGCGAAGGTCAACCTGATTCCCTACAATAGCGGCCCGGAACTGCCCTTCCGCGCGCCACCGTTCGAGCGCACCGTGGCCTTCCAGACGATCCTCACCGACAGCCGCATTCCCACATTCATTCGAATTTCCCGGGGTCAGGACATCGCGGCCGCTTGCGGGCAACTTAGCCTCGGGGGTCTGAACGTAAGGTCCCCGTTGGTATCGGAGGGAGTGGGTGGCGAGTAGAAAAGCGACCTTATGTCGCTTTTTGGCCGCCCCGGCGTCGCCCTCGGATCGCCCTCGGATCGCGGTAAGGCAGTGCAATTTGGGACAATTTGGCCAGATCCGGCGCTATGACCGAATCCGGCGGGTGGACTAAACTACCCACGATGCGCCGAGAGAAGGTTTTTCGCGACGTGTCCCAGTCGCTCCAGACTACCCCAACATTCCAATTGCCGCCGCTTGCCGACCAGTCTCCGCACCCTCCCGGCGATGGGAGAAGAAGAGGTCGGTGCGGCACGCGGTGCAATAGTCGGCTACATGGATGTTCGCGGGCTTGACCCCGGCGGTCTCTAGCTCGTGACGAGCAACTTCGGTGAGGTCGAGCCGCGCGGTGGGAACATGTTCGGGCGCGTGGCCAGGGGGATAAGCGCTCAAGAATAGAATCGAGTGGCGGTCGGTGGCGGCCTCAGGGCGGTTGGGCAATTTTTGAAAGAACGAATCCGCCTCCGCAAAACTTCCGTGATAGGCTTCGACAACTTCCTCGCCCACTTCAAAGCAGCAAGCGCGAATCGACGGCCCCACGGCCGCGATCAGTTTTTGCGGATCAGAGCCAAACGCGCGCCGCATATCCCCCACAGCTTTTTCGATGATTCGCGCCAGAGCGCCGCGCCAGCCCGCATGGACAGCGGCGACCGCACGTTGCTGCGGATCGACGAGCAGCACCGGGAGGCAGTCGGCAATTCGAATGGACAGCAGGACGCCGGGTTCCGCGGTCATCAACCCATCTCCTGCGGGCGAGTTGTCCGCAGGGGAAACAGGACCGTCGACGCCGGGCAACTGATAGGCCGCATGGCCGCCGGCATCGCGCATCACGACGAACGAGTGGGAGGAATGAACCTGGCGCGCGGAGGCAAGCTCGAAATCCTTCGCGCCAATTTCAGCGGCGAAGCGGCGGCGATTCTCTTCCACCCGCTCGCGCTGGTCCAACGCCGTAAATCCCAGGTTGAGCCCGGCGCACGGGGCAATGCTCACGCCTCCCTGCCGAGTGCTGAAGGCGTGCAGCAACCAAGGCAGTTGGCTCAGCCGGACAGACTCGATCCAGGCGAGGCCGCCGCGTGTCACCAATCTAAACGTCTGCTTGTCCAAATTTCGAATATAGCACAACCTTCGGGACGACGCGGCTACCAGCCACAACGCGGATGGTGTCCTAATTTGCGGCGTAGCGCTGGCTTCCAGCCGGCACAGCAGTAGCGTCGGCGCAGAAGCTGCGAAGATGGCGGCGGTGCGGCCAAAGCTCGGACACTCCCCGCAGGGCCGCATGTCAGGCTGCGGCCTCCAGCAATCGAGGCACCCCGCGCCGCCAATCAACGATGACAAAAATGTTACATTCGCGGGCGTTGCAATCCAGGCAACGGTCTGTTAGTGTGTGGACATCACCCTTGATGTGGGGCTTGCAACTTACGGGGTAAAGCTCGATACTACAGATATTCTCATCATACGCACTGATCGCAGCAAGCGCACCGCCTGACGATGATTCTCGGAACGGGAGTGGATATCGCCGAAACCTCGCGAATTGAGCGAGGCATCGAACGTCACGCCGAGCGATTCACCCGGCGGATTTTTACTTCGGCCGAGATCGAATATTGCGAAAAGTTCAAGAACCGCGCGGAGCGCTATGCGGCGCGTTTCGCGGCCAAGGAAGCAGCTTTCAAGGCGCTGGGAACCGGCTGGCGCGAGGGCATTCGTTGGGTCGACGTGGAAGTGGTTCACCAGCCCAGTGGCAAGCCCGAATTGGTTTTGACCGGCAAGGCAGAAGAAGTCGCTCGGACGTTGCGGGTCACCCGAATGTCAGTTTCGCTTTCGCACTCTGACAGGTACGTGGTGGCCATGGTGATTTTCGAAGGCGATGCTTAAGCACCGGCGATACCGTCTCTTCCCCCTCGCACTGGCAATTCTCTGCGCCTCTGGAGCCTTGTGCGCGCAGGAGAGTTCGCCGGGTCCGGACGACCTGCCCACGGTCGTTGACCACAAGAAAGCCGAGTCGCTGATTGTGGACGAATCGGTACCGGAATACCCCCCGATTGCGAAGATCAATTACATTCAAGGACAGGTAAGGGTGAAACTCACGGTGAACGGCAAGGGGAAGGTATCGAGCGCCCATGTGCTGAATGGCAACGCCCTCCTGGCGGAGTCGGCTCTGAAATCAACGCTGCATTGGATCTACCATCCCTTGGCCACGCCCAAGGGGCCCTCCGGTTTCGTGACCACCGTCAAAGTGAAGTTCTTCTTGAATTACAAAGGAACGGAGTTAACTCCCCAACAGGCAGAGCGAGACTTTCTACGGCAAGTAAAGCCACCGCAGATTGTTCGACCGTCCGCGGATCCACACCCAAGTGATTTCGTCCACATGCGTTTGCTCGTAAACGATCAAGGTCAAGTGGTCGACATGGACGCATCGCCTACCGACGCGGCGCGCGACGCCGCCGCTCACGAAGCTTTGCAAGGCTGGACTTTCCGCCCCGCGCAGTGGGGCAGCCTCCCCATCGCGGCATACATCGACGTCGATGTTCCCGTCAGCGCGCGGCCAGTCACGCGCGAAGCCGCAAACTCCGGCACCCCATAAGCACCCCAGGCGCATATCAATTGAGCGTAGCGCCGGCCTTTAGGGCGGCACTCGACTCCCGCAGGGACTTCTCAAGAATTGATCTCAGCCCACTCGGTCCATGCGGAGAAGTGACACAGCCACTCCTCGCTGTGTCCGGAAAGCACAGACAGGAGCACGATATGCGCCCAAAAGAAAACGTCCCTGCGCGAGATCGCAGACGCCGGAGAACGTAGCGCAGGACCCGCTGTTCGGTCCTGCGGCACTTGCGGGCAGTCGAGGGCCTTGGCGCGACTCACAAGGAAATCCCGATGGGCGCGAGCCGAAAGTCCGGCCCGAGATGGAAAAGCCGCAAGGCTGGAGAGCGAGCCTTGCGCTACCTTTTGCTCGGGATGCTGCGCCATGGCGCGGGAGAGTATACTCTCGGCGGCGTGGAGCCGGAAGAGGATGTCCCTTGGGGAGATCGCAGACGCCAAAACACGGGCGTCTACGCCAGCCGGCCTGCGCCCGACTCATCCATGCCGGAAGTTCTTTCGAACGATTGCCCCCACCACCAGCAGCACCGCCAGCAACCGGAGAAAATACACCCAGTCGATGACCAGATTGGGACTTGGGGTGGAAAGAACGAAAGCCCGGCTGCCGCCTTGTACGATAAAAAACACAGCAAATGCCAGGAACAGGAAGTCCCGCGTCTCCCTCCAGAAACGCAGAAAGAAAAGGGCAACAATCGCCGATGCCGCAACGATGTAACCGAGAAGGAAGAAATCCAGCCGTGGGTGGGCAATCGGGGCCAGGGTAACGCCGTGCAAGTTCATTTTCGCTCCCACACCAGGCCAAATAGCAGCAATGAAATCGAAAGGGCTGCTGAAACCAGGCGGTAGCTATAGAGGTCGACCGAAGGGAAGAGGGTCATATCCGCCAGTACGAGGAGGTTCTCGATCGTGAGTCCGGCGAAGCACAATCCGCTCCACAACAACAGTCCATTCCGCACCCGGAAATAAGCCCGCAACAACAGGAGGGAGCATGCGAGGGTTGTCAGGATGGTGAGGATATATAGGGCGGTGGACACGCCTACTTCTTCTCCTATCTGAGCTTAAAGGCGCGGGCGAATTCCCGCACACCAGAAGACGTCTTCGAATGTATTATCGTTGAAATTCGCACCAAGTCCCGCCGGTAAGCGGTGTCGAGAGATAGCAGCAACTCATTCTGCTTCTCGGATTTGGGCAGATAGGAGTACTTGGGCGGAGAAGTCGGAGATTCCGCAATCAGGTCCATCCGAACCAAATCGCGCAGCAGTTGGGCGACTTTCTCCCCGGGAACGTAGAGACGAGAAGTCAGTTCCTCACACGTCCACCAGACAGGCCTGCTGTTCCAGAGCAGGACGAGCGCCTCGAGATGCGGTACAGTGTCGATGTTCTCGAGAATGAACTCATAAACATCGACGCCGGGTTCTGACGAGTGTGACATTCTCTCGTTGTAATGCGGAAGCCCTTGCCGGGCGAAGTCTCAATATAAGCAGTTTCGTGGCGGAAGTCCAGGAGCGTGGCACCGCCCATTTCACCCGAAAGTTTTGACGGGAGGAAAGAATCGAACGAGACGAATCGAAAGGGGGTCAGGGGCATGTGAAAAAACTGGTTTTACCGATTTCAGCATTACGCATTTTCAATAAGTTACACGCAGGCTGGCGCAGACTTCAGCTCTTTGAAGTCTGCGATCTCCCGCAGGGACTTCTCAGAAGTTGCACTCATCCCATCTGCCCCATGCGGCGAAGTGACACCGCCACTCCTGGCTGTGTAAGGAAAGCACAGGCTGGGGTGCATGTGCCACAGAGAGGAAAAAACGCGTGTGGCGATCGTTACTGGTGGTGATGATTCGGAGTACACCGGGACTGTAGACGCGGTGGTAGAAGGGCATGACGCGGAAGAGTATACTCACGGTGATGTGAGTGCGAGAAAGGACGCCCCTTCGGCAAATCGCAGACGCCAAAAGACGGGTGAACGGCGTATTAGAACATGAGCGACACCCCTGACCAGCAGAAATTTGCCAAATCGCTGCGCGAGCTTGCGGAGCGGATGATTGCGGATAAGCCCCACATGCTCCGCGTGCGGAGCGTGAATGATGCGCTCAAGGCCGAGGTGCGGCGTCGTCTGGCGGAGGGGCTCCCGATCTCGGTTGTTTGCGCTATTGCCAACGAGAGCGGCCATGCCACATTGAAAGAAATTGGCCCGGATGCCACCATCGAGCGAGCCATCGATATGCTGCGGCGTGAAGCGGCTCAGGCAGCGGTATTTGCCGCCGGATTTTGCACTCTGGCGAAGCGGATTCCGCCCACCGGAGGGCTGCCGGTGGCGGTCATCCAAGTACACTCGGAGGATCGCACCGGGTTTGCCATGGTGGGTGGAGTCGCCGCAGATGAAGGCGACACCACCGCGGGCGTTACCGGTATTCAAGGCCCGGCGGTGGGCAAGTACATCAAGAAGGTTGCGCCGATGATCTTTGTCGATACCCCGTAGCGCAGGACCCGCTGTTCGGTCCTGCGGCACTTGCGGGCAGTCGAGGGCCTTGGCGCGACTCACAAGGAAATCCCGATGGGCGGGAGCCGAAAGTCCGCCCCAGGTGAAAAAGCCGCAAGGCTGGAGAGCGAGCCTTGCGCTACCTTTTGCTCGGGATGCCGCGCCATCGGCGTGCTTCGCATCGCGTTTGTGCGCATCCAGCCCGAAACTACTTTAAGCTGCGTTGGTGCGGTCTTGCTCCAGCAATACCCCATAGAAGGAGACCCCCTCGTTTCTTCCTCCACGACGCCACATGACCCGTGCGGGGCTTTCCTGCGGTCCCCCGTCCGGGCGGGACTCATACGTGAGTAAAAAAATCTCGCCGACCTCCAAGCCCGAATTCGAAGCGAAGCACGCTCCGAATTTAGAGGTGTTTTCTGTCACCGACCTCTCTACCCGGCCGTCTTTATGTTTGATCGTGATGGGCAGTTTCACGATGAGGCGCTTGTCACGACGTTTTTCGTCTCCCGGCGGAACCGAATCCGTCGAGGTGTTTGGCTCGTTGTTTGGAAGAAGCGTCACTTCCATGTCACCTTCGAACACTCCGAATTTCCAGTCCGTGCCGACGCCACACTTTTGACAGTCGCGCGTCAGCACACCCCGTTCCGCCATGCTGCGGAATTGGTCTTCCCTTAGTTCAACCATCTCTCGCGAGCGACAGGCATCGCATTCAATGACTGCACTCACATAATCCTGCACCGAACCGAGGTCCTCCCTTTCAGGAAAGCGGACGCCCCAGAAGTCGGGGTTCAGTTCAAGGGACTGCACGCCCCATTCCGCGACGCCCCCTCGGGCACTCTTGGGGGCTACGCACACTTTGAATGCGCCCGACTGGTGGGTTTGAAGGTTAGTAATGGTAATGCGATCGCCTACTCGGGGCGACGTTCGCAGGTTAATGGAACCGCCCTGGCGATTGATGACAAGAGTGAAAGCTCGCTCGTTAAAGGGCTTGCCGTTTCCGTCGGTACCCTCAACTTGCACGGGAATCGTCAAAAGAACGCGGTCACTACTTCGCTGGTTCTGCGCCAGGACGGAAGGTGGACCAAAGGGAGCCTGGGCCCACATACTGGCGCGTTTCTCGGGAAGCATCCGCGCGTTTGGTGCGCCCTGACTCTCACTGGCCCGCGCGCGGTCTGGCTTTTCCGGATGCGGTCTGACTTGACTCTTCGTGCCCGGGGCAAGGACTGGGCCGTCGGAACCGGGCTTGACATGACTTGCGATGACCCGCGGAGTAGGGGAAACTTCCGAATGAGGTTTGTCGTGGCCTACCTTTCCAGAAGCGAGGTTTGGGCCCGCTGAGCGCGATCTTACTTCTTCGCTCGCATGTTTCCGCCGCAAACGCCAAATGGCAACCAGAACAATCCCTAATATCACTAGCAGCAACGCCTCGTACATGTCGGATCTCCCGTGGAGAAGTCACGGCTCTACCTATAGGCAACGCCGTACAACCGCACGCCTTCGGAAGGTGAGAGTTGCACCCTGACGATTCTGGCGCGGAGGAAGAGATTTCCGCCTGCCGGCGAGTAGGGGACGGCAACTTCGATATCGTCTCCGGCAAAGTATCGGCTGGGACTGGCAAAACACAGCCCGTGCCTTGAAACGTCTCGAATAGCGACGATGTCGTCACCGGCATGCGCGCAGCGCACGCAGGCATTGACCTGCATCTTCCGCCGCGGTTCGGTGCGCCTTTCCTTCGATCCCACCGAAGCCGTCGCCGCGGCCGGAGCTGAGGCGGGGCATTCGGACTTGGCACTATCGGCCAGGGGCTTCTTCCAGGTACTGGAATCCGCACAACGAAGGCACGGGCGCACAAGTCCCCCCCCTGCCTCCAGAACATCCGCCTCTACGTTGTCCAGATAAACTACATCCTGTATTTTGCAACGACTGCATTCCAGCACGATACGGCCAAACCTCTCGCCCGATTCTTCCACTGAACGGAACTCGATATCCCACAAATCTGGTGTAGATCCCAAGAACTTAACCCCATAGTGAAAACCATCTTCGCCCTGCTCAATCAAACCCAACACCAGCGCCTCCGCCTCCTTGCCGGTCTCGATGGAGCGTATGAGTATCTCTTGTTCAGGGATCAACTTGCGAGATAGGACAATCTTCGCCCCACCACTGGCAACCACAAGGGTGTGGGTGTTTTCTACGAAGTTGTTGCCTAAACAATCTACACCCGAGATTTCAATCGAAAACTGGCGGTCAATCCGGGCGCTTTGACGCGCACCCTTTGCATCCATGAAAAAGCCTTCCTTGCGAGGGAGGAGGGCAGCTCGGTCCACTGCGGGGTGGGGATGGGCTTAACTTTCACCGCCGGCTGACTTAGTCTCACAAACCGGTGATGCCGAGAGTGTGGGTTCTCCCTTCGGGCTGTTTGGGTCGCTAACTCCCCGACTCGGAGCGGGCCGCATTGTTTCGGCCAAACCTTCCAGCATGCGGGACAAGGCCCCTTGCATCTCAAAAAGGCTCGATTCCGAAACTGCCTGCATCTGCTGTTGGAACTCGACTTCCATCGTTCGTTGTTTCTTGCCGAGCTCCGCAACCGTGTATTGTTGAAAGCTGGAAAAGATGCGCTGGGCCACCACCCTTAATTGCGCTTCGAGATACTTGGTTGTTTCGTCGATTTTTGTCACGGCTTGCTGTTCCAATTGCAGCGAAGTATCGAGCAAAACCTTTTGCGTGCGCTCTGCGGTCTCCTCAAGCCCTCTATTTGCTTCCGCGATACGAAGTGACATGGTTCGGAGCGAATCTTCCACGATTACCGAAACCGACTGCTCCGCCAATGTGCGGCACTCGTCCAGAAATTTCTTTTCCGTTTGGGGTAACTGCTCAGCAACCTGGTCGTGGAGATGACTTAGGGCCCTTTCAACTGTCGAGGCCGCTTCGCTCTGGGCGGCTCTTGCGTTTTGATCGGCAGCCTCAGCCAACTGCTTCAAGTGAACGGAAAGCACCTGTTGGCTCTGGCCAGCGAATTCGTCGGCCCTCTCTTTCAAAACCGACGTCTGAGCAGAAACCAGGGACTGGATCTGATGTGTAACCCGGTCCAAAACCTCCACTTGCATCCTAGCCATACGGTCTTCCAGGGCCTTGATCAGCCGTTCGGCGGCAACACCCTGTTCTGCCGATAACGTCGATTGAATGAGATCTCGAACGGCGTCGGCGAGACGGTTGGCCGGCGAGGTGGGGATGGACGGAGATCCTCCGAGTCCTGCCGGCGGGGTGACCGGATCGGCAGTCGGAACAGGGGAAATCTCACTGTGGGTGGAAGGGGGCGGCGTGCCCTCCGCATCGAGGGACTGAGCGAGCACAGGGGAATGAAGAGGAGTCCCGGACCTTTCGGTTATAACCTGCGGTGAATCAGTAGCCGCCGGTATTTCTGAATCGAAAGACTGCGGAAGGCTCGCGACCGGTGCTTGCTCCGGGGAAATCGAATCGCCCCTGTTGTTGGCAAGATCCGAAATCATGGCGGTCAAGTCCAGGGTTTCCAAATCAGCGGCATAAGCAGGCTCTTGGGGATGCGCCTCTGCCATCTCTTGCGGCGGGTTT
Source organism: uncultured Acidobacteriota bacterium (assembly GCA_963808085.1). Taxonomy (GTDB): domain Bacteria; phylum Acidobacteriota; class Terriglobia; order UBA7540; family UBA7540; genus Bog-366. The sequence continues at coordinate 49,582 of CAWEFC010000003.1, forward strand.
GCTGAAACATTTGGTATCGCTGCTGAACCGTTTGCCGCGGCAGCGGCCTCTTGGGGCTCGGGCAGGGCGGCTTGGGCCGGTGACGCCGTTACAACTGAAGTATCTAAGGTAATCTCATTCGCTAGCGTTTCTTGGGGGTTCACTGTTCGGTCTTTCTTCTCCACTTCCCAGTCTTCCGGCGGAAACCGTAGACCCCAAATGTTGCAAGGCTCATCAAATTGGATAGCGAGCTCATAATTGCCATTCGTGTTGGGGGAAGGATCAGCCCACACTACCCGCCCCCGGCCTGTTTTCCTCGTTGACACTACGGTTACATCTGCCACTCTGCCTACCGGGAGAGGTCCCTTACTTTCAATCTTGCAGCCGTGATTGCTCACCGCAATGGACCAGCCGCTGATTCGCTCAGCGGCGCCAGGAGGATCAACGGCACAAATCAAAATCGGAAATCTGATCGCTAAACGCGTGCTCTCGCGCGCGCGAACACTTTTGTCCCGCTCTTTCATGCCAGATTCGCTGCTCGTGACTGGGATCACCATTTCAGCCTCCTATCGGTTGGACACTATACACCTTTCAGGGAAAGAGATCGACGTCCGATTTTTCGTCAGCTAGGCCCGAGGCCAGGGTGACTTTTTGTCCCTTATCCCGGAAGCCAACAGAAGGAAAGGAGAACAAGGCTGCTTGACAAGCGGAAACCTCTGTGGTAACAGACGAAGCAATAATATATGCTCAAGTCATTACTGCCAAAAGACCGGTGCGAAGTTGTTGGACGCCGAAAGGGAAAGTCGCCCTCATCTGGAAAACCGAGACGACCTTCGGGTTCTGTGAACCCTCCCCGGCGGAAGTGCGGTCATGGAGGCGGCTCATGTCATTGCGAATCGTGCGCGAGATGGAAGAAGCGAATAAGGAATTGTGGCTCTTTTTGATGATGTTCGGTATCGCGGTAACGCTCAATTACGTGGTTGCCTCCGACCGAATGATGCTGGGATTCTACGTACTGCCCACGGTGTTTTCCGCTTACTACTTCGGGAGGCGTCACGCGACACTGACGGCGCTGGGCAGCTTCTTGCTAGTGATCCTCATTGTGCACTGGAATCCTCTTTTATTTAGAGACGAGGGCCGGGTGAGATTGATCATCGCGGAGAAGTGGTACGACATCGCAATCTGGGGCGGCACCCTGATGGTTACCGCCTATGCCATGGGCACGCTCTATGAGAGAATGAAGGCCCGCGTCCAAGAGTTACGCGCGACGTACCACGGTGTGCTGCTCATTCTCCAGCAATTCATTTCGCGCGATCAATACACTGAGCACCACTCCTACCGCGTGGCGATATACGCAACCAAACTTGCAACGGACTTGAATCTTGATGCCGATCGAATCGAAGATGTGCGGGCGGCCTCCCTATTGCACGATATCGGTAAACTGGACGTCTCGCGAGAACTGCTCCACAAGGCGGCGCGTTTGACCGAGAGTGAGCGCACCGAGCTGATGCGCCATGTGGATGCGGGGGTGCGCGCGATTTCGCCGGTCGGAGGATCACTACACCGCATCATCCCCATCATTCTGGCCCATCATGACAAGTTTGATGGATCGGGGCAACATCCGACGCGGGGCGATGAAATCCCACTGGAAGCGCGCATCATTACGGTTGCCGATGTTTACGACGCGCTGGTCAGCGATCGTCCCTACCGCAAGGCGATGTCGCCGCTGGACGCCAAGGAAGTCATCGCGAAGGGCTCGGGGACGGAGTACGACCCTGCCGTCGTCAAAGCTTTTGTGAAGGCCTTTCAAAGAGGGGAACTGGAAATTAATTTCGCGGGTTTGGAAATGCTCCAACCCAAAACCGCCTGAAATCCTGGCCGCCGGATGAAGCACCGCCTCGACCTTCACCTCTTCTGTCGGGGGGAACGGGATCGACGTAGGGATGAAGGGGCGCCGGCAGAGTACGGCCGAGGGATGTCGGAGAGATGCTGATACCCTGTCTCTCTTCCCGCCACGGCCCGGCGCAACTTATTTCCCCTGAAATATGCGCGGACAGAACGTGGCAAGATTCCGCCGCCACACCATCCAGGTGTGCATACCGGGAGTTTCGATGTCGGTGTGGTCGACTCCCTTGGCTTTCAGCCACTCACGGAATTTTCGGTTCGGCTCGATCAGCCGGTCTTCCGTGCCACAGGCAATCCAGAGCAGCCGGATTTGCTTGTTGGCGCTCGAGTCAAGGGACGGAAACGTCTTGTCGAAATCCTCGCCCAGGCCGCCCGAGCTGAAGGCTCCGATCCACGCGAACCGGTCGAGCGTGGTCAGGCCCGTAAACAGCGACTCCGCGCCACCCATGGAAAGCCCGGCGATGGCGCGCGACTGGCGGTCGGCCGATACGCGATAGTTCTTCTCGACCTGCGGGATCACTTCGGTCAGCAGCGCCGCGCGGAAGCGGTCCATATTCTTTTGCCTAAGATTGGCGTCACGAAACGACTGAGACGGCAATAAGATTTCCGGCGCGCCATAACCGAGCGGCATGACCACAATCATGGCCTTGGCTTTGCCTTGCGCAATCAGATTATCCACAATCACATTGGCGCGCCCTACGGCGGTCCAACCGCTGGCGTCATCACTGTACCCGTGCAAAAGGTAGAGGACGGGATAGCGCCGCTTCGCTTTCGCATCATATCCAGGCGGCGTGTACACGTAGTAGTCGCGGTCATCACCCACTACGCCAGAGTGATAGAACTGATGATGGATCACGCCGTGCTGAACGTCGCTGACCTCCCACACGGTTGATGGCGGCCCGGGCACGTGTACGACACTCTGGGAGTGCAGCAGGTTGGGCTTCATCAGCGGGTTCGAGGGGTCGAGAAGCGCTACGCCGTCCACCGAAATCGAGTAGCCGTAAAGGTCGGGCTCGAGTGGGCTGGTGGTCAGGCTCCACACTCCCTGATCGTCCTTCTCCATCGGCACCGGCTTGGCGCCCTCACGATCCCACGTGACTTTCATGGCGTTCGGAGCGCGAAACCGGAACGTGACGCTGTTGTCGGGATGAACCTCCGGTGAAATGAGCGGAGCCGGAGGCGTCTGCGCACCACCAGCGACGGCGAGCAACATGACAACCAGTGGGAAGATCAGGCGTTGGCGCTTCATGGAATCTCCTTTAATCGGGCAGCCGATATACTACACCCATTCGGCGAATCACCAGCCCTGCGTTATCGGGTGACCCTTTCAGGCTAAGTCGCAGCGCCTGCCAAGGCCTTCAGCTTTTTCGCGCACGCGCAATGTCGCACAACATGTCGGAGTGGATGTTCAGGCCGATGTTGGTCATGTTGTAGACATGCTCGCTGGCAACGAGCCAGACGATTTCACAAATCGCGCGTTCGGAGTAATGGCGCGACATGCGCGCAAAGGTCTCAGGGTTCACTTTCTTGTCGCGAGTGAGTTCTGTCACGTAATCGAGCGCTGCCCGCTCGGCATCACTAAACAGGGGCGAGGTGCTGTATTCCTCGAGCGCCTCGAATTTGGCCTGATTCATCGACTCTTGGATAGTGAAGGCACGGCCAATGTCGATGCAGAACAGGCAGACGTTCAGGCGCGCCACGTGCTCGCGCACCAGCATGACCGTCTCGGGCGGCAGTTCGAGCTTCTTGTCCAGCTTGCTGATCTTCCCGTAGAATGCGCCGAAGGCGAGCGGCATGCGCGCGGAATAAACCTTTAGCGGTGTCAGCACCTTGCCGAATTGCCGCCGGGTGAAGTAATACACCAGCTTCATCATCAACCCGCTGGGGTTTTCGATGGGCGAAAGAAACGTATCCATGCTCCTCCTTTTCGTGCTGTTCTCCTTCCATTTTAGCCCGATGTCCTGGTTTAGCGTTAAATCGAGAGTCGCCGTTTGGGGTAAGCTAGGGAATTCCGCCGCGGGAGTTTTCAAGGCATGGGGGGGCTATCACTCGGGAAGCCGGGGGCGCGAAACGTTTACCATTGAGTCTCGGAGGAAAAAGGTGCCAGAAGGTGAACACCTTTTTCCTCCTTACCGCCCGTTCGCTTGGATCGCCCAGGCTAAGCCGTCCGGTTCACCGCCAACGTCGACGTGTCCCGTAACTTCAAACGACCTCAAGTCCACGATAGCGATGTAGTTGTCAGGCGTACAGGCAACGAAGGCGCGATTGCCATCCGGATCCATCAGAATGCCCGCCGCTCCGTGGCCAATCAGCACGCGCTTGAATTCCTTGTGCGAGGCGACATCGTAGATGACCAAATCCCCTTTGCCCAGACACGAAATCAGAACGAACTTGCCATCGGGAGTGAACTTGAGGCGGTTGGCGCTCGAGACATTCGCGTCCAGCGTCGCCGTCACTTTTCTGGCTGCCAAGTCGACGATCGATAGCGTGCCGTCTTGGGCATTGGCGGTCCACAATTCGCTTCCGTCCGGTGAGACGTCAAAGCCTTCATCGCCCTTGCCGACCGGAATGACGGTTTCGTTCCAGTCCGTGCGCGGTTGGCCTGTGCCTGGCGGCGGACGTGTGGCGCCCGGCGGCGGTCGCATTCCCGGCGGGGGTCCCATCGGTGGCAATGCTACCTTCTCCAAAATGGTGACCGTTCCCGAGCTGACATTCGTTGTGTAGATCTGCTTCTCGTCGGCAGTGACGTAAATCATGTGCGTGCGATTCTGGCCGGTGCCCATGATCCAGTCGATCTTCGCGGCGGCCGGATCGAAGCGGGCGATGGCCTTCGCACCTTCCGCCGTGAACCAAAGCTTGCCGCCAACAAACGTCAGACCGTGCGGACCATTCAACGCGCCCGTGTCGATGTCGGGCAGCGCTCTCTGGGCGACGAGGTCGATCACCGATAATGCGTGGTAACGGCCGCCACCGTAGATCGAGACATAGGCCGTTTTCCCATCGGAGGACGCAATCACTTCGTGAGGGTCCGGCCCCACGGGAGCACGCGCAATGACCTTCAGAGTAGCGGGGTCCACAACGGCCAGGGTGTGGTCGTGTTTGGAGAGTGCCAGCAGAGACCTCCGCGGCGTGGGCTGAGCGGCGACAACGAGTGCAACGAAGAGAAACGCCGCAAGGGCGGCACCGGGAATCAGGAATTGAGTTGATCTGGATCGCACGGTCTTAATCCTTTTAGGCAAGTATCCAAGCCGCAACGTGGGTTAGTTCAGGCTGCGACGAGATTTTCCGTTTCGGGTTACGCCCCGCGAGTAATGTACGTCCGAGCGGCTCGAAATTCAAGGTTCAGCGGAATTTTCAGTGCTCGTTGCGTCGACGAGACACGTAGGGGATCGGTACGGCCCCGCCCGATCAATCTCAGCGGAGATACCTTCACCTATCCCGGAGCGATGTTCGGATTAAGATGGAAGAAGTTCGTGGGATCATAGCGCTTCTTGAGCGCTGCCAAACGCGCGTAATTTACGCCGAGGGCTGATCGCACGCCGGCTTCGCCCTGATCGGAGAGATAGTTCAGGTACATCCTCCCCCCCGAGAACGCCTGAAGAGCCTCATGCAGACTCTTGACCCACGTTGTGGTTGCTTCGGCCGGCCCCGAGCCCTCTTGGAATGCACCCACACGGAAGCTGTAGCCGCTTTGCCGGAGGCTGAACGCCATGGCGGTTTCGGGAACGCGGCAGACGGCGCCGTGCAGGTAGTGGTCAAACGCAATTTGCCATGACGCGGACGGCGGGCGCCGCAAGTGTTCGACGACCGCATCGACCGCACCACTTGGGATCTGAGTGACAAATCCATTCCGGGAAGCCCGGGAGTACTTCGGCGTCAGGTGATGAAGCAAAAGCGTGAGGTTCGCTCCCAGCGTTTGCGCCTCAAAGTATGACATCGGCCGAATCGTATCAACCGCCGGCGGACGGAATGCGCGCAGGGGCCGCAGCGTTTTTTCCGCAGCTCGAAGATCGCTGCAGCAACAGACATTGATGGCGACGGTGGGGGCCTGAATTTCCGGGGCATATTGCAGGACGGTGCCCATTTCGATGAGACCGTCGATCTCGTCCGGCGCTTCCTTCATAAAGTCGGCGAAAAAACTCAGCACGGCTTTCGCCTCGGAAATCGGGTATTGCAGAACCCCCGCCAGGACGGGTCCGGCCGGATGGAGGCGGTGCTCAAATGAGGTGACGATGCCGAAGTTGCCGCCACCGCCGCGAATTCCCCAGAACAGGTCGGCGTTTTCTTCCGCGCTGAGGTGCAGTATTCGCCCATCCGCCGTGACGATATCGGCAGACAGGAGGTTGTCGCATGCCGAACCGTGCTGTCCCATGAGCCGGCCCAACCCGCCCCCCAGCGTGAAACCCGCCATCCCGACCGACGGGCACTCTCCGAGAACCGCAGCCAGCCCAGACGGCCGGGTCGCCGCATCGAGGTCCCCTAAGGTGAGACCTGCCCCGGCACGCGCCACCCGTCGGGCGGGATCCACAGAGACCTTGGCTATCCCGGTTAGGTTCACCAGCACGCAGCCTTCCGTGGAACGCAGTCCGTGCCCTCCGCCGCGTACAGCGAGGGGGAGTTCGTGATCCCGCGCGAAATTCACGGCGGCCGCGACATCTTCCGGTACAAGGCAGCGAACCGCCAGAGCAGGCTGGACAGGCACCCGGCCAGCCCAGTCGCTGCAGGCCGAGGCGTAGAGCTCGTCTCCCGGCAACAACGCTTGACCACGGAGGCGCGAAGCAAGCCCTCTCGCCGCCGCCCGATCGATCGGAGTAACGGCCTTCGCGGCTTGCGGCGCCGCGTCTCCATATCGCCCGAAAACAAGCGCCGACATTGCCGGCAGGGCGGCCCCGGTGACCGCGCCTCGTTTCAAGAACTCACGTCGATTGATTCCGACTCCCAAGAGCATTTCCAGTTTTGTAGGTGATTTCTTCCCCTCGACCCCACTATTCTAAGGCCAGAATCCGCTGAAGGGTGCGAGTATCTTTCACGGTCATCCCACCGCTGCCTCAGAAGTGTGTTCCCCCCACAACGCCTCTGGGAGTAAACTCAAAGATGCGCCGAAGCGCGGCGCCTAGCAACCAAGGATTTGGGGATTTCATCATGATGCCGCATGGCGTATCAAAATCGATGGCGATTGCCATCAACTTGCTGATTGGCTTGTCGCTGTTTACCCTCTCGGCCGATGGCAAACACAAGAAAACCGACGACCCGCCATTTATCTACTTGGCCGGGACGGAAAGCGTGGACAAGGGGTGCGGAGGAAAGCTGCAAGTGCTCAAGGAAGGGTTCACGTTTAAGTGCGCTACGGGAGGCTTCAGCCTGCCCTTTTCCGCGATCACGTTGATGCAATATCGGCCCGACGTGAGCGAGGCGGTCATGGCGATGAAGATTCCTTGGAAGATAGCTCCTCAGCTCGCCCGGGTAAGAGAAAACAAGTATTTTACGATTGTCACGAATGAGCAAGGAAAGTTGCGCGCCGTGGTCCTGCGCGTCGACGAAGACGATATGCGCCCATTTTTCGCGGAAATCGAACTGCAATCCGGCAAGAGCGTGCAGGAATTCCGCGACTTCGGCGAATTCAACTAAGCCTTCCTCATCGCCAGCAGATCACGCGCGTTACTTCACGACGACTCCGCGCGGCGGTTCACCTTGGTAGAACCATCCGGCGCGGGCTCGAACCTTTGCTCCCGGCCGCCGCACATCAACCTCGATTCTGTGGAAGCCCGGCTCAATCGGCGTCGAGGGAGCGTAAGCCAGTTCGTACTGGCTGTGGATTTCCGTGGCGATACGGTTCAGCGCCTGCTGCACGGTATCCTTCCCCCACTTCTGATACGATTGTCCCCCCGAATAGCGCGCGAAATAGATCATTGAATCCTTCAAGAGGGGCTTTTTCGCGGCTTCACCCAATCCCAGCAGAATCCCCAGCAGATTGATTCCATCCCCCCCCGCGGTGTCCCACGTGCCCTCTTCATTCGTTGGCGTGGGCGCCTGGTTCGGGCCGATGGGGCGCGCGACACTTTCACTCTCGATATCCACGGCGGGATCCTTCGCGGGTTTCTTCCACAAACCCTTCAGGGGACTGAAGCCCAAGTGATAGATGGTGATGTTGGAATTCATCGCCCCCTTCACGATTTCGCTGCGGCTCATCTTGCTTCCCATGTTGAACCCGTCGGAAAAGACGATGGCCACCTTCCGATCGCTTTGCGGGCGGTTGTTCAGCATGGAAAGAGCGCGCACCAAGGCGTCGTCGAGGTGCATGCCGCCGCCGCGTCCCTGCAGCCCGCGAAGCACGGTATCCAACTTGTCGCCATTGGGAGTGAAATCAAGAGCCAGATCCACGTGGTCACTATAGGTCAGGACTGCCACCTCCCCTTGCGGCCCCATGACCAGGTCGGAAAACATCGAACCGAGAGGGCGAACGGAATCCAGGAACGGCACGGTCGTGTCATTCGTCTCGACAACAATCACCAAAGAAAGGCGGCGCATTTCCGAGTCAAATTGCGCGATCCGCATTTGTTGGCCGTTGTCGAAGATCTTGAACTCTTCCTGGTCAAGGTCGTACACGAACTGACCGCTCGAATCAAAGACCGTCACCGGGGTCGTTACCAATTGAACGTTGCTCTGTATTTTGTATTCACCCTCGGCCTGAGGCTGATCGGGGGGAGTCTTTTGCGGCGCGGCCTGCTCCGGGCTCTTCTCCGGCGCGGGCGCCTGCGCCCCAGCCACCATCGCCGGCGCCAAGCCAACAATCGTGAGCAGCAGCACGAGGGACGCAGCTTTGGAAATGGGGCAACGCAGCCATCTCAAATTCATGAACTACCTCCGAACTCCCCTAGCTGTTGGATGAGCGGCGATCCACTCCGGTTGCAGGGGCGGCCGAGTGGCGTTTGGCTCCTCAGCCCTCCCGCGACACCTGGAAAATTCGCAGGGTCTCGTAGCGCAGGGCCCGCTCTTCGGCCCTGCGGGTTTTCCGCACCGCAACCGAAAAGCCGCAGGGCCGCGGTTTTTCGACACCCAAGCGAAAGGCCGCAGGGCTAGAGTGCGAGCCCTGCGCTACTTCGTTCGTTGGCGGACCGCCTCGTAGAGCACAATCCCGGCGGCCACGGACACGTTCAGCGAACCTACCGGACCTCGCAAAGGAATGTGCGCGCGCTCATCGCAGGCCTCTCGCACCAGTCGATGCAAGCCGCGCCCTTCGCCGCCCAGCACCAGTACACACCCTTGCGAATAATCGAGCTCACCATACGACTTGGGTGCGTCCGCCTCGAATCCATACACCCAAAGGTTCTGGCTTTTCAAATCCATCAAGGTTCGAACCAGATTCGGCACCCGCGCAACCTTGGCGTGTTCGAGAGCCCCAGCCGCCGAACGTGCAACTGCCGGCGAAAGTCCCGCTGCTCGACGCTCAGGGAGAACTACTCCGCCCGCACCTGACGCCACGACCGTTCGAATGATCGCTCCCAAGTTCGCCGGGTCTTCCACGCCATCCAAAGCCACCAGGAGCGGATGCTCAGCATGGGCGACCAAGTCGGAAATATCATCATAGGCCTTCGGCGTGCACACTGCCACCACGTTTTGATGCTGAGTTGTGCCGGCTGTCCGCTCCACTGCCGGGCGCGGGGAAAATCGCAGCGAGATGCCCGCGGTGCGGCAGGCATCGACAATCTCCTGCACCCGGGGATTGTTGTAGCCTTGCGTGATCATCACGAAATCTACCGGCCGGGTGCGTACCGCCTCTCGCACCGAGTGAATGCCGTAGACTATCTCCTGATGATCTCCGCCTTCCCGATGGGACACGAAAATTCCCTCACCTGACCTTGGAGTCATAATGGATAAACCGCAAAAGAACGCTACACCCTGCAACTGGCGACGGCCGTCAAACCCGACTTATTGCCCGATGTCGCTGCGAAGTCCACTTGCGGGTCTGGCGCGTGGACAAATTGTCGCAGGCAACGCTCCTTACATGTTGGGAAAGGCGGCGGAGCTAATCGAACAGCTCCGCGCTGCGGCCGTCAGGGGCGCGACTCTTCATCATCACAGATTTGCCGCTTCGGAAAATTCCCTCAGCCGGTTGGCGACGCTTTTGACCTGCTTCGGCAGCGACAATTTGGCGCCTGCTTCGTAAATCGGAATCAGCTTTTCCAGTTCCGGCCCGGAAGCAGCTCCGGTTATGGCCATGCGCACGGGGTGGAATAAGTCCTTCCCCTTTTTGCCGGTCTCCTTTTGGACGGCCTCGGTGATCTCGCGAAAGCGCTCGTAAGTCAGTGCGTTCTCTGCCAAGACCTTGGGAATGAATGCCTTAAGCACCTCGACCGCGGCTGGGGTGGCAAGCAACTCCTGAAATTCCGGCGTGGCCACGGCCTGTGACGCGTCATAATCGAACACGATCCGTGCCGCTGGGGGAAGTTCCGAAAGCAGGCTGACGTTCTTGAGCACGGCGTCGAGCACGCGTTCGATCCACGCGAGAACTTCCGGCAGAGGTTGCGGGCCTATTTGTCCGGCAGCCTGCATCAACGGCGCCACAAGTTCGGCCAAACGCGGCGGAGGGCACTCTTTCATATAGTGCCGATTCATCCAGTTAAGCTTGTCGGTGTCGAACACCGCCGGACTCTTCGTGATGTGGTCGAGGGAGAACTGTTTAACCAATTCCTCTTGACTCAGGATTTCCGTTTTCCCGTCGGCGGGCGACCACCCCAGCAGCGCCAGGTAATTCCGCAGAGCCTCGGGAAGGATTCCCATCTCCCGAAAGCTTTCCATGGAAGTCGCCCCATGCCGCTTGGAAAGCCGTGTGCGGTCGGGTCCCAGAATGGTGGACAGGTGGGCGAACTCCGGCGCTTCCCACCCCAGCGCGCGATAGAGGGCAAGCTGGCGCGGCGTGTTCGAAATGTGATCGTCGCCGCGGATCACGTGGGTGATTTCCATCAAGTGGTCGTCAATCACCACGGCGTAGTTGTAGGCGGGCAGGCCCTCGGAGCGCACCAGGATGGGGTCGCCGATCACGTCGCTGGAAATGGTGGTGGGGCCGTGCACGCGGTCATTCCAGAAAAAGCTGCTTTCCACGATCTTCAGGCGCACTGCCGCGGGCTCACCGGCGGATTTACGGCGCGCGGCGTCCTGGGGAGCGAGTTTGCGGCAGCGGCCGGAATACCGCGGCTGGCGCCCGGCCTTCATCTCTTCCTCGCGTTCGGCTTCGAGTTGTTCGGCCGAGCAAAAACAATAGTAAGCGTTGCCCTGACCGATCAACTTCTCTGCGTACTCGGAATAGATCGCGCTGCGCTCCGACTGGCGATACGGTCCAAACGGCCCGCCCTTATCTGGACCCTCGTTCCAGTCGAGGCCGAACCAGCGCAGGTCTTCGATCAATTGCCTCTCGTATTCCGGCTTCGAACGCTCGGCATCGGTGTCTTCGATGCGCAAGACAAACGCTCCGTCGTGATGCCGCGCGAACAGCCAGTTGAAAAGCGCCGTCCGGGCATTTCCCACGTGGACGTACCCGGTGGGGCTGGGAGCGAAACGAACTCGAACTTTGGACATGAATTCATGACCCTTTCGCGAATACTTGATGATAACACGCGGGAACGGGACACGGGGTTAGGGATCAGGAGTTGGGGATTCGGAGGGCGGCTGGGAACCGCCGCGACTACCGCTCGCCGGGACAGGGGTTGGAAGTCAGAACATCGTTGGCTGCGAGTGAGGCATGCAAGACGTAGTACTTGCTTCGAAGCCTGAGCGCATCCAAGGTTTTTGCCTGCAAGCCGATCAGCCACACTTCGGGGCGCCGGCGGCGTAACAGACTCTTGGCGGCTCGTTGCGGGTTGGAAGCCGGCGCTACACTCAAGATTATGCCACGGCACCGAATCTGTGTTCGAGCGTGCGGAGGCCGGCCTGTAAATGAGTGCGTCTTCGAGGGAGAAGATGGGAGGGCGACCGGCGCGGTTGATCCGGGCCAATCCCCCTCCCTTAGGATGTCGATTCAGAGGCGGCTCAATTCACGAGCCGTCATCAGGAGCTAATGGTCGTCGTGAGAGCTGAACTGGACAGCCGGCAGTAACTGGGTGTGTTCGAGTTGCACTCCCTGTAGCTGGTTTGGATCGAGTCCCAGCGCCTCGAGAATTGTGGGCCCGATCTGCGCAGTCTGCACCGCCGTGGTGACCGTCTCTCGGCGGAAACTGGGGTTTGACACCAGGAGGATCACGTTCGTGTCGTCGCGTGAAAAGCCGCCATGCTCGGCGAGCTTCTTGGTGCTGCCGGAGTAGGTTACGCCGATATCGGGCGTGACGATAATATCCGGAGTGCGGGGATCGCCATTCGGCGGGAGTCCGGGGGCATTGAAGTAAGTTTCAAGGTTCGGTCCGGAGAAGATCTCGCCGATGCCGGCGACGTTATTTGTGGTCGGGGAGGCTGTCCGAAGAGTGCTCACGGCGCTCGCTGTCGTGCATGAGCTGTTGAGCCAAATCAGAGAAACGTCGTCCTCAGTCGGACCGATGCCGGTGGGGTTAGACGGCGATTCGGAAGTGGGCAGGCAGCCCGCACCATCGAGAATCGTAGCCGGGGATGTCGTGATCGGATCATTCGTGGAGTTCGATATCCCCAAGTAGCGCGCCGAATCAACTGGACTCTGGCCGTGCTTTGCCGAAATAATCACCAGCGTGCTTTCGTAAATCCCATTGCTCTTGAGCGCCGCCACCATTGCGCCGATGGCCGCGTCCGTGAATTTGATTTCGCCGAGCAGGGACGGCGTGGGAGTGCCGATGGAGTCTTGATATCCGCCGGTGAGGCTGAGCGATTTCTCGATGAGCTTCTCTCCCACGCTGACGGTCTGGAAATTCATCCCCAAGATTGTCGGCCGGGGAGCGGAGCTCAGACCGTTGTGCGTTTTGCCATTGATTTCGTTCAGGACCGCCTGAACCTTCAGGCTGTCGTAGCACTGTATGTTCTGGAAGCTATCCGTCCAGGCATTTGATGCGGCGACCTGCGTCTGATCCGGGAGCGGATGGCAGCCTGGCACGGTGGGCAGGCTAACGGGGATCGAATTGATCTCGGGAGAATAGTAGTCGTCTATATTGGTGCCGTTGCCGGGGCCCGAAACCGAAGAATAAGAAGGGTGCTTGTCGGACCAGGCCGTGTAACCGCGGGCCGCATGGATGACCCCGAAAATCGTATTGGTGCGGACGAAGTTCCACGGGTAGACGGGCGCGCAACCCTTGGCGGGATCGCGCTCCAGCTTGCGGTAATCGATGGAGGAGATACCGCCATCGACCCCGGCCGGCGCTCCCCCGTTGAGCTGCGTCTGATCGATATCGATGCCCTCGTCGAACTCGGTCGTGGTGCCCGACGGAGCGCCATAGGGCGTGCACGGCCCGGAGGCCACACCGTTGCCCGTGGTCAGCGCCGGGGGATCAAGTGAACGGTCATAAGCCACGTCGTAAAACGCGCCATACGTACGCGGCGAGCCGCCCGTCACCAGCGCCATCAAACCCGGAAATGAATCTGACGGCTTCGACGTGGAAGTATTCAGGTAATTCACTCCCGTGCCGGCAAGTGCCGCCAGGTTGGGGCAGTATCCTCCCGTAGAGCAGTTGAGGAAATCCACCGCATGCATCCCATCGATGCTGATCAGCAACACGTGGCGAATCTTATGTCCGGAGTCATCCAAAAAACCGTTCGGTTGAGGTTGAGAGTAGGAATTGTAAGCCACCGTTGAAGCCAGCAAGACAATGCCAGCCACGGCACCGACGACGCACTTTTTTCGCACAGATTGATTCATGTTCGTCCTTTTCCTCCTGTGAGATTTTGGGTTAAGCAGCCCGCCCAATAGGAAATCATCCGGACATTAAGAAGAGGTTATTCTCAGGTGAACCATCTGCGAACTTATCCGTTAGCCATCCCGCCGCCACCGGTCCGACATTCAGCCAGCAGGGTCGGGTTGAAGGAGATTTCACAAATCGTTAACGATTCCGCAATATTGGGCAGCGATACTCTGGCGCTCAGGGGGCATCCCATGAAAATGAATAAGCTAGTCCTGGCTGGAGCTGTAGCTGTGGTAACACTGGCGTCGTTGACGCTTCGAACGGCGGCGAATACGGACAATGAAGGCGCCCAAAAGATTAGGCACGTGTTGCTGTTGAGCATTGACGGAATGCACGCCGTGGATTACTACAACTGCGTGCATGGGGTTGCGGGCGCGAACGGCGGAGATCCGTACTGCCCGAACCTAGCAGAACTGGGCCGCACGGCGATCAATTATGTAAACACCACATCATCAAAGCCTTCGGATTCTTTTCCCGGCCTGGCGGCGTTGGTGACGGGCGGCTCACCAAAGACGACCGGCCTTTACTACGACGTGGCTTATGACCGGTCGCTTAACCCACCGGCATTAACGACGGGCACGGGGTTGGCGGGTGCACCGGACCTCTGCACGCCTTACGCTCCACCGACCGGAACCACCACCGACAACGACCAGGGCATCGACATTGACGACACCAAACTGAACGGCGGCGCACCCGGCGCAGCGCCCACCGAGGGTGGCGTGGCTTCGATTGACCGGAGGAAGCTGGTACGGGACCCGGCGGCGGGTTCCCCTCCGGTATATCCGTGGAACTTCGTTCGCACCAATACGATCTTTGGCGTAGTCCATTCGGCGGGCGGTTACACCGCTTGGATCGACAAGCACCCGTCGTATTCGATGGCCGCGGGGCCGGGGGGAACTGGCTTGGATGATTACTACTCGCCGGAGGTGGACTCGGCTGTCATTCCGCTGCCGGGCGTGACAACCGCGGAAGGCGCTTCGTGCGCTACGATCCGCGACCAGGTTGCCAGCCTCTCGTCGTGGACGAATAGTTTCGACAATATCCAGTGCTATGACGCGCTGAGGGTGAAGGCGCTGCTGAATGAAATTGCGGGCAGGACCCATAACGGCGCGCCGGCAAGAACTCCCGCGGTCTTCGGCATGAATTTCCAGTCGGTTTATTTCGGACAAAGCCTCAACGAGCCGAATGTGGCCGTCGGCGGCTACGAGAATGCGGCAGCCGTCCTCACCGCTGAGCTGCTGAAGGAGATCAAGTTTGTGGACGCCTCCATCGGCCAGATCGTTCACGCATTAAAGGATGCGGATGAATATGACGACACGCTGATCATCATCACGGCGAAGCACGGCGAGTCGCCGATCGATACGGCTCAGTACGTGGCCGACGGCACGAATACGCCGGCGACGCTACTGGGAAGCGCCATCCCCTTCTCGGAGTCACCGCTGAACGCAACCGGAATTGGCGCAACGGAAGACGATGTGTCAGTGCTATGGCTGAATCCGGGAGCGAGCGTGACTGCGGCGGTGGAGTTACTTAACCAGAATGCGGCAGCGATCGGCCTCGGGGAGATTTACTATGGGCCGACACTGGCGCTGAACTACAACATCGGCGGTCTTGAGCCGGGCCAGGATCCGCGGTCGCCCGACATTATCGTGACGCCGAACGTGGGCGTGACGTACTCGGGTAGCACCACCATGGTAGGCGACCACGGGGGCTTCGCGCATGACGATAACAACGTCGTGTTGCTGGTTGCCCACCCGGGCTTTAGAGCGCAGACCGTTTCGGCGGGGACGACAACCGCCCAGGTCGCGCCGACCATCGTTAAGGCCTTGGGGCTGGATCCAAGAGCGCTCGACGCGGTCAGAGCGGAAGGTACAGCCGTGCTGCCCGAAGTCGAGGCGCAGATCGAAAAGTAGTCGTTGGCAGAAACGGGGGGAGCCGCTCATCAGGGTTAGCTTGGCAATAAGAGCGGTAGAAAACATAGTCCGGCAACCCCCCCCGCGTGAAAAGCAGCGCTGGCGCGAAAGGAAGAGGCTGTCTTTGGCCTCGTCGCGCATGATACACTATGGCGTGGAGGCTCGTACTTCCTTGACGGTTGAAGAGATTATCGCGGCGGCCGTGCAACTTCCCGAGAGGGACCGATTGAGGTTGGTCCAGGCCCTTAGCGCCGGGGAGACCGACTCGCCCCGAAGCATTACGGAACTTCGGGGCCTCGGTAAGGAAATTTGGCGGCATCAGGACGCGCAGGAGTACGTCGACCAAGAGCGTGATTCGTGGCCAGGCTGAAAGCAATTATTACCGGGAGACTCCTGGCTTTTGACACCTCTCCCCTCATCTACTACATCGAGCAACACCCCCTGTATTTACCAGTCGCTGACGATCTGTTTGATTCCATCCAGCAGGGCAACACAAGAGCGGTAACCAGTGTACTTACGCTCTTGGAGGTGCTGGTTCACCCCCTGCGGCGCGGACTGATTGATCTTGCTCAGCATTACCGTCGGATATTGACCGGATCGGCGGGGATTAGCTTATTACCCGTTGACGCGGAGATTTGCGACCTCTCCGCCAAGCTGAGATCGAATTACCCCTGGATTCGTACCCCGGATGCAATTCAAGTTGCTACAGCTCTTCGAAGAGGGGCCGAACTGATCGTTACGAACGACCAAAGATGCAGGCGTTTAACGGAGATTCAAGTGGTTGTCTTAAGAGACTTCCTGGAATCACAACCGTAACCTAGGAGCCGCCTCGTCGCCGTCACGCATTATTCGCGCGTGAGAGACGGCTGGACCAGAGAAGGGCACATTTATATCCGGTCTTTCCTGACGCATCGGCAGTACGATAATCCCGCCCAATGGGATAAAGGGGTAACACGATGAGTACAGCACTGGCGAATCCAGCCGAGATGATCCGGCGGGGAGCGCCCCACCTCATCCACTCGGATGAGGAACTCGCAGGATACACGGAGGCGCTCTTCAAGTTGACGTCGAAGGCTCGCCCTTCGGCGGAAGAGGAAGAGGCCATCGATCTTCTGACGCTTCTTATTGAACGCTACGAGGCGGAGCGCTACCCCGTGCCCGACGCCGACCCGATCGACGTATTGCGTTTTCTTCTAGATCAGAATGGACTCTCGCAACGAGATATCGCGACGGAACTGGGTAGCGAGAGCACGGTATCACTGGTTCTATCCGGGAAACGTCGATTGAACCGCGACCACATCGCCCGGCTCAGCCAGCGTTTCCATGTTTCGCCGTCGGTCTTCTTTGATAAGGAGTGAGGGAAGCGCCGAGTTCACCTCGCCAGAGAGTGGCGTACCGCCGCTATTTTTTCACTAACTGCAAGGCCGGCAGCCAACTGGAAATGTGGTTGAGGCTGGGGTAATGGGTGCGGTCAACCTGAAGCGGCGTCACGGAAATCGCGCGTGCGCGCAGGGCGCCGTAATCGGAATCCGGCTCGACGTCATCAAATTCGACAGTCTCGTCGAGCCAATAGTGCGGACGCCCGCGCGGGTCCTTTTGTTCCACCACGAGGTTTTGAGAAATCTTCTGGCTCTGGCGCGTGATGCGAACGCCGCGCACTTTGCCGCGCGGCACGTTCACGTTCAAGCACACACCCGGCTCCAGGCCGTCTGCCAAAATCTTGATGGCCAGTTGCGCCGCGAAAGCTGCGGCGGCGGAAAAATCCAGATCCTTCCGCGACGCAAGGGAGATGGCGAAGGATGGCACTCCGTGTACTGCTCCTTCCATAGCTCCACCTACGGTTCCCGAGTAAACCACATTTTCACCTAAATTCCCGCCGGGATTGATGCCGCTCACCACTAGGTCAGGCCTCTTCGGCAGAATCTTATAAAGCGCCATCACCACCGAATCGGTGGGCGTGCCGCCGATGGCATAATGCCGGTCGTCAATGCAGTGGACACGGATGGGCGTGTGCAGCGTAATCGATTGACTGGTGGCGCTCATTTCCCTGTCGGGAGCGACAACGGTGACATCTCCAACCGCGGCCAAGCTCTGCTCGAGGGCCCTGATGCCCGGAGCGGTTATCCCGTCGTCGTTCGTAATCAGAATGCGTTTTAAGGCCATGCAAACGTTCCACTCCGTCTTCGCCCCGAGCTTCCGAGTCTCCCTTACTGAGGCGATAAAGCCGAATCCATTGGCGAAAGTCCCTGCTCCTAAAATTTTCGCATGGGCGAGGAAGTTCGTCCAGATGATTCCGTGAGGTGCACTGCTCCGCCAAGAATGCGGTTCGGGCCGGATGGATAGACTTCACCACAGAGGCGCGGAGATCACAGAGAGAAGTGCTTCCCCGATTGGACGCACATATCCTTGCCTTCCGGTGTTCACTCGCTGTTCATACGTCCGTGTGTTCTCCGCGACCTCCGTGCCTCTGTGGTGAAGCCTTTCAGACCTTGCTCAAATGGCATGCATTTAGTGGTACCATCTCCGCACGAACAAAATTCGGGTTATCCCCCGGAAGGGATTTTCCATGCGAAAAATCGGCGCGGCCTCCTTCATCGCACTCATCGGAATCCTAGCCTTGATTCCGCGGGACCGATCGGCGCCCGCGCAGACGCCGGGCCCGCTTCCTGACAAGACGCTTAGCTTCCGCATCGTGTTTGGAGAGCGGCAGGAGCGGCCGGAGGACTACTCCGGTTCTCTCGCGCTGAACCAGGGTAAGGTCGTAAACATCATGCCCTGGCGCCTTTTCAAAGAAGATAGGGTGAACCCCGATGGCTCATGGAAGGCGCACGTCAAGCACCTCCAATTTGAAAACCAACCCGATGCCCCCGAACCTTTGGATACCACGGAGCGCGTCCTCAATTACGTTCCCGCGGGAGTGATGGCAACCGTGGAAGCTCCGCCGACGGCAATCGCCCACGTCCACACAGCGCAGGGCGACTTCATGTTCGCATTACGCGACCTGGACTATGGCCATGCGCTTTCCTTCCGCGACGGCGATGTGGAGGTCGAACGCACTCCCACTCCGCAACAGATTTCCCCCGAGCCGCAAGGTGCGACTCCCGAGGAACACGACTATCCCTCCATGTGCGTCACGCGCAAGGGCGTGGTCTGGATCGCCTGGCAGGCTTATCAGAATCTCGGCGATAAGGTTTACGTTCGCTACTCAACTCCGGCGGGCTGGTCACAGCCGATGCGCCTGACGAATGAAAAGGGCGATGTCTTCAAAACCGCAGTCGCGGAAGATTCCACAGGAAAAATTTGGGTGGTCTGGTCGGAGAGGGCAGGCGAGGATTGGGACCTCTACGCGCGGACGTTTGACGGCCAAAAGTGGACACCGCGGCAAAAGTTGACCACGGCGGATCACCCTAACATTTTTCACCGGCTCGTCGCGGACCGAACCGGCGCGCTCCACCTGGTGTGGGTGGGTTACCAAGGCGGCCAGTCGCACGTCTTGCTTAGCAACCTGCGCGGAAATACGTGGTCGGAGCCCGCGGAAATCAGCGGGCCGAGCGCGTGGATGCCGGATGCCGCCAGCGACTCCGCCGGCAACCTTTACATCGCCTGGGACAGTTATCGCAACGGGAACTACGACATCTTTCTGCGCAAGGTGAACACCGACGGCTCGATGGACCCGATTCAACAGGTCACGCAATCGGGCAAGTTTCAGGCGCACGCGTCACTGGCCGTCGATTCATCCGGCCGCGTGTGGCTGGCGTGGGATGAGTCGGGCGACAACTGGGGGAAGGACTGGAACCGCGACGACCAATCGCGCAGCACGACGCTCTACGCCAATCGCCATCCGCGTATGGCGGTACTGGAGAATGGCGTCTGGAAACAGCCGGTGGGCGACCTGAACGCCGCTATTCCCATGCGCTATAACCGTTTTAACGAGACGCCGCGGCTCGCTGCGGACGCGAGCGGGCGAATCTGGGCCGCGCTGCAAATCCGCACCAGCACGGATATAACTCGCGTCGATCATTGGGCCAACAACGGACGCTGGGAGAATTTTCTGACCAGCTACGAAGGCGACCACTGGACTCGCCTGATGCCCGTTCCGGATACCTCTTCACGACCCGATGGAACCTTCCAGATTACTCCGGGCCCGCGCGGAATCTGGATGGCGTGGATCAATAACAACCGGCCGTTTGGCCCGGCTTCAGGTTTTCAGCCCTCGATGGGCGGCGCCGCTACCGGTGCGGGTCCGCATCGCCCTGGAGTGCAGGAAATTGACGCAGCAGCTTTCTCCAGTGCGGCAATCGCACTGCCGCCGCAACTGGTGAAGTTCGAGGACCCCCAGGAAGGATCTCCCGCCGTGCATCCGAATGAGCGCGAGGATGTGGCCCGCATTCGCGCCTATCGCGTCACGGTGAATGACGCATCGCTGCGTATTCTGCGCGGCGACTTCCACCGGCACACGGAAATTTCCGGCGATGGCGCGGGCGACGGCTCCGTGGAGGATTATTTCCGCTACATGATGGATGCGGCCGCGATGGATACCGGGATCATCTCCGACCACAGCGCCGGTGGCGATAACGAATACACCTGGTGGCGAACCGAAAAGGCCATCGACCTGTTCCACATCAGGGACTTCTACACGCCGCTGTTCGGATACGAGCGCAGCGTCCGCTATCCCAACGGGCATCGCAACGTGGTGTTCGCGGAGCGCGGCACCCGGACGCTTCGCATTAGCGACGCGGAAAACGCCGGTACCCTGGCGAGCGGCCCCATCCTTTACCCCTATCTGAAACAGCACCGCGGCATCTGCATGCTGCATTCGCTCGCCACCGAGCAAGGCTCCGACTATCGCGATAACGATCCCGAGGTCGAGCCATTGGTGGAAATCTATCAGGGCTACCACGCCAATTATGAGTACGAAGGAGCGCCGCGAGGCGAGAGCGCGAACTACCAGGTGTTGGTTCACGAGAAATATGAAACTGCGGGATTCTATTGGAAGGGCCTGGCCAAAGGTTACAAATTGGGGGTGGAATCAAGCTCCGACCACGTCTCGACCCACAGTTCCTACACGATGATTTATACGCCCTCGATGGACCGCACCGACATCGTCGAGAGCATGCGCAAACGCCATGCCTACGGCGCCACCGACAACATCATTGTGGATTTTCAGGCCGTGGACGAGCAGGGACACACCTACCTGATGGGTGACGCTTTCGCCGCGCGCACGGCGCCGCGGCTTAAAGTTAAGGTGTTCGGCACCGACACACTCGAGCGCGTGGAAATCATCAAAGACGGGAAGTTTGTTTTCAGCACATCCCCCAACAGCAAAAGCGCGGAGTTCACCTACATCGACAACGCTCCGTCCCCGGGCGAAAGCTGGTACTACGTGCGCGCCAGCCAGATGGACCGCAACTTGGCGTGGTCGAGCCCGATTTGGGTGAAGTACGGACGGTAGGTGTCAGGTGCCAGAAGAGCTGACAGCTCACAGTCGATAGCTCACAGCAACCCCCATTCCCGCACGACCTCACACCTTTCCGCTAGGGGCTGACACCCACACGGGGCGCCTGATACTTTTTCTTCCTCTTGACTTTCGGTTTTTATTCCGGGCATTGATGACGTCCCTTGAGGAGAGGTAGCGCAGGGCCCGCTCTTCGGCCCTACGGTTCTCGCCTTGTTGGGCGGCATGAAGCGCGAGCAAGAGCCGCAAGGCCGGAGAGCAAACCCTGCGCTACGCGACCCTGGGGCCTATCCATGCCATCTGTAATCTCAAATTTTGGATAGAGAGAGCGCACGGTGGGAATGAGACTGCGGCTGTTCGCGCCAGCTCACACAGCGGGCTGGCGCGAAACCGCAGGATTGGAGGAAACGCTAACTACTTCTGACCTGGGACAACCTTGACCTGCAAATTCTCTTTAACGTTAGATCGTGCCCGGGGAAGTTCTTGTCCCCGGGCCATTATTGCGCAAGCGCCCTAGTTCTTGGCAGCCGACGCTTCGGCGGTCTTGGGTGCAGGAGACGCGTAAAACCGCAAGTACGGAACCACCGGAGTAACCCGGAAGGGCAATTTCTCACTGGCATCGACGATCGCATCCGCCTTGCGGGTGGTGAACGCAACGCTGCCATCCCAGGCATTAACCTGCATGCGTGAGCCCAGGGGCAGCGCGGCGATTTGGTCGAGCTTCTTGGCGTTTAGTGTGGGAGCGGAACTCATCAATGCCGCCATGCGGAGCGAACTGCCTTTGCCCTCGGTCAACCCATTGCCCAAGTGCGCCCCGAAGAGGTGGGGAACGCGCGGGGCGGCTTCAGCGGCTGCCCGAAGAAACAGACCAGCATCGCCGAGCTTGTCTTTATAGGGCGAATTCTTGAGGAATTCAATTCCCTTGGCATCGGCCTCCGCTTCATCGGTCGGGTCCCGTGCTACGTCCAGGCTGGCGAGCAATTCCTCATCGGTCATTTGCAAAGTGTCGTTGAATGCGTATTTGCTGTCCAATTTGTGCCCCAGAGCGATGTGCGCGAGCTCTTGAGCAAGAATCATGGCCAGGCTGGTCTCATCGGGCAGGACATCGATCAGGCCCCGGCTGAGGACGATCGTGTAAGCCAGGCTGAACGATTCCAACGTTGAAGTGGACATGACGCGGCAGTGGACCGGAGGTAAATTTTCGAGATGGTTGGTCACAATCAGGTTGTTAACCACGGTTTCGAGGACCTTGTCCACGGCCCCGGGAGGCGCGATGAGCCGGGCCTTTTCCAGCCGGTCAAGCATGTTGTGCTCGGCATCCATGGTCAACTGCCGCTCGCTGGCAACGGGAGAGAGGTCGGAGGCCACTTCACTATTGTCACGGACGGGGGCGGGGGCATCCACCAGGATGTTGGTCCACTCCTGCTGCTCGTGATGGGCGGACAGGTCGTAGCCCCAAAACCTTGTTTCCGCCTTGTAGCGGTTTCGCTTGTTGTGATCTGACTCCTGGCTGTAAATGTAGACCGGCAGCCACACTCCAGGGCGAAGATTCTCGCGCCAGCAATCAAAGTGCACGTAGGAAATCCCACGAGGCGGATTAATGCGCGTGCCGTTCAAGCGAACGATGGCGTAGCCTTGATCCTCGACCCAGATGCGTCCTTCAAACGCGCCGATGGCCCTGGGGTCCTTGGGATGGATATCAATGGCCAAGCAGCGGATGTCGCCCAGGTATTCCCAGCGAACCGGGTCGAAGGCGTAGTGCTCCCGGTCGAAGTTATTCTCATCCACCACCAGGGGCTCGACTGCAAATTCACCCAGACGGAGGTGCTCGGTAAGGAGCAGCGACGGGGTGTGGAGAGCCGCGGTGTGGAGAAACCGCGGCGAGTGGGAATCGGTAATGAAGGATGCTTCGATCGCCTTACCATCAAGCTTCTTGCTGAACTTCAGACGACCCAAGAAGTAAGCATCTTCCGTGGCCACGTCGCCCAGTTCGCGATCCGGGTGGTAATACTGAAGGTAGGTCTCAACCCGCGGAGAGAACTCCGCCAGGG
This sequence comes from uncultured Acidobacteriota bacterium, assembly GCA_963808085.1. GTDB lineage: Bacteria > Acidobacteriota > Terriglobia > UBA7540 > UBA7540 > Bog-366. The sequence goes on from CAWEFC010000003.1 coordinate 72,737, forward strand.
TTGTGCGGGTTTGCCACTCGTTGGCAATGATGCGATAGACCATATCGGTGAGTTGCTTGGGCTCAGGCTGGGCAATCGCCTTTGTAGGCTTCGACCGATCGCTCGCCGCCAGGGGCAAAACCATCGGGGTGACGAACAGGAGTAATGGAAGTAACCAGGTAGCGCGCGCGTTGCGAAGAGTAGCCATGTATTTTCCTCCGGCAAATGTTATGAGTCGGCCAGGCGGCCGATTACGTAGTTTGGTCCGCCAGCCGGAACTCGATGCGCAGGGTCGCCGGAAAATCCGCCGGCTTACCGTCGCGCAGTGCTGGCTTGAATCGAATCTGTGCGGCAGCTTGTACCGCCGCTTGGTCGAGCCCGTGACCCAGGGATTTCACCACACCGATGACTTTGATCGCGCCGCTTGCCTCGAAAACCACAGATAGCGCGACTTCACCTTGAATTCCGAGATGACGTGCCTCCTCGGTATAGAGCGGGGTGGGCTTGGAGAAGATCTCTACGGGCAAAAAATCGACAGGTTGCTGTGCATGTGAGTTCTTCGTAGGCGTCTGTGTCACTTGGGCTACCTTCTCAAAACTCCCCATAGCGACTCTGCCGCCGTTTCCGCCGCCGCCCCCACCAGCGATTCCGCTACCAAAGCCGGCGCTGGCAATGACTCCTCGAACGCCATGCGCGCCGCCCGTCCCATTACCGACACCCGGCCCATCAGGAAGTCCAAACGACCCCAACTTGGCAACGTTGCCCGTAGCTCCACCTTGCGCCTTGCCAGGAAGTCCATCCGGACTGCCAAAGCCACCGGTCTGGACCTGGTCCGCAGGACGCTTCGTCGTGGGCGGTTCTGGGGCACCTCCAAAACGGCCGGTATTGACCGCAACCTCCACCTTGGGCGCAGGCCGCGGTTGGAGAACCGGGGGAGCCGGCATAGGGGGCGCCAGAACACGTACCGGAGGCGTAGGAATCGTGGGCTGCACAATCTTGGGGACCACCACAGCCGTCAAAACCGGAGTAGGAATCACCGGGGCCGGGGTCACTCGGGGTCTCACTTTCGGGATAACCACGCGAGCCATTTCGGGGGGGCGCTTCACGACCGGCGGCGGCGGTACATTGAGAGGAGGGAGCCAAACCAGGGCGTATTGCCTCACGGGAGTTGGCAACTCTTCCGGGAAAAAGACGCCAAGAAAAACTGCCGCTCCAACCAGCAGAGCTTGGGCAAACAGGCCGCATATAAACGCGACGCTGCGGCGGCTGCGATTCCCAGGAGAAGGATCCAAACCGCTGAACATTTCCAAGGGCATTTCCGAGTTCATAAATCCTCCCTCATCACGGACCGTCTTCCACGAACGAGATTGCGGAGACGAATTAAACAGTGAACCGGTTGAGAACCGAGGAATCCGTCTTTACGTTCCCCAAGGTGTTGGTAACACTCCGAACCCAACGCTGCACCGACGAGAGCCAAGTTACTAGCATTCAAAATAGGTGTCTACAGTACGGGTGTACTATCTGTCAGAATATGATTTATTTGTGATATACAGGATATATGGTAGTAGTTTATGTTCCATACTATATGTGGTAGAAGTATGGCGGCATTGACGGGAAGAGGTCTCACGGACAGAGCCGCTCACCTCCTCTAGCAGCCCGTGGCAGAAAGCGATGTTTTCTG
>CAWEFC010000004.1:0-18002 GCA_963808085.1 uncultured Acidobacteriota bacterium
CTTGCGGCCCGTCCTCGACCGCTGGAAAGGGCGCTGCGGGTAGCGGCGAACCACAACAAGAGGAAGTAGCGCAGGGCTCGCTCTTCAGCCCTGCGGCTTTTCCAGGCGCGTGAGTTCATTCAGGTCGCGGTGGAAGAACTTGCAGCCGGATGGGAGCGCGGGCATCCTGCCCGCACCTGCACGGGCGCCCGCCTGTGCCCTTATTGCTCTCTTCCGCACTCTCTGAAGGGCTCAATCTTGAGTTGGCGCCGCCTGCTGGATAGTACTTACTGTACAGATACGGCTATGTCAATGGAATGCTGGTCCGCGCCACTCGATGAATACACCTGCATCAAAGTACTGCCCGGTGGCGTGGATGGCGGTGTCCCCGTGCCGCTCAAAGACAGCTCTTGTGAGCCGCTCCCCGCAGTGTCAGTAACCCAAAGAGATCCCGTGAGCGCCCCGACTTGTTCCGGTGTGAATGTGACACTAATTGTGCAACTGGCTCCAACTCCGAGACTAGAACTGCAGGTATTTGTCTCAGTGAAGGCTTGGCCGGCGCTGATGGAAATCCACATCAAAGTGCCAGTCCCCGTGTTGGTAAGCGTTACGGTCTGTGCAGGGCTTGTCGTAAACATTTTCTGGGGCGCGAAAGTAAGAGTTGAGGGCGAGAGGCTGGCGATGGGTGTTTGTTGCGCCCCGGTCCCGCTTAGGTTCAGGTTTTGTGGGCTGTCGCTGGCGTCGTCGAAAATTACCAGCACCGCAGTCCGCGCCCCCCCCGCCGATGGTGTGAATGTCGCGGTGATCGCGCAACTGGCTCCTGCCGCGATCTTGCTGCCGCAATTACTCGTTTGAGCAAAATCCTGGGGGTTCGCACCACCAAAGGCCATGGTGGTAAAGTTCAAGTCGGCATTACCCGCGTTGGAGAGTGTCGAGCTCTGAGCCGCGCTCGTTACACCCAGATTCTCCTGACTAAATGTAAGACTCGCCGGCAAGAGTTTCACCAGGGGCCCGGAAGGTGGATTGCTGCCACCTCCGCCAGTGCCACTTCCGCCAGCGCCACCTCCGCTGGTGCCACCTCCACCTCCTCCTGCGCCACCACAAGCAACCCAGGCTCCTGCGACCAGCAACGCCATCACAAATAACCAGAGCGCCGGACGTGTCTTCGTTACGGTCAAGCTCGTCAGGGCCGCCAAGGCCAGCAGCCCTACCAGTAACCACGGCCACGCGATGGGAAGATGAAACCTCCATGGAATTTTGGGTTGCGGAGTGCGGAGTTTGGGGTTGACATTCGCCGTTGTGGCGATCGAAAGCGTGGCAGTGACCGGGGATGAGCCAGTCACGTTAACAGTTGAGGGTGTAATTGTACAGGTTCCCCCGGTGGGGCAGTTCCCCGTAAAGAGTTCGACGGAACCGGTGAATCCGTATAGAGGGGTTATGGTTAGCGTAGCGGTACCGGTCTGCCCGGGAGCCGAGACATTTACAGTGGCGGGGTTCGCCGACAGGCTGAAATCTGTAATGCTTATTGAAACCGCAGCCGAAGTCGACCCTGCGTAATTATTATCACCAACGTACTGCGCCGCTACGGTTGAAATACCAATGGGCAGGGACGGTTGTAGGGAACCATATAGAGAGGCATAGCTGGTAGCTGAACCCCGTGTCGGTAAGATATCGCCGCCGGCTGGGATCACGGTGCTTCCATTAAGGAGAAACTGGAGAATACCCGTTGGGGCTGCGCCGTAGCTCGTGGTGTTGACGGTCACATTCAAGGGATTGGTAAGTAAACCGACTGCGCTTGTAGGCAAACCCGTGAACGTAATAGTGGTCGGGGCTTTGGTAATCGTGAGCGGAACCGTGGGCGAGGTGCTGGATTTATAGCTGTTGTCGCCCGCGTAGCTGGATACCACGCTGTAAGTTCCGCCGGAGAGTTGGATGAACTGGTCCTCCGCGTAACCCTGGCTGTTCAGAAGGTAGGTTCCCGGAGTGCTACCGGCCGGGTTTCCGGCATCGCTTGGCGGCTGTCCGTTCAGCGTCGTAGTCACCGTCCCGGTCGGACATGGGTAGGTGATTAAGGAGTTCGAAGGGGAAGAGCAGGGCTGCCCGCTGGCGTTCGTCACGTCAGTGCGCAAGAGGAGGATCCCGGGGGTGGATCCATAGACCATGCTCGTGACACCATTGGCACAAGCCCCGGTGTTGAAATTGCAGGAAATGAGTTGAACCTTTGCCTGGCTACTTTCCTGCCCCACGCTGACGGGGATTCCCGGGGAGGAATCGCTTGCCGCGAACGTCCCATTGCCCGCGTAGTGGGCAGTTACATTGTAAGAGCCGCCGGGAAGCATATCCGTCGAATTGGAAACGCTGCCGCCGCCGAGCGTGAAAGAGCCAATGCCGGTAACCTTGGTTACACTGCTCCCGGCCTGGGCAATCAGGGAAACATCGCCCGTGGGGGTTCCACTGCCCGACGTAACGTTGACGGTGAAGTTGATTGGCTGGCCATGGGTCAGCGTGATGGGATTCGTCGCGGGGGTGGTGGAGAGCGAAAGGCTCGTGCTAGACGGGCTGAAGCTGGATTTCCAGTTGTTCACCAGATTCGCTACATTCACAGTGCCCAACCCCGTGGCCAAATCGTAGCCGGTGGTAGCGGGGTATGCTGGCGCGCCCTCGTAAGCCAAAACGCCGTATGGGGCTGAGGTCGCACTGCAATCGGGCGTCCCCAGGGCACAGATCACGGAGTTGTTCCCCACGGTTGTATCGTAGAAGAGGCAACTCGAGTTCGTTGCGGGCGCTGTACTGGAATTGCAGCTTGCCCCGGTTCTGGCCGCCATGGGATACATCACGTAATTGGCATTGCCCTGCCGGCCATACCGCTGGTTTACCAGAGCCATGATGCCCGCGAATGCTTGCACAGACGCGGATGTCCCTCCCACGATTTGAAGATCCAGATAGGGAGCATTCAAATCACAGGAGTATAAGTCTCCCCCCGCAACGCCGTTGGCATCCATCTGACAGGTCACGTAACCGTCCGCAAGCAAGGACACATCCGGAATGTCGCGCGCGCTGTCATTGGGTACGCCAGTTCCGCTTTGCCAGGAAGGCTTGGAAGACACACCGCTTGAGCCTCCGCCACCGGCGATCAGATAGACACCTTCATCGAGATAGGAGGTATTGGGCGGCGGGGTGCAGCCGGTAAGGTAAACGGTGTCTGCGCAGGAAAAATTCCATGTGGTCTCGGGAATGTAGGACTTGGCGGACGACTCGGACGGGATAGAATTCGTCTGGGACCAATAGGTGCTGATGTTACTCTGCGTGAGGTTAAGGTCAGTTCCACCGACCGCCACATTGAAGGGTGTGGACGCGAGCCCACTTACTGCCAGCCCAGACTGTGCGGCGACTTCGCCGAGCTCCACACTGTCGCATCCTGCCGAGCCGGAGTCGCCCGACGACAGCAGGACGGTGATGCCCTGAGAAGCAGCCTGCTCCCAAAGCGCGTTGTAGAACTGGTTGCCCCCCGCGCCCAACTTTGCCTCACACGCGCCGTAGCTTTCACTCATGACGGGCGCCAGATTGTTATCGACGATGTACAGGGCAGAGAGGTCGATTCCTGCGCTGGTCTCGGTGGATTGCGAGATCACAAAATCGATTATGGCGCCCTTGGCCACTGCTCCGGACCACTCGACATCGAGATCGGACTCGCCCTCCTCGCCGTCCGACAGGATTCCGGGATCGGGACCATTCCAAATGAAGTTCGGTTGATTTGCGGGAAGGCCGAACATGGTGCGGAAGGATGCCACGTCCTGGGGATTAATATCGGTTTCGCCCACCACGGCGATGGTTTGCCCCGTGCCGTCTAGCCCTATAGACCAGAGGGGCCCGACGTCGTATATTGTGGCGAAATCCGTAGGGCCCATGGCAACCTAGTAACAACCGCTGCTTCCACCCGAACAAGTAACTGGAAAGGTGTACATGGGCTCAACCTTGCCGGTTGCCTTGGACCGCCTAAAGGTTCCCCGGCTCTTGTTCATTGGCCTTCTGGGGAAGTTGTTGAGCGAGGCAAAGCCTGCCACCACCGGCGCGAGCGCGGCGGGGATTTGCGGGTCGGTCGTGTTGGCCCAGTGGTCCTCGCCGTTCACCCGGAACTTGTGAATCTCCGTTCCCAGCACTTGCCGCACTAACCCCGCCGAGCCGGAAAACTCGATGACCGTGCGGCCCGCGGCGACACGGTTCACCTGGAACCCCTGCGATGCCAGCCAATCGGTGACTGCGCGAACGTCGGAATCGGCAGGGCCAAACTGCTGACCGAATTGCTCGGGCGTCAGCCATTGGTGAAACTGCACGGAGGACTTTGTTTGTTGGTCGTCGAGCAACTTCCGCAGGCCAACTTCCTGGTCAGCGCCGCGCTGCAAGACTAACAACATCCGCTCCATGGGCAAGTCGTCGGGCGCCACCCCCTGGTCAAATTCCGGCCGCGCCAAGGGGTGAACATTTCCGCGGAGCGTAACGAGATTGTGCACGTCCACAGCTCCGGTCACGCGTATGCGGACGGCATTGGTTTGCGCCAGGGAGGCGAGAGGAAATAAGGCGACAGAGATAGAAAAGAGAATTGAGAAGAGAAGTAAACCCGGGCTCTTCATATATGCTCCATCAGGCAGGGCCGCTCTTACTATGGCGGCAGAGCAATCGTTTACTGAGGGTGTCAAAACCACTCGTCAGATGGCAGAGTTTACACCCCAGTTTGTAGAAAACAAATACTTCCGCATTGGCTTGAGACAAGATGTCCGAAGCTTATTTATGCCGGGGAGTAGCGGGGGTTTGCGGAATATCCGCAATGGAAGGCCCGGAAAAAGCATCCACGGATTACACGGATTTCACAGATTCAAAAACCAGCAGGAACAAACAATGCAGGAAGGAAGAACACAGGAAGGAAGAATACAGGAAGGAAGAATATAGGAAGGAAGAATATAGGAAGGAAGAATACGGGAAGGAAGGATGCAGGAAGGAAGAATACAGGAAGGAAGAATGCAGGAAGAAAAATACAGGAAGATAGAATATAGGAACAAGAAAACACACAAAGAACGCGCACAGGAAAAAAGGCACGAAAGAGGAGAGAATACCCGGAGGCGAAATGTTGGGAGAAGGAACCCAAAGAGAGCCGCAGTCACTCAGCGGTTGGGCTCGAAAGCTGAGGTCCGGGCACGCCAGTAGGGGCACGCCATGGCGTGCCCGTACGACAAGTCCGTCTTCGCTTCATCTGCGTAACCTGCGTAATCCGCGGACTCACTGCACCGTTACATTAACCGTGATGGAATGCGAGTCGCTTCCACTGACCCCGTTCAGCACGATGGGGTAGGTGCCCGGCGGCGTTGGCTGCGAAGTGGCTGTTCCGGTCAGGCTGACGCTTTGTGGGCTTCCGCTGGCGTTGTCGGCAATGCTGATGGACGCGGTGCGCGAACCCGCTGCCGTTGGTGCGAAGGTTACACTGATCGCGCAGGTAGCGCTCGCCGCTACCGTCGCGTTCGTGCAGGTGTCGGTCTTCGAAAAGTCGCTGGCATTCGTGCCGCCGATTTTGACCGTAGTAATGGCCAGGCTGGCGTTGCCGCTATTGGTGAGCGTCACGCTTTGCGCCGTGCTGGTGGTGCCCACGCTTTCTGAGGTAAACGTGAGGCTCGTGGGCGCAAGGCCGACCGCCGGCGCGGTAGTTGTCCCCCCCCCGCCGCCGCCACCGCCGCTTCCTCCGCACGCTGCCCACACTCCGACTAGGAGCAAAGTCGATGCGAACAGGAAGGCTGCGGGGCGCCGCCGCATTGCGGGCGAACTGAGGAGTCCTGCCAAAATCAACATCCCTGCCAACACCCCTAGCAATCCGACCGGAAAGCGAAGGCTCGGGGGAATTCTCCGTTCGAGAGCAGGTGGTGCGCTGGAGGAGCCCGTGGTGGTGATGCTCAGCACGTCGGTGACCGCCGTGGTGCCGGTCACGCTCACGGAAGGTGAAGCCAAGGTGCAAGTCGCTCCCGCCGGGCATCCACTCACGACCGACAGGTTAACCGTTCCGGTAAACCCGTTTTGCGGACTGACGCTGATCGTCGAGGTCCCCGGCTGCCCGGGCGCCGAAATCGTGACCGGGGAGGGGTTCGCGGAAACGCCGAAGTCGGTGACGGCAAGGGAGGTTGCCGCCGACGTGGAGGTCGAGTAGTTCGTGTCGCCGCTGTATTTTGCGGAGAGGCTGAGGTTGCCCGAGGTCAATGTCGTGGTTAGCATGGCCTCGGCCGAAGCAGGTGTGCCGGAAGATGAGGCGGTTCCAGAAACCGGTACTGGGCTGCCAAGCGGTGAGCCATTATTCAGAAGCTGCATCGTTCCGGCCGGCGCAATCCCATAGCTTGTTGTGGTGAGCGAGGCGGTAACGGTTAGTTGCGTCCCCGCCGTTGTGGTGGACGGAATGCCGGTGGTCGTGGTCGAAGTCGGCGCCTGGGTAATCGTAACGGGAAGCGTCGCCGAAGTGCTCGCGGTGTAGCTGATGTCGCCAGAATACTTGGCCACAAAGGAATACTGCCCGGCATTCGCCTGGATGGGCTGGTCCTCGGCATAACCCTGGCTATTCAACGTGAAGCTTCCGGTCGACGTGCCATTCTGGTTGGTGGGCGCCGGAGTCAAGGCCACGGTTCCGGTCGGGCACGGGTAGGAAGTCGCTTGCTGGATGCCGCTGGAATTCGCTGGGGCGCACGGCGCCCCGCCGCTGTTCGTCACATCGAAGCGCAGGAAGTAGGGTGAGCCGTAAACAATCGTGCCATTGTTCGGCGGGATGATGTCGCCGCTCGAATCGAAGGTTACCAGGCTGGCGAGGGTTTTGCTGCTCTCCGTGCTCACAGTCACTGCGACCGGGGTCGAATCGCTGGCACCATCGGTCCCATTGCCGGCGTACCGAGCTATCACATTGTAGGATCCGCCGGGGAGCATGATGGTCGAGCTGGAAACGCTGCCGCCGCTCAGGGTAAAGGGGCCGATGCCGGTATTGTTGCTGGAAGCGGTGCCGGCTTGCGCGATGAGTGAAGCATCGCCCGAGGGCGTGCCGCTGCCGGACGTAACTCCAATCTTGAAGTCGAGTGGCTGCCCATGCACGAGCGTGGTGAGCGTGGCGGGTGGAGTGGCCGTTAGCGTAAGGCTCGTGGTGGTCGTCGTGAAGTTGGATTTCCACTTGTTCACCAGATTCGCGACATTGACGGAGCCTAATCCCGTGGCCAGATCATAGCCGGCGGTGGTGGGGTAGGCAATCGCATTCGAGCTGCCATACTCGATGGCGCCGTACTGCCCGGAAGCGGTGTTGGTATTGCTGCAATTCAGAGAGCCCCCCATGCAGATCACCGTGTTCGTTCCCGAGGTCACGTCATAGAAAATGCAGGTCGAACTGGTCAGGGAGGCCGTGCTGGAATTGCAGCTTGCGCCGCTCCCTGCCGCCATGGAGTAGAAGACGTAGTTGGCATTCCCCTGGCGGCCATTCACCTGGTTGACCATGGCCATGATGCCGGCGAACGCCTGCACCGACGCCGACGTTCCCCCGCCGCCTTGAAAGTCCATATAGGGGGAGTTCAGATCGCAGGAGTTACTGCTCCCACCCTGGGCGGCGTTGGCGTCCATTTCGCAAATTACGTAGAAGGAGTTGCCGCCCGCAAACAACGAGAGGTCCGGAATATCGCGCGCGCCGTCCGAGGGCACACCCGACCCGGTCTGCCACGAAGGTTTGGCGTACCCTCCACTGCATGTAAAGCCGGGGTAGGTGCTGGTGTATGTGGGGCTGATGCAACTGCTGGGTCCTCCGCTGCCCGCATACAGGTATTCGCCGGCATCGAGCATGGAGCTGTCATAACTTGTGGGGGGGCAGCTTGCACCGGGCGAGCAGTAATTTTCCCACGTGGTCTCGGGAATGTAGCCCAGGGCGGAGGAAAAGGTATTGGCCGCGTTGGTCATGGACCAATACGTCGAGTAGTTGGACGAAGTGAAGTTAAGGTTGGTTCCACCGACCGCCACATTGAAGGGCGTGGAAGCCTGACCGCTCACCGCCAGGCCATAAATGGCGGCGATTTCGCCGGCGTTCGCACTGTCGCATCCTGCCGGGCCGGAATCCCCCGAGGCCATCAGGACGGTGATGCCCTGAGCGGCGCCCTGCTCCCATAGGGCATTGTAGAATTGATTGCCGCCGGCACCCAACCCGGCCTCGCATCCTCCATAGCTTTCGCTCATGACCGAAGCGAGGTTGTTATCAACAATATATAACGCCGAGAGGTCGATGCCGGCGGTCGTCTCCGTGGATCCCGAAACCACAAAATCAACCGTAGCTCCCTTGCCGATCGCGCCGGACCACTCGACGTCAAGGTCGGCTTCCGTCTCCTCGCCATCGGTGAGGATTCCGGGGTCGGGACCGTTATAGATAATGTTGGGCTGATTCAGGGGAAGGCCGAAAATGCTGCGAAAGTCTGCCACATCCTGAGGGTTGATGTCGGTCTCGCCCACCACAGCAATGGTTTGCCCAGTGCCGTCGATGGGGGTGGCGGCGGTCCAAAGCGGCAGGATGTTATAGATCTTGGCGAAATCGGTGGGACCTAGGGCGAAATAGTAGCATTCATCCGTACCATCACTACAGGTTACAGGGCCTACGGTGAACAGCGGCTCCACTTTGCCCGTGGCCTTGGACCGCTGGAAGGTGCCGCGGTTCTGGTATAGAGGCCGTCGGGGGAAATTGTTGAGGGAGGCGAAGCCCGCCACCACGGGCGCGAGCGCGGCGGGAATCTCCGGGTCGGTGGCGTTGGCCCAGTAGTCCTGGCCGTTCACGCGAAACTTGTGGATCTCCGTACCTAGAACTTGCCGGACCAAGCCCGCCGTGCCGGAGAATTCGATGACCGTGCGGCCCGCAGCTACATTAGTCACCTCAAATCCCTGAGCCGCGAGCCAACCCGTGACAGTGTGAAGGTCGGAATCGGCCGGGCCAAATTGCCGGCCAAATTGCTCCGGGGTAAGCCACTGGTGAAACTGCGGGGAGGACTTCACCTGCTGCTCGTCGAGGAGTTTCCGCAGGGCAACTTCCTGGTCGGCGCCGCGTTGCAAGACTAGCAACATACGCTCCGTGGGTAAGCTGTCGGGCGCGGCGCCCTGGTCAAATTCCGTCCGCGCCAGGGGGTGGACATTTCCGCGAAGAGTAATCAAATCATGCATATCCACGGGTTGCACCACCCGCGCGCGTACAGCGCCGGTCTGCGCCGGCGAAGTGACTGCGAACAGCCCTAGAGAGACAGATAAGAGAGCTAAGGAAATGATAATCGAGCGCGAAGTCTTCATGTGCCCTCCAGCAGGCATAGCTGGCTTCCTGATCGTGGCAAAGTGCTAGAGCGATGGATCCTCCAAAACCACAATGAAAGTTAAGCAGTGTACACCGGCGCTGGTGGAATGCCAATGGTACCGCCGGCGAAGGCGGCAATAAGTCCTAACATCATTCGCGAACGAGAGTCACGATGCGCCGAGGGCATGTTTGGCAGGTCGAGTCCCAGCCAGAATTTTTCCCGATTTTTCGTCCCGCTGGACTGTTTTTGCCGAACCTCGGCGGCGCCCTCACGGATACCTCGCCCGCGGTAGCCGACTTCCTGCTCGAAGCATTCGGGAAAATTCAAACTTCCCCACGGCGCGCGGCGTCGGCAATCCGATCGGCAGCGCGAAAGGCGAGGGCTTCAATGGTCATGGTGGGCTGTCCGCGTCCGGAGGTCACGAAGCTGCTTCCGTCACAGAGGAAGAGGTTGGGCACATCATGCGTGCGATGGTCGGCGTTCACCACAGAAGTCTTCGGATCGTTCCCCATGCGGCAAGTTCCGAGTAGATGAACCGCGTGGGTTTGCTCGCGGACAGGCTGCGGCCAAACGTGAGTTGCAGAGCTCGCGGCCAAGAGTTCCAGCGCGCGGTCTTGCAGATACTTGACGGTCTTGAGATCGTCGGGATGATCTCGATAGGTCATGCGAAGCGCGGGCAGGCCCCAAGCGTCCTTCAAGTCAGGGTCGAGTGAAAAGCTGTTGTCTTCAACGGGCAGCGACGTGGCGTGGCATGTCACGAACATCGAGTGCGAGAAGGTTTCGGCTAGCCAGTCCTTGTAAGCCTTGCCCCATCGCGGAACCTCCGTAGGCACTGCGCCGAGCGCGAAGCTAATGGGCGTGCGGCCAAAGCGCGCGTCGAGGCCTCCGCCGCCATAGAACCCCAGCTTGGGATCTATCTCGTAGAAGTCATGGAGCACGCGGCTGACGGCGGCGCTAGTGTAATCGTTGAGCGGCTCCTCGAATGCCGCCAGCACTCCGCTAAAGCCGTTGATCATCAAATGCTTCCCCACCATCCCGCTGGAATTCGCGAGCCCTTGGGGGAATCGTCCCGAGCTGGAAAGAAGCAGCAAGCGCGGCGTCTCGGCGCCGTTCGCGCTCAGAATCACCGCGCGGGCTTTCTGGAAATGCTGCTGGCCGAGGTCATCGAAATAGGCGACACCCTTGGCGCGGTCATGGTGATCGGTTTCCACCCGGAATGCGTAACTGTGCGTGCGGATTTCGCATCGGCCGGTTTGTTGCGCCACGGGAATGACGCTCGCGAACGTGCTGGACTTCGCTCCCACCTCGCAGCCGAAACCCAGGCAGCGCCCGCAATGGACGCACCCCGCGCGGCCCCGGTAGGGTTGAGAGAGGATTGCCATGGGGGCGGGGAAGGGATGCAACCCGACCTTCCATGCGGCGCGCTCAAAGATAACTCCCGAGGACTTTACCGGCATTGGAGGCAGAGGATAAGGTTTGGAGCGATAGGGATCAAAGGGGCTGGCGCCGGCGAGCCCGGAAACGCCGACCTCCCACTCCACCTTGGTGTAATACGGTTCGAGGTCCGCGTAGGTGATCGGCCAATCGGCGAATGCCGTGCCCGCCACGGGCCCTCGACGGCTGCGCTCAACGAAATCAATTTCATGGAACCGCCAGAAGTTGGCCGTAAAGTGTACAGTGCCTCCGCCCACGCAGCGTCCGTAGATTGCCGAAAGCTGCTTTTCGGCTTTGTCCTGTGGGGTCTTTCGAAAGGTTTGTGGCCCCTGCTGAGCATTGTTCGTCAGGGCGTGTTCCTGCGACTGGGCGATTTCATCGTGCCCAAACTCGGCGGGAGGAATCCACCGTCCTTGTTCGAGCACCACCACCTTGAAGCCTGCGGTAGAGAGTTCCTTTGCCAGTACTCCGCCCGCCGCGCCGGAGCCGACGATAACGAAATCCACCTCTTCCGACGGCTTGTAAGTGATCTGAGGATTCATCACTTCTTCTCGTCCGGAGGCTGCCACCCAGGATAATCACGGTCGTAATAGCCAAAGGGCGGTGCGAACGCTGGGCTGTCATCAAATCCGATCAGCTTCCACCCGACCTCGCCGCGATTGCCTCCGCGCATGGGGTCGGCGAGAAAGCCCATAACGGTTTGCGAAAGAATCAATTCAAAGATGGGCTGCCCCTCGAGCGCTTTCAGCACGGCGTCCTGCTGGTCGTTAGTGGCTTGCGAGAATCTCCGGGTTCCGGGGAACAGTTCTTGCGTCTTGGCCTGCAAGACAGGCAAGCCCTTTTCATAATCGACTCTGCTGTCGGTGGCAAAGGTTCCCAGGGCGCGATCAATGAAGTAAATCACACCAGCTTCGCGGGCACCCGGCTTGTCGTCGGTGGGAATAATGCGGCTGGCGGCGGCCTCGATTTCAGCGGCCTGATCTGCAGTTAGAACTTCCAGCTTAGCCGGGGCATCGCCGCCGCGCATCTGAGCGGCGTGCTGTGCTGCGGCCACGATGGCGGGCCAGTGCAGAGAGGCCCATGCCCCGCCCGCGCCCCGCAAACTCGAGAGGAGGAATCCGCGCCGATTAGGCTCATGACCCGTTTTTGCGTTCATAACTCGCCCTGTCTTGGTACGATTCCGACAGTCTACCCGCGCAGCAGTCGTGCCGCGAGCACTTTCTTTTTAGGCCAGCTATAAGTGTGAGGATTAGGTGCTTGTCCTTGATCGGCCCTCGGGTGACGGTTACGGGGATTTTATAATCCTCAAATAGGGAATCACCGGATTAACCTGGAAGGGCATTTTCTCACTGGGAGCGATGAGCGGTACCGCCTTCCGGTCCGTAAAGGCGATGCTGCCATCCCAGGCATTCACCTGAATGCGCGCACCCAACGGCAGCGCGGCGATCTGATCAACATTCTTGGGGCTAAGCGCCGGAGCGCCGGCTGTCAACGCCTCCATGCGGATCATCTTACGGCTGCCCTCGGTCAAGCCGTTGCCCAGATGCGGGCCGAAAAGGCGGGGAGAGCGCCGCGCAGCGGCGGCGGCCGACTCGAGAAACAAACCGACTTGCCCCAGGTTGTCCTTGTAAGGTGAATTCTTGAGATACTCGATTCCCTTGGCGTCGGCAGCGACCTCGTCGTGGTGGTCGCGGGCCAGGTCCATGCTGGCCAGTAGTTTTTCATCGGGGATATCCATTCCGTCCTGACGCGCGTATTGGCTGTTCAGTTTGTGGGACATGGTGATGTGTGCCAGTTCGTGAGCGAGAACCATGGCCAGGCTGGGCTCGTCGGGCAACACATCGATCAAACCGCGGCTGACGACAATGGTATAGGGGAGGCTGAACGACTCCAGCGTGGAGGTCAAGAGGACGCGACAGTGGATTTCCGGCAGGGTATCCAGATGGTTGGTGATAACCAGATTGTTTAGAACCGTCTCCAGAACCTTATCCACGGGTCCGGGTGGAGCGATGAGCCCCGCCCTTTCCAACCGCTTCAGCACGTTGTGCTCCGCCGAAATGTTGACCCGCTGCTCTTCCTCAGTCGTGGGCTTGCCCTCTTCGCCTTTGCGGTGGTGAGCGCCGGGCGCAGTTTCTCCGGAGGGCTGGGCTTTTTGCGGGCTCCAGGGCTTAACGTCGTAGCCCCAAAAACGCGTCTCCGCGTTGTAACGAAGGCGGGCGCCGAGATCTGATTCGTGGCTGAAAATGTAGACAGGGAGCCACACTCCAGGTTGGAGATTCTCGCGCCAGCAATCAAAGTGGACATACAAATCCCGTCGTGGAGGATTCAGCCGCGTGCCATTCAAGCGAACGATCGCATAGTCGTGATCCTCGGCCCAGATGCGGCCTTGGAAGGCTCGGGCCTCCGAGTGTTGGCGTGGACGGACATCCAGGGCCAGGCAATGAAGGCCTCCCAGCATTTCCCATCGAACAGGCTCAAAGGTGTAGTGGTCCCGGTCGAAATTATCCTGGTCCAGCGTCAAGGGTTCCAATGCGAACTCATTCAGGTGCAGGTGCTCAATGAACATCTCGGGGCGCCGGCGCAGCCAGTCGAAGATGGTGTCGGGAATGAAGGATGCCTCTTTCTCGCCCGCAGTGAAGTTCAGGCGACCCAGGAAGTAAGCATCTTTCCTGGGAACGTCGCCGAGATCGGTGTCCTTCTCGTTGTACTGAACATAGGTCTCGACGCGCGGAGAGTATTGCCGAAGTTTGGCGTCGTAGAGCTTTTCCCCGGCGATAATGCGATTGATAATGGCGGCTGCCTCGGGACCTCCTACCTGCTTGTCGGTTTTGGGAGGGCTTGGACGGTCATCGCCGACTACGGGCAAGAGCATCGGCGCTGTAAGCACCAGGAGTGGAACCAACCGTACGACGCGTCCTATGCGAAGAATACTCATATTGGCCTCCCTAATGACGAGCTTCGGCCGCCGGGGCGGCCTGAAAGGCCAGAGGAGTACGGAACTCCGCCGGTCGAGCCGCCTGCCGGAAAATCTTCGGGCAGCCTTCACCACCGTAATCGAGCCCTGTCTCTCCTAATGAATTTACCACGCCTCGGACTTTCCCCGCACCGCCAGTGAAGATTGCGAAACATGGCGACGAACTGTTTTCGTAGCGCGGGCATCTCGCCCGCTGGGGCGTGGGCATCCTGCCCGCGCGCTGCCGGGGGCTGGATCTGATCTGTGCGCTGGGCTTGAGGGCTTGGGGCTACTTGCCTAGGACCGTGTCGATCCCCGCGAGCAACAATTGTATCTTGGCGGGTGGCAGCTTACCCACGCGCTCGGTGAGGAGGTCCTTATCGATGCTGACGATCAATGAAACGTTGGCCACAGAAGCCTTGGGCAGACCGGTGAGACGTGCAGACAGATGGACATTGCCCGGGGCCAGGGCCCATTTGAGATTGCTGGTCAGCGGAACACAGACGACCGTGGCAATGCGGCTCCGATTCAATGCGTCACCCTGCACGACGACTACCGGCCGTCTGAACCCCGGATCCGAGCCCGCCGGGGCAGGAAGATCAGACCTCGCCTTGTGAGATTACCACTCGCTTCGCTCCAGGATGCGGTGGGCGATGGAGGAAACGAAGGGGTCAGGGGATTCGCCCGCCTCGGCACAAGCGCGGTTCATCGCTTCGGTAACCTCGTCCGGCGCGTGGCGCGCCAGGTACTCCTTGAGGGCCTCGCCATACAACCGACTGCGCGACTTCTTGCTCCGCCGCGCCAGACGCTCCGCGCCATGGTAGACTTCATCGGGGATCGAGACCGCCGTTTTCATACCATTAGTATGACCACACCCTCGCAAGGGTGCAAGCCAGCGGTTACTCCGCCACTTCCCACCAAGACTCGTGCTAAAGTTTACAGAGCTATGATGGGCGAACGTGAACGCAAGGAGATCGCGCGCTTGTGGGAGCGAAAGGTCCGGCAGGATTCCCTCAATCTCCCTCAGGCGGAACGCCACCGCAATTTGGAGCCCCCCAGCGCCGAAGTGATTTGTGCATTGGCCGCGGGCGTCGGCGCGAAGCGGATTCTGGAAATTGGCGGTTCGAGCGGATTGTCCACCATTGCTCTTGCTGCCGCAGCACGCCAGGTTTCAGGCCGGGTCATATCGTTTGAAAAAGATCCGACCCGCCAGGCCGAGGCGCGGCAGACGATTACGAGTCTCGATCTCGCACCCTTCGTCGAGTTCGTTCTGGCAGACGCTGGGTCGGCGCTCGAGAGCGTGGGCGAATTTGACTTCGTCTTCATCGATTGCGAGAAACAAGACTACATCCGCTTCTTCGACATGCTGCATCTTCCCGCCGGAGGCATCGTGGTTGCCGATAACATCATCTCCCACTCACTTGCGGAGTACGTCGCGCATGTCCGTTCGCGCCCGAACGTGGAATCCATGACGCTGCCCGTCGGCAAAGGTTTGGAAGTCACACGATTCAAGCTGCCGAGCCGGCCTGGACGGAGCGACCGCGCATGAGTACTCCTCGCCCCAAGCTTGCCGCCGTCGTCACCACCTACTTCAAATACTCGCACGCCCAGCACATTGTGGATCGCTTCCTCTATGGGTATGGCTGGAATGGCACGCACCATCGGCCGCCCATGGATCTGGTCTCGCTTTACGTCGACCAAGTGGGGGAAGGTGATCTCAGCCGCAGCCGGGGCGAACAATTCCCTTCGATGCGAATTTACCCCACCGTCGCCGAGGCGCTGACGCTGGGTGGCAGCAAGCTGGCGGTAGATGGCGTGGTCGTAGTCGGCGAGCATGGCAAATACCCGCGCAATGAAAAAGGGCAAACCGAATACCCCCGCTGGGAATTCTTCCAGCAGATCGTCAAGGTGTTCAAGGATAGCCAGCGCTCGGTGCCCATGTTCAATGACAAGCATCTCTCGTGGAACTGGGATTGGGCGAAGCAGATGGTCGACACCTCGCGCGAGATGGGCTTTGCTTACATGGCCGGATCGAGCCTGGCGGTCACCTGGCGGATTCCCTCGGTGGAGATGCCGCTGGGTTCGCGCATCCGCGAAGCGCTGTGCGTGGGTTATGGGGGAGTGGATAGCTATGATTTCCACGGTCTCGAAACCATCCAATGCATGGTGGAGCGGCGGAGCGGCGGCGAAACCGGAGTGAAGTGGCTCCAGGCCTATCGCGGCGAGAAGTTTTGGGATGCCTTCGGCGAGGGCCGCTGGTCGCGCCGCCTGATGGAGGCCGCTCTGTGCCGCAGCCATACGCTGGTTCCCGCACGCCAGAGCTTCAACGACATTCTCCCCACCGATGACGAGATGCGCCGCCTGGTGAAGGACCCCATTGCCTACCAATACCAGCACAATGACGGACCGCTTTGCACCATGATTCTCATGAACGGGATGGTCAGGGACTTCAATTTTGCCGCCGATGTGGAGCATCATCGCTCGAGTTCGGTGGTCTACGCGCCGTTAGTGAAAGACTTCAACTTCGCCGCCGACATCGACGGTCGCAGCGAGCCGTTTTCGACGCAAATGTACTTGCCCATGCCCGACGGCCGCACCACTCTGGCCAGCTTCTTTAGCCCGCTCGTCAACAACATGGAAAAGATGTTTCTGACCGGCAAGCCTACCTATCCTGTCGAGCGCACCCTGCTCACCACGGGGTTGGTCGCCGCCGGAATGGAAAGCTTGTATCGGCAGCAGACGCGCTTTGAGACGCCGCATCTGGCGGTGAGCTATCAGCCGACTCGCGAGTCGACATTTGAGAGGTCATGACCCATGCTGACCCGCCGGGAATTCCTGCAAACCACCGCCGCAGCGAGCGGGCTGTTGCTCCGCGGCGCCGACGCCCCACCGCAGCGCCTGGCCATCATCGCTACGGTATACAAGTACCTCTCGCACGCACAACACATTGGCGATCGATTCCTCGTGGGCTATCCCTACGCCGGCGCCTGGCACAAACCCGCCATCAAAGTGGTGTCGCTTTACGTCGATCAGAAACCCGAGGGCGATCTGAGCGGCAAACGCGCGCAGGAATTCGGATTTCAGGTTTATCCCACCATCGCCGAGGCCCTTTGCTGTGGCGGTAAAGACTTGGCTGTCGACGCGGTGCTGATTGTCGCTGAGCATGGCGACTATCCGCGCAACGAAAAAGGCCAGATCCTTTATCCCCGCTACGAGTTTTTCCAGCAATGCGCGGAGGTCTTTGCTCGCAGTGGCCGCGCGGTTCCCGTCTACAATGACAAACACCTCTCGTATAGCTTTACCAAAGCGCAAAGCATGGTGGAGACCTCGCGACGCCTGCGCTTTCCCATGCTCGGCGGCTCGTCCCTTCCCGTCACTTTTCGCTTGCCCGAGCTCGAGTTGCCCCTCGGATGCGAGATCGAAGAGGCGCTGATGGTGGGCGAAGGTGAGTCTGACGCCATGGATTTTCACGCTCTCGAAGGTCTGCAATGCATGGTGGAGCGACGCAAGCACGGCGAGTCGGGCGCGAGAGCCGTGCAAATGATCGAGGGCGACGCGGTGTGGAAAGCGGGCGAGGAAGGCCGTTGGTCGCGCGACTTGCTGATCTCCGCGCTCTCTCGCAGCGATACGCCTTTGGGCACGGGCGAAACCGAGTCGCGGCCGGAGGACTTGGTGACCTCGGGTCAATTGCCGAAGCTTGTGGCCAATCCTGCCGCCTACTTCATCGAGTATCGCGACGGCCTGAGAGCTACCTTGTTGATGCTCAACGGCGCTTTGAAGGATTTCAACTTTGCCGCTCGCCTAAGAAGCACGCCGGCGATCCAGGCAACGCAATTCCTCTTGACCCCCGAACCGAACGTGACCTATTCGGCGTGCCTGGTGCACGGGATCGAACAGATGTTCCAGACCCGCGTGGCGCCGTACCCGATCGAGCGCACTCTTTTGGTCAGTGGGATTCTGGAAAGCTGCCTCACATCGAAAGTGCAGAATCACCAGCGCCTCGAAACACCCCATCTCAAGGTTGCCTACCAGCCGCCGGCACAATCCACATTTTGCAGGAGCTAGATTCTCGCGGGTGGCGCATACATACCCAACGATCTGTGCGCCACCCCGCGTCTTCTTTTAGTAGCGCGGGCTTTAGGTAGCGCGGGCGTCCCGCCCGCTGGGGCGTGGGCATCCTGCCCGCGCCATTCGCGAGAGCGGGACGCTCTCGCCCCAGCGGGCAAGATGCCCGCGCTACGGGCGTTCAGGCAGCCTCGGCGTGGGCTTGGGTTGGCGCCGAGGGGGGCCTTGTCGATCCTGCGCGCGGC
>CAWEFC010000005.1:0-147649 GCA_963808085.1 uncultured Acidobacteriota bacterium
CTAGACCAGGTGAATCAGTTGCTTGCGAAAGCGGAAGAAACCAATGCAAAACTTACCGCTCTCGCAGCAACGCAAAATCTGAACGTTGCGCTCAACAAGATGTACGACGCTTTCCACGCGCCGAATAGCGTCTATAAGGACGATTACAATGCGCAATACCATGCGCTTGTAACCCCTGAATTCCTGAAAAGCATAGGCGCAGTGACTACCGATCCTGCCACGGGCAAGCAGATTCCGAACTGGGAAATGGCGAAAGAGCTGGGCGACTATATAACTGCGGCACCGCCGTATCCACGAGGCGTTCAGAGCGCTGCCGTGGCCGACGTCCAACTTAGCGTGGACAGTCTCCAGCGCGATGTAGACATCCTGAAACCTAGTGTGAGCCTTCTGGAAATGGATGTGGATCATCTGAAGAAATTCCGAGATGACATTTGCTCTTCGTTCAAGATGAGCGATAAACCTGACTCATGCCTAGCATTCTGATGGGCAGGCGGCGCAGAGCGCTAGCTCTGCGTTTGGCCAGTTGTCGTGCTTCAACACCGCAGAGCTTCGCTCTGCGCCAGCCACGGGGGATTAACGTGTACGCAGTTATCGGTTTAGCCTTCGCCGTGCTATTTGTAGCCATGATCTGGGTGCAGGGTATCTCCGCGTTGTTATGGACCCCTGTGGGATTCGCTTTCGGACTGTTCTCAGCCGCTCAAATGATCTTGCCTCTGCTGCTGGCATTACCGCGCGCTATTCGGCTGGTGACGAAGCGGCAAATGCGAACGGCAGTATTCGGCCGCATTCTTATCACACCGCTGATTTGGCTCGCGGGGCTATTCATAATTTCCTTCCTCATCGTTTTTCTCTCGCCTTCAACCGCCAAGTTCCTATCCAACAATATCCCACTCAATTTGGGTACGTCACTTGGGTGGGTGGCAATAATTCTTTCTCCATTATCGGCGAAAGCCCGTTCTGACTTCGTTGCAGACTTCGACAAGGCTTACCAGGAGTTCTACGTGCCGAATCCGCCGAAATGACAAAGCTGCTAAAGGATCACGGTGCTATGGAAGATGGAAGATTGAAGGCGGCAGCTTGGGCGCGGCGACGGGGGTGCACGGCGAATCTTCCCCTGTCACGTCCGCCGATGGGGCGTGAAACGGGGACGAGAACTGCGGACATTGAAAAGCATGACCGCGCTACTTGCTTGCTGTGCCCTTCCGCAGGAGATAAGATCAGAAGCCGTCATGACGAACGAAACCCAGCAGCCCGCCTTGAGCCCAGAGCAAATAGAGCTCTTCAGAAAGCTCGAAGGGATTTTCATGCCTCAGGTGTGCAAACAACGAGATGATTTCTACCACAGGGACGCAGCACCTGGCGACGCTCCTAAGTCCGCAAGATTTGCTCACTATACGACAGCGAAAGCCGCATTGAGCATCATCAATAGCAAACGTATTTGGATGCGTAACACCGTATGTATGTCCGATTATAGTGAAGTGCAGCACGGCTACGATATATTTCACAAGTTCTTCTCGGACGAAACAAATAAATCGACCTTCACTGACGCACTCGACTCATGTGTGCCGGGAGCGGCGCGGGAGTCCATCAACCTATTTAATCAGTGGTGGAACGACGTACTGTTTAAGACCTACGTTGCATCGGTTTCTGAACATGACGCCAAAGAAGACCTACACGGACGGCTCTCCATGTGGCGGGCGTTCGGTGGCAACACTGCGCGCGTTGCTCTTGTGGTGAATATTCCATGGAATGCGCACGCAGCGCTCCCTCTGGGACTTATGTTTAGTCCGGTCGCGTACCTGACCGAAGAAGAAGCCCATACCGCACTTCGCCAAGCAACAGCTAACATCAATGCAAACCGCGAGTTCCTGCGCACAGTTGACCGTCGGTCGGTTGTCGGGTCCGCTTTGACCATGCTTGTGGTCGGGGTGACCGGTCTAAAGCACGAAGGCTTTAGGGAGGAGCGTAAGTGGAGAGCCATTTACTTACCCTACAAATTACCTTCTCCTATGATGGAATCTTCCACCGAAGTTATCGGTGGGGTGCCACAGCCTATCTACAAAATACCTCTTGATGGAAGTCTCTCGCCCGCCCTTGCCGGTCTGGAATTCTCGTCGATATTTGACCGCCTGATTATCGGCCCTTCCGAGTATCCGTTTCCCATGTACGAGGCATTTACGGCGGCACTCATCAACGCCGGTGTCCAGCAAGAAACTGCTAAGACACGAGTCCGGATTTCTGGAATCCCTTTGCGCGTCTGAGGCTACACAACGCGTGTGGCGGGCTGGCGCAGAGCCGCTTTTCAAGCTCTGCGGCTCTTCCCGCGCCAATCGCTTCAACAGGATTGCCTCAGCGCTAAAGTCGGAGCGCGCGAAGCAATTCCAGATCGGACATTATTTGAATCCCGCGCGCGGCGCTGAAACGTCGCACTTCTTCTGTGAAGAAATCCGCATCTCGCGTACAGATGACGTCGGCATTTCCGGCCAGTGCGGTACCGAGCACGGGTTCGTCCGCTGGATCTCTCAGCAACTTCTCCGGCACAGATAGGGGATGGACGAGGGTGGAAACGCGTGCCAGATAATCCAAATACTCGGAAATATCCAGAGCGTTCAGGCCAGAACTTTTCAGTACCCTTGGATAAGCCAGAATCCGCCGCAGTTCTTGCAGCAAGTACTGTGACAGGATGAGAACATCGGAGCCTGTGGCCACGAAGAGTAATCCCCGGCGGGCAGGGCCGCGGGCCAATTGGTGGGCGCGGGCAAGGACATTGGTGTCAAAAACAATTCTCACTCGCGTTCACGATATCCGGGACGCACGTTGCGAATGGCCTCGTCAAGGGCCTCTTCCTTTTCTTCAGGAGATGCGCCCCTTAGTTTTTGGTCAATCCGATGGAAGTGGTCCAGCAAATTGCGTCCGACTTCCGCGCGAGCTTCTCCCGTGGGAGCGGCGTGGGGGACAAAGGTCATGATACTCACTTCCTCATCGTCTTGAAGGGAGCGCCCCAACTCCGCTTCCAAAGCGGCGCGCGTCTCGGTTCTAAGCTCACTGGCCCTATGGATCAAAAGGCTCGGCATGATCTCAACCATCCTCCGGGGTTCGTCAATGAAGTTTAGCATGCCTTAAAGCCAGTAGCCATCACGGTCACTGCTTTTTGGTCCGTGGGCTTTCCACGAACTCACGGTCAATTCCCACGCTGATTTGGCCGTGGCCACCACCGGGTCACACAATCTCAGGCGCCGTTCGAACGGGTGGAGGTAATTGCGAGATGTAGGGGTAGGACTCCCGACTTCGCCGAGACAAGTTGCCCTACCCGGCGTTCCGCAGGGTGAATGCGCAACCGGGGGGCGGCAAGCCGTCCCCCTAAGAAGACAAGGACGCGGTCAATTCCAGCCGCTTGAGCTTGATGCGGTCGGCGTGAACTTGGGCAAGGTCGTAGTGCGCCTGCTGGGTAAGCCAGGTTTCGGCGCTGCCTCCGAAAACCTTCGACAGCCTCACGGCCATTTCGGGAGAAATGCCGCGCTTCCCGTTCACGAGTTCCGACAGGGTCGTGCGCGTGACTCCGAGCGCAGCGGCGGCGGCTGTGATCGTCAAGCCCAGAGGCTCAATACATTGGCGCAACACAAAGCCGCCGGGGTGGGGTGGATTCTTCATCGGCATGGTTCCCGTCTCCTTTCAGTGGTAGTCGACATAATCAACGTCCAGCACGTCGCGGTCGGCAAAGCGAAAGATTACCCGCCAGTTCGCGCGAACCGTCACCGCCCAATAACCCTTGTACTCGCGCTTGAGCGGATGTAGCCGGAAACCCGGTACGTCCAAATCTGCGATCGTACCGGCAGCATCCAGCCGCGCGAGAATGTCGCGCAGCTTTTCCGCATGTTCGCTCATCACGCCACGTGAATCGTCATCTTCGTAAAGGCGTTGCAGTCCTTTCTGGCGGATCGAGCGAATCACTCCTGAACTGTAATGCGTAACGTAACGGATGTCAACTTCGGGTCGCTACGGTCATTCCGCTTGTGATTGTGGGCTTTCCCATCGATCGCGAACCCGCAGCCGTTTCCCAAGACGAATTGGCCGTGGCCACCTCCGGGTCACACAACCTCAGGCGCCGCTCGAACGGGCGAAGGCAATCACGAGATGCCGGGCTTGCCCTACCCGCGTTCCGCAGGGTGAATGCGGAACCGGGGGCGGCAAGCCGTCCCGTTGCGGCGGAAAGTCTCGGGGAAATGGAGGGGGCACGTAGCGCAGGGCCCGTTCTCCGGCCCTGCGGTTTTTCCAGGCGCGCGGGTTCTCCTCGGGCCAGAAGCAACATAATCCGAGTTTTCCACGGCGGCGCGGGGCTCACCCGCGCATGCGGGAAGAACCGCAAGGCCGGAGAGCGGGCCTTGCGCTACGAGGCTGCGGCGGCGCGCAGTTCAGAGCCAGCATAGCGCGACCTGTTCATTAGGTCGCGCTACATTGCGCGTCCAGCGACATTTTGTAGCCTCCAGTACTCTCAGAATTTTCTTGACTTTTACATATACGATGATACAATGACCACATGATACCGTGGAGTGCCAAATTTCGCAGATCGCTATCCCGTCCGACGTTCCGGCGGATGAGGATGCTTTCGCGCTTTATCGCCGAGCCCAGCGAGGCTGGAGATTGGCGAAACCTCCCGCCAAGCGGCTATATCTATGAAAATAATGGCACTTAAACGATCTTCAGACAAAACTCCGAAACTTCAAGTCATTGCAAGCAAGGAAGTTAGAAGTGCCCGAAGACGCGCGGAAAACAAAAAAGATGTTAAAAATGAAGGATGATCCGACTATGTGTATGAAAACACAGGGTCGACTGACAAAATGTCCGTCGGAAAAGCACGCTTTTCTACACAAATTGGGGGTGGCCCACCCGCATTTCTCACGACTGAGAGCTTCAAAGGTCATGGGAAGATCTTTCCCCATAGGCATTCGTTGCGAAGCTTTAGAGTGCGGCAGCTTGCTGCCGCTTTCTCCGAGCGAGCTGGCTCGCGAGAACTTCGACCGGTGCCGCCATTGCCCGCCAGCGAGTTGGCTCGCGCCAAAGCGGCAGCAAGCTGCCGCACTCTAAAGCTTCGCTCTCGCAATCGGGATGCAAGGAAAAGCCGCGGACCTCTACGAAGAGGCGCGCTATGGTTGGTCTTGGACGTTGAAGAACGTTGGGTAGGTTTGCTTCTTGGCAGCGCGATGAATCAGCAGGGCGAGTTCGCGCGCGTGATAGTCACCCCACATCGAGGATTCTCCGCAGGGCACTTGCTGTCCCGGCGGGACATAGTCCCAGCCTCCCGGGCGATGATAAACCGAGTGGAGAATCAATCCCTGGTGATGAGGATCGGTGGAAAGGTACGGCGCCTCGAACAGCGTTTTGGCGATGGTGAGCGCGGCTTGGCGATAGTGGTCGCCGCGGCCGGCTTGTTCCCGCAGGCGATGGAGATACGTCCCGAATCTCCAAAGCCCCTGTGCGGCAATGGCCGCCGCGGAGCTATCCACGGGTTCGTAGGGATTGAACGGATCGCTCGGCTGGTTCAGCCAGTCACCGATCTTCTCGAGATTCGGGGCGCCGGTATCCCAGTAGGGTATGCCGTCCGTGGCCGCTTGCGCGAGGTAATAGTCGCAAGTTGCCTCAGCCGCCCGCCGCATCATGGTTTCAATTTTGGCGCGCCCTCCGAGTGGCTCAAGCTCGGCGTCGGAAACCGTTTCGAGAAACTCCAACTGCTCCGCGTATCCGCACATGATCCAGGCGAGCGCGCGGGTCCACGTAGTGAAAGGCGAATAACCTTGTTGGGTCGAGGGGCAGCGGTAGGCTCCGTCGGCGGGGTTGAAAATCGATTCGTGGGCCACGCGCCCGCTCACGTCGTACGCGTCGCGCCGCTCGCCGTAGTAGACGGCGAACTCCGCGGTCACCGCCGCGTGATGCACCAACCGGTCGAGCAGCGAGATGCGGCGATCGTTCTCCCCTCTCAGCGCGTGTCCCAACCGGTGGGCAACGGCGAGCGACCGCAGGGAACGAAGGGTATCGGCAAAGAGCGAATGGGCTCCATTGAACGAGTAGATATAGCCGCGGCCGTCGCGTACCAGCGACCAGCGCGCCGCCTGGACGGCGCCGCTCGCCTTGAGCGCCAGCGCGTAGAAATGCCTCTCAAACTCGCTCGCCTCAATGCGACCTTCGGTAGCCAGCCGCAGCAGGTTTCCATAGGTGCTGACGTTGTTGAAACCGTGATCGTGTACGCCCGTGTGGGTAACATGCGCCGCCATGCTGGTCACGGTCTTGCGCCGGCCCCAATCCAGAAACCAGGGCTCGCCCGTCACGTCGTACTGCAAGAGCGCGGAGCCGTAATGGAACCCTTCGGTCCACTCCGTCCAGTCCCGCCCTACATAGCGCCCTTTCACGGTGAAAACCGGCGAGCCTTGCGAGGTCTCAACGGCATCGGCAATGCTGCGAATCTTTCCGGCAGAAAGATCGAACACGCGCGCAATCCGGGGGAGCAGTTTTTCCGGCGTCAAGTTGTGGTCGATGAGAATCATTTTGGGAAGTCGAGAGTCGATGGTTCAAAGTCTAAGAGTTCAGAGTCGATAGTTCAAAGTCGATAGTTGGAGTTCAGAAACCAAAAGACCTAATGTCTGCTTGCTTCCAACTTTCGACTTTGAACTGTCAACTCGTCCTACAGCCTTCGAATGTGGAACCCGCCGTCCACGTTGAAGACCTCTCCTGTCGAGAACGGGAACTGATCCCCAGCGATGGCAATGACGGCGCGTCCAACATCTTCCGGGGTTCCCCAGCGCGCGATCGGGGTCAAACCCTCTGCGATCATCCGATCATACTTCTCCTTCACCGGGCCGGTCATATCTGTGGACACAATTCCTGGGCGGATTTCGTAGACGCCAATTCCCTCCCCCGCCAGCCGCACCGCAAAGAGCTGGGTCATCATCGAGAGCCCCGCCTTGCTGATGCAGTAGTCGCCGCGATTGATGCTTGCCGTATAGGCCGAGATGGAGGAGATCGTGATCACCTTGGGCCGCGGGCCGGCCGCACGTTCTGCGAGTCCGGCGAGCCAGAAGTTCGCGACAGCTTGGGTCAGGAAGAAAGGACCACGAAGGTTGATGCCGATCATTCGATCGAAACTCTGCTCCGTCGCTTCGAGCAGGTCTTTACGCTCGGTTGGGGCGACGCCGGCATTGTTCACCAAGAGGTCAATCCACGCGAAGCGGTCGATCACCGCTTTCAGCAATTGCTCGCGCCCGCTCGCAGTGGAGATATCCCCGGCGAAGGTATCGAAGGAAGCTCCGGAATTCGCCGGCGATGCCGCTTGGCACAATTGTTGGCATTCGGCCGCCGCATCGCGGTTCGACGCAAAATTGATGGCGACGCTGTAGCCGGCGCGAGCCAAAGCAAGGGCGATTCCCCGGCCGATTCCTCGCGACGCGCCGGTCACCAGTGCAATGGGCGATGGAGTCATCATTAGCTCAAGTCGGAATCACTTCGGACGATCGCGCAGACCCATCCTGAGGGCACTGAAGTTCGAAGGCCATAGGCGAATCAGCCGGTCGTGAGGTTAAGCGCCGTCTTGTGGCTCGGCTGGTAAAGGGCAATCTCGAGGCCGCTCGGAAGCGTCACGGTGGTGTAATCGCCCCACGGCTCCTTGCCAATTTCCGAGCACGCGGCCTTCTTGGCCCGGAGAGATTTGACGACCTTGGGCAAATCGTCGCACATCAGGTAGAGAACCGCCGCCAGCATCGAGTGCCCGCCTTGACTCCTCCCAAAATTCCTGCCGGCGGGGTGAATCGCAATTTCCGCGGGCGGAAGTGCGAAGACCAGCCATCCTTGACCGACATCGACCGAGCCAAGCCCCAGGACGTCGCGGATGAATGCTCGATCTGCCTTGGGGTCCTTGCTGTAAACGACAAAGTGGGCACCGTTAATCATGGCGTCAGTCTACCACAGCGCAGAGAATCCTCAAGCCTGTCTGTGCTCCATCTATACTCCAGGGAAGGAACGCAGTCGCTTAAGGGCGTCCAGATCACGATCGCGGCTAAGGGTTGATGACCACCTTGTTCCGGCCAGGTGTTCCCATCACTTCTATCGCCTTGCCGATCTCCGCCAAAGGGAACCGATGCGAGATCACCTTCTCGGGGTTCACCACTCCGCGCTCGATCAGGCGAATGGCATTTTCCATGGCGAGAGGGTTAGTGGAAAAACTGGAGTCCATCCGCGCCTCGAGAAAATGCATCAGGCCGCCATCCAGTTCGAACTTCTCGTGGGTAGTGATGCCGAAGATGTTCCAACGCGTGCCGCGCCGCAACAGGCTGACCATCAGATTGACCGCCTCAATGGGCCCGGCGGCTTCCAGCACCAGGTCCGGCCCTTGCGGCAGGATCTTCTGGAGTGCGGACTTCACATCCTCGCGCTTCGGATTCAAGGTGTGAGTTGCTCCCAGGCGCCGTGCTGTTTCCAGAGCATGATCGCTGACGTCGACGGCGATCAAGCGTCCGGCGCCCGCCGCCTTGGCCACCATCAAACAGTACATGCCGATTCCACCCGTGCCGATGATGACCACGTCATCGCCCACGCGCATTTCCGAATAGTGAATGATGCCCTTCCAGGCCCCGCTCAGAGGTTCAGTCTGGCAAGCGGCGTCAAAGCTCACACCGGGCGGCTTGGAGAACAGCGTATTGGCTCCCGTAACCATGTACTCGGCGAAGCTGCCGGGCCGCACATCGTCGGGGCCGTCGCCTCCCGTCGTATACATGTGCTCGCAATAGTGCTCCTGCCCCATCCGGCAGTGGCGGCAGGAGCCGCAGTAGCCGCTGGGGCAGACAATGACCTCGTCGCCCTCCTTCACGCTGCGGACGTGCGCTCCCACCGCGGCCACCACCCCCGCGGGTTCGTGTCCTGGAACGAGCGGGAATCGCACATTGCGACGGACGCCTTTAATGGCCTTGTAGTCGGTGGCGCAAATGCCGCAGGATTTAACGCGGACGAGGGCTTCATCAGGCCCCGGCTCGGGGATGGGGCGCTCCTCCAATTCGAGTCGGTCAAAATCGTGCAGAACGGCACTTAACATTCAATTCTCCTCCGTAGGCATGTTCGTTACCATCGCACCGATGCGCGCGACGTAGCGGCGAGTTTTACCTCGCCATATCGCAGCGTCCCGATATGATCGGGACAGGTTCCGCCGCCTCTACGCGGGCGTGGGCGGGTTGAGTCTTTTAACGAGGTTCGCCACATTGGCGGCGAAATGCCGGACAGTGTCAATGCCCTCCTGGTCTTTCCACACCTCGCCAGGAAGGCGGCCGAACACCATGTTCCAGTAGGTTGATCCTGGCACAATCATATCGTTAATGAGGAAGAACATCAGCATTTCCTGAAGAGTTAAAGTCTGCCCGCCACGGCGCGCCACGGCAATAGGTCCCCCCACCTTCCCCGAAAGGAACTTATCGGATTTCATGGAAACATACCCGATGCGTTGGAGCGCGGACATCACATCTCCGCGCGCTGTGCCGAAGTAAACAGGAGTACCCACGATCAGCCCCTGCGCTTCGCGAACTTTCTTGATGATTTCGTTCAACCCGTCATGGATGTCGCACTCGCCGGTATCCGAGCACTTCCCGCACGCAGTGCAGGATTCAATACTCATCCCGGCAAAGGAGATCACTTCCGCCTCCACGCCTTGCTCCTCGATCACCTTCGCGCATTCACGCATGAGCTGTGCGGTGTTTCCGTCGGGCTTAGGGCTTCCACTTATGAGAAGAGTCTTTAGCATGATTTCAACTCCCAAAGAGATATTTCGAGCCGGATATTCTCTCACGTTCCGCACCTGCGGGCACAGTACGAACATCGGTACGGACATCGATACGCCCGATCGGGTCCAGAGGCTCTGTCATTACGTCTATAATTACCCGATGGACCATCACACACTCGCAGCGATCAGCATCATCGGAACCTGTCTGGATGTGCTGGGGAGCCTTTACCTTGCCTACGATTTGCTCGGCGGCAAACATGGCCCTTTAAGACTCCTGACGCGGGCAGTGACGTACTCGATCGTCTTCGGAATTGGCTATGGCATCGGGCTTGGCCTTCTCTTTGGCCTCGCCGCGGGTGTCGCCACGGGCATCACCCTATCCGTTGAACTCAATCGAGCCGCTCGCGGCCTCGACCATTACGCGCTGGGCTGGGAAGGATTTTTCAGCGCTATCCGCGGGTTGGCGTTTAGTGTTGGGCTGTACCGGATCCTGGGCCTTGAATTCGCGGCGGCATTTGGCCTGCTCATTACACTCGGCCAGGTCTTCGCCTACTCTCGTGGCATGCGTCCTGCCCTGGACTACGTGTCATCACGCCACCCTCGACTCACGCCCCGTCAATTTTGGGGGACCGTTGTTCGAACGGCCGGCTATACGGCCACGGCCCTCATGTGTAGCGTGCTCGTGCATCATGCCGATCGCGAGTGGCCCTACGCAATCCGCGTTGGGTTGGTAACCGGTTTCGTGACAGGTGTCGGAATTACCTCGAATCCATTCATCGAATACTATGCAGACAACCTGCCGGAGCGGCGGCTCGGAGCTTTCGGCATTGGACTCATCCTCTGCGGTTTTGGCCTGCAATCACTTCAATATTGGCTGGCATTGTTTGATGTGCGATTAAGGTAGACCTCCACTTTCCGGCAATAGATATCCATTTGCAGAATTGGCATGATGGCAGTACCCGATTGGAGAAGATTGCATCAGATATGTTGGAGGCTCGGCGGAGGTGGCAGCGACTCAATTAAATCAAGCGCCCAGCTGCGATTCGTCATAGAATTATCAATGCATTTAACCGTATAATCGCTTATTCATGCGCCGGAAGTCCGCGCACCCAAAAGTACTTAATGCTTGACCATTGGCCACGCTTAAAGCGTGTCGGCTTGGCCCTGCTCCTTATCTTGGGCATCCCATTCGCCGCTCAAGGGGCCCTTCCTGACACCCAGACGCTTCGCGGTGAGGTTGTAGACGAAAAGGGTGCGCCCATTGCCGGCGCGGTCTGCACCTTGTGGGGCCGAATCCTGCCCGAGCAGGGGCGCCCCGTGACGACCGGCGATCGCGGCAGGTTCGAGTTTACCGGACTGATTCCGGGAACCTACCGCGTGGCCTGCGCCGCCGTAGGCCATGAGCCGAACGCCAAGGAAAATATCGAGATCAGCGCAAGCGAGACCCCGCCCGCCCTCCAGTTGGAACTTCCCGGGGAGGTGGTGGTACGCCAGCGGGTGGAAGTGACTGCCGAAGCGCCGAACGCCACCTCCCAGGAAGCCGCTCCGCCCGCGACGCTGAATGAGCAGCAACTCCGTTCCCTACCCCTCGTCGAGCAGAAATTCAAAGCCGCATTGCCCTTAATCCCGGGAGTGGTTCGCACTCCCGATGGCAGAATCGCCATTAAAGGCGCCATTGAGAATCAGGGAACGCTGCTGGTGGATTCCGCCGAGACTGTCGACCCGGTGACGGGCAGCTTTTCCATCGATGTTCCCCTGGACGCGGTCGAGTCGATCGACGTTTTCAAGAGCGCTTACCAAGTTGAATATGGGCGCTATTCCGGGGGGCTCACGACCCTGCAAACCAAAGCCCCGTCCAGCCAATGGGATTATGAATTGAACGATTTCGTGCCCACGCCGCGATTCGAGGCCGGGCATTGGGTGGGATTGCAGAGTGACAGTCCACGGCTTTACTTCTCCGGGCCGTTGATGGGGGACAAGTTCACCTTTTCCGAAGCTTTCACCTATGGCTACTCGAGTCAACCCGTCCGAGGCCTGGCATGGCCGAATAATCAAACCCGCAAGCAAGGATGGACTTCCTTTACGGATTTCTATTACACCATTTCGCCTCAGCACCTGACCAGCGTCAACGTCAAGCTTTTCCCCGCCCGGCGACAGTATGACAACTTGGATACGCTCATTCCGGAGGGAGCGTCCGACGACTATGGCCAAAGCGGTTACTCGATCGGATGGCACGATCACTATCTGTTCAAGGGCGGCGGGATTCTGACCACCCTGGCGCAGTTCACGGACTTTGACAGCTATACGCACGGCCAGGGAGTCCAGGACTTGCAGATCACTCCCACGGGTTGGCAGGGTAATTCCTTCAACGCCTGGACCCGCAGCAGCGCCCAGCAAGAGGTGCAGGAAGGTTACCTCTTCCCCCGTAAACACTGGAACGGCCAGCACGATTTCAAAGTGGGAGGCGATTTCGTCCACCGCGATTATCAGGGAACCAGTCTTTACCGCCCCGTACAACTGCTGCGGGCCGACAGTTCGCTCGCGGGCGAAATCGATTTTGGAAAGACGGGCAACCTCTCGACCGGTGACACGGAAGCCGCCGCCTACGCTCAGGACCACTGGACTTTTAACAATTACTTTGCCATCGACTACGGCGTGCGGTTCTCCAGCCAGACCCTTGGCTACCTCGCGGCGGTTTCGCCACGCGGCGGGTTTGTGTTTTCGCCCGCGAAAAATGGAAAGACTATTGTGCGGGGCGGCGCCGGCATTTTCTATGACCGCCTGCCCCTGCTCGCGGGGGATTTCACCCAGAACGCTGCCCGGGAGGTCACACTTTTCAACAGCAGCGGTGTGGCGCTAGGGCCCCCCACAATCTATCTACCCTATTACGAGGAGTTCAAGGAACACGGCAAGATGATTGTTCCCTCGGGTGCGAGGTTGGGCAGTACGCCGTATAACTTCACCTGGAACACAGAGATCGATCAGGAAATACGCCCTCACATCATTGCCCGCGTCAGTTACTTAGGGAGCAAAACTTATAATGAATTCACTATCAATCCGGAAGTCACTTCGCCGACCACCGGTCTGCTGCTGCTGTCAAACCTGGGTGAGTCGCGTTACCACGAGTTTGAGGCAACTCTGCGAGTGCGGCCCAACGCCAATGCGGATTTCAACATTTCCTATGTCAATAGCATGGCGCGCGGCGACCTGAATACCATGTCCATGGTCTACGTTCCCTACGAGCGCCCGGTTATTCAACCCGATCTGTTTGGTACGCTCCCCACCAACGTCCCTGACCGCGTCGTGACCTGGGGGCGCTTCAGACTTCCCCAAAGATACACGGTTACCCCGCTCGTCGATTGGCATTCGGGTTTCCCTTTTTCTACTTTCGACGATTTACTGAATTATGTAGGGTCTCCCAACAGCCGCCGGTTTCCCACCTTCGTCTCTCTGGACCTGCAAGTCTCCAAGGACTTCCGTGCCCCTTTCATCCCTTGGGTGCGCAAGCACACCTTGCGGGGTTCAATACGGATCTTCAACCTCACTAACCATGGCAACTTCCGCGACGTCTATAACACCGTAACCTCACCCTACTTTGGGGATTACGCCGGGTTCGAACATCGCTCCTACGACCTGTCGCTGGATGTGATTTACTGAAAGGGTTAGGAATTCGGGGCTAGGGATTAGGAATTCCTCCGTCGCCCCGAAGAGGGACCAGGGACTGCGCGGCAGGGTGCGCGTCAACAACTACTTCTTCACGATTTCTTGCCCTTGAGTCCACATGATGGCCCCGATGGGGCTTCAGTGGTCAGCGGTCATTGCCGCGCGTGGGCGGGTCTGGGTGTAGTCCTCGTCGGGGTTTTCCGGGCCGTCGCTCAGCAGGCCGAGCATCTCATAGACCTTCAGCACCGCGTGATCGACCATACGTTCTCCGGCACCAGGCTCAATCCAAGTTGAGGTGCTCGCGGCGCCATAGCCGCCCTCCGTGGATGCGCGAATCGTCGGAAGATATCCGAAATACCCATTTGCGTAACCGAGGAAGAAGCAGTCGCGGACCGGGCAGCGCTGGCGCCAGTTGACTTGGAATTCCACGAAAGGCTCTCCCGGCATCGACATGAAAGCAATCTGTTTGTTTAAGAGCAACGTCGCCACTGGCAAATGCTGCTCGGGATCGGTGGGCGGAGCGTAGTAATAGGCAGCGGTGCTGTCCGTACCCACTTCGGAACCCTGAAAGAAAGCCTTCCGGAACTTCTCCACGTTCCAACGAAAATGAAACGTCAGCATGTCCTCCGCGAAATCGATTGAAGGGTTGGGCGGGCTGTCGGTGTGTATTCCCCCAGCAATGCGAGCCGCCACTCCGCCGAGTTGCGCCCCTTCCCAGTCGCGGCGTTTGACGGCGTCCTGCTGAAGCGGCACCGCGGTGTAAAAGGGATTGATGTCGCCCGCAGCGCCTTGCAGGAACAGACACAGGGGCTTGCCCCCAAAAGCACCTTCTACGGCTTTGACCATGGCGGCGGGATAATCCGCCGAGTATTGCCGGTTATCGCTCCCAAACACCACCGGGTGGCAAGCATAGTTCACCACGATGGCGAGCGGGTTGCCGTCCAGCGTATCGATGCGTAGGACGGAGACCGTGGGATCAACGGGCGCCGTAGGGATTTGCGTTTCATTCTTGTCAAACCAGGTCACTGTCCCGTCGGAATTCACGCGGCGGCGGTTGTGCCCAATGTAGGCGTCCCCGTAACCGGTTCCCAAGCGCGCCTCGACCGCGTGGTCATGAGCCTCTGCGATCGCTTCTTCGATTTTATCCAGCGCGGCTTTTTCCCAGGCGGGCGGACCCTCCGGATAGGAATCGCGTATCGCCGGCGCGGAGTGATCGTGGGTGGCACAGACCAGAACGTAGGAGATTCCGCTCGATTTCCGCGCGGCGGCGCGGATCTGTTCGATGGATCCGAGGCCGAACGTGCGGCCCAAATCCAAGGCCACGATTGCGATACGCTTCTCGCCGGCCTCCAGCACGAGTACGCGGGCAAACAGCGGATCGAGCGTGCCCGTGGCGTCCCTCAACTCGTAACCCCACAGCGGTAGGCCCGGGGGCGGAGTGATGTCCACCTTGGCCACTCCGGCTTTCAACCCTGCGGCCACCGTCGGCGACGCCAGCAGCAGATTGACGCAGCACAACACTAAACCCACCTTCAAGAGACGCATGCAGTTTTCTCCTAACTACCGGAAGTAAGCTCGAACGAGGTAGGAAATTCCCATCACCAGCAGCAGGATGTTGGCCGTCAGAATGAGGTACGGCTTGAAGCGCTTGTGCAGACCCGCGGCCCACGCCATAAGGGCCGTGGATAGCACCGCGGCCCCATAATAACCGATCAGGCTCCCGGCAAAAAAGGGCACCACGTGCCCGTATCCACGCACCCTGCCTTCCGCCAGGATCGGCCCGGCGATGGTCACCCAATAAATCCACGTCCCGGGAGCAGCCACCTCCGCGAGCGTCGCGACAGAGATACCCGTCAAGGTGTAGACCGCCGAAGTCGCCATTTGCTCCTGCGTTTTACTTCGCAATTGCCAGAGGGCGTAGCTGGCAAATCCGATCACGATCAAGCCGCCTACATACGCGACATAGTGGACAATGCCGAACGGAATGAAGCGGTAGAAGAACAGGGTGACAAACAGAAACGCGCCGTCTACCGCCAGGGGCGGAACCAACAGCACAAAGATGGCGCGACCCCAGCGGCCCAAGGCTACCTGGGTGAGCGCAAGCATGTGCAACGGGTTGGGAAACATCCCGCCCACAATTCCCATGCCCGCGCCAAGGAGGAGGAGGTCCATAAGAGCTATCGGCGATGTTATGCGGTCGCCGACGGAATGTAAAGTATGGGGAGCAGCAAAGCTCAATTCCATTGCACGCCCTGCGGGAAAGCGGTAGAGTTTTAAGGGCTGGTTGTCTTCAGCTTTCGCATCACATCTCGGCATTAAGGAGCGGGGGTTAATGAATATTCTCGTAGTGGGTGGTGACGGTTATCTCGGTTGGCCGCAATCCATGTACCTTGCCAAGCAAGGGTATCATGTGGGCATTGTCGATAATCTTGCCCGGCGAGCCTGGGACCGCGACGGTGGGACCGATAGCCTGACCCCCATTCACGGCCTTCCCGAGCGCGTCGACCGTTGGAAGAAGCTCACCGGCCGCCCCATCGAGATTTTCATCGGCGACATCCAGAACTTCGATTTTCTCGCCGAAGTCATCCCCCAATTCGCCCCCGACGTCATAGTGCATTTTGGCGAACAGCGCAGCGCGCCGTATTCCATGATCGACCGCGAGCACGCCGTGCGCACGCAAACCAACAACGTCATCGGCACCCTGAACCTGCTCTATGCCATGAAAGACTTCTGCCCCCAGGCGCATCTGGTGAAACTTGGCACCATGGGCGAATACGGGACCCCCAACATCGACATCGAAGAAGGGTTCATCGAGATCACCCACAACGGCCGCAAGGATACTCTTCCCTTTCCGAAGCAACCTGGCTCTTTCTATCACCTATCGAAGGTCCACGATTCCCATAACATTCAGTTCGCCTGCAAGATTTGGGGACTGACTTCGACCGACCTCAACCAGGGCGTGGTGTACGGCGTGAAGACGGATGAGACAGCGCTCGATGATCGCTTGGCCACGCGCTTCGACTACGACGGCGTTTGGGGCACCGTGCTAAATCGCTACTGCGTCGAGGCCGCGCTCGGAAAGCCGCTGACGATCTACGGCCAGGGCGGGCAAACGCGCGGCTTCCTGGACATTCGCGACACGCTGCGGTGCATCGAGCTCGCCATTCTCAAGCCACCCAAACCGGGCGAGTACCGCGTATTCAATCAGTTCACCGAGCAGTTCAGCGTGACGGAACTGGCGCAACTGGTGCAGCGGATCGGCAAGCACAAGGGGCTCGACGTCGCGATCGACCATCTGCCGGACCCGCGCGTCGAGGCGGAAGTTCACTACTACAATGCCAAGCACACCAAGCTGCTCGACTTGGGCTTGGTGCCGCACAATCTCTCCGACGTTCTGCTCGATTCCATCATGGACGTGGTCCTCCGCTATCGCGACAGAGTGAAGGTCGAGACGCTGCTTCCTAAAGTGAATTGGCGGAGCACGCACAACCCGTCCTCTTACCACGCTGCAGGGTCACCCCCGACGGAGTCCGCGGAAGCGGAAATGCAGCCGCTCGAGGATGGCCGGGACCGGGCGTAACGATTGTGGATAAACCGCAACAGACCGACAATAGCCGCAAAGCGCGCAAGGGGCGCGTGCCCACAAAATGCGAAAATGTCCGAAATCGGTGGCGCTCACCGGACCTTCACTTAGTTAGGGCCTAAATGTCTGAATCCGCCAGATCTCAGCGCCCTCGGTTATCCAACTCTAGCCTCGCGCGCCAAGTGCTACCATCCGGTTTTTTCGGCAAACGGATTGCGGGTATCGTCGGGGCATCCCGCGAGACCCAGGATGCGTCGCTTTGAATCCCAAAATCCTGATTCTTTACGTAGCCCAGGGTGCGGCCCATCTTCGCGCGGCCAAGGCTTTGCAAAAAGCTATTCGAGAACTTCGTCCGGAGGCGCAGGTCGAGACAGTGGACATTCTCCCGCACAGCACGGCTTGGTTCCGCGCGTACTACAATTCCTACCTCATCATCCTCAAGGTCTGGCCTGACCTCTGGCGGCGGATTGAGAGTGTCCAGCACCAGTCAAAATCCACCAGCCCCGGATGGATCTATCAGCAGGGCGCGCGGCGGCTCTTCCGCTATGTGCGCGAGTTCGCCCCGGACCTCGTGGTCGCGACGGAGGTGGGCACCTGCGAACTTGCCGCTCTTTGCAAGCGCCAGTCGAGAGCTTCCTACCCGC
This sequence comes from uncultured Acidobacteriota bacterium, assembly GCA_963808085.1. Lineage (GTDB taxonomy): Bacteria > Acidobacteriota > Terriglobia > UBA7540 > UBA7540 > Bog-366. The sequence continues at coordinate 17,645 of CAWEFC010000005.1, forward strand.
TGGCCGGCGTCGAGTTGATGGACTTCAACCGCGCCTGGGTCCAGCCGGAAGTGGATCTTTACCTGACCACGCACCCCGATTTGGCCGCCGAACTGGTGGAGGCGGGCGCGCCAGCCTCCCGGGTGGTGACCACGGGCCAACCCATCGACCCGATTTTTGCTTCCCTTCCCGACCGGGAGTCCGCGCGCGCCAAGCTCGGCATGAAGGCGGACGCGGTTCAGCTTCTGGTGATGCTGGGCGGAACGGGATTGGGCGACCCAGACGTGATCCTGCCGGAGGTCCTGAAAATCCAGCACCCGGTGGAAGCGGTGATCGTTACCGGCCGCAACCAGAGCCTCGAAGCGCGCCTCCGTGATAAATTCGCCGGGCTATCCAACTTCCACGTCTTGGGCTGGGTCGACAATATTCAGGAGTGGATGGTGGCCTCCGACGTGATGATCAGCAAGCCGGGGGGCGGCACGCTGACGGAAGGGTTTGCCTGCGGTTTGCCGATGCTGGCGTTCAATCCCCTGCCCGGCAATGAGGAGCGCACTTGCCGATGGATCGAGAAATGGGGGGGCGGAATGTGGATCAGGAAGCCCGCGGATCTTGCGCCCACGATCGATTCGCTCATCACCGGCCGCGCCAAGCTGAACGCAATGCGAGAAAGGGCCCGCAGCCTGGCTCGCCCGAATTCGGCGCGCGATGGCGCGCAGGCCCTGCTGAATCTGCTGGCTCGAAAAATGCCGGAGTAGGGGTTCACCACAGAGGCACCGAGATCACGGAGAAAAGACGTAGATAAGACCAAGAACAGAGGCGTGAACCCGAAATTCTGTCCGCGATCATCCGCGCTTTTCCCCTTCATCTCTGTGTCTCCGTGCCTCTGTGGTGAACCCTTCGCTGGCGTTATCCAAAATCGTAAGGGTTAAAGAGACCCCGCCGCCAATTGCATTCAGCGCCGATCGAGGATATATTCGCTGTCGCCGTAGAGCTCCGAAATAAAAATCCGCCTTATTTTCCTAGCTGGAGGCTGGTCTTGGCTCTCTATCTCGTCACGGGTGGCGCAGGATTCATCGGCTCGCACATCGTCGAGGAATTAGTTCGGCGGGGAGAATCCGTGCGCATCCTCGACAACCTGTCGACAGGGCGCATGGAGAATCTGTCGGGCGTGCGTGACGCCGTTGACTTCCAGAAAGGCGACATCTGCGACCCCGGAACGCTGCGCCGGGTTTTCGAGGAGGTTCAATACGTCATTCACCTCGCGGCGCTGTCGTCGGTGGTGCGCTCGATCGAGGACCCGATTGCTACCGCGCAGGTTAACATCATTGGCACGCTCCAGGTATTACTTGCCGCCCGCAGCGCCTATGTGAAGCGCGTCGTCATGGCCGCGACCGGAGCAGCCTACGGTGAGCAGCCCACGCTGCCGCTGGTGGAGACCCAGACGCCCAACCCCCTCTCGCCGTACGCCGTGGTGAAGCTGGCGGGCGAACATTACGGCAGGATTTTCCACCGGCTCTTCGGCCTGGAATTTGTGGCCCTGCGCTTTTTCAATGTTTTTGGGCCCCGGCAGAACCCCAAGTCGCCCTACACCGGCGTCCTCTCCAAATTCATCACCGCCTACCTTGGCATGAGAACCCCCACGATTTTCGGTGACGGAGAGCAGTCGCGCGATTTCACCTACGTGGCGAATATCGTCGACGCCACGTTGCGCGCGTGCGTTAAGCCGAACGCTCCCGGCAAGGTCATGAACGTGGGCACCGGCGTCGGCACCACGCTGAACCAGACCATCAAATTGCTCAATCGGATCCTCGAGATCGAGGTGAAGCCTCAATACGGTCCGCCCAGGCTCGGGGACGTTCTGCACTCGAGAGCGGACATCACCCTGGCCCGCGAAATCCTCGGCTACGAGCCCATCGTCAGTTATGAGGAAGGCCTGCGCCGAACGGTTGCGTGGCTCCGCACTGAGATGGGCTGATCCTGACGAGCCGCGGCAGATTGACTTACCCCATCATTAGCCAGTCCCTCGCTTAAACCTTAGACAAAACTAATCCAGGTTGGTATCAAACTTGCTCCCAGTCAATCGCGGGCGTGCTGAGTGGGGAAAAAGGCCCGAATCCAGCATTAAACCAGTAGCCCGAAGTTAAAAGGAGTGGCTCCGATGGAAACTAATACTGAAGTTATTCCCCGTCAGTGGGAGCGCCAGGAAGCACAGACACCGATCAGTCTCGTATTGGACTCGACCCGCTTCAAGAAAGACACTTCAGCAGTTATTCTGGACGTTTCGCTTGGCGGCGCGCGCGTTCGGACCAGCCTCGCGTTGGAGCCGGGGGAGTGGGTGGGAGTTATCCCCAAGGGGGACTTCCCGCATGCCATCCCTTCGCGCGTCGTTTGGGCTCAAGAAGACAGTTACAGCCATTGGACCTTTGCCGGGATCGAGTTTATTGCCGAGCACATGGAAGAGATGGCTGCCTAGAAGATGCTTTCCGTGGTGCTGCCAACTGATAGTTTGATACCCAGCGCCCAAAACCTGAAGTAAAATTACCCTGAAAATTACAGTTGTAGCGCAGGCATCTTGCCGGCGGTCGCGGGAGCGTCTCGATTCCGCCAGCGCACAGGCATGATGCCCACGCCCCAGCGGGCGAGACGCCCGCGCTACAGTCGCCCCCCCGGCAGCGACATTTTGTAGCCTCTGGCACTGCAAGAATTTTCTTGACTGTACAGTATTTTATGTTACAATAACCTTGTGTTACTGTCGGATGAAGTCATGCCCGCGCGTCAGCCTTTTTACCTTTTCGAATCGGAGCCCAGCCAACTTGCGAAGTCAGCCGAGCAGCATTCCGAGGGTTCATCCGTGGAACAACGCTGCGAAGCTTCCCCACCGGAACGGTACAATCCAGCGGATGGCGGACATCCGATTGCCGATTCGCGGACGGCGCCGACGGCGACTCGGAGGGATGTTCGTGACGGGCAAAGCGGCACCGGTCGCAGAGGGAACGGCGGAAGCTCCGACTATATTTATGAAAACAAAGTAACTTAGAGAAGATTCAGAAGATGCGACCAAAGACTCAAGTCATTGAAAAAAGAGACGTTAGGCAGTCGAGAATTCGGGCGCGAATAAGAAAAGATGTTAAAAATGAAGGATGATCCGACTATATTTATGAAAACACAAGGTCGAGCGACAAAGCGTCCGACGGAAAATGCGGCTTTTTCGATGCAAAACGGCCCGAATTAAGGCTCTTTTGGGCGATTTTGGTGGCCCCTACTTGCACCCACCCGACACGGGTCGAGACGAAGTAGGGTCGGCGCTATGCGTCGCGGGCGTCTTGCCCACGAATGGAGAATTCAGGGATGGACCGAAGGGCTAGCAAGCAGGAGACTGCCCCGCCGCATCCAGTTTCCACGGGCTGCACGTGCGACGTCCGAGCCAAAGGTACCTCGACCATTGTGCCGCCTGCCCGCCGATCGATCGGGGTTTGCCACTTCTTTACCGACGCGGCAAGAGGTAGAATGACGTGGGAATAAGCGAAGACAGGCAATTGCGAGCAGCGCTTTTCGAGTGGGCGACGTCATAGGGTCCTCGACTACGGCGATGGCGCGCCGCCGAGCGCCGCTAGTCTTTCGCCGTGTAGTGGATCGTTCCACCAGGAGGTCGTGTGCAATCGTTCTTGCAGGATTTCCGTTACGCCGTGCGCACGTTGGGCAAGACCCCCGCGCTCAGCTTTGTCATCGTCCTCTCGCTGGCTCTGGGCATCGGCGCAAACAGCGCCATCTTCAGCGTCGAGGACGCACTCCTGCTGCGGCCGCTACCCTACCCCCATTCGGAAAGCCTGGCCGCAATATGGCTGCACTCTCCGGGCATCGGCATCTTTCGCGATTGGCCGTCGCCGGGCCAGTATGTCGACCTCGTGAAACAGAACCACTCGTTCGAAGAGATATCCATCTCGCGGCTTCGCGGCATGACGCTCTCCGGCCAGGGTCAGCCCGAGCTTGTGGGCGCAATCCTAACCTCGTCCTCACTTCTGCACATGCTCGGGGCAAAGCCGCTACTCGGGCGCCTGCTCCTTCCCGAAGAGGACAAACCCGGCAAGGCGCCGGTCGGTATTCTCAGTAACGGCGTTTGGCGGCGGCTATTCAGCTCCGACCCGCACATCGTGGGCAAGAGCATCACGCTCAACGGGGCACAGTACACCGTCGCCGGAGCGTTGACTCCCGACTTTTCTCTGAATTCGGAGGTCATGCCCGCCGAAGGCCCGATGGATAAGGTTGATGTCTTTCTGCCATTGCCGTTGGGGGCAGACGCCGAGCAGCGGCGCGGCGACGAGAATTACAACCTGATGGTCCGGCTGAAGCCGGGTGTTTCCCTCACCGAAGCCCAAGCCGATGTCGACGTCATCGCCGGGCGCATCCGCGAGAAGGACAAGCGCGACCGAACCTTCGGCATGAGCGTCGTCGGCTTGCAGGACCAGGTGGTGGGTGACGTTCGCCGAGTCTTGCTGGTGCTCCTCGGGTCGGTCGCGCTGGTGCTGCTGATCGCGTGCGCCAATGTGGCAAACCTGCTGCTCGCGCGGGCGGCGGGGCGCGAGCGCGAGATCGCCATCCGTGCCGCGATGGGCGCCAACGGCTGGCGCATCCTGCGGCAGTTACTGACCGAGAGCGTTCTGCTGGCATTCGCCGGCGCCACCGCCGGTCTGGTAATCGCAAGTTGGGCTCTCGACATGGTGCGAGCCATCAATCCGGGGAATATCCCCAGGCTGGAGGACATCCGGATCAACGGCGCCGTTCTCGCCTTCACTTTCGGGACCTCGCTGGCGACGGGCATTCTGTTCGGCCTGGCGCCGGCGTGGCGGGCTCTGGTCATCGACCTCCAAACCTCGCTCAAGTCGGGTGGGCGCACGGGGCAGAGCCATGGCGGCATGGGCCTTGGACGAAACCGATTGCGCGGCCTGCTGGTGGTCTCCGAACTGGCGTTTTCGCTCATGCTGCTGATTGGCGCCGGACTCCTCCTCCGGAGCTTCATGCGTCTTCAAAGCATCCCGCCAGGTTTCAGCACTGACCATATCCTCTCCTTACAAGTTGCGGCCTCGGGCCCGGGTTACCGGCAAGGCGCCGCAGTGCTCGGGTTTTACCAGCAAATCGGAGATCGCATCGCGCATCTGCCCGGCGTCAAAACCGAGGGAGTGGTTTCGGCGCTGCCATTGACCGGATCGGTGGGTTGGGGAGGAATCCATGTCGAGGGCTACACACCGCCTCCCGGGCAGGAACTGCAAGTCGATTTTCGCATCGCGAGCACCGACTACTTCCGCACCATGAGTATTCCTCTCGTGGAGGGCCGTTTTTTCACCGATCATGACCGCAACGACAGCCAGCAGGTGGCGATCATCGACGACGCGTTTGCCCGCCGCTTCTGGCCGCACGAAAGCCCAATCGGAAAACACGTCTGGTTCGACCCCAAGAAGCCCATCACAATTGCGGGAGTGGTGGGTGTGGTCAAGCAATATGGGCTGGCGAGCGAAACCAAGATCGCGGTCTATCTTCCTCACCTCCAGGCGCCCGATAACGGCATGTATCTGGTGGCGTCGACTTCCGCCGAGCCGGCCGCACTGGCCAGCGCCATCACTCACGAAATTCACGCTGTCGATCCCAGCGTTCTGGTTTACAACGTCCGCACCATGGAGGACCGGCTGTACGATTCGCTGGCCCGCCAGCGGTTCGCGGCAACGATGCTGGGCGCCTTTGCGGCCTTCGCTTTGGTGCTCGCCGCAGTGGGCGTTTACGGTGTCATGTCCTACCTGGTCTCGCAAGGAACGCACGATCTCGGTGTGCGCGTGGCTCTGGGAGCGCAGCCGGAAAACATTCTCAGTTGGGTGTTGCGCCAGGCCATGGAACTGGCTGCTCTCGGCATCGCCGGCGGCTTGATCGGCGGACTCGCGCTATCGCGCGTGATGGCGAGCCTCCTCTTCGGAGTCAGCGCGACCGATCCGGTGACCTTCATCGCGGTCGCCGTGATCTTAACGTCCGCCGCGCTTCTGGCAAGTTACCTGCCGGCGCGGCGCGCGATGAAAGTCGATCCGCTGGTTGCCCTGCGATACGAGTAAGAGGAACTCTTCACCATGGATTTTCAGAACAAAGTCGTGGTTGTGACCGGTGGGGCCTCGGGGATCGGCCTGGCCTGCTGCCGGGAATTCGGCGAGCGCCACGCTGCCGTCGCCCTTGTGGACACCGACGTGAAAGCCGGGCGGCGGGCGGCGAAGGAGCTTCGCCAATCCGGAAGCCGGATTGAATTCTTTCAATTCGATGTCAGCAAGCGCGCCCAAGTGGAGGCTGGGGTCGCCCGAATTGCGAAGAAGCTGGGCAGTATCGACGTCCTCATCAGCAACGCCGGCATCCAGCGTTACGCTACGGCGACCACCTGCTCCGAGGAAGAATGGGATCTGGTGCTCAATGTGAACCTGAAGAGCGCCTTCCTGATGGCCAAATATGTGATCCCGGTGATGATCAAGCGCGGTGGTGGGGCGATTGTGATCACGGGCTCAACGCAGTCGGTTGCCGCGCAGAGCAACTCCGTCCATTACGTCGTCAGCAAACACGGCATCCTCGGGCTCACGCGGTGTCTCGCGCTCGACTACGCCCGGGATAAGATTCGCGCCAACTGCGTGATGCCCGGCGCCATCGATACACCGATGTTGCGCTGGGCGGCGTCACTCGGTCCCGATCCGGAAGCCACGCTCGCGGCCTGCGACCGAATGCACATGCGGGGAACAATGGGCAAGCCGGAGGAAGTCGCTCGAGTCATCGTTTTCCTGGCCAGCGATCTCGCTTCCTTCATTACCGGCGCCGCGATCGCGGTGGAGGGCGGACTTCTGGTCCCGATTGGCGGAATGGCATTTCAAGCTGGGGGCATGCAAACGCAGAAACTGTGAGGTATGATCTCTCGCGCACGAAGACGTACAGAGTCCTGACCGCGAAAAGGAAAACACTTTAATGACCAACAGACTCGAATGCGTGAAAACAAAATGGAACGGGCGCGAGGCCTATACGCTTCAGAATGACCTGGTGCGCATGGTAACCCTGCCCGGGGGCGGCCACATTGCGGAATTTCAATTCCTAGCCGAAACGGGATTGCCCGTCCTTAATCCTCTCTGGGTTCCACCCTGGAAATCGATAGAGCCTTACAAATACCGCGCGGCAAAGCACGCGACGGAATACGGCCCCATAAACGAAGGCAAGCTGCTTTCCGGGATCGCCGGGCACAACATTTGCCTGGATTATTTCGGCCCACCTTCGGAGGAAGAAGCCGCGCAAGGCCTCTCCACGCACGGTGAAGCACCTTCGGCTCTCTGGGAGAAGACCCGCCTCAACGCGACTTCACAAGATGTCGCGCTCACCCTCGGAGTGGACCTGCCGGTGTCGGGGCTGTATTTCAGCCGCGAGCTCCGCCTGCGGCGCGGCGAGTCCGTAGCATATTTTACCGAGACCGTGACCAACGAGAGGAAAGCCGACCACTTCTTCCACTGGACCCAGCACGTCACCCTGAGCCCGCCCTTTCTGGGGAACGAAACCAGCCGCATTTCGATCACCGCTACCCGGGGAAGAACTGGCGCCAGCGGCTATGGAGGCAATGAGTTGCTCGCCTCAGGACGCAACTTCCACTGGCCCTTTGCGCCTTCACCAAAGGGCGGAAGCATCGACCTAACGCGCCCCTTCGCGAGTCAGGGGCTGGGCTTTATCGCCTCGGTTTTGCTGAATCCAAGACGCGAAATGCAGTACATTGCGGCCCTCAACCTGCCACACCGATTGCTGCTGGGCTACTGCTTCCGGCGGAGCAATTTTCCCTGGGCGGCGATTTGGGAAGAGAATCAGTCAAGAGCGGTGGCGCCGTGGAATGGGCGCTGCCAAACTCGCGGGCTCGAATTTGGCTCGACACCGTTTCCGGTAACGCGGCGAGAAGCGTTCGCGGTGTCGCCCCTTTTCGAGACCCCGACGTTTTCCATCGTTCCCGCGAAGGGCAAAATGACGGCGCGCTACATCAGCTTTCTGGCCCATGTCTCGGAAGATTTCGTCGTCGTGCGCGACATTCAATTGGGCAAGAACGAAATCCTCATTAAGGGGGATGGGCGGAGGTCGGCGTTGCGCCTGCCCGCCACCGGACTGGCCGAAAACGGTTGGACATAGAATGGATTTCGACGGGCCAGGTGAAGCGCCACGAAGGGGCTGGTCCCGCCCAACGCCGCGGACCCAGGTGGGATCCTCGGCCTACCGGTAATGCTTGATGCTCGGCCAGAGTTCCGCGAGGGGTCGCTGAATGCCGCGGCAAACCATGATGGGGATACCGTCCTCGTAAGGTTGGATCCAGGGAGATGTGAAGGTTGCCGCGCGCTCGCTGGACTCGAACAAATGGTCGCGGGCGCCGCAGTCGCCGGCGACGTCGATGACGACATTGCCGCTGTAGCTGTGCGTTCCCCACAGGTAATACTGGTTGTGGCCGCTCAGAGCAGGGGGCAAGCCATACTGGCGCCCGAAGAAATCGATGGCCGCGGCTTCACCGTAATTACCTGCCACAATGGCCGCCTGCGCGCGGTCACTCGGGGGCAGGGACTGATAGACCTTCGCCACCGTCGCGGCGAGTTCGGGCCAGCCGTGCATATCGGCCCAATCGGAGGGAATCTCGGAGGGGCGATTGCGCTCAGTGGCGACGGCTTGGCGCGAGACGTGCATGACGCCGAGAAGCCACTTCGAGTACGAGGCGACTTGAGCCTCCGGCAGAATCGGCATGGCCAATGGGACGAAAACGAGACCCAAGGCGATTGCCGCAGTGGCCACGATGGGCCGAAGCGCCTTCCGCCGATTCGTCCACGCCTCGATGGCCACGCCTCCTGCGGCCATCAGATACGGGTACACGTTGGCGGGGTAGTAGTGTTTACCATGCAGCGCGATCATGATCGCAATCAGGAGGATGTAAGTGTAACCCAGGAAGCGCAAACGGGCGTTCCACAGCAGCCAGACCAAGCCGGCCACCCATACTATTGATAGAAATGCGTTAGTAATAAGCAGTTGCTGAAACAGGTATTGCCCAGGACCGACGATCAGGTTCTTTCCGTGCTCGGCGTTGCGCAGAAACTCCAGGGTTGGAAACCCGTAATGGACCTGCCAAAGGAAATTTGGCAAGGCGATCACGCCGGCAACCGCGCAACCCACCAGGAACCAGCGGGAGAAGAGAATCCGCCGCTCGGGCGTAAGCAGCAAGGCGAGCAGCAGCGCGGCGACGAAGAACACCACGGTGTATTTGCTCTCAATCGCGATGCCAACCGCCGCTCCGACTACCAGCCACGCACGCGGGTCCGCGCCCTTCGCCAAGCGTAGTACGTAGAGGGCCGTCAGCGGCCAGAGCCACAAACCGACCACGTCTGGAGAAACTTTCATCCCGAAATTCATGAGGACAGGAGCGAAGAACACAACGAGCGCGCCGAGGATCTGGGCGAAGGCTCCTCCTCCCAATTCTTCGGCGAGCAAACAAGTGACGTATACGGCCGCAGCAGCGAAGAACGCGGGGACGGCGCGCAAGAGCACGAGCGAGTGGCCAAACAACTGAGTTCCGGCGGCCAGAAGCGGCACGACGGGAGGCTGGTCAACGTACCCCCACCCCGGACGCTGGCCACAAATGATGAGGTAAAGTTCGTCGCGGAAGAATCCATAGTGAGGGTTCCCCACGAGATGCAATGCAAACGTCGCGAGCGCGGCAATCAAGGGAATTCGAGAGTGGTCGTTGCTGGGCGTATCCATGCCGCCCAGCATGAAACAAACACCCGCAGGAAACAAGGCCAACTTTGGGTGCGGAGCTTTAGAGTTCCGCAGGCATGCCATCAGGGAAGCCGGTTTCCCGCCCTGGCAGGACTCATCGGGGCAGGCACTTCTGAGCGAGCGCCGAAAATGCCAGAAGGAGAGGGTTCTGAAACCTACTTGCCGCTCGACACCGCTTTGATGGATGGGAGCTTCGAGGTGTTCCACCCGCCGCCGAGCGCCTCGACTAGGAGGACACTGGCGCCCATGCGACGCGTCAGGATACTCAGAGCTTGCTCCTGGTCTTGGAGGAGAATCGCTTGTTCGGTAATTACGGTCAGGTAGTTGACGGTGCCGGCTTTGTACTGATAGGTGGAAATGTCGAGCGAGTCCTGCGCCGCCTTCACCGCATCGTTCTCAGCCTTGGCCTCGTTCTCAAGCACCCGAAGGGCCGCCAGATTATCCTCAACCTGTTGGAAAGCGGTGAGAACGGTTTGGCGGTAATTTGCCACCGTGGCGTCATAGGCCGCTTGGGACTCATTGACCGTGGCGTGACGCCGGCCGGCATCAAAGAGGGTCTCCGCCAATTGCGGCCCCACGGACCACAGACGGCTTGGCCAGGAGAACCAAGTCAAGAAATCCGCGCTTCCAAATCCTGCCCCGGTGTTGGGGGCGAGGGAAAGGGTGGGATAGTAAGCGGATTGGGCAATACCGATCTGCTCGTTGGCCTGGGCCATCTGCCGTTCGGCGGAGGCGATGTCCGGTCGGCGCTCCAACAGAGTGGAGGGTAACCCCACCGGTACTGGGGGCGGCGTGATTTTGATTCCCGCGGCTGAAACGGAAAGATCCGCGGGGGCCTTTCCCGTGAAAACGGCGATGGCATGCTCGTACTGGGCGCGGGCAACATCAAAATCAATCAATTGCGCTCTGGCGGTTTCCAGTTGGGTTTGCGCTTGCGCAACGTCGGAGCCCGATGCCACACCGCTATTGAATCTGTCTTGGGTGAGCTTGAGGTAATCCTGATACGACTTCACGGTAGTGTCGAGCAAATCCTTTTCGCCATCGGTGCCGCGCAACTCAAAGTAATCCTGCGCGAGTTCGGCTTGGTAGGACAACCGCGCGTTTTCCAGTTGGGCATCACTCGCCTGTGCGGCCTCGGCGCTGGCCATGATGCTGCGCCGGATGCTTCCCCAGAGGTCGGCTTGATACGACACGTCCACGGGAAGTTCGAAAGTAGTGTACTGCTTTCCGTTGTTGTTACCGGTTATTCGCGAGTTGGTAATGGAAGGAGCGGCGGAAACGGTTGGGTAGAGGTTTGAACGGGCAATCCGGACGGCGAATTTGGCCTCGCGGAATTGCGCCTCTGCCGCGATGAGATTCTGGTTGGAGACTCTGACCTGTTCTTCCAACGCATTGAGCTCCGGGTCGTTGTAGATCTCCCACCACTTGCCGCGGGCGATGGCATCATTGGGTTGCGCGGGAGCCCATTCGGACGACTGCGGGGATCCTGCCGGCGGGAGTTCCTTGTAAGCTGCGGGCGTAGGAGCAGACGGGCGGTGGTAATTGGGCCCCACCACGCAGGAAGGCAGTAGGAGGCAGAAGGCAGCAAGCAGAAGGCAGTGAGGAAGGCCAGAACGCACAGCGCAAAAGTCAAAACTCGAAAGTCCGTGCGACGCCGGTTTTGCCTTTTGCCTTTTGCCCTTTGCCTTTTGACTTCGCACTTGCCAGCAATTCATCTGACTGCTCCCTTCTCTTCTCTACCTTCCGCCTTCTGCTCTCTGCCTTTGCGCTCAGATCTCCCGGGCGAAGGGGCATATCGATGGCGAAACCTATGCCCGGGCGCGATGCCGCCAATTCTGCAGCTTGTCAAAATAGAGGTACACGACCGGAGTCGTGTACAACGTCAGCAACTGGCTTACGATCAGCCCGCCGATGATGGCGATTCCCAGGGGACGGCGCAACTCCGATCCTGTGCCGGTACCGAGGGCGAGCGGCACAGCACCCAACATCGCGGCCATCGTCGTCATCAGGATCGGCCGGAACCGCAGCAAGCATGCTTCGTAAATGGCGTCGCGGGGATTCTTGCCTTCGTTCCGCTCCGCGGAAATGGCAAAGTCCACCATCAGGATGCCGTTTTTCTTCACCAACCCGATCAACAGGATGATTCCGATGATGGCGATCACGCTTAGATCAGTGTGGGTGAGCAGCAGCGCCAGCAGCGCACCGACACCGGCCGAGGGAAGAGTGGAAAGGATGGTAACGGGATGTACATAGCTTTCGTAAAGAATACCGAGCACGAGGTAAACCGCCACCAGCGCTGCCGCGATCAGGAGCGGTTCGCTGCCAAGCGAATCCTGATAGGCTTGCGCGGTCCCGGCAAAACCCGTATGAATGGTTGCGGGCAGACCAATCTTGGCCGCAGAAGCATTAATGACATCCACGGCATCTCCCAGCGCCACCCCCGGCCGGAGGTTAAATGAGATTGTTACGGACGGAAAGAGTCCTTGGTGGTTCACGGCCAGCGGCGCGGTGATGGAAGCGTCACTGGCAATGGCGCTCAAGGGAACCTGATTTCCGGCCGGCGACGTCACGTAAATCTGGCGCAAGAACAGCGGATTCTGCCAGTATTCAGGCGCCACCTCCATGACCACGTGATATTGATTCAGCGCGGTGTACATCGTGGAGATCTGGCGCTGCCCGAAAGCGTCATAGAGCGTATTGTCAATGAGATGCGGCGAGATTCCAAACCGCGCCGCCGTGGCGCGATCGTACTGCACCCAGGCTTGTAGCCCAAGGTCCTGCTGGTCGCTACTCACGTCGGCGATGAGGGGGATGCTTCGCAACTGTTGGAGCATGCGGGGAGCATAGTTGTCCAGGTCCTGCAGGTTGTCGCCGCGCATCGTGTACTGATATTGGGCGTTGGCAAACCGTCCACCGACGCGCACGTCTTGCGACGCCTGCATATAGAGCGTGGCGCCCGGGACTCTGCCCAGCTTCGGCCGCAGCCGGGCGATGATCTGATCTGCCGTGATGTCTCTCTGTGCCTCGGGCGCACCGCTGGCGGCTCTTTTTCCAGGAGGCTTGAGAGAGATGAACATCCTCGCCGTATTTCCTCCGCCCGTAAATCCTTCAACGGTACTAATGGCCGGATCCGCGACGATCATTTTGATCATCTGCTTCAAAGTCCGGTCCATAGCTTGAAACGAGGTGTCTTGGTCAGCTTGAATCGCGCCCATCATCCGTCCGTTGTCCTGCTGCGGAAAGAACCCCTTGGGCACATAAGAGTACAGGTAAACGTTGAGCCCAATCGTGGCCATCAGTACGGCCAGCGTAATCGCCGGAAAGCGCAACACCGTGGACAAGGTTCTGCCATACACCTTCACGACCCAGTTGAAACCTTGCTCGCTGGCCCGGTACAGTCGGCCATGCGACTGATGCTCTTTCAACAGGTGAGCGCACATGGTGGGCGTCGCGGTGAGTGAAACCACCATCGAGACCATGATCGCCACGGAGAGCGTCACCGCGAACTCGCGAAACAAACGGCCGACGATGCCTCCCATTAACAGCAAAGGGATGAACACCGCCACCAGCGAAATACTGATCGTCAGCACGGTAGAGCCGATCTCCTTAGCCCCCACCATTGCGGCCTGAAGCGGATCCATTCCCTTTTCGAGATAGCGCGAGATGTTCTCAATCACCACAATGGCGTCGTCCACCACAAAGCCGGTGGAGATGCAGAGCGCCATCAACGACAGATTGTCCAGGCTGTAGCCCAACAGGTACATCACACCGAAAGTTCCAATCAGCGATACAGGAACGACGACGCTGGGAATGAAGGTGGTCCGCACGTTCCGCAGAAAAAGGAAGACGACCAGAATCACCAAAATCACGGAGATGATCAACGTTTGCTCGACATTGTTCACAGAGGAGCGGATGGTCAGGGTTTGATCCATGGCCACGACCCAATCGATAGATTGCGGAACGGCGGCCTTAAGCTGGGGAAGCGCCGCGCGAATACCATCCACCGTATCGATGATATTGGCGTTGGGTTGGCGAAAGATGATGATCAGAACAGAGGGCTTGCCGTTCGAATAGCCCGACTGACGAACGTCTTCCGGGGCGTCTCGCGCTAGGCCGATGTCGGAGACCCGCACGGCCGATCCGTTCCGGTAAGCCACGATTAACGGCATGTAGTCAACGGCACGAAAGAGTTGATCGTTGGCGCCCACTTCAATCATGCGGTGACCGTCGGAAAAGTGTCCTTTCGGTGTGTTGGCATTGGCGCCGCTCAACACGCTCCCGACCTTCTCGAGGCCAATGCGATATTTGTTCAGGGCGGTCGGATTTAGCTCGATCCGAACGCCCGGCAGTGCCCCTCCGCCCACGATCACCTGACCCACACCGCTCACCTGCGAGAGCTTCTGCGCCAGAATCGACGAGGCGGCGTCGTACATCTGGCTTTTGCTCAGCACGTCGGAGGTCAGGGCCAGGATGAAAATCGGCGAATCGGCGGGATTCACTTTTCGGTAGGTGGGGTTGTTGGGAAGATTGGTGGGCAAGTAGCCGCGGGCGGCGTTGATGGCGGCCTGCACGTCACGCGCCGCGGCGTTAATGTCGCGGTTCAAATCGAATTGTAACGTGACGCTGGTGCTCCCAAGGCTGCTCGCAGACGTCATTTCAGTGACGGAGGCAATACGCGCGAATTGCCGCTCCAGGGGAGTGGCTACGGCGGAGGCCATGATCTCGGGACTGGCGCCCGGCAAACCCGCGTTCACGGAGATGGTGGGGAAGTCCACCCGGGGCAGCGGCGAAACGGGAAGAAGCCGGAAGGCGACGGCTCCGGCCAAAGTAATAGCGATGACAAGGAGCGTCGTAGCAATCGGTCTGTGGATGAAAGGCTCGGAAATGTTCATGGCTTATTCGGCCGGAACCGGCTCAGCGCCAGAGTGTCCGTTATTCCCGCGGGAGAAACGCAGTGCCAGGCGGTCGAACCAGAGATAAATCACCGGGGTCGTGTAAAGCGTCAGCAACTGGCTCAGGATGAGCCCGCCGACCATGGCGATTCCCAAGGGCCGGCGCAGTTCGGAACCCATGCCGGTTCCCAGTGCCAGAGGCACTCCAGCCAGCAGCGCCGCCATCGTGGTCATCATGATGGGCCGGAAGCGTAGCAAGCAGGCTTGATAGATGGCGTTCACCGGCGTCATACCTTCCTTACGTTCGGCGTCCAGGGCGAAGTCGATCATCATGATGCCGTTTTTCTTCACAATGCCGATGAGCAGGACCAATCCAATCAGCGCGATCACGCTGAAATCAACCTTGCAAATCATGAGTGACAGCAGGGCACCGACTCCTGCCGAAGGCAGTGTAGACAGGATGGTAACGGGATGAATGTAGCTTTCGTACAAGACACCCAGAACGATGTAGACAGTGACGATCGCCGCCAGGATCAGGATGGGCTCGTTAGAGAGCGAAGCGAGGAAGGAGGCCGCCGTTCCCTGGAACGCTCCCTGAATGCTCGCCGGCATATTGAGTTCCCTCTTCACTCTGTCCACTGCTTTTACCGCGTCTCCCAGGGATGCACCCGGCGCCAGATTGAAAGAGAGAGTGACGACAGGAAACTGACCTTGGTGGTTCACGGTTATAGGAGCGTTCATCTCCTCGACGTGCGTAAAGGCTGCCAGCGGCACTTGGCCACCGTTGGGGAATGGGGATGTAGACGCAATCTGTCCCCCACCGAATGCGGTGCTCGATCCAATCGTCGAGGAGAGTCCAGGAGAGGAGGTGGAATTCGCAAGGCTCGTAGTGGCAGCGGTCAGGGAGCTTGTGGGTCCGTACAACTGGGTAGTTGCTGATCCGCCGGACACCAATCCTGTCGATCCGGTGGCGGTGGTCGGGGCATTGCTGCGGATGAAAAGGTCGCGGAGGTTCAAGGGGTTCTGCTGGAAGTCACGCTTCACTTCCAGTACGACGTGATACTGGTTCAACTGGGTGAAGATTGTGGAAACTTCCCGCTGGCCGTAAGCATCATAGAGCGTTTGATCGATAGTGGAGGGGGTGATCCCCAGGCGGTATGCGGTGTTGCGATCGAAGACCAGCTTGGCGCGGAGCCCGCCCTCTTGCTGATCACTTGCCACATCTCGCAACTCGGGCACCTCTTGCAGTTTCGCGACCATCTGTGGGGCGAAAGAATTCAGCTCGTCGACGTTCGGATCCTCCAAAGTGTACTGGAACTGCGTCCGGCTGACCCGGTCCTCGACGCTAATATCCTGCACCGGCTGCATGTAGAGGGTTATCCCCGGCACGCGGGCCAATTCCGGCTGCAAACGGCGGATGACGTCGCTCGCGGTAATTCCCCGTTCGTCAATGGGCTTCAAATTGATCAGTATGCGCCCACTGTTCAGTGTGGCGTTGGTTCCATCAATTCCGATAAATGAGGATAAGCTGGCGACAGCCGGGTCCTTCAAAATGATCTTCCCCAGTGCTTGCTGTTCCTTGGACATTTCCTGGAAGGAGACGGTTTGTGCGGCTTCGGACACGCCCTGGATAACGCCTGTGTCCTGGATCGGGAAGAACCCTTTCGGGATGTAAAGATAGAGCAGAATCGTAAGGGCCAGAGTCGCGGCGGCGACCATAAGAGTTACAGTCTGATGGCGCAACACCACCTGGAGCGTCCGGTCGTAGAGAGATATGATGGCCTTCCAACCGCGCTCGGTGACCCGATAGAACCGGGTCTGATCGGCTTCCGGGGAATGCTTGAGCAGCTTCGAGCACATCATCGGCGTGAGCGTCAACGACACGATGGCGGAAACCAGAATGGTAACCGCCAGGGTGACGGCGAACTCGCGGAAAAGCCGCCCGACAATATCCCCCATGAAAAGGAGCGGAATCAGGACCGCGATCAAAGATATAGTCAGCGAAACGATGGTGAAGCCAATCTGCGCGGAGCCTTTCAGTGCCGCCTCCAGTGGCGGCTCGCCTTCTTCGATATAGCGCGTGATGTTCTCGATCATGACGATGGCATCGTCCACTACGAAACCCGTGGAAATGGTCAAGGCCATCAACGTCAGGTTGTTAAGGCTGTAGCCAAGCATGTACATCACGCCAAAGGTGCCAACCAGCGAGAGAGGAACTGCAACGCTGGGAATAACTGTGGCGGCCAGGTTGCGCAGGAAAAGGAAAATGACCATCACCACCAGGGCCACCGTGAGCATCAATTCGAACTCGACGTCGGCAACGGAGGCGCGGATGGTCGTGGTCCGATCGGTCAGAGTGGTGACCTGGACCGAAGATGGAAGAGCATTCTTGAGCTGACTCAGAAGGGCTTTGATACGGTCCACAACGGCGATGACGTTCGCGCCGGGCTGGCGCTGAATATTCACGATGACGGAGGGAACGTCGTTCATCCAGGCTGCTTGACGGAGGTCTTCCACATCGTCATTCACCGTGGCGACATCGGTCATCTTCACCGGGGAGCCGTTCCGGTAGGCCACCACCAGTGGCGCGTAATCTCCGGCCGAGAGTAGCTGGTCATTGGCGCCAATTTGATAGGATTGATGCGGGCTATCAAAGTTGCCTTTGGCCTGATTCACGTTGGCGGCCACGATGACGTTGCGCAGGTCTTCCAGGTTGAGGCCGTAGGAGGCCAACTGGGTGGGGTTGGCCCGAATCCGCACGGCGGGTTTCTGCCCGCCACTGATGCTTACCAGGCCCACTCCCGGTAGTTGGGAAATCTTCGGAGCCAGGCGAGTGTCGGCAAGGTCCTCAACTTTCGAGAGGGGCAGCGAATCAGAAGCGAGCGCCAATGTCAGGACCGGAGCGTCGGCAGGATTGCTTTTGCTGTAGATCGGCGGCGTGGGAAGGTCGGGAGGCAGATAGGTTCCTGCCGCGTTGATGGACTGCTGCACTTCCTGTTCCGCCACGTCGATATTCAGGCTGAGGGTGAATTGTAAGGTGATGATGGAGCTGCCGTCGGAACTGGTCGAGGTCATCTGTTGAAGCCCCGGCACCTGGCCGAATTGGCGCTCTAACGGAGCCGTTACCGAAGATGCCATCACGTCCGGGCTGGCCCCTGGGTAACGGGTGATGATTTGAATGGTGGGATAATCCACCTCCGGCAGCGCTGAGACTGGCAACTGCTTGTATGCCACCGCCCCCGCCAGGAGGATGCCGACCATCAGTAGCGATGTGGCTACCGGCCGGATGATAAAGATCCGTGACGGGCTCATGAATTCCCTTTGGTACTCCTCTCGTCGGACTTTGCTACCCTCACCTTACTTCCTTCCTGAAGCTTGTCGACACCCGTCATGACAACCTGATCGCCGGGGACCAAGCCGGAGGTGACTTCCGAATCTTCCCCCTCCGACGTGCCGAGGGTAATATTCCGAACCGTGACCGCGGAATCGGGCTTCACCAGCCAGACGTAAGTCGCTTGTGAATTCCGCTGAATGGCGGCCGTGGGAATCAAGGTTACACCCTGCTTTTCTTGTACCAAGAGCCGCGCATTTACAAACTGATTGGGGAACAAGCTTCCATCCCGGTTGTCAAAATTCGCGCGGAACTTAACGGTGCCGGTGGTCGGGTCGATTTGATTATCCAACGTTTCCAGCCACCCTTGGGCAAGCTTCGTGGTCAATTCCCGGTCGTAGGCATCTACCCTTAATCTCGCCCCGGAGTGCAGTCTTGCCAGGATGGGAGGTAGCTGGTCCTCGCCCAGCGGGAAAACCACGCTGATGGGCTCGACTTGGGTAATGACCACCAATCCGGTAGCGTCGGTGGGCGTAACATAATTTCCCGGATCTACCAACCGAAGGCCTACGCGGCCCGTGATCGGGGAGGTGATATGGCAGTAAACGAGGTCGAGCTTAGCGACATCAATTTGCGCCTGATCCGTCTTTACCGTCCCCTCGGTTGACTTAACTAAGGCATCCTGCGTCGCCAGTTGCTGTTCGGGTACGGCTTTCAGTGGGACCAGCGTTTGGTAGCGCTTCAAATCGACTTTGGCGTTCTCAAGATTGGCTTCATCCCTGGCCAATCCTGCTTGGGCCTGTTCCAGCATGACTTGATAGGGCCGGGGATCAATTTCCGCCAGCAGGTCACCCTTGTTAACAATCTGGCCTTCCTTATAGACCACTTGCATCAGATAGCCGGAGATTTGACTCTTAACGGTCACCGTATAGATCGGCGTCACTGAGCCCAGGCCGGTATCATAGACGCCAATGTTACCCTTTCGAGCGATTGCCCCGACTACGGGAATCGTCCCCGGACCTCGCCCGGGCATGCCGCCCGGCGATTGGGCGGAGTCACTCGCGGCCTTTGCGCTACTTGCATGAGAGCGGAAATAATAGACTGCCACCCCCACTAAGACCAAAATCAAGAGCCACAGCCACCCGTAACTCCTAGGTTTGCCAGGAGGTGGAGGTTCCGACGCACGAAAGCTCGGCATGGTAGCTTGCGGGGCATCTTGCTCTACCGTATTGGATTTTTCCAGATTCATAATCTCTTGGCCTCTGCTGTTGCTGAGGTTAACACGCAACATCTGGCTAAATGTAAGATAGGATTTGTCTTATTGCCGACTCCGCGTCCCTGCCGGCTCAACCTGCAGGCAGTGACTTTGCTTTTCCTTCGGGGGGTATGGTCTGGGTTTCCTTTACCCTTCCGTCATCTCGCCGCGCTTGCGGCCAGTCCAAATTGGTTCCTACGAAGCACGCTTGCCGATCTTACAGATTTAACACTTTCATTTGACGATAGAGAAGGACCGATGGTTACGCCTCCCAGTCCCCCTGTTGGTATCGCTTAAGAAGACATACTGGTTCTTTTGTCGGACTCAACTGCCTCGCTGGCCGCTTCTCGCGGACCATCGTACGGCGGGGATCTAACTACTTTCCCAGGTGGTAGAGGATTCCCGCCATGTAGACAATATTATTGGCACGTCCCGAGACAGGGTATACGGCAATACTGTCCTCGGTTTCAACACGCGGAAGGCCAAAAGCGGGCGAACTGGTAATGTGGTCTCGCACGTCGATGCGGAAGGTGAAGCGCTTTGTAAATTTGCGGTCGATACCGACTCCGACATTCATCCCAAATTTATCGTTATGGGTCAGGAGCGCCGTGTTCACCGTGGCCCAGCCTTCGTATCTGGCAGTGGCGATCGCCTCGCGTGAAGGGGTGTAGTGGTCGAACTCCACTCCGCCCTCGGCATAGGGGCGGAAGTGGCGAAAGGAAAAGGGGGTATGGAAAACAGCACTCTCGCTTGCGGATGAAAACCGGGCCGGGTACTCCACGACGGATCCCGCCGCCTGAGTATGGGGGAAAATCTGCGTGTTGGTCAGCCAAAGATTGTTCGGTCCAACCGTGAACGCCGTCTCAAGGTTGAGAAGCTTCCCGTAAGGCACCGCAACGCCCACACTATACTTCGAGCCCACCTGAAAACGGCTATGCATCAACCTGCCCGCCGAATCAAACTCCTGCGCATCGACCAGGGTCGATCCCCCTCCCAGCGCAAAAACATCAGCCTGGATGTCCTTGAAGATATCTCTCGCTTGTGCACCACTAGTACTCCAAAAAAGAACGGCCAGCACCATCAATCCCCGCACCGTCTTTTTCTTCACCATGATCAATTGAACCTCCTGAGCGTCTTAACCTGAATTTCTCACGACGGGCTTTGGTGAGGGTTCAGAGAGTGCGGGAAACTCCCTCGGGGCTGTAGTTCTGAATAGTTACGGGCAGCGAGGAGTCGCGCATTGTCCCAATGCTTCGATGCCAATCACCTTCAGGCAGTTGGTTTGCCCGCCGATGTCGGCACTCCATACAGCGGATTGCCTCCGATCCCATCCGGTGGTTGGTCCTTCCTTCGCCATCCGCATCAAAGCAGCGAAAACAGTTTACTACGCGAAGCCGCGATTGAACCATGGGGGATTTAAGAAATTAAGGGTCTTGACTTCCCCCCCGTTGCCTCGGATACTACCGCGATTTGGACGGTGGGCACTCTCCATGGTCCCTCTGTCCGGCGGATAGTTCCATCACGGGGGTGGGAATGGGCGATGGGCAACACGAGATGGTAAATCTAAGTTATGGCCAGGGCCTGGGCACTTCGCCGCTGTCGGGCCTGACCGTCGGCCAACTTCTGGACCGCACCGCCGCCCGGTTTCCCCAAAACCCGGCGTTAATCGTTCGCCATCAAAACAAGCGCTACACCTATGACGAATTCCTACGCGAGGTCGAGCGCGCTGCGAGGGGGTTTCTGCGTTTGGGCATCCAGAAAGGCGACCGGGTGGGAATCTGGTCCACCAACTGCTCCGAGTGGGTGATTACGCAGTTCGCGGTGGCCAAAATCGGCGCCATCCTGGTGAATCTCAACCCCGCATATGGGACGGTGGAGATTGAGCACGCACTTCAGCAGTCCGGGTGTTCGACTCTCTTGTTGACACAGGGTTTCCGTAAGAGCGACTACCCTTCCATCCTGTTCGAGATTTGTCCCGAAGCTGTCCACAGCGTGCCGGGGGACTTGCAATCGGCCAGGCTTCCGCACCTTCGCAACCTGATCTTCATTGGTGACCTCCCTGCCCCTTCCTGCATGATGCCCTGGGCCGACCTGCTGCACCTGAGTGATAGCCTTCCCGCCGAGGCGCTCGCGGCCCGTGCCGCCACCCTGGAGTTTGACGAGCCCGTCAACATTCAGTACACCTCAGGCACCACCGGGGCCCCGCGAGGCGCGCTGCTGAGCCACCATAATATCGTGAATAACGGCGTGCTGATCGGCCAGGGGATGCGGTTCTCGAACCGGGATAAGCTCTGCATTCCCGTGCCTTTTTACCACTGCTTCGGCATGATTCTCGGGAATATGGTGTGCGTGGCGCACGGTGCGGCCATGGTAATTCCGGCGCATTACTTTGATGCACTGGCCACGCTCGAGGCCATCTCGGAAGAGCGCTGCACGGCTGTACACGGCGTGCCCACCATGTTCATCGCCGAACTCGAGCACCCCCGCTTCCGCGAATTCGATCTCAGCTCGCTGCGAACGGGGATCATGGCGGGCTCGCCTTGTCCTATCAATATCATGCGCCGCGTGGTGGACGAAATGCATTGCTCGGAACTGACCATCGTCTACGGCCTCACCGAAACCTCTCCCGGCATTACCCAAACCACTCCCGACGACCCGCTCGAGCTGCGCGTGACCACCGTGGGCAAGCCCATGGCGCATACGGAAATCAAGATCGTCGATCCGCGCACGGGCCGCATCGTTCCGCGCGGAACCCCCGGCGAGTTGTGCGCGCGCGGGTATGCCGTTATGAAAGGCTATTACCAGAATCCCGAGGCTACCCGCCAGACCCTCGACGCCGACGGCTGGCTGCATTCCGGCGACCTCGGCACCATGAACGAAAACGATTATTTCAAGATCACCGGACGGTCCAAGGACCTGATTATCCGCGGCGGCGAGAATATCTACCCGCGCGACATCGAAGAATTTCTCTACACCCACCCGGCAATCAGCGAGGTGCAAGTTATCGGCATTCCCGATCGGAAATACGGGGAGCAGGTGATGGCGTGGGTCAAGCTCAAACCTGGCGCGACCTCCAGCACCGAGGCCATTCGCGAGTTCTGTAAAGGCCGCATCGCCCACTTCAAGATTCCCCGCTACGTGAAGTTCGTCGATGCCTTCCCCACCACCATTAACGGCAAAACTCAGAAATATAAAATGCGGGAAATCTCGATCAAGGAAATGGGTCTGGAAGAAGCCGCGCAGATCGCCACGGCCTAACGGCGGGTTTGCCCCGCCATCGAATGTAGGCGCGGGCGAATTGCGCCATCATCAAAATTATGGACAACAACAATCCCGCGACGATTCTAACGACGACCGTCGGGTCTTACCCGGTACCGGACTGGCTGACCGCTTCCCCCAGCCGCCAGGCGCGCCTCGACGCCACCCGCGTGGTCTTTGACATCCAGCGCCAAGCCGGGATCGACCTGCCCACCGACGGCGAACTCTATCGCTTCGACATCAACCACCCCGACACCAACGGCATGATCGAGTACTTCGTACAGCCCATGGCCGGGATGCAAGCGCGCCTAGGCCGCGCCGATTGCGACGCCTACTTCCGCATGCAGGGTGTGGGTTGGCGCAACCAGCCCGCCGCTAAGGTAACGGGCGAGCTGGGCGGCGGCGCACTCAATCTTATGGCCGACTGCGCGACTGCCGCCGAGGTCGCACGCGGGCCCTTTAAATTCACCCTCACCAGTCCATACATGCTGGCCCGGCTGGTATTGGATGAGCACTATCGCGATTTCTCCGCCCTGACTCTGGCGATCGCGGAGGTGCTGGCCGAGCAGGTAGTAGGACTTCCCTGCTCCTGCCTTCAGGTGGATGAAGCCAGCCTGGTAGAATCTCCCCAGGACAGTGCTTTGGCCTCCCAAGCCATCAACATCGTTCTCGACCGCTTTCAGGGCCAACGCGCCGTCCACCTGTGCTTCGGCAACTATGGCGGGCAGACCATCCGTAAGGGTCACTGGGCTTCGCTGCTCGAGTTCTTCAACTCGCTGCACGCCGACCATTTGGTTCTCGAACTCGCCCACCGGCCCGCGGACGACCTGCACGCGCTCCGCGACGTCCAACCTCGCATCAAGATGGGGATTGGGGTCGTGGACGTCAAGATCAATGCCATCGAGACTGCCGATGAGATCGCTCGCCGCATCGAAACCGCGGAGAAAGTGCTAGGTCCTGGTCGGATAGGATGGATCCACCCCGACTGCGGCTTTTGGATGCTAAAACGTTCCGTCGCCGACCGCAAAATTGCCGCACTAGTCGAGGGGCGTAACCGCTATCTGGGAAGATAGAACGCGTTAAAGCTTAAAGAAGATCGACCGTTTATACAGCCAGTAGCACATGTACCACATGACCAGCAGCACCGTAGCGGCCTGCGCCACAGGCGCGAGCTTTCCGATAAAGTTGTAGTGGAAGGTGAACACGCCCAAGGCGCGATCCAGCCACCGAAACAGAACCTCACTCACGAAATAAATGAAGATGGAATTCATCCCCACCACCGTCAGGGGAAAGGTCCACTTGCGATATCCCAGTATTTCCGTGATTACGTAGAACCCGATGAGCATGAACAGCACCCAGCCCAGACTGTAGAGAATGAACGAGGCGGTGCAGAGCTGCTTGACGAATGGAATCCAGGGCCGTAACGCGAACGCCATGGCAAAGGACAGAATCATGCCGCCGGCCAGTTTCTTGAGATTGCTTGTGTGGGACTTCGAAGTCATCAGCATGCCGCCCACCCACGCCCCGGCAAGCGTCCACACCGTGCTGGGAATGAAGTTGAGCGTGGAGTAGGCCGGATCGTAGTCATAGTGAAAGATGGCCCGGTCGACGACCAGGCCGATGTGGTTGCGCGGGGAAAAGGGTCCGTCAGGCCCCGGAAAGGCGAAAAACAGAGCCGTCCAACCAGCAAGCAGCGCCACCGCGGCAAGCGCCTGATAGCGCCAGCGCCACTTCATAATGAGATAGGTAAGAAAATAAGTGAACGCGATCTGGGAAAGCACATTGATCAGTTGCGGTTTGATCTCGCCGACTCCAACCCAGATAACAATTTGACTCAAAATGATCAGGTGAATCGAGCGCGACAACACGTGGCGGAGGTTATCACGCTCTGTCGCGCCCAACTCGCGCCGGCGGGCCAGCGCGAACGGCATCGCCACCCCCACCATGAACATGAAGGAGGGCTGAATCATGTCCCAGAAAACTCCGCCTTGCCAGGGGACGTGATCGAACCAATGGGCAATGCGGCCCCACGTGGGATCGCCTTGCAATTCCGAAAAGCCGAACCCGCGGGAGGCGAGAACGATCATGATGAAGCCCCGGAAGGCATCGAGCGCCAGGCAGCGCTTTGTTCCGGGGCGAACTTCCCGCGGCGCCTCACCCGCTGCCGCCGCTGAGACTCCCGTAATCGCTGTCATCGCCGCCCTCCTCACGTCATTTCATCGCCGCGGTTACCGGGTTCACGTTGTAGCCCTCAACCCGCAAATAAGCCGACTTGCCCCCCAGGTCCTCCGTCCGGAATTTTGCCCACAGGGTTCGCGACTCTCCGGGGAACAGGGTGACGTAATTATCTTCATAGGTAATAGGCAGAATCTCTTCTCCGTCCGATCGGGTCACTTCGACGCGCAGGAAGAACGCCACGTGGGGTGACGGATTCGCAAGGGTTATGGCGGCGGTGGATTCGTGTTCTCCGGGCCTGAGCCTGCCCGAGATCCCGACCGCCGTCTTGGGCAAAGTGTTGAGCGTGGTGAAGTCGGCCCAACTGACTTGGTTCAAATTGAACGCCTGGTCGTTGTGCGCCTCGCCCAGATCGTCGTCGGTGGTGGACTGCCAGTAGACATTGTCCACAATCGGCGCGCCGCCGGCTTCAAAAAGCTGGCATCGCACAAAGTAAGTCGCGCTCACGCCCTCAACGCGCGGGATGGCCAATACGGGGTTCCGCGCCAGCGGCTCAATGTTAATGTCCGCAATTTCCTTCGTGTACTTTACGCTCCCATCGAGATTGTAGTACCTCACCGTGGCGCGCAGTCCGCTCTGCGTTTCCAGCGTCTGGTTCACCACATGGATGTGCGCGGTGGTGCGGTCTCCGGTGGCGTAGTAATCGAACACAATGCTGACCGGCCTGAGTCCCTTCTTCGCGCCAAAGTACGCCCCGCCGGGGTTCAGGTAGGCGTCGATCAAATGGCCGAAGAACGATGGCCACTGGTTGTCGAGCATCCAATAGAGTGTCATCTTATGAGTGGCCCAATCGTTGGCGGCAAAATCCTCAAACTGCGCGCGGGTATTTTCATAGTGAGCCAATTGCGCCTTCCGGCAAAAGTCCTCGACGCCCGTGGGCGCTCCGTAACGCCTCTCGATTACCTTCTGGATAGTCTCGAGCGTGTTGTTGCCGCGATTGGCTCCGGCGTGGTAGTACCAATACTCGCTAATCGGCCACAGCTTGTCCGGAGGGATGAACTTCTTGAGGCTCGCGAACGGTGGGATGTTCTCGTTATCACCCTGCTCCGCGCACGACCCTTGAGCCGCGGGAAACTTGCCCGAGAACCAGTAGGAGGGGGGCCGCCAGGAATACGGTCCCAGCATGTGGACGCCGTCCCAAAGGCTGTTGCCCTGGGCGTCCTTCTGGAAGTTCGACACAGTATCGACCACTGCATTCTGCCAGTGAAGTTCAGCGAGAATCTGATGGTACTGGCTCCGCACTGCGTCGGGAGGCCGACCGTCACTTCCATCCGCCCAGATAAACGCCGCGGCATGTTGGCGCAAGTTGTTAATTCGCGCCCGCAGGCTGGCGTTTGCCACCCGGTGATCCTCGGCGTCCCATTGGTCCCAATGCTCCCACTGCTGGCAGCACATCCAACCCTGCATCACCGGAATGCCCTCGCGGTCGCAGCGATCGAGCATGGTGTCATCCGCGAGCTTGCTTTCCCACCGCAGCATGTTGAGACCCATATCCTTCGTGTAGGTGGTAATGGCGCGGTCGCGGTTCGGATCGTTCTTGAAGAGCAGGTCGGGCGTGTAGCAGCCGCCGCGCATCAGGAAATCCTTGC
The DNA here is from genome assembly GCA_963808085.1 of uncultured Acidobacteriota bacterium. GTDB lineage: Bacteria > Acidobacteriota > Terriglobia > UBA7540 > UBA7540 > Bog-366. The sequence continues at coordinate 43,982 of CAWEFC010000005.1, forward strand.
CGTTCACCTGAAGATAAAAGTTTCCACCCGTGCCGACCTTGGGGAAATCATTGTCGGAATCGCGGTGCTGCGTGACCTTGCGAATGCCGAAGTTGATCGAGACCGAGTCGGAGACATGGCCGCCAACGCTGAACTCCAACCTCAGTTCATATAGCGCGGGCTCGCCCCATTGGTAGGGCCACCACAGATCGGGGTCCGCGACGGAGAGCTGGGGAAATGCGGCGGGCGTGAACGCGATTTCCTTCGTCTCGTCGCCCTCCAGGGTCACTTCCTGCCGGAAGCTGATCGAAGGCTTGCCAGCGCGCGAAATCTCACCGTGCAGGATCCCCGTCGCAGGTTGGGAAACGCCATTGCGCAGATTGCAGTAAACCGTCAGCGACGCCGGGCTTGTCGATGGAAGCGGCAGATCGGTCACGACGTACGGATTCCGCACCAGAACTTTGCCCGTGGTGCTCAAGAACACTCGCTGCCATACTCCCGCGTTGCGGTCGGGCACGAAGGAAACACTGTGCTTTTTCTCGGCATCGTGATAACCAAAATACTTCCAATTGATCCAATCCAGCCAGCTATCCGCTAGCTCGACGCCGTCCACACCCTGGATTTTTCGTTCGGGAGTTACCTTGACGGCCAGAGCATTCTTGCTGCCCGCCCTGATATATTTCGACACGACAAATTCAAAATGGTCGTACATCCCGACCACCTGGGACTTATCGGCGATCAGGTGACCGTTCAGCCACACGTCGGCGCGGTAATTGATACCGTTGAAGATTAGAGAATGAACCTCACCCTCGGGGGCGTCAAACGTGGTCCGGTACCACCAGTCCTGCTTCCAGAGATCGGGTGGAACCTTTTCGGTGAGGTTCATCCCGAAATAGAGGTCCTTGTAGACACCCGCGTCCTCGAGTGCTTGCAGCACCGTCGCCGGCATCCGGGGGATGGCATGCCATTTCGAGGCATCGTAGGAAGGAAGAGAAACTCTTTCATCCCCGCCGGAGACGTTGTCGGCGGAAATGATTCGCCACCCTGACTGGAGTTCCCTCTGATAGTCCGAAGGTGCGGAAAGCGCGACGTGCGGCGCCATCATGACGAAAACCGAGCCCAAGCCGGACCGCCTCAAAAATTCGCGCCGGGAAGTTCCGGAATTAGGGGAAAACAGTTTCTTGTCGGTACTCATGGTCCTAGTCATCCTCGTATCTGAAGTCCAACACCCTTAAGGGGGGCTCACAGTTCCTGGGCCCGTGCTTCGCTACGTTCTAACGCTTGCTAGCGGGATCAACTCTTTAATGCCGCGCGCTTTCAAATATTGCTCGTCTTTGGCTCGGCTCTCCAAAACAATGGTTGGCCTTTTCCCCTGGGCGACCAACTCCATGTAAGGCTTGCCATAGGTCCAATCCGGGGGCCAGGTTTTCAGTGAAAGCCCATGGTCCGGGATCACTAGCGCCAACGGGTGATCTGGGACTTCCGGCGGCGTGCGGCGAAACTCCTCCGCCAGCGCCGCCAGCTTCCTTCCCAGTGGTTTCGGCTTGTTCTGAAGGTCCAGCAGGCCGAGCGTGTATTCGAGCGAATCGAAACCTTTGATCGCGGGATCGATGTCGTGGGAGGACCACCACGTGACGCCCCACGATTTTCCCGTGTTCACCACATTTCTCACCGTATGCTCCATGAACTCGGGCAAGTAGCTCTCCGGCATCCACTCCGCAGACGTACCGACTTCCTCCACCCATACGCGGCGGCGCAAATCGCTTTGATAGGCATACGCGAGATCCACCATGTACGCCGCCAGGTGCAGCGAGCCGGGGTCGGAATACTTGTAATGGTCCAGCGCACCTGTGAAGAAAACGTAGCAATGCACCACTGTCGCCTGGCCCGTGGTCGCCAGGTTGTGCCGGCTGAAGCCGAAATCCGCGAACCAGTGCGAATCGTCTGCGCCGTTCACGTGAAACTTCCCGGGAGCAATGGTTTGGCAATATCCCAGGATTTCCGTTGCCCAGGCATCGGCCTGTTCGGAAGTTACGTGATTGCTGATCCCCTGAAGAACGCCGAGTTCATTGCCAATATCGAAACCTAGAAAGCGCCGATGCTCGCCGACCGTGTTTGCCAGCCGCTGGAAAAGCAACTTCTCCGCGTCGATCACCTCGCGATCGGTGAACATGTTACCGGAGTGCTGGCGCGATGGCACCTTCACGGGCGCAACCCACGCCGGCATGAACTGAAGCCCGCTCATCCACCCGTTCAAGACTGTGACCTCCACGTCCAGACCCGCACGGTCCGCGGCGTCGAGCAGTGAGTGCAGATTTTCCAGGACCGAATCGCTCACGTTACTGATCCCCGGTTGGAAAATCGGCCACAAACATTGGATGCGGATGTGGTCGAGTCCGAGTTCGCCGATGGCATTTAAATCCTCCCGGATGGCCTGCTGGTCCCAATCCTGCCAGCAATACCACCAATGTTTGCGCGGAACGTAGTTAGCGCCAAAGCGCAGTTTGTTCTCGGGCACCGGGGAGGAGACGGCCACTCCACCTCCGGTCGGCAAGGTCACTGCTGCGGCGGCCGCAACACTTCCCCATATTGTGCCTTTTACAAACCTGCGGCGTGAAAATCGCATTCGTTCGCCCCCTGCCCAGTTGACGGATTCCCTGTGAAGGGTCAGTCGTGGACAAACCAATCTACGCGCGATGCCGCGGCGAGGCAATAGTGAACCGAACGGGAACCTTTCCACACAGTCTGTATTTCGAGGTCGGAAATTCTTGCTTTTTTAGCAAACATTCTGCATTTTTGTGGTTGCACCCCTTTGGGTGCCCTTGGGCAGGGCAAGCCCGGCCCCTACAAGACATGTTTGGTTGCGGCTCCGCCGCTGGGGGGGGAATCTCGCTGACGGTCCGCATTGATCTAGTCGGGAGAAACGCTCACGGGACGAATGCCTGCGATATCAAAACGTGTGCTGGCAAATCTGACCTGGACGTCTCGGGCTCCCCTCCGAGTCAACAACCCTTATCTCGTCAAACACACGACCGGAACTCTCTGCGGTTGCATAACGCGAGTGGGCTCTAAAATTGAGGATTCCGATCCACTGAGATACACACCCCCAGACGGCAACGGCGTCGCTACGGTAGAGCTTGAGACCCATCGGCCCATGATTTGTGATCCGTACACTTCCAACCCGGACACCGGCAGGTTCCTCATGATCGATCCGGCAGATAACACGATGTTAGGGCGGGGTATAATCCTGGAAACTTCCCTGACCTGCAACCCGCCGAACGTGGCTGGGTGTCCCGAGGTGCTGCCAACCCCTATGGCACATCCGCAGCGAGACGGCGTAGCGGTGTGGTTTACGGGGCTGAGTGGTTCTGGAAAAACCACGATCTGCCGTTCGGTCCACGCAGAGTTGTTGGCGCGCGGCATCGGCGCAGAAGTTCTCGACGCGGACGACCTCCGCAAGAACCTGAATCGAGATCTCGGTTTCAGCAAAGAAGACCGCGATGAAAACATTCGCAGGATCGGCTTTGTCGCACACCTTCTCACGCGCAAGGGACTCGTCGCCTTGGTGGCGGCTATCTCGCCCTATCGGTCGATCCGCGAAGAGGTGCGCGTCACAATTGGAGACTTTTTGGAAGTCTACGTGGATGCTCCGCTGAGCGTCTGCGAGAGCCGAGATCCGAAGGGCCTCTACAAAAAAGCTCGAGCCGGGGAAATCCGCAGCTTTACCGGTGTCGATGACCCCTACGAGCCGCCCGTATCTCCGGAAATCCATTGCGCGACAGATCGTGAAAGCCCCAAAATGAGCACAGACAAGGTCGTTTCAGCTATACTCGGATTTCTTTCGCCAGATCGATTCTGAAGCGCGTCGTGATAGGGGGATTGCACTCCGGCATGACCTACAACTTCTCTTTGTTCTGGCGCATGTCGGTCCGGTCCATTTTTCAATCCGCAAACACTCACGGCGCATTGACCCGCAAGCGGATTATCTTCCTCCTTTTGTTTTACACTTTCTGGCCGCCCATGGTGATTTTCACCTGGGCGTGTTTCCTGCTCGACGACCTGCTCTTTCCCGCCTATCGCAACCAACCGGTGGACAAGCCGCTATTTATCCTGGGAAACTTCCGCAGCGGCTCTACCTTTCTACACCGGCTGCTGGCGCGCGACGCCATCACTTTCACCAGCCTGCGCACCTGGGATGTTTTTCTCATGCCCTCGATCACGCAGCGGCGGCTCTTTCATGCCCTCGGGCGCATTGATGCTTGGTTGGGCGGCCGGGTCATTGGACTGTTGCGGCGATTCGACGCGCGATATTTTGGCGCGGTCCGGATCCACAAGATTGGCCTGTTCGAGCCGGAAGAAGACGAAATGATTCTGATGTATGCATGGTCGAGCTTCTTCATCGGCTTCTTGTTTCCCTTTCTGGACGAAATCCCGCCGTATCAGTTTTTCGATACGGAAATCCCCAAGGCGGACCGGCTGCGCATCATGAATTTTTACCGTGCGTGCCTCCAGCGTCATCTCTATGCCACCGGCGGCGGCCGCCATTTCATCGCCAAAAACCCGGTTTTCAGCGCGAAAATCGAAACCCTGCTGGAGCTCTTTCCGGATGCCCGGATCGTGTATCTGGTGCGCAACCCGCTGGACATGCTGCCTTCCACTATTTCCTGGCTCAGCTATGCCTGGCATGTTTCCAGCGATCCAAAGGAAAAATATCCCTATCGGGATGACGTTCTGGCGCTCACTCAATACTGGTACGAGCACCCTCTGGACGTGTTGGATCTAAACCCCTCTCCTCTTCACGTGATTTTAAGTTTTGAAGATTTGATCCGGTGCCCAGATGTGATTATTCGCCAGCTATACACCCGGTTTGATTATCCCATGGGCCGTGACTTGGAACGAATCCTTCGGGATGCGGTTGTGGAAACGCGCACTCACGAGAGCACGCACGTTTACAACTACGAGGAGATGGGCTTCAGTCGCGAGCAGATCGTCCGCGAGTTCGCCGGCATCTTCGAACGCTTCGGCTTTGACCAGCGTGGCGAGGTGCCCGTCGAGCAAAGCGAGAGCAAGAACGTAGAATATCGCCCCCCTCCCCATTGACGACCCGCGTTAGATGTACAATCACGCCACCAGCCTGATATTCCCTCCTCGAGCTCGCCCGCCAGAGTCACGTCTCGGCCGCGGCAGTCTGCCCAGGGGCGCCAACGGCGGACGAGCCGCAAGGCCGGAGAGCGGGCCTGGCGCTACGGCATGGAGGGTTGGCAAATCAGACAGAGCCATAATGTCGGCAGTACTTTCGGACTACCCCACGCACGGTTCGTTTGCTTTACTGTTTGCTTGTACTTGCACCTAATGATATCATCGATTCCAATATAAGGCCCGCAGTGGACTGGGCGCGTTGTTGAGGAGACGAAGCGCCAAGCGAGGCTCCTCAAGAGAGCACAGCCGGTGAGTGCTGGAACAGGCGCGCGGGGCTTGGGTGAATGGGAGGGGATCGAGTTCGAGTGGGTACCGCAACTGCGGTGCCGGGAGCTCCATGAGCTGTTATCTCCATTCATTCCGGGTCATCGTCCTAGGCGGGTTTCTTTTTTTCACCTTCCTTCCTATTGCTGCAAATGCCGACCAAATTGTAGTGTTGGTGGACGAGAACGGTCACAAGATCTATGTGAACGCCGGCGAAACCTCGAACCATGCCAATTGGATGTCGCAAGGCTTTCGCGGGAGTGAGCCTACCGGCTCCGGGCGTGTTCCCGACAACATCAATGAGCTGGTCGAGCAGACCGCGAGCCGTCATCAAGTCGATCCGGAATTGATTCGCGCCATCATCCGCGTAGAGTCGGGCTACGATGCCAAAGCCGTTTCGAACAAAGGCGCGATGGGGCTGATGCAATTGATCCCGGCGACAGCACATCGGTTCGGCGTTGCGAACCCGTTCGACCCCAAGCAAAACCTAGAGGGCGGCGTCAATTACCTGAAATACCTGTTGGATCAGTTCGGCGGCAACCTGAACCTTTCATTGGCAGCTTACAACGCCGGCGAGCACACCGTACAGCGTTCCGGAGGCATCCCGGCAATCGCCGAAACGCAGAACTACGTGCGCAAAGTGACCAACATTTATCAGCCTAGTGACCTCCCGATGGCGGCAAAGGCCATTCCTCGGGAACCGCCTAAGCCTCCCATTATCCGGTCCGTCGACGAATTCGGGGTGGTACACTACTCGAATGTGGAGTGACCAAATCTGAGTTGATAACCGAAGATTGGCGGCATCTTCTGAACTAAAAGGAATAATTTGCGGGTTCTCCGTTCACCAAACCACTTTGCGCGGGCATTGATATTTGCCGGACTCGCGTTCTTCGCCGCCGCGGCTCTCGCCGCCGTACCGTCGGAACGCCGCGAGAGTGCCGTTGATGCGTATGCGAAAGCGCAGCGGATGCGTGCCACACTGGCGGCAAAGGCAGAGGGCAAGCGCCCCACGGAAGAATACAAGAAAGTCATCGATGCTTATCTCGAAGTCCATCGCCTGGACACCACCTACAGCAAGGCGCCGGTGGCGCTCGCGGCAGGTGCGGAGATCTATCAGGAGATGGGGCGCGAGTTTTCCTCCGACGCCTACTACCTGGAAGCGATTAAGTCCTTCCGCTACCTCATACAGCAGTACCCCCAAAACCACATTTCCCGAGGAGCTCAGTTCACTATTGCCGAGATTTATCGCCAGGACTTGGAGGATCCCGACGCAGCCCGCCGGGCTTATCAGGACTACATCACCATGTATCCCAAGTCCGATAAGGCAGCCGAGGCGCGGGAAATCCTGAACCAACTTGACGCACACCCCGCGGCGGTGGCGAATTCCAGCCCGGCTTCCTCTCCGGTCGAAAGGATGGCCGAAGAACCGCCTTCGGCGCTCCGACTCGTCACCGCAGTGCGCCGCTGGGTGGGAGCGAACTATTTGCGCATCGTAATCGAGGTCGGCGGCGAGGCGAAATTCGAATCGGTTCGGCTTTCGAACCCCGATCGCATTGTCGTAAACGTTCAAAACGCGCGCCTCAGCCGTGACCTGATGGGAAGAACGTTTCCGGTGGAAGATGGCTTTCTGCGTCAGATTCGAGTGGCGCAATTCTCGCCCGAAGTGGCGCGAGTTGTCCTCGACGTAGACAAGATTGAATCCTATTCAATATTCTCGCTCCCCAATCCGTTCCGTCTGGTCATTGACGTTCAGGGCGGGACGCCGACGCAAATTGCCTCCACGTCGAAGCCCGTGACACCGGCTAATGCCGACGTTCGGAAACAGACTAAAGCTGCGCCTCCTGCCACGGCCAATCCCGCGACGCCACCCCCTACCCCCCCGGCGTCGGTTGAAGTTGCTGCAAAAACCCCTCCAACCACCGCACCCGAGGTCATGACACAGCCAGAGCCCTCGGCCCCGGCAGCGGACGGGCAAGAGGCCTCTGTCGCGCCGCCAACGGTTAATAAGCCCAAGAAGAAATCAAAGGATAAAACGGATGCCTCCACGACGGACGGCAATCCTCCCATCCAAGCAGCCAATCCGACCGAGTCAGGCTCGACAACTTTGACGCGCGCGCTCGGCCTGAAAATCGGCCGCATCGTCATTGACCCCGGCCATGGGGGTCATGACACCGGGACCATCGGTCCAACAGGTTTGGAGGAGAAGGACGTCGTCCTGGATGTGGGCCTGAAGCTGAGGAAACTTCTGGAGCGCAACACCGGCTGCGAGGTGGTGATGACGCGCAGCGATGACACGTTCATTCCTCTGGAAGAACGCACTGCCATCGCCAATGAGAAGAGTGCGGATTTGTTCATTTCGATCCACGCCAACGCCAGCCGGGACGATAGCGCGCGCGGGATTGAAACCTATTACCTCAATTTCACTTCGAATCCGGATGCCCTGGACGTGGCGGCCCGCGAAAACGCGTCTTCCCAGGAGGCGGTGCACCAGCTTCAGGACATCATTAGGAAGATCGCGATGACGGAAAAGATTGAGGAGTCGCAGGACTTTGCCCGCCTGGTCCAGCGCGAAGTTTATAGCCGCGTGACCAAAGTCAGCGGGGCGCAGCGTGACCGGGGCATCAAGAAAGCTCCGTTCGTGGTCCTGATCGGCGCCAATATGCCTTCCGTCCTGGCGGAGATTTCCTTCCTCACGAATCCTCGCGACGAACGCCTCCTCAAGCGGACCGACTACCGCGAGAAGATCGCCTATGCGCTTTATGAGGGCATATTGGACTACCTGAAAAACGTCGGCGAAGTGAGGACGGTGCAACGGGTCGCATCCGATCAAACAACCGCTGCCGGACGGCCGGATTTCTGATATTGTAAGAATGATGGCGCGAACACTCGCCAAGCATGCCCTTCTCTCGGCCGTGCTGACGGCCCTACCTGTGCTTTGCTCTGCCCAGCAAAAACCTTTCGTCATGCCCCTCATCCCCGCCGCTGATTGGCGCCAAGTGGACTCCCACGTATTGCCGCTTTCGGCGGTGAGCCAATACGGGGGAATGCCAGCCGTGGAACAGGAGTTTGGGGTTAAATCATTGGACCTACGCACCTATCAATTGGGTAAGGTGCGGACGGAAGTGGTGGTGGAAGTAACGCCTGATGCCACCTCCGCATATGGACTTCTGACTTTCAATGAGACGCCGGCGATGACGCAAGAAAAGGATATCCAGCTCACCGCGAGCGACGCGAATGAAACGATCATGGCGCGCGGACGAGATTTCATTCGGTTCCTGCACAGCCAGGATTCTTCCCTTACTCCTAGTGACTTCCATGCGCTGCTCACCTTCGTGGGGGGAAGTAAACCGTCGGCAAGCGCCCTAAGTAGTTTGCCCAGTCCGATGCCGGCGAAGGGCTTAGTGCCAGGAAGTGAAAAATACCTCTTGGGACTTGCGGCAGCAAAACTCGTTTTGCCTTCCTTCCGCACCGACCTCATTGGATTCGATCAGGGCGCAGAAGTGCAAATGGGCGAGTATAAAATCGGCAAAGGCACATCAACCTTGGTATCGATTAATTATCCCACACCGCAAATTGCGCGAAGGCGTTTCGGATCTCTGAGCGATTTGCTTAGATTGAATCAGGACGATGGAGACGATACCGTTTACGGAAGACGTCAAGGATCATACGTCTTCCTGGCATTGAATACGGAAAGTCCGGCAGCAGCCTCAGCACTTATGGATCGTTTCCAAGTAACCGAAGGTTTAAGCTGGGACCAGAAGTATAATCCGGAAAGAACTTTCACCATGCAGTTGGTGCACATGATCTTCGCCATTCTGCTTCTTACCGTCGTGCTCATCGGAGCTTGCTTGGTCGCGGGAGTCCTTTTCTTCCTTTCACGGCGCATTGCGGCGAAGTTCTTCCCCGACTCGCTCTGGGGACATTCTGACGACGACCAGCTCATCCGGCTTAACCTTAAAACGTAGAAAGCCTTTTACAATCAGGTAGTTACTGACGGAGATGCACGGTATAGGGCGATTTATGGGCTTTTTGAAGGGATTGCCTTTTGCGCCCCAAGGCTACCCATAAACTAAAGAAAATAAAAGGCTTAACTGCATATAAATTTCCTGAAAATTCGCTTGACATGGCCTGAGGGTTTTTCTAGACTCGCTAGGAGCTTAGATGGCGGGGCGCGTCCGTCATTCTATTCTCCTCTGAAAATGCTCACCCGCTGGAAAGGCGGAAACGCTGAACCTTCTGGGTGAGCATTTTTGTTCCGTTCAGCCGACGTAGCTCAGTTGGTAGAGCATCGGTTTCGTAAACCGAGGGTCACCAGTTCAAATCTGGTCGTCGGCTCCAGATCCTCGAGACATTGCTGCCGTGAGTCATTCCTCATCCACACCCTCTGTAAGTATCCCAGAACGGCCATCGGCGTCAACAAAGCGCGCATTGCGTCGATGACCCCGACTGCGCGATACCGTCGCGGCCTTTTTCGGCCCTCAACTTCGCGCACCCCGTTTCTGAAGGGCGAACCCCCCGTCCACGGTATGGATGGTGTTCAGCAGTTGTGATTGTAGCGACTACACGTCCCAGTGCTTGGTGGCCGATGATTAACTTCTAAATCCCCATGGCCTCGGGGAAGTGCGCCAGCTCCGCCGGGGTTGAATCGTCGGGAACCGAGCATCCCGGGGCCGCAATGTACTTGGCGCCGGCCTGCGCCCGCGCTTCGGTCCATTGCCTGCGGATATCTGCCGTAGTGAGTTTCCGGAAATCGATCTCGTCCACCCCTCCCAGAAATGGCTGCGTGTAGTGTTGGCGCATTTCGGCGATCGAGATTCCACTGGTTTTCACCGAGTGCTGAATGATGGGAGCGTGGAAATCTGTGAACAGGCCTATATATGGCCGTTCGAGATAGTGGAGGTGGAGAACGGTTAATGGGGTATCAGCCAACGCCTCGAACACGCGCTTGTCGTAGGGGCGAGTGTATTTTTCATAGTCCTCGACCGAACCAAATTTGCTTTCGGCATTGAAGACGCTTACCAATGTGCCCGACGCCCCGATCGCTTTGGCATGCCGAATGTGATGGAGGGTGGACTGCGTAATGGCTTCGAGCGCCGTGTGCCATCCCTCGGGATTCTGCTGCTGGAACTCGTGCAGGCTTTTGATCTGCTCGTCTTGGGCTTCGTCGGATTTGGGCAGCTTGGCAAATCGGGCCTGCGATTGGTAGAGAATCATCGCCGTCATGTAAGGGCCGTAGATCGTATCGATGAAGTAGGCGTCGCCGTTCAGACCGTCGCGCACACGCTGGAGGGTAGCGAGTTGACCGGGATAGGGCGAATCGACCGGCTTCAGTTCATACCACTTATCGGTGGTTGACTTGGGGTAGTCGAAATCGTTCATCACTTTTACGATGTCCGTGTTATACGCGCGGTGAAAGGCCAGATGATCGCCTGCTTCCTGCTGCGACGTGGGTCGCTTGTAATGATGATAGAAGGTGAAAGGCGGACGATCCACCTCTTGGCCGGCGAGGGCGCGACCGACCCGCTCCTTGTGTGACAACTTGGAAGTTCCTGTCCCCAAAAGCGGCCTGGCCAGGACCGTACTTGCAGCAGCCGCAGCCGATGAAAGGAAGTTGCGCCGGTTCATCATGGAAGTTCCTCCCAAAGAGAAATGGTTCCTGACATCATTATTCCCCCTTTTCAGCCCGACTCATTTGGGGCTCAGACCGGGATGCATCCGCATCAACGATCTGGTCAGAAATACAGTGGGGAATGGTGTCAGTCCTCCGGTCACGCCGCTGCTTTGGTCCGCGGGCCGAAGATGGCTATGAAGGCACAGCCAAAAAGTGTGCCAAAGATTACGGTGTAACCGATCCACAAGCCCATCTGCGGAATCACGGATAGCTCAAAGAACTTTTGAGCGAGGGAGGTGACCGTGAAGCCCGGTGCGACATCGTAATGCGTGCCCCAACCCGCGCCGCCGTTGGCGCTCATGGCGATATACATCACCACGACGACGGGGATACGAGCGGCGAACGCGTAAGCCAGCAGAGTGTTGCCGAGGGCGCGCCAACCGATGCGCGCGACAAACGCCGATCCGAGCTGGATCAGGCCCCCGACAAGGGCCACGACCACCATTCGCTTGCTAAAGCCGAAAAAGAGAACGACGGAGCCCAAGACGAGCACGACGATCGCCAAGCCAGCCATCCCGAACGCCTTGCCCATGCCCGACGGACCTGCGCCGGCCACCGCGACTCTCCACGCGAAATAAGGTCCGAAGATAATCGGCAGCCAGGAGATGCCGACCAGAGCGAAACCTCCGCCGGCCGCCTTGTTGAACAAAAACGGCGACCAGCCCTGCAGTTCGCCGATCAAACGCAGAATGGTGATGGCCAGCGTGATGATCGCTGGAACCAGAATCAGCCTACCCACGCTCACTTTCGAATCTGTCCCGTTCATAAGCCTCCTTCAGCACTTGCGAGTGCTTCGGTTTGACGTTCCGGGGGGTAATGGGGGTGAGTATAGCGAATCTCATTGGGAAGGCAAGATGACGGAATCGTCAACTTGAAATCAGTTAGCTTCTTCAGTTCCCGCTAGCGGTAGTTTACTGCGAAAGCGGTTCCGCGGTGGTCCTCTGAGTTTTCAATTCCTTGAAAATAAAGTGTTGGGTTGCGATTTCGTATTCGCCATAGTGTATTACCCTACTGCTAGAGGCCTATTTGACAATATAGACCAATAATAAAGCTTGACAATCGCATTATATTGTTGTATGTATTTCCCTACCATGGCTTCGCTTATCGCTAAGCGCAAAAAGAACAAGCTTTACTACTACGTCGTGGACAGTGCCCGCGTGCAGGGCCGCCCGCGCATCGTTCATCAAACCTATCTGGGCAGCGCCGAAAAAGTCGCCGCCTTGCTCAAGGAGCGCACCGCACCGCTTCCCCTCTCGGCCTCGCGCCGCGAGTTGGGCTTGCCCGGAGCGCTCTGGCAGGCCGCGCAACAATCCGGCGTCTTCGCGCTGTTGCAGTCCCTGTGGGGCGAGGCCCGCTCCGGTCCCTCCCCGGCGCACTATTTGTTGCTGGCGGCCATTCACCGCCTCTGCGCGCCCGGCCCCAAAACTGCGGTGGCCGACTGGTATCAGCAGACCATTCTCGCTTCCCTCTGGGGCTTTGAGCCGGAACGCTTTTCCTCCCAAGCTTTCTGGGATTGCTTCGAGCAACTGCTGCCGGAGAAACAAGCCGAGGAGCAAAGCGAAGAGCGCGATCCGCTGGAAGAAGCGCAAGCCCGCCTGCTGGGTCTATGGAAGGAAAAGCAGCTCGTCGGCCGCCGCTTGCTGGCTTATGACACCACCAACTTTCACACCTTCATTGCCACCACCAACACGCGCAACACGGTGGCACAGCGCGGGCATAACAAGCAGGGCCGGCACAACCTGCGCCAAGTGGGGTTGAGCTATGTGCTCGACGGGGACTCGGGCCTCTCCTTGTGCCATCACGTCTATCCCGGCAACGTCGCCGACGCGGAGGAATTCCCCGTAGCCCTGGAACGCATCCGCCGCCTGCTCGCTCGCCACACGATTCCGCCCGAGACGGTCACTCTGGTTTTCGACAAGGGCACGGCGGCGCTGGCCAATACCGTTTTGCTGAAAGAGGCAGGATTAGGTTGGATTTCGGCGCTGCCCTGGAACCAGGCCCCGGCGGAATTCCGTCAGCGCGCGGTCGAAGCCTTGCCGGCGTGCAGCAGTACTCTGCCGGGCGTGCAAGCGGTGGCGGAGAAGTTGCTGGTGCACGGGGAAGAATATCTCGGCGTCTTAAAGTACTCGGCCACCTTTGCCGCCGAGCAACTGCACAGCCTGTCGGCCTCATTGAGCAAGGTGCTGGCCGCACTCAAGCGCCTGGCAGTGGAGATGGCGCGCCCCGGTCATCGACTCACCGAAGCCGGCGTGCAAGCGAAGATCAGCCGCTGGCTTGCCGCCCCCTTCCTCTCCGGCTTGGTGCATTATCAGATCGTCGAGGAGCCGGGCGGCAAGCGCCTGGTGTTTCAGGTCGATCACGCCGCCCTGCAGGAACTGCTGACGCATCGCCTGGGCCGCACGCTGCTGGCCACCAATCGCCTCGATTGGACGCCCGAGCAGGTGGTGGCCGCCTACGCCGGGCAGCAGCAGATTGAAAGAGTTTTTCGCGGCCTCAAGGAAGGCGACTGGCTGAATTGGCAACCGCTGTATCACTGGACCGATAGCAAAATCCGCGTGCACGCCTTCTACTGCCTGCTGGGCCTGTCCCTGCTGCACTACGTGCACCGCCAGGCCCAGGCCTTCTGGCCCTCGATCACCATCGAAGAGCTGCAGAAAGAGTTGCAACAAATTCAGCAGTTCGTCCTGTTGTATCCCGCCCAAGGCGCCGGTCCTTATCGCACCGCCACCGTGCTCTCCACCCAGAGCCTTATCCAAAAAGGCCTGACCGAAACCTTGGGCTTGCAACAACTCGCTACGACCGCACGTGGGTAATACAACCCTCTCAGGGTAACCCCATGAGAATCCAACTACATCCCGCTGTTTTTAGCGCCTTCGCAGTAAACTACCGCTAGCCCTCAATTTGAGAGGAGAACGGTGTCACGAACCGATTTTCGCTCTCCTTACACCAGCAGCTTCATATCGCCACCAGGATGGGCGGATTGGTTATTGAACGCCGCCAATTATACAATCGGACATTGGCCGATCCGCGGAGCTTAGGACGAACTTGACAGTTCTACCCTCGGGGCATTGGAGGTTTATGCGACACCCTTGCGCATCTTTCTAGTCGTGCGCCGCGGTTACGAGCCCGTCGAATTCCCTTTAATCGCCGCCAGCACGCGTCAGCACACGCGCCATTTCCTCTTGGTGGCACAGGCACTCTTGCCTGTGCTCTCCGGACACCGCCAGGAGTGGCTGTGTCACCTCCCGGCATGGATCGGATGGGCTGGGTTCGACTCCTGAGGAGTCCCTGCAGGTGATCGCAGGCGCCAAAAGTAGGGCGTCGGCGCCAGCCCGCGAGCAAAAGGTAGCGCAAGGCTCGCACTCCAGCCTTGCGGCTTTTTCCGCTCGAGGCGGCCTTCCGTCCTGCGCCCACCGGGGTTTCCATGTGGGTCGCGCCAAGACTCCCGCAGGCCCGAAAGTGCCGCAGGATCGGAGAGCAGGTCCTGCGCAACGTTCCCCCGTGCCATGGCCCTCATGGCATGGCGACGCGGGTGGCTACTTGCTATTCCGAGACGCGACGATAGTGCTCATCAGGTTTTCCTGGTACGATTCGGAATAATCAGTTGCAAGTTGCGGCCTTTCGCTAAAAATACACAGGGGGTGCCGGTCATGGCGGCGAGATACCATACCCGAAACAATGTACTATCCACGTCGCAAGCAATCCTGCTGACGACCTTTCTGGTTTGCTTGCTGGTTTGCGGGGCAGCGCGCTCGGACGATGCTTCGCTTCGCGATGCCTGGCTTCAAGCTCCGAAACCCGGCGCTGCGAACTGGGACCGGCAAGCAGCGTTGGAGCGGCTGTTGGCAAGCGTGAAGCTGGTTGGCATGACGCGTGCAAAAGTGCTGGGCATTTTGGGCCAGCCGGGCTACTCTCAAGAAGACTACCCGGGACCCACAACATTCGACCTATACCTCCTGTCAGCGGCGAACCACCAGTCGTACCGCATTAATTACGACTCCGGTAACAAGGTGGTCTCCGACTGGATTGACGGTGTCCCATGCACCTGCTACGTCTGCCCCGCCGACGCCCCGTTGCTTTCCGCCGCCGTTCTGGATAAGAGCGGTTTGCTGAGGACGTCATCCTGGCAGAACCCGCACACAATGTCCGCAGTTGATAAAATCCTTGGCCGGCCGGGCCAGGTCCAGCTTTCGCACTCCATGTTGGGGCAGCGGGCTTGGCTTAACTATACGGAGACTTGGCGCATGGGTGGCGCGCAACACCAGTTCCTGGCCGTGGGCGGTCGTGTCGGCCTGAGCGAGGCACCAAGCGACGCGATCAGTAATCAACCTGCCGATGAGTGGAGTCTCATCACGTTTATGCCTGGGTGCCTCGCGAAATAACCTAGGCGGGGAGAAGGCTGTCATGTACCCTTTTCGGGGCGCCAGGCGTTGCGGCTGGGATTTTCCGATCCGAACTGCGCCACCCCCTTCATATCCAGGGCTCCGAACCATTCGGCCCGCTTCGGCTCCTGAAAAGAAAAGGGTAGCTGCACCATCACCAATCGGCTCTCAAGCGAATGTAGCGCAGCGCGGCGGAGCCGCAACCAAACAGGATCACCACAGAGGCCACAGAGACCACGGAGGCAGAACACCGAGCACGTTTTTCTCCGTGGGCTCCGTGCTCTCTCCAGAAACTTCACGCAAGTTGTTGATTATTCGTAAAGGCAACGGAAAGTTTCCGGCACTGTGGACCCGCCAAAGGCGGGCAGACACTCTGTGGTGAACCTTCCGTTGCTCCCCGGTCACCTAGAACGTCGATGTGTGCAGCGCCAATACCAATGTTCCTGCCGAGGCAAGCGTTTGGGTCTTGTGTCGCGGGTCAGCTTCCGGCGAGCGGGTTTCATCCCACCGAGCGCTCGGAGATCAGGTTCAGCAGGTTTTCGTTGAGCCGGGGGAAGCGGCGGCAAAGGGGATCCATCGCAGGAATGGGTATGGCAAGAAGGCGCAGTTGGCTTACAGCTTTGACGTTCGCGGTACGTTTCCGATCCTGGCTCACGATGGCCATTTCGCCAAAGACGGTTGGGGCCTGGGGTTGCGCCAGGTAGCGGGGTGTGTCGCTTTCACCGCGGTAAATTCCCACGGTTCCCTCCTGCATGAGATAGACTTTGTCCCCCTCCTGTCCTTCACGGATGATGACGCTGCCCGCGGGGACCGTCATTTCCTCACAGGCTTTGGAAACTTCCATAAGAGAGTCGTCATCCATGCCGTCAAACAGTTCGAAAGCCCGGAGGTTGGCGAGTTTCACCTTTTGCTCATAGCCGGCCCCCGACCAGCCGCCCAGAAGCGCGGTGGCTTGTTCGCTGTTGCACGGCCGCGAAAAGAGATACCCCTGTCCATACTGGCATTTCAGCGACTTGAGGTAGTCGAGCTGATGTGCCGTCTCCACTCCTTCGGCGATCACTTGCAGACCCAGGTTGTGGGCAAGCGAAACAACCGAACGGACAATCGAAGAGTTTCTCTCGTTGTCGAGCCGCGAGACGAAATCACGGTCGATCTTGAGGGCGTAAACCGGGAGATTGGCCAGATAGCTCAGGGACGAATATCCCGTGCCGAAGTCGTCGATGTAGACCTTCACCCCGAGTTCGCTGAGCCGCAACAAGGCTTTGGAAACGGTTGCGGGATCTTCCATGATTTCACTTTCCGTGACCTCGAGCCGCAGGTAATCGGGGGGCAGCGTGTGCTGCAGAATCAAAGTGCTGATTTCCTCCAACAAATCGGTTCTGGCCAAATACCGGGCGGGCAAATTCACACTGATGCTGAAGGGGTATCCCGCGGGGAACTGCGATCTCCAGGCTTGAGCCTGCGCGCAGGCCTCCTCCAAGATCGCTTGCGTGAGGAGGACAATCAGTTGGGATTCCTCGGCCACGGATATGAACTCGCCGGGTGGGAGCAGTCCGTACTGGGGGTGCTGCCATCGCACCAGGGCCTCGAATCCGGAAAGCAATCCGGTGTGCAAACCCATAATGGGCTGGTAATGCAGCCGCAGTTCCTTGCGCTCGATGGCTCGGCGGAGGTCGGTCTCCAGGTTGAGCAGCCTGACCGCTTGCTCGTGCATGGACTTATCGAAGACCTCGTGCCGGCCCTCCCCTTGAGCTTTGGCGCGATACATGGCGGTGTCGGCATCGCGCAAGACGTCCTCAGCGCTTTGATAGCCGGTGGAGCTCAGAGTAATTCCGACACTGGCGCTCGTGAACACCTCACGCCCCTCCAGGGTGAAAGGCGACTGAAATTGATTGCGCACGCGCTCGACGGCTCGCGAGACATCCACGGGATGGTGGATATCGTCCATCAGGATGGCGAATTCGTCCCCTCCCAGGCGCGACACCGTATCCGTAGCGCGCAAACACGCTTGGAGCCTTTGCCCAACTTCCACCAGGAGTTGATCTCCGGCCACGTGACCCATGCTGTCATTGATGATCTTGAAGCGGTCGAGGTCCATGTAAAGAATGGCAAAGAGGTATCCTTCGCGGCGCTTGGCGCGAGTTACACATAATCCCAGCCGGTCCAAAAACAACAAGCGGTTGGGTAGGTCCGTCAGAGGATCGTGGAACGCGGTGTGAACAAGTTTCTCTTCCCATTGCTTGCGCTTGAGCTCGCGCAGCTTGGACTCTTTCTGGTGCAGGTACGCCAGCGTTAACGCCAGGAGCAGGGAGAATCCGTAAAAGGCCCGGTCGGGCGCCCGCAAAATCCCGCCACCTTCCCAGAATGCGACCGGGAACATAAAGCTGAGAAGACCCACGCCGAGGACAAAGATCAAGAGAAACGAGAGCAGCCACAACTGCCAGTCCCGGCGGTCGATTGCCAACCAGGAGGCTTCCGAAGACTCCTTACTCTGCGAAACTGGGCGGTGGGTCGGATCCATAATCAGGACGTTTATAAGTGCAATGCTTGCGAAGTAAGATGAATGACGAACACTTACGTTTCAGATTTCTACTAGTTTCGTTGCCTAACCCTTTCCCGCGGGAATGGTGGTGAATGGAGAATATCATAAAGTTTGAATCTTCGCACCGAGGC
Organism: uncultured Acidobacteriota bacterium; assembly: GCA_963808085.1. Taxonomy (GTDB): domain Bacteria; phylum Acidobacteriota; class Terriglobia; order UBA7540; family UBA7540; genus Bog-366. Next base: position 62,150 of record CAWEFC010000005.1, read on the forward strand.
ATGTCGATCAAGAACTTTGTGCCGAAGATAACGAGGCTGTCGCCCGATCGTGTAAGGTCGCCTTTGGGCGGCTTTGGGGGCGTGGGATCACATCGCCATGGAGTGGTCCGCCTTTGGAGCTGAAGTGGAGGGGCCACCAGCATCTGGCCCCAGACTCACCGCAGCTCCGCCCACGGCGATCGAGGCTAGAACGGCGATGTCAAAGTGGCAGGGACGTAGATATATAGCCTAACGACTACGATCCACAAAATAGGCACCGGCGCACAATGCAGACTAAATGTCATTAATGGGCCGCCTCCCGGCCTGCTGTAGCGAGCCATATCCCTGGCGTGACGCTCGTGTCCCAGGCGCTCCAATTTTGGGTTTCGGCGCTTACTCGTACCGCAGCGCGACCATCGGATCGACCTTGGTGGCCCGACGGGCAGGCATGTAGCCGGCGACGATCGCCACGACCGAGAGCACTGCGACCGCCGCAACCATTGTTACGGTGTCGCGTGGCCCGAGCCCGAACAGCAATTGCTGGAGCGTTCGCGTGGCCGCCAGCGAAATCCCAATACCCACGAGCACTCCAACGGCCAGAATCGATAGAACGCTGCGCATGACCAGGCGGAGAATCGACCGTGACTCCGCTCCCAATGCCATGCGGATGCCGAACTCCTGCTGCCTCTGAGCCACCAGATAGCTGAGCGTGCCGTAAAGGCCGATCATCGCCAGCAGCATCGCCAGGGCGCCAAAGAATCCCGAGAGCACGGCGAGCAGGCGCTCCTGAACCAACGAATCGTTCACCTGCTCGGCCAAGGTGTGAAACTCAAGCGGGATCTCTTTGTTGACGCCGGCCACGGCAGACTGAACCGCCGAGACCAGGGCCGAAGGCCGGATCGCTGTGCGCAACTCGAAGCTTCCACCTTGCAACTGACCAGGCGTCTGAGTTACCGGGAGGAATGCCGTCGGTTGAATGTCTTCGCGAACCGACTCGTATTTGGAGTCCCTGACTAATCCCACAACTTCGATGGGTGGGCCGGGCTGGCCAGAAAACTGATTGACGCGAAAAGTTTTGCCGATGGGATTCATGGCTGGAAAGAAGCGGCTCGCCAAGGTCTGATTAATGATCGCCACGGCGGGCGCGGATGGGGTGTCACCATGGGTGAAATCACGGCCGGCGAGAAGCGGCGTGGTCAGCGTCGCAAAATATCCCGGCGAGACCCCATTAAACCGGACGAGGGCATCCTCACCGTTCAGCGCCTTCGACCAGTCCGTACTGATCGTATGGTCCCATACTCCCCCCTGGATGGGTGTCATCACGGAGCGGGCCACGGAAACAACGCCGGGAATGGCGCGCAGCCGTCCATCAATCTGCTCATACGTGGAGAACTGCAGCTCAGGCGGCACCTTCGCAGCCTGGAGATTCGTTGTGACCAGCAGGACATTGTTGCGGTCAAAACCGATATCGAGCGTGGCGAGCTTGGCGAAGCTTCGAAGCAGAAGGCCCGCGGCCACCAGCAGAACGAGCGAAAGGGCCACTTGTGTCGAGACAATCCACTGGCGCGCGCGAAACCGCCCACGGCGCGCGCCTTCGAGGGGAGCGCCAACCTTCATAGCCGACGTCAGAGACAGTTTGGTGGAGCGAAAAGCCGGCAGGACACCGAACAGAAGGCCCGTCAGCAAGGCCACTGCCGCAGTAAATCCCAGGACGCGATAATCCAATGACAGATCCAGGAAAACCACGTTCCTGGCCGTCGATAGGTAATGAACCAGCAGAATAGCACCCCAGCGCGCGAAGAGAATTCCCAGGAGTGCCCCGGCTGAAGAAAGCATGATGCACTCAGTCAGCAATTGCCGAATCAGCCGGAACCGGCTGGCGCCCAGAGCCTGTCGCAGCGCGAGTTCCCTTTGGCGAACAGCGGCACGGGCCAACATCAAGCTGGCGATATTCGCGCAGGCGATCAGGAGCACCAGTCCGACGACTGCCATCAGAACGTTGAGTGGCTGGTCGAATTGCTGACGTAAACCCAAAGGCGACAGACCGGTGGCAGCGGGCACTACCACGAATGTACTGCTCTCGAAGTCTCTTTGGCCTTCCGGGCTCCAGTTCTGAGGCACGGCGTCAGTGAACGCTGATGACGAGACTGTTTTTAGGCGGGCGGCCAATTGAGCTCGGCTCACACCGCGCTTCGTGCGGCCAACCACGTGCAGCCACCACCAGGCGCGAGAATCAATTCGCGACTCCTCGCCGTCGAACATCGCGGCGGTGCAAATCGGAATCGCCACATCAAACCTGCTGCCCACGTCGATACCGTAGAAACCCGGCGGCGCGACCCCGACAATTTCAAAGGAGTGGGCGCTGAGCACGAGGTTGCTGCCGATGGCGCTTGGCGCCCCGTCATAGTGCTCCTGCCAGAATCCGTAGCCCAGTACCGCCACCCCGGGGCACCCACGCCGGTCGTCGGACGGCGCAATCAAGCGGCCGACTGCGGGGCGAAGTCCCAAAACTCGGAAAAATTCCCCGCTTACCCTGATTCCCTGGGCGTAATTTACGGCCCCGCCTTGCGCCAGATCGAACCGGTCCGCTCCCCAGGCAAAAATACCGGAGAAGGCGTCTTGCCGGTCGCGCAGTTGCTCCCACAGCGGATTGGTGAAGCTATTGCGGGGTTCGCCCGCCCTGCGCGGAGTTCGAAATTGCACCTGGAGCAGTTCCTCGGGCTTCTGCACCGGAAGGGTTTTCAGCATGATCGTGTCGATCAGACTGAAGATCGCGGTATTAACCCCGATTCCGATCGCCAGGGTGAGAACTGCGACAGCCGTGAATCCGGGATTCTTGGCCAGCATGCGCAGGCCAAAGCGTAGGTCTTTCGCGAAGCGGTCCAACCCTAGCCAGCGACCCGACTCGTAGAACCGCTCCTCAGCCCGAGTCACGTTGCCGAAGGCGCGCCGCGCCGCCGCGCGAGCGTCTTCGTCGCTCAAGCCCTGCTGCTTCAACTGCTGCGCCTCGAGCTCGAGGTGCGCTTCGACCTCCGCGGAGAAATCGCTCGGTTTGCGTTTTCGCCAGAACATCACTTAGCCCTCCCATGCTTCAGGCCCAGATCCTGTCCGATGGCCGCCGCCACTTGGTTTCATTGACGAGATGTCTACGGCCAACGCGTGTGAGTGCGTAGAAACGCGCTTTGCACGAGTTGCAAACAATCGTTCTCGTTTTGGGTAGACATATAACCCAAGTATCCGCACTTTGGGTGAGATGTCAACCCATAAAGCGGCGAGCTGCGGCAAGCGCAATCGTGTCTGTAGCTAAGGCTTAGCGGTGAACCGTAAAAATCGGCGAGGAGGCTTTGAAATCCTTCAGCGCGGGGTTGAGGGTAAGTTTCTCACCTCCCGCGAGGAGTATCGTATTCTGCCACGGAGCGTAGCCGTCGTGTCTTATCTCAATGACGTGGATGCCTTTCGGTAGGGTCAGGCGGGCGGGAGTGTGGGCAAGAACGACGTTGTCTACGGAGATGGCCGCGCCCGCGGGTGTCGAATCAAACTGCACGGTGCTCACGCTGCTGGTGGTTGCTTTGTCGGCGAGAGGCTTCCCACCGGCATTCGGATTCGCGGGTGTCGGCTTGACACTTTTCTTCTGCAAGGCGGGCTGCGTGACGCTTTTCTGTAGGGTTTGGGTGGATTGTTTAGTTGCTGTACCAAGAGCGGAGCTGACCTTGGCCCCTAAAGTTCCTATTGCACTGGTAGTCGCGGCGTATTCGGCTGCGGCCTGTGCCCGCATGCGGAGAGGGCATAGCGCCATCATGGCGGCGAGGACCAGCACCCAAAGTCGAACGGGCGGTTTCATAGGGTCTCCCGTGTGCTCAGCGTTCCCTGGGTCAGCTCTAACCTCATTTACTCACTTCATTTACTCACTTCACTCCGCCAAAGTCAACTCAGGGTTGCGCGCGCTGAGATCCCGTTGTTGGTGAAGACGCAGACAAGAACCGTCGGATTTGATAATCTAACCCGTATCCCATTAGCAGGATGAACCGGCGCGATGAAGAACCGACCCAATCCATCCTCTCGATGCTCTCCCGACGTACAGTACGGGCTGTCAGAATGGGTCGTTTCGCTGACGATTTCCTTTTGAACGGCAGCGTGGCAGGCGCGGAGATTTGTTTGAACAGATTGGACCAGAATGAGCTCTACCCGTTTTCTCAAAGATCAGGGACGAGCAAGTCTGTCCCGGAAGTTGGCCGGCGATTTTAGCGCCAGAGTCCGGGAGCGCGGCCAAAGCTATCTCTCCCAGGGCCGCGTAAAGATCCTTTTCGGGACAGACAGTGTACTGGAGGCACAAGTCGAGGGATCGGCGAGTTATTCCGTCAACTTCGAGTGGAAGGAAGATACGCTTTTTGCCAGTTGCAGCTGCCCTTATTTTGAGGGCGGCGAATCGTGCAAGCATCTGTGGGCGGCGATTCTTGCCGCTGAAGCCAACGGCTACCTCTCTGTTCCGGCGTCGGACCCCGATCTATACCTGGAGTGCGACTATTTCGGTTCCGATGACGATGAAGAGGAAGAATGGAGTGGACGGTGTATTCCCACCACTCCGCTCGCCATCGGCAATTCGGTCTACTGGAACCAAGAAGCCGCCGGAACCTAAGCCACCAGGTTGGCAGGTACAGATTGCCGGCATCTCGCGGCTGTACAATCCGGCGTGGATGCCTGGTTTCACTTGGCCGGCGTCGCGCCAGATTCTCTACACCGTGAACATCAGCCGCAGCGAACAAGCAAGAGGCCTGGTCATCTCACCCGTATCCCGCGACGCGCTCCACGACGGCACGTGGAAAACCCCCGTTTCTCTTAACCTCAAACGCGAGCAAATCGCCAAGTTGCCTTCTGCGGATGACCGGGAAATCCTGTCGGTGCTGGCGGGGGCCATACCCTACTTTGAATGGGGATTTGCGGGAGTATCGGATCGCATTCCCCAGTTCTGCCTGGTGCCACACCCTCTGGCGGAAAAGGTCATTTCTCTCATCGCACGCGCCGGGCGCTGCGGCATTCAACTTAGCCACAGAACCGATGCCCTGACCCCGCTTGCATGGGATGAAGGCGAACCCTGGCGGTTTGCCATGGAGTTGCGGCGGCATTCGAAGAGTGGATGGGAGATTTCGGGAGTCCTCCGCCGGGGAGACGAGCGCCTGAAGCTGGAAGATGTGGTTCTATTCACGCCCGGGGGGCTGCTATTTACTCGCGACCGTGTTGCCCCAATTGCCGCGGACACGCCCTTTGAATCAATGCGGCAACTCAAGGCGGCAGGCCCCATCCGTGCTCCCGAAAAAGATTTGGACGCCTTGCTGGGGACGGTCTTGAGCTTGCCCGGGTTACCTGAGCTCGAGGCCCCGGAAGAGGTTCGCATCGAAGAAGTGAAGCCAGCGCCGCGAGTTTGCCTCCGCATCCACGCCCAGGAAGACAATGGATACCAGGCCAGTAAGCTCCGGGCGGATCTGGCATTCGAGTACGAGGGCCGCCAGGTGGCCGACCATAACCCCATGCGGGGATTCTACTGGGCGGATGGCCGTCGCTTCCTAAGACGCGATGCCCAGGCGGAAGGCGCCGCCGCGCGGTTGCTGAGCGAATTGGGCGGCAAGTGTCAAAAGCCCACCTACTATGATGCCGAGCCGAAGTGGTCCATTACTCCCAGCAAATTGCCACGCATTGTGCGGGGCCTGGTCGAGGCCGGCTGGCATATCGAAGCGGAGGGCAAGGTCTTCCGCCGCCCCGGGGCATTTCGAATCGAGGTGTCGAGCGGCATTGACTGGTTCGAGCTGCATGGCAGCGTTGAATACGGCGAAAGCACGGCGCGGTTGCCGCAGCTTCTGGAGGCCCTGCGCCGGGGTGAAACAATGGTCCAATTGGACGATGGCACCTACGGCGTGCTGCCGGAACAGTGGTTGAAACGGATTGGAATGCTGGCCGGGTTGGGAACGCCCGAGGAGCAACACATCCGCTTCCGGCCGAGTCAGGCAGGACTTCTGGATGCCCTGTTGGCATCGCAGCCGGAGGCTCGGTGCGATGAAACGTTCGCGCGCGCCCGCGAGGAACTCGGCCAATTTCAGGGTATTGCCGCAGCCCCGCAGCCGGAGGGTTTCGTCGGGCAACTGCGCGATTACCAGCGCGAGGGTTTGGGTTGGATGCAATTCCTGCGGCGCTTCTCCTTTGGCGGCTGCCTGGCGGACGATATGGGCGTGGGCAAAACCGCCCAGGTTTTGGCCTTGCTGGAAACACGCCGCGCTTCGCGTGCCGGGGGACACCCGGTGCCGCCGTCGCTCGTGGTGGTGCCGCGGTCGCTCATCTTCAACTGGAAGCAAGAGGCTGAGCGCTTTACTCCGCGATTGCGCGTGCTCGACTACACCGGCACCACGCGCGACAGCAGCACCCTTTCCGATTACGACGTGGTCCTGACGACTTATGGGACCCTGCGCCGCGATGTTGTGCGCCTGAAGGATTTCGAATTCGATTACGTGGTGCTGGACGAAGCGCAGGCCATCAAGAACGCGGCCACCGAAGCGGCCAAAGCGGTGCGCCTGCTGCGCGGCAGCCAACGCCTGGCGCTCAGCGGTACGCCCGTGGAAAACCACCTGGGTGAGCTCTGGTCGCTGTTCGAGTTCCTCAATCCGGGCATGCTCGGCCGGGCCAGTGTATTCAAGCTCACCAGCGGAGCGGGCCGCAACCCCGACGAGGAAACCCGCCGCCTGCTGGCCCACGCGCTACGCCCGTTCATCCTCCGCCGGACCAAGGCGCAAGTAGCGCCGGAACTTCCCGCCAAAACCGAGCAGACCGTGTACTGCGAGATGGAATCCGCGCAGCGCAAGCTTTACAACGAGCTGCGACAGCACTACCGCGACACGTTACTGAAGCGCGTTGAGGATGAAGGCCTCGCCAAATCCAAAATCCAAGTGCTTGAAGCCTTATTGCGCCTGCGCCAGGCCGCCTGCCACCCCGGATTAATCGACCAGCAACGCTCCGGCGAAAGCAGTGCAAAGCTCGACATGCTGATGGAGCAACTGCGCGAAGTCCTTGACGAGGGGCACAAGGCGCTGGTGTTCTCGCAGTTCACCAGCCTGCTCGCTATCGTGCGTAGCCGTTTGGACGCGGAAGGAATCGTCTATGAGTATCTGGATGGAGCGACGCGAGACCGGCAGGCGCACGTCGAGCGCTTCCAGAATGCCGCGGATTGCCCGCTCTTTCTGGTGAGCCTGAAGGCCGGCGGACTGGGCTTGAACCTTACCGCTGCGGAGTACGTCTTTCTGCTGGACCCGTGGTGGAATCCGGCAGTGGAAGCGCAGGCCATCGACCGCGCGCATCGCATCGGCCAGACGCGACAGGTTTTCGCCTACCGGCTGATCGCCCGGGACACCGTCGAGGAAAAAGTCCTGGAACTTCAGAAGACCAAGCGCGACCTTGCCGCCGCCATCATCAGCGAAGACAACAATCTAATCCGCGATTTGCGCCGCGAGGACCTGGAACTGCTCCTTTCGTAGAGAGCGCTGGAACGGGACGCCACCTTGCCCCGACTGGCCGAGAAACTGAACCGCGAGGCGCGAGACCTGGGCCGGCGCCAGCAGGCATAATCGCGACCGATCGCCTCACCGGGCAAGCCCGACGTGACACGAACGAACGTCGCCCTTGTATTCCCCTTCGTCCCAACGTAGGATGCTGGTCGCACCGCATTCGCCCGAGGGGACTACCCTTCCGCGCGATCCAAGAAAGAGCCGCGCATGTTCATTCCACAGGTTTACGCTGTAGCCCTGGCCATGATGATTCTCAGCATGATCTGCTGGGGGAGTTGGGCCAACACCCAGAAAGCCGCGGGGAGTTGGCGATTCGAGCTTTTCTACTGGGATTATGTCGGCGGGATCCTGCTGTGTTCGATACTTATCGGGCTGACGTTTGGACACACCGATGCCGCAAGCCCTGATAGCTTCTTCCGCAACCTTGCTGCTGCCGACGCCGCGCACCTTGCCTACGCTTTTCTGGGCGGAATCGTTTTCAACATTGCCAACATTCTGATTGTGGCAGCGATTGCAATCGCGGGCATGGCCGTGGCATTTCCGGTTGGGATCGGAATGGCGCTGGTCATCGGGTCGGTGCTCAACTACATCATCACGCCCAAGGGGAATCCTCTTTTGCTCTTTGGCGGCGTGGCCTTGGTGTGCGTCGCGATCGTCCTTGACGCATTCGCGTACCACCGCCTTTCGCCTGATACCAAGGCATCCAAGAAAGGGATCGTCTTAAGCTTGCTGGGTGGCTTTGGCATGGGTCTTTTCTATCCTTTCGTCGCCAAAGGGATCAGCGGCGAGAATCATCTCGGGCCGTATACCGTGGCGTTCGTATTTGGTCTGGGAATCCTGGCAATCAACATTCCGGCCAATATTCTGGTCATGCGCCGACCTTTTACCGGCTCGCCGGTTCGATTTGCCGATTACTTCGCGGGCACCGGCCGCTTGCACATCTGGGGAATTCTCGGGGGCGTAATATGGGGAGTGGGAACGATATCCAACTTCGTGGCTTCGTACGCCGCGATGGTCGGCCCGGCCACCTCCTATGCGCTGGGCCAGGGCGCGACCATGGTGGGAGCAATCTGGGGGGTTTTCGTTTGGAAGGAATTCGCCGGAGCAGGCAGAGGCACCAAGCGCATGCTGGCCCTGATGTTCGTGGTGTTCATCCTTGGCCTCGGATGCGTGGCGCTGGCGCCAGTGGTCAAATGAGCGATTGATTCCCTATATGATTGGGTGAAATAATTGCTCGGGGAGTGCAATTACGAGAAATGTGCTCGCCGCATCGCTTTGTGGAGGCACGACGAATCGGAGGAGGTAGATTGTCATGATTAGCGTCAAGGAGGCGGCGGAAAAGGCGGCGGAGTACTTTACAGCTTTATACGATAAGCAATTCAAGAATGTGCTGCTGGAAGAAGTCGAGCTAAAGGAGCGTTATTGGCTCATAACCCTTGGCTACGACCATCCATCGCCATTGCCTCAATTCTCGCGGAAAGGCCCCCGCGCATTCAAGGTCTTCAAGGTCGATAGCAAAACCGGCGAGGTCATGTCGATGAAGATTCGCGAGGTTGAACAGGTCGGTTAGGATTGAGGATGCTTCCAGTGCTTACCATCAAGAAGAAGCTTCTTATCGATTCAAATCTGCTTCTGCTGCTTGTCGTCGGCTGGAATGACCGGGCCAGAATTTCTAAATTCAAAAGAACAGCGCAATTCACAATCGAGGATTTCGAGTGCCTGATTGATTTTGTTAAACAGTTTAGGGGAATCGTCACGACTCCCAGCATCCTTACGGAAGTAAGTAACCTCCTGGGGCAATTGCCGCACGAGGTCCGGCGCTCTTTCTACGAGCAGTTCGCCCGTGATCTGAAGGGTCTGCACGAGCATCACACTCCCAGCCAACAATTATGTGGAGAAAAGGGCTTTCCGAGATTTGGTTTGACCGACACGGCGATCCGCCGCGCTGCCACTTTAAAATGCACGGTTCTGACGGATGATTTGCGCTTGTATCAATATCTTGGGAACTTGCACGTTGATGTCATAAACTTCAACCACGTACGTAATTACAACTGATTCACGCTCCATGCCCCGTCGACCAGTTGGCCATTCCCCCGAGGCGAATTCACATGAAGCTATTAATCCAAGTCCTGCTACTTTTTCTTGTCCTTGCCGGAACCTCCGCTGCGGCAGATGCGCCGGCGAAGATACCCGTACTTCTCGACACCGACATTGGCACTGACATCGACGATGCCTTTGCCCTGGCGCTTATCATCAAAAGTCCGGAAATCGATTTGCTGGGTGTGACCACGGTCTCCGGCGACACGGCAGCGCGGGCGCGGCTGGCCGCCAAGTTCTTGTGGGAGGCAGGCGGAAAGTGGCGGCAGGTGCCGGTGGTCGCAGGTCCCCCGGAAGCGGCTCAACCCATCGAGCAAACACACTGGGCCGATGGCTTCGTGAGCCCGCAGATTCGCAAGGAAAGCGCCGTTGATTTCATGCGCAGCGAACTGCACCGCTACCCCGGCAAGATCACCTTGATCGCCATCGGCGAACTCACCAACGTGGCAGCCCTGATCCAAGCCGATCCGGTGGCGGCGAAAAACATCAAGCGCATCGCACTGATGGGCGGCTCCATCGCGGTCGGTTACGGTCCGGGATCAAAGCCCGACGCGGAATGGAACATCAAATCCAATCCCGCTGCCGCCCAGGTGGTCTTCTCCTCCGGGATTCCCATCGTCATGGCGCCGCTCGATGTTACGGCCATGCTGAAGCTCGATGCCGCGGGGCGCAGCCGCATATTCAGCCAAAACACGCCGGTCACCAACACGCTGGCCGCCCTGTATCATCTTTGGAACCAGGAGACACCCACGCTCTTCGACCCGATGGCCGTGGCCGTGGTGCTCGATCCCGGTCTCTGCCAAACCAAAGACCTCGCTGTCGAAGTTGATGATCAGGGATTTACGCGAGTAGTTGACGGCAGAAAAGGCAATGCGACGGTGGGATTATCCACCGACCCCGCAAAGTTTTTCAAATTCTACTTGGCCCGCGTGGCGAAAAACTAGGTTACAGGGGACAGGTTACAGAGAACCCGAAGGTTTTCTCTAATGGTTTTCTGATCCCTGCCGAAGCTGCCCGCTGCCCTTTAGACCAGTCCCCTGCAACCCGTGACCTACTGCACCATCTTGGCTTCAATCCTGTCGTGAATCCAGTGCGGGTCCCACCACTCCACGGGGTTAATGGGAATTCCATCCAACAGCATCGTGAAATGCAGGTGGTCGCCCCCGGCAAGGCCTGTCTGGCCGCTGTGGCCGATCTCCTGAAGGTTTTTCACCTCATCCCCTTCCTTGACCTCGAGAGAGCTCAGGTGGCCGTAAAGGCTCTGAATGCCGCAGCCGTGATCGATGATGACTGCGTTGCCATAGATTCCGAAAAACCCCGCATATACGACGACGCCGGAATTGGCGGCGCGCACGGGCATGTGCTCCGAACCTGCCAGGTCAAACCCAAGATGCGTTTGATGGTCCACCGGCTGCCCGTCATAGACGTACGTCCGGTAATCCGCGAAGCTGGCTTCCGTTTTGCCGGGCAAGCGGAGGAAAGGCCCTTTCCACAAAAACCGTGGGGCGGTGCGCTGGGAAAACGCCACCAGCTTTTGTGCGTCCATCTGCCGCAGCGAGCCGTTAATCAGCAGGAAGTTCTTAATCAGGCTTCCCTGGTCGTTCAGCTCGGGGGTTTGGCTCATGATCGGGGGAACAACATTTTCCAAGAACCTCCCGCCGGCGGTCTTATTCAGGTCGATGGTGTCGGAATGAAATTTCTTGGGGAAGACTTTGTAGCTGAAGCTGGCCGAAGATTCGTTACCGGCATCGTCGCGAGCCACGACGTGGGGAGCCACGGAAATGTCTGCGTTCCACGCATAAGCAAAGAGGCACAGGCGGGTTTGCGGCTGGGATTCCTTCATGGGGAAACTGGGAAAGTAGTTGTCACCCACCTTGACGCCGGACTCGGTGGTCCCCGGTGAAACCGTGAACACCGCCATATCGCAGCCGCCCTGATTAATATAATGCTGCGTGCTCAACATCGAAATTTGCGGAGGCGCGAACCGCACCGGCAAGTCCATCGCCACCTCGCTTAGTCCTCCCCGGAAGAGGCGCCCCCACGAATCATTGAGTGCGGTCACGCGAAGGGTGGCATGCCCCTCTTTCAGCGACGGAATCACTTCGCGGCCCACCAGAACCGTCCAGTGGGTCGCGCTTACTGGGCCTGAGGACCAGAACTTCCACCCCCGGTGCGCGCGCGCCGTTATCACCAAATTCGATTGGTGTACAACCTGGCCGTTCTGGACGACCTCCACGGCCAGACTCTTGAGGTTCTGCTTCGAGTCACTGGCATCCACGACGAGTTCCGTCTTTTGACCCAGCCCTTTGGGTGGCTGGGATAAGAGAATGGTGGGGCCCTGGCGGCTCGCCAATTTCCAAATGAGACCCGCAAGAATCACCAAAACAACAAACGCGAGGAAAATCAGAGCCGTTCCAACGCCATTCGCCGACTTAATACGAAGTTTAGACAATTGCTTTCTCCCTCGAACCCGAACTTGGTAAATCGAAGGTCGAAACTCGGCCCGAGCTTCTGCTTTCGAGTTTCGGTTTTCGTTTCTCGCCCGTGAGATTAACCTCAGGCAGAAGGTTTGATAACTTGGAGGCGCAGGCTGCGAAAATCCACCCGGTTGGTATGACTTTCCAATCCGATGTAGCCTTGATTGGGAACCCTGCTGAGGGGGCGTTTCTCGGAAAAAACAAATGCGGGGTCATCAAAATCGATTTTATGAATCCGATTCCCATTCAGGTAGACCGTCAAGTGCCGGCCGACGCAGGAAATCTCAACTTGGTTCCACTCGCCGGCCTTTCTGCCCACGCTATAGAGAGGAATCACTGCACCATAGATAGCTCCCGTGCTGTGGAGATCCGTGAGCTGCCCGGCATCATCAAGAAGAGAAATCTTCAGGCCCGTGAACGTGGGGTCACCCTGCTCAGCAGACCGCAAGAAGATCCCGCTGACAGCTCCTTTCGTTAGGCGATACTCCAGGCGCAACGCGAAGTCCGTATAGGGCTGGTCAGAGCGCAACCAGCCGCCCTTCCCTTCCGTCCACAGGATTCCGTCTTCCGCATGCCAATCCTGCTGCCCCATCGCGTGCCAGCCGGCCAGGTCCTGGCCCGAGAAAATGGGGACGAACCCCGCATCATCTAGTTCCTGGGCGGTTGAGGCGAGCGTGAACACCAGCAACAACAACACGAACCCGGCGAGATTCCTCAACATCCCCGGCGACACTCCCGATTGATTGGCCCGGCAGATTGAGCCTGTGATACAAGATACTCGAAACCGGCATGATTTCACAAATCGAATTGAAGCGAGGGCTTCCATGGTGAAACTCACTTTGATATTGCTCCGTCCAAACGAGCGCGGCGAGGTGGAAACCTACCTACGACTTTACCAACGCTGCTTCAACCCCGACGAGCGCGTCAGTCTCAGCGTGCTGCGGCGAGTCATGGTACCCTCACCGGCGCGCGTGAATCCAGTGCACCTGTTCGCAGCCTACATGGGGGATCGGATGGTGGGCGGCGCCTGTACCCTGGTGTTGCCTGCGTTCAGCGTGGTGTTTGGAAGCTACATCTTTGTCGATCCCGCGCTCCGCGGCCGGGGCCTCGGCGTGCGAATCCTGCGCCAGCTTCTTCGCCAGGAGCGCCGCGGTCCCCAGGGCCCGAATTGGCGGCTCTATGGCGAAGTCACCGCCGCTTCCGGCGACCGTTGGCACGCCGCGCTGGCCCAAGCCGGGTTCCGATTCTTTCCTGCAACGTGGCCCCTGGTCTCGTACCACGATCCCGGCAAGATCGTGAAGGGCCGGCTCTGCTATTTCCCATTCCGGAAGAATCCGCCGCGCCGATTCTCGCAACCCGCTCTGCTTCTGTATATCCACGCGCTGTTTTATGGTCCGGATTCGACGCATCGCCACTTGGTTCCGCGCCTGAAGGACTTCGTACACTTGGACGCATAGTCGGGCGCTCAGGTTACCCGGCGAAATCGTTGGCCTCTGCAGGCTGGCTCACTCTGCCGCCTTACTGCGCACTAAAGCTCTTCCATTACCTAATTCCGCTACATTTTTCAGTTGAGGCTGATGGGCACAGGCAGGAGTGCCTGTGCCACCTGCACTGCTGCCCGTTCGCTTCGGTTGCAGCATGGCTTCCCCCAAAGCTCTGCCCGGTGTAGGATGAGTGCCCACGATCCCTGGACGCGCATTGGCACGTGTCTGATTGCACTGCGCCGCCCTGGATACACTTAAATAAAGAGTGCACCAAGACATACGAAAAGGTAAAAACTCGATGAAAATATTGAAGAGTCTCATTCTCCCTATCGCTGCATTAATCATTGGCAGCATTTTCCTGCTTGACCCGGCCGCGAGCGCGCAACACGAATCCGGAATGGGTTATGAGGACACACCCATGCTGCCCGGCGGCAAATGGCACGTCCACGATGCCAAGCGTCCGCAACCGGTCAAGGTCACGGCGGGGATGTGCCGCGACGAGGGGCGCTCAGTGCGTCCGCCTTCCGATGCACACGTTCTTTTCGACGGCAAGGACCTTTCTCATTGGAAGGATGCCCACGGCAGCCCCGCCCAATGGACCGTGCGCGACGGCTACTTCGAGGTGGCTCCCAAAACCGGCGACATTTATACGCGCGAAGAGTTCGGTGACATCCAACTCCACGTCGAGTGGCGGACTCCCGCGCCCCTCAGGCCGGGAAATGTATGGCAGGGGAATAGCGGAGTTTTTCTGTTTGGCGTTTACGAGCTTCAAGTTTTCGAAAGCAGCCGCAACCTGATCTATGCGGACGGCCAGGCGGGCGCGATTTACGGTCAATACCCGCCGCTCGTGAACCCTTCTTGCGACCCCGGCGTGTGGCAGGTTTATGACGTCATCTTCAGTCCCGCGCGGTTCAAGAACGGGAATCTGGAAACCCCCGCTTACATCACGGCACTTCAGAACGGCGTGGTGATTCAAAACCACACCGCGATCATGGGCGAAACCGGGCACCGCATTTTCCCGCGCTACACTGACCGCGGTCCGAAAGGACCGCTCCGGCTTCAGGATCACGGAGACCTCGTGCGCTATCGAAATATTTGGGTGCGGGATCTGGAGGCGCAAGAGTGAGGCGCGGGGCAAGGGTACGCCGTTCGTAGCGCGGGCATCTTGCCCGCGCTACGGCGAGACTTCGTCACTACATATTACTATTATAAGCGAGTATATCGTAGAGGATGGCGTTTGAGTTACATTCGCGGTCGTTAGTCTTGCGCGTGCGGAGCCTCAACCTTGGACCCCAGGAGCTCATCGCCTCCCTCCATCACTCGAACCGCAGCGCTGCCAAGGGATCGACTTTCGACGCTCGCCGCGCGGGAATGTAGCAGGCAACCAACGCAACGAGAATTACGGTGAGAGGCGTACCGGCGAGGATCCAACTACTGTGATTCATGTGGACGCCTTCGAAGCTTGCCATCACCAGGCGCGGCATCGCGAGCGAAGCCATGAAACCAAGGCCGACACCCACAAACACCACGCGCATTGAGCCCAGCAGTACCAGCGTCAATACCTCCTGGCTGCTCGCGCCGAGCGCCTTGCGCACGCCGACCTCATGCGTGCGGCGACCCACGAGATAGGCGATGAGGCCGTAGATGCCGACCGCCGCGATCACCAGGGCGATACCGGCAAATACGCCCATCAGCTTCGCCATGATGTCATCTCCCTGGCCTGAGTCATTCAGCACCCGGTCCATGGTTTTCACGTTGGTAACGGGTTGGTCCTTGTCCACGCTCCAAACCGCTCGGCGCAATGACGCGGCGAAGTTGGCAGGCGCGATGCGGGTGCGGACCAGCAGCTTCATCGCTGCATCCGGGCGCTGCAGGAACGGCTCGAAAACCTGCGCCGGCGGGGTCTGCTGTCCCACGTAGTCGTCGACGTTGCTTATTACGCCGACGATCTCGCTCCACTTGGTGGCCCCACCCGCGCTGCTCGTGGTGTCGTCAGGGCGATTGACATTGATGTGGCGACCCAGCGGATTCTCATTGGGGAAGAACTTTTGCGCGAAGGCTTCGTTGACGATGACCACAGGAGCAGCCTCCGGCTTGTCGGCAAGCGTGAAGTCGCGCCCTTCGCGCAACGGAATCTGCGCGGAATTGAAGTAGCCGGGGCTTACCGCGAAGTAAGCCGACTGCGCTTGCTTGTCGGTCTTCGGCACGGGGCGGCCCTCGACCGCGATGCGCGTTTCAGCGGGGAACGTGTAAGGCAGATCGCTGGTGACAGCCGCTGTTTGAACCTCCGGGTAGGTGGCAATTTGCCGCAGGACACTTTGGAAGAAATCGGCCTGGCGCCCCGGGTCCTTGTAGGCCTCGCCCGCAAGCGTCACGGATGCAGTCAGCACGTTATGGGAATTCATTCCGGGCCGTGAGTGCATTTCTTCGATAAAGCTCTCCACAAACAGTCCCGCACCCACCAGGAGGATCAGCGAAAGGGCGAGTTGGGCGGTCACCAGCAGGTTTTGCAGGCGATGATGTTCGCGCCCCGTGGTTGCCGACCTCGTACTATCCCTCAGGCCGGCGTTCGGATCTCGCCTGGAAATCTGAAACGCCGGAGCCAGCCCCAGGATTATGGCGGTGGCCGCTGAAACTACCAGAGTGAACCACAGCACGTTTTGGTCAATGGACAGTTGTTCAGAGATAAGCACTGACCACTCATTCCAGTTGAATGCCCCACGCAGAAGGTGCAAACCCCATGCGGTGAAGAGCAGACCCACGGCGCCGCCGAGAAGGGTCAGGAGGAGGCATTCGCACAAGAGCTGGCGCGCCAGGCGAAATCCACCTGCGCCCAGCGCGGCGCGAACGGAGAATTCACGCTGGCGGCTGGCGTTGCGCGCTAGCAGCAGATTAGCCAGGTTCGCACATGCGATCAGCAGAACGAATCCTACCGCGGCCATCAGAAACGCCAGCGCCGTGCTGGCGTTGCTTTCCTGGATGGCATATTGCTGCACGGTCAAAACATTTCCGCCCCAGTCTTTGTCGGTTTCGGGGTTGCTGGCGGCGATGCGCTGGGCAATGGTTTCAAGCTCGGAGCGCGCCTGCGTCTCGGTTATCCCCGGCTTCAATCGACCGAACACGCTGAGGCTGCGTTGAGCACGCGCGGCGGCACCCAATCGCGCGGGCGTGAAGACGAGCGGAATCCAGAGCTGCTCGGGGAACACCCACAACTGCCGGAACGTGTCCGGCATCACACCAACGAGCGTGTACGACTCTCCGTTCACCTTCACCGTGCGCCCTAGAATGTGGGGATCGGCGCCGAAACGCCGGTTCCAGAGGTCGGCTCGCAACAAGGCGACGTGGTCGTGGCCGGGCTGGTCCTCACCGGGCAGGAAGCCGCGTCCCAGCACGGGGGAGACGCCAAGCACCTGGAAGTAATTCGCCGTAACCTCGCCGCTCGGAGTGCGCTCCGGCTCGCTTCCGCCGCTCAGCGTGACGTGGTCGTCATTTTCGAACGTTGTCGCCGCCGCGATGCCTGAATACGCCGTCACCTGCGCACGCCAGCCGAGGAAGTCCGGCGGTGAAACCGGATCGTGGCTTTCCATCGGGCCGGCTCCCGCAGCCTTATGCCTGCTGCACAGCATTACCAGCCGGTCCGGCTCTTGGACGGGCGGTTTGCGCAGCAGCATGGTGCTGACGACGCTGAAGATGGTACTGTTCACCCCGATGCCGAGACCCAGCGTCAGCACGGCGACTGCCGTGAACCCCGGGTTCTTCACCAGCATGCGGAGGCCGAAGCGAATGTCGCGCCAGAGTTGCTCGAGCCACACCATGGTCCAGACCTCCCGCGTTTCCTCGCGGACGTATGTTACATTGCCGAACTTGCGCAAAGCCGCGTAACGCGCTTCGTCGTGCGGCATACCGCGGTCGATGTTGTCCTGCGTCTCCCGCTCAATAAAGTCGCGGATGTCCTGATCAAGGTCATCCATCATGCGCTGGCGGCGCCCCAACAGCCGATCCCAGAGGCTCACGATTTTCCCTCCTGTTCCGCGGGCATGAGAATCCGCGCGATGGCTCCCGCCAGCTTGCCCCACTTGCTCGTCTCGACGTCCAACTGGCGCCTTCCCTTGGCCGTCAGCCGGTAGAATTTGGCCCGGCGATTGTTTTCCGACGTGCCTTCCTGGACGGAAATCCATCCCCGCTTGATCAGCCGGTGCAGCGCCGGGTAGAGCGACCCCTGCTCGACCTGCAAGACGTCTTCGGAGCGGAACTCGATAGCCTTGGCAATGGCGTGGCCGTGCGTTGGTCCCAGCACCAGCGTGCGGAGAATGAGCAGGTCAAGGGTCCCCTGCAAAAGTTCGATGCGTTCTTGCTGTTCTTTAGTAGACATGCTAGGGGAAGGTAGCGCCCTTCAGGTAGAATGTCAAGGGGAAAGTGGGCGGCGAATTCGGGGAACGGGAAAACGGGACACGGGGAACGGGACACGGGATACGGGAAACCCTTCGCGGGAGTTTGGACGAGTGCAGGGGAGAAGGGCGTTCAGGCCAAGTCAGCCCTCAGTGATGGGCTGGTTGTTATCGCCCGCTAGCGTTTTCCGGTGTGGGCCATCGCCATCCCTCGCGTTGGTGGGGACAATGTCCCGCGTCCGGAAGGCCCGAAGGGCGAGAGTATCGCTGGGTAGCATCAAATTGCAGATCAGTGCGCAATCGGCGTGGCCGGCGTCCCATCGGACCAGCTTCCAACCACGACCATGAAAACAGTCACCCGTTGTTGAGGGTCATCCGCCGCGATAACCGGCGAGCCGGGCAGATTGGCTCCCCAGCTCTTCGCCGCGTCGCCCGGAACAAAAAACATCAGATGTGGATGCCAGCTCTTGCCGTCGTCGTTTAAGTACTGCTGCTTCGACATCATGTAGCACATGGCTCCCGGCTCGAGCGGGGGCAGTTCTTTCTTATCGAGTGCTGATGCGATCGTCTGGGCGATCTCCGCTTTCACTTTTCCCGCCAGCACCAGTTTGGTCTTCATCAGGTAGATGGGCGCAAAGGTTCGCGCGGCTGCCGGATTAAAGCAATGGGGGGCGCGGTCTTTGGGATTCCAGAATTCCGCATTATCGGTGGTGTTGGCCCATGATCGTTCCACCAGACACAGAAAGCCATTCCGGCCCTTCATCGCGATCGTGTATCCCGTCCGTCCCAGCACCATCACCTCGGCACCGTCCGAAATGGATGCGGGCGCAGCACTGCGGGCGAGCGCGATTTCAGTCTTCTCATCCTGTATCAAGTACTGATTGAGAGGAGCCATGGCGGCGTAAGTGGTCTTCTCCGCCTGCGCTCGTGCCCGCCAAGTTGCGCCGGGTATCAGAACCTGCACAAGGAGTGCTAAAGCGATGATCTTCGCATTCTTCGGCATGCGTCTCTCCCGTAATCGAGCAGTTTGTGTCAGCTTCGGGATCACCGAACCCTGCAGTCAATGCCGATGTTAAATAAGACCAGCAAGGGTGTCAAACCGTCATTGCGAGTAGAAATGATGTCAGGATAGCACCAACCCAGAAACGGTACCTGGAACGTGTGAAATAATTGGCTCTACCGATTTTACTACTGCGCATTTTCAATAAGTTGCACGGTTGATAACAGGTCGAAATACTATTTTTTCACATGTTCCTGAAACCGTTTCCTCTGACGCTGTTTCTTTTCGGGAGACGGGCCGGAGGAAGGCGCGGCTGTCGGACTCCGGCCCAAGGAGCCCGGAGTCCGTCGGGTTATCGAGTGACAACCCATCCCGACCATAAATATGGTAGAGTTTTCCGATGAGAACCACCGTGGACATTCCGGATCCACTTTACCGGCGACTCGAAACCGCGGCGGCGCAGAGAGGCTGCTCCGTGAAGAAGTTGGTTTTGCGCGGAGTCAAAGCGGAGCTGGGAGGTGGAAAGCCGGTTCGCAAAGCACGGGCGAACAGGCTGCCCATTATCGACTCGAAGCGGCCCGGCTGGCTGCGCCTGACCAACCACCAGATTAATGAGTCCCTGTTTCCCTGACGTGAACGTATCTGGGGAAATTGCAGGATTGTGGGTGCGAAGGGCGTTTTTCGTTCCCAATCGTACCCACTCATCTCATTTCCCGAACTCGTAAACGAGGAGGAATCAGCACACCAACGTTGACGTCCAACTTACCTGTTACCGATTTGCATGGCCAGGAAAGCCATGCAATCGTGCGGTTCATTCTTTGTTCGAAGGGCGGCGCGTTGGCATTGAGACCCGATCACGCCTTGCGCCGTATGCCCAGCTTCTCCAGTCGAGAGGCGAGGGTATTGGGGTGAATCCCCAGAAGCTCGGCGGCGCCGCCTGGTCCGGAAATACGGCCGCCTGCCTGTTCGAGCGCCCTTTGCAGGTTTTCGCGCTCAAGGGCGCGCCACTCCTGTTCGGTGAGAATTCGCTCCTCCCGTGCGGGTGGTTGCGGCGGCCCGGTCTGTTCCTTCGCACGAACCGGGGAAGTAACGGGGAGGTCAAGGTGTAAAGGGCCTCCCCGCGCCAGGATCACTGCCCGCTCAATCACGTTTTGCAATTCGCGGACGTTGCCGGGCCAATTGTACTGCTGGAGGATCTCGATGTCGCGCTGGCGCAGGCGAGGCCGGGGAAGATTTGAGCGCGAACAGATCTGCTCGACAAAGTGAGCCGCCAGGGTCGGAATATCTTCCCGGCGCTCGCGCAGCGGCGGAACTTGCAAGGGGAACACCGCCAGCCGATGGAAAAGGTCCAGCCGGAAGCGGCCGGCCTCGACTTCGCTTTGCAGATTGCGGTTAGTCGCCGCGATGACACGCACATTTACACGGCGAGTGGCTTCGTCGCCGACCCGCTCGAACTCACCCTCCTGAAGCACCCGAAGCAGCTTGCTTTGAAGCTCGAGCGGAATCTCGCTGACTTCGTCGAGAAACAGGGTACCGTGGTCCGCGAGCTCGAAGCGGCCGGCGCGATCGCGCAGCGCCCCCGTAAACGCGCCTTTGACGTGACCGAAGAACTCGCTCTCGAACAGTTCCCTGGGGATTGAACCGCAGTTTACCTTCACTAACGGCTGAAGGCGGCGTGGACTGCGCTCGTGGATGCCGCGCGCCACCATTTCCTTGCCTGTCCCCGACTCCCCGAGGATCATCACCGAGGCTTCCGTCGGCGCCACCAGCTCAATCTGGCTGAGCACCTGCCGAAGCGCCGCGCTGCTTCCCACAATTTCCCCAAAAGCTTGTGCCTCCTTAACCTCTTCCCGCAGGTAGTCACGCTCGAGTTCGAGCTGCCTCCGGAGCGATTCGATCTCTTGCATGGCCCGATTATTTTCCGCAGCTTCAGCGCGCAGAGCTTCGTTGACTTTGGCCAATTCCGCAGTGCGCTCGCGAACGCGCGCTTCCAGTTCATCATGGGCCCGTCGGAGGTCTTCGTCAGCCTGGCGCAGATCCTCCTCTGACTGCTTCCGATGGGTGATGTCGACAAGACTGCCTTCGATGATGGGCCTCCTGATGTTGGTGTGTGTGGGCGTCGCGCTCTCAAGAACCCACACGGGCTTGCCGTCCCTGGCGCGCAGTTGTACCTCCCGGTTGGCAACTGTTGACCTTTCCAGCAGTTCATTAGTAAACGCCCGCCAATCGGCGGGGTTGGGATAATGCTCGGTTATATAATGGGTGAGGCATTCGCCGCGGGAACCGTAGCCTAAGATATTGGCGAACGCTTCGTTGCAGTCCAGAATGCGGCCATCGAGCGTCGCCCGGTAGACGCCCGCCTGGGAGTGCTCGAACAGGAGACGGTAACGCGTCTCCGTTAATTCCAATTCGACGCTCTGCAGATCGAACCTCCGCCCCATCCCGGTGGTCAGCAGAGTAAAACCAAGAATGATGAGGGTTACGGTCACGACGCCGGCAATGCCGAGTGGCGAGATGCTGACGGCATAAGAAGTATCCTCGGCCACGTTGGAGGGCACAAAGCTCGCCGCGGCCATGCCGGTGTAGTGCATCGCCGCAATAGCGATTCCCATGACGGTTCCGCTAGCAACCTTCGCCCAGGTAGTCCTGGCTTCATCGCGAAAGTCGAAGGCGAACACCAGCGAGGCTAGGGAAGCACTCACCGCAATCAGGATCGAGAACCCAACATACACTGGGTTATAGCGGCACATGGCGGGGAGCCGCATCGCGGCCATGCCGATGTAATGCATGGAGACAATCCCCGTGCCCATCGCCAGACTGCCAACGCTCGCCTCCACTCGTCCGAACTTCCTGCGGCTAACCGCAAACAAACCCGCCGCCGAGCCTAGAATTCCGGCGAAGAGGGATACCAACACGATGGGCACGTCGTAAAGCACCGGCACGGGCAGCCTGAAAGCCAACATCCCTACGTAATGCATCGACCAGATTCCAAAGCCCATGGAGACAGCTCCGCCCATTAACCAGGCGTGCCGGACCCACGAGGCGGCAGCCGTCACCCGCCCGCCAAGGTCCAGAGCTACGTACGCAGCCAGAATGGCAATGAAGACGGAAAGCAGGACGAGGGGGTAGTTGTACGAACTCACGAGCGCCGCACCCGTATGGATCATCGTGTTCCTGATCTCCATGCGTGCGCCTCACCGAAGCGTACTCGTCCGGGGGTCGGCGAGAAATCCAGAAGAAGAGGAGAAAATCGTACTGCTTCCTGTTGGATGCCGAATGTTCCCATAACGGTTAACGGAATTTGGGGAATTCACGAAATTTCGTTACCTGCACCCATCCCAGCGCGGAGTGCAATCTTTTAACTATCTGGTACTTACTAGATTTGCGTTCATGGCGAACGACGTGCCCGTTGCTCCGGTGTCAATCGGAGCGGCCGCTGCCGGTCCCGCCACGAAAGACGCCTTCCCTTGGCGTCCGCCGAGCGACCGCTCCATAGCTGCTTGACGAGAGGATTGGTGGGAGGAGTCGTCAAGACAGGTAGCGGACTGCTGAAAATCCGAACGTGAATCATGATTTTTACGGAGTGGATTGGTCATGCCCTCCGTTCGGGTCGGCGAAACAGAGAGGGTAACGACATGGCAAGAAAACAACCCATCGATCCGGTCTCGGACGCGCCCGGGGTCAGGCCAATTTTGGGCGGTGTGCAAGACCGGCTGGCAATGACACCCGGAATGATGAAATTCATGGCTCGGTCGCCTTCGGTGCTCGGTGGGTACCTGGGTTTTTCGGCAGCTCTAGCCAGCGGCGTACTGGATGCGAAGTTCCGCGAGGGGATCGCACTCGCCGTATCCAGGGCGAATCAATGTGAGGTCTCGGTGGCCCTGCGCAGCGAGATCGCAAGAAAGACCGGAATGACCGAGGGTGAAATCGTATCGAGCCAGCGCTGCCAATCGGATGATGCCAGGCGGGCTGCCGCGCTGAAATTTGTCAGTGAGTTGGTGGTGTGGCGCGGTCAGGTCACGCAGGAGGCGGTTTTTCGCGTCCGCAACGCCGGCTACGGTGACGCGGAAATTGTCGAAATCGCTGCCCACGTCGCAATGGTGACGCTGGCCAACTGCTTCGAATGCATCGCCCGCAGCGAGACGCAGATCGTCGCCGCGCCGGACCCGCAAGAATCCCCTGCAGGAGAAAGTCCGGCGTGATCGACAACACAATGGAGAAACCGCAGCTTCAGATCAGACCTTGGAAACTGGGCGAGCCGTTCGTTTATCGATGTTCTGTGTGCGGCCAGGAATTTATTGCTCCGGAAGACCGCAGTGCAGCGGAGGGAATGTCGGAACTCTGGGCGGCCTTCCATGAACATATAGAGGAAGTCCACGGCTGTCGCTCAGCGTGGGCAAGCTCCTCCCCAAGGAGGGACGGATGAGATGGACTCAGGTCTAGTGAACATCCTGTTGGTCGAAGACAATCCGGATGATGTACGAGTGATTCGCGAAGCGCTCGCGGGGGCCGAGAACCGAAAATACCATCTCGAGTGTGTGAACCGAGTTGGAAAAGTCAGGGGTTCTTTGATGCAACGGGATGCGGCAGCCATATTACTCGATCTTTCTCTGCCGGACAGCCAGGGACTGGAAGCCCTTCGTTGGGTGCGGACCGCCGCCAAAGGCAGGCCCATCGTGGTCTTGAGTGGAACGGAGGATGAGGAACTGGCCAAGCAGGCCGTCAGGGAGGGCGCCCAGGACTGTCTGGTGAAGGGCGTCCTTACGCCCAAGATGCTTGCCCGGTGCCTGGATTGTGCGATCGAGAGAAACCGCCTACATGAGAAGACTTCCCTCCTTGGCATGATCGTGGATTCGTCCGACGACGCCATCATTGGAAAGACCTTGGACGGAATCATCATAAGTTGGAACGGAGGGGCGGAAAGAATGTATGGTTATTCCGCTCAGGAGGCAATCGGGAGTTCCATCGGCATGCTGGTGCCTGGTGGGTTTGCCAAGGACTTGGATCTCATCTTTGAAAAGCTGCGGCGAGGTGAGCGTCTTGAGCACTATGAAACCGTCCGCGTTCACAAAGATGGCAAGTCGGTTTACGTTTCGCTAAGCATTTTCCCCATCTTGGACTGCACGGGTAATCCCGTGGGCGCCGCCACCATCGCCCGCGACTTCACGAAGCAGAAAATGGCCGAAGCCGCGCTGCGAGAGAGCGAGGACCTTTTCGGCGCGTTCATGGACAACACCCCTGCCGTGGCCTTCATGCGCGACGATCAGGGGGCATACGTCTACGTGAACCGCGCATTTGAGCGAATGGCCGGCAAGCCTTCCACGGAAATTATTGGGAAAATCATCTCAGATCTCTGGCCTGACTCCATAGCGAGTCCGCTGGCGGACGACGACCGGCAGGTTGTGGCAGAAAATTGCGCTTTTGAGTTTGCCGAAAAGACCACGTCCCCTGACGGCAGCGAGATCGATTGGCTGGCCATTAAATTTCCGTTCCGCGACAGCGCGGGACGGCGATTTGTCGGGTGCGTGTCGATCGATGTCACGCAGGCGCGGCGGGCGGAGGCCGCACTGCGCCGAAGCGAGCAACGATTCCGGCTGATTACCGAAAACATCGATGAGATCTTTTGGATTGCCAACCCGGAGGTCTCCGAAATCGTTTATGTCAGTCCCGCCTACTGCCGGGTATGGGGGCGGACGCAAGAGAGCTTGTATAAAGACCCCAAGTCCTTCGTCGAGGCCTGCCATCCCGACGATCGCGAACGGGTGCTTGCCACCTTCGGACTCATGAAAGCGGGAAAACCTTTCGACTCCGAATACCGCGTGATTCACACCGACGGCAGCATCCATTGGGTTTGGGGCCGTGGTTTCCCCATTCGAGACGAGACAGGAAGACTCACCCTGTTCGCCGGGATCGCCCAGGATGTTACCGCGCGCAAGCATCTGGAAGATCAGTTCCGCCAGGCTCAAAAGATGGCGGCGGTGGGGCGCCTGGCCGGGGGGGTGGCGCACGACTTCAACAACCTCTTGACCATCATCAACGGGTACAGTGAAATGGCGCTGGAACTTCTTCACTCCAGCGACCCGCTGCGCAATTCTCTCGAGCAGATTAAGAGCGCCGGCGACCGAGCAGCTTCGTTGACGCGACAACTGCTGGCCTTCAGCCGGCAGCAGGTGCTGGCGCCCCGGGTTTTGGACTTGAACTCCCTGGTCGCTGATGTGGAGAAGATGCTGCGACGCTTGATCGGTGAGGATATTGAGTTAACGCTGGTTCGAGGCCCCGCTTTGGGCCAAATGAAAGCCGATCCGGGGCAAATCGAGCAAATCCTGATGAACCTGGCCGTCAACGCCCGCGATGCCATGCCGGAGGGCGGCAAGCTGGTCATTGAAACTGCCAATGTCCAGCTCGACGACGCCTATGCCCAAACACACGCTGTAGTCACCCCAGGCCATTATGTGATGCTGGCGGTTAGCGACACCGGGATCGTGATGGATGCGGAGACCCAGGCGCATATCTTCGAGCCGTTCTTTACCACGAAAGAGAAGCATAAAGGTACGGGGCTGGGCTTGGCGACGGCGTATGGAATCGTCAAGCAGAGTGGAGGGTTTATCTGGGTCTACAGCGAGTTGGGCCGAGGCACGACGTTTAAGATTTACCTGCCCCGGGTTGATGAAGCTGCGGAATCGGCTCAGATTTCGGAGGTGCCGCGACCCTCGGAGGCTGGTTCCGAAACCATCCTGCTGGTTGAAGACGAAGGAGCGGTTCGCGCCCTGGCGGCAAGCATCCTGCGAGCACAAGGCTACAAGGTGTTAGAGAGCACGAGCCCTGAGGATGCCCTCCGGATCGGCGAGCAGCACCAGGAGCCGATCGACCTGCTGCTGACCGATGTGGTCTTGCCCAAAATGAGTGGCCGGAAGATCGCCGAGCATCTCACCGGCTTGCGGCCGACCATGAAGGTGCTGTACATGTCAGGATATACGGATGATGCCGTTGTCCGCAACGGCGTGCTGGAAACGGGCACCGCCTTCCTTCAGAAGCCCTTCACGCCGTCGGGGATGGCCCGAAAGGTCCGCGAAGTGCTGGACGCTGGCCGCGAAGAGATGTCTTGACCTGCCGCGACGAACTTTGCCCGGACCGTTTTGTAGCCTCGAAGTCTTGTTTCGGCCCAATGAGTCATCCGGCCTGAGAAGCCGCCTACGAGGAAGTTCGGAGCTTTGCATCAGCCAGGGTGCCTTGCACGCGGCGATGTCAGCCGTGCAACGCCTTGCTTTAACGCCTATGCGGGACACGGGAAACGGGGCACGGGAAACGGGACAAGAGGCGCGGGATCGGGGACACGGCAGAGGACGCGGGACTCTGGTTTGATGGTTGGGGTGCAATTACGGTTTCCACGCCTCGATGGTTGAATCTTGCAAGCCAGCGTAGCAGACCTGTTTTTTAGGTCCGCGGCCCTTGCTCGCGCACCCTGCCGGTCCGTTCACAATTGCCTGCGCACAACCTCGAACGACAGTGACGAATGACAAGTGGCGAGCAAACGAAATCCGAAGCCAGCGTGGCCCGTGGCGGCGGAGAATTACGCCTTGCTGGAATATGAAAAGGCCAAGGCGAAAGCGGAAGAGAACGGTGAACCCGTTCCCACTCCTCCCGTCGCACACGGCGACGGGTTGTTCGCCAACCCTGCGGGTTTCTTTAGAACCTTCAAACGGATTATTGACGACGAAACGGTGCCCGAAGGCATCCCCTTCGCCGTGCCCTATGGGGACCTGGAAAAGCGCAAAATCAAGATTTCGCCCAGAGTAAAAAGCATTCGCGGCAAACTCAACGTTCCACGCGAACGGTTCCATCTGCGCGACCGCACCACCTATCTCTGGTCCGGCCTTTAGGTTCTCAATATTCTTGTCTCGACGGAGGCGGCGCGGTTTGCCATACTTGAGCCAGGAAGGACATCATGACGGATGAAATCAAGGGATTAGTTGACAAGGCGGCCATTGCGCTCAAGGAGGTCGGAGCGAAAGAGGTGTATGTTTTCGGCTCGGCGAGCAAGGGGAAGATGCGTCCGGACTCCGACGTAGACCTGGCGGTTTCGGGGTTGCCGCCGGAGGTCTTTTTCCGCGCCATGGGAATAGCCAGCCGGGCTCTGGGACGGCAGGTTGATCTTGTCGATTTGGACGAGGACAACCCCTTCACGGAATACCTGAAACACCACCAGGGGCTCTTGCGTGTGGGATAATTTGCGGGGGAAGTGGGGGGTCGAGCGGCGACGGTTACAGCGCCTGCTGGAGCACTCTGGCCCGCTTCTACAAAAGTGCGCATTGAACCCTACCGAATGATCACGAGCTCGCCGCGCTTGCCGCGATGCTTCACTCCTTCTCTAACGGCGTTGAAAACATCTTTAAGCGTATTGCCGCAGAATGTTACGATCGGCCGCCCCAAGGCCACGGGTGGCACCGTGAATTATTGGATTTGATGGCTCAGCCGGGAAGAACCGGCCGGGCGGCCATTTCTCCCTCCCTGGTCGTACGTTTGGATGCTTATCTGGATTTTCGCCATTTTTTTCGGCACAGCTATGTGTTCCGTTTGCGTTGGGACGGAATGAAGTCCCTGGTGCTGGAGTTCGGAGAGACGCTCAAGCTGGTGGAAGACGAGTTGGACCGGTTTTTCGAAGCCGCTCCCGGCGGCGGGAAATAATCAATACCCACCCATACCAAGCCCATGGCGGCGGAAACGGCGTCTTCAGGTAGAATGTCAAGGGGAAAGTGGGAGTCGGGGAACGGGCAGAGGCGTTAAAATAGCGCGCATTGCCTTGATGACCCCGGCTACGCGATCCAGTCACGATCCTTTTCGGCTCGCAACTTCCCACAACCCCGTATCTCGGGAGTTTGAATGCGTGAGGCAGTTCGACTGTTACGCGACCAGCCAAGTAGATTCGTAAAGACTACGCCGTTACAGAGGACCTATCCCGTAAACGCAACCGGCCTGCGCAACCGGTTTGCGCGTCCATGGCGTCCGAGCGCACCGAAGGTACTTTCAAGCGGCTTATGCTTTCAAGATGGTGCGAGGGACGACAAGGCGACTCTTCTGGTCGAGTCTCCAGCGAAGCAGGAATTCGTTGGGCAGCAACAGGTTTCAGTGAGTGGGGCGAAGCTTCGACTGGACAAACCTCCTGTGAACCTTGCATTCAGGATAGCGCGCGTGTATGCTACCGATTGTCAGGAAGTCGAAAGTAAAGACTTCCATTCTTTTGGCTTTTTCACAATCTAATTTGCGTCACGGGCGCGATGCGCCCTCGATTCGTTATGGCCCGACGGGGCGTATTCTCTCCTGGAGACGGGGAGTTCCTGGGGATTCTATTGGGCAAAACATCCGGACCTAAACGCTGGCTCCTTCTGCTTGCGCTCCTGCCGCTATACCTTCCGCCCCTCCGCTCTGCCCAAACGCCGGCCGAAGTCGGAATGCCCGTGCTGCGGAATTACACGCCTAGAGAATTCGGCGCCGACCCTCAGGTATGGTGTGTTCTGCAGGACCGCCGCGGCGTTCTCTACTTCGGCGTTGACTTTATGGTTCTGGAGTACGACGGGGTCAGTTGGCGAAAAATACTGGTCCCCTCAGCCACCGTCCGCTCCCTCGCCATGGACGCCACCGGCAGAATCTGGGTGGGCGCCTATGGGAACTTCGGCTACCTCGAGGCGGACGCCCACGGCACCCTGCAATACGTGTCCCTGCTCGACAAGATCCCGCCGGAGCAGCGGAATTTCAACGATGTCTGGCAGGTTCTGATCACGCCGCAGGGGAACTTCTTTCGATCCTACGCGCGCCTCTTCCGTTGGGATGGCCGGCGCATGCAAACTTGGGAAACCAAAACTCGCTTCCAAGCGCTTTCGGAAGTGCGCGGCCATATCCTTACGTCCCAGAGCGGCATTGGCCTTCAGGAAATCTTAGGCGATGAATTGCGTGCGCTTCCGGGTGGCGACGCCTACAAGAATTCCAGCAAGCTAATCCTGATCCCTTACGACGACCGGCGCATTCTGGTCTCTGCCCGACGAGAATTGCTGACCCTCTTTGATGGTGAGAAGGTAGCCCCATTTCCGACCCAGGCGGACGAATATTTCCGGAAGAACGACATCTACAGCTCCTCCGCGCTCCCCGACGGCGGCTTCTGCGTCGCCACCTCCCAGGGGGGCGTGGTGATCGTGGAACACGACGGTCGCCTCCGCCGCATTATTAACCAGGATGCCGGACTCCAAAATGCGTCCGCGTACGTCGCCTACTCCGATCGCGAGGGAGCCTTATGGCTCGGTCTCGGCCACGGCATCACCCGCGTCGAAATCAACTCTCCGATCTCGATCTTCTCCCGGGATCCGGCCCAAAACGTGGCTCGACAGAAGGGTTCCCTTTATGTTGTGAACGCGGCCGGCGGCTCGGCGTTCTCTCGCCTTGTTCCCAATGGCAAGACCGGTTTATCCTCACTTCAACCGATCCCCACTTCTTTCGGGCAAGGGTTCTTCCTGCTCACCTTCAGAGACCCGGCCGGAAAGGCTCCCAGCCAACTCCTGGCCGCAAGCGGCGATGGCGTCATGAGAATCGACGGCGATACGGTCTCCCCGGCGGTTCCCGGCCAGCAAGGTCCCACCTATGCAAGTTACACTTTGCTGCAGTCTCGGGAATCTCCCAACCGGGTGTTTGTCGGAGGCAATTCCGGCCTGTCCTCGATGCGCTGGGAAGGTGGCAAATGGATCGACGAGGGTAGCCTTCCTAATTTCACAGATGGGTCTCAGTTTCTGGCCGAACATCCTGACGGCACGCTTTGGGCCAGCAGCGGAATTGGCGACGTATTGCGCATTGAAGTCCCCTCCACCGGGATGAAGGACGCAAAAATGCTGGCGCGCTTTGCCGAAAAGGACGGCCTGGCGAAAGCCGTGAATTCCGTCGCCTTCGCCGCCGGACAGGTCTTTGTGCTTCCCACCCCGGCAAAGAACATTCTTCGCTGGGATAACGCTGCCCATCGATTCGTCCCGGACAACCGGTTTTGGCTCCCTTTGCCCGATTCCGACGCGCAAGCGAACTTGTTTGAACTCCCCAACGGCGACATTTGGTCCGTTAATGAATCGTCCAGCAACCAGCGCCAGGGCATGTTCCGCCGCCAACCCGACGGGACCTATAAACTCGACGAGGAGTCCTTCCGCGGGTTGTCCCGCTTCGATAGCAGCGGAGTTCTGTTAGAGCCCGATGGCAACCTTTGGATTGCGGGCGCTGATGGTCTGGTGCGCTTTGACCAACGAGTGAAGCTTTCTGGGGACCAGTCTTTCTCCGTTTTGGTGCGCCGCGTCAGCTCCGGCTCCCAGGATGTCGTCTTCGGGGGGACCTCCGTCGGCGGAGGCGCCGCCGTTCGTCTGCCTTACGACCGCAACTCGCTGCGCTTTGAATTTGCCGCCCCCACGTATGGCAACGAAAGTGAAACCACCTATCAATACCGGTTGGAAGGCGCCGACAAAGATTGGTCCGGTTGGGGGAAGCAGAGGGAGGCCAACTATGGCAGTCTTGGTCCCGGTTCCTATCAATTCCAGGTGCGCGCGCGAAACTTCGACGGTCGCACCGGCAAAGAAGGGGTCTACAGCTTTACCATCCTCCCGCCCTGGTACCGATCCTGGTGGGCGTATGCCCTGTATGTACTGGCTCTACTCGCCGCGGGGTACGGGGCAGACCGGTCCCAGCGCCACCGGCTGACTCGGCGGGAGCGAGAGAGATCCCGGTTCCGAGAGGCGGAATTGCGCGCCGAAACGGCGGCGGCGCAGGCGCAGGCCCTCCGGGCGGAAAACGACCGCAAGAAGAACGTTGAACTGCTCAGCGAGATCGGCAAGGAAATTACCGCCTCCCTCGATCTCGACACCATCCTGTTTAAGCTCTATGAGCGCGTCAACCAGATCGTGGACGCCAACATCTTCGGCGTGGGCCTCTACCGCCCGAAGAAAGGTGTCATTGAATACACCCTGGCCATTGAGAACGGCAAGCGCTATGCCCCATACACCCGCGATGCGCACGACAAGAATCAGTTTCCCGTCTGGTGTATCGACAACCGCCTGCCGATTCTCCTTAATGACGTCGAGACGGAATATCAGAAATATATTCAGTCCTACAAGCACGGGGATCTCGCGCTGGAAGACGGCAGCGCCGCCCAGCCGCCCGCCTCGATGATCTACCTTCCCCTCATCGCGCAGGATCGCGTCCTTGGCGTGCTCAGTGTTCAGAGCTTCAAGAAGAATGCCTACACCGAGCAGGACCTCAACCTGCTCCAAAGCCTTGCTGCCTATACCACCATCGCGCTCGACAACGCCGGCGCCTACCGCGTCATCAACGAACGCGAGCACGAAATTCGCGACCAGGCGGCCGAACTCGCCACCATCAACCGCATTACGCAGGCGCTTTCGAGCCAACTCCATATGGACCGCCTCATTCAACTGGTGGGCGATCAAGTCCGCGACCTTTTTCATGCTCCCATCGCCTACGTCTCTCTGCTCGATCGCTCCACCATGATGCTGAATTTCCCGTACAGCTACGGGGAAGACTCCGAGTCGATGCCCTTCGGCGAAGGATTGACTTCCCAAATCGTACGTACCGGCCAGCCCCTACTCATCAACGAAGATGTGGACGGCAGCACCGCCCGTATGGGAGTCCATCGCCTGGGCCGCGCCGCCGCCTCCTACCTGGGCGTACCCATTCCGGCGGGCGGCGAAACCATCGGCGTCATCAGCGTCCAGACCACCGAGCAGGAAGGCCGCTTCACCGAAGCTGATCAACGCCTGCTGTCAACCGTCGCCTCCGCCGTCGGGGTGGCCATCCACAACGCCAGACTTTTCGAAGACGCCCGCCAAGCACGCGCCGCCGCCGAGCAAGCCGACGCCGCCAAGAGTTCCTTCCTCTCCACCGTCAGCCACGAGCTGCGCACGCCGCTGACGTCCGTGCTCGGCTTCGCCAAAATCATTCGCCGACGCCTGGACGAACGCATCTTCCCCCTGGTCCCGGAGGACGACCGCAAGATCCAACAAACCAAGCGGCAGGTGATGGACAATCTCCATGTGGTAGTGAGCGAAGGCGAGCGCCTCACCAAGCTCATCGACGATGTGCTCGACCTCGCGAAGATTGAAGCCGGCAAGCTCACCTGGAACATGGAAACCGTCTCCGCCGCCGACGTGATCGAGCGGGCCGTCGCCGCCACCTCTTCGCTTTTGGGCGCCAAGAAACTCATTTTGCTTCAGAACGTCGAACCGGGCCTTCCCACCGTCACCGGCGATCGCGATCGCCTCATTCAGGTGGTGATCAACCTCATCTCCAACGCCGTCAAATTTACGGACTCCGGTTCCATCACCTGCGCGGCCGGCCACCGCAGCGGCGATATTGTGGTCAGCGTCACGGACTCCGGCATTGGCATCGCTCCCGCCGATCAGCCCAAGGTCTTCGAGAAATTCAAGCAGGTGGGCGATACTCTCACCGACCGCCCCAAAGGCACCGGACTGGGCCTGCCCATCTGCAAGGAAATCGTGGAATATCACGGGGGGCGGATCTGGGTGGAAAGCGAAATCGGCAAGGGCAGCACGTTCTCCTTCGCCCTTCCCGTAAAAACGGGCGCAAAGCCTGCCCCTCGCTCCCTCGACATCGAATCGCTGGTCCGCCAGTTGCGCGAGAAAGTCGCGAGCCAGGAGCCGCACGGCAGGTCCATCCTGGTGGTGGATGACGACCCCAACATCCGCTCGCTTCTCCAGCAAGAGTTGACGGAGGCGGGCTATGCCGTCCGCCTTGCCGAAAACGGCCGCCAGGCCCTCGCCCTGGTTCGCGAGGAGACTCCCGGACTCATTATCCTCGACGTGATGATGCCGGAGATGAATGGCTTCGACGTTGCGGCGGTGCTCAAGAACGACCCCTCCACGATGGATATACCCATCATTATTCTCTCTATCGTGGAGGATAAGGAACGCGGCTTTCGCCTGGGCGTGGACCGTTACCTCACCAAGCCCATCGACACGGCGTCGCTCTTCCGAGAAGTGGGCGCCCTGCTCGACCAAGGCAAGTCCAAGAAGAAAGTTATGGTGGTTGACGAGGACGCACCCACCTTGCGCACGCTCACCGAGGTTCTGGAAGCTCGCGGCTACCAGGTGGTGGAATCCAACGGCTCGGAACTTGTGTCCAAAGCCGTATCCTGCAAACCGGACATCATCATTTTGAACTCCCTGCTTTCCAGCGACCAGGGGGTCCGCTCGCTCCGGTTCGAGAAAGGCCTGGAGAACGTTCTATTTCTGATTTATCAGTGACCAACAACATGAAAATCCTCATTGTTGACGATGAACCGCATTTGCGCACCTTGATCCAACAGACCCTCGAGGAACTCGAGGACGACGGCGTGGAACTTCTTACCGCCGCAAACGGAGAAGAGGCACTCGAAACCATCCGCGACGAACAGCCCAACCTGGTCTTCCTGGACGTGATGATGCCCAAGAAGAATGGCTTCGACGTCTGCCACGCGGTGAAGAAGGAACTGGGGCTGGGCCAGATTTACGTCATCCTGCTCACCGCCAAGGGCCAGGAATTCGACCGCCAGCGCGGCCAGGACGTCGGCGCCGACCTCTACATGACTAAACCTTTTGATCCGGATGCTCTGCTGGAAAAGGCTCGCTCCGTGTTGGGACTTTAAACGCACATGGCCGCCCTGACCCTCAAGTCGCTGCTGAACCCCAAATCCGAGACTTCCCGCGCGGTCGCGGTCCTTGTGGGAGCCATGGGCGATGCGTTGGGCATCGAAGACGCGTCCGGCCAACTGCTGGTGGGCACGCTCTCTGCCGGGGCTTCCCGCGTGCCCGTTACCCTGGAAGACGCCACCCTGGGTTGGGTGACCGGCCCACCCGCCCTTGCCGTGGCCGCCGCCTGTCTGCTCACTCACCTTGTTGCCAAGGAGTCCGAACGCCGCGCCCTGGCCGGGGAAGTCCTCCACTTCTACCGGGAGGTGCACTTGATTGAGCATCTCTCCGAACAACTGGCCGCCATGCTAGACCTCTCCGCCGTGGGGCAGTCTGCCCTCGATCAGGCCCGGCGGCTCATCGCCGGCACGCACGGCGGCGTCCTGGTGAGGGAAGTGTCCGGTGGCCCGCTTCGTTCTGTCGCCACTTTTGGGGCCTCTGGCGACGGCCAGGCGGCCCCGCTCGTTCCCTCCTCCCGATTCGCCGCCTCCGTCGTCGAACGCGGTATAGCCGAGATTGTGAACGATTGCGCCGCCGATCCTCGGGCCCTTGACGCGGAACTCTCCCTGCGCTCGCTGATCTGCGCTCCGCTCCGCGCCAAGCAGCGCACCGTCGGCGTCATCGCCCTCGCCAACACCCTCGGAATCCCCTACACAGCGGCCGATCTTAAGCTGCTCAACACCATCGCTCTCCAGACCGCCGCGGCGATCGAAAATTCGCTTCTTTGCTCGGAAATGGTGGTCGCTGCCCGCGACCGGGCGCAGCTCGCCGCCCTTCAGAAGGAGCTCGACACCGCGCGCGCCATCCAGCACTTGCTGGTCCCGCGCACCTTCCCGCCCTACCCAGATCGCGGAGACTTCGATATTCACGCGCAAATGACCTCCGCCAGGGCGGTGGGCGGCGACTTTTTCGATTTTTTCCTGCAGGGCGAGGACCGTCTGGGCGTGGTGATTGGCGACGTTTCGGGCAAAGGCATCCCGGCGGCTCTCTACATGGCGGTTACACGCACCCAGATCAAGACGACGGCTCTTCAGGGCATGCGCCCCGAGGACTGCCTTCTGGATGTGAATCGGGTCCTGGTTCGCGAAAATGTCGGCGATTTGTATGCCACCTGCTTCTACGGCATCTTAAACACACGCACCGGCGAGCTCCAGTATTGTAATGCCGGCCATAATCCGCCCTATCTGCTCCGCGCTTCCGGCGCCGTGGAACCTATTTCCGAGGTCGGGGGCATTCCCCTCGGTCTCCTCGCCAATATGGGGTACGACGGCAGTTGCGCGCAGCTTGAGCCCGGCGACGCACTCTTTCTTTATACGGATGGCGTGCCGGAAGCCGAGAACGCCGCGCTCGACCAATTTAGTTACGAGCGCCTCGCCGCCAGCCTTCGGGAGAGCATGTCTTTACCCTGCCGGAAGATGATCGACCGACTCTCCCGCGACGTGCTGGCCTTCACCGCCGGCGCCCCACAATCCGACGATATCACCATGCTCTGCATCCGCAGGGGACAGTAATGCACGTGTCTGGCGTCGGGCGTTCAGGGCGTCCGATTGCCAGGCCTAAGTTGTCTCTCCTGCACCCGCTTGGCGGTGAGTCTCACAGCCCTGGATGTGGTGGCCGCGATCGCCTGCTGTTTCCTCCAGGATGACGCAGCCAGAGCCTGAAGGAGTGGGCGATTCCAGGGATTCGGCCTGATACACACCTTACCCGGAAAGTGGGACGACTGCGCTTTCAATGGGGCCACACTCCTACAGGCATCGGATCAGTAATGAGTAGTCGCCAAGTGTTTAGTAATCATCGCGAGCCACGCCACGCTGGGCACATTGACGGCCTACTCGTAGAAGTGCAACTCCTGGGTCCCCTGAGGTCGCCTACTGTTTACCAATCGCCAGTGGTTTTGCGCTTTGACGAGAAACGCCTCTGATAGAAGTGCAACCCCGGAGTCCCCAGTCCCCTACGGGGAAGTTTGGAGCTTTGCATCAGCCAGGGTGCTTTGCACGCGCCGATGTCGGCCGTGCAACGCCTTGTTTTAACGCCCATGCGGGACACGGGAAACGGGGCACGGGAAACGGGACAAGAGGCGCAGGCTCGGGGACACGGCAGAGGACGCGGGACTCTGGTTTGATGGTTGGGGTGCAATTACGGTTTCCGCGGCTCGATGGTTGAATCTTGCAAGTAGAGCAGAGGCGGCGACACCCGAACCCCGCGCCCCGGACCCCGTCTCCCGCCTGGGCGTTAAAATAGCGCGCATCGACTTGACGACCCCGGCTGCGCGATCCAGTCGTGGCCCTTTTCGGCCCTCAAGAGACAACATCTGAATCCGCCGTCGTGGCGTAGAAACTCGCCGCGATGTGACGCTGGATGTTTCAGAAAATCAAACCCTCACCCCAGCAACTCGAACGGGAGTATTATTAATCCCCAATTCACTTGTTATGCTGGACAAGCCTGAGGACAAAGCGCGAAAAACGATTGACGATCTGCTGTCGAAGGCGGGTTGGACCATCCAGGACCGCGAAGGGGTGAATGTCAGCGCGGCGCGTGGTGTGGCCATTCGTGAGTTTCCCTTGAAATCCGGATACGGTTTCGCCGACTACTTGCTCTATGTGGACGGGGCTCCAGCGGGAGTCGTTGAAGCAAAAAAAGAGGGAGAAACCCTCACCGGCTACGAGATTCAAACGGAGAAATACAGCGTCGGCCTTCCCGACGTCTTGAAGCCGTACCGCAAGCCCCTCCCTTTTTGTTACCAGAGCACAGGAATCGAGACGCGCTTTACGAACCTCATGGAGCCCGACGCGCGCAGCCGGCCCGTCTTTGCCTTTCACCGCCCCGAAACGCTGGCCGAATGGTTGATGGAGGAGTCCAAGAAGCCAGGATCGACACTGCGTGCCCGCCTCAGGCACATACTACCACTGGGTGACACCGCCACTCCTGGCGGTGTAACAGCGGACACAGGCAGGAGTGCCTGTGTCACGGTCGGCGGGCTCTGGCCCGCACAGATCAAGGCGATTCGTAATTTGGAGGATTCGCTTGCCCATGGCCGTCCGCGGGCGCTAATTCAGATGGCCAGCGGCGGCGGGAAAACTTTTACCGCTTGCAACTTTTGCTATCGGCTTATCAAACATGCGGGCGCCCAGCGCATTCTCTTCCTCGTGGATCGCAACAATCTGGGGCGGCAGGCCAAAGGCGAGTTTGAGCAGTTCTCGACCCCGGAAGAGCACCGCAAATTCACCGAACTGTACAACGTCCAGCACCTGAAATCGAACAAACTCGACCCCGTCAGCAAGGTTTGCATCACCACCATTCAGCGGCTCTTTGCCATGCTCAAAGGCGAGGAGGAAGTGGACCCGGACATCGAGGAACAACCCTTGGGCAACCTGGAGTCCCTGATTAAGAAGCCGATACCAGTCAGTTATAACCCCGCCATTCCGATTGATTTCTTCGATTTCATTGTGGTGGATGAGTGCCATCGGTCCATCTATAATCTCTGGCGGCAAGTGTTGGAGTATTTTGATTCTTTCCTGATTGGCCTCACGGCCACGCCGTCCCAGCAGACCCTTGGCTTCTTTAACCAGAATCTAGTTTCAGAGTACAACCACGAGCAGGCGGTGGCCGATCAGGTTAACGTGGGCTTCGATGTCTATCGCATCCGCACCGTGGTAAGCGAATACGGCTCCACTGTCATCGCCGGGCTTTGGGTGGATAAGCGCGACCGCCAATCGCGCAAAGTTCGCTGGGAGCAGCTTGACCGGGACTTCAGTTATGCCTCTCGCCAGTTGGATCAAGATGTGGTGGCGCCCGACCAGATCCGCACCATCATCCGCACCTTCAAGGAAAGGCTTTTCACTGAGATTTTCCCCGGCCGCACCGAAGTGCCCAAGACGCTGATTTTCGCCAAGGATGACAGCCACGCTGAAGACATTGTCAACATCGTGCGCGAGGAATTCGGCAAAGGAAACGACTTCTGCCAGAAGATCACTTACCGGACGGGCACGGTGCGGGTTCTCACCAAGAAGAAACTCGCCGACGGCACGGAGGTGGAAGAGTTCGTCTACAAGAACATCGGCGCAGTCACGGCGGAAGAGCTTTTGACTTCCTTCCGCAACAGCTACTTCCCGCGCATCGCCGTGACCGTGGATATGATCGCCACAGGCACCGACGTGCGCCCGCTTGAATGCGTGATGTTCCTGCGCGAAGTGAAAAGCCGGAATCTGTTTGAGCAGATGAAGGGCCGCGGCGCGCGCGTCGTGACCACCACGGACTTGCAGGCCGTTACCCCCGACGCCGAGGCGAAGACCCATTTCATCATTGTGGATGCGGTGGGAGCCTGCGAAACCGATTTGGTGGACACCCACCCACTGGAAAAGAAGCCCAGCGTAAGCTTTGAAAAACTGTTGGATGCCGTCGCCTTTGGCAATCGTGAGAGGGATGTGCTCTCGTCGCTGGCGTCACGGCTGGCGCGGCTCGACCGCCAGCTTAACAAAGAGGACCAGAAGATGATTGCAGAGTTGGCAGGCGGCCAATCCCTCTCAGCCATCACTCGAAGTTTGGTGGATGCCCTCGATCCTGACGCTGGTAGCACAGCCACTCCTGGCTGTGCCGAGGCAAGTGACACCGCCACTCCTGGCGGTGTTCCGGACAAGACACAGCCAGGAGTGGCTGTGTCACTTTGCTCGACGCAGCCGCTAAGCCCCTGGCCACCAATCCCGCCCTTCGGAACAAGCTGATTGAATTGAAGAAGTCATACGAGCAAACCATCGATACCGTCACCAAGGATGAAGTGCTCGAAGCCGGATTTTCTGCCGCCGCCAAGGAGAAGGCCCAATCGGTCGTAGAATCGTTCGAGAAGTTCATCCAGGAACATAAGGACGAAATCACCGCGTTGCAAATCCTCTACAGCCGTCCCTACAGCCAGCGGCTCACTTTGAAGGGAATCAAGGACCTGGCGTCAGCCATTGAAAAGCCGCCGCGCGGCTGGACCCCGCAAGTGCTGTGGCGCGCCTATGAAACACTGGAAAAATCAAAGGTGCGCGGTGCAGGCGGCAAGGTCCTGGCGGACATCGTTTCCTTGGTCCGCTTCGCCCTTCATCAAGACAATGAACTCCGGCCCTTCCACGATCAGGTGAATGAACGCTTTGCCCAATGGCTGATGCAGCAGGAAAAGAATGGCCGAAAGTTCACCGACGAGCAGCGGCAGTGGCTGAAGCCATTCGCGACCACATCGCCGCAAGTTTCGCCATCCAGATAGACGATTTTGACTACGTGCCTTTTGCCCAGCGTGGTGGCTTGGGCAAGGCAGTGTTGGTTTTCGGAACCCAATTGCAACCAATGCTCAGTGAACTCAACGAGGTCCTAGCAGCTTGATGACGCAAGGCACAGCAAACCCACCGCCAACCTGGATGCTCGCGCCTTTTGGTGAATTGGTCGAGATCCTCGATTTTCAGCGGCGGCCAATAAATAGTGACGAACGGGAAAAGCGCCCCGGCAACATACCTTATTTCGGTGCAACTGGGCAGGTAGGGTGGATTGACGATTACTTGTTTGACGAAGAATTGATATTGCTCGGCGAGGATGGAGCCCCGTTCCTTGATCCCGTCAAACCGAAGGCCTATCTGATTAAAGGAAAGTCGTGGGTCAATAACCACGCACATGTGCTGAAGGGAAAAAGGGGCATTTCTAATCGGTTTTTAATGTACCAGCTCAACCAAGTCGACTATCGGGGCTTCGTCAGTGGAACGACTCGATTGAAGCTGCCACAAGCACCGATGAAACAGATTCCGCTTGTGGTAGCGCCGGAAGCCGAGCAGTTTCGGATTGTCGGCGAGATCGAGAAGCAGTTCACGCGGCTGGAGGCGGGCGTTGGGGCGCTGAAGCGCGTGCAGGCCAACCTGAAGCGCTACCGCGCCGCCGTGCTCAAGGCCGCCGTCAAAGGCCGCTTGGTCCCCACCGAAGCCGAACTCGCCCGCCGCGAAGGCCGCTCCTACGAACCCGCCAGCGAACTGCTGGCGCGCTTGGGGGTGGTGACACAGCCACTCCTGGCTGTGTCCGGCAGCGCACAGGCAGGAGTGCCTGTGCCACCAAAGCCGAAGCTCCAAGGATCCCGTCGCACCAGACACCGCAGAATCTGCCAGATAGTTGCCGGAGGGGTGGACTTGGGCGACGATTGAGCCAGCTCATTGTGGAACCTCTTTGCAACGGAATTTCCGTCAAGGGC
This sequence comes from uncultured Acidobacteriota bacterium, assembly GCA_963808085.1. GTDB lineage: Bacteria > Acidobacteriota > Terriglobia > UBA7540 > UBA7540 > Bog-366. Next base: position 102,053 of record CAWEFC010000005.1, read on the forward strand.
AAATGATAGCCCGCCCGGGATAGCCGCGTCTGAAGCTACACGCGATGAGTCGACCACGGTTTCGACTACACAATCGTCCGATATCTGCCACGTCGAGGAGAATCTGGCAGATGACCTGTGGATTCGTGAACGGGATTTCTTCGTTTCTCGTGGGAATGGAAGTCTTAAACTTGTCGGAAGAGGGACGAGTGCCCAGAATCCGCCGAGCAAGATTATTTTCCCTGACACGATGATTCGAGTACGCTTTTCCCCTGAGCTCCGACAGACGAATTGGATTCCTACTATCTGGCCAAGCACGATTTTCCGTCGGCAAGTAGAGCAGCGCGTAAAAACCACGGCAGGGATCTACAAAATCTCGCAGCCGCAACTGCGGTCGATAGCCGTTCCTCTTCCACCCTTGGCCGAACAACGCCGCATCGTCGCCGAAGTCGAGCGCCGTCTCTCGGTGATTGACGAACTTGAAATGCAGGTTGAAGCCAACCTGAAGCGGGCCGAGCGCCTGCGCGAAGCCATCCTGAAACGCGCCTTCGAAGGCAAGCTAGTGCCCCAGGACCCAAGGGACGAACCCGCCAGCATGCTGCTGGAACGCATCAAAGATGCCCGGGCTTGAGGTGACACAGCCACTCCTGGCTGTGCAGGAGCCAGTGGCATAGCCACTCTTGGCCGTGCAAGAAAGCGCTCGAAGGGCGAGAAGGCACAGGCAGGAGTGCCTGTGCCACCAGCACAGGATTAAACGATGAGCTTCTATCGCCGCAATTTGCCGCACTGGCACCCTGAGGGTAAGGCCATCTTCATTACTTGGCGGCTGTTTGGGTCGCTGCCCAAAGGCGTGCTTTCAGGGAGAAGTCATTGGGCCAGGAAAAGTGACACGGCCACTCCTGGCTGTGTCCCAGAAAGCACAGGCAATAGTGTCACGGACCAAGGCACAGGCAGGAGTGCCTGTGCCACCAAGACCGCGGGCTGGGAATTTCGCCGGATGGACGCCGAACTTGATAAGGGCGCCACTGGCCCCTTGTGGCTTCGCGACCCCATCATTGCGAGCTATGTTGAGGACGCCCTCTTTCGCGGCGAAGAGCTGAAACAATATGAGCTTGATACGTACCTGGTGATGCCCAATCACCTGCACGTCCTACTCTGGCCGTGGATTGTGATGGAACGCATCACTGGCGGCATTAAGGGTGTTTCGGCGCGAAGCGCCAACGCCGCTCTAGGACACACGGGGCAACACTTCTGGGAAGACGAATCGTTCGATCATTGGGTGCGGAGCGATGTCGAGCTGAGGAGCATTCGGATTTATATTGAACGAAATCCCGTCACTGCGGGCTTGGTGCAGAGGCCGGAGGACTGGCCGTGGTCCAGTGCGGCAAAGGGAAGTGACACAGCCACTCCTGGCTGTGTCCGGCAGCGCACAGGCAGGAGGGCCTGTGCCACAGCCTCCGAACACGTCAAAGGCGCAACAAAGAGAGCGCCGTAGTAAACCCAGTGAACGGAGCTGTTTCGGGTACGGGAGTGCCGGATCATATTGCAGGAGAACAATGAAATACCCCCGCCAAAATATGTCCGCATCCGCGCCGCAGCCCCGTCAGGTACGTGTGACGGGGATCCTGGACATGATTCGCCACAGCACGCGCTCGTTTGGCTTAAAGCTGGAGGACGGCACAGAAGTTCGCGGGGTGCTTAAAGCGCGAGAGCAAACGGAAGAACTTAAGCAATTCCTTGGCAAGAAGCTGCTCGTGCTCGGAAGGGCGGTATACCGGCCCTCGGGCAAGTTGCTCCGGATTGATGCGGAAGGATTCGAGACCGGTGAAGGACAGCCAGTCCTCTTCTCAAAAGTTCCCCCGCCACGCGAGATCAGGCCCGCCGCCGTCCGCATGAAATCCTCCTCGCATCAACGGCAAGGTGTCCCGGCCTTCTTCGGCACCTGGCCCGGCGAGGAAAGCGACGAAGATTTTGAACGAATGCTGGTGGAGTTGCGCGGATGACAGCGCATCCGTACCTGCTCGATACCAGCGTCCTGCTTCCCCTGGTCCGCGGGGGCGATTTGGGCCGATACATTAGCATTACATTCGACCTTGCTAATACCGTTCATCGCCCACTGGTTAGTGTTGTGATCCATGGCGAGATTTGGGTTTTGGCGGACCGTGGCAGTTGGGGACCAGAAAAACGAGCAGCCCTTACGAAGATGCTTGACAGCTTGGTTACCATCAGTCTCGACGATCTAGCCATTTTAGACGCATACGTGTATATGGACCGCGCTTGCAGGTCAATGCCAAAAGGAGCCATCGTGCTCAGTAAGAACGATCTGTGGATTGCTTCGACAACGAAGGCGGCCGATGCCCTGCTGCTGACCACAGACAAAGATTTCTTGCCCTTACATCCAAACCATTGCCTAGTCCACTGGATCGACCCAAAATCGAAGCTGGCCGGGCAACAGGCGGGTTCTCAAACGCTTCTGCCGTGATACGGGTTCGAGACCGCGAATCGTAGTGCTGCGCTTGCTCTGCGGCATCCAGCCGAACTTGCGCTGCGCGCCGGTCCGTGGTACTTTTCGACGATGGGCGCGAATGAAGTATTGGAATACGTGAAGGCCTTGCCGCCTCGGGAGCGTCGGCGATTCTTTGCCGGCGTACACGAACTGGAAACCGCGCTGGAACTGCCGCCGGCGGCGCAACGCCGACGCCCGATTCGCTGGCCCGACGCTGCCGCTCGGCGGCGCCGTATTTGTGGCGACAAAGTTCTGCCCAATTTAGTTCTTCTCGCGAGGGAACAGGAGCGCTACTAGCGCCGCATGAGCCTTTACGCGGACACCAGTCTTCTCATCTCGTATTACATCAACGATTCTAATAGCGTGGGCGCGCAGGCCATCCTTCACCGAGCTACCGAGCCTTTGCCATTCACCGGACTGCATCGCCTGGAAATGAGGAACGCCCTGGCTCTGGGGGTCTTTCGGCGGATCCTCACCTCCGCCCAAGTCAGCAGCGCGTGGGCGGATGTGGAGCGCGATTTGCGAAGTGGCCGCCTGGTCGCACAACCCGTCAATTGGATACCGGTTTATCGCACCGCAGCACAATGGGCCGCACTCCACAGCACCCGCCTTGGCTGCCGCAGCCTCGATGTATTACATGTCTCTCTGGCCAAGAAGCTTGAGGCTAAGGAGTTTTTCACTTTCGACGAGCGGCAGAAATCGCTGGCCCGCGTACTTGGCCTCGCGGTCAAACCATGAAATAAATGCTTTAACTATGTCAAACTCTTCGTCCGCGATCGTCCAAAAACTCTGGAACTACTGCAACGTCCTACGTGACGCCGGGCTTTCCTACGGCGACTACCTGGAACAGCTCACCTATCTGCTTTTCTTGAAGATGGCGCATGAGCGGACCGAGCCGCCCTTTAACCAGCCTTCCATCATCCCCGCCGAAAACGATTGGCCTAGCCTGTTTGAATTTGAGGGTATTCCACTCGAACACCACTATCGCGATGTCCTGCAGAATTTAGGCCGCGAAGCCGGAATGCTCGGCGTTATTTTCCGTAAGGCGCAGAACAAAATTCAAAACCCTGCACTGCTACGCCGCCTGATTTCAGATCTGATAGACCGTGAGCAGTGGACGGCGCTCGACGCGGACGTGAAAGGCGATGCATACGGGGGGTTGCTCGAGAAAAACGCCGAAGACGTGAAGGCGGGCGCAGGACAGTACTTTACCCCCCGCGCCCCGGGTCCCGAATCCCGTGTCCCGAACCCCGTCGCCCGTTTCCCGTACCCCCTATGCCGATTTTGGAATACAATGCCCGCGTCCCGATAATTCACCGGACGCGCTCGGTGATGCGGAAGGTGCGGGGGGAGAGTAGGGAAGGGAATTCATTGTAGGGCCGAACGGCGTTCGGCCTCGGGCGAGCGCCGCTCGCCCCTACATCATAAATATTCGAGGAGGACAGAGTGGCCAAAATGGATCGCAGGGATTTTCTTAAGGCAGGAAGCGTTGCAACCGTAGGAACTTATTTTGCCGGATCGCAGAAGGTGCACTTGATGGCCGCGCCAGTGGCGGAGCCGGCCAAGCCTATCGCCGCGAACGACCACATTCAAATCGCACTTATTGGAGCGGGCGGGCAGGGCCAGGGTGATACGAAGCAAGCCGCGATGGTTCCGGGCGTCAAGGTTGTGGCCGCGGCGGACTGTTACGACGGATGTCTGGATCATGCCAAGGAATTATGGGGGAACGATATCTTGACTACGCGCGATTACATCGAGATCCTCGCGCGCAAGGACATCGACGCCGTCATTATCGGCACTCCCGACCACTGGCACATGCAGGCGTCCATCGATGCCATGAACGCGGGCAAAGACGTTTATTGCGAAAAGCCCATGATCCACGTCTATTCCGATGGGCACAAGATCATCGACACCTGGCGCAAGACCAACCGGATTATGCAGGTGGGCAGCCAGCGCGTGAGTTCGATCATTTATAAGAAGGCGCAAGAACTGCTCGCCGCCGGCGCGATTGGAAAACTCAATATGGTGACGGTGTGGTACGACCGCAACACGGCGCTCGGCGCGTGGGAATACACGGTACCCTACAATGCCGACACGACTACGTGCGATTGGCCGCGCTGGCTCGGTACGGCGCCGCAGATTCCCTTTGACGGCGAGCGCTTCTTCCAATGGCGCCGGTATAAAGATTACGGAAGCGGCGTGGCCGGCGACTTGTTCGTCCACCTGTTCAGCGGCGTGCACCTGATCGCCGACACCCACGGCCCCACTCGCGCTCAGGCCACCGGCGGGCTGCGCTTCTGGAAAGACGGTCGCGATGTGCCCGACGTCATGATGGCCCTTTACGATTACGAAAAGGGATTCAACCTTAGCGTGCGCACCAATTTCGTCAACGGCGGCGTAGAGAGCGAAGGGTTCGTGTTTACGGGCTCGGAAGGCTCGATGACGATTCTTGGCGACGGCGTCACCATCTCCCGCGTACCGCGCGAGACGGAGCCGGGGTATCGCGTCGACCTCTATTCGGCGCCTATTCAGCGGCGCATGATCGAGGTCTATCACGAGAAGTATCCCATGCACCCCGTCACCGGGACAGGCCTCGCGGGCGAGGAAAAATACGTCGCCCCCAAAGGCTACAGCGACCACTACGACCACGTGAAGAATTGGATCGAAGCCATCCGCACGCGCCAACCTGTGGTGGAAGACCCTGTGTTCGGATTCCGCGCTGCCGGCGCCGCACTGCTTAGCAATGTGAGCTACGACAGCGGCAAGGCGGCTCATTGGGATGCGGAGGCAATGAAGCTGGTCTAAGGCGTCGCGCGCATTCCCGTTTTAAAGGGGCCTTCGGGCGGGGCGATTGTGGATAAACCACAAATCCCCGCGACTGGGCGGTTGTGCTGGCATTCGGTTGAGTGCCGGCAACGGGTTGACTGCCGCCACGGGTTTGAACGCCGTACCTTGGGTTGAGTGCCGGAACGGGGCCAAGATGTCCGGGCAGGCGCAGTTTGGCGACATTGTGTCTGCCCCCTTGCCGGCGCGCGCTGCCGTCGCCAGCGGTACCTCAGCTTGTATTCGTAGCGGCGAGTTTACCTCGCCAAATGGCGGCGTAAAGTCGCGTCTTCAAACTGATACACCGCCCTCTTGCGGCCTGCCGTCCCGAGCCCTGCCCGTGGGCGACGATTTCAGCCAAAGTGTCACTTCTCTACGCGCTCCTGGCACACCCCACGGCGTCTTTTTGTCGCTAGGCACAATTTCCAGGCATTTTGCCCGACACTGCACTCCCGCCACGATCAGTCGTAGCCAGAGCGAAAGTGACCAGTCCCAGCCGGGATTTTTGGGGACGCGTCCCACTTCGCATGCGTCGTAAAATTTTTTAGCAATGCCGGTTTTGAAAGTGGCCGACTCGCCCGCTGGCGGCCGTCATCGGCACCACGTTCAAAAATCAAGCTTTACATTCCCCAACAATAGTCCGAACGGTAGTTGCATTAGGAATTATAGAGGTGTATCTTACCAGCACGCAGCCAACTCAGAGCAAACATACAAATCTAGGAGGAGGAGCAACCGTGCCCACAAAATTCCCCAAACTGGAACCCGGCCAGCGCCACATCCGCAAATATGGTTGGAGTCCGGATTTGCCCGACCACCGCGATCTTGTTTATGCCACGCCGCACCCCGTAGCTTTGGCGTTGCCGAAGAGCGTCGACCTGCGGCCGGGATGTCCGCCAGTGTACGATCAGGGCCAGCTCGGAAGCTGTACCGCCAACGCCATCGCCGGCGCCGTTCAGTTCGACCAGATCAAGGAGAAGCAGCCTGCCTTCACCCCCTCCCGGCTTTTCATCTATTACAACGAACGCGTCATCGGGCACGACGTGGATTCCGATGGCGGCGCCCAGATCCGGGATGGCATCAAGAGCGTGGCCTCGGTGGGAGTTTGCGCGGAGACGGCGTGGCCCTACAACGACCAGAGCACCGACCCGCATGCCTGCCCCACCTGCCCCTACGCCAAGACGCCGCCCCCAACTTGTTTCGACGAAGCGAAACAGCACACGGTGAAGCTCTATCAGAGATTGACGCCGGCTCTAAACACCCTGAAAGGCTGCCTCGCGAGCGGCTACCCGTTTGTCTTCGGATTCAGCGTGTACGAGAGCTTTGAGGGCCCCAAGGTAGCGAAGACCGGAATCGTCCCCATGCCCGCACCCTCGGAAAAGTCCGTGGGCGGCCATGCCGTCGTTTGCGTCGGTTACAACGACGCCAAACAGCAGTTTATTGTGAGAAACTCATGGGCAGCCACGTGGGGAATTAAAGGCTACTGCCTGATGCCCTACGCGTATTTGACGGACACAAATCTGGCGGACGATTTCTGGACGATCCGAACCGTGTAGTAGGGCCCTCGCTGGCGCTATGGTTTCACATGTAGACGCTGAGCTCGAACTTCTGGCGCGCGGGCATTCCCTGCTCCCAGGGGGCCGGTCAGCCCGTCCGTCCCGATGACGTTGGTTCTTGGAGGTGACCAGAGCGACCTCACTCACGGCGTGGAACACGCGGAGGGCAGTGACAAGTGACGAGTGGCCAGTGGCAAGAGGTCGAATGGGAAGAGCGCTCAGACCGTTTTGTCGGGGGAATCGCAGATTGTGACCAGGGGGCACTGGGTGCAGAGGGGGCTGCGGGCGACGCAGATTTTTCGGCCGAACCAGATGACCTGATGAGCGAACGAAACCCAGCGGTCTTGCGGCACGAGCTTCATCAGATCCTGCTCGACTTTTTCCGGCGTCTTTTGCTTGGTCAGTTTCAGGCGGTGGGTGATGCGGAAGACGTGCGTATCCACCACCACGCCGCTGGCGATGCCGAAGGCCGTTCCCAGTACCACGTTGGCGGTCTTTCGTGCTACGCCGGGGAGGGGGAGGAGCTGCTCCATGGTGCGCGGGACCTCGCCGCCGAAGTCTTGGACGATCTTCGTCGCGGCGCCGATGATGCTTTTCGCCTTGTTGCGGAAGAAGCCGGTGGAACGAATCTCCTTCTCCAATTCCGCTGGCGCGAGGCCGACGAAATCCTGCGGGGTGGGGTATTTGCGGAAAAGCTCGGGGGTGACTTTGTTCACGCGCTCGTCGGTGCACTGGGCGGAGAGGATGGTGGCGATCAGAAGCTGGAAAGCGTTCTCGTGCTTTAGCGCGCATTCCGCGTGCGGGAACAGTTGGTCGAGCGCGGCGAAGATTTGCTGTAAGCGGGCGGGCGCGGTGTAGGCCTTTGGATTTTGCCTCCCCGATTTTATGTTGGCGGGCTTTCTAGCTTTCTTCTTCGGTTTCGTTGGCATGATGATTCTGGGCGGCGAATCAATTCAAGATTCAAAATTCAAGATTCAAAACCACAGCCAAATCAAGAAATCAAAGCAAACAAGCAAACCTACAAACAATGTCCTACTCGCGCATCCAGAATTCGAAATTCAAGATTCAGCACGAAGGCGAAAGCTCAATCAAGAAATCAGAGGTACACTAGATATCCTAATCCCGAACCCCCGACCAGCGACTACCGAGATCCGAGCGCCGATCTCCGACTCCGAATCCCTACTCCCTCACCCCGAGTTCGTCGCGCCGACCACCGACTTCCGAATACCGACTTACCAACCCCTAATCCCTAAACCCTGACCCCGTGTCCCGTCTCCCGTAACCCGTATCCCGTCTCTCACCCTCCCAGCAAATCCAGCACCTCATTCAGTTCGCGGTGAATGCAGGTTAGCGTGGGGGTGTCGCGGACGGTGTAACTGGTGGCCTCGCTGTGGCGCAGTTCCATGACGAGGTCGACGAAGTGTTCGGGCTTATCGCTTTCGAACGCCACCACGAACTCCTGGTCATCGAGGCCGAAGGAGTAGGTGGTATTCAGGCGCACGGTGGGGTAGCGGTGGCCGACCTCGATGTGCTCGTCCATCATCCCTTGCCGCGCGTGTTTGGTCAGTCGATACCACGCTTTGCTTTTGACGAAGGGGTATACAAAGAGGTAACGGAACTGCCCGGGTATCAGCTTCAGCCGCGTGCCTTCCTGCCCGGTGTGAGTGTGCTTGTCGACATAAACGGAGCGCTTGGTCATCGACAAAAACGAATAGGGCGTGGTCATGTAGTTGCCCAACCCGGTCTCGAGCAGCTTCGCCATCATTTCCTGAAACTTCAGCAGGTCGAAGCCAATCCGCCACAGCATGAAGTCGCAATCGCCGCGCACGCCGATCATCGAATAGGCGATGGTCATCACATCCTGGTCGTAGCTTTTGACCACGTCGATGAACTGGCACTTGCCGCGCTTGCGATCCTCTGCCGGCAGGCGCCGCCACGCGGGATCAATTTTGTAGAATCCGAAATTTACGTATTGTCGACGGTCGTCGCCGCTTGCCGCTTCCGGGGGTTTGTGTTCACTCAAGACAAAAACTCCTTCAAGTTTGATTCTGAAACTCGTGTGGATGTGAGCCCTGCTGAAGTTTCAATATAACATGAAACGTCGCGCGAGGCGGCACGGCGCGGTGTTCGACGTCAGGGCCGCGCCAACGTCCACGGTGCTGCAAACCTCCAGAGTTACGAGTGCGTAATCCGCGAATAGACCCCTCACCCACCGCCTTGCGGTCCCCCCTCTCCCCCTGGAGAGGGATAAAGAATCAAAATCATAGCCCTCTCCCCTGGGGAGAGGGGGGACCGCAAGGCGGTGGGTGAGGGGTCCCTTTTAACCCGATCGACTTTGACGGAACTCTATGTTCGACGTAGGCGTGCGAGCGCTGTTCCGAGGCCGGAACGCTCACGGCACCAGCACCACCGGCGCCCTCCAGAATGCTGCTTTCTGCCCCGTAGGGTCGAGCACCGTCACCTGGCAATTATAGTCGCCGGGCGGAAGCTGTTTGATCGCGATACTGAAGTTGAGGGGCATGGTCTTGAGCCGGTTATTCATGCCGGCCGTCACCTCCATCGGCTGCGTCTCGAACGCCTTGGTTTGGGCGCGATAGAAACTCACATAGGCGACAAGCGGCTGAGTGCTCGCCGCGGCCGGCTCGTAGGCCTGAAGGTAGATGTACATGTCGCGGCTTTTGCTGAACACGCGAGTGACGCTGGGAATCAGTTTCTGCCCGTCCTGCACCAACGGGTTGGCCGACTCTTCGCGGTCCTTGGCCTTGATGGCGTTATAGAGCGCATCCTTCAGCTCGATGCGCTGGCTGCTGAGGACCACCGAGCTGATGGGGATGCGCTTCTCCTCTTTGTTCAGATTGGGGATAACGAACGTTGTCTCATACGTTCCGATTCTGCCCGTTTCGTCATCGCGCGCGAGAAACTTGATGCTGTATTTTCCGGGAAGAATGGTAAATCCCGCGTCGTACTCAATCGGCCGCTTGGCCAATTCGAGCGCCGTCGCGTCGGTCAGCTTGATGTTCACCTTGTCGCGGACGTTGGTGACGGTCGAGCCGTAACTGTCCTTGATCTCGCCGATGAAATCGATCAGGGTGTGCTCGGCGCCGCCGCGCTTGGCCAGTGCCAGTTCGCGGCCGGGAATCTTCACGATGATGGGAACGAAGTATTCGGCCCGATTCAACTGGAAGTAATCGACCTCCATGGCGATCGTAAGGTCGGTAATCGGGTCTTCGAGCATCAAGGCGTCTTCAAGCTGGCGTTCCTTGTCGGCGGCGGTGAATTTGTTGAACGTCTTGCCGGCATAATAGCCCTGGCGATAATCGAGGTTGGCGGAGAGGTTCCCGTTGAGGGAAATCTTGATGCGCCGGAACTTTCCGTCCTGCGTCGTGAGCGACGTGTAGTATCCGATAATGTAATAACTCGATACGGAATCCTGCGCCTGCACAATACCCTTCGCCAGGTCGTTGTAGTCGAGCAGGGCCTTTCCGCCCGTGTCGCCCGCGAGCGCGTAGAGGGTGTCCTGCGATTGCTGGAAGTTCCCGGTCAGAGCCAGCGCCGCGGCGCCGGAGTACATTCCAATGTTGCCCTGCGACCCTTGCGTCGCATCCCCCAGAGGAGCCTGGGCCACCAAGCCGCGCGCGTCGATGGGCCAGAAGGAAACGCCGGCGCGGATGGCGGAATCGATGGTCGCGTGGAGCTGCGCCTGATTGTCGAGCCCGTTCAGCCGCAAGCCGCTGGCGAAGTAGACGAGCAGTTTCTTTTCGCTGAGCTGGCTCAACATTTTCGCGGCTGTTTGAAGCGCGGCCAACTGGCGATCGGTGTTGAAGATATTGAACTCGCTGTCGTCCTGGCCAAACGCCGAGCCGATGTCGGAGGTGCCGGCGTCGCTCGCGGATTCGCCGTAGCCCTGGCCTTCTCCCACAATCATGGTTTGGATGATGCTCAGCAGGCGATTGCGGTCGTCGGTAAAATCCTGAAGGACATCCACCGAGCCGCCCGAGTACCGCAGGATGGCAACACGGTCCGCCGCGGTCATCTGCGTGTTAATGAATTTCTTCGCCGCCCCAGCGCGCGCAACTGGTCCGAGGGCGGCATGGCCGTCATGTCGAAGTACAGCGCCAGCAGGCGGCGGTCGTTGTATCGAAGTTTACCCGGAGTTTCGGTGGTAATCCGGGTTCGGGAAAGCTTGTCGTAGATGGTGATATTCTCGGGCTGCTGTGGGGCAGGGGGCGCGGCGAGCGGTGTCTGCGGCAGCTTCTGGGGTTCGCAGAAACTGATAGTCTGCGGCACGCCGTTCTCGGTCAGCGTAAAGTCTTTTGCGGTCAAGCCTTCAATCGGATTCCCCTTCTTGTCCTTTACCTCGACCGCTTCCACTACAAGCTGCGTGCTCACGCGGATGGTGCCCGGCCCGTTGGCTTCAGGCGTCGCGTTCTGCCCCACTTGCTGGGCCGCCGCAGTCAGCGCGACCAGTAAGAACAAAAGCATTCCACGCAAAGGCGCAAAGCTCGCAAAGAAGAAAGAGAGCTCATTCCACTTAGGGCTTTGCGCCTTTGCGCCTTTGCGTGAGACCGCATGTCTTTTCGGTTCCATCGCTCAAAACCTCAACCGCAAAGTGGCTTGCAAGCTGCGCATGGCGTTGGCCGCGTTCGGCAATCCGAATTGCGCGCTGTTGACCGTCGTGTTCCAAGTCGTGAACGTGACGTGGTTGAGAAGGTTGGTCGAGTCGATACGAAAATCGAGATTGAGGCGCCCCCCCACCCGAAACGTGCGCGCCATCGAGGTATTCAGCGTGAATTCGGCCGGGCCGATAATCGAATCTCTTCCAGCGTTGCCCCATTGGCCCGCGAGCGGCGCCGTGTAAGCCGCCGGGTTCAAGAACAAATCGGACGGGGCCGCGTAGAGTGGCGCGCCGGTGTAATCCGGCCGGATGCTCCCGGTCACACCCGTGCCCGGCACGGCGGCAAGATAGACGGGCGTTTCCGGGAAGCCGCTGCCCGCGGTGATCTGGGTGAGTAGGGTCCACTCCTTAAAGAGCGTGCCCCTCCAGCCGCCCAACAGGGTTTCTCCCCGGAGCCCCATGCCGGTGGTGTACTGCGCTTTGACGCTCAGAAGGTGGCGTTGATCGAAGGTCGAGAGCCCGCGTTCGGCCTCGAGATTCAGCCAGTTCTGCGCGATCGTCGGAGAGCTCGATCCGGAGGAGTTCTGGGTTGTGGTGATTGCCAATCCTCCACCGGAAGACGAATTTCCCGGGGTGGAGATTTGTGTGACCGTGGCCGCACCCTGTCCTCCCAAGGCGGAATCATCATCGATGGACTTGGAATAGGTGTACTGGAGGGTCGCGGTGAGTCCGTTGTGCAGCCTTCGCCGCAACTGAACCTGCGCCGCCTGGCGAGTGGAGTTGCCGTTGGAGGCGAGATAAGCAAATCCCACGGGACAACTCGGGCAGAGGTCGGCCGCCCCGATGGGATAAGTATTTGGCAGAAATTCCTGGACGCCGCGCGTCCCCTTGGTTCCCAGGTACGTTGCCGTCAATTGCAGCGATCCGGGCAGGTCGCGCTGAAGCGAGGCCTGCCAGTTCTGCGCGTAGCCCACGCGGAAATTCGGATCGACAGCGTAGAGGTCCGAGGTGACCGAGGAGCACGGGCTGAATCCGTTCGCGAGGGTGAGCGGACACGCCGCGCTATTCTGCACGCTCAAGCTTTTCGAGAGCGGCGATTGCTGGGCCATTTGCTGCGCTAGGGTTTGGTACACCGACGTGTCAGAGTAGATTCCGTACCCGGCGCGAATCAGCAGCGACGATCCCGAAATCGGCCGCCAGGCAATGCCTACGCGCGGTTCAAGCATGCGTTTGTCGGGCCGGATGAGCGAGTCGGGATAGCTCTGCCCGGTCAGCGGCCCCACCGGATGGTTTGCCAGCATCGGGTCCGCCGCGCCAAAACCCGGAGTAATGTCGAGATTCACCAGGCGGCCATAAAGCTCGGTGATCGGCGCGCCGTATTCCCAACGCGCACCCATGTTCAACGTGAATTGCGGGCTCATTCTCCAATCGTCCGTGATGAACCCGTCGTACACGGACTCGCGAAAATACTTGTCCGCATTGCCGAAAGCGATGGAGCTCGTGTCCGGAACTCCCAGCAGAAAATCGGCGAAGTCGAAGCCTCCGACGGTAGCGCCGTTCACCGTTCCTGCGGTGGATGCTCCGGTGAACGTGAACGTGCCGCGCGGGTTTTGCTGTGACAGGTAATTAAATTGCTGCCGCCGGAAGTCGCCTCCCATCGTGAAATTGTGCCGGTCGCGGCTCCACAACAGGGAATAGGAAACGGCGTCTGTCTGGTTACGATCGAATGCGCTTTGCGCGTCTGAAAGCCCGGCGATGCCGCTTGAGAACGCGAGGGTCGGCGGCCCCCAATTCGCCGGGTCTTGGTTATTCCCCGCGATTCCCGCGGCGGCGGAGACGTTCTCGCGATCCTCCCAGAAGGGCTTGTCTCTTGTCGACAAGCGGCTGAAACGATAGCCGAGGGTTCCGAACAGCCGCTGGCTGAGGCGGTGCGACCAATTGATGTTGGTGTTGACTCCGAGTACGTCCGTGGTGTCGAGAAAACCGAACAGATTCGGGTTGGCCGTCCGGACGCTTTGAAAGGCAAAGCCGCCGTAAAGCTGATGCTTTGGATTGATGGTGTAGTTCAGGCGCGACAGCAGGGCATCCTGGTGGGTCTCGCTGAGGATGGGAATCTGATAGTTGTACTGGGGATCGCCACTAAAAGTCGGCAGCGGATAGAAGTTCAGCAGAGCCTTCGCCTGCGGACTGATTTGGGGAATGGTGTTGCTCGGGAACGGAAGGCCGGTGGCCGGATTGAAGATCTCGACGGGCTGCCCCAGCGCGCTCAAAGCCTGGGAGAAATCTCCGCTGCGCTCGGCTGAGTCCGGCACCAGAGCCGATTGCGTTGAAGCGTCAGCCGTGCGCGTCCATATATAAGCGACGAAGAAGTTGGGCCCATGCGGAAGCAGGTGCGGAATCTTCAGCGGGCCGCCCAGCGTTGCGATCCCCGTAATGCGGTTGTAGGCGGGCTTGGGAGTGTTCTGGCCGCTCAAGGAAAAAGGTCGGGCATCCAACGCGGAGTTGCCGAAGATGAGTCCGAGTCCGCCGTTGTACAGCCCTCTGCCGCCGTTGCGATTGTTTCCAAAGGCCATCATTTGCGCGAAGGGTGAGGCGGCGCCGTTGATGACGCTGCCGTTGATCAGCAGGCCGTCGGCCGCCCGTTGGCTGAGGTCTTCCTGTTCCTTCTCCGGGGTCGCATTACTGGATGGCTTCGGCTGTTCGTTCTTGGCTTCCGCCGCCGCGGTTCCTGCGGCCGGGACCGGCTGTGCGGGCACGCCATGGCGTGCCCCTACAATCTCGGCCTTGATTTGGTCAAGCGGCGCCAGCTTCATTTCCAACTTCGCCGCAGGCGTGTTCGGTCCGATCACCACTTCCTGCTCGAGCGGGGCGAAACCTGTCATCTCGACTTGTATCTCCCACTTTCCTTCCGCCAGGTCAGGAAATGAGTAGGCACCCTGGGGGTCGGTGCTGGTCACTACGTGTTTCGCGCCTTGAGTGGCGGTTACAGTTGCTCCGGGAACCGGGAGTCCGGTAAAGGTAACTTGACCGTGGAACTCCGCCGCCGCTGCCGAGATCGAGACAACTAACCAAGCGAGGAGGAAAAGGAGGGGCAGAAGACGCAGGCCTCGGTGTGCCGAGATTTGATTGCAAGTTCGGTCCCCGCTCATTCTCCGAGGGCTCCTCGATTGGATCGGCATTGTGCCCGGTCCTTCCCGCTAATTCTCGGTGGGAGTCTTCTCCACATTGTCGATGATGAGCCGTTCCACCGGAGCCCTGCGCGGTTCCAGCCGAAGGCCGAGTTTTTTCACCGAAGCAAAAACGGTTGATCCTCCGCCGGGATCGGACGCCTCCGGGGCTGGCGACGCGCCGGGCGCTCCACCGCCGGGAACCCCGCTGCCGGCCGCCGCGGGCGGCACATTAAAACCTTGGGCTCGCGCCATCGCCATAATATCGGCGAGGGAGATTTCGAGGGTCACCTGATAGTTGCCCTTGAGGCCCGTCATGTCTACCACTTGGCGGCCCTCTCCGCCGCCCATCTGGAGAATGCTGGTCAACCGGTCGGCAAATCCCGACATGGTCACGGAGCTGGATTCCAAGCTTAGCGACTGGGTCTCGATATCCATTCTCGTGGTGATGGTGCCCTTTTCCCCCATATTCATCGTCGTGGAGCCGTCGGGATTGCGACTGACCCGCATGGGTCCGGTGGGAGTGTCGACCTTGACCTCGCCGGGTTTTAACGGAGCGTTCTCGTCAACGGGCGCGATTGGAGGTGCTTCCTTCAACTTGGGCCCGTCCTTGGCCACCACCAGCGCGAGCACCGGCTGCTCCTGTGTGTCGCGATGAGCTCCCAGCTTGAAACGTTCTTCCAGCAATGCCTTGAGCATTCCGGGAGCATCATCTTTGGTCGCTCCGTCAGGCAGCTTGGCCATAATGTCGAATCGCTCGGTTGCGAGCCATGACGGTCCGGCAATCTGATAGGCCTTCACTTGATAGGCGTTAGCAATCAGTTCTTTGAGCGGCATGTAGGTATACGTAGCTTGCGCCCCGTCGATGTGCGGTCCGAACCTCGGCATCCTTCCCGCTTGCACTTGCTCCCGCATCTTGTTCATGTCGAGGGGAGGTGAGGGCTTGACCGTAGCCACTTCAAATGCAGGTTTGGTGGAAGCCGTCTGCCCAAGCGCCGCACCGGCCGCGAGGAGCAGGCCGACAGCGACGGGGAGTCCAAAACCGCTTCGCGTCTTCATCGATAATTCCTTTCCATGCGGAGCGAAATAAGTGCTTGCTCAGCCGCCTGTAGCGGCGGTCTCCGACCGCCGTCGTCGATCGGAGATCGACGCTACAATTTATGTCGCTCTCTATATAAGCCCCCGCCCCGAATCCCTGCGCTTAATTCTCCGAAGGCTGTTGGACATGATCGATGATCAGGATATCCACGGGGCCTTTCGTCGATTCGAGCTTCAGCCCAAGTTGTTCCTGCACCGCCGTGAAAATTGATGGCCCGGAAGCATCGGGCGGAGATCCGCTGTCGGGCGCTGGGCCGGCGCCTGGCGGTGGGCCTCCGCCGGGAGGCCCTTGCATCATCGCCATCGAGCTTGGATCGGGCGCCCACTTCAGCGTGAAATCGTAGCTGCCTTTCAGCCCCGTTTGATCCAGAACATTGCGGCCCAATTGCCGCGCTAGCTCCTGCGCCAGAAACGTCACGGGGACGCTTTGGCCCTCGAGTTCGCCAAGACCCAGGCGCATGAAGTTCCCATGTCGGAGCGGGTGGCCGTCCGGTCCTTTCATGCCATTGGGGTTGGTGTCGTCAGCTTTTGCCGCCTGAAGTTTGGGGCCGCCCTTGGCGACGACCAACGCATAAACAGGGAGATCCTTGGTCGCATGACTCACTTTGAGCCCGAACCGGTCCGCGAGCAGCGATTGAATCAGCAATCCCATCTTGCCGCGGCGCTGGTCGGGAGGGAGTTTTGCCAGCTCATCGGAGAAACCATCTGGTTCTTTCGCGTCGATATCGAATTTATCCGAGCCGATCCAACTTGGTCCTCCCGTGACCTGGAAGTCCCTCACGTCGTACGCAAGGGCGATGAGTTGCTTCGCTGTCGCGCCGGTGGTGGTGAACCTGCCGGGCTGAAACATGATCCCGATGCGCATATCGCCGGAGTGATTGGGCTTGATGGAGGCAACCTCGAAAGACGTTGCGGGCGCGGCAGCAGGAGTTGGAGATTGCCCGCGGAGCGGCGCGGCGTCGAAGAAACCGAATCCAAAACCCGCGGCAACAGCGGCGATGCTGACAGCGGCCCACGCGAATTTTCTGCCCAGGCTCGATCTTGGTTCAAGGCGCTGCTTCAACATATGAAATACCCCTTCTCGAGAATTGTCCCTCTACCTTAACGCTGTCGGCCGACGATACCCAGTCGTCTGAGCCCTTCGCAGGGAAAGGCCTCATGCCTGCCCACGCTGGGGCCGAGCTGGCCCCCCATTTGGGCACCCACGAGGGGCGCCCCTACGTCTGCCGTTAGTTTGCTGACGGCTGCTCGACACGATCGATGATCAGGATATCCACAGGGCCTTTTGTTGACTCCAGCCTCAGCCCAAGCTGTTCCTGGAGGGCGGTAAAGATTGACGGCCCGGAAGCATCGGGCGGAGGGGCGCTGTCAGGCGGTGGACCTCCGCCCGGCGGCCCTTGCACCATAGCCGCCGAGTTTGGATCGGGCGCCCACTTGAGCTGGAAGTCATAGGTGCCTTTCAGCCCCGTCTGGTCCAATACGTTGCGGCCCAATTGCTGCGCCAACTGGTGCACCAGAAATGTCACAGCGACACCTTGGGCATCGAGTCCATCCGGCCCCATGCGCATCATGCCTCCATGTCCAAGCGGGTGGCCGTCCGGCCCTTTCATGCCATTTGGGTAAGTGTCGCCGGCTTTAGCCTCCTGAAATTTAGGACCTCCCTTGGCGACGACCAACGCATAAACGGGATACTCTTTCGTCGTGTGGCTTACCTTGAGCCCGAACCGGTCCGCGAGCAACGACTGAAGCAACGCCCCCATCTTATCGTGGCGCTGGTCGGGAGAAAGTTTCGACAGCTCTTCGGAGAGACCATCCGGTTCTTTCGCGTCAATATCGAATCTGTCGGAGCTGATCCAGCTTGGTCCTCCCGTAACCTGAAAGTCCCTGACATCGTACGCGATAGCAATGAGTTGCTTCACCGTCGCGCCCGTGGTGGTGAACCTGCCGGGCTGAAAACTGATTCCGATGCTCATATCGCCGGAGTGGTTCGGCTTGATGGAAGCAACCTCGAAGGACGGCGAGGGGGAGTTGGTTGTTGGGCTGCCGGTTGTTGGTGGCGTTTGTGCATGAACCCGTGGGACGTTTATGAGCCCGAATACCACTGGTCCGCCAATTGCCGCGATGCCTATTCCGGCCAACAACAACTTTCTGCTGAAACTGAGCTTCTCCGCCGAGCGCTGGGTCATGATCCGGACAATCCGCTTTTTGAGGTCGGCGCCCGTGACCCCGGACACACACGCGAGCGGAGATTCCAGGCAGAATTCGCAGGCCTTCAGAACGCTCTCGGCGTAGACGTTCGCGCGGTTCCCCATCCGCAGTACTTCTTCGTCGCAGGCACGTTCCCGCTCCTCCACCAGCCGCGATCCCAGCCACCAGACCAAGGGGTGGAACCAGAAGATCGCTTCCACCACCATGTGGATCGCCGCCGCCAGATTGTCGCGGCGATGGACGTGCCACACTTCGTGAGCGAGGATAGCCTCCAGGTGCGTATCCTGAAGGTGCGCGGAGATCCCCTTCGGCCAAACCAGAACGGGCGTGACGATGCCGAAAATTCCCGGTTCCAGAGAAGACGGCGACGACAGCAACTCGATTCGCTTTCTTATTCCTGCCACACGCTCGGCGCGGCGTAGCGCTTCCACCTCGCGCCCTTCCCGCAAGGGGATCGCTTCCCGCAAAGCGGCGGAGATCCGCCGCCAGCGCGCGTACCATAGGAGGAGCACCACCGCAAAACCGCAGAACCACGCTGCCACCAGGATTGCCGGAAGCCGTTGGACAAAGCTCGCAGAGGCTGTCGAGTGAACCACCGTTGAAATCACAGGCCCCGCCTGAGGAGTGAAGGGCTTGCCGACTTCCTCCATGGCAAAGTAAAAGGCGGTTTGCCTTCCTTCGACACTGCGCGGCCCGGCCAGATGGGCGCCAAGGGTGACCAGCAACGAAAAGGGAATCAGAAACTTGATTGATGCCGCCAGCCAAAGTCCGTAGCGCGCCCGCGCGTGGTTCTTGCGCAAAATCAAGGTTAGCATTCCTGCGATAACCAGGCACAGCGTCGACTGCCACAAGTGATTGGCAAGTGCCGCCGCGGCGGTCGACCCGATTGCAGACACGAAATTTGGAATCATGACCGGTCCTCTCTTTTGCGCTTGCCGGTACCCCCGCCTTTTGGGGCGGCGTTTTAGGGAATGTACCGCCGCCCTCCGGCCGGAAGTGGGCAACGTCGAGCCGTCCTTTGGGGCGGCAGGTGCCGGGCTGAAGCCCGGCCCTACGTCGCTCTACGCTCTCTCCAGCTTGCGGAGAGTCTTCTCGGCTTCCTTCACGTCGTCCATCGTGAGCTTGCCTGTTTCAATCAGGTGCGCCATGACGGGCTGAGGGCGCCCACCGAACAGCGCCAGCAGATCGTCAACCAGCCTTCGCTGCGCCGCGTCGCGGGAGATGGCCGCGGCAAAGATGTGAAAATTGCCGACCTTCTTGACGCGCCGGAGGGCGTTCTTTCCTTCCAGTCGATAAACCGTGGTCTGGATGGTCGTGTAGGCCGGGCGATGCTTCTCCGGAAATGCCTCCTGAATTTCGCGAATGGAGGCTTCACCCCGCGTCCACAGGGTCTCCATGATCTGCAATTCGAGCTTGGTCAATTTGGGTTCGGCCATTCGCCATCTCCTATCTTCGTATGTAATCCTACTACGAGCATAGTTTATGTCAAGAGTTTTTTGCACCTCTCTTTGCATGGATTTGTAGGCCTCCGGGGCCCCTGAATCGAAGCCTGATTGCTGTGGCTAAGAAAAAGGGGGGATCTTATTCCGTGTCTCTGGGGATTGTAATCAGTGTCTCGTCCGGCAGGATCTCGATCCGTGCAACCACGCTGGCAGGCTCAGCCGCGCACGCCAATCTCGCGAATAAGTTCGGGAGGAAGTAGGAAAGTGACTTTCTCTTCGATGGCCATGACCTCTTCGATATGCTCGACTCCCAACGACTGAAAATAGGCCACGGCTTGTTGCACCAGATATTCGGGTGCGGAGGCGCCCGCGGTGATGGCAACTGTTTCGACACCCTCCAACCATTCCGGTTGAATCTCCGAGGCATCATCAATCAGGAAAGCCTTGGCGCCGGCGCCCTCGGCAACTTCGCGCAAGCGGCGGGAATTGGAACTGTTATCGGAACCCAAAACCAGAACAAGGTCCGCATCCTCGGCGAGGAGCTTGACCGCGGTCTGCCGATTCTGGGTAGCGTAACAGATGTCGTCACTCGCGGGGGCTGTGAGGTTCGGGAATCGGCGGCGAAGCACTTCAATGATCACGTTGGCGTCATCAACGCCTAAAGTAGTTTGGGTGGTCACGGCAACACGGTCGGGGTCAGGGACCTGCACTTTCTCCGCCTCTTCCACGCTGCCGACCAATTGAATCTGGCCCGGGACTTCTCCCATGGTCCCTACCACCTCGTCGTGGCCGGCATGGCCCACGAGAATGATGGAGCGGCTGTCGTGAGCATAGCGAACCGCTTCCATATGGACCTTGGTAACCAACGGGCATGTGGCGTCGATGACCTTCAGGTTTTTCGCCGCGGCTTCGGCTCGCACCTCTGGGGCGACACCATGCGCACTGAAAATTGCCACCGCGCCATCCGGAACTTCAGTGAGGTCGTCGACAAAAACCGCGCCCTTGGCGGCAAGGGAACGGATGACGTACTTGTTGTGGACAATCTCCTTGCGGACATACACGGGTGAGCCGTAAAGCTGAAGCGCCATGTTGACGACATCGATGGCGCGGTCAACGCCGGCGCAGAATCCACGCGGTTTGGCGAGCACTACTTTCTTTATTCGCATCTCAATCTCTCGACATTGCCCCTATCTTGCGGAGGAAAACCCCAACTTTGATTCTATAGGAACCGGGCGGGTTCGTCAAAATTCCAGTATGATCGATAGTGGGTATAAGCCAGGGAGGAGCGGAATAACACCAGCATATGGCGAGGTAAACTCGCCGCTGCGGCGTCAAGCTCTATGAAGGTCGTCTCCATTAATGTTTCGTTGCCGCGTGCCGTGAGCGTCCACGGGCAAGAGGTTGAAACCGGTATATTCAAAGTTCCCGTTACCGGGCCGGTCGTCGTTCGTGAACTTAATCTTGAAGGCGACGGACAGGCGGACCTCTCGGTCCATGGCGGCGCCGACAAGGCCGTCTACCTCTATCCCTGGGATAACATCCTGTACTGGAGGAAAGCCCTAAGCCGCGATGATCTGGGCCCGGGATCGTTCGGTGAAAATTTGACGGTGGAGGGGCTCGGCGAAAACGACGTCGCCATCGGTGATGAGTTCGCGATTGGCACTGCGCGCTTCAGAGTGACTCAACCGCGCATGCCGTGCTTCAAGCTGGCGCTTGCGCTCGAGACACCCAGCATCCCCAAAACATTTTTGGAGAGCGGGCGCACCGGCTGCTATCTTCGCGTGCTTCAGGAAGGCATCATCCAGGCAGGAGATTCCATTTATCCGCTTCCGTCCCGCGAAACCGCGCGTGTGACGATTGCGGAGTATGTGGGATTGTACCGAACGAGAAGCGCTACACGGGAACATCTCCGAAGAATCCTGAGCCTCGCGGCGCTCCCTGCAAGTGGGAAAAACGAGTTTATAAGCAAGATGGCAGGTTATGGGTAGGCGCCAAATGCCGCGAGTCACCTAATTGATTCTTACTCCTGACTTCTAGCTTATAACTCCTAGCTTCTAGCTTCTACGTCACGATGTCCTCACCGCCATCCACGCGAATCACATTTCCCGTCAGCCAATTAGTTTTGTCGCTCATCAAGGCGGCTATGGCCTGGGCGACGTCCTCGGGGGTGGTCAACCGTCCGCCGGGATTCCGCAGCCGCGCGAACTCAGCGAGCTTTTCGATTCCGGGAATCTTGCTGGAAGCGGCCGTCATGGTAATTCCGGCCTGAATCGCGTTGGCGGTAATGCCATAGGGCATCAGTTCGTAGGCGAGTTGGCGAATGTGCGATTCCATAACCGCCTTGGCGGCCGAAACCGCGCCATAGTTCGGGATTACGCTGTGCCCGCCGGCGCTGGTCATGCAATAGATTCGACTTCCCTGACCAAGCATCTTTCTGCGGAAGAGATCCTGCACCCAATAAACCAGGTTATTTCCCATCACATCCACGGTCATGTCCATCTGTTGTTGGGTCAGTTCGTCGTCGAGTGATTCGCTCAGATAAGGTTTGAGCGAACCGAACGCTACCGAATGCATCAGGACCTTGACGAAGTGCTCGCCCCCAGCCTTTTTCCAGTGCTCCTGAATCTGATTCAAGGCTTCGGTTCGTTTGCCGGGATCGGCAGCGTTGATATTGAAAAATAGAACGTCGCGCCCGGTTTCGCGAATGCCCGCAATGACCTTTTCAACTTGCGGCATGTTCGAGCGGCGATCAAAATGGACTCCCATGATATTGAGTCCGGAGCGCGCTAACTCCAGGCTGGCAGCGGCGCCGAACCCGCTCGACGAGCCGACAATCAGGCCCCACGGTGTGGGGCTTCCACTTTCCGTCATAATGAGTAATTCTCCGATGAATGAATTGCGCACATCTGACAGCTCACAGTTAGCAGCTAACAGCTCACGGCTAACAGCCGACAATTCACAGGGTCTGGAGCTGTCGCTTAAGGCTCTCGAATTTCTACATTTCTTAAGCGAAACCGAAAGCGCAGGCAGGAGTGCCTGCGCCACTTGTGGCACAGCCACTCTTGGCTGTGCTTCGAAGATCATGGGTCGCCGCAAGGCTCAAATGTAGAAACTCCAGGGCCTTGATCTGTCGCCCAAGGCTGTTAGCTGTTAGCTATCAGCTTTCCGCGCTCACTTTCCACTGCTTTTGAAATCCTGCTCGACCTGGGCGATGAGTCCGGGGGCCATTTCACCCAGAGCTTGAGCGCAGGAAGTATTCAACGCGGTCGCGACACCGTCAACGCCGCCGCCTTGAAGCGGTGTTTCCACGCGCTGTTCTCCCGACCACACCATTTTGTGATCGCTGGTGCGCACCAGCGAAAGGGCCAAGGACAGGCGCGCCTTGGCGGCTCCACCGGAATCGACTTCCTCAAAATGGACGACGTTCCCCCCCAACGTGTAGTCCACCCGCTCGCGTACCGGAAGCATCTTCACCTGCGAAAAGGCGCCACTGGAGTGCAACCACTGGGCGGTGAACTCCGTGAGCAACGTGGCCGGGTCGGAGCCCCAAAGATGATTCTGGTAGAAATTGATCTGGGTGGGAGTCACATAGTAAGCGATGCGTTCGGTACGCAAGATTTCCGGCGCCCGGAAGTGGTCCACGCCCAGAACATAATCGGTCCTGGGGTCGCTCGGCGCAGGCGCTGCGGGGATCTGCAAAGTGTAGTAGTAGGTTTTGGGAATGCCGCCGCATCCGGCAAAAAAGGCGGTGGCGAGGAGTCCCAGAATGGCGCAGGTGCGGGCTTGGAAGCTATGCTTCCACACGTTCGATGAGGATCCGGCGATTGTCACTTCCCAAGTGCTCCATTCGAATTTTGATGCAAGGTCTGGGAGCATTATCTCCAAGCTTCTCGCCCCATTCAACAAGAACCGTAGCCGCTTGACCGGATAAATCTTCGAGCCCCAGGGTGGCCAAGTCGCGGGCGCCCTCGATGCGGTAGAGGTCCGCGTGGTAAACCGTGCCCGCCGGGCCGTATTCATGTACTAAAGTGAAGGAAGGGCTCGAAACCTCATCTTCACTCGCCACACCCAAGCCGGCGACAATCCCCTTCACCAGCGTCGTCTTACCCGCGCCCAAATCGCCTTCCAGCAAAACCAAACAAGGCGGCTCGAAATAAACCGCTATTTCCCGCCCAAAGAGTACGGTTTCCTCGGGCGATTGCGTCACACGCTCGGCCAGAATTGATGATTGCCGATCGCCGATTGTCGAATTTCGATTCATGACCGTCGATCGATAATTGAAGGCAAAACTCCGGTAGCTGGTTCTTGACTTTCAATCGGCAATCGTCAATCGACAATTGTCAATTTCTTGAAACCCTGCGGGATCTTCTCCAGAAGATCGCCGGCCAACATGGAATGCTGTCCGAATTCGCCCGCGGCGAGGTCGCCTGCCAATCCATGCAAGTATACCGCAGCCGTGGCAACTTCGCCCACCGGATGTGAAGGAAATTGCGCCAGCAACCCGGCCGTCAAACCGGTCAGCACATCGCCGGTTCCGCCCTTGGCCATTCCGGGATTGCCCGTGGGGTTGACCTCCACGTTTCCGTCGGGCGAGGCGATCAGGGTTCGAAATCCTTTCAGCACCAGGGTGACACCATGTTTTTCTGAGAACTCGCGCGCCACAGCCACACGGTGGGCTTGAATCCCGGCCGTCGTTTGCCCTGCCAGGCGCGCCATCTCACCGGGGTGAGGGGTGAAGACCGCCGTACCCGAGGGTCGCGTACCCTGGCGAAAAGATTCCATATGGCCGGCGAAGGCGTTGAGGCCGTCCGCATCCAGAACCAAGGGCAATGGATATTTGTTGACGACAGTCCTCACGAACTCCGCGGTCTCGGGATGTGCGCCGATACCCGGCCCAACGGCGAACACCGTTTTACCCGCCACCAGTTTCTCCCAATGCGGGTCGTCCAGCGCGCGCAGGGAGATGGTTCCGTCCTCGGTTTCGGGAAGCGGCGCCGTCATGAGCTCCATTCCCATGCTTGCGATGACCGGCTGCGCACTCTTGGCGGTGGCTACCGTCACGAGCCCCGCACCCGCCCGCAGTGCGGCGCGCGCGGCCATGGCAGCGGCGCCCGTCTTACCCACGGAACCCGCCAGAATCAGCACATGCCCGAAACTGCCCTTATGCGCAGCCGCGGCCCGCGGCTTGGCGATCCAAGCCACATCCTGCTGGCTGGCGAAATTCAGAAAGAGACTGGGGTCGCTCTCCAAGGCCTCTGTGGGGGTCCCAATTTGCTTCACCACCCATTCACCCAAGCGCTCGCAAGCGGGCGGAAAAACGTGAGCAATCTTTGGGGCGGTGAAGGTAACGCTGAAGTCGGCGCGCATGTTCTCGCCGATCAGGTCGCCGAAATCCGCCGAGATTCCTGTGGGCAAATCCACCGCGAGTACTTTGGCTGTCGCGTATCCCGCATTTATGTCCTGCACGGCCTCCAGCAAAAAACCTTCGAGCGGCTTTGCCAGCCCGGTCCCGAGCAACGCATCCACAAACAATGTCGTCCCGGCAAGGGTTGGCGCGATTGTTTGCCAAGCTTCGCGGTCCGCGACGATCTCCGGCAATCCGGAGGAGCGCAGCCGCGCCCAATTCACCGCCGCGTCACCACGCAAGCCGTTGGGCTCGGCAAACAACAGCACCCGCAGCTTCAATCCCTGTTCGCGGAGCAAGCGAGCCACCACCAAACCATCCCCGCCGTTATTACCTTTCCCACAGAGGACCACGATCTGGTGTGACGCGAGCGGCGCGAGTCGCGACACCATGAACTCCACCACGCTACGCCCGGCGTTCTCCATGAGTGTCAGGCTGGGGACGCCATAGCGCTCGGTCGTCAAGCGATCAATTCGCTGCATTTCGGAGGAAGTGAGGATTTTCATGGTTAAAGTAGCTTACAGGCGACAGCTAACAGCTCACAGTCGTATTGATCTGTCGGCTGTGAGCTGTCGACTGTTAGCTTCCTTACAGCATCCACCCTCCGCTGACGTTGAGCACCTGACCGGTGATGAAGGCGGATTCTTCCGAGGCAAAGAATCTCACAGCTTCGCTAATGTCCCGGCCGGTGGCGGGGCGGCCCACAGGAAAGCGGACGTCGGTCAGGCGCTGGGCTTCTTCGAGCGAGAGTTCCTTCTCGTCGATCACCGGCGGGTTCACGACATTAGCAGTAATCCCATTGCGAGCCTCTTCCAGCGCCACGGAGCGAGTAAACGCCACAATAGCGGCCTTGGAAGCGGAATAGGCGGAGATTTTCGCCTGTCCAAAGGCACGTTCGGCGCCCACCGCGCCCAGGTTGATAATGCGGCCCCAGCGCTGGCGACGCATGACCGGCAGCGCAAACTTGGTGGTATAGAAAACGCTGTAGAGGTTTGACACGATGATGGAACTCCATGCTTCCACAGTTGATTCCACCACTGGCCTCCACTCAAAGTCTCCCACGTTGTTGACCAGAACATCGAGCCGGCCGAACTGTTTGGCCACGGCATCGATCAATTCTTTGACCCGTGTGGGGTCGGTCACATCGGTGGCGAAAGCCAGGCCCTCCGCTCCCGCCGCGCGCAAATCCGATAAAACCTGTTGTGCGCCGAGCTTGTTCGTGCGAAACGCCACCGCCACACGCAGGCCCGCGCGCCCCATCGCCAGGGCAATTTCCTTACCGATTCCACGCGAAGCGCCAGTTACCAAGGCAACACGATTGCGGAGAGCCACACGTCAACTCCTTGGGGCAGAGGTTAACACCAAAGTCTACCGGAGTTCCCTTTTAACGGCAACCTTGTCGCGGGGACCATATCGTGGAGCAATGTCGCCGGGAATCGTCACTAGAAAAGCAACCCCGCGAGAACGCCCAATCGTGTTATCATATCTGCGAGGAGTGATAACATGCTACGCACGCAGGTCAGTCTCGACGAGCGGGAATATAAGTTGACCAAGAAGGAAGCCGCCGCGCTGGGGATCTCGGTGGCGGAGTACGTCCGGCGGGCAATCCAAAGTACGCTGCCTCCGACCGCTCAGCCTCGTTGGATGCGCTACGCCGGGTTCGTCGAGTCGGGGAACCCCAAGTCCAGCCAGTCGGTTGACGAGATCGTTTATGGCAACAAAGATTGAGGCCTACGTCGACACCTCGGCGCTGATCGCCTTTCTTGACCGCTCGGACAGCTACCATCCGCTTTTCCGCAGGCTTTTCTCGAATCCGCCTCCGCTGGTCACCTCGGCACTGGTCATCGCCGAAGGGCACGGCTGGTTTCTGCGGCGATACGACCGGACTCGTGCCATCCAGTTTTTAAACTTCATTGATGACCTCTCGGTCCTCGCCGCGCGGCCATTCGATCATGACGAATTGGCCAAAACGGGCAGGATGGTCAAGAAGTTCGGAGACCAGTCGCTGACGCTGGCCGATGCTCATGGGTTGGTCATCATCAATGAACGCCGGCTCTCCACGTGCTGGTCCACAGATCGCCACTTGGGTTTGACCGGCGCGAGACTGGTTATTTCCCCCTCCAGTCGTTGACATCTGATGCTCGATCGAACCGGCCGCGCCTGGCGCCTTACTCCGCCCGCGCCAGGAGCATGGTCATGTCGTCTTGAAGTTCCGGGCTACCCGTCCATTCGTTCACGGTCCGGTAGATTTCCGTAACCAACACTTCCGGCGAAGCGTTGAGCATGCCGCGGGTTAAGTCGAGAAGTCGCGATTCTCCGAACTCCTCTCCGTAGGTATTCTCAGGCTCAGTAATACCATCCGTATAAGCAAGCAGGACGTCATGAGGCTCCAGCCGGATTTCACCGACCTCGTAAGTGGGCGAGGGGAACAATCCCACCACCGTCCCACCGATGCGGAGCCGCTCGATTTTGCCATCGCGGAAGAGGATGGGCGCCAGATGCCCGGCGTTGGTGTAGGAGAGATTGCGGGTCCTGGCGTCATAGACCGCGAAGAAAAAGGTCACGTATTTTTCCAGCGGCGTATTCGCGTAGATCTGCCGGTTCAGTCGATCGACGACGCGGGCCGTGGAAAGCTGCGCGAGTGTGGAATTCTGGCCGTTCCCCGAGCCATTGTAGAACTGCGCGCGCAGGGCTGATTGAATGGCGGCCATCAGAAGCGCGGCCGATATTCCCTTCCCGCTCACGTCGCCCAAAACCAGCCCGACGCGATTTTCATCCAATTGCAAAAAGTCGTAGTAGTCGCCGCTCACCGATCGCGCGGCTTTGCACACCCCATAGAGATCGAGTCCCGGCACCTTCGGCACGGTCTGCGGGAAGAGTTGGCGCTGGACTTCGCGGGCGATGTCGAGCTCGCTCTGCAACCGCAACCGTTCTTGCGATTCCTGCATCAACCGCTCGACCGACGCCGTCATGCTGTCGAAAGCATCGCCCAGGGCGGTCAATTGATCGTGGGATGGGAAGTGTGTGCGGTAGGAAAAGTCTCCGGCCTTAACCCGCTCGGTGGCGTCGTAGAGGGCATCCACGGTTCGCGTCATCGAGCGCGTCATGCGTACGCCAATCAGCAGCGCCACGCCTTCAATGACGAGAAGGATGATGGCCACCACTTTGAAGATATAAACATAGATCTCCGAATAGTCGCCGAGAGTGGCCAGCAGCCGGGAATTGAGCGCGAAAATCCGGGACGAAACATAAACAAATGCGGGAGAGCGGGCTTTTTCCTCTTGCGGCCCGCCCCAGAGAATCGGGTCGAGCGAGGAGGCGCCAAAGACATAAAAATCAAATGCATTCGCAGGCTCCGGAAGCTTGACGGACTTGGAATTGATGGCCGTGCCTGGAACGTAGGTCGCGCCACGCGTGTCCACATGAATCTTTGCGCTCTTCGCCTCGCTGGCATCCACCTGCCGATATAAGGCCACGCCCACCGGTCCAATTCCCTCCCCCACCAAGTCCAATAGTTGCGGAGTGAAGGGCTGCGAGAGTACGAGCGTCAATTCACCAGCGGGCGTCTCCGTTCGTTCCACGGAGCGCAGGGCAAGTTGGCCATGGTCTGAAACGATGCCCGCGTACTCATTGTTTTTTATCCAACTCGGCACCGTGGCGGGATTTTCCGTGGGGCTGCCGTCCAACAGAAACGAGCGCGTCACGCCCCCCAGATACAGGGTAACGACCAGTCCCGGGTAGCTCTTGGTATAGTCGACCAACTCGGTGACATAGAACTTTTGGATTCCCTCCAACATGGCGGGCGGTGATTTGAGGGCGCCGTAACGCGCCTCGTGCAGCACGACGCGGTTGACTTGCTCGATTTCGTCAAAGTGATCGCGCAGCCTCAAGACCACCAAATACGCCGCCAGTTGCCCATTGATAATGAATGCTCCGAGGAGAACCCACGCGACGATCAGGCAAATCGGGACGACGCCAATCAGGATGTACGCCACAACCAAACGGCGTTGAAGGCGCCAAAGCAGGCGGAAGCGAACGAACCGCATCAGGCGAGCCAGATAGTAGACGCCCGATACCGGCGCGCATAGCCAGAATATCACCCAGAGGAGATACGGAACGCCACCGGCGGAGCGCGTGAGGCGGTCCGTGACCTCGAGGGCGGCGCCGTAAGCCAAAACCCACGCGGTAAACCGAGCGAATCGGTGCGTGCGGTATTCGTGCAGAAGGGGTTCGAGGGCTTTCATGACCATCCCTGTGGTTCTACGGACGGGAGTGGGGATTTGGGGCTAGGGGTTAGGGATTCGATCGATTCTTTCCCCGAGTCCCCGAATCCGCGAAGCCGAATCCAGTGTCACCAGCAATTGTAGCGCGAACCTGCCATTCAGGTCCGCCATGATTATTGCTCACCGCGCCGTTTGCGCTGGTGCAACCGAATTCCGTTCCGCGGCAAGTTGTACCCGGCTGTGCTTCTTCCCGTAGGTGAAGTACACCACCAAGCCCACGATCAGCCAGATGATCAACCGCAACCACGTACTTCCCGGCAGGCTTGCCATCAGTCCCAGAGAAACGACGATCCCGAGGATGGGAACCAGCGGCACCAGAGGGGTTTTGAAGTGGCGCGGCAATTCGGGACGCTTCACCCGCAGGACCCAGACCCCGGCGGAGACGATGACGAACGCCAGCAGCGTCCCAATGCTGACCAATTCGCCCAACACGCCAATGGGAATCAACGCCGCAAAGATCGCAACACAGAGGCCCACCAGACTCGTGGAAATCCACGGGGTGCGGAAGCGGGGATGAATGGCGCCCGCCCAGCGCGGCAGCAATCCGTCGTGGGACATGGAATAGAAGACGCGCGACTGACCCAGCAACATCACCAGCATCACCGTGCCCAGCCCGAAGATGGCTCCTATTTTGACGAGGAAGCTTCCCCACCGCACTCCTGGGACGGCGTCAATCCCGACGGCGACGGGGTCCGAAACGTTCAGCGCGGTATAGGAAACGATCCCGGTAAGCAGGCCGGAAACCACGATGTACAGAACGGTACAAATCACGAGTGAGCCCAGAATGCCGATGGGCATATCGCGCTTGGGGTTCTTGGCTTCCTGCGCGGCAGTCGACACGGCGTCAAATCCAATGTAGGCGAAGAAAATGACTCCGGCCCCGCGAGCAATCCCCGACCAGCCGTAAGCCCCGAAGGTTCCCTGGTTGGGAGGAATGAACGGATGCCAGTTCGCCCAAAAGTGTGCGGGGTGGCCGAGCGCGTAAACTCCCACCACGGCGATAAACACCAGCACAATGGAAATCTTGATAATCACGATGGCGCTGTTCAAATTCGCGGATTCTTTGATTCCGATCACCAGAACCACGGTGACCGCCAAAATAGCGAGGAAGGCCACGAGATCGAAATAGGCGCCCGTGTGGGGTAGGGTATCAGGATTGATATGCTGAGAGGCGAGCGTGGCCATGATCCGCGAAAGGTGTTCCCAATGACCGTGGTAGTTCACCAGCACTTCGCCGCGCGCGCTGGTGATTTGTGGCGGGATGCGAATGCCAAAATCCTGCAAGAAGCTGAGCACGTACCCGCTCCAGCCGGAGGCCACGGTGGCCGCGCCGAAAGCGTACTCCAGGATCAGGTCCCAGCCGATAATCCAGGCGAAAAGCTCACCCAAGGTCGCGTAAGCGTAGGTGTAAGCCGAGCCGGCAATGGGAATCAGCGACGCAAACTCTGCGTAGCACAGTCCGGCGAAGGTGCAGGCCGAGGCCGCCAGCACGAACGACAGGACAATGGCCGGGCCCGTATACTTCGCCGCCGTTGAGCCGGTGAGCACGAAGATTCCAGCTCCGATGATGGCGCCAATGCCCAGGGTCATCAGGTTGACCGGGCCAAGGACCCGCCGGAGGCTGTGCTCGCCATGCTCGGCGACTTCCGCCTGAATCATTTCCACGGTCTTCTTCGCCAGCAGATTCGCCATGAGGTTTGGTTTCTCCTTGAATTCGCCTGCACGGGACTATGGCGAGGTAAACTCGCCGCTACGTTTCCGGGCGGCGCCACGCCGCCCGCCCCGAAGGGGCGGAATGTCATTAGCCATAGGTGAAACCTACGGAAACAATGCCTAGAACACCAGTTTCCGACCCCGAAGGGGTCCAACATTCGACCCTTTCAGGGTCGGGGGAAATCTTCTCAGTACCGTTATGATCCGTAGGTTTCACCTACGGCTAATGATAGGGTTCCCCTTCGGGGAACTCTCCCGGGGGAACTCCAGGCGTTTGCTCCTCACCCGTTTTCACGATGCGGATGGGCCCGCCGCCCGCCGGCGCCACAGAAAATAGACCGGAACGCCAATCGCGACAATACTCAAACCAGCGAAGCTTTGTAAAGCTTTGTCTTTATTTGTCAACAATGCCAGTTCCACGAATGAGGCGATAGCAATGTACAGGAGGGGAAGAACAGGGTAGCCCCAGGCTCGATAGGGCCGTGGCGCGTCGGGGCGCGTCCGCCGCAGCCGGAAGATCCCGACGATGGTGAGAATATAGAAGAGAAGGACGGCGAAAATCACATAATCGAGCAATTGGCTGTAGCTTCCCGTAAGAGTCAGGATCGCCGCCCACACCGCCGAGACCATCAGCGAAGCGGCGGGAGTGTGATATTTGGAATGGATCTTCGCTACCGAGGAAAAGAACAGGCCGTCCTTGGCCATGGCGTAATAAACGCGGGCCCCGGCCAAAACCAATCCGTTCACGCAGCCGAACGTGGAAATCATGATGGCGGCAGCCATCAGTCCCGCGCCGCGTCCCCCGAGCATGGCCCGAACGGCAGCGGTCGCCACGCGATCCTCCGCGGCGTGTTGGATCCCCTGCTGCAGCAACCCACCGTGCGCGACCCCGTAAAATGGCAGCGCGCGGTAGTACGCCCAATTGCAGGCAAAGTAGATGGTGCAAACCGCGGCGGTGCCCATAAAGAGGGCCAGGGGCAAGTTGCGTTTGGGATTGATCACCTCGCTGCCGGTGAAGGTAACGTTGTTCCACGCATCGGAGGAAAATAGCGGTCCCACCAGCGCCACGGCGACGAGCGTCAGTGTGCCTAAATTCCAGTGCGCGCCCTGCCAGAACGTCTCTGCGGAGGAGGCCGGGACAGGATGGCCAAAGGCCCACCAAATTCCCAGCAGCACCACACCAATGAGGGCTGCGACTTTCAGAACTGTGAAGACGTTTTGCACCCCGGCGCCTACACGCAGCCCGAAAATGTTCAGCACGCTCAGGAAAAACACCACCAGTATGGCAATGAGTTGTTGGGAAGAAAACGTCAGGGCAATGGAGCGGCCAAACACCGAGACGCTCCCGAGATCCAGCAGAAGGGTCTTTGCTGAAACCCACGGAGCAAAGACACCCAGAAACTTCCCGAAGGCCACCGCCACCGCCGCTACTGTCCCCGTTTGAATCACCAGGAAGAGAGTCCAGCCATAGAGGAAACCGAAAAGCGGGCCAAAGGCTTCACGCAGGTAAATATATTGCCCGCCGGCCTGTGGCATCATGCCCGCCAACTCGCCATAGCTGACGGCCGCCACCACGGTCATCAATCCGCTGATAATCCACGTGAGAAAAAACAGCCCCGGAGACTGAAGCTGGCGGCCCATGTCCGCGGCGACAATAAAGACCCCCGAGCCAATCATCGAGCCCATGACCAGGGTCGTCGAATCAAACAGGCCGAGGCCCTTTACGAGCCCGGTAGTTTGCGCGTTGGTGGTCGTTGTGGATATCTCCATGGAGTTGGAACGAAAGGGACAAAGGCTAAAGGGTAAAGCGTAAACTGTAAAGGATAAAGGCTGAGTAGCTGATTGATTTATCCTCCGCACTTTAAGATTTATGCGTTATGCGCGTCGTTCAGCCGACCAGAGCCCGATAGAGGCGGAAAAGTGTAAAGTGTAAATGATAAATTATAAAAACGACAACATTTTATATCTTATCATTTATACTTTACATCTTCTTCTCACGCTTTACTCTTCATCCTTCAGCCTTTCTTCTCACCTTCTCCAAAAACTCTTCCGCCCGCCGCCTGATGTCGGTCGCTCCCACCAGGCCGCGGATGATGGCGATGCTGTCTGCTCCGGCGTCAATCACCTCGCGAGCGTTCTCAAGTGTTATTCCGCCGATGGCCACCAGCGGCTTGCGTGTGGCCTTACGTGCTTCCGCGAGACCCGCAAGTCCCACCGTCGCGTCCGGATTCTCCTTGCTGGCGGTGGAACAGATAGGGCCAAACGCAATGTAATCGGCGGTCGAACGGTCCGCTTCTCTCACCTGATCGAGATTATGGGTGGAATAACCAACAATTTTGCCAGTCCCCACAATCGCGCGTCCGGAATCCGCCGGAAGATCGTCCTGCCCCAGGTGCACTCCATCAGCCTGCACAGCGAGGGCAACGTCGGCGCGGTCGTTGACAATGAAAACTCCGCCCGCATGATGCACGCATTCGGCAACCTGCCGCGCACTTGCATAAAGTTCGCGGGAAGAAGCGTGCTTATCGCGAAGTTGAATAAGCCGGACGCCCGCCGCCAAAAGAGCCGTAGCCATCTCGAGCGGGGAACGACCGCCCCCCTGAGCTGGATCAATTATGGCATAGAGACGCGGGATTACAAGGTGCATGAGCCCATTTTAGATTTCCGATTTTCGATTTTGGATTGGGCGCGGAAAACCACCGTGCAAGTTCCTCAATCCAAAATCTACTGAGGATCGCAAGATAGAGTGACGAGTTTTCTTAGTAGCGCGGGCGTCTCGCCCGCTGAGGCGTGGGCATCCTGCCCGCGCGCCGACGGGAGCGGGACGCTCCCGAGACAGCGGGCAAGATGCCCGCGCTACGGACGTCATTGTCACCAGATCTTGCAAACCTTAGTAAAATCAGGAACCGCTGTCCCCGT
The DNA here is from genome assembly GCA_963808085.1 of uncultured Acidobacteriota bacterium. Taxonomy (GTDB): domain Bacteria; phylum Acidobacteriota; class Terriglobia; order UBA7540; family UBA7540; genus Bog-366. The sequence goes on from CAWEFC010000005.1 coordinate 135,763, forward strand.
TGCGGGCATACCGGCTTAGGAAATGCGTGTCGAAATTCCCTGCCTGGAAATCCGGGTCGGCCATGATTTTCTGGTGAACAGAAACTGAAGTGGAAATTCCCTCGATAATGAACATTTCAAGAGCCCGGGTCATGCGGCGGATGGCCTCCGTACGGTCCTTGCCATGCACGATCAGCTTGGCAATCAGGGAATCGTAGTAAGGAGGAATCACCGACTCGGCGTAAGCGGCGGTATCAACCCGCACGCCGGCGCCGCCGGGTTCGTGAAAGACGGTAATCTTCCCCGCCGATGGCGCGAAGGTCTGAGGATTCTCCGCGCAGATGCGGCACTCGATGGCGTGTCCCCGCAGCCGCAGTGTTTCGCCTTCGAACGGCACATGCCCACCGGCGGCAATCAGGATCTGGTTTTTCACCAAATCCAGCCCCGTCACCATTTCTGTTACCGGATGTTCCACTTGAATGCGCGTGTTCATTTCCAGGAAATAAAGATCGCGCTTTTCGTCCATCAGCAACTCGACGGTGCCCGCGCTCGTGTAACCGATCTCCTGAAGCGCCTTGATCACCTGACGGCCGACCCGCAGGCGGGTCTCCTCATTAATTTGCGTCGACGGCGATTCTTCCACCAGTTTCTGATGCCGGCGCTGAATGGTACACTCACGCTCGCCCAAGTGGACGACCCTGCCGTGCTTGTCGCCCAGGACTTGAAACTCGATGTGGCGCGGAGAGCTGACGTACTTTTCCAAATAAACATCGGGAGTGGCGAAAGACGCCGCCGCCTCATTCTGCGCTGTCTGAAAAAGATGCGGCAGGTCCTCGGGCGAAGGCACGATCCGCATCCCCCGCCCGCCACCGCCCGCCGCGGCTTTGACAATCACCGGATAACCGATGCGTTCGGCTTCCCTGAAGGCTTCGTCCAGCGAGGAAATCACTTCCGAACCTGGCAGAACCGGCAGGCCCAATTCCTTCATTCTGGCCCGGGCTCGATTCTTGTCCCCCATCAAGCTGATGACTTCCGGCGTCGGCCCGATGTAGGTGAGGTTGGAAGCTTCACAAACGTCAGCAAAATAGGCACTCTCCGCTAGGAAACCATAGCCGGGATGAATGGCCTCCGCACCCGTGATTTCCGCCGCGGAAATGATGCTGGCCACGTTCAAGTAGCTGTCGGCGCTGCGAGGTGGACCAATGCAAACCGCTTCCTCCGCAAATCGGACGTGCAGAGAGTATCGGTCGGCTTCCGAGTACACCGCGACCGTAGGAATTCCCAACTCCTTGCAGGCGCAAATCACCCGCAAAGCAATTTCCCCGCGGTTGGCGACCAAGATTTTCTTGAACATGGGAAAAACACAGTCGATAGTTGATAGTCGATAGTTGATAGCGATCAGTCAATAGCGTTTAGTCGATAGTCCAAGAAGCCGAGCTTCAGTTTTCCAAAGCTGTCCGAAACCCTTCCCGAGTCCGCAGATCGATCCTTCGATTGCCTTGGTACGTGAACCGTCACTTGCGTAGCAGGGTCAGCTTCAATGCGCGTACGCTCTGCGCGTTGATATGGACCCCTTGCTCGACTCTACATCGCAAGGCGTTGAGCATCTTCGCTATCTCGGTGATCTCGGCCAGAGGCTTGGAAGTGGCCTCTTGCGGCAAATACGCCAAGTCTCGGCTGAGTGTGATCAAATATTCCGTCTCTGCCAGGGAACCCTCGGCAATATTGATGAATCGAGCGAACTCCTGGTTGCCGAGCCGTTTCGTCCCCTCCGCAATGTTCGTTGGAACCGAGACGGCCGCACGGCGGAGTTGCGAAGTAATCCCGAAACGTTCGGAGTCCGGAAAGCTGTTCGTCAGGTGATAGATTTCAAGTACCAGCGCATGGCTCCTCTGCCAGACCTTCAGATCCTGAAAGCGTTGCAAGTGGACACCTCTTTTAGTTCATAGTCGATAGCTCATAGTTGATAGTTACAAATAGTTCATAGTTGATAGTTCATAGTTGATGGTTCATGAACAATCAACAGTCGATAGTCGATAGTTATAACCAGCTCACATTCGCTTTGGCTCTCGGTTCTTAGCTATGAACTACCGACAATCGACACTCGAATGTCTCTGGCTATCAACGAAGGACTATCGACAAGCCCGCAACCATCAACTGTCGGCTGTTCATAACTATTAACTATGGACTATCAGCTATCGACTAGCCCCCGACTATCAACTATGAACTATCAACTATCGACTGCCTGCCGACTACCGACTGCCTTTGGTCCTCGCGGCTCGATGGCAAACAACGTTTGGCCGTACTCCACCGGCTGACCGTTTTCAACGTAGGTACGAACAACCTTGCCCGCTACTTCCGCTTCCAGTTCGTTCATCAACTTCATGGCTTCGATAATGCAAATGACTTGACCGACTTGAACCATGTCGCCCGCTTGAACAAAAGGCGGCGCGTTGGGAGAGGGGCAGGAGTAGAAAGTCCCCACGATCGGCGACTTCATGATGAAAAGCCCCTCGGTGGAATCCGCCGCAGTTTCGGCTCCCGCCGAAGGGGATGAGGGCGTGGGCAGTGCAGTCTCGACTGCGATGCCAGAAGCCCCAGGTTGAGCACCCACAACCGGCGCGGAGCAGGGAGCAATGACATATCCGTTTTCCGCTTGGAAATTCCCGCGCCGGACGCGAATCTTCACGCCCTGCTGCTCCATTTCAAATTCGGTGATTTCCTTCCGCGCCAAAAGGTCCAGCAAATCCTGGATGTCATTCAGGTTCCAAACCCGCCCGGGATCTGGAACATTGCTTTTCTTGCCGGGCATTCGTTTGCTCCGTTGAGTGGAAGGTCTGCGAAATAGGATCTAGGATTTGGGATCTAGGATTTAGGAGCCGATTCCGAATGTGGCGCAGGCATCTTACCCGCTGTTGCGGGAGCGCCCCGCTCTCGCCATGGTGCGGGCAGGATGCCCACGCCCCGGCGGGCGGGACGCCCGCGCTACGTCCTAGATCCTAAATCCTGAATCCTGAATCCTAAGTCCTGTCCTTAAACTATCCAATTCTCTTTCGAGGCTGGGGTGAGAACCTCGGGACCGTTCGGTCCCACCAGCACCGTATCTTCGATGCGGATACCACCGAATCCTTCGATATAGACGCCCGGCTCGACGGTAATCACCGACCCGGTCACGAGGCAGGTAGATTCCCCTTTGCCCAGGCGCGGCCTCTCGTGGATTTCCAATCCCACCCCATGGCCGGTGCTGTGTGTAAAAAACCGTGCAAGCCGCTGAGATTTCAGAATGCGGCGTGCCACCGCATCAACGTCTCCCGCTGGGGTCCCGTCCTGGACCGCCCGGATGGCTCCCGCTTGAGCTTTCAACACTGCGGAGTGGAGGTTCCGAACACGGCGAGTCGGTTCACCAAGATATATCGTCCGCGTCATATCCGCGGCGTAGCCGCCAAGTATAGCACCGAGGTCTAAAATTACCAACTCACTTTCCTCCAGTGCTTTAGAGGAGGGACGCGCGTGGGGATAAGCCGAACGCGGCCCGGATGCGATGATCGTTTCGAACGCCACGCCTTCCGCTCCTTTCTTACGCATCCGGTATTCCACTTCCGCGGCTAAATCCTTCTCGGTCGCGCCGGGCCGCACTTGCGGCAGCAACTCCGTGAAAACTTCCGCGGTCACTCTTCCCGCGCTGCGAATCGCCTCGATCTCGCCAAGGTCCTTAATTACGCGCAATTCCTCAATCAGGTCTCCGGCAGGTTTTAGCTGGAGAGACTCCTTGGTCTCTTTCCGAAGCTGGTCGAATTGAGCGCAGGTAAGGTGGGCGGCTTCGAAGTTCGCCTCGCGCAGTCCTTTTTTCCGAATCCAGTTCGCCGCCCCCTTGAGGATTCCCGTTTTTTCTACGACCACCTCGACGCCCTCAGCCTGCTCCCGAGCCTGGAGAGTGTATCGTGGGTCCACCCACAGGGTACCGTCGCGTGGGCCGATAAGGACGATGCCAGCGCTGCCCGTGAAGCCCGTCAGGTAGCGAATATTCACCAGGTGCGTGACGAGCAGGGAAGGAATCTCGCGGGTGTCCATGAGTGCACGCAGCCGTTCTTGGCGGGATCGATAGGGCGATGGGGATAGCTTGGGATGCATGAGTAGAAACAGTTGGGAGGAGACCCAAGTCTCCTCCCGAAAACTCTTGATCGAAGGATAGATGGGGTTGTGCCCGATGTCAACCAAGCGATCAAAATCTAGTTTGGCAACTTTCCTTTTGTTACTTTCTCAATTCGAGGAAGCACCTCGTCTAAATCGGCTGCTTGCTCAAGCCGAGAAATCATGGATTCGAACTCTCCGAGAAATGCACGATATTCCGGTGTCTCCCGGATACGAACCAACTCCTTTTCCCAATCGTCAGGAACGCGGTGGTCGTGTTCACACTCCTTCAAGATTGCGATAAGAGCGCGGCGCTCTGCCATAAAGAGGGCAAGGCGGCGCATCATAGCGGCAAGAGCGCGTTTTTCCTCTGGCGTCATGTAACTCTAGACGCCAATCCTGCTCAGCATTTCCTCGATAGTCCACGCATGATCGGTGATTCCGGCTTTGATGGCGGGCGTAGGTCTCCAAGTTCACTCCCTTGCTTGGGTCAAACTTAGCGATGGCATCCACCAATCCCAAGACGCCATTGGCGACCAATTCGTCGACCTCCATGTGAGGAGGGAGATGTTTGCGCATGTTGAAGGCGACTCGATGCACCAGTGGAAGCATTTCAACCAGCAGGCTCTCCCCGCTATCGTGGCGATTCAACCATCGTCTCGGTCTGTCAGGTCCGCCGTCGTGGGGAGGTGCGTGTTCAATGGCTCGCAGTGGGGATTCGACCTCATCCACAGCCTTCTCTCCTATCTGATGTATTTTGGTTAGCCTCTGGACGACACGGGTGTCTTGGTCGTGCTTGACGCGAATAATCATGGGGATTCCTCCATTCGAAATGATGTAGTGAGCCAAGAATCGGAGCCAGGAACCGGGCTCTGCGCCTGCCTGCGAATCGTGCTAAGATGCGCCGAAAGGATTTCCCAAGGGGGACCCCATCCCATGTACATAAAGAGCCGTTGCCCACTCCTGGCTTTGACCTTGGCTTTGGCCTATTGCCTCTCCATGTATGCCCAGATTCAACCAGAGGTGACGCCCAATCCTGCGAAGTCACCGGCAGCAGAGGGACCCACGCCAGGGACGGTAAAAACGAACCCGAAAGACGGACTCAAGTACGTGTGGATTCCGGCTGGGACTTTTATGATGGGCTGCTCGTCGAGCGATAGCCAATGTGCTGCGGGTGAGAGGCCCGCGCATCAAGTGACAATCACGAAGGGTTTCTGGATGGGGCAAACAGATGTTCCGGTAGCCGCCTATAAACGTTTCGTGGCGGTAACCGGAAAGCAAATGCCCACTGAGCCGAATTCCAGTGGGAAGCCACTCAACCCTGGGTGGAGTAACGACGCCATGCCCATTGTCAATGTGACCTGGTATGAGGCCCAAGCCTATTGCGGCTGGGCGGGCGGGAGGCTCCCAAGCGAAGCCGAATGGGAGTATGCGGCGAGAGCGGGAAGCACGCGAGCGTGTTATGGCAATTTGGATGAAATTGCCTGGTACGCAGACAACAGCGGGAGCCAGGGCTTGGACAGTGCCAAGATTGGGAATGAAGGCCAGGTGGACTACTTGAAGCGTTTGAACGAAAACGGCAACGACATGCAGGGTGTCGGCTTAAAGCGAGCGAACGGGTTCGGGCTGTACGACATGTTGGGGAACGTGTGGGAATGGGTGAACGACTGGTACGACCAGAACTATTACCAGAACAGTCCTTCTCAAGATCCCACAGGACCAGCGCGGGAGGAGTTGCGCGTTATGCGTGGCGGCTCCTGGAATGACTTTCCCTGGCTCGTCCGAGTGTCCAGCCGCTCCGGTGTGTTCCCAGCCTACTCGAACAACAACCTGGGCTTTCGCTGCGGCGGAGAACCATTCGCTCCCTGAACCCTTATCTTGAAGTTTTGCGAGATTGCTCGGTATCGAGGCGCGTTAATCATCTCTTCCATCCTGCTGAACTCTTCAACCGAAACCTCATCTTCCTGCCTAAGACTCTCAGCGAGCCAACGATGAAATTGGCTATTGCGCAGCGGCATCCACGGATGGTATGTCGTCGTCGCGCATGACAGAATGGTGGACTGGGCTCGATGTGTAGGTGTACCCACCCGTTCCTTATGCCGCCTTCGCCAGCTTGTTTCGTTCACGTTTATCCATCCGGGCAAGGACTTGCCCAGTTATCAGGTCCACAGCGAATACACCCAGCACCGCAACAGCCTCGAAGACCACTCCCGCCAGATGGCTGACTGCGAGGATGGCAGCAAAGGCTGTAGTGGTCTGGATGATTCTGTTCCGGAAGGGGCTGGTCAGCCAGACCACCACGTACATGAGAAGCAGAGCGGGCGCGTAGATGACCATGAGTGCCACCAGCGCGGTGTCGATGACAGCCTTCCCAAGCCGCCAGAGCCGAGACTTCCGGGGATAGCTTCGGGAGTTCTTCCAGAATGCCACGCCAAATAGGGCTGCCACCAAGGCAGCACAGAAGAGCCGATAACGGGTCACGAGTGACATGCAGCCTCCAAACGTGAGGGTTGCGGTGACGAGCGTCAGGGGGATGCCGATCATTCGGTTGGCGTATTGGGGGTGGTGCCAGCTTCACGCGCAGCGGTGACTTCGGTGTGAAGCAGGTTCTCCACAAGGTCCTTGACGTATTTCCTGGCGGGAGTGAAGCCAAGATCCTTACGGGTGGAGTAGCGAATGCCGAAGTAACCGGCAATTACGGCACAAGCCGCAGAGAGAGTGATGATGAGAGTTTTCATGATTCGATTTACTCCTTTGAATTGATGGGATCGTTTCTTATCGGGGACACAGATTGGGGAAGATTAGCGACTTTCCAGTTTCGACAGCCGGCACCAAATGGGCACGATGAACGTGACCGTGAGGGCGTTCACCGGGGGGACGAGCAATGGGCCGGCTTGAAAACACAAAAAAGGTGGCGAATGGGCAACCAAACAATCATGCACCTTTCATAACCCCGTATGATAATCTTCCCGAATGGAAACACCGTCATATTCAGCCCCCCGTCGAGAATATCTGGGCGATTGCTGGAAGTACGCAGGGCAGAACTGAGCGGTGGCTGTGCTGATTTTCGCATCTACCATATACAGCTTTTTCACGCAGCCGTTTGTTGACATTCACCTCCCACTGTTTTTTGTACTTCCAAAGTTGCCTTTGGCGTGGGCAGCCGTCATAGCCTGTGCGGGCATAGCGTTTATCGTTTTTGAAGGAGGATATAAACTACGGCAGACGGAGACCGGGCAAGCGGAAAAAAAACGCGAAGTTCTGCAACAGCGGCTCCAGAATCTTTCAGTTGAACTGGTGTCTGCGGAGGCGGTAGAGGCGTTTAGCCAAAAAGACACCTTCGTCGGACAGCCATACCACCGAGTTTCTATCGAGCTGACATTAAAGGTAGGCAACGGCGATGGTCAAAACACGAGTACAATCGAACCAGTGTCCTGCACCAGTGATTTGAGGAGCGACGGGAAGTGCGACCGCATGGGCTTCACTGATGATGTCTATGGGAACGTTGTTGAAAGGGACTTCCAGTTCCGGACAATTCCGCCCGGCATTACTCGTCTGGTTACGTTGAGAGCAGCTTATGACTTGCCAATGTCTGATCCCCTACCAGTAACGAAATTGAAAGGGGACCTGACATTGAGGGATAATCGTGGGACGCTGCTTCCTTCTATATCCTTTTCGACAGACCTGCGAAAAGGACCAGGCGTACAAGGACGAGCAATTCTAAAAACATAGTTGGTGCGGCTATGAAATGCCAACCCTCGACCATTTCAATTTAATTTTTCATATTTGAATATCCCTTCCAAAAAATCAATAGCTGAACCGGCGTTGTTGTCAGTTAGTCATCTTAATCCGCAAAGGGAAATCACGGGAAATCTGGATTTCGTCATAGATGCTCGTCTTTGCCACAGCCTTGACAGATAGCACCGCATCCATATAGTCCGGGTTGGTCATGGACTTTGAGCGAATCTCGGCAACCCTTCGCCGCCCGGACTCCAGTACCCCGTTTGGGCGGACTGAAAATGATTTGCTTTTTCCCTTAGCAATGATTTGCCACGGCTCCTCTATCGCTATCGGAGCAATCGCTATGTTGTCATCCGAGAGCAGACTAGCCGTGGGATGCACCGTGATTTCGCAGGGAGCAGAATTCCTTACTTCCAGGGAGAACGGCTCAATGCTGTCCATGCTCACTGAAAGCGTAACCTCTTTTGTGACGGACATAAGTATCAGTTCCGAAAGGCGGAGTTCGGAATATATGAGCCTCATAGCCCGCCTCCACACGTACTTGATGAAATCCAATATTCCCGGTGGTATAAATGCAAACATGGCGTAGGTAATTTTCTCATACATGCCTCCATTTCGTATAATACTCAGGGGCTTGTGAAATGCCTGTGCAAGGATGGAGGCTGAAAGGCGAGCTGACCATGGATTCGACCTCCCAATTCCGCATCTTAGTGGTTGATGACGACCCCAAAACCTGTGACCTGTTAACAACGAAGTTAAACCTCTCCGGCTATGCCACCCAGTCCTGCACCAGCGGCGAAGCGGCTCTCAAGCTGATTTCAACGGAACGGTTTGACGCCATCATCTCTGCTTTGAACATTCCGGGGGTTTCGGGCTTGGAAGTGCTCGAAGCCACCCGCCGCCTTGCCCCGCACACGGCTTTCGTGATGGCGGTCGGTGTCGGTGACATTCGTTTGGCGGTCCAAGCCATGAAGCAAGGCGCTGATGACTATCTCATGAAGCCGTTCCAACTCGATGCCGCGCTGGCGAGTGTGGCGCGGGCGTTAGGAGTGCGGCGACTCGAACGCAAGCTGGAAGTTTACCGAGGGCGACTGGAACAGAGGGTCGATGAGCGAACCGGACAATCCCCGGCAGCCCTGGAACACATCGACCAGATTTACGACAAAACTCTGGCGGCCCTGGGTCCAGCGTTGGATATTAAGAGTGGAGCTACCGCTGGGCATGGCCGCCGGGTAACTCGGTACTGCATGGAAATAGCGAAAGGAATGGGTTGCTCCCAAGAACAGATGCGTCAGCTCAAGCGGGGAGCCTACATTCACGACATCGGCAAGATTGCCATCCCCGATGCCATCCTGCTGAAGCCAGCCAAACTTACACCTGAGGAAATGACTGTGATGTCGGCTCATCCCTACCTCGGCTACGAATTCGTAGGCCGTATTTCCTTTCTCGCTGACGCGGCGGAGATTATTCTGACCCACCACGAACGGTACGATGGTTCGGGCTATCCGCAAGGGCTGGCAGGCGAAAAAATTCCATTGGGAGCACGAATCGTGATTGTTGCCAATGCCTTCGATGCCATGAGGTCCGACATGCCTTATCGTCACGGGCGACCTTATTCGGTTGTGCGGGCTGAAATCGAGTGCGAGGCGGGGAAGCAATTCGATCCCAAGGTCGTCGAAGTGTTCCTATCGATCCCGGAAGAAACATGGGAGAACATCCGTTCCGAGACCGGTCGGACCAAAGACGAACGTCGATAGCGAATCTGACCGTGAACGCCAACCAAGTGTTCGCCCCCTTTTATCTCTAGGATGTATCCTAATCCTCTGGCATAGGCGGGTCATCCGATTACCCTCGGTCAGCGTGGAAGGTCAAATTCAATGTCGACACCCGCCTTTTCTTGCTCGGGTGCAGGCGGGGCTGCCTGCCTATATGTATTCCTAACCCGCCTTGATGAGGACAGGTATCCCCACCACGCAAGCGAAACGCACGTAGGCAAGGCTACTGCGAATAAATTCTGCCCCTGGCTCTGACCTGATTGCAAAACAAACCCCAACGCCCGGACGATGGCGTTTACCAACCAGAATGCCTTGGCGAACCCTACCGCATCTGGGTGGAGTCGCCACAGGCGGTATCCGGCGACAAACCCGTAGGCAAGCATGGCTGTGCTTATCAGCGGCGTTCTGAATGCCCAAAGCGATAGCGGTAGGGGGTGTTTTGCAAAGTAGGCAGCGAAAAGCAGAGGGTGGGGGACAAATGCCATGAGCAGTCCCCCGCACATGATAATAAACAGCATAAAGTATTTTGCGGTAAAGACTAGCCAGGATAGGGGGCTGAGGACGGTTAATAAAACACACATAAGCAGCAGCCACCCACCAACACCCCTCAGCGTAGTGTTCGGGTTTCCGGTCCCGGATAGCCGGTAGGATTCCGACCACCCCGTCGCTGAGTTTCGCCGCTTGGTAACGGCATAGGCGCATACGCCGAGGGCGATGGCCAAGACCAATCCCGCTCCGGGCGAGTGGAACGCGATGGCGAGCCAAATCGCCAGGAACACCCAAAATGCGGGACCGGTAGTATAGAGCACCTCCATAAGACTCAGGAGCCCAAGAGAACCTGCCGGACTACCTTGTCTCTGGGCGGTGACGAAGCCTGTTGGCTCATCGACGCCCTCATCTAGACTTGGCTCGCATACGGGCTGCACCACCCGACCGCTCCTGAAATTGTACCCACAGTCGCAACGCTCGGAGGTGCTGGGGCTAAGGAGGTCGCAATGCGGGCACTGTACGACATGCTCCTTGAGGTCGTCGGTCATGCATACCTCCTCGGGTGGGAAAAACTTGACGCAGGTATAGCACAGGGGGTTACCAAGGTCAAGGTCGTCCCACCAAGGTATACATCGGGGATTCGGGATTTCCGGGGGATTCTTGGGTTTTTGCGGGATTTTTGAGCGGATTCACAATCCGAGCGTATAATCGGACCATGAGGCTCTTGGGATTGCTGGCTGCTGTAGTAGTCGCATTAACCTTGCCAATAAACGGGCAGCAACAAGGCACTCAAGCCACGCAGCAGCAAAACACAACCCGAGATGTAAAAGTACAACGCCCGAAGACGGTGACGCCCGCTAGCCCCCAGCCTATCAGTGTGGTGATAACACAAGAGACATCCGCAAAAAATGGCGATAGGACCGAGGAGCATACGAAGAGCTACCTCTCTCGCCTGCTTTCTCCTGAAAATCTACCTAATGTTGCCTTGGTTATCGCAGGTTTTATCGGAATCATAATTGCTTTGGGTACTCTGAAAGCCATCAATAGGGAATATGTCGCCACGCACCGCCCCAAGCTTGTCGTTAGGGAACTTGAGATGCTCTCGCCGAAAACCCATCCCAGTGTAACGATAAATTACATCATCTCCAACGCTGGCTCTAGCCGTGCCGAAATCACAGAAAGCGTCATTGAAGTGCAGCACAGCGATTCCGGGATTGTGCGGCCCTTGGGTGGAACGGAGCGACTTAACCTCATTGAGAAGGATATTATCGAAAATCCCTTGGCGTATCCCAATAAATCCCTCACTATCGAGCCAGGGGCTTTTGTACGCTACAGACACTCCTCTGAGATTGCTCATCAATCGCTCTGGTTTACGAAAACAAAAGAAGGAGAAGCTGGACGGCTGTTTTTCAGGGGTCGTATTGTTTATTTTGACGGGAATGGGACCCAAAGGCAGATAGCATTTTGCCGGTATTACGACTTTAAGGCTGGCCACTTTCGTAGATTGGATGACCCCGACTACGAGTATGAGGACTAGCATACTCTGAATTAAAGTGTTGTTTGAATTCATCATATTTACTAATACTAAAATTAAAAAGGAGCATATTCATATTTTTCAAAATCACTTTTGATTTTGTCCCCTTGTCAGGCAAGTATATTAATGCCCTTCTTTGGCATGGTCAGAGTGTGGCACGGCCCCCGCCTCGGCGCAAGAGCCAAGATTTTCAAGATTTTCAAACTGTACCCTTCAAGTCTCCTCCCGAAAACTTCTG
>CAWEFC010000006.1:0-248436 GCA_963808085.1 uncultured Acidobacteriota bacterium
TCATGGAACCGCCAGAAGTTGGCCGTAAAGTGTACAGTTCCTCCGCCCACGCAACGTCCATAGATTGCCGAGAGTTGCTTTTCGGCTTTGTCCTGCGGGGTCTTTCGAAAGGTTTGTGGCCCCTGCTGAGCGTTGTTCGTCAGGGCGTGTTCCTGCGACTGGGCGATTTCATCGTGCCCAAACTCGGCGGGAGGAATCCACCGTCCTTGTTCGAGCACCACCACCTTGAAGCCTGCGGTAGAGAGTTCCTTTGCCAGTACTCCGCCCGCCGCGCCGGAGCCGACGATAACGAAATCCACCTCTTCCGACGGCTTGTAAGTGATCTGAGGATTCATCACTTCTTCTCGTCCGGAGGCTGCCACCCAGGATAATCACGGTCGTAATAGCCAAAGGGCGGTGCGAACGCTGGGCTGTCATCAAATCCGATCAGCTTCCACCCGACCTCGCCGCGATTGCCTCCGCGCATGGGGTCGGCGAGAAAGCCCATAACGGTTTGCGAAAGAATCAATTCAAAGATGGGCTGCCCCTCGAGCGCTTTCAGCACGGCGTCCTGCTGGTCGGGAGTGGCTTGCGAGAATCTCCGGGTTCCGGGGAACAGTTCTTGCGTCTTGGCCTGCAAGACAGGCAAGCCCTTTTCATAATCGACTCTGCTGTCGGTGGCAAAGGTTCCCAGGGCGCGATCAATGAAGTAAATCACACCAGCTTCGCGGGCACCCGGCTTGTCGTCGGTGGGAATAATGCGGCAGGCGGCGGCCTCGATTTCAGCGGCCTGATCTGCAGTTAGAACTTCCAGCTTAGCCGGGGCATCGCCGCCGCGCATCTGAGCGGCGTGCTGTGCTGCGGCCACGATGGCGGGCCAGTGCAGAGAGGCCCATGCCCCGCCCGCGCCCCGCAAACTCAGAGGAGGAATCCGCGCCGATTAGGCTCATGACCCGTTTTTGCGTTCATAACTCGCCCTGTCTTGGTACGATTCCGACAGTCTACCCGCGCAGCAGTCGTGCCGCGAGCACTTTCTTTTTAGGCCAGCTATAAGTGTGAGGATTAGGTGCTTGTCCTTGATCGGCCCTCGGGTGACGGTTACGGGGATTTTATAATCCTCAAATAGGGAATCACCGGATTAACCTGGAAGGGCATTTTCTCACTGGGAGCGATGAGCGGTACCGCCTTCCGGTCCGTAAAGGCGATGCTGCCATCCCAGGCATTCACCTGAATGCGCGCACCCAACGGCAGCGCGGCGATCTGATCAACATTCTTGGGGCTAAGCGCCGGAGCGCCGGCTGTCAACGCCTCCATGCGGATCATCTTACGGCTGCCCTCGGTCAAGCCGTTGCCCAGATGCGGGCCGAAAAGGCGGGGAGAGCGCCGCGCAGCGGCGGCGGCCGACTCGAGAAACAAACCGACTTGCCCCAGGTTGTCCTTGTAAGGTGAATTCTTGAGATACTCGATTCCCTTGGCGTCGGCAGCGACCTCGTCGTGGTGGTCGCGGGCCAGGTCCATGCTGGCCAGTAGTTTTTCATCGGGGATATCCATTCCGTCCTGACGCGCGTATTGGCTGTTCAGTTTGTGGGACATGGTGATGTGTGCCAGTTCGTGAGCGAGAACCATGGCCAGGCTGGGCTCGTCGGGCAACACATCGATCAAACCGCGGCTGACGACAATGGTATAGGGGAGGCTGAACGACTCCAGCGTGGAGGTCAAGAGGACGCGACAGTGGATTTCCGGCAGGGTATCCAGATGGTTGGTGATAACCAGATTGTTTAGAACCGTCTCCAGAACCTTATCCACGGGTCCGGGTGGAGCGATGAGCCCCGCCCTTTCCAACCGCTTCAGCACGTTGTGCTCCGCCGAAATGTTGACCCGCTGCTCTTCCTCAGTCGTGGGCTTGCCCTCTTCGCCTTTGCGGTGGTGAGCGCCGGGCGCAGTTTCTCCGGAGGCCTGGGCTTTTTGCGGGCTCCAGGGCTTAACGTCGTAGCCCCAAAAACGCGTCTCCGCGTTGTAACGAAGGCGGGCGCCGAGATCTGATTCGTGGCTGAAAATGTAGACAGGGAGCCACACTCCAGGTTGGAGATTCTCGCGCCAGCAATCAAAGTGGACATACAAATCCCGTCGTGGAGGATTCAGCCGCGTGCCATTCAAGCGAACGATCGCATAGTCGTGATCCTCGGCCCAGATGCGGCCTTGGAAGGCTCGGGCCTCCGAGTGTTGGCGTGGACGGACATCCAGGGCCAGGCAATGAAGGCCTCCCAGCATTTCCCATCGAACAGGCTCAAAGGTGTAGTGGTCCCGGTCGAAATTATCCTGGTCCAGCGTCAAGGGTTCCAATGCGAACTCATTCAGGTGCAGGTGCTCAATGAACATCTCGGGGCGCCGGCGCAGCCAGTCGAAGATGGTGTCGGGAATGAAGGATGCCTCTTTCTCGCCCGCAGTGAAGTTCAGGCGACCCAGGAAGTAAGCATCTTTCCTGGGAACGTCGCCGAGATCGGTGTCCTTCTCGTTGTACTGAACATAGGTCTCGACGCGCGGAGAGTATTGCCGAAGTTTGGCGTCGTAGAGCTTTTCCCCGGCGATAATGCGATTGATAATGGCGGCTGCCTCGGGACCTCCTACCTGCTTGTCGGTTTTGGGAGGGCTTGGACGGTCATCGCCGACTACGGGCAAGAGCATCGGCGCTGTAAGCACCAGGAGTGGAACCAACCGTACGACGCGTCCTATGCGAAGAATACTCATATTGGCCTCCCTAATGACGAGCTTCGGCCGCCGGGGCGGCCTGAAAGGCCAGAGGAGTACGGAACTCCGCCGGTCGAGCCGCCTGCCGGAAAATCTTCGGGCAGCCTTCACCACCGTAATCGAGCCCTGTCTCTCCTAATGAATTTACCACGCCTCGGACTTTCCCCGCACCGCCAGTGAAGATTGCGAAACATGGCGACGAACTGTTTTCGTAGCGCGGGCATCTCGCCCGCTGGGGCGTGGGCATCCTGCCCGCGCGCTGCCGGGGGCTGGATCTGATCTGTGCGCTGGGCTTGAGGGCTTGGGGCTACTTGCCTAGGACCGTGTCGATCCCCGCGAGCAACAATTGTATCTTGGCGGGTGGCAGCTTACCCACGCGCTCGGTGAGGAGGTCCTTATCGATGCTGACGATCAATGAAACGTTGGCCACAGAAGCCTTGGGCAGACCGGTGAGACGTGCAGACAGATGGACATTGCCCGGGGCCAGGGCCCATTTGAGATTGCTGGTCAGCGGAACACAGACGACCGTGGCAATGCGGCTCCGATTCAATGCATCACCCTGCACGACGACTACCGGCCGTCTGAACCCCGGACCGAGCCCGCCGGGGCAGGAAGATCCGCCCACCACACCTCGCCTTGTGAGATTACCACTCGCTTCGCTCCAGGATGCGGTGGGCGATGGAGGAAACGAAGGGGTCAGGGGATTCGCCCGCCTCGGCACAAGCGCGGTTCATGGCTTCGGTAACCTCGTCCGGCGCGTGGCGCGCCAGGTACTCCTTGAGGGCCTCGCCATACAACCGACTGCGCGACTTCTTGCTCCGCCGCGCCAGACGCTCCGCGCCATGGTAGACTTCATCGGGGATCGATACCGCCGTTTTCATACCTTTAGTATAACTACAATCCCCGCAAGGGTGCAAGCCAGCGGTTACTCCGCCACTTCCCACCAAGACTCGTGCTAAAGTTTACAGAGCCATGATGGGCGAACGTGAACGAAAGGAAATCGCGCGCTTGTGGGAGCGAAAGGTCCGGCAGGATGACCTCAATCTACCGCAGGCGGAGCGCCATCGCAATTTGGAGCCGACCAGCGCGGAATTCATTTGCAGCTTTGGCCGGGGGCATCGGCGCGAAGCGAATTCTGGAAATTGGCGGTTCGAGCGGCCTGTCGACTATCGCCCTAGCTGCGGCCGCGCGCCAGGTTTCAGGCCGCGTCATATCGTTTGAAAAAGAACCGACCCGCCAGGCCGAGGCACGGCAGAGGATTACGAGTCTCGATCTCGCACCCTTCGTCGAGTTCGTTCTGGCGGACGCTGGGCCGGCGGTTGAGAGGTTAGGCGAATTTGACTTCGTATTCATCGATTGTGAAAAAGAAAACTACATCCGCTTCTTCGACCTGCTGCGCCTTCCCGCCGGATGCGTCGTGGTTGCCGATAACATCATTTCCCACTCGCTTGCGGAGTACGTCGCGCATGTCCGTTCGCGCCCGAACGTGGAATCCATGACGCTGCCCGTCGGCAAAGGTCTCGAAGTTACACGATTCAAGCTACCGAGCAATCCTGGACGGAGCGACCGCGCATGAGCACTCCTCGCCCCAAGCTTGCCGCCGTCGTCACCACCTACTTCAAATACTCGCACGCCCAGCACATTGTGGATCGCTTCCTCTACGGGTATGGCTGGAAGGGCACGCACCATCGGCCGCCCATGGATCTGGTCTCGCTCTATGTTGACCAGGTGGGAGAAGGCGATCTCAGCCGCAGCCGGGGCGAGCAATTCCCTTCGATGCGGATTTACCCCACCATCGCCGAGGCGCTGACTCTGGGAGGCAGCAAGCTGGCGGTGGATGGCGTGGTCGTGGTCGGCGAGCATGGCAAATACCCGCGCAATGAGAAGGGGCAAACCGAGTACCCTCGCTGGGAATTCTTCCAGCAGATCATCAAGGTGTTCAAAGACAGCCAGCGTTCGGTGCCCATGTTCAATGACAAGCATCTCTCGTGGAACTGGGATTGGGCAAAGCAGATGGTCGACACCTCGCGCGAAATGGGTTTCGCTTACATGGCCGGATCGAGCCTGGCGGTTACCTGGCGGATTCCCTCGGTCGAGATGCCGCTGGGATCGCGCATCCGTGAAGCGCTGTGCGTGGGCTACGGGGGCGTGGATAGCTATGATTTCCATGGTCTCGAAACCATCCAATGCATGGTGGAGCGGCGGAGCGGCGGCGAAACCGGAGTGAAGTGGCTCCAAGCCTATCGCGGCGACAAGTTTTGGGATGCCTTCGGCGAGGGCCGCTGGTCGCGCCGCCTGATGGAGGCCGCTCTGTGCCGCAGCCATACGCTGGTTCCCGCACGCCAGAGTTTCAACGACATTCTCCCCACCGATGACGAGATGCGCCGCCTGGTGAAGGACCCCATTGCCTACCAATACCAGCACAATGACGGACCGCTTTGCACCATGATTCTCATGAACGGGATGGTCAGGGACTTCAATTTTGCCGCCGATGTGGAGCATCATCGCTCGAGTTCGGTGGTCTACGCGCCGTTAGTGAAAGACTTCAACTTCGCCGCCGACATCGAGGGCCGCGCCGAGCCCTTCTCGACGCAAATGTACTTGCCCATGCCCGACGGCCGCACCACACTGGCCAGCTTCTTTAGCCCGCTCGTCAACAACATGGAGAAGATGTTCCTAACCGGCAAGCCCACCTATCCTGTCGAGCGCACCCTGCTCACCACGGGGTTGGTCGCCGCCGGAATGGAAAGCTTGTATCGGCAGCAGACGCGCTTTGAGACGCCGCATCTGGCGGTGAGCTATCAGCCGACTCGCGAGTCGACATTTGAGAGGTCATGACCCATGCTGACCCGCCGGGAATTCCTGCAAACCACCGCCGCAGCGAGCGGGCTGTTGCTCCGCGGCGCCGACGCCCCACCGCAGCGCCTGGCCATCATCGCTACGGTATACAAGTACCTCTCGCACGCACAACACATTGGCGATCGATTCCTCGTGGGCTATCCCTACGCCGGCGCCTGGCACAAACCCGCCATCAAAGTGGTGTCGCTTTACGTCGATCAGAAACCCGAGGGCGACCTGAGCGGCAAGCGCGCCCAGGAGTTCGGCTTTCAGGTTTACCCCACCATCGCCGAGGCCCTCTGCTGTGGCGGTAAGGAACTTGGCCGTAGACGCGGTGCTGATTGTCGCTGAGCATGGCGACTATCCGCGCAACGAAAAAGGCCAGATCCTTTATCCCCGCTACGAGTTTTTCCAGCAGTGCGCCGAGGTCTTTACCCGCAGCGGCCGTGCCGTGCCCGTCTACAATGACAAACACCTCTCGTATAGCTTTACCAAAGCGCAAAGCATGGTGGAGACCTCGCGACGCTTGCGCTTTCCCATGCTCGGCGGCTCGTCCCTGCCCGTCACCTTTCGCTTGCCCGAGCTCGAGCTGCCCCTTGGATGCGAGATCGAAGAGGCGCTGATGGTGGGCGAAGGTGAGTCCGACGCCATGGATTTTCACGCCCTCGAAGGTCTGCAATGCATGGTGGAACGACGCAAGCACGGCGAGTCGGGCGCGAGAGCCGTGCAAATGATCGAGGGCGACGCGGTGTGGAAAGCGGGCGAGGAAGGCCGTTGGTCGCGCGACTTGCTGATCTCCGCGCTCTCTCGCAGCGATACGCCTTTGGGCACGGGCGAAACCGAGTCGCGGCCGGAGGACTTGGTGACCTCGGGTCAATTGCCGAAGCTTGTGGCCAATCCTGCCGCCTACTTCATCGAGTATCGCGACGGCCTGAGAGCTACCTTGTTGATGCTCAACGGCGCTTTGAAGGATTTCAACTTTGCCGCTCGCCTAAGAAGCACGCCGGCGATCCAGGCAACGCAATTCCTCTTGACCCCCGAACCGAACGTGACCTATTCGGCGTGCCTGGTGCACGGGATCGAACAGATGTTCCAGACCCGCGTGGCGCCGTACCCGATTGACCGCACCCTTTTGGTCAGTGGGATTCTGGAAAGCTGCCTCACATCGAAAGTGCAGAATCACCAGCGCCTCGAAACACCCCATCTCAAGGTTGCCTACCAGCCGCCGGCACAATCCACATTTTGCAGGAGCTAGATTCTCGCGGGTGGCGCATACATACCCAACGATCTGTGCGCCACCCCGCGTCTTCTTTTAGTAGCGCGGGCTTTAGGTAGCGCGGGCGTCCCGCCCGCTGGGGCGTGGGCATCCTGCCCGCGCCATTCGCGAGAGCGGGACGCTCTCGCCCCAGCGGGCAAGATGCCCGCGCTACGGGCGTTCAGGCAGCCTCGGCGTGGGCTTGGGTTGGCGCCGAGGGACGTTTTGTCGATGCTGCGCGCGGCGGCTTGCTTGTGTTTTCTTCAACATAGCCGGATGCACCTGCATTTTCGTGTGCGTCGTGGCCGGCATTGGCCGCTGCTGTAGCGGCGGTCTCCGACCGCCGCGGCGTCGATCGGAGATACGTCGATCGGAGATCGACGCTACAGTCCGCGGGCAAAACGCCCTCTCCCGCGTCCTCCGCCTCAGACTGCGCCTGCGACGGTTGGTCGGACGTCTTCGCCTGCGCCTGCGGCTCCGCGGCTTCCTTTTGCAGCTTTCGCAGCTCATTCCCCAGCCGCGAAAACTCGCGCACACACGAACGTTCCTCGCGCCGCAGCAATTCCAAATCCTTGTCGATCTCCGTCACCAGCAGGTCGCGGGCCCGAGCCGAGAGCGGAGCCTCCTTCGCGGCGATGGCTTCTTGCCACGACTCCGCCGCCTCGCGCAGTTCGGCGTCCGCCAGGTTCCACAATTCTTCCCGCAGCGGATCGCGGTCACTGCCCTCGGCTACGGGAATCTGGGGACTCGGCTTCGGGGACTCGTCGTTCGTCTCTTCCTCGATCGTCTCGTTCCATTCCTCGTCGCTCATGGCGCCGGGAAGGGCGGGCGGAGCCGGGGTGCTGAAACTCGCGGGGAAGCGCAACTGGCACAGTAAATCGTGGATCTCGTCCATGTTGGTGCTGGGGTTCTGTTCCTTCACCTCCCGGCAAAGCTCGATGCATCCGCCGGGCGTATAGAAATCCGGGCGGGCTACAGCTCTCCGCAGGGATTCGAGGAAGTCCTGCACGCCGGCATAGCCCTCGTGCAGTTCCTCGGCGGCTTCGCGGCGCTTCTCCTCCGCCCGGCGGATGTGCGCGGCCGCCTTGCTTTCCTGCAGGCGCTCGGAGCGCTGGATGCGCCATTGCAGGCTGGCGATGCGGCCGGTAATCCACTCCTGGTAAGCGTTGGTGGGGCGAAACTGCTGGCGCGCGCCCTCCGCCAGGGCCGCAAGACCCTCGGGGTCTTCGCCCAGCGCCACCAGCGCCTGGTCGCGCATTGCGGAATAGTAGCCGTGGCGCAGGTTGGCGGCGCGAGCGCGCTCCTTGCCTTCCGGCGTCGCGGCGCCGCACGATTGCTGCGCATTGCGCTGGTGCGCCGCCAGGTTTTTTTCGGTCATGGTTTGCTCAATGAGGGACATAGAAAGTCCTTTCTAGGGGTCAGGGGTTAGGGATTAGGAAAATGGGGTTCGGGATACCGAATACGGGACACGGGACATGGCGTACGGGAAACGGAACACGGGACATGGGAATTGGAAATTCGCGAGTCGGGATGCGGGGAACGGAATACACAATACCGGACGCAGGTTGCGGCGATCCGGGAAACGTCGTGTAGGCACAAAGCAGGCGGTGAAATGGATATACCCGGGCGCGGAGAGCGAGTGAAGATGACTGCGCTCATGGCACAATTGTAGCTCAGGCGAGTATCAGTTGTCAAGTGATTTAATTGACCAAATTCCTACCGGCAGGAAGAAAAATTCTGACAAATCGCAGAATTGTGGGTTGGCGCCGAGGGACGCATTGTCGATGCTGTGCGCGGCTGCTCGCTTGTGTTTTCTTCAACATAGCCGGATGCACCTGCATTTTCGCGTGCGTCGTGGCCGGCATTGGCCGCTGCTGTAGCGGCGGTCTCCGACCGCCGTGGCATCGATCCGAGATCGACGCTACAGGCTGCGGTCAAAGGCCCTGTAGCGGCGGTCTCCGACCGCCGCGGCGTCGATTGGAGATACGTCGATCTGAGATCGACGCTACAGTCCGCGGGCAAATCGCCCGCGCCGGCGTCCTCCGCCTCGTACTGCGCCTGCGACCGTTGTTCGGACGTCTGGGCCTGCGCTTGCGGCGACGCGGCTTCCTTTTGCAGCTTCCGCAACTCATTCCCCAGCCGCGCAAACTCGCGTACACACGATCGTTCCTCGCGCCGCAGCAATTCCAAATCCTTGTCGAGCTCCGTCACCAGCAGGTCGCGCGCCCGAGCCGAGAGCGGAGCCTCCTTCGCGGCGATGGCTTCTTGCCACGACTTCGCCGCCTCGTGCAGTTCGGCGTCCGCCAGCTTCCACAATTTTTCCCGCAGCGGATCGCGGTCACTGCCCTCGGCTACGGGAATCTGGGGACTCGGCTTCGGGGACTCGTCGTTCGTGTCTTCCTCGATCGTGTCGTTCCATTCCTCGTCGCTCATGGCGCCGGGAAGGGCGGGCGGAGCCGGGGTGCTGAAACTCGCGGGGATGCGCAACTGCCACAGTAAATCGTGGATCACGTCCATGTTGGTGCTGGGGTTCTGTTCTTTCACCTCCCGGCAAAGATCGATGCATCCGCCGGGCGTATAGAAATCCGGACGCGCCGCGGCGCGCCGCAGGGATTCGAGGAAGTCCTGCACGCCGGCATAGCCCTCGTGCAGTTCCTCGGCGGCTTCGCGGCGCTTCTCCTCCGCCCGCCGGATGTGCGCGGCCGCCTTGCTTTCCTGCATGCGCTCGGAGCGCTGGATGCGCCATTGCAGGCTGGCGATGCGGCCGGTGATCCACTCCTGGTAAGCATTGGCGGGGCGAAACTGCTGGCGCGCGCCCTCCGCCAGGGCCGCAAGACCCTCGGGGTCTTCGCCCAGCGCCACCAGCGCCTGGTCGCGCATTGCGGAATAGTAGCCGTGGCGCAGGTTGGCGGCGCGAGCGCGCTCCTTGCCTTCCGGCGTCGCGGCGCCGCACGATTGCTGCGCATTGCGCTGGTGCGCCGCCAGGTTTTTTTCGGTCATGGTTTGCTCAATGAGGGACATAGAAAGTCCTTTCTAGGGGTCAGGGGTTAGGGATTAGGAAAATGGGGTTCGGGATACCGAATACGGGACACGGGACATGGCGTACGGGAAACGGAACACGGGACATGGGAATTGGAAATTCGCGAGTCGGGATGCGGGGAACGGAATACACAATACCGGACGCAGGTTGCGGCATCCGGGAAACGTCGTGTAGGCACAAAGCAGGCGGTGAAATGGATATACCCGGGCGCGGAGAGCGAGTGAAGATGACTGCGCTCATGGCACAATTGTAGCTCAGGCGAGTATCAGTTGTCAAGTGATTTAATTGACCAAATTCCTACCGGCAGGAAGAAAAATTCTGACAAATCGCAGAATTGAAGCCAAAAGTGATATTTTGTCCACCCGCGCGCCCACGGGCGCAAAGCGCTCCGCACTTTTTCGCCGTCTCGTAGCGCAAGGCTCGCACTCCAGCCTTGCGGTTCTTTTGCGGGTTCTGGAGCGCCGCGCCGACTTCCGCCTCGCACCCATCGGGATTTCCCCGCGAGCGAGGCAGCTCTTGGTGCGCCCGTCACGTTTTGTGTTTGAGTGTCGTTAGTGTCGTTACTGTTCCCATGTTAAGAACCGCGAAGCTGAACGGCGCTACCTTTGCGCTACGGCACTTGACTTACCCCATGCCCAAAGCAACGTGCCATGGCCATTCTGGCCCTGCTTGTAGCGGCGGTCTCCGACCGCCGTTCGGCGGTGGGGACACCGCCGCTACAGTGGTTCGACCTCAAGGTCGGCGCGACGTTCGCAGCGGCGCGGGGTGAGTCACATTGATAAGTTCCGAAGTTAGCGGCGGAGGGCCACTACGATTTCAAACTGCACCCCGACCTGAATTTCACGGGGCTTGATAAACCGGATCGGAAAACGTACAATTGTACGGTATGGCTTCTCTGGTCGTTGATACTTCGGCCGTGCTCGCGGTGCTGCTGAACGAACCCACGCGGCAGGCGCTGATTGACGCCACGGAAGGATACAGTCTGGTGGGGGCGCCCTCTTTACCTTGGGAGATCGGCAATGCCCTGGTGGCGGGCGTTCGTCGCCAGCGGATATCCACGGCAGACGTCCAGCAAGCCTGGGCAAGCTATCAGTCTGTGCCTGTGCGCCTGGCCCATATCGATGCCGGCCGCGCTGTTAACCTTGCTCTGGAATCCGGACTGTACGCCTATGATGGGTACGTGTTGCAAACCGCGCTCGCCGAAGGGTTGGCGCTCCTGACCTTGGATCGTGGACTGGCACGGGCCGCACAAACGATCGGCGTAAAATTGAAGGAGTTTTAAGATGAAAGTATATAACTATTCGGAAGCAAGGCAGCAACTGACGGAACTGCTGAACCGCGCCAGCCGGGAAGGGGGAGTGGAGATTCGCCGCCGCGATGGGCAGGCCTTTTTGGTCCGCCCGGCTTCGCGTTCCGGTTCACCGCTGGACGTGCCGGGCGTCGATGCGGGTCTCTCCCGGAAAGAAATTCTGGATCTGGTGCACGAGAGCCGTCGATCGAGCGGTAGATTCCTGCGCATGAACCGCGCGCCGCACAAATCCCCGCACCGCGGAAAACGGCCGGCGAGCCGCCAAGGTTCTGCCGTCGATCCCACCTAGGAGGAAGAAAACGAATCCTGACACCATTTCCCCCCTTATTCTGACACCATTTCGCCCTCGAGGAGAAAGCGATAGGATGTGGCAAGGGGGAAAATGACGCAAGAAACGGTTCCTGGAACGTGTGAAAAAATTGAATTTGGACCTCTTATCAACCGCGTAACTTATTGAAAATGCGTAATGCTGAAATCGGTAAAACCAATTTTTTCACATGTTCCTGACACCATTTCCCCCGCAAGTGGAAACGCTCCGACCGTGCTAGCTTTTCCGAATGGGAACAGCGGACTCGGTGTCGCGCAGCTATTGGTGTCACCGTACAAAATCCAGCCACAGCACCATATGAGAACCCGGTGACAGTCACCTCGTTACACTCGTTTTTGCACGGGCGGCCGCTGGGAGCGCCGCGGTGGGACGAAGGTCAACGTTATCTGCCTTGGGTCCACGACGGCCGGCCGCGGCCACCCTCCGCCGCTCGAAAACCAGTAACGGGATGTCCCCGAATCTTCGGCCGCTGTAGCGAAGGTCTCCGACCTCGGGATTGCGGTTTTGCTGGTGGCAGGAGGGCTTGCCACGATTTTGGTTAAGTTCAGCCCTGGACGGCGAGCACATTATCCAGGACGACGGTCGGAAGCGAACCCTTGCCCAACACGTCCTTGGCGTCCAGGATCTCGATGCCCACCAATTCTTCGCCGGGGCCGATGTTCAAACTCACTTCATCAGTCAGCCGCAGCGTCCGGCACTGGTATTCGCCCTCCAACAAGCGAATATAGAGCGCGTCCACTTCGCCGTCATAGCTGATGCGCATCTCCGTCCCCCTTCAGAGATAAAACGCGTAAACCGTTACGACCACGATCTCATTCTGCTCTTCCACCACCACCGGCGCTGCCTGTTTGATCGCGTAGCTCTTCCCTTCAACCCTGCTACCAAACATGACGATAGGCGCGGGTCCCAAAGGCATGGGGCGACTGGAAGAGAAGAGCCGCAAACCCCGTAAACGGGGGCCGCGCTATGATCGCTCTGCGCGAAGCGCTTTGGAGTGCGGCAGCTTGCTGCCGCTTTCTCACCAGCCAGCTTGCTGGCGGTCCTTCTCTCATCCCGCCTGCCGGACGGGAAGGGGCACCTTGGCGAAATCCCGCGAGCAAGCTCGCGGGCACAGGAAAGCGGCAGCTTCGCGGCCGCACTCCAAAGCGGGCTTCGCCCGCAGGGGACGGGGGGCGACGGCGGAACGCTCTCCGGCGTGGCCATGGTGTGCGGCCGAAAAACCAGGAAGCGTGGCGCCTTTAACGTTCACAACTCGGCACTTCCGGGCGCAGGCAAATTCGCCTCCACGGCATCGATAACCAATACCCAATCGTCCGAAGCCGGCGGCGTGAAGTCGCGGCTCCCGGTGTTTGCGCAGGCCCCCATCAGTTCCGTTGAACCGTCAACAGGGTTGAACCACCCGCATGTAGAGGGACAATTTGGCGCCTGACAACCGAACGGCGTTTGCGGCCATTTTGTCCCTCCCTGGTCCATCCCTTGCACCCAGTAGCGCCGCTTTGCGGTTTATCCACAATCACTCGCCCACCTGCTCAAGTAGGCTTTTTGCCGCAGCATGGTCCGGGTGCCGCGCAAGCCAACCCTGCAAGATCTCGCGCGCGTGAGTTTTCTCTCCCCGCCCCAGGTAGAGTTGCGCGAGGTTCAAGTACGGCTGATCAAAGTCGGGCGCCACGCGCATTGCTTCCTCGAATTCTTTCTGGGCATCAGCCGTATTTCCCTGGCGCATGAAAAGCACACCGAGATTATTGAGCGCCTGCGGATAATCCGGTCGAAGCTTCACGGCTTGCTCCCAATATTTTCGCGCGCGGTCCAAATCGTTGAGTTGCGCGTAGAGCATCCCGAGCCCGTAGTTCATCTCCGGGTCGTCAGGGGCGAGAGCGATGGCGCGCTCCAAAGTCTGCTTCGCCTCGTCGAACCTCTGCTCGCGGCGATAGACGTTTCCGAGGTTGAACAGAGCGAGCGCATAATCCGGGCGCTGGCTGATGGCCCGCTGAAAATAGCGGATGGCCTCCGCGTTATCGCCGGCCTGCGCCGCGAGCAATCCGAGATTGTTGAGCGCGTCGGGATACTCGGGGCGCAATTCCAGCGTGCGTAGAAGGTGTCGGCGAGCTTCTTCCGGATTGCCTTGCTTCAAATAGAGCGTGCCCAGGTTGTATTGCGCCTCGGCGTAATCGGGATTGCTCTCAAGAGCCACCGTGAATTCGCGGATCGCCTCGTCGAAGTACCCAGCCTGCGAAAATGCCGCTCCGTAGGTGAACGAGTTGCGCCGGAATTCGCCCAAGTGAAGCGTGCCGGGAAAGGGCAGCGCCAACCGTGCTCTTTCTTCGGAGGTTTGCGGAATGCGCGCCCGGTCCGCGAGCAAGCGCTCGGCCTCGACCGGTCCCTGATAGACCTTCACGATGAATCCCTTGGGATCGACCAGAAATGTCGTCGGCAAGCCGAGGTTTCGCCGGCGGTCAAACATGAAATGGTAAACGAGATTGTAGATGCCCGCCACGTCGTCATCAGCCAGCAACACCGGCAGGCGCAGCCCATTCGCCTGGACGAACGCTCGCACTTGCGCTGCATCTTGTGGCTTGTCGAGATTGATGGCCAACACTTCAAACGTCCCCGGCTTGTTCAACGTTGGGGAACGATCCAGCGCGCGCAAGGTCTCGACGCTGGGCGGGCTCCAGGTCGCCCAGAAATTCAGTGCGACTGCTCCGCCGCGCATCGTCGAAAGATTATGTTTTTCACCCGCGACGTCCGACAGTTGGAAATCCGGAGTCAGGATGGGATCGATCAGCCAGGTTTCGCAGTTCGTGGGCGCGGGCACGGGCGCTGGCGAAGCCGGAATCGTCGCGAGAGGCTGATGGCGCGCAAACGCGGTAACATGAAATTCCGTTGCGCCCTCTTCAATCTCAATCCGATGATTCGCGGGCAACGCTACAAAGTGCTGTACCCCGCCGCTGGGCCAGCGGATTTCAGCCCGCGCGGAAACAGCTTTGCCGATGCCGAAGAACATCTCCTTGGTGTGCTGCGAGGGGAAGCCTGTGCCGGCTTGCAGCACCTTCATTTGCCGTCCCTCAGTCGTCTCAATTATAACGACTGCGCCCACTGCATCGCGATTGCTTTTGGTCCCGCGCAACCGCAGGGCCAGGGAGTTGCCTAGGCCCGCCGCATCGCAGCGCAGAATGCGCAATTGCGGTCCCATCCGGCTCTTCAGGGCAATCTCCAGCCTGCCGTCGTGATCGAAATCGGCGAGGGCAAAGGCGCGGCTATCGTTCGCGATATCCAGCCCAACCGCGCCGGAAATGTTGGAGAAGGTGCCGTCGCCATTGTTGTAAAACAGAACGTTGCGTTGATAACCCGCCCACGTTCCATCGGAGCGGATCAGTTCATTGATGGCGTTCCACCCGAGTTCGTAAGGCGCCGTGGGATGGGCGTCGGCGGGAGACTGCGACACCACCTGCTGCCAGAAGAAGCTTTCCAGATCATTGTGGCTGGGGCCGGAGATCATGCCGTTGGCGACGTAAAGATGCGAGCGCCCATCGTGCGCGAAATCCCAAGCGTGACTCGACCATGACCAGCCTGCGCGCTCGATTCCCGCCGCGGCGCTGCGATCCTCAAAGTGGCCGTTGCCGAGATTGTGGAAGAGGGAATTGCCTTTGGCGTGATGGCGAAACAACTCGCGAACGTCGCTAGGCATGCGCTCGAGAAAACTCATCTGCGAAGTGAGCCGCATGCCGGAGGCTTCCCACATGTCGGAAACGTAAAGATCGAAGTTCAGATCATTGTCGTAGTCGAACCAGCAGGAACTCATCCCGGGTCCAACGTCCACGACCCCTGTCTCTTCGGCGATGTCTGTGAACGTGCCGTTGCCATGGTTATGATAGAGATTCTTCCGCCCAAAATCGTTTACCACGTAGAGGTCCGGCCATCCGTCGTTGTCGTAGTCGCACCAGGTGCAATCGAAGCTGAATCGATTGTTGTTCTGGTTGAGGCCCGCAGCCGCGGTGACGTCTCGAAACGTTGCGTCGCCCTCATTGTGAAAAAGGAAATTGGGCGGACCGTTTCGGGCGTCAAAGTAGGGGACGGGAAAGTGGTATTGTTCGAGCCCCTTGTAGTAACTGTATAAACAGAAATAAATGTCGAGCCGCCCATCGCGATCGTAGTCGCCGAAGGCCGCGCCGGTGAAGGCTCCCTGTGGGGGCTGGGCGAATCGAAACGCCTCGGGCTTCAGCGCAAACTTGCCATTTCCCTGATTAAGGAAAAGCAGCGGGCCGCTGGCCGTCACCACCACCAAATCCTGGCGGCCATTGTTGTTGAGGTCGGCGAAGAGGGCGCTGGGAGTGTTGTCAAGCACGCCCACGCCGGCCGCTTCCGTCACGTCCTCGAAAGTTCCGTCGCCACGATTGTGGTAGAGCCGGTTGGGAAGGCCGGAGGGCTGGCAGATGTAGAGATCGTCGAACCCATCATTATCGTAGTCACCTGCAGCAATGCCGTTGTTTCCATAAACGTCGATCGCGGTGGCGCCATCGAGCACGGTCCGCCAATAATCCGTGCCGGGAAGTAGTTGGGTGTGAAATGAAGAGACGTCCTTGAGCGCGGTGGCCGTGACGTCGACGAAAACCGGGTGAGCGGTGAGGCTCTGGATTTCCGTCAAGGGTTGCCACTTCAGCGCCATCCATTCTCCCGCCACGGCTTGCTCCCAATCGATCTTCCAGGCGCCGATTCGCTGGAAGCGGTGAATTCCCGGCCCTGTGCCGACGAGCGTGTAGCGGACCTCGGTCGAAACGCGCAGCGGCGATTCCGAGGCGATCTGCAAATCAGCCACCTTAAACTCGGCGACGAGGACCTCGGAGAGCGAAGCGAGCGACAATCGGAACTCCTGGAGAAAGGATTGTCGATCGAGTGACAGTTCCGGGGAAAACTTCGCGCGCCGGACGGCGAGGACGGAATCGTCGCGGATCGTTTCGAGCGCCTGGGCGCGGGGCGAAGCCGCCACAAGCCCTGGCGAAAGGAACGCCCCGAGCGCGCGCAAGTCATCCTTCCTTTGGCACAGGTCGATTGCCCAGCGGGCGAAGAGTGTTTCGATTTCACGCCCATACTTTTCGCTGGGGTAATCGTCCACCTTCTCACGGGCTTTTCGAATCAGTTCCTCGAGGGGCGAGCGCGTCCGGTATTGAGGGAGAATCCGATAGTCCTGGAACGGTAGGTTCGCCGCAGCCGTCTGCGGTGCGGCTTTTTGAGAGAGCGGAAAGGCGCCAGCCCCGATTAACGGTGCAGGGAGGAACAGCGCGGAGGCAGAACCGCAGACACCCAGGAAATCACGTCGCGTCAAAGCGGCTTTGAGCCCTCGTGCACGAGTTGCCATCAATGCTCACGACCCCGGTAAGGTGCCGAACGCTCTAACCTAACAACAAGGCCGTTGCGCGGTCAAGAAAGCCATCAGCGTTCGGTTTAGGCCGTGTGGACAGGGTTGGTTTAATGTGTGCACGAAGGCGTTAAGTGGACCGTTGCGGCAAGGGATTGTGGGTTGATCTCGTCGGTAACGATGGCGTAGAATTTGTGCCAATTCCACGGAGAGCGAAAAGTCATGCGTCGGTACCATCACATCGGAATTCCCACTACCGAAGCGAAGCCTGGGGAGACCCACTTGAAACACCTGAAAGTCTTTGTGGTCAGCCACGACAAAAGCGAATTCGGCGTGGAGTGGATGCGTTTCGAAGCGGACGCGGCGGTCCCTGATCTTGTCCGGCAAGTTCCGCACGTCGCGTTTGAAGTGGCTGATCTCGGCTCCGAGCTTGCGGGCCGCGAAATCCTGATTGCTCCTAACAGCCCATCCGACGGCGTCCGCGTCGCTTTCATCGTCGAAAACGGCGCGCCCATCGAACTGCTCGAATTCACCGACCCCAACCACCCTGCCCGCCGCCGGGAGGAAACGGTGTCAGGGAGGGTGTGAAGAAATCGATGACATTGACCACTGAGACGCGGAGGCACAGAGGAAAGTCATTTCAGTTCTCAATGCCTCTGTGCCTCAGTGGTGAGAGGTTTGTTTCCAAATTTTTTCACACGTACCTGGACCCCTTTTCTCATCCGGTGCCTACCGGGAGTTTTCGACAGGAAGTAAATTTCTAACTCGCGGCAAGCCGTCAATGTCTAATGCTAGAAAGCGGAAGGGGGACAGACCCACGGAGTTCACTCCAGACCTGTCCCGGGTCTTTCGGTTTAACCGTACATCTGGATGACGGCCTTGATATCCCCCGGGCTGGGCTCCCAGGTTCCCTCTAACACTTCCTCCGCTGTCCGCGTGGGCTTGGCCACGAGCCAGCCTTTGGGAACAGTAGAGTACAAGACCTTAAATGCCGAACTTTGGCCGGTGTAGTGCATAATGGAATTTATATCGTACGGCCCAAACGCCTCGGCATCTTCCCGTTCCTTTTTCATGGCAGCGTTCACTCCGCGTTTGGTCCCGTAACCCTTACTCGCTACTAAGCATTCGCCCTCGCACTTCGCATCAGCTCTCATGTGTTCGTGGCAGAGCCCGATAATATGGCCGACCTCGTGTGGGTAGTTTTCGAAGTCCTTTGCAAGCTTGCACTTAATCTCTCCTGCGATTGTGGTCGCCGTGTCAACAGTTATGGCCATGGCCTTGCACCCGGCGGTCGTTCCGACAGAAACCTGCTCGACCTGCACGACCTTCTCCGCAGCCGCATCTACCTCCTTAAACGTGATGATCTGCCGTCCCGCTTCCTTATTCACGAGGGTCGCCCAGCGTGTCATGGCGCTGACGAAGTAATCACCTCGTTTCTCGTCTCGCGCATCGGGATGGAAATAATAAGGAATAACTCCACCTGGCCATCGATATTGTTTGTGGACAATGAATCCCATGGGTACCTTTCTGCGGTGTCCAGGCGGGTTAGAGACAGCACGCGGAGGCGTACGATATCCCGAACCCCATCATCTTGAATGCAAAATTCTCGTTTGGTCCTAAACGTCTCGGACCGCCGCCATAACCTTCTCTGCAAGTTCCGCGGGAATTGCGTCAATCCCGTGACCTGATCTGGAGTGCTCGGAACACTTCTGCATCAACTCTTCCGTTGTTTCGGCCTGGACCGTGAAGTTACATCCATCCCTAGGTCCCGGCAGCTAATTGATTTCGCCGTAGAGATGCCACCCGATAGGCAGATGACCACCCGGAATTTGAATTGTCGCCCCTTGAACATGGCGATTATACATCGGCTGGCCCGAGGCGGGGCGCACATTCTTTGGGAAAAACGGGGCGCGATATACACCATCTGTTTCCACGCTACAGCCCAGCGCGGGAACGCCAAAATGGTGTGTATCGCACCAGACCTGTCCCCGGTTTTCAGAGGTTATTTCCGTCGTCCGATGGCCTTCAGCAGTATCGAGAGCCCATCAGCAACGGCGTCGCCGCCAACGAGGCAACAGAGAACAAATCTCGTGAAGGGGTTCATAAATGCTGGGATCATGACGGAACTCGTCAGTGCCCCGGCAAGGGCCCCGAGCACAAGGCGCTGCCGCAGTAGTTCCCTAGCCCTGGCGAATGCGATGCCCCCGCCAACGGTCCCTGCGACCGCACCGACCAGGACGAAGGCTGCCACTATCAAGCCCACGGGCGGGCCCCAGGATTCCAGCAAAACGCTCGGCGACATGGAATTTATCGACGTTACCATGCGATGCGCGTAGTATACGCTCGCGTGCCCCACGCTACGAGTTTGTGGCGGTGACCTCTCGAAATTCCCGCGCCGCCTCACCCTGACGCACACGCATCGTTAGCGCGCGAAACGCCGGACGGTTGGGTACGGGCATGTCGACCACGGCCGCTATACGGACAGGGGGCACCTCGGTATACTGGTTTTCGAGCGGCGGAGGGTGGCCGCGGACATCGGACGTGGACTCAAGGCCGAGAACATTGACCTTCGCCCCACCGCGGCGGTCCCAGCAGCCGCCCGCGCGAAAACGAGTTTGACGAGGTGTCCTCGTCCGCGGGTTCCTTCCGTGCGCTGGCGGTGAGTTCCAGGTGCGTCCAAATCCACAAGCAAACTGAGGTCGAGCCGTCAACCTGTACCGGTCCCTTCGGTAAATCGCGCGTTGGCAATCGTGTCTCTCTCCCCTTTGATCATAGACCTGCCAAAAATGGCCGCCGTGGGTTATTCTAAAGGGCGGCGAGGTACAGGCGGAGGCAAGACCCAATCGGCTCTCCTGTCGGACGGTCCCCTAATCATATGCCCACAAACGCGCTTGATTACATCACCGTTCGCGGATTCAAGAGCATTGCGTCGATAGAAAAGCTGCCACTGACAGCCTGCAACGTATTGATCGGGCCAAACGGCTCGGGGAAATCAAATTTCATTGGCGTTTTCGAGTTTCTCCGCGTAATTCGCCAGGGACGGCTGGGGAATTACGTTACGGAGGCTGGTGGCGCTGAAAAGGTGCTGCACTTTGGGTCAAAAACAACCGAAGAAATTGATATTCACATTTCATTTAGAAATGAAGTTAACCAATATAAGCTGACGCTTTCCCCAACCCGAGACGATAGCCTCTATCCGTCCTCGGAGAGCGTGCTTTTCTGGAACAGAAGCCAGTACTCCAACCCTTATGACGAATCTCTCCCACGCGCGGAAGGAGGCCGCGAAGCAGGCATCAGTAATCCAAATCTCCAAAAAATCCCTGGCTGGGTTCGAAAGCGCCTGGGTAGCTGGCGGCTCTATCACGTCCACGACACCAGTTCGTCTTCGAAGATGCGAAAAACTGGAGCAGTGAGCGATAATCGGTTCTTGCGTGCCGACGCCTCCAATCTTGCAGCCTTCCTATATTTTCTCCAGCAAAGAGAGGAGGCATCTTACAGCCTGATACGTCGGACGGTCCAGCGCGTGGCACCGTTTTTCGATGATTTCCGATTGGAACCGCTTCGGCTCAAGCCGGACGACATCAAACTTGAATGGAGGCATAAGAACTCCGATCAATACTTCGACGCGTCGTCGCTTTCGGATGGTACGCTTCGCTTCATCGCTCTGGTGACGCTGTTCTTACAGCCAACACAGTATCTCCCCTCGGTCATCCTTGTCGATGAACCCGAGTTGGGCCTGCATCCTTACGCGATCGAAATGTTGACGGCTCTCATCCGGGCCGCCTCGACGAACACGCAGGTGGTCGTGTCGACACAGTCATCACTGTTATTGGACCATCTTGAACCTGAGGATGTTCTGGTTGCCAACCGCGTGGGTGCTGCCACTCAAATCACCCGTCTCGAATCGGTGCGCCTGGCCGAATGGCTGAAAGACTACAGTCTTGGCCAACTCTGGGAAAAGAACGAAATCACGGCACGACCTAGTCCGGAGTGACAATGTCTCGGCTCCTTGTACACGTGGAAGGCCAGACGGAAGAAACGTTTGTTAATGAAGTCCTTCGAAGCTACCTATTGCATTGTGGCTATGAATCGGTTAGCGCTCGGATCGTCGGCAACGCTCGGCTGAGGAGCCGCCGGGGTGGCATCCGCCCTTGGCTCGCGGTCAGAAAAGACATCATTAATCATCTTCGGCAGGATCGGGGTTGCGTCGCAACTACGATGGTGGATTTCTATGCATTACCGCAACACGGGAATCGGGCATGGCCGGGACGCGCCGCAGCCGTTGGCGCGACAGGTCACCAGAAGGCATCGGTCGTGGAGGAGGCGTTACGCGATGATTTGGCCCGTGAGATGGGCACAGGTTTCAATATCGCCCGATTCTTGCCCTTCGTGGTGGTGCACGAGTTCGAGGCCCTGCTGTTTAGTGACTGCGCCGCCTTCGCACGCGGCATCGGCCGGCCTGAGCTGGAACGCCGTTTTAGCCAAATTCGTGAGAGCTTTGCCACTCCGGAAGACATCGACGATTCGCCTGTAACGGCTCCGTCCAAGCGTGTCGAGGGGCTCGTACCGGGCTACGAGAAGCCTCTTCTGGGCGCGCTGGCGATTTTGGAAATTGGGCTGGACCCAATTCGCGCCGAATGCCCCCATTTTGATGGTTGGTTAAACCAACTTGAAACTCTCGTCGGCTAAAGGGCGTGCTGTTGCCCATTGACAGATGCCGATGAACCCTGTGTCAGGCAATAATCCACTTGGTCGTATAGGGCAAACCCGCGGAAGTGCAGCCCCGGCGTGAGTGGGGGTTGGGGGACACACCTCGTTACACTGGTTATCGAGCGGCGGAGGGTGGCGGCGGCCACCGGACGTGGACTCAAGTCCAAGAACATTGACCTTCGCCCCGCCGCGGCGGTCCTGACAGCCGCCCGCGCGAAAACGACTTTAACGAGGCCTGGCCCCGGGGTTCCCGACCTCAAATCGAGGTGAGCATGAAAAAATCCATCGGCGATAATATGATTCCCAAGGGCTGGAGCTTCGAGCAAGGACTCGATCTGGTCAAGAAGGCCGGCTATGACGGCATCGAGTTGTGGCTGGGCGACGTTCCATGGTTCCAGATGTCGACGACGGACGCCGAGATCCGGGAGTTACGCCGCAAGGTGGAGAGGGCGGGCTTGGTCGTCTCGAACGTTTCGACCGGCTTGCACTGGGAAACGCCGGTTTCGTCGCGCGACCCCAAAGTGCGCGACCGGGCGATCGGCATCGTTGAGCGGCAAATCGAAGCTGCGCGGATTCTGGGTACGGATGCAATTCTGGTGGTGGTGGGCCTGGTGACCGAAGAGGTGCCCTACAACGAGGTCTACCAGCGCAGCGTCGAAGCCATGCAGAAGCTCGGTCCGACGGCCGGCAACGCCGGAGTCAGGATCGGCTGCGAGAACTGCAACTCCGAGCAGCGCTTTCTGTTGAGCCCGCGAGAATTCTGGACCTTCCTGAACGACGTCAACAGCCCTCACGTGGGCCTCCACTTGGACGTCGGCAACATCCACGATACGGGATTTGCCGAGCAGTGGATTGAGATTCATGGCCCGCGCATCACGCGCATCCACGTCAAGGATGTCCACAAGCAGCGGGGGCGATGCGGCGACCAAAGCGTTTACACCAATTTGTTTCTAGGCGACAACAACTGGCCGGCGATTCGCGCGGCGCTGGACAAGGTGGGATACCACGGTTGGCTGGTGGCGGAAATGGAGCTGCGTTATCGCTACGCGCTCGACCAGCAGTTCTATGATACGGCAGCGTCGATGGACCGCCTGATTTCGGGGAAGTTATGATGCGGATACGCGTTTCTCGGCGACACTTCCTCTGTACCGCCGTGGGAGCGGGCGCGGGCCTGGCTTCGGTGGCCCGTGGTCAAGCCTTCAGCATGGCAGGCCGTTCAC
Organism: uncultured Acidobacteriota bacterium; assembly: GCA_963808085.1. Classification (GTDB taxonomy): domain Bacteria; phylum Acidobacteriota; class Terriglobia; order UBA7540; family UBA7540; genus Bog-366. The sequence goes on from CAWEFC010000006.1 coordinate 22,781, forward strand.
CTGCCGCGCTGCCGCAGGGTCAGTTGGATTGCGTGCTGGTGGACCTCGAAGATGGCTGCCGACTGCGAGAGTCGTTGGCCGGCTACGAAGCGGCGCTTTCGCGCACGCATTTCCGTTTCCTTCGCGTCGCGCCGCACCAGATGCCGCCGGCGCCCGTGGTCATCGTTCCCGGCTGCGCGGGGCTCGCCCCGAACGTTGCGGAGATGCTTCGGTCGTCGGCCGAATCCGGAGCGCTGGTGCTGGTGGAGTCCGGTGCGGCCTACGCCGAACCGCCAGAGTTCGAAGCGCACCGCGCGGCGCTGGATTTGCACTTCGGGCTCAAGGTCGAGGCGCCCGTGGACCTTTGGTCCGATGGCCGCGAGGAGGTGTCCGCCCTCCCTAGACACACCGAAGGGCGTCGAGGAAAGGCAGGGCGCCCCCACGTTCCCTTCGTTGACTACAACTGGCCGATCGCGGTGAAGGTGCGTGACTTCAGCCACATCGTGCCACTGCGCAATTCAGTGCTGAATGGTGAGTCTATCGGCTGGGCCCAAGGCCGACCCATGGCCGCTCGCCAAAGTATCGGGAGGGGGAGTCTGGTCTTCCTTGGCTCACCGCTCGGTCCAGCGCTCCGCTACGGCGACCGCGAAGCCGAGCGCTGGTTCAACGCGCTCTTAGAGGCACCCGGAGGCAGTCTCCCCTCCGCTCGGCACTTAGGCAAACAAGCTGCTCGCGCGGAGGAGTGCCGCGCCAATTCAACCCACTTCTTCCAAAACCTCCAACCAACCGCCCGCACGCTGGCAGAGGTTTCGTGAGGGTACCTCCAGCGCCGCGCCGTCCTCTATCCTGAGAGTTCCGCTGGCCGCCGAAATCGATCCCATCCACCCTATGTGGTTGCTTCGAAGGTGTACCCAATATCTTGGGCTCTACCATGAAATATTATCTTCGGTTAGAATATTCCTATTTGCATATCCTCAGCGGTTGCGTCAGGCTAACTCTGTACCTGATCGAACGGTACGTAGCTAGAAAATCTTGATTTTGTTTGGCTGCCCACTCCACGGGTCTGACCAAAGAAGCAGGAGCTGCTGATGGACGAGAAGACCTCCCCTAGTATTCGGCGGTGGGAGCGCCGGCCGGCGACAATTCCCGTCAGCTTGGTGTTGAAGGCGGATCGATTTAAATCGGACGATTCAGCCACCACCGTCGACATTTCGCTGCGTGGAGCGAGGGTTCGGACCAAGCTCGCGCTGGCTCCCGGCGAGTGGGTGGGGCTCATTCCCAAGGGGGAATTCCCGCATGCTATCCCCACTCGAGTAATTTGGGTGCAGGAATATGAGTCGGGCGAGTGGACTTTCGCCGGGCTGGAGTTTCTAAGTGCCCTGAAACCTGACGCACCCGCTTGATCGTGCGTGCTGATGTCATCCGGTGGGAATTCCAAGCTCCCAACCCCAGAGCGAGAGGGTTCTTCTCTCGAGCAGGCTCAAAATTGTAACAAGAGTCTCTCGAACTTTAGCAAACCGGCACCGTCAGTGGATTCAAGAATTGGAACCCGGTCTGGCCGGCCTGTGGCGAGCCAGCTTTGCCTACCCAGGCCACGCGCGCTTTTACCAGGCAAGCGGGTTCAGTTGCGAGGACAAGTCTCACGGGCTGGCCCGGGGCAAGCGTAGCGCTGGATTGCAGCCGCAAGCCATAGGGGGAGAAGTCCACGGTCGTCGCGGGATATTCAGCCTGATCACTCTCTATTAAAAGAGTCACGGCCATTTGCACCCGTTTCCGCTCCGCGGGCCGAACAATCAATCGTGTGTGGTCAGCCATGCTATCAGGATACATACAGGAGGACAGATAAGCAACGAACGTTGTTGAAAATCTCCGTCTCGATCATTAGAAAGAGACAAACTGTCGAGCCGCCGAATCCCCTTGGCCAACGGTTACCGTGTTTCACCGTCACGCTTGCTGCATATAAGGCAGGGAGGCGAATTGCTCGGCCGCCACGGGCGGGCTGAAATAGTACCCTTGCCCCTCGTTGCAGTGCTCCGTCGCCAGGACTGCAAGCTGCTCTCGTTTTTCTATGCCTCCCGCCACAACTCGCTTCTTCAGCGTTTTGCCCACGCTGATCAGGGCGCCGAGGAAGGCCGCGGCGTCCCCGTTGGTGTTGATTTCGAGCGTAAACGATTGATTGATCTTCACGGTGTCGATCGGTAGCCGCCGCAGATAGCTCAAGCTGGAATTCCCGGTGCCGAAACCATCAACTGCGATGTGGATCCCCATGGCCTTCAGTGCCAGGAGAGCGGACATAGTGGACTCCTCATCTCGCATCAGAACTCTTTCCGTCAGCTCGAGTTCCAGATAGTGTGGTTCCAGGCCCGTAACCTTGAGGATGGCGGAAACGCCTTCGAGAAAGTTTTTGGCCCGGAGCTCCACCCCGGAGACATTGACCGCCACCGGGATCGGTCGCAGCCCCGCGTCCATCCAGCCGCGGGCTTGTTTGCAGGCTTCCTGCATGACCCACCGGCCAATCGGTACAATAAGGCCACAATCCTCGGCAATCGGCACAAACTGCGCCGGAGGGATGAGTCCTCGATCCGGGTCCATCCAGCGGATGAGCGCCTCGGCCCCAGTAATCGTTCCCTTCTCAAGATTAACCTTCGGCTGGTAGTGCAACAAAAATTCGTGCCTGTCCAGAGCGCGCCTCAGCGTACGGGCGAGCAATTGCCGCTCCAGGTTGCGGTCGTTCGTCTTCTGCTGGAAGAACTGGTAGCTGTTCGGCGCATTTCCCTTTGCTACGTACATTGCGGCGTCTGCGTTCTTGATCAGGGCTTCGGCATCATGGCCGTCTTCGGGATAGATACTGATGCCAGCGCATCCGCTTAGATGGATGTTGCGCCCGTCGATGGCGAAGGGTTGGGCAATCGCGGCAAGTATTTTTTCCGCGGTAAATCCCACATCTGAAGCGTCCCCAATTTCCGGAAGCAACACTACGAATTCATCGCCCCCATGACGGCTTACGGTGTCCGAGCTCCGAACGCAAGTTACCGCGCGTTGAGCAACTAACTGCAGCAATTTGTCGCCAATCGCATGTCCCAGGGTATCGTTGATCTGCTTGAAGCCATTCAAGTCCAAAAACAGCACGGCCATGCGCTTCCTCTGCCGGCGGGAGAAGGAAATCGCCTGGTTGATCCGGTCGTTCAGGAGCATGCGGTTGGGGAGATCGGTAAGATGGTCGTGCTGCGCCAAGTGGGTCATCTTGAGCGCGGTCGCGCGCGCTTCGCTCACGTCGTGGAAAACCATCACCGCGCCCACAACCTCTCCCATCCGGGAGTGAATGGGGGCGGTGGAATCTTCAATCGCCGATTCAAACCCATCCCGCCGGACCAGGACACAGTGAGATGTCAGGCGCACAGTTTGGCCTTGTTTAATTGCTAGCTGCATCGGATTGCGAACGATTTCGCGTGTGTCGCCGTCGATAATATGGAAGACGTCGACAAACGCCCGGCCCGATGCCGCTTTCCAGGACCACCCCGTCAGCATCTCCGCGACTTGATTGAGATAGGTGATGTTGCCGGAAACGTCGGTACTGATGACGGCGTCGCCGATGGAGTCGAGGGTTATTTCCGCCCTCTCCTTTTCTCGGAGCGCCGCGTCGTCCGCCGCCTTCCGAGCGATCACGCTGTGCAGTGCCCGCGTCACGGAGTAACTGTCGAGGCGGTTCTTCAGCAGATAATCGTGGGCGCCGCGCTCCACGGCTTCCCTGGCGATTTCTTCATCGTCCAGGCCAACCAAGACCATAATTGGAACGTGGGGGGCGGCGGCGGATATCTTAACGAAGGTGTTGATGCCCTGGCTATCGGGGAGGAACAGATCGAGTAAGACTGCCGAGATCGCTTCTTTCTTCAGGTATTCGAGCGCTTCGGACGCTTGCCGAACCCACACGATATTAAACGGGCCGTCGCGTGTGCGCGCAAGCGCTTCCTGAATCGCCGTGTAAATAGCAGGGTCATTCTCGATGATTAGCACACGATGTTCCATATAGCGTTCGCCCAGTCGTAGCCAGTCATGCCCGACCCAAGACGTTAGTCAATCGTGCAAAAGAACTGAGGTGTTGCCCTAGTGAAGTAGTCGGAGGGGTTTCTTCTCATTCATAGCACTGGATTTCGGGAGTAGTTGTCCCTCAGCATAATAAGCTTCTCACCATGGCTGTTATTTGTCAACATCTTTCTCCTTTTGTATTATCTTGGAATTGTTCCTTCTTCCAGACCGGCAGCGCGGCCCTGCCGCTAACGATCGACCCGGTGCAAGACCAGGAGGGGCGAGGGGCGTCCAAGGCCCGTTCCGATCGAGGGGTCTGATCCGTCCGGTGGAGGCCCAATGGCTGGCCGTGAACCTACCGGGGCCTCTGGTGTGCGCAGGCAGCTACTCGATCCGTTCCAGAATCACCAGCGTGCTGTCAAAGTCTCCGGTGAGCCGCAGATTCAGCCCGTGGTGCATCAAAAACGCCCCGCTCAAGGCTTCCTGTTTTTCCACGAGCTTATCGTCCAACGGTTTGACCCGGTATATCGCTTTTTCATCCAGACCGCGCAGGTAAAGGGTGGGCGACGGGCGCAGGTATTGTTGGGAGTGGAGGAAGGCGAACAAGACCGCTTGCTTTCCGTCACGGGAGACATATTCATTCGCCGTCAGCTCACCCATGCGCGGAGAGAACAAACGGTAGAGGTCTCCATCTTGCACCGTTTCCCGTATGCTTTTGTAGGTGCTGATCATGTGGGTGGCGAGATCGGAGTCCTCGGCTGTCCAGTTGTTCAGGTTGGCCCCAATGCCCAGGGCTCCCTGCATGGCGACAAGGAAACGGAACTGCAGCGGCGTGGAGCGGTCGTTCTGATTCGGAACATCGGTAACCCACGCCGACATGACCTTCGGAGTGTAGGCGTAGGTAAAGCCCTCTTGAATTCCCAGGCGGTCGAAGGCGTCGGTATTGTCGGACGCCCAGACGACATCGACGCGTTGCAGAATGCCCAGGTCCAGCCGCCCGCCCCCGCCTGAGCAGGCTTCAATTTCCAGGGCGGGGTGCTTCGTGCGCAGGCGGTCGATAATCTCGTACACGTTGCGAACGTACTTCACCCAGATTTCCTTTTGTTCCGGGATGGGGACCTCCGCCCAACCAGGCTCGCTGAAGTGCCGGTTCATGTCCCACTTGATGTACTTGATGTTGTTTTCGGACAGCATTTTCTCGAGCACGCTGAAGATGTACTCCTTCACATCGTCGCGCGCCATGTTAAGCACCAGTTGATTGCGTGCTTCGCTGCGCGGGCGCCCGGGAAAGTTCATCGCCCAATCGGGGTGGCGGCGGTAAAGGTCGCTGTCGGGGTTCACCATTTCGGGCTCGAACCACAGGCCGAAATCCATGCCCAGGCTGTTCACGTAGCTAATCAGAGGTTGGAGGCCGTTAGGGAATTTCTGCGGATTCACGAACCAGTCACCCAGCCCGGCATGGTCATCGTTGCGCTTGCCGAACCAGCCGTCATCCATCACGAAAAGCTCGACGCCAAGCTTGGCTGCCTTTTTTGCCAGAGTCTTCTGTCCCGGCTCGTCGACGTTAAATGTGGTGGCCTCCCAGGAGTTGTAGAGCACCGGCCGCACGTGCGGATGGACCCGGTCGGGAAGAATTTCGTTACGCTCGAATCGATGCATCAGCCGCGATGCTTCGCCGAAGCCTCGGCTACTGAAGCCTCCGTAGTAGGGCGGGGTGCTGAGGCTCTCGCCCGGTTTGAGGGGCCAGGAGAAGTCAAAATTATTGTACCCGCCGGTAACGCGCACCTGATGCGCAGCCGGGGTATCTTCCACCACCAGTTTCCAGTTGCCGCTCCAGCCCAGGGCGCCGAACCACACGCGGCCATGCTCCTCGTCGGCCTTTCCTCCTTCGTCGATGGCGAACCAGGGATTCAATTGATGGCTGGTGTTGCCGCGACGGCTGTCCAGTACCTTCATGCCGGGGCCGATGGGTTCCTGCACCAACTGCGTTTCGCCCGCCCAGCGCCCGGTGAGGTAGGTGAGCCGATATCCATCCCCTGGCGGCAAATACCAGACCCCCGACTGGGCGCTTTCGATCGTCACGGTCTCCGGCGTGCGGTTCTCGATTTCTGCCTGCTTGCGAATAATGTCCTCTTTCGGAAATACCTTGTAGGTGAGTTTCACAAACAAGTCATACTGAATGTCTTTCAGGCGGATCTCCAGGGTGTCGCCGCGAATCTCGTGACTTGCATATTTCAACACCAGGTCGCGAACGCCCGATGCCAGCGTCACCTTCAACGCGGGTTCGTTGTAATACCGGCCGCCCCATCCCGGGTATTCGATATTGCTCATCGTTTCACGAGAGTCGAACGAGGCGTGTTCGGGGTTCAGACGCGCGGGCGAGAGATCGTGGTCGCTGCCCAGCTTCCCGCCCCAATAGAGCGATTGCAATTCATTCAGTTCATTCACTCCCACGGCGTAGGAGGTTCGATCGGTGGAAAGCACCCAAGCACGCAAGCTGTCCAGATAACGCACCGGCGCGGCGTTCATCGCATCCTCCCCTGAAGCCCGGCCCGGCGCGAACATCATCACGGCCACGAGCGCTCCAAGCATCAAACCCGGGCCGAGCCTCTCCGCGCGCCGTAGCGATCTGCGCACCTCGAAACTTGCGCGGTCCCCACGTTCTGCTTCAACTTCTGTACCGTTCATGAATGCCTCCTGATGAATGCGGCGATGAATTCAATCCCCGGCACAAGGTCTCGTAGCCGTAACATCGCGCACATCATGAAACATCTTCGGCGGGTCGGGGTCAAGTTGAATTCAAACGGCGGGCATGATGCGGAGCTTTAGAGTGCGGCAGCTTGCTGCCGCTTTCCTCCGCGTGAGAGTGGTCGCGGGGCTTCAATTGCTCGGAGGATATGCCGCCAGCAAGATAGCTTAGGAAAAGCGGCAGCAAGCTGCCGCACTCTAAAGCTTCGCAGACGCGGCCAACTACTGAGGCTTGCAAAATATAGAGAGACAATACCCCGTAGCACGGGCATCTTGCCCGCTGTCGCGGAAGCGTCCCGCTTCCGCCCAGCGTGGGCAAGATGCCCACGCCCCAGCGGGCGAGACGCCCGCGCTACTCCCAAAGGTCGCGTTGCCGTTGGGCAAGGTCGAATTGCCGTTAAAATATCAAGATCTCGAGGGATCACATCAATTTCTCGCCCGATTCCGAGTCGAATACCCATGTGCAGGCGGGTGGCAATTGGGTTTCGATTCGCCGCCCATTGCGCAGCGTTAGGGCGCGGGGTCCGCCCCGCACCGAGTGCAGGATGACCATCCCGCTGCCGGCATAGAGAATGTCACCCTGATCGTTGTAAATGTGCGCGCCGGCTTCACCCAGCAGATACCGCAGCAAGTTAGCGTCGCGCAGAGGAACGCTGGAGAACCAGGCCGTGTGCCCGCCCAACTTCTTGCGCGCCAAGCCAACGTGCTCACTTCCTTGCAATTTCCCGACTGCTATGGCCGCGTCGTCCTCGACGGCAAAGAGCGGCTCGATTGTTCTGTCAAACCCGAACGTGCATGCCGGGGCGTTCGAGGCTTGAACCATCACGCGCGCCGGAGAGGTTTTAACGGGTACCACCTTGATTCCAACGAGTGACGAGATTCCCGCCGGATCCGAATTGGTGCCGTCGATCAAGCCCGGGGCGCACGACCAGACAAGATGCCTGCCGTCTTGCGCCACCTTGGCTTGAATTAGTTTCCGCTGGGCTGCATCGACGCAGAAGGTGTTGGCGAAGATCACGGCCTTGTACGGCCGCAAATCGAGCTTCCCCAGGTCAAAGAGGTACACCATATCGAACGCCGCTCCGCTGCGGAAAAGGTCGGCCGTGGTTGCGTCCACCAGTTCGGTGGAGACGGGGTCGAGCTTGCCGTTGTGGGCGCTGTAGTAAAACGACTCCGTATCGAAGACCAGCAGGACATCGGCCCCGGACGCGAACGGCCGGCGGTTGCGGTCGGCTTGCAGTTTTCCGAGCTGGACGATTTCCGCCTGCATCTCCGGCGAGTCCCACCACCCGGCCGCCCGGCCGGATGGCTGAGGTTCTCGTTCGCAAACCAGATCGTAATACCAGAGTCCCATCCCGCGGCTGAAGGGGCCGAGCACATTGCGGCGGAGAATGGCGACACTATCGTCGTGAGCCTGCTGATCCGGAATATTCTTGTCCCAGATCTCCGGCGCACTATCCATCTCGTCGAGCCACAACTTGCCGTGCAGCCTTCCCGAATCCGTCAGGCCGCGCGACATCCCCGGCTCTCCCAACGCCAGGTGATGATACGACTGCGGCGCGCAGAGCACATCCACGTAGGGCGATTCCAGCGCCCGCCGGACTTCCAGGTGTCCACCCATTCCCATGCGTCCGAACATGGTAAACCAGTAGCCGTGAAAGCCTCCCGTCAGGATGGGCCTCGGCCAGCTTTCCTTCACCGTCCGGCAGAAGTGGATGAACGCGTCCGTGACCGCCTGGTGCTGGCAGTGAAGATAATCGATCACCTTGCGGTCGCGAAGGGGATTGCGAAGATATCCGTCGCACCGCATCCGTTCTTCCGTACCCGGAACCGTCGCGGTGGCCAGAGTCGCTTCGTGATCATTCCACCCCGTTTGCAGCGACGTATCGGTGCCGTACTTTGTCCGGAGCCACTCGCGAAAACGGCGGGTCATGGCAGGGCCGGTATCGGGCTCGTTTTCAATGAAACCGTAATAGTGCCATTCGCCATAGACGCCTGCTGCCACCTGAACGCAGAACAGAGCCTTGCCTTCGGGCGTGGCGGCCAAGGCCCGGCAAAAATCGCGCGTCTTACCGCCGCACTCGTCGAGCCAACGTTGGGAAGCCATGCTGTGGCGCGGCACTCGCCGGAGGTCAAACTCCATCGGTACCATCGAGGGTATTCCCCATCGTGGCGGGTCTTCCAGCGGTCCATTCGCCCACTGCACGCATTCTTCCGGGTGCGCCTGGTTCCACCAGGGCGGGGAATTGACCTGCAAGCGCAGCATGACCGCGGCTTCCGGGTAGGCGTCCAGAATGCCGCGGATCTGCTTTCTGGCCTGCTCGATGCTGAACTCATGCTCGGCGGTCCAAAGCTGCTCCATCCACACTTCCGCCTGGAAGAGACGCACACCCGAGCCGGCGAATTCGGCGATGCTGTATTCCGCTCGCTCCTCCCAGGCGAAACGGTAACCGGGGCAGTGTCCCAGCGCATAAATAGTGGGCAGCATCGGTTGGCCATTGAGGAATAAGGTGGGACGTCCGAGTTGCATGGCGACGCGCGCGCCTAGGGATTCCCCTGCGAGCGGTTCCAGTCCGCGCGCCGCGCTCGGAGCCAGCACTGGAACTGCGCCGATCGCCAGAAACTCCCGGCGGGTCATATGATTCATTTCTGCTCCCTAGTCGTGCGAAATCGTGCACATCATGAAACATCTTCGGCGGGTCGGGGTCAAGTTGAATTCGAAGAAAGGGCGTGATGCGGAGCTTTAGAGTGCGGCAGCTTGCTGCCGCTTTCCACCCCGCGAGCGTGCTCGCGGAGTCCCATATGTGCGTAGGATTGGCTGCCAAAGGCAGACCGGCCGAGAAGCGGCAGCAAGCGATCGCGCTCTAAAGCTACGCAAGCGCAGGCAGGCGAGCGTAGCGCGCAAGGGTCCGCGCTACTCGATCCGCAGCGCGTCGATGGGTGAAATCCCTGCCGCGCGGCTGGCTGGGATTATAGCCGCGAAGAAGGCGGCGGTTGCGAGCGCGCTGGCCGCTAACGTTAGCGCGAAAGGGTCCCAACTGGAAACGCCGTAGAGCTGCGCGGAGAGCAGGCGTCCCGCGCCGATGGAAAGGGGTACTCCTAGTGCGAGTCCAATCATCACGCGTTTAAAAGCTCCGCGAAGCACCATTTGCACCACACTCGCGCGGCCGGCCCCGAGCGCCATACGAATGCCGATTTCATTTGTCCGCTGCGCCACTGTGTAGGCGGTAACGCCGTACAGCCCAATCGCTGCCAGAAGCAGGGCGACAATCCCGAAGAGGCTCGCAAGGCTGGCGACGGCGCGCTCCTGGTCGAAGGAGAGGTCAATCTGCTGCTGCATCGTCCTGACGCTGGTGATGGTCAGGTTGGGATCAAGTTCGGCCAAGGTCCTCCTCAGCAGCGGCTCCAGCACACCGGTGGGCGTGTTGGTGACCAACATGATTCCTTCGATAAAATGCGACCGCAGCTCAATGCTCTTCATCAGATCCTGCTTGTAATCGACATTCTGCGCAAGGGGTACATAGAACATGGGGCGCGCCGGCTTGTCCAAAGCGAAGCCTGCGAATTTGGCATCCCTTACGACGCCCACGATACGGAAGGTGCCGGCGTTCTCCGGCAGGTCAAGCCCGAAGTGCTGATCCAAGGGGTCCTCATTGCTCTTAAAGAAGCGCTTCACAAAGGCTTGGTTCACCACCGCTACGGGTTCTGTAGTCTCGTTGTCGGCCGGGGTAAAAGCGCGCCCACGCAAAACCGCGACGCCGAGATTCTGAAGGTAGTTGGCGCTCACGCGGTCCCACGAGGCGCCGCCATCCTCGTTCATTTTCGGGGGCGGATGGCCCGACACCAGAATGAGTTCGCCCCAGTTGTTGGTGAGGGGGTTGTAGAGTGCGAGTCCGCTCCCCTGCACCCCGGGCAGATGATTGAGGCGGTCTTCCATTTCGCGGTAGAGCGCCTCCAGCCTCGGCTCGGTATAGGTGGCGGGGGGATTGTGCAGCGCCACCATCACCCGCCCTTGGACTCGAAAGCCGAAATCCTGATGCTCGAGTTTGTTGAGGCTTCGCGCCAGCATGGTGGACCCGGCGACCAACACCACCGACACCGTCGCTTGCAGGATCAGCAGTCCTTTGCGCGCGAGGGAGGAATGATCCCGGGTACTGCGGCCCGACCCGCGCAGCGCTTCCGCGGGATGCGTGCGAGTGGCGAACCACGCGGGCGCCGCGCCAAAGACGACTCCTGATACCAGAGCTAAGCCGAAAGTAAACGCCAGGACAACTAAGGATGGCATGGCACTGATGGGAAGGAAGTGCGCGCTGTGGAATGCCAATGTGAGCAGCAGGCGCGCCGCGGCCACAGCCACCACCAGCCCGGCAATCCCGCCGCCGATGGCAAGAAGCACGCTCTCCGTGAGTGCCTGCACAATGATCTGCCGCCGCGAGGCGCCAATGGCCAGGCGGATCGCGGTTTGGCCGCGCCGCGCCACCGCCCGAGCCAGCAAGAGGTTCGCTACATTGGCGCAAGCAATCAAGAGCACCAGGCCGCAAACGGAAAGCAAAATGTTGAGGCTACGCCCGTATTCTTCTTTCATCACCGTCACTCCAGCTCCGGCGGGAATGACATTGATCACCTGCTTGGGGAGCATGCGGATGACATCTGGCATCCAATTGGCGGGATATCCGGAATCATACTGCATCCATCGCCGCAACACCCCCGTGAGGCGCGGACCCATTCCCGCAATCGAAGCTCCGGGACGCAAGCGGCCGATCATGCGCAGCCACGCGGGGATCGACTGGGGCAGCAGTGCACCTTGCCCATCAAGCAAGGGTTCCTGGTGAACGGGAATCCAGATGTCAGGAGGATCACTTTGGAGCGTTTCGCCGAAAAAACCCGGCGGCGCCACTCCAATCACGGTAAACGGGTGGGTCTCGACGATGAAGGTTGAACCGACTACGGTAGGGTCGCTGCCATAATGGGTTTGCCACGCACGATGACTGAGGACGACAACCGGAGCCGACGCGGGCGTGTCGTCCTCCGGGGTAAATACCCGGCCACCGAAGGGAGCGACCCCCAACATGGAGAAATAATTACCCGTGACGTATTCAGACCTCAAAGGAGTGGATGCCGTTTCACCTTGGCGCCGCACGCTTTGGAGCGCGCCGCCGGCTTGGAAGGCCGCCACCTCCTCAAACTCCGGCGTTTCCGACTTGAGCCGTTCGTAAAGAGGGTAGGAGAACATTCCCCAGATATCCTGAGGCCCGCCTTCGACGCAGCAATCGTCGCCCTCGCCGACACGGTAGAGCCTGGAGGCATCCGCGACGGGCAGCGAGCGCAACATGACGGCATGAATTAAAGTGAATATTGCCGTGGTTCCGCCAATCCCCAAAGCCATGGTCAGCATGGCCGCGGCAGTAAAGACGGGCGACTTCCGGAACTGTCGGACCGCATAGCGAAGATTGCTCAGCAACTCTATCATTCAAGGCCTCCTAACATCCAATACGAGAGCTTGTTGCCGCGGGTTCCGGAAAGTTCGACGTTCCCAAGCTAATGCCTGGAAGGCTGACGCGGTTCCCCTTTTCTTTATTGACGTGGTGGGAAGCAGTTTGTAAGCAACTGGGCCGGCTTCAGGCCAAACTTGGAATTCGTGTCATCAATTCGCCTGGACCGGTAAGTGGCGCGATGCAGAACCAACTGGAAGAATCTGCTCACCCTAGGGAGCAACTACCCTGGCAAAATAGGCCGGTCTGCCACGGGCGACTTTAAGTGATTGAGTCCTTGATGGATAAATTTGCTCGTATGTGGCAAGTAACGTGCACAGCTCCAAAGCTTTGGCGCAGGAACAACCCGTTGAGAAGCACGAAAGGGTTGTTAGCGTTCGCGTCGAACCAGCATTAACCCAATAAAGTTAGGAACTCGCGAGCGGGAGCAGGTCTTATTATGTGGCGGGACAAGAAACCAGAGGAGGCAGCCAAGCCAAGTCCGATGCCGGTTGTGCTTCCGCCTGAGAAACCCATTGAGGTGAAACCTATGGCCGAACCGATGAAATCTCCGATGGTTAATCCCAGCGACTCCGGTCGGGCGCTCTTGGGCAGAACGATGGTGGTCAAGGGGGATTTAACGGGAAATGAAGACTTGCTGATCGCTGGCCAGTTCGAGGGAACGGTTAATGTGCAGGGGCATTCCCTCACGATCGGGCCAGAGGGCAAGGTGAAGGCGGAAATCCAGGCGGCGCGGGTGGTTATTTACGGGTCCGTCCACGGAAATATCAATGTCCAGGAACGTGTGGAGATTTACAAATCTGGACAGGTGGTGGGGGATCTGATTGCTCCCGGAATCTCCATCGAAGATGGGGCGTACTTCAAGGGCAAGATCGAGATTCTGCGTGAGGGGGCGCGCGAGCCGGAGCACCCCCGACTGGTTCCGGACCCTAAGCAATCGTCAGCCGCATCTCCGCGTGCGGCGAGCTAAATTAAGCGCGTGGCGGTCAATCATCGGCGGCCACGGCGGAAGCACGGCGCTCCATTTCCGATGCCGAATTAACCTGGTCCGGGTAATTGATGACTTGGATGTCGGCAGTAAAGCGGTTGCTTGCCCCGGACGCGTCAGCCAGTCCTTCTGAAAGACGGCCAGCGGTTTCCCGTGCCCCCGAATCGGTGACGCCGGGCAAAACAATTCCAAACACTTCCGCAGACAATCGATAAAGCGAATCCTCTTGGCGTAGCTTGCGGCTGAGGACTTTGGCGGCATCGCCCAAGGCTACTTGCGACTGGGGACCCTGCGCGAAAAGTTTCGAAGGGTTGACGCGCACCAGCAAGAGGGAAAGTGGTTCTTTCGTTTGGGCCGCGCGCCGAAAGTCCATGGTGAGCCGATCCTGAAAGTGGCTGAAGCCCAGCAGGGTGCCCAGCAATTCGGCACTAGACCGTTGTAGGACGTGCGCCAGTTGTTCGCGTTCCTCGAAAAGGGTAGCGCGAAGCTGCTTGACAACGAACATTCGGTTCACCAGATACACCACCATTAGGATGCACAACACGCAAAAACCAAAGAATAGTGGACGCGATGGCGCCGCGGGAATGACGGCCGACTTGCCGAAGACGGTCGGGTACATCAGCAATGCCATCCCGCCTCCAAGAATTACAACCATGACCAGCGCCAGGAGGGAAAGCTGCCGGTCGCGACGGTCAAGCGTTTGCTGACTGACCTTGTCAAAAACTTCCATCGAGTGCTCCGTTCCACATGGATTGACTACCGTGTAGCTGTGGCGGGAAGTATGCCATCTCCGATTTGAATTTGCTAGGGTCTCCGCGAGGGTGGGTAAACTTTCGTTTTCAGTTTTCAGCCGTCGATTCTACCCCATGCGATGCATTGGACCACGTTGAGCGGTGGCGTGTACGCGATGGGGGACCGATCCGATTGCCGCAGATTTCCCGGGGCCATCCCGGGGAAGGCTTTCTCTCCCGCATGGATGCCTGGGTGTATTCCAGAGAAAAGCCGCGCAACTTCGAACAGGTTCGCGCTACACTTCCTAGCAAACGAAGAGGAGTGTGTAGAGCTTATTTATGGCGAATGAAAACTTTTTCTCTTTGCAAGGACAAGTGGCGGTGATTACCGGCGCAGGGCAGGGAATTGGCGAAGGCATCGCCTCGCGGCTCGCTCAGGCGGGCGCGCGCGTGGCGATTCTCGACACGAATGGCGCGGCCGCGGAGGAGGTGGCAAGTCGCATCAAGGGCTTGGGCTTGCATTGCGACGTTAGCTCGAGCGCCTCGGTGCAACAGGCCATCGAGGTGGTCCAGCGGCAGCTTGGCCCCATTGAAATCCTCGTGAATAACGCTGGGATTGCGGGGCGCACCCTGCCCTTGTGGGAGCTCGAGGAAAGCGATCTCGACCAAGTCTACGCCGTCAACCTGAAGGGAGTATTCCTCACGTGCCGCGCGGTGATTCCGGGGATGCTGGCCCAAGGCTACGGGCGAATTCTGAACGTTGCATCGATTGCCGGCAAGGAAGGGAACCCCACGCTGATTCCGTATTCGAGCACCAAAGCCGCGGTCATCGGTCTGACCAAGGCGCTCGCCAAGGAAGTGGCGGGCAAAGGCAACATCACCGTCAACGCCATTTCTCCCGCCGTCATCCGGACCAAACTCCTGGACACTATTGCCAAGGAAACCGTTCAGTACATGGTGAGCCGCATCCCCATGGGTCGCACCGGGACCATTGAAGAGATTGCTGCGCTCGTACACTATCTCGTTTCGCGGGAGGCGTCGTTCACCACCGGCCAATGCTACGACATCTCCGGTGGCAGAGCGACTTACTGAGATGTGGCACAGGCACTCTTGCCTGTGCCGCCTACTTATTCATGCCGCAGCGCGACGACCGGATCAACCCTCATGGCCCGAAGCGCTGGAATCCCGCAAGCCAGCAATGCCACGGCAAACAGCAGGCCTATTACACCGAAATACGTGACAGGGTCGCTCGCACTAATGCCGACCAGCAAATGCACCATGGTGCGCGTCAGCGCCCACGCCCCCAGTAAGCCGACGAGTACTCCGATCATGACGGTTCGAAGGGCCTGAACGAGAACCAGCCTCAGAATGTCTCGCCAATGCGCGCCGAGCGCAGTGCGAATTCCGATTTCGCGTGTCCGCTGAGTCGTGTCGTAGGAAACCACGCCGTACACTCCCACGATCGCGAGGACCAGACCCATCATCCCCAAGGCGGCTGCCACGTTTGCACCCAGGCGCAAAGCGAAGAAACCCGCATTCCCCTCGAGTTCTTCTTTCATCATTCGCGCATCCAGGATGGGCATGTCGCGGTCGAGGGTGAGGATTTCTCGCCGGACGGCGGCGACCAGGACTTGGGGCGACTCGTCCGATCGGATTTGCAGGGTTCGCCGTGCAATATAGTTCTGCGCGAGTGGGACGTAGAACGACGCTTGCTGGTCCTCGGCCACGAATTGATATTTGCCGTCGCCAACCACTCCCACGATTTCGAGGAATGGCCCCGATTCGTTTTCCACACGTAAGCGCTTGCCGATTGGATCTTCCTTCGGCCAATAGCGGCGGGCCATAGTTTGATTGACGATCGCGACCCGCGGCGCCGCGGCGTCGTCATAATCGGTGAACTCACGCCCTCGGACAAGGGGAATGCGAAGCACAGGGAAGTAGTCAGTTCCTATGCTGTTGCAGATCATCCGCGGCGGATGCTCGCCGGGAGGCGTGGGCCGGCCTTCGATGTAAACGGATTGTTTGCTGGGGATGTCGCCCATCGGAACGTAGGACGCTTGGCTTGCATCGCGCACTCCGGGAAGCGCCCGGACCTTGGCTTCAAGCTGGCGGTAGAACTGCTGGGTTTGTGATTCCGTGTACGAGTTCACCGACGGGTCCAGAGTGACATTCAGGAGGTGGTCGGGATCGAAACCCAGGCTCAAGTTGGAAGCCGCGCGCAGGCTTCGAACAAACAGGCCCGCCACAATCAGCAGCGCTACGGAGCCGGCCACTTGCGCGCCCATCAGGTCTCCACGAACTCGGCGGCGAGACGAACTCGTGGTGCTGTTGGGTCCGCCTTCGTGCAGCAGACTATTCACTTCCAGGGTTGTCGTGTGCAAGGCAGGGCCCAACCCCACTGACAGTGCGGTGAATAGGACTGCCAAAAACGCAAACGCAAAGACCCTCCAGTCGAAGGCATAGTCCAAGCGCAGTGGGAAGTTGTGCAGTTGAGCGGTTCCGATAATCCGGCCGATATATGCCGCCAGGACGAGCCCGGCAATGCCGCCTAACACCGCCACCAGGAGGGTTTCCATCAGCATTTGACGAACCAGCCGTCCGCGAGCGGCGCCTAGCGCGGTGCGAACAGCCATCTCACGTTGACGCGAGGCTGCGCGCGCCATCAGCAGATTCGCCACGTTGGTGCAAGCAACCATCAGGACCAACACGCCCAGGACCAGGAACAAGAGTCCGATCAGGATGAAGGCGTTGTTGGCGTAAGGGATTGGGCGCGACAGGCGCTCGGAAATAGCTCGCAACGAAACGCCTCGATCCGTCGCCGGGTACTGCTTGGCCAGACGCGCCGAGATGACGTCGAAGGACCGCTGGGCTTCACGCAAGCTGAGGCCTTTCGCCAACCGCCCCATCGCCAGGATCAGTCTGATGTTGCGATCGGTCCAAAACCTGCTTCCCGAAGATTGAGGATAGAGCGTGCCGAGAGAGACGTAGGCGTCGAATTCGAGAATTGAAGTTGTTCCGAAATCCTTGGAAACGACGCCGACAATCGTTGCGGGACTCCCTTCCACACGCACTTGCTTTCCCACCACGCCGGGATCACCGCCGAATCTGCGCTGCCAGTAGGAATAACCCAGCACGACTACCCCGGGCATGCCGCCATTCTCGCCGTCGCTGGGAAGAACTAGACGGCCGACGGCCGGGGTTACCTGGAGAACAGAGAAATAGTTGCTGGTCACTCCGCTCACCGGGGCCTGATCGGTACGGCCGTCGATGCTCATCGGGACGATCGCCAGCCTTTGTCCGATGACCTGGCAAAACGACTCCGCTTGTTTGCGGAATTCCGTGAACTCCGGATATGAGAGACCGAGGGCGCCAAGCGGCGCGCCCTGCTGACTAACCGCCAGCACGGCAACTTGTTCCGGCGCTGGGACAGGCATGGGGCGGATGAGACACCCGTTTACCAAACTGAAAATCGCGGTGTTCACGCCGATTCCGAGGGCCAGCGTGAGGAATGCCACCGCCGTAAGGCCCGGGTTCTTAGCCAACATCCGCAGGCTGAATCGCAAATCTTGAAGCAGCGTGCTCATAAGGACTGAGTCAGGGGCTTTCGCAGGAATGGCGCAGCGCCGAGCAGGAGCGGTATTGCCGGCAACACCACCCAGGTCACGGTCAGAATCAAAAAGCCGTAGAGTTGAATGTGGTGCGGCGCCTGCTCCATGACAATTGCAACCGGCAGGATCAGCACGAACACCCCCAGCAGGGCAATCGCCGGAGCCAGCGCGGCGAGTAATTGGTGCCGCAGGGTGCCGCCCGCACTCCGCGACCAGTACGCCGCCAGCGCCCCCACGAAAGCCTGTGCGATGATCCAGGGGACAATGAACTCACATAAGGCCTGCACGTCCTTACCTATTCCGAACTAATAAAAATGCGCCGGCACATTGAAAATCTGCATCAGGGCCAGACAGCCATTGCTCAAAGTAAGGGCACATAAGGCAGGGAGCCATAAGACCTTGGTTCGATGATTCATGATCGCCTCCTCGGTTTCCGCGGATACGATTTCCGCGCGAATCTCAGGCCAGTTGGACACGGAATCGAGCGCTTGCCGCGCGGCTGCGTCGCTGGCCGCCCCGCACGCTTCGAGGGCTTTGGCATGGTCCGCCAAATGCTCGCTGAGTCTCGCGGAGAATTTCCTCTTCGCGCTGAGCCTCGAGCCCCAGCTTGCCTAAGCGTGCTTCGATCAAATCCTGATCATCCGGCATGGGAGACTCCGGCGATGCGATGAAGCGCTTGAAAGAACGAACTCCATTCCTCGCGCAGCGGCGCCAGTTGTTTCTTGCCCTTGAGCGTGAGGTGGTAACAGCGGCGCTTGCGCCCGCTCTGGGCTTCTTCCCACTTTCCTTTCACCCAGCCGCGCCTTTCCATGCGATAGAGCAGCGGATAGAGCGACGCCAGATTGAACTGGAGGACGCCGCCGGTTTGCTGGGCGATGCGCTTGGAAATCTCGTACCCGTGTAAGGGTTCCCGATCGAGCAGCGCTAGAATGGCCAGTTCGCCGCTGCCGCGTTTGATTTTGGTGTCGATCCCGAGCATGTTTGCTCCTATAGATGTGTATCCTATATATAGGCGCCAATATTGTCAAGGGAAAAGTTTCGGGCCGGGCAGGAGAAATTCACCACAGAGTGTCTGCCCGCCTTTGGCGGGTCCATAGTGCCGGAAACTTCCAGTTGCCTTTACGAATAATCAACAACTTACGTGAAGTTTCTGGAGAGACACGCAGGTCACGGAGTGTGGGCGCCGAGGGGAATGGAATCGCCGCGACGGCGGGGGCATCCCCTTTGAGCACCGTAATAAAAAGGGTGCCGAAATCATCAATCTGAGATTTTCAATGATTGGCTAAGGAACTTAGCGCGATCTGTTCGGTAGTTCCAAGGCTTGTTCCAGCGACTTGAATGGCGGCGCGGCCGCTGTCAGGTAGCCCTCGGCTTGCCGGAGATCAACAATGAAAAACCGCAGACCTATCGAGCCGGTTCGCGCTACGCGGGCGGTGGCAGGCACTCCTGCCTGTGCCTGGAGTTCCCGCATGTGCGCAGCTTTGGAGTGCGGCAGCTTGCTGCCGCTTTCTCACCAGCCAGCTTGCTGGCGGCTGCGATCGTTCGATGCGATGGGCGACCCTGTAACCGGGGCGATCTCGAAGTCCGGCGCGCAAGCTCGCAGAGGGGGTAGCCCTTGTAGGTACCCAGACGGGGCCGCCTCGGCCCCTGCGTCGGCAGGCACGAGGCCCGCCCCTGCGAGGGTCCAATCGGCAATGCCCGCGGAGCAATTTCCTACCGGCAGGAAATTGGAAAGAAATATCAGACGCAATGTCCTTTCCGATAACCACATTTATACGTATTTAGCTCGATATGGTCACCAGCGTGCGAGCCTATGGTAGGGAGAAGGGTGGCAGCGTGAGATGGCGCAGGGGAAAGGTGTCCGGTGTCGGAGGAACGTAGCGCGGACCTGTTCGGTAGGTCCGCGGCTTGTTCCTGGGATTTGAAATTGTGGCGTTGCCCCCGTGCGGGAGCCCTGGGTTTGCGGCAGATCGACAATGAAAAACCGCGGACCTACCGAACAGGTCCGCGCTACGCTCGTCACTCTCCACTGCTCTCAGGAGGTCTTTATGTCTCTCATCCAAAAGCCACCCATGACCGATAACAATAGGACGGCGCACCAGCGCAACGGCCGCCAGTCGCGCGGAGCGGCGACCGCCGCAGGCAAGGAGCGCAGCCGCGCCGCGCATTTGCGCCACGGGTTCTACTCGCAGCAGCGGGAGGAGGCGCTGCGTGCCCTGGGCGAGGACCCGGCCGAACTCGCCGCCCTGATCGCCTCGACGCGCGCCCAGTGGCAGCCCACCAACGATTTCCAGGAGCGCATCGCCGAGCGCATGGCGCGCCTGTGGTGGCGCACCGAGCGCGCCGAGCGCATGCAGGAAAGCCTGATCGTGTGGGAAATGCAGGAGCGCCAGAAGCGCCGCCACGAGCGGGCGCAGGAACTCCGTAACGACTGCGAGGCCCAGGCGAGCGTGCTGGAGATGTTGCGGGATTACTCCGCCCAGCCGCGCTTCTATGTGCCGCGGTTTTTGTTCCACCACTTCCAGTTGGCCTTCGGCGGGGGCGTGCCAGGGCGGCGGCGGAGAATCCTCTGGCTGATGCACTCGTTGCGCCCGCCGCAAGGTGCAACGTCCTCGGGCGGGCCGAGCGGCGCGTGGCCTTCGGCTCCCCGCGGGTGCGCGCCGGGCGAGCGGGTCGAGGCGGCAGCCGAGGAAGCTTGCCCGCCGGGTGCGAGCGTCGAATCCGGCGGGGACGAGGAGGTAAGCCGGTCCGGCGTCGGGACCACGGAGGGCTGTCCGCCCGGCGAGAGGGCCGACGGAAATGAACGCCCTTCCGGCGGGGTGGACGGTGGGGTGCGCGACGGCACGGCGAAGCCCACTCCGATGTCCGAGGAACAGTATCTCGCGGAAATGCAGCAAATGGAGGATATCGACGAACTGGAATACGGCCTGTTCTCCATTCCCTCGTCCCAGACCCCGATCGCGGAAGGGGCCGAGCGCGACAGACTGCGGGAAGCGCTGGGAATTCTGGCGCGGATCGAGTTGAGCTTCGTGCACAAGGAGTTCGATCCCCAGATCGAAGAGCAGGAAAAAGCGCTGCCGCGAATCGAGCAGGATGAGGCGCAGGCGGCGCCGCACCAGCACGCGGAGTTGATGCGCCGCGAGGAGGGCTCGTGCTTCCGCCAGTTCATGCGCCTGGCCACCCTGCTGCAGAAGATGCAGAAGCAGGATGAGAAGAATGCCAGAAATGAAGGTTCATCCGGGGATGTTGATGAAAACAAAGAAGGCCTAAAAGCGGAGTGGGAGACAGATCGTCCTGAGCCGGTGAATGCGAGCACGAGAGGTAACGGACAAACAGTCCGCAACGCGGAGTCCGAGGTCCGAAGTCCGGAGTCCGAGGCCGCAAACGCGGAGGTGGAAGCTCCTAACCCGGCGTCCAGGGCCGGAATAACCGAGTCCGAGGCGGAAGGGCAGGATTCGGGAGGCGAAAAGACCGATTCTGAGGACGGGCATCCGGCGTCTGGACTCACAAAGAAGGTTTTCGAGGCGCAGAGTTCGGGGTCGGAAGTCGAGAAGGGGGAGTTTGGCGCGAGAAGCCCGAGACCCCAGGCCGGAACAGCCGCTGCCGAGGCCGAAACACGCCCCCCAGAGCAAGTTGACCAGGCGGCCGCGCACGCGTCAGCCGCATGAAAGATGGTAGCCATGGGTATTGCGGAAGATAGGAGGCAGAGACTGTACCATGTCTTGCCTGCTGGACGTGGAGCGTCCCGCTCTCGACCGTCCTGTTCCCACGTGTGCGGGTCGGGCGCAAGGCACAGGCAGGAGTGCTTGTGCCACGGCCGGTGACACAGCCACTCCTGGCTGTGTACCGAACGCGGCCAGCCAGCGGCCGCACGGCTACGCTCCACAAACTTCGGTTGCCGGGGCGGAGCGCTCGCGCGCAAACGGCGCGGGCAGCGCCCTCGTGCCGGAGCGGGCAGGATGCCCGCGCTCCCAATTGTGACGTGCCGGCCCAGCGATTTGCGTGGACCGGAGCGGGAACCCGCAGCTTAACCGAGGCTCTCGACACGACCACGCCGGCAGGCTGAATGATGAGGCAGAGGCTTTTGTTCGAGGCGAACAAAGATGGTGAGCGGCCCGGCGGGGGACGGTTAAGAAGCGGGAGGGGGGCCATCCCGTGGTAAGTGATGGCCCCGTTTCGAGATGCCGATGCCGCGCCGGCGAGTTATGCTTGCTGTTCGGTTTGCACGGTGCGCAGGCGAGCCGCCTTGCCCCGCAGCTTACGAAGATAATAGAGCTTGGCGCGGCGCACACGACCGGAGCGCACGACCTCAACCTTGTCAATGACGGGCGAGTGCAAGGGGAAGATGCGTTCCACCCCTTGTCCGAAGGAAATCTTGCGGACTGTAAAGGTGGAGTGATTGCGGGCGCGGCGAAGGCCGATCACGGTGCCTTCGAAGACTTGGATTCTTTCCTTTTCGCCCTCTTTGATCTTGACGTGTACCTTTACCGTGTCGCCGGGCTGAAATGACGAGACATCCTTCTTCATCTGTCCCTGTTCAACTTTTTCGAGCGCATTCATGATTCTATTCTCCCATATTCCTCGAGAGCGATTTAGAGTGGCAGAATTCGCCCTGCCTCTCCCGTCCCGAAATCAAATGTCCGAAATTGTTACCGCGAGTTTATCTCGCTTTAAGCGACCTTATCTACGAGTCCACCCCGCTACAGGGCGGCGAAAATCCACCTCTAGTTCTCGACCGATTCCAGCCACCGGCGGTCTTCCTCGGTCAAGGGAACCTGAGCAAGCAAATCGGGCCGGCGCTTCCGGGTTTTCTCCAGCGCTTGCCGCCGCCGCCACTGGCGAATCTGCTCGTGGTTCCCGGAGAGCAGGACTTCCGGAACCTTCAGGTCGCGAAATTCCGCCGGGCGCGTGTAGTGCGGGCAGTCGAGCAACCCGTGCCGCGCCTCCCCGCCTGTCGGGAAGCCGAAGGAATCCTGTTCGCGCGACTCCTCGTTTCCCAACACTCCGGGAAGGAGGCGAATGGTGGCTTCCATCAGCACTGCCGCGGGCAATTCGCCGCCGCTCAGAACGAAGTCGCCGATCGAAACTTCATCAGTGGCGAGGTTTCCTGCCACGCGTTCGTCGACACCCTCATAGCGGCCACAGATCAAAACTAGGCGCTCCAAGTGCGAAAGTTCTTCCGCCACGGCCTGGGTCAGCAAGCGGCCCTGGGGCGAAAGAAGAATCACGGGCAGACTGCTTCCGGACGACTCGTGTTGCATGGCTTCGACCGCACGGAAAATCGGCTCCGGCTTAAAGACCATTCCCGGCCCGCCGCCAAAAGGTCGATCGTCCACCGTTCGATGGCGATCGTCCGTAAAGTCCCGCAAGTCGTGCAGCCGGATCGCAACGTGGCCCGATGCCATGGCCCGCTTCAGCAGCCCATGTTCCAGGATGCTGCCAAAGAACTCCGGGAAGATGGTCACCACGTCAAACGTCATTCAACTCCAGCAGGTCCTCGGGCGGGTCAATCGTGATGGTCTGGGAGGCGAGGTCGATCCGCGTACAGATTTCCTGTGCGAGTGGAATCAGCACCTCATTTTTTCCGTCGGGACGCCTCACGTGGAGCACGTCAACGCCCCCGGTAGATTCGACTTCGACCACCGCTCCAATTTCCCGTCCTTCGCGCTCCCAAACGACGCGGCACCCGTACAATTCGCACCGATAGTAATGGTGCGGGGGAAGCGGGGTGCGCTGCTCCCACGGGACAAAAACTTGGAGCCCGCGCAGGCCCGATGCGCTTTCGATGGAGTCCGTTCCCGAGATCTTCAGGATGATCCGGCCTTTGTGCGGCCAAGCGCATTCGACTTGAATGGGCTTGGGCGTCTGGCCGGGGACTTCCAGGAACACTTTTTGCAGTTGCTGGAAGCGCGTGGGAAAATCTGTAAGGATCTCGGCCGCGACTTCGCCCTTGCGTCCCTGGGGACGGAGAATGCGTGCGATGGCCAGATACCGCCCGGCTACGTTTTCCGCCACTGCCCTTCCGCCTCCCACGCCACTCCCGCGCACATGTGAGACGGAAAGCCCCCTATTCTAGGATCTCCAGCGTGAAGCGCTTCTTGAGCTTCATGCCGGCAGCGTTGAGGATGGTGCGGACGGAGCGAGCGGTCCGCCCTTGCTTTCCGATGACCTTCCCCAAGTCGGAAGGGTGCACCCGCAATTCCAAGACGGTTACTTGTTCGCCCTCCACTGCCCGCACAGAAACCTGTTCGGGATTATCAACTAGCGCCTTGGCGATGGCTTCGATTAAGTCCTTCATCTGGCCCTCCCGCCCACTTGAACTGACGTGCCCAGGTTATCGTGAACCAGCGACTTTGAGAGCGCATAAATGCGATGCGTGCGGGCGAGGCGATCGGTCCCGGCCACAAGGTTCAGGCCGCTGGCGCTGGAGCTGGCGCCGGCGCTGGGAGCCTCCTCAAGAAACTCTGGACGGTTTCTGAAGGTTGCGCTCCCTGTCCGATCCAATAATCAACGCGCTCGCGATTCAGCACGATTTCCGGTGGCGTTCGCCGGGGATTATAATGGCCCACAATTTCCACAAAGCGCCCGTCTCGGGCCCTCTCGCGATCAATTACCACAACTCGGAAGCTCGTTTTCTTTTTGGCCCCCGTTCGAGTCAAGCGTATTCTTAGCAATCTTCCCCCTTTTGATGTTGGATGATCGATTGAGGGCTTTTCGTTCGCCTTCATGAATCGCCATCGGACATCGTCAATCGAAAATTCAGCTCGTCGTCCTAAGTTATCAGGTCGCCGAGACTATCGCATCCCCGGCCCAACCGGCATACCCAATTTGCCAAGGCCTCGCCCTAATAGGCTGGTGCTCATGGACTTCATCATTTTGCGCATCTGGAAGTATTGCTTCAAGACCTGGTTCACCTGCTGGACGGAAGTTCCACTCCCTTTGGCGATGCGCTTTCGCCGCTTGCCATTGATGATCTCGTGGTTGCGGCGCTCCTGGGGAGTCATGGAATTGATGATGGCTTCGATATGAATCAGCTCTTTTTCTTCTACCTTGACCTTGCTGGCATCCTTGAAAATTCCGACTTTGGGGAGCATGCCCAGCATCTGCTCCATCGGTCCCATCTTGCGCACCTGGTTGAGCTGATCGCGAAAGTCTTCCAAAGAAAAAGTATCGGTTTGAAGCTTGCGATGGACCTCTATCGCCTTCTGCTTGTCGATCTTTTCCTCGGCCTTTTCGATGAGAGAAAGGATGTCGCCCATGCCGAGAATGCGGGAGACAATCCGCTCCGGATAGAAGACTTCCAGTTGGTCGTACTTTTCGCCGGTCCCCATGAACTTGATGGGCTGCCCGGTCACGTGATGGATGGAAAGCGCCGCGCCGCCACGGGCGTCGCCATCCAGCTTGGTGAGGATCACGCCGGTCGTACCCAGCCGCTCGTGGAATTCCTGCGCGCTACGCACGGCGTCCTGGCCAATCATGGCGTCGGCCACCAGCAGGACTTCGCTGGGCCGCAGTTTGGTGCGCAGCTCACTTACTTCGTTCATCAGTTCCTGGTCAATGTGCAAGCGGCCGGCAGTGTCCACAATCAGCACGTCGTGACCGCGGTCGGCGGCATCTTTGCGCGCGGCCGTGGCCAGTTCGATGGGCGAGTTGATGCCTGTGCCCGCAAAAATCGGGATCTGAACGGCCTTGGCGATCACCGCCAACTGTTCCCGGGCGGCGGGGCGGTAGACGTCAGTCGACACCAACATCGGGCGGCGTTTGCGCCCGGCGAGCCAAAGCGCTAATTTGCCGGAGGAGGTGGTCTTGCCGGAGCCCTGAAGGCCGACCATGAGGAAAACGGTGGGGTAGTCCTTCGAAAAGGTTAGCAGTGAGGCTTCGCGACCCAGGATGTTAATCAACTCGTCGCGGACGATGCGAATGACTTCCTGCACCGGCGATAGGCTGGAGCGAACCTCCTCCCCTAACGCTTTGACCTTTACCCGTTCGAGTAAATCCTTTACAACATTGAGGTTAACATCGGCATCGAGAAGGGCGATGCGCACCTCGCGCAAGGTTTGGTCGACCACCTCGTCGTTCAGTACTCCTTGAATCCGAAGGGTCTTAAAAACCTTTTGCAGCCGGTCTTGAAGTGCGTCAAACATGAGGTTTCAAGTAACTCGTGAGACTAATCTTCTCGGGAGTTCCATCGCAACCCCGAGCCGCGGCACACCCACCGTGACATTTTACGCCCTTTGCCTAGGTGAAGCAAAGGGCGTCTTATCAATATATCATCAGACTCACGGCCCTGGGAATGGCTAAACCTCGATTAGACGGTCAATTGACGCCCGCATTTGAGCGGGCTCCCCGCGCGCCCTGGCCTTCTAAAGCTCATGAGTGTCCGCTGGCTGTAGCCCATCGGGTATTGACCAATCAAATTAGCCCGCCCTCTTTATGGTGGGTTCGCCAACAATAGAGCTGCTGGACCGCGACAGAAAGGACGCACACCCCGCCGGCAATGGAGAGGCTCACTTCCAACAAGTACTGAAGCATGTCTTCCTGACTCGGAGCCTTGGCCGTCGCCGCCAGGGCAATCCCGTGACCTACTGCCCAGAGCCCAATAATGAAGCACAATACGAGGCTTACTACTCGAAAGGCGGTTTTGAGCATACCCACCTACCTTTCCCGCCCGAAGGGCGCACAATGCCGGTTGCATTGATTCATACACCTGGATGAGGTGAAGGTCAAATCGAACTGGGTCTGGAGGGAAGAGTCAATTGGTAGGAGAATTCAATCAAGCCCCGGGCTAATATTTCCAGCGGCGGTTATCTAGCGGCGGGCGTGGCCGTCCAGAAATTAACGCCACTCCCGGCACGAGGCTAAAGAAAACTCAATCGACGCAAATAGCACCAATGTGATTGCAGGTTTAAAAGATTCCGCGGCGGATAAGGCGACTAGAGATTCAGGAGATAGTCCGAAGCCGTAAGGTTTCCGAATCTCACGGTATTCACACGCTCTCCCACCACGTTGGCAAAGTACTCAAGTATCGTGGTCAACTTTAAGACCGTCGATGATTCGCCCAGCTTTAGCCAATGCCGCGTAATGAGCGAAGCGAAGATCACTTTGAAGTAAACGATTAGAAGGCGCTCCTCATACGTGTAGCGCTGATTGATGTTGGCAGCATTCTTTAGGAGGTATGTGAGCGCCAGGAAATCGCACTTGAGCGTCAGAGTCAGCCGTGGATATTCGACGGGGGAATCAAGGTTCTCGATGGCCTTTCGAACCGATGGGAACTCCAGTCGATTGGCGTTAACGATCGATTGGAAAAACTCCTGCGCGAACTGCCGTCGCAAGATTTTTTGGCACACCGTCTGGAGATAAAAGCCGAATAGCCCCGTCGATATAATTAAAATCAGGGCTGCCATGAACATGTTCCACCTCAGTACATCATCCTAGTCAGCAATGGCCGCCACCAAGGGCGCACGTCGTCCTGGTTGCTCTCGAGCCGGTGCGGCCTGGGTTGTCTTTGTTATGGCATAAATCCAAGTCAACAACATACCCAGCGTGCAGGCCGGGCTCAAAAACGTTGCGACGACGCTGGCGAAGTGTTCGCCAAGAGTAAGGTGATATAGCGCCAGGAAGGCGGCCTCGCCCGCAAACTGGACACCCATGCCACACACCAGCAACCCGAGCTCGTCGTCCTCAATAGCGAGTTGCTGAATCATCACGTAAAGCAAGGTGTTCAGGATCAGGCAACTAAAATATAGGTTTTGGCTAAACTCGACAATGAATCCGGTGAAGAGCTGACTATAATTTCGAGAGAGCGTAAGGGCGGAGATCGCCCCAACTAATAGGAAGGTGAAAACAAGCAGCAAGCGAATGAAGTGCCACAGCTTCTCCTCACGCACGCAAGCGCGACGGAAGAAACTGCAAGTTAGCAGAAATGCGCCTAGCGCCAGAACCACATCCGTCACCCAATAGAAATAAGCGTATTGGACGGATCTTTGACCGAAAAAGTTTAGGACGGCTGGGCGAGCGACTCCATCCAGACCAAATAGGAGTGTTACATAGAGGCAGAGAGCTTTGAGCTTACGCCACCGCTGCTGGGAAGCGAGCAGCGCGCACACTACCACCTCCAGAATGTAGATTCCGTATTGAAGGCCGTGTATAAGAAGCTGGTCACTCAAGAGTGTCACGGAATTGCTCGACCAATCTGGTCGCTTCCGTGTCACTCATGCCGACACGAGGCGACCTATCTCATGGGTGGTAACGGGATCGGCGATCCGCCGATTCCTACTTTGCCCATCGGTGGCAACGGGATTGGCGATCCACCGATACCTATTTTACCCATCGGGGGCAACGGGATTGGCGACCCACCAATACCCATCTTACTCATTGGAGGCAACGGGATCGGCGATCCGCCGATTCCTGCTACACTCCGCCGAACCGAAAGGCTACTCAGTACAACCAACAGCGCAAAAGCAAGCGCTAACGCGTAATTCTTCACGGCTTCCTCCCAAGTTAGTCAATATATAAAAATGACTTCCTGGGACGAAAGCCTACATCTTCACTTTTTAAAAGTCAATACTTTTGAACACACTACTCCATACCCGTGCGGTTATACCGGAACGGCCGAAATGTCATCCAGCATCCCTAACCTCTCGGATACCGTCTTCCTCTACTTTCGTGAGTCACTTTAAATCCCCCGCGGTACTGTAGCAATAGTACTAGAGTACTATGCCCGCCCAATACCCTCGCTGGCCCCGGTCCGCCCAGATCGCTGATCCCTCAGGCCGGCAAACCGCGATAAGTCTGCGATTTTCTGTGGTCGTCGAGTTGACCCAAACGGACGCGAGTGGCATCATACAAACTATCAATTTAAGGTGTTGCGGAGTGTGTTGCATGAAGCTTAAGAAACAGTATTTGCCGTGGGCGCTGTTTGTGGGAGTGGTGGGATTGCTGGTCCTGGCAAGCTTCCCGCCTAAGTGGTTCGCTCAGTCCCAGGAGCCCGCCCCAAATCCGCAACAGCAGACCCAAGGGCCGCAGCCGGACGTGGGTGAGACGGTTCTAGTTCCAAAGAAATCGCAGCCCACCGCGCCCGCGCAACCTACCCCCGCACAGCCGGCCCCTTCGCAGCCCGGGACCAAGCCCGAAAAGATCAATCCCAACAATGTCTACTCCCTTTCCACGACCACCAGCCTGGTCAACGTGGACGTGATGGTAGTGGACAGCAGTGGCAGCCCGCTTCAGAATCTGGACAAGAAAAATTTCCAGCTAAGCGACGACGGCGTTCCGCAAGCGATCACCAACTTCGGAACCGGCGAAGCTCCCATGACGATTTGCATGCTGGTTGAATTCGCCAACCGCTCGTGGCCGTACCTGGTTCTAGCTCTTCGATACAGCTATGATTTCTTGAATGTGATTCACCCCAAGGACTGGGTGGCGGTCGTGTCCTTTGACTTGAAGCCTCAAATTCTCACCGATTTCACACAGGACCGAATGGAGGTGCGAGCGGGCCTGGACCAACTGCGGATGCCCGGCTTTAGTGAAGCGTGCATCTACGACGCGCTGGCCTTTGTGTTGGACCGAATGAAAGAGGTTAAGGGGCGAAAAGCCGTCGTGGCCGTGGTCACGGGCGTCGATACCTTCAGCAAGTTGACCTACGATCAGTGCCTGAAAATTTGCAAGGCGTCGGACACGCCCATCTACCCCATCAGTATCCTGGAATTCATGAGTGTTCGCAGCCCTCGCGGCGACAACATCACGACCTTGCAGGCGGAAAACGCGCTCAAGACCATGGCTCTCTACTCCGGCGGATCGGCGTACTTCCCGCGTTTCGAACAGGAAGTGCCGGAGGATTACCAGCAAATCGCGCAACAACTTCGAATGCAATATAGTCTGGGATTTGTCCCTACCGACACGACCAAGGACGGCCGGTTTCACAAGCTTAAGGTTGCGGTGGTCGACGAACAGGGAAACCCGCTTACGATTTTCAATGAAAAGGGCAAGAAGGTGAAATACCACATCGTTGCCCGCGATGGCTATTACGCTCCGAAGTCTTAGTGGGAAAAGTGCCTCACGCCAGTGAAGACCATCGCGAGGTGATGCTGGTTGGCGGCGGCGATGACTTCACCGTCGCGAACTGACCCTCCGGGCTGAACAATCGCTGTCACGCCGTTTCGTGCCGCCTCCTCGACGCCATCGGGAAAGGGGAAAAAGGCGTCGGAAGCAAGCACCGTCCCTTCCAACGAGTGATTTAGGTCGCGCGCCTTCGAGGCGCCCAGCTTGACCGAGTCCACGCGGCTCATTTGGCCCGCTCCCACCCCCACCAACACTCCCGCCCGCGCATAGACGATGGCGTTCGATTTGACGTGCTTTACGATCCGCCACGCGAAAATTGTAGCCTCAGTCTCTTCCGCAGTGGGCTGGCGCTCGGTGACACATTTCCACTGACCGGGTTGCGCCGGCAAGAAATCGGGTGTTTGGACCAGCAACCCTCCACCCACGGCTTTGAACTGAAGCCCAAGGTCGTCGCCCGCCGTCGTCGACATATCGATGAGACGGAGGTTTTTCTTACCCGCCAGCCTCTCGAGTGCGGCGGGCTCAAATCCCGGGGCCACCACGGCTTCCACGAACAGCTTCGCGAGTTCTTCCGCTGTGGGACCATCGACGGCGCGGTTGAATGCGATCACTGATCCGTAGGCCGACACCGGATCGACTTCCAGAGCGCGCAGGTAACTCTCCACCAGAGTCGCGCTCGTCGCCGCTCCACAGGGGTTGGTGTGCTTGATGATGATCGTGGTGGGTTGATCAAATTCCTGCGCCAGGCGCCACGCGGCCTCCAAGTCAACCAGATTGTTGTAGGAAAGCTCCTTGCCCTGAAGTTGCCGGGCCGAAGCCAATCCCCGCCCACCCACGGCGGGGTTGCGATAGAGCGCGGCCTTTTGATGAGGATTCTCGCCGTACCTTAAATCCATGACTTTCCGGTAGGTCAAGTGAAGGGTCTCCGGAAACTCCCCATTGGCCATTTTCTGCAGGGTTGTCGAGATGGCGCTGTCATAAGCCGCCGTTGCCGCAAAGGCTTTGCGCGCCAGGCGGGCTCGCGTGGCCCGAGAAACAGATCCGCCGTTCTTCTTCATTTCTTCCAGGACCCCGGGGTAATCGGCAGCGTCCAAAAGAACGGTGACATCCTCGAAGTTTTTCGCCGCCGAGCGCAGCATCGAGGGGCCGCCAATGTCGATGTTCTCAATCAACTCTTCCAGGGTCACGCCGGGGATCGTCGCGGTTTTCTCGAAGGGGTAAAGGTTGACCACCACCATATCAATGAACTCGATGCCGTGTTCTTTTACCTGTGCCTGATGTTGCGGGTTCGAGCGTATTGCCAGCAGGCCCCCGTGGACCTTGGGGTGAAGGGTTTTCACGCGGCCGTCAAGCATCTCGGGAAATCCTGTCAGGTCCGAGACGTCCCGCACCTTCAAGCCCTTCTCGCGGAGAAGTTTCGCCGTGCCGCCCGTGGAGAGCAACTCAACGCCCAACCTAGCAAGTCCGGAGGCGAGTTCGAGAATTCCCGACTTGTCGCTGACGCTAATCAAGGCCCGAAAAACTTTTCGCATCCTGTCTCCTGGCTGCTGCCACTTGCTTTTCTCACTCCGCCTTCGCGGCCTTCAGCTTGACTTTGCCGTCCTCAACGGTAACGGAGAACCGCACTTTCTTGCAGCCCAGTGTTTCCTTTACTTGTTGAGTTTTGACTTTGATGAAATTATGGAAGGCGGTGGGGTCAAGGGTGTTAGTGGGCTCTCCCGCCTGCCGCCTGGCCTTCTCCATCCCTCGCAATAATTGGTTGACTTTTTCCGTCTCCACTTCCGGGTCCGAACAGACCACGCGCACGCCGACATAATCCACGGGCGCCTCGATCGCGCGCCTTTGCGTTCCGGATAGGCTCCGGCCTTCTTCCCTCTCCTGGAGCTTCCGGCGCCAAAGGTTCGAATTGACGGCATACTTCTGGGCCAGACTCGTAAACCGATATCGTTGGCTGAAATTCAGCCGCGACTGGTCGCTCGAGTAGCGCTTAATCATGGTTTCCACGCGGAACAGGGTATCACGCGGAGGGCGAGGAGCGCCGCCGTTGAAATAGATTTCGTATTCAATTTTGAGACGTCGAATATCATCGTCGAGTTTGTTAAACTCTTCGTCAACGGTCACAGGCACGCCCCAAATGCAATTCAGGTGTCGAAATTATACTGTGATTGAAATGAGCCCTCGTCAACCGTAAATTTGAGGCCAGGTCGAAGAAACCTCACTTAGTGGGTAATAAAGCGAGATTAAGGAAAGTCAGGAGCAAGCGACAATGAGCCGCGTCACCAGAGCATTCCCTTGCTCAAGTTGGGACAATCACACGTATCGGAAGCTACTGCCTCGACCAGTACTTGTTGAAGCCGTCATAGTCTGACGGCAGATTTGCCAGAATTGTCCGTCTCAACTCCAGGATATCAACGGACCCTTGTTGCTGATAGAGCACCCTTCCATCTGGAGCGATCAGGACCGTGTAGGGCACGGCCGATTCCCACTTCGGATCAAACGCGGCCTGTAGTGTGGCCGTGTCATCGGAGGCAAACAGCAGGTTTCGGCTCGTGGCGTGCATCTTTTCGAGCAGACTCATGACGCCGGGTTTTTCATCGGGCATGTTCGCCGCAACCGTGACGAGCTCGAAGTCGCGCGCCGCATACATGCGCAAGGTATCCTGCAAATCAGGGAACTCGTGGATGCAGGAGCCGCACCATGTTGCCCAAAAACTCACCAACAAAGTCTTTTTAGTTGGGTTCGCCCGCAAGTTTTTTAGATCTTGGGCCGAAGCCATCTCCAGTTCCACTGGCTGAGACTCGATCTTCCGCAGGGTCTCGAGTCGCGCCGCTTGCTTCTCTTTCCACTTCGTCGAGCAGCCAAACACTCCGGTATGCGTTACGGCAACTTCGCGATCCGCGAGGAGGGCATCGATGGCGTCGCGCGCTTCATGGGTCTTTACCAACTCCGCTCGGTAACTATTATCCATGCGGCCTTCATACCGAAGGCGGCGGTCACGATCAAAAACAAACACGTGGGGGGTAGCCTGCGGGCCATACGCCTCGGCGACCGACTGGGTTTCTCCGTCGTAGAGGTACGTGTAGGTCAAATGCTTGAATTCCGCGCGGATCTTCATCTCGTCCAGGCTGTCGCTTATATCTGAGGAATCCAACTCGTCGATGGTGATGGCTTTCGGATCGTTCGGTTGGATCGCCACCACGGCCACACTGCGGTCCTGGTAATCCGCCGCAAGTTGCATGATGCGTCGCTCATACATTTGGGCGATAGGACAATGATTGCAGGTGAATACCACCACCAGAACCGCGCTGGAAGCGTAGTCGGCGAGCTTGTGAATCTTTCCGTCGACGCCCGGAAGTTCAAAATTGGGCGCCGCTGAACCCAGTGGGAGAATCGGGTGCGATGTCCCGGCCCAGGCGGCGGGCGCGAGCGCGAGCAACAGGAGAATTTTCCACATATCCCATTTCCCGACGATATTCATTACCACGTGGATCAACCCGCTAATCTGCGAGCATAATCCACTTCCTGCCGCATATCGTCTTCGACAGGGCCTTCCTTTTCGTATTCCACGGCGACCAACCCACCGAAATTCTGCCGGTGTAACTCCTGCATCACCTCGGGAATCCTGGCGATTCCAGTGCCGAGCAGTACGTTAACCTCCCCGTCGTGGGCTTGGATGTCTTTAAGGTGGACTAGCTTCAATCGCGGCCCGAGCTTGCGGATGGCGTCAACGGGGTCATAACCGCAGGACGCGAATTGACCCACATCGGCGGTCGAGCCGACGGTCCGTGAAAGCCCCGCTAGCGCTTTCAAAACGTCCTCTGGACTCTCATAGGGAAATCTCTGCCCTTTGAAATAGTGATTGTGAATACCGAAGGTGAGCCCTTCGCGCGTAAAACGCTGGTCGATTTCACTGAGGACGCCGCCCGTCGCGTCGCCGGTGACATTTCGTGCGCCCAGCCGCTTGGCGAATCGGACAGCGTTATCGAGATCGTGGCCGTCCTTGATCGTGGCGGTGTAATAAGAAACGCAGCGGATGCCGGCGCGGTCCAGCTTTTGTCGGGTGGAGCGGAACAGGCTCGCGTCAGGCTTGCTGAACAGCATGAACTCTCCCCGCGACATTTCGATTTCCTCAATGTGAAGGGCGTTGAGCTGGACGATCATGTCGTCGACCGAGAGATTGTGATAGCTGTAGGTGCCGATCCCGATGTTGAGTCTGCTGCGAGCATCGAGCGGCAGGGCCGCCAGAGCCGTGCCCGACGCAATTGTCTTTACGAAAGATCTCCTGTTCATCACGAATCCTGGCTCCCTCGTCTATGGTCATTTCTGATATTGGATCCTCCCTGAAAGGGATGAATGCCAGTAGCGGTAGGTGAAACCCACGGACCCGGACCAGAATGAATAGATTCCTGCCGGCTTTCGTAGGGGCACCCCTCGTGGGGGCCCACCGGTTGCGCGCCCACGAGGGGTGCCCCTACGTGCCTTTCGCCACGCATGGGCGACCGCTTTCCGGCAACCTGCCCAATTCCTCAACCCGTCGTGGAATGCCCACTTAATCGGCGGGCAGCGGCCGCGGCGTCACATCGGCATTGACCAATCCCGTGGCCCATTTGATCGCCTCGGTGTACATTTCTTGCAGGGCGGGGTTATCCCAATTCTCCTTGGGATGACCGAGCGTGGAATAATACACGCGCCCCTTGCCGTACATCTTCGCCCAAGTCACGGCGAAATCGCGGTCGGTGCGGTGGACCCGCGGGTTCGATAGTTCAAGCTTGGTGGCGTCAAGCCGCATCAAGACCCGCACCTTGTCGCGCGAATAATTCCGCATCTGATAGATTTCGTCCCGCAAAATGAACGACCGCGGCCACTGCTGCATTCCCGGAAAGCTGGGATCTTCCACGATGATGGGAGCATTAAACGTTCCCCACGGATGCTCGTCAAAGTAGCCGCCAATCATCTCGCCATACTCCGGCCAATCGGTAAAGGTGATGGTGGCGCTGTGCACGCCAATAAATCCCTTTCCGTCGTCATGCACGAAGGAAAGGAAATCCGCCTTCTGTTGCGCGTCCATTTCCAGACTCCCGCCGGTGAAGAAAAGGACAGCGTCGAAATCATTCAGATTTTTGGCGTTGTATTCCAGTTTTTTCTTGGTGAGAGCTTCAGTGTCGGTGCGCAGCGTGGTATCCCACAATCCTGTCGTGTCACCCAGGCGTTCAATAGTGGCCATGGCGTGAGAAACGGACTCATGGCGGTACCCCTTTTCCTCACCAATCACCAATAGATGCTTCTTCTGCGGGGCAGGGGATTGCGCGACACCAATGCCGCAAAAAATGAAAAGGAACAATAGAAAAGCCGACCGCTCGATCTTCATCTGAGTTTCATACCTCCCGCGAGTTTCCGAAGGCTGCGACACAGCGCGCGGCGAGAGTATACCGTAAACGACCAAACCGTTCGGCCGAAAGTTGACGGGCATAGCCGACTGTGTTGAAATGTCGGACGCGGAGTACGGGATACGGGAGACGGGATACGCGACACGGGTACGCGGGCAGATCCAACCCGTGCGCCCCACATCGAGCGGTGAGCGTCATCAGCAATCGGAGTCGCACCCGGATTCCGCACCCCGTATCCCATGTCCCGTGTCCTGGGATTCCCTATGAATGGTCCCGAACCTACGACCGACTCCTTACTCCGGCAGATTCCTTCAGTTGATGAGCTGTTGAATCGCCAAAGCTTGCGCGCGATCGAAGCGCGGGTGGGGCATCGTTTGATGGTCGAGGTGACACGGAAGGTTCTCGGCGTCTATCGCGAGAAGATCCTCCGTGGCAATCTTGCCGACGTTTCCGCCGACAATCTGGAAGCGGAAGTCCTGAAGGAAGCCGAAGCTGCGGCGGAGTTTTCGCTCCAGCCCGTAATCAACGCCACGGGCGTGATCCTTCACACCAACCTGGGACGAGCGCCCCTGGCGCCGGAAGCGTTGGCTCACTTGGTTCGGGCCGCTACTGGTTACTCCAACCTCGAGTACGACGTTGAGCGTGGCGAGCGCGGTAAACGCGATGCCCACACGGATGGCCTCTTCCGTCGACTGCTGGGCGCCGAGCGCGCGCTGGTGGTCAATAACAATGCCGCCGCCGTTTTCCTGGCCTTGAACACGCTTGCGGAAGGTTCCGAAGTCATCGTCTCGCGTGGCGAGTTGATTGAAATCGGCGGGTCATTCCGCATTCCCGACGTTTGCGCCAAAAGTGGTGTGGTGCTACGGGAAGTCGGTACCACCAATCGCACGCGTGCCGCCGATTACGCCGCGGCGATCAACGAGCGCACTCGCGTGTTGTTGCGCGTTCATCCCAGCAACTTCCGCGTCGTAGGTTTTACCGAACGGCCGAGTTTGGATGAGCTGGTGGAACTCGCCCACAAGTACAACCTCGTACTGATGGAAGATTTGGGCAGCGGCTGCCTGGTTGACCTTACTTCTTGCGGCGTGCGCGATGAGCCGCCTGCCGGCACGAGCCTGAAAGCCGGCGCCGACGTCGTAACCTTCAGCGGCGACAAGCTGCTTGGCGGGCCGCAAGCTGGGATACTGGTGGGCAAACGTGAACCCCTCGACCGCATTCGCAGGAATCCGCTGTTTCGCGCCCTGCGCGTCGATAAATTGACGATTGCGGCGCTGGAAGCGACCGTCTCCCTCTACTTACAGGGCCGGCTGGATTCCATCCCGGCATTGCGCATGATGCGTCTTTCCAAGGAGCAAATTGCTCTGCGGGCCGCGCGCCTGGCCGATAGGATTTCCGCGGTGCCCGGTTTTACGGTTATCCTCCGGGACGGGGAATCGGTCATCGGCGGCGGCTCGACTCCGGGACAGTCGCTGCCAACTTCGGTAATCGCAGTCCGGCACAGCCAGCTCAGCGCGGCCAAGCTCGAGGAAATGCTCCGCCGCCAAAAGCCCGCCATCCTCGGTCGCGTCGAGCAGGGCGAGTTTCTCATCGACCTAAGAACGGTGGCAGAGGACCAGGAGGAATTGATCGCACAGGCGATCGCCCAATTGCCGGTTGCCGATTGACGAATGTCGATTGGCGGCGCTACCGTTCATTTCTCAATCGATCTACTTTCAATCGGCAATCGGCAATCGCCAATCGAAAATTATGAAAGCTCTCTACTTCGACGGCAAACTGACCTTGAGAGACGTGCCGCCGCCGCAGCGCGCTCCGGGCGAGGCCTTGATCAAGGTCTTGCTGGCGGGCATCTGTGGCACCGACCGCGAAATCCTGAAAGGCTATTCGGGATTTCACGGCATTCCCGGGCACGAGTTCGTCGGGCGGGTGGTGGAATGTGACGATGCGCGTTGGATCGCCCAGCGCGTGGTGGGAGAAATCAATCTTGCCTGCGGCCGTTGCTCGTGGTGCGCGAAAGGGCTGGGCCGGCATTGCCCCACGCGATCGGTCCTGGGGATCGTGAATCGCCCCGGAGTGTTCGCGGAGTATGTAACAGTGCCGGTAGAGAATCTGCACCGAGTCCCCGACGAAATCTCCGACGTGGCCGCGACCTTTACCGAGCCTGTGGCCGCGGCCTGTGAAATCCTGGAGCAGATGAGCATCGCGCCAGGGACGCGCGTGGCCATCATCGGCGACGGTCGCTTGGGGCTGCTGGTGGCGCAGGTGCTCAAGCACGCCGGAGCGCAGATCACCCTGATCGGCCGGCACGGCTGGAAACTGGATCTGGCGCGCGCCTTGGGCATTAAGGTCGTGAGCGAAGGCGCTGAGGATCTCGCCCCGAGCAGCTTTCCCGTGACCGTCGAGGCAACGGGCTCGCCGCGCGGCATCAGCGAGGCTCTCAAGTTGGTCGAGCCGCGCGGCACCTTGGTGATGAAGTCCACGTTTCACGGCGCGGCGAACTTTGACGCCACTAAACTGGTAGTCGACGAGATCACTCTGCTTGGTTCGCGCTGCGGCGTCTTCGCGCCCGCCATTGAGTTGCTGCGTCAAGGACACGTTTCCGTTCACCACCTGATTACCAAACGGTTTCCGCTGGAACGCGGCCTCGAAGCCTTCGAGTTTTTGGACCACACTTCGGCCTTAAAGGTTCTGCTGGAGGTAGGAAGTCACTAGTCCTCTCTAACCCCCGCCTGGTTTCCTGTGGCAATCGTGTCGGACCACATCCCTCCTCCTTCCCGCCGCGGG
This sequence comes from uncultured Acidobacteriota bacterium, assembly GCA_963808085.1. Classification (GTDB taxonomy): domain Bacteria; phylum Acidobacteriota; class Terriglobia; order UBA7540; family UBA7540; genus Bog-366. The sequence goes on from CAWEFC010000006.1 coordinate 60,581, forward strand.
GCGAGCGAAAGGTGGGATGGGTAATTCCCGCACTAGTCGATCGCGGCGCTAACTGCTAGACTTCTACCTTTGTGCAAGTGTCGAGGCGCGGCCGTGGGTCTTAGCCAATCACGCGCTGCGGTTCACCTAATCCACCATGGCACGAGGGGATACGGCATGCGTGTTTTCTCACGTCGAAAGTCCGTCCTGTTGCACATTCAGATGGTGTTGGTCGCGTCCATCATGTTCGGCGTCGGCGCGGCAGAGGGCAAGAAGAAGACCCCACCGCCTCCGCCTTCTGGTTTGGCTGCGCGCATCAACGACCTGGCAAAGCAACTCTACGGTGTCATGCTGGAGGACGCCGCGCCCATCACGGGCCAGATTCAACAGTTGGTGGTGGATCACATGGCCGAGTGGATGGCGAATCGCACTCCGACGGATGTGGAAGCGCGGCGCGAAATGGAGAATACCTTCTCCCTCCTCCACTATCCCCTTGAGGGCCTGCCGTCGACGTTCGCGCAACCATGGAAAGGCCAAATCGTAATTGGCGCCGGATACACTCTCGGGTGGACCGCCTATGACCGCGAAAATGTGCTCGCGATCTTTACCAGTAGTGGGGGCAAGAGCCATCTTGCGACCGTGGCGCATTTCATTCCTCGCGTCGACCTTCACTATCAGATGCTGCCTCAAACTGCGTGGGACGATCTGCGATTCTTCGTCTACGGCTTCCGCTCGGGAAAAAGCCAGCCGCGCCTCTCGGTGGTTCTTTATTCCTTTGACGGACAGAACCTCAAGGCTCTTTGGGAAAAGCGGGACTTCTATGACGGAAAGATAGAATTTGCCGGTGACAAGGTCATCATCCGCTACCTCAATGAAGATGAGTACGTGCGGGAGACGGAGGCGAAACACCAACCTCCCCGCCATATGGCCACGTACCAGCTTAACGCCGCTGGAATTCAACTCGCGGACGACCACGAAATTCCTTTCTGATTTGCGACTAGTCTTCTGATGCGGTCTTCGGAGCACAGCAACCCGCTTCCGTAACGGGCCATGTACGAGCTTCCACATGGACTGGCCGCCGCTCCCGCACCCGATCCATCGCCATCAGCACACTTCGAACACGCACCTCTAACACACCTCGAACAGGAGCTCGAACAGGACCTTGCAAGGCTTCCGCAGACCTCTTATACTCTCGCTATAATTTTGGTGATTCATAAGGAGGATTCATGACTCTCATTTCACGACGCGACGCGGGGAAGCTTCTGCTAGCCGGCTGTGCGGGCGCACTGCTGCCCGCCGGGAAGCTCCGCGGCGCCACGAGGATCAATTCGGTCATTCGCGGAGTTCAGATTGGCGCGCAAAGTTACTCGTTCCGCGACATGCCCCTCGACGCCTGCATCGATGCCTTCGTCAAGGTCGGGTTGGGCGAGTGCGAACTTTTCGAGGGGCATGTAGACCCCCCAGGCGTCAAAGGTGCGGAGCTCAAGAAGTGGCGGGTTGAAACGCCGCTCAGCTATTTTGAAAACATCCGCAAAAAGTTTGATGATGCGGGCGTGCTCATCTACGCCTACAACTACAGTTTCCGCAAGGATTTTAGCGACGAAGAGATCGAGCGCGGTTTTCAAATGGCCAAAGCGATGAAAGTGAAGTATATCACCGCTTCTTCGAACGTCAGCATGTCCCCGCGGGTCGACAAGTACGCGAAGCAATACAAGATCATGGTGGGATTCCACGGGCATGACCAAACCTCCAACCCCGATGAATTCTCCACACCCGAGACTTTCGCCCGCGCCATGCAGGGGGCGTCACCCTACATCGGCGTCAATCTTGACATCGGCCACTTCGTAGCCGCAGGCGGCGATCCCGTCGCGTATGTCACCGAGCACCACGCGAAAATCGTTACCCTGCACCTGAAAGATCGGAAGAAGAATCACGGCGCCAATCTTCCGTTTGGCGAGGGCGACACACCCATCGTCGCCGTTCTGCAATTGCTGCGCGACAAGGGCTGGAAGATTCCGGCCAACATCGAGTACGAGTACGGAAAACCTGGCATGGATACCATCGCTGAAGTCACGAAATGCTTCGAGTACTGCAAGAAGGCGCTGGAAAGCTAAGCCTGCCTTCCTCTTCGATCGGCCGGTGGGGGTGGGGAATTCGACCGCTCCCGTCGGCCAATTTTTAACCATCAGTGCATCCTCTTGCCTGACCCTCCGCATGACCATTGCTCTAGCTCACCGCCGCACCCGGGGGGATTTCAACGAGGATCACGGTAATGTTGTCGGGCCCTCCGTTCTCATTTGCCCGGGTGATCAAGTGGTTGGCTCTTTGGGCGAGGGGGATCTCCATCTCGACGGTCTTCACGATTTCTTCCGGCGAGACCACTTTGTACAGGCCGTCGCTGCATAGCAGGAGCACATCCTCAGCTTCGATATCGACGGTGGTCATGACGACGTCAATTTCCGCTTGCGCCCCAATAGCCTGGGTCAGGAGTTCGCGGAATTGCGGACTGATCACTCCGGGGTCGGAACCGCGCAGGCGCAGCCGATTGCCAATCGTCTGGTCCTGTGTCAGCAGGACGAGATTGCCGTCGCGGAAGAGGTAAGCCCGGGAATCTCCCACCTGGGCCACGTCGGCGCGCGCCCCACACAGGAGCGCAGCAGTCAGAGTGGTGCCCATGGCCTGGTATTCCGCGTGTTCGTGGCCGTAAGCGATTACCGCGTGGTGAGTGGCCACGACGGCCCGCTGCAGGGCCGCAGCCAAATTTGCCTCACCCGTTGCGGAGGGATGCCTCTGGGCCACGATTTCCCGGGCCATGTTCTCCACGCACAGACGGCTAGCCACCTCGCCCCCATGGTGGCCGCCCATCCCATCGGCGACCACCAGCAGCAAGCCGGGCTCCGCGGTCGACAGGGTGCCAATCTCACCGCTTGGCGGAGCGCTGCTGCCGTCGAGGGGAAAAATCAGGAGGCTGTCTTCATTGTGCGTCCTCTTGCGGCCCACGTCAGTGACCGGAGCGACGCGAGCCGAGATGCCGCCGCTTTGCACCGGGACCGCCGAGGGTTGCGCGCCGTCAAACGCCATGTATGAGTCCTTCTCTTTCTCCTTGCGGTATTATGCTGAACCCGGTAAGTGCGTCATCTTGGCCTAGTTTAACCCAACCCCTGAGATTTGCAAGCCAGCGCCCGGTGCGAATTTCGCCAGCCCCGCGACAATCGCCACGACAGTCCGCGATGCGCTTTGCGGCGGAGTGTGCTAGACTTGCTTGCGCTGTAGTCAACAGGGAAAACATTCCAGTCGTTTCAGTGGGCGCTCTAGTCCGCCCGCCGTCATTGTGGCGGATGAGCGGGTCTTTCCCGTTTGACTTTAATCGCCAACTCTTGTTAGTTTGAAACGCTATGAGACAACTTCAGCCGGTGATCTGGGCAAAGGGGACCTTCCTCACCCCACAGCACATGCAGCTCCAGGACCGGTTTATCGAAAGTGTGTTGGAGTTCAAATTAGGCGCCCTCAGGTTCTGTCCGTGGGGCTTCGCCGAGATGCAAATCGACCGGGAAGCTCTTTCCACCGGGACGCTGCTGATGCCCCGCGCCACCGGGCTGTTCCCCGATGGTTTGGCCTTCGAGATTCCTGACTCCGATCCCGCCCCTCCGGCGCGATCGCTCGAGCAGGCGTTTGGGCCCGACCAGGACACTGTCGATGTCTACCTCGCCATCCCCCAATATCACGACCGCGGCTTGAACGTCGCGATGGGGCAGCGCAATGGCGACACGCGCTATCAAGCGGAAGTGGCTTTACTGCGCGATGAGAATTCAGGCCTAGCCGAAAGACCGGTGCAGATTGCCAAGAAAAACTTCCGATTGCTCCTGGAGGACGAACCCCGCCAGGGAAGCACTTCCCTTCGCATCGCCCGCATCAAGAAGACCACGGCCGGAACCTTTCAGTTGGACCCGCAGTTCGTTCCTCCCGTCATCGATCTTTCCGTCAGCGACTACCTGATGGCAATTTTGCGCCGGCTGGTTGAAATTCTGGCCGCCAAGACCAATGCGCTTTCGGGCATCCGCCGGCAAAAGAACCAGAGCCTGGCAGACTTTACGGCGGCGGACATTGCCAATTTCTGGCTCCTCTACACCGCCAACAGCTATTTCCCCATTTTGCGCCACCTCTTTGAATCCAAGAAGGGGCACCCGGAAAGCCTCTATACCGCCATGCTTGCCCTGGCCGGGTCGCTCACCACATTTTCAACCACCGTGCAAGCGCGCGACCTACCGCTCTATGACCACGACAATCTTGGCGCGTGCTTCACCGATCTTGACGAAAAGCTGCGAGCGCTTCTGGAGACCGTGGTTCCGAGCAATGTCGTCTCCATCCCGCTGAAACTCACTCAGCCCTCGATCTATGCGGCGGCTCTTGCCAATGACAAGTACCTGTTCAACACGCGGATGTACTTGGCGATCAGCGCCGACCTGCCCGAAGCCGACTTGCTGAAGCGAGTTCCCCAACTGGTGAAACTCTGCTCGGCCACCCACATCGAAACGCTCATTCGCCAGGCTCTTCCGGGGATGCAGTTGACGCACGTTCCATCCCCGCCGGGCGCGATTCCCATCAAACTCAACTACCACTACTTCAACGTGAACCAATCTGGTGTGGCGTGGGAGGCCGTGCAGCGCGCTCGCAACATTGCCGCCTACGTTCCTGGAGATATTCCCAATCCCCAATCGGAATTGATCATCCTACTGCCGCAAGCGGAATGATCCCGCCCCTAGTGCTTATGCAGGGCGAAGAACAAGATCAACGCCACCGCAATCAGGAATAATCCTCCCAGGCCCAGGACCAGCACCCAGAATATCGCGGGCTTCTTGCCCCCCGCGGCGGCGGCCGCCGGTTTGGGCGCGGCAGGCGCAGGTGCGGCAAAAGCCGGTGCGGGCGGTGGCTGGAATTGCGGCGCCGCGGGTGGCGGCGGCGGCGCGAAGCCCGGCATGGCGGGGGCCGCCGGTGGGGCGGGCGCGGCGGGGGCCGCGGGAAATCCGTAGCCTAACTGTGGAGGCGCGGGCGCTGCGGGGACCGCCGGCCCGGCGGGTATGCGCGGCGCCTCAAACATGCTGGTGTAGGCGCCCGGCCTGGACGCGGGCGCGGCGGGGGGAGCAGCCGGCGCGGGAGGTGCAAGAGGTGCGCCGGGGGGCGGGGCACTTCCTGCCGTCGGCGGGCCCACATCCGGCGGCCGGCTGAACATCATGGTGTATTCGCCAGGACCCTTCTTGGGCTCGGGCGCCGCGGGACGCGGTGCGGGAGCTTCCAGAGCAGGCGGAGTCGTTGCCGCCGCCGCTCCCGTCGGCCCCTTATACCCTTGCATCAAAGCCGTCAGCTCGCCTTGACCTTTCTTCGAGCCGGGAAGCGGTGGGGTCGGCTGCGACGGCGCGCCAAAACTGGGAGACCCCGCCGGGCTACCGGCGGTCGGGAATGCTTGCGTAAATCCCCCCGGACTGCCGGAAGAGACAGGAAGCGGCGCCGGAGCCTTGGCGGGGCCGAGGGGCGAATCCCCAGGGGATTCCACACCCACTGCGGAAGCTTGAAACATTTGGGTGAACGACCCCGGCGCTTTCGCTGCCGGAGGTGGTGCGGAAGTGGCGCTCGAAGGTCCAGCGGGCAAAGGCGCGGGCGGCTGGCTGGCCATTGGTGACGCTGCCGGCGCGGGCGCAGACGGAGGTATCTGGCCCGCGGCCGAAAACATTTGCGTGAACCCGGAGGAATTTGGGCCCGATGAAGCGGGAGCACTCGGCAAGCTGCTGGCTGCCGGCGGCGCTGGCGGCAGAGGCTCGGCGGGGGGAATTTGACCTGCGGCGGAAAACAATTGTGTGAAGCCGCCCGACGACGATTTTGGACCCGGTGAAGGAGGAGCCCCCGGGATCGGGCTCGCAGCCGGTCGCGCCGGCGACAGAGGCTCAGGCGGAGGGATATGGCCTGCGGCGGCGAACATCTGGGTGAATTGGCCGGAAGCCGATGGCTGACTCGACGGAGCGGGCGCGCTCGGCGTAGGCCTAGCCGCGGCTGGCGGAACAGGCTGTCCGGCATTGGGCTGGCCGACGGCTGAGAACAATTGCGTAAACTTTCCCGGAGCCGCCTTCTGACCAGGAGCGGGAGGCGCGACCGGTGGAGTGACGGCCGCCGGTGAAGGTGACGGAGCCGGCTTGCCCGCATCGGGCAGGCTAACCGCGGAGAACATTTGCGTGAACTTACCCGGAGCCTGTTTCTGGCCGGATGAAGGAGCTGCGCTCGGTGTCGTAGAGGCTGCGGGAGCCGCCGGCGTCTTAGCGCCCGCTCCCCCAAACAATTTGTCAAACTCGTCTTCGCTCGATGCCTCAGTCCCTTGCGTCGTAACCACGCGGGTGGGCGCCAAGGAGTCCGCGGGCGGGACCACGGGCTTCGGAATGGCGTGTGCCGAAGTTTGCTTGCGGCTCTGGTAGACCACCTCAAATCCTGCTGGAACATGCCCTCGGGCGGAACCATCCGGCGCCTTCGTCTCCGGCTCCGCTTTGATCCCGGGCTTGGCGGGTGGCGACGGAGGGGTTGCCGGCCCTGCGGCGTCCTTTTGCGGCCAAGTCTCTTGAACGGCAGACGGCTCGGGGAGAACTCCCTTATCCGGCCGTGCGGCGGCAATGGTATACAGCCACTGGCGGAGGTCCACGCACTCGGGCACATCCGCGGTGACCGCGAACAGTCGGCCTTCGTCCTGCCCAACCTCCCGGTAATGCTCGGTCCCCGGCTCGCCCGCTCCGGGAAAATAGCGCGAGAGCATGATTGCCAATGGGGGTTCCTGCGGAGGAGTCCGCTCGGGCAGGATCTGGTGCAGCATAACGTGCTGGCCCGTCGAGGTGTCTTGCGCTCGGAACGACATTGTTTCGGCCGCCTCCTCGAGCTTGGAGGCGATGAGGTATTTCTGTAGAAAGCTCATGATTTAGGTCCCGCCTGCCCGCATTCTATATCAACCTAAACGGGGTTCGCAAGCAATCTGCCCCTCTGGGAGCGCGGCTGGGAGCGCGGCTGGGAGCGCGGGCATCCTGCCCGCTTGAGGCGGAGCGTTGGGCTCCCGGCTGTCCGCTTGGGTTGGAGCGATCCGCTCCCGGCCCGAAGGAAGCAATGAGCTTTGGGGATACTGGTAGCGCGGAGCACGTCTTTGCCGGAGCGAGCAGGATGCCCGCGGTCCCAGGAGGTTCTTTTTGCCCCGTTTGGGGCGTGCTTTCGTCCAAATCTCGTGCAAAAATGCGGTTTTCTCGCACGACATTCTGTCGCTCGACCCTGTGTTTTCATAGATATAGTCGGATCAACCTGCGTTTTTAACATCTTTTTGTTTCGGCGCCTTCTCGCCAAAACTTGAACTCGCTTACTTTCAATAATTTAGAAAATCGGCGAGGGCGTTGAATTTCTTCCAAATTTCCTATAACTACATTTTTTATCATAAACATAGTCGCTTCAGTCGCTACTTTGATTAACTTCCGCCCCAAGGTCTTGGCGTTTGATCATCGTGAAGATTCTCGTCAGCCGCCACAATTTGCGCAAGGTGGAGTCTTCCACCTTTTGCATGAGGAGCGAGGCTTTGTCCTGAGGAGCCATTAGCGCGGCGACATTCTCGGGTGAATTGACCCGGTCGACCTCTGCGAGGAGCAGGTTGTCAGTCTGAAAATAATGCCAGAAGAGCGGTAGCAGCACGGCATCGACGGCGGCGCGTGCCGCGGCCTTTTCCTTCTCAGCTTCGGAAGGCGTGGCCCCACTTTCGCCGCTTCCGGCTGCCGGTGCGGGCACTTTCCACGCCGCTTCCCAGTAGGCGCGATAGAGGGGAAACACCTTGCGGATTTCGTCCGGCGTACCATCCCCGAAGGCGCCGATCAGGCCTTCGATTTCTTCGCGAGAGGGCGGCGGATCGGGATTGTTCATCCGCCGGCAGAGGGCACAGATGCGATCGTAGGTTTGATGAATTTGCACGAACCGTGGGCCGGCCGCCATCAGTTCTACCTGTTTCCCTTTGTGGACGCGTTTCACGGCCAGGCCGTCCTGAATGCGCGCCGCGCGATTCATCCGCCAGAGAGCTTGGCAGATCTGCAAGACTACTTCGCTTTGCATACCCGGGCGAGGTTGCAGATCCTCCACCAGGGATCGCAGCAGGGCACGGTGTTTCTTCGGGTCCTCCCCCAAAGCTGTCATCACCTCGTTCTGCGACTGGGAATAGAACCCGTGGATCAGCTTGGCGGCGGCGGAATGGGCTTTGCCCGCGGGCGTCACCGCTCCGTGCGAATGGCGCGCATTCGCGCGCTTCGCCGCCAAGTTTTCTTCTGTCGTTCTTTGTTTGCGAATTAAAGACATGGAAACCTCCTTAGAGCAGTGGCGAGTGGCGAGAGATCGTAGCGCGGACCTGTTCTATAGGTCCGCGGCTCTTCCCCGTATTTGAAATTCTTCCCACATGATAGGAAATGCCGCGGACCTAACAGAACAGGTCCGCGCTACGCTTGCTACTGCGTTCTGCCTACTGCCTTCTGTTTTTTTGGCCGTGGCCTCCTCCAGAGGCCCGCGGCGGTTCCGGCCGGCAAATGGATGCGGGCCTTGTGATCTAGCGTACACTATAGTATTCACGTTGTCAAGTTAATAGTGAAGGGATGTATCTACAACTATGATTAAAAACAAGATATAGTGCAAGAAAGGGTGCAGGCCGAGCCTACTGTCGGACAAATTCGCTAGTGAAATTGACCGATAACGTCACGCCAGTTGAAATCACTCGTGAAACTCCACCTGACGTCTGCCCGTAGCGCGGGTATCTTGCCCGCTGTCACGGGAGCGTCCCGCTCCCGTTGTTGCGCGGGCAGGATGCCCACGCCCCAGCGGGCGAGACGCCCGCGCTACTCAAAGTATCCGCGCCGGTTCTCCGCGATCCGCCCGCACTATTGCCCGGAATTCGTTTCGCGTAACTTTTTAGGGTTGACATCTTACCCAAAACGTGGATACTTGGGTTATATGTCGACCCAAAAGGAAAAAGAACGGTTGGAACTCTTGCAAGGCACGCTCGACCTGCTGATCCTGCGGACGCTGATTTTCGGCCCCCAACACGGCCAGGGCATCGGACGCGCGATTCAGCAGACATCCGAGGACGAACTGCTGATCGAGCACGGGGCCCTCTACCCCGCGCTCCAGCGCCTGGAAGAACGAGGTTGGATCGCCGCCGAGTGGGGGACCTCCACGAACAACCGCAAGGCGCGTTTCTACACGCTCACGCGACTGGGCCGCAAACAGCTTGTGAAAGAGACCACCAAGTGGCGGCGACTAGCGGCAGCCATTGGGCGAGTTCTAGGGCCCGAGCCACGGGAGGGTTAAGGCGGTGTAGCGCGGACCTGTTTTGTAGGTCCGTGGCTTTTCCCTGCCCATCGCGGAAGAACCGCGGACCTACAAAACAGGTCCGCGCTACGGTTCCGCACCATAACTCCGGGGAGGCTTATTTCGATGTTCTGGCGAAAACGCAAACCGAGCGATTTCCGGGCCGAGATCGAAGCGCATCTCGAACTAGAAACCGAGCAATTGAAGGAGCAGGGCTTGAGCGAAGAAGAAGCTCGCATGGCCGCGCGCCGCACCTTCGGCAACGTTACGCGGGCCGAGGAGCGCTTCTACGAATCGGGCCGCTGGCTCTGGTGGGACCATCTCGTGCAAGACCTCCGCTTCGGCCTGCGGACGTTGGCGAAGAACCCGGGCTTTACGGCGGCCTCGGTGTTGACGCTAGCGCTCGGCATTGGGGCAAATACGGCGCTCTTTTCGGTAGTGAACGCGGTGCTGCTCAGTCCGCTGCCCTACTGGCAGGCCGACCGGCTCGTCGCTGCATACGGGCGCGACGCCACCTTCACTCAAACGTCACTTTCCTATCCCAACTTCCTGGACTGGGCCCACGATAATCGCTCGTTTTCCGCCTTGGCTGCTTACCGGTCGGACGAATTCAATCTGACCGGGACGGGCGAGGCAGAACGCGTGCCGGCGGAGATGATCTCCGCCAGCCTTTTCCCCTTGCTGGGCGTAAAGCCGGTCATGGGCCGCGCGTTTCGCCCGGACGAAGACCAGGTGGGCGCAGCCCCGGTGGTTCTGATCGGCAGCGGTTTGTGGAAGAGCAAGTTCGGCGCTTCACCGGCGGTGCTGGGAAAGTCGCTCACTCTGAATGGCATCGCGTACACCATCGTCGGCGTGATTCCTGCCGACTTCCATTATGGCGGCTTCGATGCGAGCGGCGTGTGCGTGCCGATCGGCCAGTGGAGCGACCCGAACTTTCGCGATCGCAAAACCGTTATGGGCATGAGCGTGGTCGGGAGGCTCAAGCCCGGCGTCTCGTTCGCACAAGCGCAGGCCGACATGGAAGCGCTGGTGCGACATCTGGCCGCGGAGTATCCCGAGGCCGACAAAGGCTTGGGCGTCACCTTGGTCCCGCTCAAACAGGACGTCGTCGGCGACATCGGGCCGACCCTGCTGGTGTTGCTGGCCGCGGTGGGTTTTGTGCTTCTCATCGCCTGCGTGAACGTGGCGAACCTCCTGCTGGTGCGCTCGACGGGCCGAAGGCGTGAATTCGCGATCCGCACGGCGCTGGGTGCGAGCCGCGGCCGCGTGATTCGTCAGCTTTTGACCGAAAGCATCCTGCTCGCTCTATCGGGCGGGGGATTGGGTTTGGTCCTTGCCTCGTGGGGGCTCAAGGGGGCGCTCGCCGTGCTGCCCGAGGCATTGCCCCGAGCCGAGGAGGTCCATCTCGACGGGCGCGTGCTCTTGTTTATGCTCGCCGTTTCCGTGCTGGCGGGCATCCTGTTCGGCTTGGCTCCAGCCCTAAAGAATTCGCAACACGAGGAAACGCTCAAGGAGGGAGGACGCGGGTCGAGCGGCTCACGGCATCGCGCGCAGAGAGTTTTTGTCGCCATCGAAATGGCTCTCACCGTCGTGCTGCTCGCTGGCGCTGGACTGATGATTCGCAGCCTCGCCAAGCTCTGGAGCGTCGATCCGGGATTCAATCCCCACAACGTGCTGAGCTTCAACTTATCGTTTCCCGCCGCGAGCGGCTCCCCTGCTGCCACGCGGGCCATGTGGCGCGAGATTCACGACCGCCTCGATGCCGTGCCCGGCATCAGGGCTTCTTCCCTTTCCGCTGGCGCTGTTCCCTTACAGAGCAACCCCGAAGTGCCCTACTGGCTGGAAGGCCAGGCGAAGCCCGCGAGCCAAGCGGCGATGAAGTTGGCGCTTTTTTACCTCGTCCAGCCGGAGTACTTGGATGTTATGAAAATTCCGCTCAAGCGCGGCCGCTTCCTCTCGCCGCAAGATAGCGAGCATTCACCGCTCGTGGTCGTCATTGACGATAAGTTTGCCCACCTGGCTTTCGGCAGCCAGGATCCGATCGGCAGGCGCGTCAACTTCGAAATCCTGAACATCACCGCGGAAATCGTCGGGGTGGTCGGGCATGTAAAACAGTGGGGCCTCGACACCGATTCCACCGGGCCCATCCAGGCGCAATGCTACCTACCACTCTCCCAGCTTCCCGACAAGTTGATGTCGCTGGCGGCCACGGGCATTGGGGTTGCGCTCCGGACGGCAGGCTCACCGGTCGCCCAGGTCAGCTCGATTCGCCGCGCCTTGGGGCAGGTCAACAGCCAGATGGTGCTATCCGACGCCGAGACCATGGACGGGATCATTTCCGATTCCCTCGCCGCGCGGCGTTTCGCCATGATTCTCCTCGGCACTTTTGCTGCGCTCGCCGTGGTGATGTCCTGCGTCGGAATTTATGGCGTAATCTCCTATTTTGCCTGCCAGCGAACCCATGAAATCGGCGTCCGCATGGCGCTCGGAGCTGAGCGGCGGGATGTGCTGCAAATGGTTTTGGGGGAAGGGGTGAAGATGGCGCTGGTGGGAGTTGGCATCGGCCTGGCGGCCGCCTTCGCATTGACCCGCCTGATGGCGAGTATGCTTTACGGAGTCACCGCCCATGACCCGCTCAGCTTCGCCGCAGTTGCCGGCGTGCTGATCCTGGTCGCTCTGGCGGCATGCTACATTCCAGCTAGGCGCGCAACCAAAGTCGATCCCACGGTGGCGCTGCGGTATGAGTAAGGCCGTGGTTAGCGTTCTCTCTTGCTCGGCTGTTGTCTCTCCTGGTAGGCCATGGAAACCACCTCGTCAAGCAGAGAAGCGTCTTCCGGACTGCCGAACAGACCCAGACCCTGGGCAAACACACTGGAGGCTGCGCTTACGGCCGCAGGTTCGTCACGCTTGGGCAAGCTGGCAATCGCCCGAGCGATGAATTCGTCAACCGAGGTGACCTTGCCGGCTCGAATGGCGTCGCGCACCGCCTGCTCTTGATCCGGACTGAGGGTGATGGTCATAGGATTACCCTTCCTCGTCATCATGGGTCTACTTTACTGCAAGTGAGAGGGGGGCGCAATCAGCCTTCGGGTAGCCATCAAGACCGGGCTCATTCCTGGCGACAGATGGGACTGCCTCCGGGATGGGCACTGCGCGCCTGTTTTATAGGTCCGCGGCTTTCCCTTGCCCGTCGCGGAAGGACCGCGGACCTACCAAACAGGTCCGCGCTACGCTTCCGGGCGGGAGGACACCACACCCGCAAAAAACTCAACACACAAGTGCATTCCCGCACGCCGACTGAAACCGTAGCCCGCCTGCCCGTAAATATACCTTGACACGCATATGCCCCGCAGAGTATACAAAGAGAGTGGAATCCGTATTTGAAGTCATTGCGGAGCCGAACCGACGCGCGATCTTGAGCCTGCTGGTCCTGTCACAACAGTCGGTGGGAGAGATCGAGCGCCGGCTTCACATGCCGCAGCCGACTGTGTCAAAGCACCTGCGCGTGCTGCGCGAGGCCGGCTTCGTGGAATCCATGGTGGACGCACAGCGGCGTCTCTACCGGCTGAAGCCAGAACCGCTTCGGGAATTGGATGCCTGGCTGGCTCAATTCCGCCGGTTCTGGTCCGCTCACGTGGATGCTCTCGAACGCCACCTCGACCGCATGGATGAACCAACGCCAACGAAACGGAAGACAAGCAGAAGACGACGCGGCCCCAACCGCAAACTTGACAAAGGAGAAACGAAATGAAAATCAAAGTGACCAGCATCTATGTGGACGACCAGGAAAAGGCCCTGCGCTTCTATACCGAGGTACTGGGCTTTGCCAAGAAGACCGATTTCAGCCAAGGCCCCTATCGCTGGCTGACCGTGGCTTCTGCCGAGGAGCCGGAGGGCACGGAACTGCAACTGGCGCTGAACAACAACCCCGCGGCCAAAGCCTATCAGGAAGCAATCTTTCAACAGAACCAGCCCGCGATCATGTTCTTCACCGACGACGTCAAGGGCGACTATGAGCGCATCAAGGCCCACGGCGCCGAGTTCACCATGCCGCCCACCGCTGTGACCGGCTCGACTATTGCGATGGTGAAGGACACCTGTGGCAACCTGGTTCAGCTCACCCAGTTGGCACGCTGGTAAGGGTGGCAATTCAGCACGATGGCAGCGAGGCTGGCGCAGACTGCTGCCTTTTGCAGTCTGCGGCCCCGAAGGGGCGAGGTGATCGAGATCGGGATTGCGAAACGCAGACACTGAACCGCGTGTCTGCGCCAGCCTCGATCCACCTCGTTTGATGCGCCAGCCTCGACAGCAGGGATCAATCCAGGGCAACGACAAGGAAGGCGAGGAGAAGATCGATGAACGATCGCGATCAGTACATGCCGGGTCCGGCTGGCGGGGTGCAGGTACGGGAGGACGGGAAGAAGTTGACGCTCATTCTCGTCCGGGAACTGCGCCACTCGCCGGAAAAAGTCTGGAAGGCGCTGACCGACCCGGCGCATCTGCGCGAGTGGGCGCCCTTCGACGCCGATGGGAGCCTGGGTACGGTTGGAACTACGGTGAAGCTCACCACGGTGGGAGCGCCCGTGCTGCACGTTACCGAAGCCACGGTGAAGCGAGCCGACGCTCCCAAGCTGCTTGAGTACAACTGGGGTAGCTTCGAGATCCGGTGGCAGCTTGAAGCCTTGGGTGAGGGCACGCGCCTGACGCTGTGGACCAACATCGATCGCCGCTTCATGTCGATGGGTGCTGCCGGGTGGCACATCTGCTTCGATGTGCTGGATCACCTCCTGATGGGAACTCCCACCGGCCGCATCGTCGGCCCCGAAGCGATGAAGTTCGGCCGCTGGCAGCAGTTGAACGGCGAGTATGCGAAGCAATTGGCTCAGCAACTCCGCGCCATCAAACAAGAACTCGAGAACGCGCGGCAGATTCAATTATCAATCTTGCCGACGGAGGTCCCGGAGATTGTGGGCCTGGATATCGCCGCCCGGTACGTACCGATGACGTCAGTGGCAGGCGACTTCTACGACTTTATCAAGGTGGACGACAAACGCCTGGGGGTTCTGGTGGCCGATGTATCGGGGCACGGCATGCCTGCGGCGCTGATCTCGTCGATGCTCAAGATCGCTTTGGCCGCGCAATCAGCACACGCGCGAGACCCGGTGGGTGTGCTGACGGGCCTGAATCAAGCGCTGTGCGGAAAATTCGAGGGCCACTACGTTACGGCAGCATACGCCTTCATCGATATGGAGAAGCAAAGCATTTGTTATGCCGGCGCCGGTCATCCACCGCTTGTTCTGCGGGACGAGTCAGCGGGGAACACCCGCGAAATCGCGGAGAACGGCTTGTTTCTCGGGTTTTTCCCCAACGCCACGTACTCGGCTGTAGAGGTACCTTTCGAGGAGGGCGACTGGGCGGTCCTTTACACCGATGGAATTCTTGAGGCAACCGCTCCCTGGCACGAGGAGTTTGGGGCCGACCGCCTCAGGCTCTTTATGGAGCACAATCGAGACCTCGGGGCCGACTCCTTGGTCGACGGGTTGCTGGAGGAGCTGTCACGCTGGTCGGACCACGCTTCGGGCCGCGAACCGGAGGACGACGTTACCATCGTCGCGATTCATTCCAACCTGCGCCGGCCCGCGCGTGGCAACTGAGATCCAGTGCGTGCTGATGACCGCGAAGCTCGCTCGGTCCGCCTCGTCCCGTGGAGTTTGGCGGCTGGCAGCGTTTGGACGCCGAGTACGCAAGGAGTTCGGCGTTAAGACTGGCTGAGTTGCGGGCTACCCTGAGCGCAGCTAACATAGACGCAAGAGTGGGAGGTGTGTATGAAAAAGCCGGTCACGGTAGGGTCAGCCTCAGCATCGATCGATGAAAAGATAAGAGATCTTGGGGACTGGCGCGGGAAGACGCTCGCGAAGGTGCGCGCCATTATCCACGCGGCAGACCCTGAGATCGTGGAAGAGTGGAAGTGGGCGAAAGCCACGAACCCCGGAACGCCGGTCTGGTCCCACAGCGGCATCGTGTGCACGGGAGAGACGTACAAGAACGCTATCAAGATGACATTTGCCAAGGGAGCCGAGCTCGAGGACCCTTCCGGTCTATTCAACTCCAGCCTCGAGGGGAACGTGAGGCGCGCTATCGACTTCCACGAAGGGGAAAAGATCGATGAGGCGGCCTTGAAGGATCTCATCCGCGCTGCCGTGGCGCTCAATCTGATGGTTAAAAGCAAACCGAAGCCCCGGCGAGCGAGCAGCAGGCGGGCCGACTAGCTTCGTCGAGGGTTGCAATCCAACCCTGTGGACAGATGGGTGATGCGCGCGTGGACTGCACGCCAAGGCTGGGACACAGAAAATGTTGAAGAGGTGGCTGTTCCCGCTTTCTGCGGAAACTTAGTGCGGCTGGTTCTATTCGACGTCGACTTTAAATGGGATGTTCTGATCGGCGAGGGCTTCCAAAGCAGATTCGGGAACCAAATGCTCTCCCGAACGAAGGATCCGGCCGGAAAAACGTCCGAGCAAAAAGGCCAGCGCCCTCTTTTCAGTCTCGCGATCCGGGAATGTAATCGTCACCATTTGCAGAATCCCTTTATCGGGATTATATCACTCTGCGGGCTTCCCATCCGGCAAAATCTGACGTCTGGCTTATAAATTCACTGATTCATAATATAATTTGACGATGCTGAAAAACCGCTCAGTGCCGGCGGATGTTCTATTGCCGCACATCACTTACCAAAATGTTGCCGAAGCGATCGTCTGGCTGACGAAAGCATTTGGCTTCACCGAGCATTACCGTTATGGCGAATCCGGCGGCCGGGTCGCTGGCGCGCAGATGCATCTCGGCGATGCCTGGATCATGCTCAATGGCGCGAAGCCGGGGTGCGCGAGCCCCGCGCAGATCGGGCACGCAACTCAAAGCCTCACCGTATTCGTCGAGGACGTTGACGCCCACTTTGACAGAGCGAAGTCGGCAGGAGCCAAGATTGTGGAGGATCTGCACGAAACCGCGTACGGCGAGCGGCAGTATGGAGTGGAGGTTCTTGAAGGGCACCACTGGCTCTTCTCGCGGCACGCTAAGGACGTAAGCCCTGACGAATGGGGCGCGAGGATAACAGGCCGCTGAAGAACTCCACGGTGCGCGCCCAGGCGTTCCCGAATACCGTGAGGCTCCAATTCGAGGCAAGCAACTCAAAGCGAGAGCGGAGGCGCGGAAAGTGTATGGCGATCACATCCGTGACTCATCAATTCTTGCGGCGGGCCATGGGCGTCGCCCTTATCACCCTTTTGCCGGTTTTTTTCGGCAACCTCGCGCACGCGCAGACCATGGATCTGGGCGAAAGTTGCATTCAGAATTTGGGCTACGTGGCGTGCGGGGGCGCACGAGGTGTAGTAGGCGGCGGTGGGGCGCCAGTGGTCTATCTTCACTTCGCCGCCATCGCGCTCTCCCCTTCGAGGCCGCAAACGGGGTCCGCAGACGGCCGATCTTCGCCTGACGACGCCGTCAACGGAGCTCTCAGGAATTGCCGCGGAAACGGAGCCACGGATTGCAAGATCGTGGCCTCGGGAAGCTCGTGCCTGGCGGTTGCCATCCACCATCCCGGCGGCCCTTACACGGTCGGAACCGGCGCCACTCGCGCCCAGGCGGCGGCCAATGCGCAGGGAATACGCCCCAATCTGCCCACCTCTTCCGTTGTCGTCGCGGCCCCCTGCGGCGGCGATAATGTTACCTGGTCGGCGCCGCTGCCGTTACCCGTCGGTTTGCCCGCCAAAACCGTCGATCCCAACGCGGTTGGAACCTGGTTCAATAACCGCAACCCCGGCCGTTGGATTTGCACCATTGCGCGCAATGGCGCTTACGAATTCCACAGCGAGGCGGCGGATAATACGCCATCGAATGCGGGTACGATTGAGATCCACGGCTCATCCTGGTCGCTGGAAGCCGCGAGCATGAAGTATTCCGATAAAGGAACCTACTCCTATGTGCCTCCCGATACCGTGAACATGCGCCTTAGCCGTTCGCTTGACGGCGCGATTTGACGTCGCTCAGCAGCCTTTCAATCTCGTCCTCGTTTTCGAGCGAGGCGAACTTATCGTCCAGGCTGTCAGTGGCCATTTCGGTTTTGGCCTGGCTGATGGCGGCCTCACGAGCTACTTTTTGTTTCATGCGCTCGAAGCCGGCGATTTTTGACTCTGCGCCCATCGCCATTTGCGCGTCGCGAGCCTTGCCCACCGCGCGCGACCGGCGGTGCTGCGCCATGAGGACCTGGCTCTTGGCCTGGGCCTCGGAAAGCTTTTGTCCCAGCTTGTGGAGCGCCGACTTGAGGTTTTCAACTTGCACGGCCTGGTCGGCGACCTGCTCCTGGAAACTTTCCCCCAGGCGCTGGTAACTCTGGCAACGTTCGAGCGCCGCGCGCGCTAGATCATCTTGCTTCTTGTCCACCGCCAACTCGGCTTTCCGCATCCATTCCGCCGCCAGATCCTCGTTCTCCTTTTGTTTCTGCCCGAGCATGTGCTGATCGGCGATGGCCACCGCCACTTGCGTCTTCACCTGCATGAGCTGGTTCTCCATATCCAGGATCAGTTGTTTGATCATCTTCTCCGGATGCTCGGCACGGTCAATCAAATCGTTCAAATTGGCTCGAATCAGCGTTGATACTCTCTCCATCAGTCCCATAACGTTCCTCCCTTCATTTACTTCTCATCTATGCCCACGGTGGCACTGGTGCCTGTGCCCATTGGGCGGCATCAGACTTGGGCACCGGCAAGAGCGCCGGTGCCCCCTCTACCTCCGGCTATGGAGACGGCAGCGTGGCTGGCGCCGCCGTCCCCGATTTCGGCGCTTTGTCTCCGATCTTCCGAACGCCCGCGAGCAAGTCGGACATCTGCATTCCGGAGAGTGCTTCGAACAGCGCCGGAACCTGAGCGGCGATCTTGGTCATATCCCCGGTTAACTTGTTGAGGCCGGCGGAATCCCCGTTGCCCGTGGACACGATGGTGATCTTGTCCACACTGCCGAGGGGCGTGGCCATCGCGCGCACCACTTCGGGCAGGCTGGAAATGAGTTTGTCCACCACCGCCACCTGGTTGTATTCCTGGTAGGCCTCCGCCTTGACGTTCATGGCTTTGGCTTCCGCCTCACCTTTCTTGAAAATGATTTCGGCTTCCGCCTCGCCCTGCGCGCGGATGGCGGACGCTCGGCCTTCCGCCTCGGCGATCAGCCGTTGCTTTTCCGCCGCGGCCAGGGTCTCGATTTTCTGGCGGGTAACCTCGGCTTCCTTGATCACCGTCGCCACCAGTTCGTTGCTTCGGCGTTGGATTTCAGCTTCCTGCACCTTCACCTGCGCCAGGCGCTCGACTTGCTGCACCTTGACCGCCTCGGCCACCACCTGCTGCTGCATCACATTCGTCTCCAGCTCGTAAGCCTTGTCCGCCTGAGCTGTCTGCTTTTTGATACCTTCCAGGTATTCGGCTTTCTTGATATCCAGGTCGCGCTGCGCCTCCGCCTGCTTGGTGAGCGAGAGCGTTTCCGCCAGCACACGCTGCTGGTCGGCAAGGGCCTTGGCCTGCGCCGCATCGCGCTGCGCTTCCGCTCGCTTGATCAATGTGTCGCGTTCGGCTTCGGCGGTGGCCACGTCGGCATCGCGCTTGATGCGGGCAATGTCCGGCCGGCCCATGTTCGAGATGTATTCGTTCTTGTCGCGGACCTCTTTGATGGTGAAAGAAATCACTTCCAAACCCATCTTGTTCATGTCGTCCGCGCAGGTCGAACGCATGCGGTCTGCCACCATTTCCGGTTCTTTGACGATCTGCTCCACCGTGAGCTGGCCGATGATGCCGCGGAGATGCCCTTCCATCACCAGCCGGATCAGCCCATCGCGCTCATCGGGCGCCTTAGTGAGGAATTGCTCGGCCGCGGTCTGAATGGATTCCGGATCCGACTTGACCTTGATTTGCGCCACCGCCTCCACCGTCACCGCCACGCCCTGCCGGGTGTAAAGGTCCTGCTTGGGCGCCACGTCGAACGACATCAACTCCAGCGAAAGCGCCTTGCTGCTTTCCACCATCGGAAAGATGATCGTTCCTCCGCCCTTGACGATGCGGATGCCACGCAAACCATAAACAATGATCGCTTCGTGCGGACCCGCCCGGCGGAACAGCGTTGCCAGCGAGCCCAGAGTCAACAAGACCACAACCACCATGAGCCCCACGATCAGCCAAATCATTGGTACGCTCCCCATGCTCTCCTCCTGGTATGAAGTCCATGGCAGATGGCGCTGCGAGCCGCGCCCGCACCTTCTACCGCTTGCCGCCTGCCACCTGCTCAGCCGCCTGCTCGCCCGCCATTTCCTCCCAGCGGCGAACGTAGGCGATACCCTTTTCCTGGTGCGTCACCACCACTTCCTCTCCCTTCGCAATGGCGCCGCCGGCTTCACTGCGCGCTCCCATGGCGTGGCGAGTTCCGGCTTGCGAAAAAATAATTTCACCGGTCCCGCCGGCGCGGATCGCGACGTTAACCTTGCCCAGCATGCCCACCATGTCGAAGTCCGCGGGATCGAGCTCCGTCTCATGCGCGAGCAAGACCTTAACGAGAAACAAAAACACTACGCCTGCTGCCGCCGTGCCGCTGATCAGCGCGACCCCAAAAGCCGCGGCCGTCCACAGGTCCGAATAGCGCGTCAGCAGATAGCCCGTTCCGCCAAACCAGGCAAGGAACGCCATGAAGGAAGAGAAATTAAAAAAGGACACCTGCGAACCGCGCCCCGCCGACACGCCCCGCTGCAACGCTCCCAACTGCCCACCCCCTGTGTGGAGATGGACCGGGGGAACATGCACCGGGCCGGCCTGATGTCCGAGAAAATGGGGCAGATGCAAGTGGCCCCCGAAATGGAATCTCCCTAAGCCTCCCAGGAGGGACAGCAAACTAAAAATCAGTCCCACGACAAAGCAAATGAGGTAAAAAGTCGCCCAATTCATTCGCCTTTCCTCCCTCGCTCAAACTGCGGCGGCCTGCGCTTCAAAGCACGCTCCTCCGGTTTTCTTGCCGGCATCGAAGGAGCCGGCCCCGGCGTGGAATGGCCGCGCCCAGTTCCGTGGCCTTCGACATGACCCGGGCGGAGAACGTGCAAGAGCCTGGGGACAAGGTCGGGCGTGTCGAGAATCGCGCCCAGGAGAATCAAGCACCGGCGGTTGTCATCGCGATGCGCCAGTTTCTCGAAAACTGCGCTGACCTCCGCGTCGCGGCGAAAACGCTCCGCGCCCTCGAGCAGCCACAAGTGCAGCTTGCTCTCGCGCGCCGGCAGGCTTGAGAGCAGTTCGGTATGAAACCCTTCCGGGTCATCCACCAGAAACCCCGGGTGCACCTTGAAGAAACGGGCGAGGAGATCACGGGTCTTCCCCGTCAGGTGCGGGCGGGCGCCGCTCTCGATTTGCGAGAGGTACGATTGGCTGACACTCTTGCCCAATTCCCGGCGCGCGGCGCGGACAACCTCCGTCTGCGTCATCTCCCGGCCCAGGCCGCGCGACGTCCCCTCAGCGTAACGGAGGTAGCGGATTTTTTCTCCCAGCTTCATATTGTCGATTGCAAATTGCAATCTATATATAGCAATTTGCAATATTTTTGTCAAGGACTACATCTGCCTTGTCTTGAAGGGGATACGCACCATTTGAGCGAGGCGAGCCGAGGATCCGGCCTGAAAAGTTGCCTTGCCGTCGAAGCACGTTAGTGGCGAGGGGCGAGAGCAAAGTGGAGGTTCAAGATTCAAAATTCAAGATTCAAAATTCAAAATATGAGCAAAGGGAAAAGTGCAGATTCAAAATCTCAGATTCAAGATTAAATGGTGACAGGGAATAATGCAGACCCTCATCGGAAGAATATGCACCTCTTGGCCGGTGATTGGGAACTCATAAAGCAGGGAAAAGTTGCGCCGACAGCGCCGAATTTACAGTAATTTAACGTAGGGGAGGGGACAGGGTCGCGGTAGGGAACAGCCCCGGTGAACTCGGTGACGACGGAACGTTTTCCCCGTCGTTTTGTCCCAAGAGCGTGTGCCTGAAACCGAGGGGCTGGACGAAAGCCGTGGCCCGGCATTTGACCATTCAGCAGTATCTTGATGGCGGTTTTCAATTGCCCGCGAAGGGGCTGGCGGGATCAAGATGGCTTTCCTCGAGCGGAACGCCGGCTACGCCCTGCCCGCCTCCAGTATCACGCGCGAACACCGACGGATAAGGATGACCATGCATTCGCACGTCGAGGCCAGGGGGGTTCGCGACCTCCAGGAACATGATGTTGGCGTTTTCAAACAGGACCCGGTGAACGTCGGGGTCGGCAACCTCGGCGTCGTAGGAAGCGGGATAGGGGTAGCCTCCCCACGGGGTTCGAGGATATTCTGTGGGGGATTGGGCGCGGGCTTGCCGACAGCAGCACAAGAGACAAACCAACAGCACCAAGTACCCGCGATTTCCAGGCGTTTGCATCGGCCCTCCGCACTCCACGGCCCGCGGATTGCTCAGTCCACAATCGTTCGGGCGCGGACATCATACCCGAGCCTGAGGGTTAAGAGCCAATCGACCGCGACTTCTTTCAAGTCCGACGTGGCGCGGGCATCCTGCCCGCTGTCTCGGGAGCGTCCCGCTCCCGCCAAGCGTGGGCAAGATGCCCACGCCCCGGTGGACGCCCGCGCTACGAAATCAGTATTTCCTAAAACTCAGTGGTTTGAGCGTAACGCCGCCGGCTTGGCCGCTCCTGTGCCGGCTGGAAGCCAACGCTGCGCCTCAAGATACGATACGTTGAACGGCCCGGCTAGGGCAGCAAAAGTTTGGGTTATACTGTTGTTGGGCGGAGCAATTCAAAAGTTATCTGGCGAGGCGATCTATGGACCGGAGGAGTTTCATCAAGAGCTCACTCGTGGTGAGCGCTGCTTCCGCGTGCTCTTCTTTGTTCAATCTTCCGACATTAGCGGGCGCCGCGCCCAAACGCGTTTTAGTTCTGGGCGGGACATATTGCCCCAGGAGATGGCACCGACCCGGTTGAACTCGTCGATGTGAAGGATGTCGCGCGGTTCCTGGCTGTGGCGATCGACCGCTCCCTCTACGGCACCTTCAACCTGACGGGAACGGAGATGAACTTTCGGGGATTCCTGGATGCCTGCAAGGCGGCAACCGGGTCTGACGCCCAGTTTATGTGGATACCTCAGGACTTCCTGCACCAGCATGGGCTAGAGACCGACGCCGTGCTAAACACTTTTGCCGGGAATTTCCCGTTTTGGCGGCCTGATCCCGCCACGCGCGGCTTGTACCAAGTCAGCAGCGCGAAGGCCTTCGCCGCCGGATGGCGGACTCGACCGTTCGAGGAAACGGCCCTGGATTGCCTGATCGATTACGCAACGGTGACTCAGACGGTGGATTGGAGCGACTATTTGTCCACAAACAGCGAGAAGATGGTCCTTGACGCCTGGGCCCAGCGCTCGTCATAACCACCCACGTTGGGAGTGTGCAGCTCCAGTCCCAGCCGCTCCCGAAACCCACTTTCACAGTGCAAAACGACCCGTGTCACATTCTTGCACGCACAGTTGAGATGTGGAAAACGCCATTCGGCGCTTGTTGGGTTGTTGAAGTCCGGACTATTATAGCCGGGGAGATGCAATGGAGTTGGTTCCGGAATTAAACGGCGGTAGGCAACGAACAGCGGTGGCAAAAGATTTGCAACCCCCCAAAGTCGGCGTGATTCTGGTGAATTGGCATGGCGCGGAATTCACCCTTCCTTGCCTCGATAGCCTGTTGAAATCGAATTATCCGAACTTCCAGATTGTTGTGGTTGATGATGGTTCGACGGATGGCTCTCCGGACCGAATTGCCCACGAGTATCCGCAGGTGGAGTTACTCCGCCAGCCTACAAACTCCGGCGTATCGAAGGCGCGGAATCGCGGCATCAGGCACGCTCTCGAGATGGGCTGCGAATATGCCTTGATGATGGATAACGACACGCGCGCCGACCCGGGTTTGATTTCGAGCTTGGTGGAAACCGCGGAAACGGCAAGCCGCCGCGCGGTGGTGGGGCCGAAAATCTACTGGCTTCGCGATCCCGACCGGCTCTGGTTTGCGTTTGGCCGGCTCAGTCTTTGGACGGGTCTGTACTCAAATCCCGCGTACAACCAGCAGGACCGGGGGCAGTTCGAGAAACCCATCGAGATGGAAGTTGCTTCCTCCTGCTGCATGCTGATGCCCCGGAAGGCGCTCGAAACAGCGGGTGGGTTCGATGAGGCCTTCGGTTTCAGGACGCACGAGGATGTGGATTTGTCGCTGCGTTGCCGGCGAGCGGGCTTTCGAATTATCTTCAGCCCCAAGGCCAAGATATGGCATCTGGTGGGGGGCAGCGCGCAAAAGATGTCAGGTGCGTCGATCCGCTACCATGCGACGCGCGACCAGCTTTGGACCCTGCGCAAGGCCGCGACCCGTGGGCAGATGATTTCCATCGCGTTTTTTTATCCCTTCCGTGCCATTGTGCGTATATCCGGAATGATCGCCAGAGGCCAATGGGACAGTATCCCGGCTGAGTTGCGGGGCGCCAAAGAGGGGTTCTTCGCCCCCATCGCGCAAGCCGGTCCCCCTCCCATGGCTTTGCCTCTGGGAAAATAGATTCGCTTCAAAGTCGGCCCCCCGGGCCTAGGAGGGGGTGGCAGGGTGTAACCTTGTCAGGGTGTCGGTTTCAGTATTCGGTTCGAGGAGAAACGCGAGATGGGTTTCTTGAAGCGGCTGGCTTACCGCAAGGAACTAAGCTCCCTTGCGGGGCTATTGGGTATTCGCGTGCTAGCCCGGTGGTGCTACTTTCGTTTCGTGGCTCCCCGTGGCATCATGAAGGTTCAGGTAAAAGGCATCGAGGCGCGGTTTCGCGTGAAGGCGCCCGGGGAAGTCAGAACCATCGAAGGCGCGACCCTGGGAGGGGAAATCACGTGGGGGGAAAGGGATGTCCTGGAAGGTTTAATGGACGAGTTGAGAGCTGGCGGCGTCTTCTATGACGTTGGCGCGAATTTCGGCGTGTTTTCCGTCCTGCTGGGCAAGGTGCTCGGGGAGCACGGGCAGGTGATCGCTTTCGAACCGGACACTCGCAACTATGCCCGCCTGCAAGAAAACCTGAAACTCAACCAAGTCGAGAATGTGAAGTGTTTTCGCAAAGCCCTCAGTGACAAGAATGGTCAAGCGAGCCTGTTAGTTTCCAAGGATGAGCCTTGGACATCCAGCATCTCAATTTCCCCTCGGTCAGGCGTAGCAGGTTCGGAGGTGGTGGAAATCGTCGAGGGAGATCAGTTGGTTCGGGAAGAGTGCCTCCCCTTGCCCCTGGCGGTTAAGATCGATGTGGAGGGGCACGAGGCCAGCGTGATCCGGGGTCTCCAGAAGACCTTAAGTGACCCAGTATGCAAGCTCGCCATGGTGGAGATTCACCTTGCCACATGGATGGCGTCCACGGGATTTGAGCCGATACTTGAATTGATGCGGTCGCTCGGGTTCCACCAGATTAGGGTTTACCCCCGCGGATTTGAACAACAGGCGATTTGCCGCAAGGGGTAGTGATGGGGTTCGGCCATCCCGGCCGTGATTTGCGGCTGTCAAGATGCCCGTCGCACAGGGGCGACCGCGACGCGATACGCGTTTATGAAACTCCGCATTCTGATTTGCGCTTATGCCTGCATGTCCGATGTTGGGTCAACCCGTCCCGGTGGCGGCGACCTGATGGCATGGAATATGATCAAGGCGCTTAGCCGGGTACATAAACTGTGGGTACTGACGGCAGCGCAGAATCGTCCCGCCATTGAGGCCGCACTGCAAACTGAGCCGCTTCCGCAGGTAAGGTTCGAGTACATCAATCTGCCGAAGATTCTCGATCCCTTGCTGAAATCCCAGGGCGCCTTGCAGTTCTATGCCTACCTTTGGCAATGGAAAGCCTACTTTGCAGCGAGAAAGCTCCACCGCCATGTGCACTTTGAACTCTTCCACCACCTCACCTACGAGAACGATTGGATGGCGAGCATCATCGGCGCGCTGCTCCCCGTCCCCTACGTTCGGGGTCCGGGTGGGGGAGCACATCGAATTCCTGCCGCCTTCTTGGAAGAGTTTTCCACGGGTGAGCGCGTGGCGGATTGGCGCCGGGTGTACGGGCAGTGGGGATTTCGCCACGACCCCTTCTTCTACCTCAGTCATAGTCGCGCCCGGGCCATCCTGGTGTGCAATCAGGAGGCATGGGAGGCAATGCCCGCTCGATGGAAGCACAAGACCCAGCTCATGACAGTGAATGGGGTTGCCAAAGAGTTTTTGAACTACTCCTCCCTCCCAAAGGCGCCGGGCCGGTGCTTCGAGATTTTGAGCGCCGGACGGCTTATTCGGCTGAAGGGCTTCGATTTGGCCATCAGGGGGTTCAAACTCTTTTCTGTCAAAGTTCCCGATTCCCAGCTTACAATTGTGGGAGACGGCCCGGATTTAACGCGCCTGCAAGCGCTGGTCGCCGGACTAGGGCTTGAGGGAAGAGTCCGGTTTGAAACCTGGATGCCGCGCGAGGACCTGCTGCGCAAGATGCGGACCTGCGATGTCTTTCTTTTCACCAGTTTGCGGGACGGGGGAGGCTTGG
Organism: uncultured Acidobacteriota bacterium; assembly: GCA_963808085.1. Classification (GTDB taxonomy): domain Bacteria; phylum Acidobacteriota; class Terriglobia; order UBA7540; family UBA7540; genus Bog-366. Next base: position 86,531 of record CAWEFC010000006.1, read on the forward strand.
TCGTGGTGGAAGCCATGGCGTCGGGGAAGCCAGTCGTCTGCCTGGATTTGGCCGGACCCGCATTCCACATCACCGAGGAGTGCGGAATCAAGATTCCGCCCCGGTCACCTGCCCAAGTCATAGAACTCATGCCCCAGGCGCTCGAAAGCCTGTACCACGACCCCGAACTTCGTCTGAAGATGGGACAAGCAGGACGGGCGCGGGCAGAAAAAGGCTATACCTGGGATTATCTTGGCGAGCGGATCTTGAGGATGTACGAGGGAGTACTAGGAGAGAAATCACAGAGGGCATAGATTGTGCTATGCCCATCCCGCCCATGACCTGCCATGGGCACGATGCCCGTGGCACGCAAAGAGGAGTAGATGGACGTAGAAGTGGAGAAACCGCTCCGGCTAAACCGAAGCGGCGCGAAGCCGGCTCCGCAGGGGGTATCTGCGAAGCTGCGCCAGAAACTCAGTGAGAATGCCCTTATGGGCATGGGACTGTGGATGCTTCTATGGCTCGGCTATAACACGGGGCCGGAACTGATCGCGAAGCCGGATTTCCCTGCGAATACCACGCAACTGATCCATGGCATACGAGCTTATTTTCCGATCCTGGCCGGCTGGATTGCAATGATCGTGATCGTTGTGCGAGCCAGTCGCCTGTTTTCCTGGATCATCGGGCCTTTGGGGTTGACCTTGTTTTATTCGATTGTGGGGATGGCGACTTCCGCGACCCTGTCGCTCGACCCGAGTTTTTCTTTGTTCTACGCCGCTAATTATTTGGCCATCATCCTGGTTTTGCTGGCCATTGTCCTGGTTGAGGACCCCCGCCAGGACCTGTTGTATGTGCTAAAGCTCACCTGGGTCATGGGCACAATGCTGACGCTCGCCCTCTTGGGTGCCATCCCGATTCTGGGTTCGAGTGTCATCGTTGAGACTGAAGGCACGCCATTCGGGATGCGCGCCTACGGAGGCGGACAAACGATCATGGGGATGGCTTCGTCGCGCAACACGGGGTTCGCACGATACGCTGCCATTTCCGCCCTGTGGATACTCCCAGGATTATTAAGAAAGGGCAAATTATCCATGCGGATCGCTTGGGGGGTGTTGTTTGCCGCCTCGATCTACGCCTTGGTCCTCGCCAACGGACGAACGGAAATCCTGGCTTTCATCGCCAGTCTGGTCATCGTTTTGGCGGCTGAAAAAGCCCGTCGCTTGGTTTACTTCCTGGCGGGGATCGCTGCAGCTCTCATCCTCGGTTTGCGGGGGTTCTACTCCGAGTTCTATCTTTACTTTACCCGAACGGGTCACCTTGACTTCACCATGACCGGACGTACGGCAATTTGGGAGGAGGGGTGGAATGTTTTTATGAACTCGCCTTGGGTGGGTTCCGGCTTCCAGGCAGACAGGTTGCTTATGGGTGGACTCCACATGCACAACGCATTTCTGCACGCTCTGGTTCAGTCTGGTCTCCTGGGTGGAGGGGCGATAATCATCGCCCTCGCAATCGTTTGGTACTATACGATTTACTACTTCTTCTCGCACCAGCCCGCAGACAAGTCCTTGATTCCAGCAGAAATTCCCGCGATTCTTCTTTTTACGACGGTTTCCTCCATCACCGAATCAACTTTTGCGTACTATTCCGCTGCATGGCTGCTCAGCGCTCCGATTTTTGCTTACGTGATGGCGCTACACCAGCACATGAAAAGGGTTACCCGGAAAGCAGCCCAGGAGCGTGGCCTGCGGGTTCGATTGGCCCGAAGTAAGCCCAGGGATCTAGGGCCGGAGATGCCACCCGCCCCCTTCGGGGGAGAGGTCATGGGCTGAAGTGAGACCGTTATGGGATTGACCTGGCAGGAAACGCGGGTACTCATCGAACATTACAAGACGCAAGGACCCTTGGGAAGAACCGCCACACTTGGGCGGAACGTGCTCTGGTTGAGTCGTGGTCGTCTCGCGTCCCTGGTGAGGAGCATGCCCGGCGGGGCGAAGTTTATCGCGGAGTTGCCGAAGGGCGAAGAGTACCCCTATGCGGATAAGCTCTTCACGCTTCTGGGGGCAACGGAGGTCGTCAGCATCGACTATTCGGATTACGAAGGGGCATCGGTCGTACACGACATGAATGCACCGATTCCCCAGCACTACCGAGACTCATTCGATTTTCTTTATGACGGCGGCACGCTCGAACACATTTTTAACTTTCCGCAAGCCATCAAGAATTGCATGGACTTGCTGAAGGTGGGGGGGACATTTGTGGCTTCAACTCCTGCCAACAATTTTATGGGGCACGGTTTCTACCAATTTAGCCCTGAGCTTTTCTTCCGCTTATTCTGCCCTGAAAACGGATTCCGTTTGGACCGGGCGTTAGTATTCGAGTGGGGATCGGGAGGAGCCCGGTATGAGGTGGAAGATCCTCAGAAGCTCCGGCGACGCGCGGAACTGTGGGCGACCGGAGGGCGGATTCTATTGTGTATCGAGGCCCGAAAAGTGGAGGCCCATCCCGGCGGGTTGCCTTTGCTCCCCCAGCAAAGTGACTATGTTGCCCAATGGAAGACGGAGCCTCCCAAAGCGGCAGGCAAATCACTCCGGCAGTCCCTGCGAGCTTATGCCGATAACTTGTACCCTGGATTGACCGAGGTTTTTCGCGGCCTGAGGGATAAGAGCCGTTTCCGGTCATATGAGCGGAAAGGACTTCGGGCGGACCGGGAAGCCTATAAGCGAATCCCATAATCGAAAGAGCCAAGAGCATAGCCAGCAACCTTCGCCGCGGGGGATGCGAAGTACACTCTGGGGAGTGCGACTCTGCGCGGTGAAAAACCCAACCGCCGGCAAGCGAGCCGATGAAACGGCCGGAGCGCCCCCGCTGCGAGACTTGGCATCAAGTGCTGAGGAAAGAGCTTGACAGAACGGCGGACGCGAGGCGAAAATTTATTTCCGCCCATTATATTTGAATGATAACGCCGTGGGCTTTCCAGCGCTCTGAGGCGTCTTCACCGGCCATAGAGACGGCACGAGTGTATTGAAAAGATGGGTAGTATATAGCTTAGAACATTCTCTGAGGTGATTCCAAGGTGACAGCCTCTGAAATCAGGGGTATGGTCTCGAAACGCCTTTCCCGCAGCCGGGCGTTTTTCCCCCTTCGGACCCTCTATCGGAGCGTTCGTAAGCCTAGTTATGTTCGTCTCAGAATGAGGATGCGCAAGTTCTACCGTCAGTTCGTGGAAAAAGGCGACCTGGTCATCGATATCGGCGCGAATATCGGCGATTACACGGAAGCATTCATTGACCTCGGAGCGAGAGTGGTGGCGGTGGAACCTAACCCGGTGTGTTGCCAAATGATCCGATCTCTGGGCCACAAGAAGCGCCTTGCCGTCCGGTGCGAAGCCATGGGGGAACACCAAGGCCAATGCGTGTTGCACGTCGGGCAATATAGCACGCATTCCACCATCTCGGAAAAGTGGATGGAGAGAGCTGCAGACAAAGGTCCAGCTTACAAATGGAGCGGGTCGGTCTCAACGAAGGTCAATACTCTCGACCAAATCCAACGTGAGTACGGAACCCCTAAATTCATCAAGATGGATGTGGAGGGATACGAGTTGGGCGTTCTACGCGGAATGTCCTTCCGGCCGCGTGCGCTGAGCTTCGAGTTCCACGCCTTTACGCCGGATCTCACCCGCGACTGCCTCCAACTTCCGGTGTTTGATTCCGGGTGTATTTTCAACATCGCCTTTGGTGAGTCATGGGAATTCATCTGGCCCGAGTGGCGGGGGAAGGAAGCCGCGCTCGACTATATCTTGGGCCTGCCTTCCGGCGACTGCTCCGGCGACGTCTACGTAAGATTCAAGGACTCGCTTAACGGACTCCAAAGAGGTTGAATCATGAGGCGGCATAGGCAAATGCGGATACCCACTCCTTATACCATCGCGATCTTGGCCGTCACCCCGCAGGTGACGGACACCCATGCCGCGCGCTCGAACTGGGCGTGGCCACGGCTGGTGGCCGCCCTGGTGGCAGTCGCAGCAGCGTTGGCCTGTGGGGGCGGGGGCGGAGTTTCGAGCAATGCCAAGACGCTGTCGCAGCCTTCGATACAAGTTTCCCCCAGCAGCGTAACGTTTGGCAGTCTGGTGGTGGGGGTTACCAGCGCGTCGCAAACTGTGACCTTGGTGGCCGGCGGAACCGGCTCGGTCAATATCACGGCGACGACCGCGAGTGGTGACTTTTCCCAAACCAACAACTGCCCAGCTACCCTAGCCTCGGGCGCAAACTGCACTTTTCTGGTTTACTTTGCGCCCACCCAGACGGGTGCACGCACGGGGACTTTGTCGATTACCACCTCGGCCTCCAGCACCGCGCAAACGGTCAGCCTTGCCGGAACAGGGCTGGCTCTTACCGCGCAGGTTTCCCCGCTCATCCTGACGTTTGGGAGTCAAGCGGTGGGTACGTCCAGCGTGGCGCAAAACCTGGTCCTGGCCAATACCGGGACTACGCCCTTCAATTTCACCGAGGTCTTCGTAACTGGCGATTTCTCACAAACCAGCAACTGCCCGGCCACCTTGGCAGCAGGGTCGAGTTGCACGTTTATGGTGGTCTTTACGCCGACGACGACAGGAACGCGAAAGGGGACGGTAACGATTGCCACCTCGGCCCCAAATACATTGCCGGCGGTCAGCCTATCGGGTACGGGCGTTACCACTGCTTCTGCGCAAGTTTCTCCCACCAGCCTGACGTTCAACAATCAGACTGAAGGAACAACCAGCGCGTCGCAGCCGGTTAGCTTGAGCAACGTTGGGGGTGCGGCCCTCTCCATTGCCAATATCGCCGCAAGTGGCAGTTTCAGTGAAACCAATAACTGCGCGGCCACTGTGGCGGCATACTACGGCTACTGCACAATCAATGTAACCTTCTCTCCCACGGCCACCGGCTCGCTGACCGGCACCCTCACCGTCACCGACAACAGTGCTGGGGTGACAGGGAGCACGCAGACAGTGAGTTTGAAGGGGACCGGAACGCTCGCCACAGCAGGCTTTTCCGCTACTACGTTGAGTTTCCCCAACCAAGCACCAACCACAACGAGCGCACCCCTGACGGAAACGGTCACCAACACCGGAACGGTCAATCTGGCCGTTTCGACCGTCACGGTTGGCGGCTTGAATCCCAGCGACTTCGCCAAAGGCACCGACACCTGCACCGGGGCCGCGCTAACGCCCACGAGCACCTGCGCGGTCACCGTGACGTTTACGCCCTCCGCTTCGGGGAGCTTTACTGGGAGCTTGATTTTCACCGACAACGCCGGCGGCAGCCCGCAGGCGGTGAGTTTGACTGGGACCGGGATCGGGCCTCTCGCGACTTTTTCCGCGTCCGTATTGTCCTTCGCGAACCAGGCCGTGAACACGACCAGCGCTCCTCAGACGGAGACCCTAACCAGCTCCGGCACGACCAGCCTCTCCATAACCGGCGTGACGATCGGCGGCACCAATGAAGGCGACTTTACCAAGACCGCAGACACTTGCACAGGCGCGACGCTCACCTCCCCCAATACCTGCACCGTCAGTGTGACGTTCACGCCCACTGTCACGGGGACCGAAACGGCCTCACTGAATTTCGCCGACAACGCCGACGGAAGTCCGCAGGTGGTCAGCTTGACGGGGAATCCCTTGCCGGGGGTATACACCCAGCGGTACGACAACAGCCGCTCCGGCGCGAATACCCAGGAAGTCGTCTTGACTCCTTCCAATGTGAATGTGAACCAATTCGGCAAACTGTTCGCGCTGCCGGTGGATGGCCAGGTGTATGCTCAGCCCCTTTACGTGCAAAACGTCACGATTCCGGGCCAGGGTGTGCACAACGTGGTCTTCGTGGCGACGCAAAACGACAGCGTCTATGCCTTTGACGCTGACGGCCAATCCACCATGCCACTCTGGCACGCGAGTTTCACGTCCTCCACGGTCACAGCGGTCCCGAGTTCTGATATTTATCCCGCGGGCCAAGCGGACATCTCGCCGATCATCGGCATCACCTCCACTCCGGTCATCGACCCGGTGGGCGGCACCCTCTACGTCACAGCGAAAACGCGGGAACCCCTGGGCTCCAACGCCTGCACCTCGAATGGCTCGTACAACTACTGCTACCGCCTCCACGCGCTCGACATCGCCACCGGAGCGGAGAAATTCGGCGGCCCGGTCATTATCTCAGCCAGCATTCCGGGCACCGGATATGACAACGTTGGCGGCATCATAACCTTCTCGGCCCTGTGGGAACTGCAACGCCCCGGCCTCCTTCTGTACAACGGGTCCGTCATCTTTGGGTTCGGATCCCACGGCGACATTGATCCCTGGCACGGTTGGTTGTTTGCGTATGACGCGACGACCCTTAAACAGCAGGCGGTCTTCAATACCACGCCCAACGCCCCGGTGGGGGGAGGGGGGGAGGTCGCTGGCGGAAGAGGCTCCATCTGGCAGGGTGGCGGTGGCATCTCCGTCGACTCCAACGGCAGCCTATACATCATCACCGCGAATGGCAATTTCGACGTCTTCAAGGGGGGAGTCGATTACGGCGACTGCGTGATGAGGATGCAGCTTGTCCAGACCACGCCCGGCCAGTACCAGTTCCAGGTTTTGGATTACTTTGGTCCGGCCAATTCAGGTGTCCTGGATGCCGACGATCTGGACCTCGGGTCGTCTCCGGCGCTCATTTTGCCGCCCCTGTCCGGTAGCAGCCTGAACCTGCTGGCGATGGGGGGGAAGGACGGCCGGATCTGGTTGCTCAATCGTCAGAACCTGGGAGGATTTGTTACCGCTCCAGTGCCCGACGCGGGGGCCGTGGAGGTGATTCCGCAAGTGGGTAGCGACTCCTTGCTCGGCGGATTGACCTACTGGAACGGCAACATCTACGTCGAGGAATCGGGTAGTTACCTGAATCAATTCACTCTGGCAAACGGCCTCATGCCGCAATCGCCAACGTACACCTCGGAAGCTGAGATTGGCGGATTTCCGAACCCCATACCTATCGTTTCCGCGAATGGGACAACCAACGGCATTGTGTGGATTGTAACTATCAACCGGAACACCAGCCTGGCCGTTCTGTACGCCTATACCGCCTCGGATGTCAGCACCGGCAGCGACATTTACAACACCCTGCTCGCGCCCAACAACCGCGACCAGGCCGGCAAGTTTGTGAGGTTTGTAATTCCTACGGTCGCCAATGGGAAGGTTTATGTCGGGACAGCGACAGAGGTGGATGTGTATGGTCTGCTGCCCTAACGATGGCTGGGAGGTATTTTCCGCGAGCACCGGTTCACGATGCGCAGGTTACCTCCAAGGAAAGCGGCCCGGGAATGGGTGAGGTTGCACGCGTTGCGCTTGCCAGTATTGTCCGCAGGCTGAAAACGGTCAAAGTCGGTCATCGCATCACGGACACGGCTTTTGCCGCATGGGTGTGTGGCGAAGGAGCGGCCGTTACGACACTCCGATGCGGCGCGCAGGCGATCGTCTTCGTCGATGATTATGTGGGCCGAACGATGTATCTCTGGGGGGAGTACGACCCCAGAATTACCAGCGTAGTGGAGGCGGTGCTTCGCCCCGGGGACACCGTCCTGGACATTGGCGCCAACTTTGGGGTGGTGGGCCTCCTTGCCTGTAAGCAGGTGGGGGAAAAAGGCAAGGTCCACATGTTCGAACCGCAGCCTCTGGTCGCGCAGTGTCTTCGGACTTCGGTCTTGATCAATGGTTTCCGTCAGGGAGTTGTTCACGAATGCGCTCTTTCCAACCGTAGCGGGCCAGGCGAGATGGCAATTACCAGCGCTGGGAATCTGGGGATGACGACCCTTGCTTCCGACGATAAGCGGCTTGACGGCGAGAGGATTCAGGTGCGCGTCGAACACGCCGGAGAGTTTATCCGCGGACTGGACTGCCGGCAGGCAGCCTTGATCAAAATCGATGTCGAGGGCCACGAGGGAGTGATCCTCGACGCGATGCAGGACTGGATGCGGGAGGTGAAGCCAGGTGTTGTGTTGTTCGAATGCCGGGTGGGGAAAGAAGGGTTCTGGTCGGAGCATACCGTCATCTCCCTCTCCGCGATGGGATACGAGTTTTTCGCGTATGACAGCAAGCCATATTGGTCCGCGCGTTTGGATCGGGTGACCAGGCAAATGAACAGACCCTGGGGTATCGATTATGTTGCAGTATGCCCGGGCAGCCTCAAGGATGACGTGGCTCAGCGGATCAATGACATGACGAATTCCTGCGGTTAGTTTAGGCGAGATCTCACATACCACAAATACTCACGAGGTTGACCATGAGGCGTCAAGCAAGGGACGGCACTGGCGACACCCCTCGGCAGGTCCGCGTCTTTTCGCAAGCTGGCAGCGGTGATGCGACGTACCGCACGAAGGCTCGGCTGGTCGTTCTCTTAATGGCCGCGGCGAGTGCGGCGGCCTGCGGAGGCGGCGGAATGTCAAGCAATGTGCAGACCCAGCCGCAGCTTTCGGTGCAAGTTTCCCCCGGCAGCCTGACGTTCGGGAATGTTGTCTTGGGTGTCACCAGTGCGTCGCGAACCGTAAGCTTGATAGCTAATGGTAGCGCGTCGGTCAACGTAACGGCGGTGAGCGTCACCGGCGATTTCTCGCAAACTAACAACTGCCCAAGCACTTTGACATCCAGCGCAATCTGCACGGTTCTGGTTTACTTTACCCCATCGCAGGGAGGGTCGCGCACCGGGACGTTGTCGATCACCACCTCGGCCTCGAGCGCTGCGCAGACCGTCAGCCTCACGGGAACCGGCGTTTCGCTCACGGCGCAGATTTCACCGGGTAGCCTGACCTTCACCAACCAGATCGTGGGAACGACAAGCGCGCCGCAGCCGGTGACTTTCAGCAACACCGGCAGTGCGGCTCTCACCATTTCCAGCGTCGGGGGGAGCCCCAACTTCGGAGAGACCAACAACTGCGGAAGCAGTGTGGCAGTCAGCGGCTCCTGTACGATTAACGTGACCTTCACTCCCACGGCCAGCGGTACAACCACCGGCACCCTGACCGTCACCGACCACGCCAGCGGCAGCCCGCAAACAGTGAATTTGAACGGGACAGGCATAGCGCCCGTGGCGGGCTTGTCCGCACAGGGTTTGACCTTCACTGAGCCCATCAGTACAACCAGCGCCGCCCAGACAGTGACCATCACCAATAGCGGCACTTCCAATCTGACCATTTCGACTGCAACGATCGGTGGCACGAACCCCAGCGACTTTGCCAAGAGCACCGACACTTGCACGGGGGCCACGGTGGCGCCCACCATGACCTGTGCGGTCAGCGTGACGTTTACTCCGGCCACCGGGGGAAGCTTTAGTGCCATGCTGAGCTTCACCGACAATGCCGGAGGTAGTCCTCAGGCAGTTACGTTGAGCGGAACCGGCACGGTGCCCTCTGTAAGCTTGTCCGCTCCGACCTTAGCTTTCACTCAGCTCGCCGCCACGACGAGTACGGCACAGGCGTTGACCCTGACCAATATCGGCACGGCCAACCTCAACATTTCGACCGCCGCACTTGGCGGAACGAATCCCACCGATTTTGCCAAGAGCGCCGACTCCTGCACCGGAGCCACGCTAACGCCCACTCAGACGTGCGAGGTGAGCGTGACGTTTACGCCCCCCACGGCGGGAAGCTTTAGCGCTTCGCTGATATTCACCGACAGCGCCAACGGCAGCCCGCAAACTGTGACTTTGAGCGGAAGCGGCACCAACGCCGCAGTAGGCTTCTCCGCTTCAGGATTAAGCTTCCCCAGCCAAACTCCGCAGACGACAAGCTCCGCCCTCAACGAAACCGTCACTAATACCGGAACGGGCAATCTCACCGTATCGACTGCGGCGATTGGTGGAACTAATCCCACCGCCTTCGCCAAGAGCGCGGATACCTGCACGGGAGCGACGGTGACTCCTGGCAACACCTGCCAGGTGAGTGTCACGTTCACGCCCTCGGCGGCGGGGAACTTCAGCGCCTCGCTGATATTCACTGATAACGGCAGCGGGAACCCTCAGTCGGTGACCCTGAGCGGGACCGGCACCGGATCCTTGGTGAGCTTCTCCCCTACAGGCGTGTCCTTTTCGAACCAGGCTCTGAGTATGACGAGCAAAGCGCAAACGGAAACCGTCACCAACAGCGGCAATGTCAACCTCGTCTTCACCACGGTCACGATAGGCGGTACGAATGCGGGTGATTTTGCCATCAGTGCCGACACTTGCGCGAATGCCACAATTACCCCTACCAATACCTGCACCGTTGGTGTGACCTTTACGCCGTCAGCCACCGGGACCAGGACCGCCTCCCTGAGTTTCGCCGACAACGTCACCGGAAGTCCGCAGGTGGTCAATCTAACGGGGAATGGTATCGGTCCACTGGCGGGGGTATATACCCAGCGGTATGACAACGCCCGCTCTGGCCAGAACACCACCGAAACGTTCCTGACACCCTCCAACGTAACCGTGAACCAATTCGGCAAGCTTTTCTCGCTGCCGGTCGATGGGCAGGTATACGCTCAGCCCCTCTACGTGGCAGGTGTTACGATTCCCAATCAGGGTTTCCATAATGTTGTCTACGTGGAAACGCAGAACGACAGCGTCTTTGCTTTCGATGCCGACGGCCAATCCACTACGCCGCTCTGGCAGGTGAGCTTCCTAAATTCCGCCTCCGGGGTCACCACGGTCCCGTGTGCCGATGTGTATGGCACTGCCGCCGGCGCATGCGACATCACTCCCGTCATCGGAATCACCTCGACTCCGGTCATCGATCCTTCCACGGGAACCCTCTACGTTACCGCCAAGACGCGCGAACCCCTGGGCTCCAACGCTTGCTCAAATAATGGCTCCTATAATTACTGCTATCGCCTGCACGCGCTCGACATTACCACCGGGGCGGAGAAGTTCGGCGGCCCCGTGCTGATTTCCGGAAGCGTTCCCGGCACTGGCTATGACAGTGTCAGTGGCGCCGTGACCTTTGGCGCGTTTCGGCACCTCCAACGGCCGGGACTGCTGTTGCTGAATGGGACGCTCTATCTTGGGTTTGGTTCACATGGTGACTATGATCCCTACCATGGCTGGCTGATGGCTTACAATCCTGCGACCCTTCAGCAGTTGGCGGTCTGGTGCACCACCCCCAACGGACAAAGGGGAGCGATCTGGAATGCAGGTGGAGGCATCTCCGCGGACACGAACACGCCCTCGAATTTATTCGTTGTTACCGCTAATGGCACTTTCGACTACAACACCGGGGGGTCCGATTACGGTGATAGCGTGTTGCGCATGCAGCTCGTGGCCTCACCCTCCACCCAGTTCCAGGTCCTCGATTACTTTACTCCCGCCGACCAAGCCACGATGCAGGCGGACGACCTTGACCTCGGGTCCTCTCCGGCGCTGCTTCTGCCGACCCAATCCGGCACGTACCCCGATCTGCTGGCCGTAGCCGGGAAAGACGGCCGAATCTGGCTGCTCAATCGGGACAATCTGGGAAAGTATCAGACGAATGATGTTGGTGCCGTCGAGCTTATTCCCGAGTCGAGTGACAGCCTCTTTGGCGGATTGACCTATTGGAACGGCAACATCTATGTTCAGGAAAGAGGCAGTAATTTGGACCAGTTCGCTCTGACCAACGGCACGATTCCCCAGACTCCCACATATTCCTCGGAAGATGAGTTCGGAAATTTTCCGAATCCTCTGCCGGTGGTCTCTTCCAATGGAACCACCAATGGCGTTCTGTGGCTGATATGGAACGATACCAGCACGGGCCTGGCCGTACTGTATGCGTTCGACCCCACCAATGTCAGCAATACCCTGCTTTACGACAGCCTCCAGGCCGCCAGTAACCGTGACCAGGAGGGCACGTTTGTGAAGTTCGCTGTACCCACTGTTGCCAACGGAAAGGTCTATGTAGGAACGGCAACGGAAGTGGACGTCTTCGGACTGCTGCCCTGAGAGGCCCGCTCGTAGGTGCGCCCCTCGCCCCTTCTGGGTCGCCGCTTTTCACCCCGCGGGCTAATCTCTTAATTTTATAGTTGACAAACCCTCGCCGGCCCCCGACTTTGCCGTGGCGGAATTCGCCCGGTGTCTGCGTCACGCCCAAGCGAGCGCGGGGGTCAGACTACTGGCCTCCTCCGAAATCTTCTCGCCCCTTGCCGCGGGGTTTCTCCATCCTGTCATCATCCTGCCGGAGCGCATGCTCGCGGAAATATCCCCCTCGGAGCTCCAGAATATCTTGTTGCACGAACTGGCGCACTTTGAGCGGCGGGACAACTGGACCAACCTTCTGGCTCGCTTGTTGGAGTGCGCTCTGCTCTTGCATCCCGTGGCGGCTTGGGCTCTCAGCCGCATTGAGCGCGAGCGCGAAGCGGCCTGTGACGAGTGGGTCGTAGCGGTTTCAGGCTCGGCTCGCCAATATGCAGCCACCCTCGCGCGCCTCTTTGAAGTTTGCGGCGCGCGGCGCGGCGAGTTGCTGGCCACAGGAATGGCGCACCGGTCGTCGCGTCTTGGCGAGCGCATCGAGATGATCCTTCGGCCCAAGCGCCAGTTTGCTTCCAGCGTTTCGTTCGGTCGAATCTCGCTCGGGGCGCTGGCAGGGCTCGCGATACTTGCCATGGGAACCCAGGCGCCAGAATGGATTGCTTTGGCATCAGACGCCGCCATAACGCCTGCCAGCGTGACGGCTTCGCGCTTGATTACGGGAGCCCCTCCCTTGGCGACCCCGGCTCCGGCCCGAGGGGCACTGCCCTCGGTTAACGGTGAATCGACTTTGTCCGCCGACATGGGTTCTGGCGAAGCGGCGAAAGGCCCAGCGCGAACCTTCCACCCAATCGAGCTTCGGCAGTCTGACCACGCATCTTTCGAGGGTTGGACTCCGGAATGGACCCTTGAGCGCAGCCGGCAGAACTCCTCGGATCGAGTGCGGTTCAGCTTCGGCTACCGACGGAATGGATCCACCTGGCAGGAAGAATCGGACGTTCCTTTGTCGAGCTTGCACGGCTTCTCGCTTGTTATCCTGGACCATGACGGCCCAATCAAGTTTGAGTACGTCCGCGATGCCGGGGAACTGGTCTGCGAAGGCGAAGCGCGGGGCGGCCGGGCGAGCGGCGCGTTTACCGTGAACCCGAACGCCCAGTTCGTATCGGCACTCGAAAAAATGGGGTATCCCGCTCCGGATGAAGAAGACGTGCTTTCGCTCATGATGTCCGACGTCACTCTCGATTTTGCCCGCGACGTAAAGTCGACGGGGCTCGAATTAAGGGCCGGCGAACTCGCCTCATTGCGCTCGCACGGGGTGATGGCCGCATACATCCGCGAGGCGAGGCAGGCCGGGCTCACCCAGCTTACCGCGGATGATTTCGGTGAATTGCGCACCCACGGCGTCGAACCGCAGTACGTGCAACGCATCCTTGCGGTTGATTCCAAGCTTACTGTCGACGACGTGTGCGAACTCCGCACCCACGGCGTCGAGCCCGAATACCTGAAGGGTATCAAGGCCAGCGGCGTCGCCATCTCCATCGAGGACATCTGCAGCGTCCGCACCCACGGCGTGGAACCCGAGTACCTGAAGTCAATCCGCGCGGTGAGCACCAACATTTCCATCGACGACATTGACGAGTACCGCACGCACGGCGTCGAGCCGGAATACCTCAAGGGCATGTTTGGCGTCGACAGCCACTTGGCCGTGGAAGACATTTGCCAGTTCCGCACTCATGGCGTTGAACCCGAATATCTGCAGGGCGTGCGGGCGGTGTCGAGTCATCTTTCCGCGGACGAAATCTGCGAGTTGCGCACGCACGGGGTCGAGCCCACTTACCTCAAGGGGATTCAGGCGGCCGATAGCAAGCTCACCGCGGATCAGATCAGCGAACTGCGCACCCACGGTGTCGAGGCCGGATATTATCAGAGCATCAAGGCCGTTGACCCGCGGCTTTCCATTGATGACATCACCCAACTTCGTACCCACGGCGTCGAGCCCGAATATTACCAAGAAGTCAAGGCGATCGACCCCGAGCTATCGATCGACGACATCACGCGACTGCGCACGCATGGCGTCGAGCCCGGCCACCTGAAAGAGATCAGGGGCGCCGCTCCCACGCTGAGCATCGACGAGGTCACCGAACTTTCAACCCACGGAGTGCCCGGCTCCTTCGTTACGGAAACGTCCCGCGAGGGGTATCACTTTAGCGCCGAGGAACTTTCGGAATTGTGGACCCATGGCATCGACGCTGACTACTTGCGAAGCCTCCAGCAAATGGGCTTGAAAAACCTCACATCGAAACAGATCCTGCACCTCCGGGGTGTGTCTTAATTCGAACTGCCCCCTCCGGCAGAGGATCATCTTCTTGTTGGTTGTTGAGGGCTCTGAAGCGCGCGAAGCGGGTAGCGCAGCGCGGCGGAGCCGCAACCAAACAGGATCACCACAGAGGCCACAGAGACCACGGAGGCAGAACGGCAAGCACGTTTTTCTCCGTGGGCTCCGTGCTCTCCAGAAACTTCACGTAAGTTATTGATTATTCGTGACGGCAACTGGAAGTTTCCGGCACTATGGACCCGCCAACGGCGGGCAGACACTCTGTGGTGAATCTTCCCTTCCTCCCCGGTCACCTAGAATGTCGATGTGTCCAGCGCCAATGCCCCTGCTGCGTACCAGCATGAGAAATTCTTGACAAGAAGACAAGGTTTTACGAGCTTGCAATGCAGAATTGTACCGCTTAAGGAAATCATGGAAAACGGGGACAGGTTACGATCGGGAGCTAACTCAAGGTGGGGCGAGGTGGGCCAGGGTCAATCTCGTCCAATTCCCCCAATTGCTGTTAAAGCTATGCGCTTTTCACTGAGCCGATGACCCGCTGGGCAGATGAACTGATCCTACAAGTTCTTCTTAACCCATCCTTTAATTCTCTCCAGCGCCTTCTGTAGATTCTCCACGGAATTTGCGAATGAGAACCGCAGATAGCCTTCTCCCCAGGCGCCGAAGGCGGTGCCCCACAAGCAGGCCACGCCGGCCTCGGTGAGGAGCGCGTCTGCCAGTTCGCGTGATGATTTGCCCGTTTTCCGGATATTGGGGAAAACGTAGAACGCCCCGTGGGGCTGGCGGCAGGTGAAGCCGGCGATGCGATTCAGGCCGTCGACAATCACGGCGCGGCGGCGGCGAAACTCTTCGCGCATCGCGTCCACCGAAGCCTGCGAGCCTTGGAGCGCCTCGACACCGGCAATCTGGGTAAAGCTTGCGGTGCAGGAATTCGAATTCGTCATCAGCAGTGTGACCTGCTTGGCCAGGTCGGCGCGCATCACGCCGTAGCCCATTCGCCACCCGGTCATCGCGTAGGTTTTCGAGAAGCCGTTGAGGATGATGGTTTTCTCCTGCATGCCCGGGAATTGCGCGATGCTGGCGTGCTCGCCTTCGTAGATCAGCCGGTCGTAGATTTCATCCGACATGACAAAGATGTCGCGGTCGGCCAGCGCCTTTGCCAGGCGGGCGATTTCGTCGCGCGCCATCACCCCGCCGGTCGGATTGTGCGGGCTATTCAATATTATCAGGCGCGTGCGCTCCGTGATCTTTTCCAGGATTTCGTCAGTGTTGACGTCAAAGTCGTGGTCCTCGCGCAGGCCGTAGGGTACTTCCTTTCCGCCCACGAATCGGATCATCGATTCATAAATAGGAAATCCGGGATTGGGATAGAGCACTTCGTCGCCATCCTCAACGAGCGCCAGGATGGTGAAAAACATGATGGGCTTGCCGCCAGGAGTGATGACCACCTCGGACGGGTCTACGCGGAGGCCAAGGTGATGGGCAACATCCGCCGCCGCGGCTTCGCGCAACTGGGGAAGCCCTGCCGAGGGTCCGTAGTGCGTCCAACCCGCGCGCAGAGCGGCGATCCCCGCCTCGACGATGTTTACAGGGGTGGCGAAATCCGGCTCGCCAATTTCCAGATGGATGATTTCTTTGCCCTGTGCTTCGAGCGCCCGAGCGCGGACGAGAACCTCAAAGGCACTCTCCGTTCCGAGGCGATTCATGCGGCTTGCCAACCGTAAACTGTTTGAATTTGTGGCCATGGCTTGCCCCTCAGTACTGCGTGAATATGAATCAACTTCCAGGCTTCTAAAACTTGACAGGATATCCCTCGGCCAATTCAAAGTCCAGGCTGTGGGATTCGGGTGGGGTGCCGTTTGACGTCGTACCGGCGAGTTCACCTCGCCATATGGCGGCGTAAAGGCGGCTCTACGTCAAACGGCACCAATGATAATACATGCACTTGGGCGTTAGCGGTCTTAGCGCCCCAGGAATTCGCCATGCCTCCTGCGATTTGGCGCGAGCGCCTCGACGTCAAACTAAGTTTGACGCGCGCGGCTGGCGGGCGTATGGTTTTGGCGTATGTTCCTCGGCCTTGCGGTCCTGAGTTCCGGCGCCGCCGAGACGAGTACGATGCGCGGCAAAGCTTATAGTTGGCACGGTGCCGGGAATCGCGATCCTGGCGCCGGCAGCCGGAAGTGCAGCACCAAACCTACGAATGGAAAGAAACCTCCTATGAGACTCGTCCCTGATGAAACTGTCACCATAGTTCTTCTCTTCGCCGCCAGCCTCAGCGCTCAAACCTACCAACCTACTTGGGACTCCATTGACAAGCGGCCCACGCCGGCGTGGTTCACCGACGCCAAGTTCGGCATCTTCATTCACTGGGGAACCTACTCGGTGCCGGCCTATGCGCCGGTGATTCCGGGAAAACTGGCTTACGCGGAGTGGTACTGGAACGCGATGACCAACGGCCGGGACAATCCCCAAGCGACCGCCATCCAGACCGGCACCTGGGCCTATCACCAGAAGATGTACGGCGCCGACTTCCCCTATCAAAACTTCGCGCCGCAGTTCCGGGCGGAACTCTTCGACCCGGACCACTGGGCCGACGTCTTTGCCCGCTCGGGGGCGAAGTATGTTGTATTGACCTCGAAACATCACGAGGGATTCGCCTTGTGGCCCAGCAAGGAGGCCTCCGCCACCTGGGGGCGGCCATGGAATGCGGTGGAAATCGGACCCCGCCGCGATCTGTTGGGCGACCTGAGCGAGGCGGTCCGGCGGAAGGGTCTGCGCATGGGTTGCTACTATTCGATGTACGAGTGGTATAACCCGCTGTGGCTCACGGATAAGCCGCGCTACATCCGCGAGCACATGTTCCCGCAGTTCAAAGATCTCGTCACCCACTACAAGCCTGCCATCATCTTCAGCGACGGTGAGTGGGATTTGACCTCGGCCGAGTGGCACAGCCCCGAGTTGCTCGCCTGGCTCTTCAACGAGTCTCCGGTGAAGGACGACGTGGTCATCAACGACCGTTGGGGGAAGGACACCCGCCACAAACACGGCGGCTATTGGACGACTGAATACACGCCCGGCATGACCGGCATGGATCATCCCTGGGAAGAGAGCCGCGGCATGGGCTTCAGCTATGGATACAACCGCGCGGAGCGCCTGAACGATTATCATACCGGGCGCGAGCTGGTCATCATGCTGGTGGACCTCGTCAGCCGTGGCGGAAATCTGCTGCTCGATATCGGACCCACCGCCGACGGCACCATCCCCGTGGTGATGGAGGAGCGCCTCCTGCAAATCGGCGATTGGCTCAGGGTGAACGGCGAGGCGATCTATGGCACGAAGCCCTGGAAAGCCACGCGGCAATGGAGCGCGGGGAGAAGTTCCCAAGATCGATTACAACACCGAGTATGAGACTGCCTACGATGTGACGAAGCTGGCGTCGAAGCCCGAGCCGGGCAAGGCCGGCATCGAAGCATTCTTCACCACCAAGGGCGCCGACCTTGTTCGCGATTCTGCCGCGCTGGCCGGGACGGAGCTTTCTGCTCAAGGACGTGACGGGGGCGAAGTCGGTGACATTGCTGGGGTCCGCGGCGCCGCTGAAGTTCAAGGTGGTAAAGGGCGGGATATCGGTCGAGCTTCCCGACCTTCCGGAAGAGTTGCTGCCGCAGCCGGCCTGGGTGTTGAAAGTGAGTCGATGAACCGAATCCTGTAGTGGGTCCACCTCCACGCCAGCCAGTTGAACGTCGTCGGCAGCGCTCTGAGGCACTCGTGAGGCAGGTCAATGGTCTTGTGATCGGCGGCGTGCTTGAGAATTGAAATCAATTACTGGAGGGTCGCGCGTTGAGTTGATAGGTACTTGTTATGTTCCCAGGGTATTTGTGAACTCGATCCCCGCTAGGGCCCAATTGCTGGACTCGTACACTCGCACCCAGACGACTCGGGAAGGGATGGCATACGCAAATTCTCCCTTGGGAACGAACCCGACCCAATCTCCTGCAACCAGCGCGAGCTTGGTTCGAACCCTTGCTCCGTGGAGGGAAATGTCGATGGTAGTTGCGGCATCGTCGTTTTTGGAGTCGCCCGCTTTCAACATAAGACTGATGGGGATTGACGCTTCCCGGCGCTCCCACCGGCGCGGAGTTCGGGGGGTATTGTCTTGCATCGGCAGCCCCTCCTCTTATCGCGAGACACGCGCGAACGGGCTTATGCTAGCCGATTGAAGGCGGTTTGGTCAAACGCAGTTCATATCGGGTCACCCACTGCGTCCCAAGAGCGCGCGAAATTACCGACGCCTTTCGCACAACGTGGCGGTCACGACGCCCCGTTTCCCCAGAAGGCATTTGCATGCCCCGCGAGTGAACGGTGGGAGGTTTCTTCGAGGTCTAACACGATGATTTCGTTCTTGTCCTTTTTGAGCCAAGGGCCGGGAAGGAACAAGCTTTGCTGCGGGCCGATTCGCCAGTAGCGGCCCAAGTTGTGCCCATTCACCCAAACGTATCCCTTACCCCAGCCGCGCATATCGAGGAACGTGTCACCGATTGCCTCCAGATCGAACGTACCCCGGTGGAACGCCGGTGCGGGTTTCCACTCGGAAGTGAAGGCTAACGCCGAGTGGTCCGTGAGGGGAAGCCGGTAGATTTCCCAACCGGTGATTTCCTTGCCCGCCAACGTGACGCGCTCGGTGATGCCCTTGCGATCGTCCACCATGTGGGGACCGTAATTCGTGCGGCCCATGTTCTCAACCAGGATATCGATCGTCGCGCCCGCAGCGAGTTGTATTTCCAATCCGGTTTGTTTCAAGCGCCGATCAATTGCGCCCAACCGTTTCGTGCCATCCAACACAAGGGCATAATCATGGACCTGGGTAATTTCGAGCCGTCCGCGCGCGGGCTGTTCGTGCTTTTTGCGGTAGAGAACGAAGCCGTATGACTGGCCCACGGCTTCCATGGTTTGCGGGCGCTCGGAGTGTATCGGGTCTCGCAGCAGAGCTTCGAGGCCCGCAGAGTCACTGAGCTCGAATGCGGGAATCTCGATCACCGGGAGCGGCGCGGGCAGGGCAGGCAACTCGACGGCGGCCGGCAGGTGTTTGCGAATCACCACCTGGAGCGCGTGAAACTTCGCTGTGGTCCGACCCGCTTCATCGAGGGGAGCGTCATAATCGTAGCTCGAAATGTCGGGCTGATAGAAGGAATCGAAGTTTGCCCCGCTCATGAATCCGAACGATGTGCCGCCGTGCACCATGTAGAGGTTTACGGAGATTCCTTGTGAAAGCATCCAGTCGAGCTTGCGAGCGCACCTCCCCGGCGGCGTGACATGATGGTGCTCGCCCCAGTGGTCGAACCAGCCATCCCAGTACTCGCCCACCATGCGCGGCACATTTTGGCGCGACTTCGCAAAGTTCGCAAACTCGCGGGCGGGATCGTCAGTGTCGCCGAAGTTGATCACCGAGAGCGCGTCCGGCAACGTCCCACCGGCGATCTCGGAAATAGAGGACCCGTCGGAAGTGTACAGCGTCACCTCGAAACCGGCGTCACGAATCATTTGTTCAACCGCGCCCATATAAACGTGGTCATGTCCAAAGGATCCGTATTCGTTTTCGACTTGCACCATAATGATCGGTCCGCCGCGGGTAATCTGGAGGGGAGCGAGTTGCCGCCCCACTTCGAGCATGTACTTGCGCGCAGCCTCCAGAAAGCGCGGATCGGCGGTCCGCACTTTCATGTCCGGCGTAGTCAACAACCATGGAGGTAGGCCGCCGAAGTCCCACTCCGAGCAGACGTAGGGTCCTGGCCGCAGCAGGACCCACAGACCCTCCTCCTGCGCCATACGGAGGAAGGCGGCGGCATCGTTGTTGTCTTCGAAGTCAAAGGTGCCCGGTACGGGCTCATGCAGATCCCAGAAGAGGTAGGTACAAATGGTGTTCAGGCCCATCGACCGGATCTTGCGCAGGCGATCGCGCCAATACTCGCGGGGAACCCGCACGCAGTGGATATCGCCGGATATGATCTGGAAGGGCTTGCCGTCCAGTAGGAAGTGTTCGCCCTCGTGACCAAAGGTGTGAGCATCGGCGGCCGCTCCAGTCGCGAACGCCAAGGGCTGCCTCAGCAGGCTACAAGCGCCCACCATGCTTCCCATGAACTCCCGGCGTCCAACTGCGGTCAAGAGGTTCTTCTTCATGTCGGTCTACCTCCAGATGAAATGCGGTGATGGACCCGCCACTCAATGCGAATCTTCGAGGAAGGGAATACTGCATGGGCCACCGCGCAAAGTCAATCGTTCCACGCTGAGATCACAATTGTGTTCAGCGGTGCTCCGGTGTATCTTATCGCCCGCGGCTAGCATTCCTTCATACGTAGTCTGAATTCGGAGGTCCTGGTCATGCGCAAGCTCCTGCTTCTTCTCGCCGCCCTCGGCATCTGCGGCTGCCTGTTCTCCCAGAAACCCGCTTGGCAGCCTGGACCCGGCCACACAACTCTGCTGATCTGGCCGCGCGGAGCGCCCGGCGCCCAACCGAGTGTGGGTCCTGAAATCGACACGACTACTTCCAAGGACAACTTGATAGCCGGTAAGCCGCTCATCCGTCTTGGCAATGTCTCCGAGCCATCCGTCACGCTCTACTCGCCCACGGGCAAGAACACCGGCGCCGTAGTCGTGGTATTTCCCGGAGGCGGTTATCATATCCTTGCCATTGATCTCGAGGGCACGGAGGTGTGCGACTGGCTTAACTCTGCCGGCATCACTTGCGTTCTGCTCAAATACCGCGTCCCCGATTCCGGGCCCTATCCCAAGTCCTCTGCCGCGCTTCAGGACGCGCAACGGGCTCTCGGGCTCGTCCGCTCGCATGCCAGCGAGTGGCACATCGACCCCCACCGCGTCGGCGTTCTGGGCTTCTCCGCGGGTGGCCACCTTGCCGCTGCCCTGAGCACCCACTTCGATCAGCGGCTCTACGATGCGGTCGACGCGGCTGACCAACTGAGTTGCCGGCCTGATTTCGCCGTGGTTGTCTATCCCGGCTACCTCGCGCTCCCCGATCAGAACTTTGCTCCCAATCCCGATATCCAGCCGACCGACAAAACCCCGCCCTCATTCATCGTCCAGGCTGAGGACGACCCGGTGCATGTTGAAAACGCCATCGTCTACTTCCTCGCGCTGAAGAACGCCAAGGTACCGGCCGAACTGCACGTCTACGCGCAGGGCGGCCACGGTTACGGCCTGCGCCGGACCGCGCTCCCCGTTACCACGTGGCCGGGCACCGTGGAAATTTGGCTCCATACGATTCACATCCTATCGTCCTCGCCGCAAGAGAACCAATGAGCCATGGCAGAACCCGTAGTACGAAGTCTGCCGCAGCTATGATAGGGTGAAAGGCTCACAAATTCGCAAGGAGGCTTCGGGTTGTTGCTATATGGCTAAGTCCAGAACCCCTTCGGCAGTTGCTCCTCGCATCAATTCTCAATATTGCTGCTATCGTCTTCGCGCCGCCGAGTCCAAGATTCATCGCTGGGGTGTTTATGCCGAGCAGAACATTCCTGCCAACCGCAAGGTGATTGAGTATCGCGGCGAAGTGATCGGTCCGAGGGAAGCGAAGCGGCGCGGCAAGACCCCCTACCTGTTCGTCCTTGACGATCACTGGACCATTGATGGCGGCGTGGGAGGCTCGGGCGCAGAACTGGTCAATCACTCCTGCCAGCCCAATCTGGTGTCGCGTATTATGAAGGGCCATATTATCTATATGAGTCTGCGCGCCATACGTAAGGGGGAGGAATTGACCATCGATTACAATTATGACGACACCGATGAGACCATGCGCTGCCTGTGCGGACACGAGAATTGCCGCGGCGTTATCAATCGGAATGATTGAGGCGTGGGCGGTGAGGCCCACGAAGGGGCCGAATGGGTGTATCAAGCAGCACCGTGTGCATCTATTCCGCCATTTTGCCGTAAACATCTCGAACTTTAATGCCGGACTTTATAAAGCGTTCGTTGGCAGCGCGAGCGAGCCAGTCTGGTTGCGACTCGGCAACTCCCCCCTTGACGCTCCGCCTTTGCTTGATAGGACGATGTGGTGCGACTGATTTCCTCACAAGTTTTAACTCTGCGTGCCATTTTCCGTCGACTGCGCAGGGTTCACGCTTTGCTTCGGACAGTCACCGTTTGCTATCTGAGGGATACAATCTCCCGATAAGCACAACCAGGATAATGACGTCAAGAAGCCAGCCAATGGGGTGGTAGTAGTTCATCCAGAAGTTCACTCCGAGTGAGACCGCGATGATCAACCACACAGCGACAGTAATCTTACGGGGCGACTTGCGAAGTGGATTCCCCATTGCAAGCAATTGCATACCTGGCCGGACCGATCGAACGAGCTGATTCGTTCGCCGAATTAACGCGCCTTCGAGCGAGGAGAAATCGCTCGCTACGACATGAGTTTCACGCCGCCGGTGCGCGCGGCACCACTTGCAATTGCACGCTGTGTTTCTGCGCGTCGACCACGGCGATGGCGGCCATGTTGACGATTTCCTCCACCGTCGCGCCGCGCTGAAGCACGTGCACGGATTTCGAGAGTCCCATCAGGATCGGTCCCAATGATTCCGCGCCGCCGATGCGCATCATCATCTTGTAGGCAATGTTGGCGGCGGCAAGGTCGGGGAACACCAGCACGGTCGCGCCACCCTTGAGGTTCGAGAAGGGATACTCTTCCTCGATGAGTTCCGGCACCAGTGCGGTGTCGGCCATCATTTCGCCATCGATCATCATTTCCGGATTGATTTCCAGTGCCAATTCCACCGCCCTCCGCATTTTTTCGGATTTGGGGTGGTGGTTGCTCCCGAAGTTGGAGAAGGAGAGCATGGCCACGCGCGGCTCGACGCCGAAATCGTGCGCCACTTCCGCGGCCAGCACCGCAATTTCAGCCAAGTCCTCTGCCGTCGGGTCGATATTGACGTGCGTGTCGGCGAAGAAATAGACGTCCTTCTTAGTGACGATAACGAAAACGGCGGCGACCCGGTGCACGCCGGGCCGGGTCTTGATGATCTGCAGCGCGGGCCGGATCGTCTCCGGGTAATTCTGGCTGACCCCCGCCACAAAACCGTCCGCATCCCCCATGTGCACCATCATGGCGCCGAAAAAATTGGGATTCAGCATCTGCTCGCGCGCAGTGCCGAGAGTCACGCCTCCGCGGCGGCGCAGGCGATAGAACTCCTGCACGTACGCCTCAAAGTGGGGGGAATGCGCAGGATCGATCACCTTCGGGCACATGTTCTCAAAGCCCAGCTCCTTGAGCCGATTGCCGACGATCACCGGGCGGCCGAGGAGGATGGGGTAGGCGATGCGCTCCTCGATAATCTGGTGGCTCGCGCGCAGCACCTTGTCGTGTTCGCCCTCGGAGAAGACGATGCGCTTGGGCGCAGCCTTGGCGCGCTGGCGGACGTTCTGCATGACTCCATAAGTGCGGCCAGGCGGCGGGCCAGTTCATCGCGATAAGTGTCAAGATTGATTTGAACCTGCGCCACACCGGTGCGCATCGCGGCTTCCGCCACTGCGGCCGACACCCAAATCAGCGCGCGCGGATCGAACGGCTTGGGGTTGATGTATTCCGGCCCGAATTGCAACCGCGCCAGGCCGTACGCGCGCAAGACCGAATCCGGCACATCCTCTTTCGCCAAGTCGGACAGCGCGTGCGTTGCGGCCACCTTCATCTCCTCATTGATCGCGCGCGCCCGCACATCCAGTGCCCCGCGGAAGATTCCGGGAAAGCCCAACACGTTGTTGACCTGATTGGGAAAGTCGGAGCGCCCCGTGGCCACAATCGCGTCGGGCCGGGCGGCCTTGGCCTGTTCGTAACCAATCTCGGGGTTGGGATTGGCCAGGGCAAAGATAATCGGCCGGTCCGCCATGGGCTTGAGCATTTCCGGGGTCACGCAATTGCCCACGGACAGCCCCACGAACACGTCCGCGCCTTCCAGCACTTCGGCAAGGCGGCGCTTCGAAGTTTTGACGGCGAAGCGCGAGTTGTAAGGATTCATGCCCTCGGCGCGGCCCTCGTAAATCACGCCGAAGATGTCGCACATGGTGATGTTTTCCTTGCGCACGCCCAGGCGCACATAGTGCAGGGCGGAAGCCAAGCCCGCGGCACCCGCGCCGTTAAACACCACGCGGACTTCGCCGATTTTCTTGCCCACCAACTCCAACGCGTTCAGCAGCGCCGCGCCGGAGATAATGGCCGTCCCGTGCTGGTCGTCGTGAAAGGCCGGGATCGACAGGGTTTTGCGCAGCACTTCCTCAACGTAAAAGCATTCCGGGGCTTTGATGTCTTCCAGGTTGATACCGCCGCAGGTGGGCTCGAGGAGTTGGCAGAATTTTATGACATCGTCGGGGTTCTCCGAGCCCACTTCCAAATCGAAGACGTCGATATCGGCAAAGCGCTTGAAGAGCACGGCCTTGCCTTCCATCACCGGCTTGGAGGCGTGTGCGCCGATATTGCCGAGGCCCAGCACGGCGGTTCCGTTCGAAACTACCGCCACCAGGTTGCCGCGAGCGGTGTATTCAAACGACAGGTCATGGTCCTTGTGGATCTCCTTGCAAGGCTCGGCAACGCCTGGCGTGTAGGCCAGACTTAAATCCCATTGCGTCCGGCAGGGTTTGGTGGGCGTCAGCTCGATCTTGCCCTTGCGGCCCTGCCGGTGATAGTCCAAAGCGTCTTTGCGGCGAATCTCCATCGTTTGTTCCTTGACGTTCTCGTTGTAGGGTCTTCTACGCCCGGAATGCCTGCGTTCCCCATAATGTCCGTAGAATTGTCCGTACGAGAGGGGAAGCGAGGATTTCTGGGGACATCACATCACTCCGAACCTTTCTCAGCGAGCAGTTGGAGGGCCAGCAATGGAACGAACCATTGAGCCATACCGTCGATGTGATTGGCGATTGGTGATGTCCGACTGTGGCATTTGCTCACCAGCGCCCGGGCCAGTCTCGAGTTTCCAGTTTCGAGCCCCACATTTCGAATCTCTTCGTCACTTGCAATGACTAATTCTCGTTCTTAAGAGTCATAACAACTTTGGTGCCCTATTACATTATTTAATAATTTAAAGCTAAGAACTAATAATTTCTATAAAACAACTTTCTCCTTTCTTATCAATGACATTCAAGGTTCGCGCGGGAATGTCATTTATTTTCTATAACATTCAAGGTTCCGACGGAATTTGCGTTTTGTCAATTTATATCTAATTTGTTTTCATAGACATTCAAGGTTCCCCCTCGAATTTTGTGTCCCTTTTTTTTCGCACGGCCGCGAGACGTCCTCGATAAGCGCCCTATTTTCAGTTACTTGCATCTCGCATAAGTTGCGTCGATTCTATGCTAAGTTGCTGTGTTTTCAATAACATTCAAGGTTCGCGGGGCCTCGCAAGTTCTCCCGCCGTCCCGCCGAAGTCCATTCGCTAAGTACTCTATTTTCAAGTGCTTGACTTCTTGGCAACTGACATCGCCGATCTGCGAATTCTGCGCTAAGCCTCTGTATTTTCATTAACATTCAAGGTTCGCGAGGGCATCTTTCAGGTTCTCGCCTCGTGGGCCTCGCATCTGATTCCCAGTCGAACGAACGACCGGACCAAATGACGCTGCGTGATTACACCCGACGACAGTTCTCCATCTATCATTCGAGCAATAACCCAACCATAAGTTACGCAAATGTGAAGAGTGCAGACCGTGGCGCCCGAAAGCATGAAGAAAAGGCGTTGCTCTCGGCAGAGACGCCACCGGGTGGTTCACGGCAGACACCTATGAAAAGCCGGTACGGCTCAAGCCGCTGAGGGCTTGGCAGCAGAATGTTTTGACTGCTGGATTCCCAACACTCCCGCTTGCGCGTGGACCACGGCGATGGACGCCATGTTAACGATTTCTTCCACGCCGCATCCACGTGCGAGGACGTGTACGGGCTTCGCCATGCCCATCAGGATCGGCCCCAGAGCTTCCGCTCCGCCCATCCGCATCATCAGTTTGTAGGCGATGTTTCCCGCTTCCAAGCTGGGGAAAATCAGAACATTGGCGTCGCCTTTGATGCGCGAGAAGGGATAATCCTCGGCGGTCAATTCCGGGACGACGGCGGTATCCAGCATCATTTCGCCGTCCACAACCAGCCCCTCGGCTTTGAGCTTAACGATCTCCGTAGCGCGGCGGACCTTGTCCGCCAGGGGGTGGCGCGTGCTGCCGAAATTCGAAAACGAGAGCATGGCCACGCGCGGCTCCACGTTGAACCAACGCGCCACTTCCGCCGCGAGAATGGCGGTTTCGGCCAGTTGTTCCGCGGTCGATTCGATGTTGACGGTGGTATCGGCAAAGAAGTAGACATTCTTGTTGGTCGCCATCACATAGAGGCCAGAAACGCGCTCCACTCCCGGGCGGGTGCGGATGATTTGCAACGCGGGTCGGATGGTTTCCGGGTAGTGCTGGCTGACGCCGGCGATGAAGCCGTCGGCGTCGCCCATGCGGACCATCATGGCGCCGAAATAATTGCTGTTCAGCATCCACTCATGGGCTTCCGTTCGAGTGATGCCATAGCGATGACGCAGGCGGAAGAATTCATCCACGTAGGGCGGGAGGCGCGTGGAAGCGGCAGGATCGATGATGTCCGCCTTGACTTTGCCGAGGCCCAACTCCTGGAATTTGCCGGCAATCACCGCCGGCCGCCCCAGCAGAATGGGGTGCGCGATGCTTTTCCTCGACCAGGCGGACACTGGCGCGGATAATTTTTTCGTTCTCGCCCTCGGAAAACACGATGCGCTTGGGCGCGGCCTTGGCACGAAGGCGAATGTTTTGCATCACAGCGTAGGTACGGCCCAGGCGCCTTTGCAGTTGTTCGCGATACTCATCGAGGTCTACGGTGACTTGCGCCACGCCACTTCGCATCGCGGCTTCCGCCACCGCCGCCGATTCCCATATCAGCACGCGCGGATCAAACGGTTTGGGGATGATGTACTCCGGCCCAAATTGCAGGCGGCTGACGCCATAGGCACGAAGCACGGAATCGGGCACGTCCTCCTTGGCGAGCGCCGCCAGCGCCCGCGTGGCCGCGAGCTTCATGGGCTCGTTGATGGTGCGGGCCCGCACGTCCAACGCGCCGCGGAAGATGAAAGGGAATCCCAAGACATTGTTGACTTGGTTCGGATAGTCGGAGCGCCCGGTGGCGATGATCACGTCGGGCCGCGCCGCCTTGGCCTCCGAATAGCTGATTTCGGGCACCGGATTGGCCAAGGCGAAAACAATGGGGTGGCTCGCCATCGAACGCAGCATCTCTGCCGTGACGCACTTGGCGACGGAAAGGCCGGCGAACACATCAGCATCCTTCAGGGCATCGGCCAACGTGCGGCAGCCGGTTTTCGCGGCAAAGCGCGCCTTGTAAGGGTTCATGTTTTCTTCGCGGCCCTCGTAGACCACACCCTTGGTGTCGCAAAGGAGAATGTTCTCGCGGCGGACGCCCAGTTGAATGTAGTGTTCCGCGCAGGCAATGCCGGAAGCGCCGGCGCCGTTGAAAACCACGCGGACTTTGCCGATGTCCTTGCCCACCACTTCCAGCGCGTTCAACAGCGCCGCGCCGGAAATGATCGCTGTTCCATGCTGATCGTCGTGAAAGACGGGAATCGACATGGTCTTGCGCAGCGCTTGTTCGATGTAGAAGCACTCCGGCGCCTTGATGTCCTCCAGGTTGATGCCGCCGAAAGTGGGCTCCAGAAGCTGGCAGAGGCGGATGACTTCATCAGGATTTTCGGAGTTCACTTCCAGGTCAAACACGTCGATATCGGCAAAGCGCTTGAACAGCACTCCCTTGCCTTCCATGACGGGCTTTCCGGCCAGGGGTCCGATGTTGCCCAGTCCCAGCACCGCGGTGCCGTTGGAGACGACCGCCACCAAGTTTCCGCGGGCGGTGTACTCGAACCCCAATTCGGGTTTCTCGTGGATTTCCAGGCAGGGCTCAGCGACGCCTGGGGTATAGGCCAAACTCAAATCCCACTGGGTTCGGCAAGGCTTGGAGGGAACAACCTCGATCTTGCCCTTCCGCCCGGAGCGGTGGTAATCAAGCGCATCCTGTTTGCGAATGTCCATGGCATGGCCCCCGATTGAGGATCCGTTACTTTCTGCCGCTGCTCTTTGTACACCTTCGCATGGCAGGTTGCAACTGGGAGCTCTAAGGCCTGGGAGCGCGGGCATCCTGCCCGCTCTTGCACGGGGGCCAGCCTGCGCGCTTTTGCCTATCGTCTGGGTGCCCAATCGCAGTCTCCTCGTCGGCGAAGTGAAGGGCTCCGCGATCGCGGGAGCGGGGCGCTCGCGCCACAGCGGGCAGGATGCCCGCGCTTCCCGGCGTGCTGCACCTTGCGGCTGGTCGGCCCGCAGTGATAACGTGGAATTACAGGGTGCTTTGAGGTTTTACGGGCGCGAGAAAGGCAAGGACATGCGCTGGTCGTGGAAAATCGGCAGATTGGCGGGAATCGACGTCTATATTCACGCCACTTTCCTGTTGCTGATTCTTTTCATCCTCTATATCAACTGGCGTGAGGGGAAGTCGCTGGCGGCGACGATGGCCGGCGTGCTTTTCGTGCTGGTCATCTTCGGATGCATCATCCTTCACGAATTTGGACATGCGCTCGCCGCGCGGCATTACGGCATTCGCACGAGTGACATTACCCTTCTGCCGATCGGGGGCTTGTCGCGCATGGAGCGGATGCCGGACATCCCCGTTCAGGAACTGTGGGTAGCCCTTGCGGGTCCGGCAGTGAATGCCGTCATCGCCGGAGGAATATTCGCGCTGAGGTTTGCGGCCGGCACTCGGCCGGAGATACAAGGCTTCAGTTGGACGGGTGGCAGTTTCCTAAGCAATCTGATGGTGGTGAACTTCTGGCTGCTGGCCTTCAATTTGATTCCGGCTTTTCCCATGGATGGCGGCCGCGTGCTCCGCGCCTTGCTGGCCAGACATTTGGAGTATCCGCAAGCGACGCTCGTGGCGGCCCGAGTGGGCCAATTCATGGCCTTCATTTTTGGCTTGGTCGGATTGTTTACCGACCCTTTCTTGGTTTTCATCGCCCTGTTCGTGTGGCTGGGCGCCGAGCAGGAATCGGCCACCGTTCAAATGCATAACTCGCTGGGAGCAATCCCCGTGCAGCAAGCCATGCTGACCCATTTCCAGACCCTCCTGCCGGACGATCTGCTCTCCAAGGCGGTGGAACATGTCCTGGACGGCTGGCAACAGGATTTTCCCGTGGTCTTCTGCGATCACGTGCTGGGAATGCTGACGCGCGCGGATCTGATGCGTGGACTCACCCGTGGGGGAAAGGAAACCCACGTTCGCGACGTCATGAATCGCGATACCGTGACCGTTGATTCCCACGAGATGCTGGAGAAAGCGCTCGACACCATGCGGGAGGCGAAAACCCGTTCCCTGCCTGTCCTTCATGATGGCGCGCTCGTGGGCTTGCTCACATTGGACCACGTCGGCGAGCTGCTGACGATTCAGACGGCGCTCCGCCAGGCGGAACGCTCCGCCAAAATCGCGCCGCGCCCACCAGAAGGCGTACCGAAGTCATGAACTACTCGGCAAGTCTGATGAGCGGAAGGGCGAAGCCTGGAAAAAGCGGAGAGGTGAGCGACTGGCTGGAGTCCAACTGCGCCGCGAGTTCATAGCCACCGGGAACCTGCCGATAGATTTCCGCCGCATATACTTCGGGATCGATTACCCAGTATTCTGCCACGCCATTGCGGGCATAGAGCTTCAATTTTGTCGTGCGATCGATTCGCGCTGTGCTGTCAGAAAGAACCTCCACAACCAAATCAGGGGCGCCTTGGATATTCTTCTCGGTCACCACGGAGGCGTGTGCTTTGGAAACGTAGATCACGTCCGGCTCCACCACGTCATATTCAGAAAAAACCACGTCGAAGGGGGCAGGATACACTTCTCCCAAGTCATCTTTCTTCACGAACTCGGTGAGGTAGTAGAGGAGATTCGCAAGTACCTTTTGGTGCCGCCGCAAAGGTGAAGGGGTCACGAACAATTCTCCATCAATAATTTCGTAGCGCTTCCCGTTGTTGGGCAAGAGGCAATAATCTTCGTAATTGAGGCGGGTGTCGATCGGCATGAGAAATTATATCGCCTTAGCCTGGGTGAACGCCAGCGCAAGCAAAGTCTTCTGTTGCACTTCGTGACCTTTGCCGGAGCCGGTGGCCGGGCTGGGGCTGTCCGAGAGCTTGACGGATCGTACCGAACGCGGCTTCGCCAGACGCCGCAACCTCGGCATCACAAAAAACAGCGCACCCATATTGGCGGGCTCTTCCTGCACCCACACCACTTCCCGCACAGCATGATATTGTTTGAGCGCCGCAAGCAATTCCTGCTCGGGAAAAGGATGGATCTGTTCGAGCGCGAAGATGGCGGTTTGCGTGTCAGCGAGTTTCTTCCGCTCGGCGCGCAGCGCATGGACGATCTTGCCCGTGGCCAAAAGAACGCGCGTGGGGTCCTCCACCTCGCGATCGGGAATGACCGGCAGAAAACCCCCGCTCGTGAACTCCGCCAAAGGCGAGGCAGCGGCCGGGTGGCGAAGCATTCCTTTGGGGGTGAAAACTACCAACGGTTTGCGCCATTTTCGCAGCGCCTGGCGGCGGAGCATGTGGAAGTACTGTGCCGCCGTGGAGGGTTGGCAGATCTGCATGATTATCGCGAGCGCAGAGCTGCAAGAAGCGCTCGACTCGCGCGCTCGAGTGCTCCGGCCCTTGCCCTTCGTAACCATGGGGCAATAACAAAACCACCGCTGAGAGCAGCCCCCACTTGTCCTCGCCCGCGGCGATGAACTGGTCGATGTAAACCTGCGCGCCGTTGGCGAAGTCTCCGAACTGCGCTTCCCAAAGCACCAGCGTCTCGGGATAATCGCGGCTGTACCCATATTCGAAACCCAGTACCCCAGCTTCTGATAGGGGCGAGTCGTAGACCTCAAACGCCGGCTGCTGGAGGGCCATATTCGCGAGCGGCGTGTACGCAGCCTCCGTCTCGGTGTCAAACAGCGTCGCGTGGCGCTGATTGAAAGTACCCCGGCGGCTATCCTGGCCGCTCAAACGCACCGGCGTTTTTTGTCGCAGAAGCGTGCCGTAGGCCAACAGCTCCGCCGTGCCGAAGTCGATCGGGTGACGGCCCGAACTCATCTGCACTCGCTGGTCGAGAAGTTTTTTCACTTTGGGATGTATGGAGAAGCCCGAGGGGACGCGCACCATCAATTCGCCGACCGTGCGCAATTCTTCCGCGCTCACCGCCGTCGGCACTTCCAGAGCGGGATCATACCGGCCGCCCTGAAACGCGTCCCAATAGGAGGGAAGCTGCCGGAGCGACGGGCTTTTGCGGCTGGTACGCGCGCGCTTGAGGGCAGCCTCCAAATCGGCTTGGATTTCCGCCACGCGTGGGGAAGCGTCCGTCTGGTGACGGCGCGCATAGGATTCCCACACCGGCGACAGCGCGGCGATGCGGCGATAGCGCACCGGCTGAGTGGTGGTGGGATCATCGATCTCGCTGTGGCCGTGTCGGCGGTAGCCAATCAAATCCACCACCACGTCGCTATGGAACTTGTATCGGTATTCAACCGCCCAGCGCGCCACGCGGACGGCGGCGTCAGGATCCTCGGCATTCACGTGGAAGATGGGGATAGGCAGCCGCTTGGCCACGTCGGAAGCGAATCGCGAGGAAGAGGTGTCTTCGGGATTGGCCGTGAATCCAATCATGTTGTTCACGACCACGTGCACTGTCCCCCCCACCGTGTAGCCGTCGAGGTTTGCGAGGTTGAGCGTCTCCGCTGCCGCACCCTGGCCGGCAAAAGCCGCGTCGCCGTGAAGCAGCAGCGGCAGAACGCAGGTGGTGCCGCGCCCACACAAGCGCGCCTGCTTGGCCCGCGCGCGCCCCACCGCCACCGGGTCCACCGCTTCCAGGTGGGAGGGATTTGAAACCATGTGAATCTCCACATTGTTTCGTTGAGATGTCATGTAATCGCCGGTCGCGCCCAGGTGATACTTCACGTCGCCGCCGCCCAAAAAGCTGCGTGGGTCAACGTCCTCAAAGCGCGCGAAGACATCCTCGGCGGACTTGCCCACGATATGAACCATCACGTTCAGCCGCCCGCGATGGCTCATCGCCAGCACCAACTGCTCGGCGCCAAGGTCAGCGGCGCATTCCAGCACTTCATCCACCACGGGAATCAAAGTGATGATACCTTCGAGCGAAAAGCGCTTGGTGCCGGGGTAGCGGGATTGCAGGACGTGCTCGAAGAGGCCGGCGCGAATCAGGCGATCGAGCACGCGCGCGGAATCCACCGGCGGCGGGTCGGCTTCCATGCGCTCGGAGATCCACTGGCGGCGCTCGGCATCGGGGATATGCACGAACTCCACGCCGATCGAGCCACAATAGCGCCGCCGGGCACACTTCGCGGCATCGCCGTCAAGCGCCAGTTCGGGAGGCGACAGCGGCTGCAAGTACCCAACGGGGTCAAGATCCGCAGCGAGATAACCCCAACGGCGAAACGCGTCGAACACAGCTTCATCGGTAGTAGGCGACATAGTCTTCCAGTATAATCGCACTCGCCGGTTTGGGGAGAGGAGAGCGCTGAGTGCAGGGTGTTGGGTGGTAGGATTCAAATTTGGAGACCTTAAATTACCAATCACCAATCACCAATCGCCAATAACTCAATCACTCAATCTGGTGAAGTCACAATGCCTCTTCGCGGTTCATTTCGAGTCCTCATCATGTGCGATGTGGCGGACAGCATCCTGCTCGACCGCCTGCGTACAATCTTAAGCGCTCCGGCCGAGCGCAGCCCCACATTCGCCCACCGCACCCCGGAATACGTACGTTTCGAGCAGCCACCCGTGGTGGAGACGATTGCCTCGATTGAAATCGAGCCGCACCGCCGGATTGAGGGGAAGGTCAAATATTACGATTACGGCGTAGTGAGCGTCGAGCTCGAGCTCCAGTTCGAATTGGATTGGCCCTCCCTGGTTGAACAATCCAGCCGTTGGATCGCCGGGCCGGGAACCGAGGACCGTGCGATGAAGATCATCCACGAGCGGCTGAAACTTGTGGCGCCCGCGTTGGTCAAGCCTTATGCAACCCAGCTCACCGAGGATTACTACATTGTGCACCTGCGCGAAGCATCCGGCGCTGGGAACGGAGCTGCCACTGCGGCCGAATTACTTTCTCTCCACGGCGGCGAGATCGCCCAGATCGTGCGCGGGGAGACCACGGTGTTGTCCGATGGGGAGCGCCAGGAAGTCCTGCAATCGAGCATCTCTTATTATCCCACCGACCTGCTCGTGCCCGGCTGGACCGCCGCCCTGATCTATGACTCGGAGGAAGGCGCTGCGCCCTCCATTCAACTGCTGGAGTACGCCAACACGCAGCTTCTGGAATTCCGCCATTACGATGCGGTGCTCACTCAAGTGCTGAAGGGGGTCTACCGGTCCTTGGACAAAGGCGGCGGATTCCTCTCCCGATGGAAGCTCGCGCGGGAGGCGGAACGCCTGAACGCTTTGCGCCTCGAAGTTACGGAACTGACCGAGCGCATCGACAACGCCATCAAGTTTCTGAGCGATATGTTTTACGCCCGCCTGTATCGCCTGGCAGCGACCAAGGTCGGCGTACCTGACTACCGGGACCTTGTTGACGAAAAGCTCCGTACGGCCGGTGAGCTGTACCAATTCATGGTGAGTAAATTTCATCAAGCCCGGGGATTCGTCTTGGAATTGGGTGTGGTCATTATTCTGATCATCGAGTTGATCTTCCTGTTTAAGGGAAAGTCGATGTGACGCGCCCTACGCAAAACGCGCCGCCTAAGCTATAATTGGAAGGGCTCTAACAGAGTGATCACATAGCCGAGCGACTTCGAATTTTCAAGGAGTATGATGACTCGTGCCTCAACGGATGTATTGATCGACCGGATTCCGGTAAGCCGAAACTTTGCGACGGACGCGATTTGGGTGGTCGCCTTCAGCCTGGTGACGGCGGTTTTGGCGCAGATCACGTTCCACTTGCCGCATACGCCCGTGCCCATCACCGGCCAGACTTTTGCTGTGCTCTTGAGCGGTGCGGTGCTGGGATGGCGCCGCGGCTTTCTGAGCCAGGTTGTATACCTTGCCGAAGGCGCCGCCGGGCTTCCCGTATTCGCCGATGGCGCTGGTTCGGCCTTTCACCTGGTAGGCCCGACGGGCGGCTACCTTCTTTGCTTCCCCGTCGCAGCCGCGCTGGTAGGGTACATGGTGGAGCAGGGCATGGCACGTTCCACTTGGAAGCTTTGCGGAACGTTAGCTTCCGCCGACGTGCTGATTCTCCTGATGGGATCGACTTGGTTGCACTTGCTCTTCCGAGTTCCCTTTGCGCAAGCATGGCTGCTGGGGTTTTATCCGTTCTTGATTGCGGATGTCGCCAAGATCGCAATGTTGGGATCGTCCTTGCCCCGGGTTCTGCGTAGAATTGAGGCAACCCGTCAGACGTCCATCGGCAGTCCCCAGGCGAAAATGTAATTTATGCAGATTTGGCATTAACTCGAAAGTGAAAGCCGAGAAATGAAAGCCCCGTTTTGGCATGAAAAGTGAGCACATTGATGTCTGCGTCCCCGAGACTTCAGACCGATGAGGAAGAGGTTCTGGCGGCCAACCGGGCGTTCTACACCGCTTTGCACTCCCTCGACATTTCACTGATGGCGCAAGCGTGGCTGCATGCCGATTGGGTAAAGTGTCTGCACCCGGGCTGGGATTTGCTGGTGGGTTGGGAAGAAGTGCGGGGAAGCTGGGAAGAAATCTTTCGCTCCACCGAACAGATGATGGTGGCAATCAGCCGGCCTCTGGTGCATGTGACGGGAGATGTAGCTTGGATCTCCTGCCTGGAAAACGTAACCACCGCCTTCCAAAATGACTTTACCTCGGCGCTGGTGGAAGCCACCAACATCTTCGTGCGCCGCCAAGGCCGATGGCTGTTGGTGCATCATCACACTACGCCCTTGGCCGAACCCCCGCCGGACGCATCGGCCCCCGTACAATAAGAACAAACTTCCGGGAGGCTCCCCTCCTCGTCAGCCGGACGGGAAGGGGAGTCCCGTGTCTGGTCACGCAGCTCGAACCAAGTGGTGCGGATCGATGACGAACTTCTTGGCCGCACCCCGATCGAAGTCCTTATAGCCTTGCGGAGCTTCGTCGAGTGAAATCACCGTAGCGTTCACCGCCTTGGCGATCTGGATTTTGTCATACAAAATGGCTTGGAGAAGCTGCCGATTGTACTTCATCACCGGGCACTGGCCGGTCATGAAGTGCAGTGACTTGGCCCAGCCCAGGCCGATGCGGATGCTGAGGTTTCCGGTTTTGGCGTTGTCGTCCACGCCGCCGGGGTCATCCGTGACGTAGAGGCCGGGAATACCCATCCCGCCGCCTGCCCGGACGACGGTCATCAAGGAATTGAGCACTGTGGCAGGGCGTTCGACCACGCTTTCCTTGCCGTGGCCGCGCGCTTCAAAGCCGACGCAGTCCACCGCGCAGTCTACGAGCGGCTCCCCGACAATAGCTTCGATCTGCTCGCCGAGGGTAGCGTCTTTCCGCAGATCGACGGTTTCGCAGCCAAAACTGCGGGCTTGCGCCAGGCGCTCCGGAATCATGTCGCCTACGATGACGCAGGCGGCGCCCAGCAGATGGCACGACGCGGCGCAGGCCAAGCCCACCGGACCCCCTCCCGCGACGTAGACGATGGCTCCCGGGCCCACGCCGGCCGTTACCGCGCCGTGGTACCCGGTCGGGAATATGTCCGACAGCAAGGTGATGTCGGTAATCTTTGCCATGGCGCGATCTTTTTCCGGCAGCTTGAGCAGATTGAAATCCGCGTAGGGTACCATGACATATTCCGCCTGCCCACCTACCCATCCACCCATATCCACATAGCCATACGCCGCTCCAGGCCGCGCCGGATTGACGTTCAGGCAAATTCCGGTCTTTCCCTCTTTGCAGTTTCGACAGCGCCCGCAGGCAATGTTGAAGGGAACGGAAACGAGATCGCCGACCTTGACGAACTCCACGTCGCGCCCTGCCTCGATGACCTCGCCCGTAATCTCGTGGCCGAGCACAAGGCCCTTCGGCGCGGTGGTGCGGCCGCGTACCATGTGCTGGTCGCTTCCGCAAATGTTGGTGGTTACTATTCTCAGAATCACGCCGTGATGGCACTGGCGAGACCCCAGTTCAAGCTTGGGGAAGTCGATGGATTGCACTTCGACCTTCCCAGGCCCCATATAAGCTACTCCTCGGTTTGTGGCCATTACGCCCCCCTATTGAATTTTGATTTCAGCCCTAGTCCGGAACGTTCTTTGTAGCAAAACCAAGCCCGCTGGTCAATACCGGGAAATCCATAGAGGAAAAATCCCGGGCAGCGCCCTGATTTGAGGCGTAGCGCTGGCGTCCAGCCGCCACGGAATCCGCCAAGTCGGCGGCGCTACGATTCGGGGGCAAGAAAAAAGGGCGGTAGTTCCAAATTGCGGATCTGCCGCCCAGGAGGTTAGCATGCCGTATGTATTGTCCGCGGGTTGAGGCTCGCGGATGTGGATTAAATCTCTCCCTGTTGGCGCTCGACGACGCGGACGTTCCGCATTTGTTGCAGTTGGTCCTTCAGCGACTTCATCTGTTGTTGCAGTTGGCGCTGCCATTCGGCCCGCTCTTTCTGCTGTTCTTTGAGTACTTCGGCCTGCACCATGGCGCGCTGTGCGTCCGCCCGACCACGGAGCTCGATCTCCTGCTTGCGTTGCTGGCTGTCTTGCGCCCGCTTCAATTGTTCCAGCGCCCGCGTGTAGGACTGTGCTGCGTCGTTATAGGAGCGATTCTCCCACGTCTGCGAACGCGTTAGTTCCGCGTTGACGGTCTGCTCGTGGCGATCGCGCACGATGGTGAGGCTCACCTTGCGCGTATCGCCCGTAAAGTTATCGTTCAGGGCCGCGCGCAGGTCCTCCATTCCGCTAATGGGTTTGCCTTCGACTAGCACGATGACATCCCCCGCCTTGATCCCGGCCTTATCCGCTGGGCCGCCCGTCGTCACCTCGGATACCAGCACGCCCTTGCCCTGCTTAACGCCAAAGTATTGCGCGAGCTGTGGGGTGAGCTCCTCCGCCGAGATCCCCAGCATGGCGCGGTGATCGCTAAAGATGGGAAAGTCCATCGGGGGAATGTGTATCTCCGGCGTCACGTTGATGGATGGAAGGCGCAAACCCGGCCCGTTAAAGCTGAGATTTACGGAAGAGGACTCCAGCTTCGCGCTCAGGACCTGCGTCTTTCCGTCCCGTACAACCTTGATATCGACGGTGCGCCCGTTGGGCGTTTCGCGGATCAGCCGGCGCAGCTCCGCGCTGCTGCGGACGTGGATGCCGTCGAATTCAATGATCGCGTCACCCGCTTCGAGGCCGGCCTTTGCCGCGGCGCTGCCCCTTTGGACTGTCGAAACCAGGGCGCCGGCGACGGCAGGCAGTTTCAATTCGTGGGCCTTTTCCGCGGACACATCGCGTAGAGTAACGCCCAAGTGTGCGGATCCATCATTCAGAAGGAAGAATTGCTCTGAATCCGGTGGGTCGGGGGGCTCGGGCGGTTCCGGCGCTTCCTGCGCCCGCAGAATACCCGCCCCCGCCACGAGCAGTGCAATCGACAGCGCCCATGCTGAAAAGATTTTTCGGCTCATAATGCGCCCTCTCGCCTCGATCAGTTTACTCTCTCGATTCTTGGTTCCCATCTTTTGATTTCCCTTCCGGCGGCCTGATCATTCGTTCACTCATATGACGCGGCTGGCGGAGTTTCGTCATCGTCCGGGCACGCCATGGCGTGCCCCTACAAATCTTCGTCGCGCTGGCCGACGCGAATGTTGCCACGGACCGTCCGCAATTCTACGCGCGCCCCCCCCGCGCCCACCTGCGCGCGGCGGGTGGAATCTCCGGGAACCGAGCTGACCTGGAAGGCATAATCTCCCTCGATATTCCCCGCCACGGTGGAAAGCTCCAGGTTCGCATTGGCCTGTGCAGGCATCACCAAGTCCACATTGCCATTGATGGTGGCGAGCTGGATGGGCATTCGGCGGTCGGGCGAGGCCCCAAGTGAAATTAGGATGTTCCCGGTCAGCGCATGCGCGGCGATGGAGCCCGAAACGTTGATGCCCTCAATATCGCCGTGCAGATTGCGCGCATCGATGACCCCGTGCACATCGTGGACCACGATGTCGCCGTCCAGCGTGCTGAGTTCCTCCAGCCGCACTTGACGAGGCACGCGCAGGCGGTAATCCACGCGGATGGGCGTCTCGATGCTGGAAGGATAAAGGGTGTGGAACGCCACTCCGCCACTGCGTGTTTCCACCGCGACTTGCACATCATCAAGTTGATCGGTGGGAATGTCGCTGCGCATCGCGACAGTGGCTTCCACTTCAGAACGGTCCCAGCCCTCCACCAGCACGCTGCCGTGCACGTTTTCGACAGAGACGCGCCCGCCCGGCGGAAGCTCAAATTTCTTTTCCCAGACGCGTTCCGCCCCGTAAGCGGGCCGCAGCCAACCGGCCAGGCCCAAGACAAGGGTGGAGAGCAGGAGGATCTTCCATTCGACACTCGAAAATCGAAACTCGAAATCCGGCGCGCAGATCGCGCGTGCCGAATTCCGAATTTCGGGCTGCGGACGTTCCCGGTCACTGGTCATGATCGCCTT
The DNA here is from genome assembly GCA_963808085.1 of uncultured Acidobacteriota bacterium. GTDB lineage: Bacteria > Acidobacteriota > Terriglobia > UBA7540 > UBA7540 > Bog-366. The sequence continues at coordinate 125,546 of CAWEFC010000006.1, forward strand.
CGTCCCCTTCTTGTTGGCGTTGCCGCCGTTGCCTTTCCTGTTCCAGGCGGCGGCGCTCTCTTTCCGCCTGCCGCTCATTCCATCCTCGCCAATTGCTGTCCTCGCGGCGCTGGAGTTCCTGAAGAGATGCATCGTCAATTTTGCGAATCTCGATATTGCCCGCCACGGTCCGGATCTTGAGGGTTTCTCCCCCTCCATTTAAGGTCCCACGGCCGCGAATGGTGGAGGGAACCAATTCTTCCTTGTCGCTCTGAATGGTGAGAGGGAAGTCCGAGCGAATCTGGCGTCCTGCCGCCGTGTCAATGGCCGCATCGATGGTGAGCGGCATATTGTTGGGCAGGTAGACGTAGATGTCGCCCATGCTTGTTTCGAGCTGCGAGGGCCCGAAGTTCTTGTTGGACCAATTGAATTCCGTCAGAATGCGTCCCGCCGCGGTGGAAGCCCGAACGGCGCCATCAACCTTGAGGAGATCGATACTGCCCCCGGCGGTTTCCGCCACCACCCGGCCGCGCGCGCTTTGAAGCCGGATGCTGCCTCCAGCGGTTTCCGCGCGAACGCCGCCGCCGGTGGGCCCAATCTGAATCTGACCGCCCGAGGTCTGCGCCTGAACTTGTCCCGTGGCGCCGCCCACCACGATGTCGCCCCCGGCCGTCTCGGCTCTCAGGGAGCCTGCCACTTCGCCGGTAACGATTTCTCCCCCGCTCGTTTCGAGAATCGTATCACCCTTTGCTCCGTCCACATGGATGCCGCCGCCCGCCGTGCGCGCACTCAACGCTCCGCCGATCTTGCCGACGGAAATTCCCCCGCCAGCGGTTTCAATCCGCACCGGGCCCGAGATGTCGCTGGTGTGAACGTCGCCCCCCGCTGTCGTCAGCCGGGCTTCGCCCTCGAGGGGGGTATCCACATTGATGTCCCCACCCTGCGTTTCGACGTCCAGGTTATAGCGTTGGGGTACGGTGATGAGAAAGCTGATCCGAAACTTGGATTCGTGATGGCCCCGCTGGGGCGATTGGCTCGTGAGGTATATTCCACCTGCCTCCACAGATCGGGAACTGAGTTGAAACGCATCGAATAATCGACGGGCCTTCGCCTCGTCGGAGGTGTAGGCACGCAATGTGACGGCGCAACTCACCTTGTCGCCGGGGCCGGGACGGATGTCGACCGTTCCGCTATCTGCCCGCAACAGCAGCCGCGCTCCCTCCCTCGTAGGGGCTTCAAACTCCGAAACCTGCTGCCAGGAATTCCCATGCCGCACGGGCGCGCCCTGTTTCACTGAAGAAACGTCGAGCGCTACGAGCGGCGTGGCAGTCAGCAGGGCTAATAGTGCGAAACTGTAAACCTTCCTTGTTCCCATGGGTTGAATGTAAGCCTCACTTTCCTAACTTCATCATGGCGTTGGCGCACTTCAGCCGGACGTAGGGATTGCTGTCGGAGGTAGCCAAATGCTCGAGGGCCTGGGCCGTAGATAAATCGCAACCTTCCTTCTCCGTGTGATCGATCAGAGCATCGACTGCCGCCACTCGCACTCCCGGGTTGGTGTCGTGCTCGAGAGCTTCCAACAGAGCCGCGCGCACATCGGCGTTGGATTTCATACTGCAAACGGCTCCTAGCGCCTCCAGGCGCACGCCGGCATTGGGATCGTGCTGCATGGCGTAGATCAGCGCCTGGTGGATGTTGGGGTCGTCGGCGTGGGAGCGCAGCGCGTCCAAGGTGTCGCGGCGGATTCCGGGGTTGTCATAGCTCTTCACCGCGTAAACCAGGACCTGCTGAATCTTGGGGTCGTCGAGCGAGCCCTCGAGGGTCACTCGCCGTTCCGCATCCATGGTGATTTTCACCCCGCCTGTCTGGGGGTCGGGGGCCACACCGCTGATGCCGCTGATGCGCATATTCTCGAGGTCGGGGCTGGCGACGTCGGCGTTATTGACTCCGGGGACGGCGGCGGTGAGGCGCGCCGCGTGCGGCCGCAATCCCCATCCTAGGCCAAATCCGGCCAGAACCAGCGTAAGCGCCAAAGCAAATCCGGAAGCCGGCTGAAAACGCAGAATCGGCAGGCCGTTGCGCAGCAGGGCGCGCCATCCGTGCTGCTGGCGGTCGAGGGCCTCATCCAGCCCCATCCGCGCCTCGGCCAGCAGCGCGGCGCTCACTTCCACCTCCGGCCGCTGGGCAAGGACTTGGTGAAGCTGTTCCATTTTCTCGCGCGCTGTCCGGCAATTTGCGCACCCCGCGAGGTGCTCTTCACAAGCCGCACGCTCGGATGAGGAAAGCTCCCCGTAATGCAGGAGCGGCAGATTTTCTTCGAAATCCTGGCAATTCATTGTTTGTACTCTCCGTGCGAATCACTGGGTCTACGCCAAGTCACCTAACTCCACCCGCAATTTCTGCGTGGCGCGAAACAGGCAATTCTTCGCCGTCTGTTCGCTGGTTTTGCAAATCTCGCCAATCGCCCGCAGTTTCAAACCCTGGTAATGCTTCAGCTCGAAGACCATGCGCTCCCGGGGATTGAGCTGTTCCATTGCCGCCTGAATGCGCCGGCTGATTTCCTTGGAGTGCGTGGCGCGTTCCGGGTCGAGCGTGGGCCGGTCGTCGGGTACCGTCTGCATGAATTCCGGCTGGCCGTCTTCGGGCTGCGGAACTGGCACCTCCTTGCGAGTTTTCAACCGCCGCAAGTGGTCAAGGCAAACATTCATGACGACGCGGTAGAGCCAGGTGGAGAACTTTGCCTCGGAGCGGAAGTGCCGAATCGACCGGTAAACTTTAAGGAACGCTTCCTGGTACAAATCGCGCGCTTCCTCGGGCGAGCCCACAACCTGCAGCGCCATGCGCAGAACGCTCTTGTCGTAAAGGCGCACGAGCGCGTCAAAGGCGTAACGGTCCCCTTCCTGAGCCCGGCGGATCAGCAAAAGCTCTTCGGCTTCGTTGACCGGCGAAGGCTGGGCGGAAGCTTTTTGGGCGAACTCCAAGCAGGTGCCATCCATCACGCGAAGGTTTGAACCTCTCCCCATCTTAGACGACCCTCGGGAAAAAAGGTAAGCGCAAGTTCTCGAAGCATCTGGGTGCCTTGGCGCGGCGATGCGACCCGCCACCGAGGTACCCCAGGGCTCGGGGTAGCGCAGGGCTCGCTCTCCAGCCCTGCGGCTTTCCCCTCTGGGCTTTCCACGCTGCGGCGCTCCCGTCCAGTTGTGTCCCGTCCGGGAATTGGGAGAGGAGGCGCTGCCCGGCGGACGTGCCCGCAAGGCAAGATCGCAACCCGCCGATTTGCCGCTATGCAGGGAGCATCTCAGACTAATAGACCCCCGGCATTCGGGGTTTCTGACCTAATGTCTGAATTAATCGATAAACGTCCTTCGAATAATAATCCTCTTGACAAAGACTAGTAACATCTGCTATCTTGGAAGGCTACCGGTAGCCGCCAGTGGGCGCAGCGCGAAGGGCATGGTTATAGCAACCCTTCCCGGCTCGTAGTTTCCAATGAAGATGGCCATCGGCGGCGACCTTGGTCGTCAAATATTAGGTGGGACACCACAGTCGCCATTGGCCACTATTCACTGGCCGCGGGACGTTACAATGCCTTCATTTCGCCAGGAAGTTGGCGAGAAGGCGCACGAAGCGACTATATTTATGAAAATAAAGTTACTTAATGGAATTTCGCCGAACGGACCGAAAACTCAAATTATTGAAAGTAAGGGAGTTGAATTGACGCCAGTGAGGTGTGGAAGCAATAAAGATGTTAAAAATGAAGGATGATCCGACTATATCTATGAAAACACAAGGTCGAGCGACAAAGTGTCTGACGGAAAAGTGTGCTTTTTAGTGCGAAAATGCGGCCAAAAACGCGAGAAACCGGCGGCGAGAAGCGGTAATCGGAAGCTGGTTTTCGCCAGCATCACGCGCGTTACGGGTGCCTCTCCATATCGCGTCTCTATGCCGCCGGTGAGATCAGATTTGGGCAGTGCCCTAATTTGAACGGAGCGCCGTCATCATGGTGGCTCCTGTGCCGCCTGAGATCTGGGGTTACACCTCAAACTAGGACACTACCCAGATTTGCCGTGCCTCGACTCGGAATCGGAAAAGTGTTATGCTCCGGCACTATACGGTAATCAATCATCCGGGTGTGAACCCGCTTTGCGTACCCGCTTTCCGGCGATCCAGGTTTAAACTGTGGCCTCCACGGGTTGCGCACTGAAAGAGGAGGGGTTTTCCGATGGCTCAATTCTGCACAAAATGCGGGAGCGCTCTGACCGAGGGGATGCGATTCTGCACGGGCTGTGGAGCTACGATTGACGCGCCTTCTGCGCCCCCGCCCCCCGCCGCTCTGTCGCCAGATTCCTTCGCACCCATGGTCCCCGCTCCGTCCGCGCCCAGACTGGATGCAGCGGATGTAGTCATGACCCCTCCCGTCCCGGTTCCGCCAGCCGCACCCGCCCCTGCGAAGGGCGGGTCCGGCATGAAGATCGTTTTGATTATCGTCGGAGTGTTCTTGCTCCTTGGAATGTTGCTGGTCGGGTCGTGCGTATACGGCGTTTATCGAGCCAAGCAGCGATTGAGGCGATTTGAAAAGCAAGTTCAAACCACCTTCCCTGAGCCGGCAGGGTCCTCCCAAGCCCCCATCCAGCCTGGCGAACCAGGGATCTCCGCCGTCGATGCCGGAAGTCTGGCTTATCCCGGGGCAGAGACCCCGGGGGGCCAAACGGGAGCAATCCTGGGGATGGCGGGGCTCAAGATGCAGCAGTTCACCACTCCAGATTCGGTGGATAAGGTTGTGGCATTCTACAAGAATAAACTCGGGCCCAACGCGGTGGTGGCGCAGGGCGCGAGTCAAGCCACAGTCCATCTTGTCGGGCAGAATTCGGTAGTGAACATCGCTATTGTGGCCGATAACGCCTCTGGGAAAACCAAGATCGTCATTACCAGCATCGGAAAACAGTAGGCCTTCTATGGTCGGCCGGTACTCGGTGCGAAGCTTTGGAGTGCGGCAGCTTGCTGCCGCTTTTTCGTGAGCCAGCTTGCTGGCGGGAATTGTGCTGCCGGTGGGTAATTCCCGCGAGCAAGCTCGCTGGGAGGAAAGCGGCAGCAAGCTGCCGCACTCCAAAGCTTCGCAGCGATTGCGAAGACTGTGCCGGGCGCGGGGGCGGTTGGTTAGATTACAGGCGTCCCAGATAACCGCGAGGACAAAATGAAGCACTCTTTCAGGTTCGTTGTTCTTCTCGTTCTTTTCGTTTCATGCGTTTCTTTGCTGTGGGGGCAGGCTACCAATGCCCCCCAGACCCCTACCACCCCGCCGTCCGCTCCTACTCCGGCTCCTGCCAATCCCACCGCAACTCCCGCGGCTCCTGCCGCGAGCAGCAATCCTTCGGTGATGCTCCTGAAGCAAGGGCACACTGAGGGTATACGGGCGAAAGCAGCGCGGGACTTGGGCAGTCAAGGTGATCTCTCGACTGTCCCCGCGCTGGCGTCGGCACTGAACGATCCCAGCCCCAAAGTGCGTCGCGAGGTGGTTCTGGCGCTAGCGCAATTCCATCAGTCGGTCGTCTTGCCGCCGCTGGAGCAGGCCACGAAGGACTTGGACGACGGCGTGCGAGTGACCGCCGTGCAGTGCCTGGTGGGATACTACACTGGAGTGCTGCCGACCTCCGGCTTCACCGGATTCATGAAGAAGAGCTACCAGCGCACCGTCAGCCATTTCTCCGGGGAAGATACGAAGGTTGACCCGGGCATCACCATCGATCCCACCGTTATCACGACGCTGATTGCGGCGATGAAGGACACGCGCTCGAACTCTGCGTCGCGCGAGGCCGCAAAGGCGCTGGGAATCCTTACGGCGAAAGCAGCGGCCCCGGACTTGGTGGCTGCGGCGCACTCCTCCGACGCGGACCTGGCCCAGGAGGCGCTGAACTCCCTCTCCAAAATCAAGGACGAGAGTTCGGGTCCGCAGCTCATTGACTTGCTGGATTCGCCCAACAAGGACGTTAAGCGCGACGCCTGCACGGCCGTTGGGATTCTGCGCGCCAAGGCCGCTCTGCCCAAACTGCAATCGATTTACCAGAACGATCCAGACCAAAAAGACAAGGTGGCCGCAATCCAAGGTCTGGCTTACTTGGGTGACAAGCAATCTGTTCCGGTATTCACCAAAGCGCTGTGGAGCGACAATAAGGACATCCGGCAGGCGGCGGGCGAAGGACTGGCGCGCGCCGCGGATCCCCAAAGCCTGAGCGAGCTCCAAAAAGCCGTAGCGGTGGAAAAAGACGCCAGTCCCAGGTTGGCCATGAATTTCGCCCTCGCCGCTTTGGGTAACGCGGATGCCCTGAACAACGTGATGAGCGACCTGGGCTCCAAAGTGCGAGGCGATGTGGCCCGCTCTTACCTGATCGAGCTCGCCCGCAATCCGACCTTCCTTCCTAAACTCTACACTTACTTGCAGAGTCCCGACGCCGGCATTCGCAAGCAACTGTGCGTGGTGCTGATGTACAGCGGCGACCAGAGCAGCCTGGAACAGCTCGACCGGCTCTCGCATGATCCTGATACTGACGTGGCGGCGACGGCGCTGCGCGCCAAACGCGCCATCCGCGCCCGTGCGGACGCGGCGCCCGCGGCAAAGTCGTAGGGGCAGGCCTCGTGCCTGCCCACCGGGGGCCGAAGCGACCCATGTTTGGGCGCCCACGAGGGGCGCCCCTACGACTGCCGCTTATTCATGCCGCAGCGCGACGATAGGGTCGAGACGGGAAGCTTTCATGGCGGGCCACATGCCAAAAAACAGCCCGATGCTGACCGCCACCACGAACCCGGCCACCACCGACCAAAGCGGAACGCTGGAGGGAAGGCTGGGAAGGAACGTTCGAATAAGGAAGCTCAGGAACAACCCGGCAAGAATGCCCAGAACGCCACCGGCGCCGGTCAAGGTCATGGCCTCAAGCAGGAATTGCCAGGAGATGTCACTGCGCCGCGCGCCAATGGCCTTACGCACGCCGATCTCGCGGGTGCGCTCGGTGACCGACACCAGCATGATATTCATCACGCCGATGCCGCCCACCATAAGACCGATGGAGGAAACCACTACGGTCACCAGCACCACCATGCTCATGATGCCCCGGAATTGTTCGATGAGCTGTTCGGTGGTCGAAAGACCGAAGTTATCGGGGTCCGACGGCTTGACCCGGCGGCGGTGGCGAAGGACGGCGCGCACTTCGTCCTTGGCCTGCTCAACTCTTCCTTCGTAAGCCATGGCTAGGAGGAAGTTTTCCTTTTCGTTGGGATAAAGCTTGCGGAAAGTAAGGTAGGGAATCTTCACAACGCGGTCCGCGCCACTGTCACCTGGGAATGCCTTGCGGGGGGCGATAGTTCCGACGACCTCAAAATTGCTTCCCCCCAGATTCACGCTTCTGCCGATCGGGTCTTCATTGGCAAAGAACCGCTTAACGATGTCTGCGCCGATCACCATGACGTTCCGGCGGTGCAGGTTGTCGGTCTCGGTGAAAAACCGACCATCGGCAAGGTTGTCGTTCACGACCGCGAAGTCGTCGGGGGTGGCGCCGGTGAAGTTGTAGTTCCGAATGTCCATGCCCTTGTATTTCAAAGTGGGAGGAGCGTCAGACCAAAGGAATTGCTCCACGGCGACCTTCTCGATGGACGGGCATTCGTCGCGGATGGCCATGGCATCGTCGAGCGTCAAGGGTTTGCGCAAGCGCTCCTCGCGGGAGATATTGCCAAAGTGAATGCCGGGTTCCCACTTGAAGATGAAGATGGTTCGCGTGCCGAAATCCCTGGCGGCGTCGGCCACCTGCTGGTCCAGTCCGGCGAAGATGGACGCGACGGCGATGACCGTGGTGGTGCCGATCAAGACTCCCAGCAGCGTGAGGAAGGAGCGGAACTTGTGGACCCGCAGCGTGTCCATTGCCAGCATGAGATTTTCACGAAAGTTTTGCCGGGGTTTCGCCACCTGATTACGTCTCCATGCGCAGAGCTTCAATGGGATCCAGGCGGGCCGCCCGGCTGGCGGGATAGATGCCGAAGAACAGCCCCACCGTGGTCGAGAGCGTCAGGCCTACCAGGACGGCATTCAGGGGTACGCTGGAAGTGAAAAAGGCGTCCACGATCTTGCTGATGACCAAGGATAGAACGATCCCGATCACTCCCCCCACAGCCGCCATCACGCCGGATTCAATGATGAACTGGAGCAGAATATCCCGCCGTTTGGCTCCCAGCGATTTGCGGATGCCGATTTCGTGGGTACGCTCCGTAACGCTGGCCAGCATAATGTTCATGATCACGATGCCGCCTACGACCATGAAAACGGCCACAATGCCGATGGTCACGGCAAAAATGCTTCCGGTGAGTTGCTGCCACATGCCCATGAGGGTAGCTGAGGCGTTGATGCCGAAGTCGTCGTCCTCTTTGTAAGGCACGTGATGGCGGGAGCGCATTAAGGACCGAACCTCATCCTCGAGCGCCATCATATGCAGGTCGTTAAACGCCTGGACGGAGATGTCCACGTGGGGTCGCTGGGAAAAGTATTTACCGAGCGTGGTGAGGGGAATGATGGCAAAGTTATCCTGACTTTGGCCGAAGGTCGCGCCGATGCGCCGCGCCGTACCCACCACGTGGAAAGGCAGGCCATTGATGGACACGACTTTCCCGAGGGGGTCCACGGAAGGGAAGAACTCGTTCACCAGGTCCTGCCCAATAAAGCAGACCATCGCGCTGTGGCCGTATTCGGAGTCGCCAAAGAAGCGGCCCGATTCGACTTGCTCCTGCCCGATGTCGATCATGCTGGGGGTCACGCCCCGCACGGAGACTTCATAGAGGGTATGGGTTTCGTATCGGATCGTAGGGCGGGGACTGACCGCCGCGTCGGCTCCGATGTTCTTATAACCTCCCAAATTCTCCTTCAAGAATTCGTAGTCTTCCATGTGGATGGGCTTGTTTCGGCGTTGCATCTTCAGCCACTCTTCATCGCTGGTGGTCCATTTGTACTGGTCCAGGATGAAGACGTTGGCTCCCAGGTTGGCAATGCGGTCAGCGATATAGAGATTCATCCCGTTGATGATCGACATGACGACGATCAAGGTAGTGGTGGCAATCACCACCCCGAGGAGGGTAAGAAAGGAGCGCAGCTTGTGCGTACGGAGAGCTTCCAGAGCAATCCAGAAAGCTTCGCGCGCAGTCCCCCAGACGCCTGAGCCGGCTTTGGAACGGGCCGTAAGCGCGTGGGAAACCGAAGCGGTATGGCTAACGGACGCCAAGGATTTTCCTGCTTTCTGTTTTGGATCTCCGATTGGCGGCGGGTAAGAAGGCGCGTGCGCACCGTTCTTAACCGGATTCTCCATGATCCGTTTCCCGTCTGCCCACAAAGTACTCCTCGCCGACGCGAAATGCAACTACGAGGGGGCAAATCGGATTCGGCGCTATTCATGCCGCAGGGCGACGATGGGATCGAGGCGGGAAGCTTTCATGGCGGGCCATATGCCGAAGAACAACCCGATACTGACGGAAGCGGCGAAACCCATGACCACCGCCCAAAGGGGGACGCTCGAGGGCAGAGCCGGCAGGAGGGTCCGGATCAAGTAGCTGAGGAGCGTGGCCAGAACGATACCCAGCAACCCTCCAGTGCCGGTGAGCGTCATGGCTTCAAGCAGGAACTGCCAAGTAATGTCGCTGCGACGGGCGCCGATGGCTTTGCGCACGCCGATCTCGCGGGTTCGCTCGGTGACCGATACGAGCATGATATTCATGACTCCAATCCCGCCCACCAGCAGGCCGATGGAGGAAACCACCACGGTCACCAGCACCACCATGCTCATGATTTGGCGAAATTGATTGATGATGGATTCGGCGGTGGCAATGCCAAAGCTGTTCGGTGCGAAAGGTTTGTCGCCGCGCTGCCGCCGCAGCACGGCGGTGATTTCATCCTTGGACTCTTCCACCTTTCCCGGAAACGCCACGGCGGTGATGAGGTTCTCCTTGGCATTGGGATAGAACTTGCGAAAAGTGAAGTAAGGGATGTAGATCACTCCATCGCTGCTGCTGTTACCGGGAAAGGCCTTGCGCTTCTCGAGCGCTCCAATCACTTCAAAGGAGTGGTGGTCAACCTCAATGACTTTGCCGATCGGGTCCTCACCTGCAAAGAAGCGGTTCACCACGTCAAAGCCAACCACCGCGACGTTCCGGCGATGCAGGTCGTCGAAGTCGGTATAGAGCCGCCCGTCGCTGAGTTCCACGTTGACGTTGCGCATATGCTCGGGCGTAGCGCCGCGGAAGATGGTGTCAACCATTTCCAGTCCCTTGTACTTGGCGACGGCCGGGGGTCCATTGACGATCGATTCTACCCCGACCGCTTCCACCGCCGGACACTGGTCCTTGATCGCCATGGCTTGCTCGTAGCTCAGCGGCTTGCGCAATCGCTCCTCGCGCGTCAGGTTAAAGGTGATGCCCGGCTCGAACTTAAAGATGAAAAGCGAGCGAGTTCCAAAACCCTCGGCGGCATCCACCACTTGCTGGTCGAGGCCTTTGAAAATGGCGGCCACGCTGATGACGGTCATGGTGCCGATCAGCACGCCCAAGATCGTCAAGAAAGAGCGAAATTTGTGGGTGCGCAGCGTATTCAGCGCGAGCAGCAGGTTCTCGCGAATGCTGTGGAGGCGCTCATTCACCATCCTCAATTCTCCGTTCGCAGAGCTTCAATGGGATCGAGTTTAGCGGCTTGGCTGGCAGGATAAATGCCGAAGAAGAGTCCAACGCCCGTGGAAAGGAACAACCCCACCAGCACCGCGGTGAGCGGGACCGAGGCATTAAAGAACCCGGGCCCGACAATAAGGTTCACGAGCGCGCTGACCAAAAGGGCGAACAGGATTCCCAACCCTCCGCCGAGGCCGGCCATCACGCTCGATTCGATGAGGAACTGCATCAGGATGTCGCGGCGGCGGGCGCCTAACGATTTGCGAATGCCAATCTCGTGCGTGCGTTCCGTGACGCTGGCCAGCATGATGTTCATGATCACGATGCCGCCCACCACCATGAATACCGCCACGATGGCGATGGTCACTCCAAACACCGCGGCGGTGATTTGATGCCAGAGCTCCATGATGGTATCGGAAGCGTCGACGCCAAAGGTGTCGTCCTCATGATAGGGAACATGGCGGCGAGCGCGGAGCAACGAGCGCGCTTGATCTTTCAGCAACATCATTTGTTCCGCATCCCAGGCCTGAACGTTGACCAGCAGGGAGGGCCGCGGCGAAAAAAGCTTGCGGTAGGTGGTGAGGGGGATTTGCACAAAATTATCCTGGCTTTGGCCGAAAGTGCTGCCGATTTTCTCTGCCACCCCGACGACCCGGAAGGGAATGCCATTGACCAGGATTTCCTTTTCCAGGGGATCGATGCTAGGGAAGAAGGCATCCACCAGGTCTTGCCCGATAAAGCAAATCAGCGACTCGTGTTGGTAGTCGGAAGGGGTGATGTACCGGCCGCTGTCCACCTTTTGCGCTCCGATGTCGATCATGTTGGGCGTAACGCCGGCGATGTCCACAAAGTAAACCGAGTGATTTTGATAGCGAGCGGAGGTGTCGATAGTTTGCATATCCGCTTCGGCGGCGATATTCTTATAGTCGTTCAGGTTGTCCCGCAAATATTCGAATTCCTCGATCAGGATGGGCTTGTTCCGCCGCCGGGCCTTCAGCCATGCCTCATAGTTCTGAGTCCAGGGGTACTTGTGGACGACAAAGACATTTGCGCCCAAATTCGCTATATGATCGGCAATATAAATATTCATGCCATTAATCAGCGACATCACCACGATGAGCGTAACGGTGGCAATCACCACCCCCAAGAGAGTGAGAAATGAACGAAGCTTATGCGCCCGCAAAGCTTCCATCGCGATCCAGAAGGCTTCGCGCACCGTTACCCAGACGCCGGAACGCGCTCGGCGGCGGGCAGCAAGCTCGCCGGGCAGGGAAGCGGTTTGGCCAAAAGACGCCAGAATTACTCCTGTTTTCGATTTTGGAATTCTGATCTGTGATGGAAGAGAAGGTGGCTGCGAAACAGTCCTGTAATCATGATCCGCATGCCGCCCACCTGAAGATACTCCCGTCCGCCACCCAATGCAACCGCGAGGTCGGGGTCGCAGCAGGTGCGGTAGCGCGGCAAAACTATAGCTTTTCGAGCGTCGCCCGCTAAGTTTAATACGATCAATCGGATAGCTTAGCCGAAGGGGTTACGATCTAATTTGATTATAATGCTCTCCCTGTAGTGTGTGTCCTGGGCACCTGTGATAGAATACCGCTTTCACGGCAACTGAAGATTTGGCTCTGAGATCACGCAATGTCATCCTTTACAACCCAGCAGGCCGATGAACCCCAGCCGCGCGTCATGGAACTGAAGCTGGCGCACAGCCCGGATTCCGACGATGCCTTCATGTTCTATGCCTTGGCAACCAAGAAGCTCCCCACCTCGAACTTGGTGTTCAAGCACGTTCTGGAGGATATCGAGTCGTTGAATCAGAAGGCAATGCAGGGCGTTTACGATATCACTGCGGCTTCCTTTCACGCTTATCCCTATCTGGCGGAACGCTACGTCCTGTTGCCGTCGGGTGCGAGTTTCGGTGAGCGATATGGTCCCATCGTGGTCGCGCGGTCCAAGCCTGGACCAGAGGGCCTGCGGGGTAAGCGCATTGCCGTGCCGGGAAAGCTGACCACCGCTCACTTGGTTCTGCGACTCTACGAAAGCGATTTTGAGCCTGTTTTAACTCCCTTTGACCGAATCCTCGATACGGTAACCGCAGGCAAGGCCGACGCGGGTGTGGTGATCCACGAAGGCCAATTGACCTACGCTGAGGTGGGATTAAAGAAGATTGTGGACTTAGGGGAATGGTGGCATAAGGAGACCGCTCTGCCGCTACCGCTCGGTGCGAACCTCATCTTGCGATCCCTTGACCGCCGCACGGTGCGGGCCGTGGCAAAGTTACTGAAGCAGAGTATTCAATATGCGCTCGACCATCGCGAGGAAGCCCTGAATTACGCCCTGCAATTCGGGCGCGGTCTGGATAGTTCCACGGCGGACCGTTTCGTCGCCATGTATGTGAACGAATGGACGCTCGATTACGGCGAGCGCGGCCGCAAGGCAGTGCAGACGCTCCTCGACCGCGGCTTCGAAAAGGGCATCCTGCCGAGCCGCGTGCAGGCGGAGTTTGTGGAGCTGTAAGAAAGTGTGAAGTTTGAAGTGTAAAGGGTAGAGGCGCAATCCTGCGTCTACCCGTTAGCTGACGACCTTCACCCTTTGCCCTTTATTTTACCCTTTACCCTTTTTCCTTACGAATGCCAAAGACCACTCTTCGCCAACGCATCTCTTACACCTCAACGCAAAAGAAAATGCTTTTCGCGCTCGCCTGCATGGTGGGATTGCGCATGTTGGGGTTGTTCCTGGTTCTACCCGTCTTCACTCTTTATGGACTCCAGTTCACTTCATCGAAGTTTCTGGTGGGCTTCGCTTTCGGCGCCTACGCGCTGGTCATGGCCATCCTACAAATTCCCATGGGGAGATTGTCGGACCGCATCGGCCGCCGCAAAGTGCTGGTGATGGGGATGACGCTGTTCAGCGTGGGCTCGTTCCTGTGTGCATTGCCGCCGCTGTTCCCTCATTCCTGGCAGATTTGGGAGCTCATTTTCGGGCGGCTCGTCCAGGGCGGAGGGGCGATCATCTCCGTAGCCTTCGCCACCGTGGCCGATCACATCGAGCCCGAGCGGCGCTCCACCGCCATGGCGATGCTGGGCATCCCCATCGGCATCTCGTTCGCGGTGGGAATTATCGTCGGGCCTATCCTGGCGGGTTGGTTTGGAACGGCTTTCCTTTTCTGGATGACCGGCGTCCTGGGCCTGGGGTCGGATTTCCTTCTGGTGCGCTACCTGAAAGATGAGGTGCCTCCACAGAAGGCGCCTGCGCCCTTGGCCGAAATCTTCTCCCATCCCTCACTCGTCGCCTATGCCGGCGGCGGGTTCCTGATCAACTTTTTCATGACCACGTTTTTCTTCCATTTTCCGCTGATCGCCACCGGCCAGCATCACCTGAGAATGACCCAGTATTACCTGCTGCTGCTGCCGATGATGTTGATCAGCGCCGTCACCATGTTCGGCTTTTCGCAAGGCGCGGACAAGGGTTGGGCGCGCCCCCTGGCCGCCTTGGCGTACTTGATGTTCATCCCTAGTTTTCTTCTGCTTTTCGAACCGGCATGGCTGGGCCAGAATCCCAGCCGTTTGACTCCGTTACTTTTGGCGGGAACACTCTTCTACATTGGCTTCACCGGCCTTGAGCCGATCCTTCCCAGCCAGGTCAGCAAGGCCGCCCCGGGCACTGCTTATGGGACAGCGCTGGGCTTTTATAACACCGCACAATTTGTGGGGAGTGCAGTTGGAGGCCCGTTAGCCGGTTACTTGGCCAATTTCCCGCCGGACCGCACGATGTTCACCATGATGATCGCCGCCGCCATCGGGTTCCTCGTGATGCTAGCCACCAAGCCGCCCGCTCACACCGAAGCCGCACAACCGTAACCCAAGAGCGACTCCGAAATTTTCTCTCGCGACGATATCTTAAGAGGTTGTAGACGGACGGGGCGCCCCCAATGCACAATAGAAGAACCCCAGAAAACCAGCGGCCAGTCGTCAAAGTCGGCCAAGAACAATTGAGGAGACACGCTCATGCCCCTGCACCGGAAAAGCGACGTCAAACCTGAAATGGTGGACGAGATTTACGCCTCGCACGATCTTTCCGTCTGTGTGCCCAAATACAAATTCCCCAAGGGATCGCAGGACCCCCGGCACGCCTACGCCATCGTTCACGATGAGCTGATGCTCGACGGCAACTCCCGCCAGAACCTGGCCACCTTTTGTCAGACGTGGTCGGAGCCGCAAGTCGCCCAGTTGATGGCGGAGTGCATCGACAAGAACATGATCGACAAGGATGAATACCCGCAGTCGGCGGAGATCGAGGGGCGTTGCGTCCACATGCTCGCTGACCTTTGGAATTGCCCCGAGTCCGCCTGCACCATCGGCACTTCCACCACGGGATCGAGCGAGGCTGCCATGTTGGGCGCCATGGCTCTAAAGTGGAAATGGCGCGAGAAAAGGCGGGCCCAACACCGGTCCGCGGAACGCCCCAACCTGGTGACGGGACCCGTGCAAGTGTGCTGGCACAAGTTCTGCCGCTATTGGGATGTCGAGCTTCGCGAGATCCCGCTCGACGGTGATCGTTTGCTGCTGACGCCGGAGCAGGTCGTCGAGCATTGCGACGAGAACACCATCGGGGTCGTGCCCACACTGGGTGTGACGTTCACCTGCCAGTACGAGCCGGTCAAGGAGGTCAGTGATGCGCTCGATGAACTGCAAGAAAAGCAGGGGCTCGACATCCCCATTCACGTCGATGCGGCCAGCGGCGGCTTCCTGGCGCCTTTTATCCAGCCCGATCTGGTGTGGGATTTCCGCCTGCCGCGCGTGAAGTCCATCAATACCTCGGGGCACAAGTACGGACTCGCGCCGCTGGGAGTCGGCTGGGTGATCTGGCGCGAGCATTCCGACTTGCCGGATGACTTGGTGTTTGAGGTGAACTACCTTGGCGGCAGCATGTCAACGTTCGCGCTGAATTTCTCGCGGCCTGGCGGCGAAGTGATCTGCCAGTATTACAACTTCCTGCGCCTGGGCCGCGAGGGATACCGCGAAGTTCACCAGGCTTGTCACTCGACCGCTGTGTACCTGGCCCGGGAGATTGCCAAGCTCGGCCCGTTCAAGATCATTTACGGCGGTACGGGCGGCCTGCCCGCGGTCTGCTGGACCCTTCAGGACGGCGAGAATCCTGGCTTCACGCTCTATGATTTCGCCGACCGCCTGCGAAGCCGGGGCTGGCAGGTGCCGGCCTACTCCATGCCGCCCAACCGCAGCGACCTTGTGGTGCAGCGCATCCTCGTGCGCCATGGCTTCAGTCGAGATCTCGCCGCGCTTCTGCTCGAGGACTTCCGGCGCACACTCGACTACTTTACCCAACACCCTGTGGCAACGCCTCTGGCGAAACACGAAGCCGGCGGACACGACCACAGTGGCCGGTAGCAAATGCTCTTTGGCAGCGCATTTCTGCCCTGCCATGTTGGGAGTTTGGGGGAGCGACGCCGATCAGGCTCGAACCAACTGGTCCTCTTCCGGTGATTGTGCCACCGGGCGCGGTGGAGGAATGTAGCCCTCGGGCAAGTCTCCATTGTCAGGGCGCAGGTATTGCAAATAACGTGGCTTGAGGGAGGCGACCAGCTCGCGGCGCGTTTTGGTTTTGAGCGGCCGGCCAGGATAAATCTTTCCCACCCGCGCGAGCATTTTCTCCGAGAGCAGTCCGGAGAACATCACGAGCGGCCATTTAAAGTTCGGGCCATTCGTGCGCCGCAGCTTCAGAAGCCAGACGATGAGCGAGCCGAATTTCCACATAAGCGGCGCCCACCAAGTGTTGGAGGTCGGACCTAAATCCATCTTCCAACACTTCATGATGATTTGCCACTGCAGCGGCGTAAGCTGCCGCGTCTCGGAAACGCCATGCTGCTTTTCCATGCGCGTGTCGTGCAGCGGGGTGAAGATGGATGGGACGAGAATGGCGAAAAGGCCACGGCGCTCGATTTCATAGAGCAAGTCGAGGGTGGCCCGCGAATCGTCGTCGGTCTCGCCGGGATTGCCCACCATCAATGTCATCACGGGGAACCAGTTGTTTTCATTGGCTACACGCAGGCCTTCCAGAATTACACTGGGCCAGTCGTCGATGGAGAACGGCACACCCTTACTGGGCATGATCTGCTTGGCCATACGCACCGACCCGGTTTCAAATCCGATCAGCGGCGAGAGCGCGCGCTTCTCCGGGTGCGTGCTCAGGCGAATGCGCACGGGGCTCTTGTCGAGAATCTTCGCGGAGAGTTGTTTGATCAGCAGCGGGTCGACAACAAAGGGCGCCATGGTGCTGTGGCTCAGCAGGTGGCTCTTCACGCCGGGGGTATCGACAATGTCGGTGTAGAGAGATACCAGCGCCTCGCGATTGGGAAAGAAAAACGGCGTGCCGGTCCGCACCTGGCCCCAAATAAACATGTCCTCGGTGGCCAGGGAAATCTGATTGTTACCCTCGCGGACGTTGGCGCGAACCGCCGCCATGATCTTGTCTTTGGGAACATCAAGTTGCGGATTCAAGTCGGGCACGCAGAACTGGCATCGCCGCCCGCAGCCAGTGGTCATTTCGATGACGCCAAACGTGGTGCGCTTTTCCGGCACCAGAATGGCCTCGCGGTCCATGGGATGCGCCACGTTGACCTCGCGGGGCAGGGGTTCACCCCGGACGGCCTGGTGAAACAGGCTGACGGCGTCCACCGATTCGCTGCGTCCTTCCACCACGCAATCCACGCTCAAACTCTCGAAGCTGTTGGTTTGGGTGATCTGCCAGCCGCCTGATCCACCCACGATGACTTTGAAATTCTGGCGGAAGGGATTGGCCTTGATCTTCGCGAACATCATCTTGGCGTAGTGAGAATTAATGGGTTCTTTCGAAGATCCAAACATCGAGGTGTAAACACCCGCGGCGAACGTGACGCCGAGCGGGTTATGGGTTGAGACGCCGACCGCGCGCGTTCGAGGGCCGAGGAATTTGTCGAGATCGTCGGGATAGCAAACCACGATGTCTTCAGGGCGAAATTCCCTCAGCAGGGATTTTTCCACCAGGCGCACGCCCGCCGGCATGTAACGCGCTGTACCATCGGCGTTGTGTTCCACCTTGCGCCACGTGGGGTATTTATCGTTAATGACGAATTCCATCCAGATCGGCAAAGAAGCCAGGGCCATCTGAATGAAATAGCCGGCGTGATCGATGGTCTCGGTCAGCGGAGCCGTCAGGACGATGAGCTTGCCGCCGTCCGCAGGCGGTGCGTATGGTGGAGCAACGACCCCGCCACGATGCGTGCCGTTGCCGTTCGTATGGCTGTTCCCACGGAACAGACCTTTAAGCATGCCAATGCTCCGAGTGAAGATTCGCCGAATGTAAGCTTGGCTTGTCCAGGCGCCCTGAACTCTGATCTAACGCGCTTTCAAATTCTACCCGAAATGAATTGCTGAATCCATAACTATTGAGGGACGGGTCAGGATTTCGTCATTGTCTCGTGAAAATTCGCCTTGGGAGTCATGGCGAAAACTTGGCTATGAGCCCGATGTGAGCGGCCACGCGCGATGGAAAACCCAACTTTCTCACCATGTGAAAATTTCTCTTGCATTCCCGCTTTTTCCTATGGCGATATTGCTTTGCGTAGGAAAACGCCCGATATGGTCTATACAACATCCAATTCGCAGCTCGGTCGGCTCCGGCCAAGCGGCGGCAAAGACTGCACCCGGGCGTCACTCGAGCCCCTTCGGTAAGGTTCGACGGTCCTGACCTGCGCTCTTCCTCATAATTTTTGACTGGGTGGCGCCGATGGCGGCTACATCGATTTGAAAACCGACTGCCGCCGTTACTTGTTCCCCCAGTCGGGTTCGGCCAGTGGTGAAGGTTGCGGTTACTTCGTGGCAGACCTTGTAAAAGGTGGGGTTCGAATCCCCGGTCCGCGCCACTAGTTCCCTGGCCCTAATTTCGCCGGTGGTGAAAGGTAAGGGTTACTTCGCCGCCAACCAACAACGCGCAGAGGCGGGCGCCTCTGCCAGGGCTTGAGCTAGCCGGGACGGGAGCGTAGCTCCGATTCGCCAGGTTCCGGCGGGTGATGCCTTGAGTTGGTCCCTTGCCGCAAGTTCCCCGGCGAGCGTTTCAGTACGTTTCACCGCCGAGGCGCTGAGGCGCAGAGAAGAGATCTCGCGTTTGCAAACCTCAGCGCCTTGGCGTCTCAGTGGTGAAAAAGCAAGTTCGGACGGTGGTGAAGACTTGGGTTACTTCGCCTTGTAAGCGGGTGGTGCAGGTTCGAATCCTGTCGTGGGCATAAGACGCCCGCGTAGCTCAGTGGTAGAGCACCTATACCCAGTCGCTTGTTCCCCGTCCGGAAGATGAATCAGGGGTTAGGGGTCAGGGATTAGGGGTTAGGGGCCTAGGGCTTATGGTTCGAGTGTGGCCCAGCGGTTCTCGGTAGAACGTAGTTGGTTTTCCCTAACCCCTAATCCCTGACCCCTAACCCCAAACCCCGTGTCCCGTAACGAAAGGAGGCACCGCATCATGGCACGTTTGAATCTGCAGAATTGGCGGTCGTGGCTTGCTCACCGCACGCACGAAGGTGGGCCGGCCAAGACCATTACGCCGGAGCTGGAGCTTCGGCGCTCGGTAATGGCCTGCTTGCTTTGGGAGGACCAGTTCTACGAGGACGGAGTCGCCATCGCCGGCCGCATCGCCGAGTTGGTTCCTCGCGTCGAGGCCGGCCATGTGGCGGACATCGCCATTGAAGCGCGCGAAAAGATGCACTTGCGGCATGCGCCTCTCTTGCTCGTGCGGGAGATGGCCCGGCACTCGACGCACCGCGCGCTGGTGGGAGAGACGCTGGCGCGGGTCATTCAGTGCGCCGACGAGCTCACCGAGTTCCTGGCCATCTACTGGAAGGACGGCCGTGTGCCGCTTTCCGGGCAGGTGAAGAAGGGTTTGGCGGCGGCCTTCGGCAAGTTTGATGCCTACCAGCTTGCCAAGTACGACCGCCCAGGCCCCGTGCGCCTGCGCGACGTGCTCTTCCTCTCGCACGCCAAGCCTCGCGATGAGGCTCAGGCGGAAGTGTGGAAGGGTTTGGTGGAGGGCAAGCTCGCCTCGCCCGACACCTGGGAAGTAGCGCTTTCCGCGGGCGCCGACAAGCGTGCGGCGTGGGAGCGGCTGATCCAGGAGCGCAAGCTCGGCGCGCTGGCCTTGCTGCGGAACCTCCGCAACATGCAGGCAGCCGGGGTGGAGCGGGAACTCGTGCTGGGCGCGATCCGTTCCATGCGCACGGACCGGGTTCTGCCCTTCCGCTTCATCGCCGCCGCGCGCCACGCCCCGCAGTGGGAGGAGGCGCTGGAAGAGGCCATGCTCAAGAGCCTCGCCGAGCGCCCCAAGCTGCCGGGGAAGACCGTGCTGCTGGTGGACGTCTCCGGCAGCATGACGGCGGCCCTGTCGCGCCAGTCGGAAATGTTGCGTACCGACGCGGCACACGGGCTGGCGATTCTGCTGCGCGAACTCGCCGAGCGGGCAAGCATCTACAGCTTCTCGAACAAGCTGGTGGAGGTTCCCGCGCGGCACGGCTTCGCCTTGCGCGATGCCATTGACCAGAGCCAGACCCACGGGGGCACCCTGCTCGGTGGAGCTCTCGCGGGGATGCAGAAACGGTTCGACCGCCTCATCGTCATCACCGACGAGCAGGCGCACGACAAGGTTCCTGCTCCCCGGGGCCGCGGCTACGTCATCAACGTGGGCAGCTTTAAGAATGGCGTGGGCTACGGCGAGTGGGTGCACATCGACGGCTGGAGCGAAGCCGTGATCGAATACATCCGCTCGCTGGAAGAACTCCGCGCCGATTAGCAGCGGCCGGCCGGGAAGAACGTTCTCCCGGCTGGCCGTTTCTTTGTGTCGGGGCAATCCGCTTTGGCCTCGCTCGCTTGGGCGTACTTGGCCCTCCGCTAAATGACTTATTTTCAGATACTTATTCGGATACCACAAAGTCCGTAGTCATAAGTAACTTATTTTCTTCAAGTTATCCGGGTAGTGGGAATGGAGCGGAAAAATGGGGAGTTTTTCGAGTCAAAGATCGATGTAACTAGGTTTGTTTTCTATAATTAATCGGCTATTTTATATAACTATATTGTTTTCAAATACTTGGTGGCTTCCGCCATTTTGTCAGAAATTTGTCCGTTTTTTTCAATAACTTATCGGGACCACCCTTCATTTCGACATCTTTTTTATTTTCGCTGGTGGGCTTGATTAGCATCGATAAAATGTCGATTGGTACGGCCTTCGGAGGATCAATTCGTCGCTTCCTCTCTCGACTTCCGGCCCGCAGGAGGGGCTTTTTCCACCCCGCAGAAGGCGCGCGAATTCACACAACCAACCTGGAGCCAAGCAATCTTGTCTCCAAACTCTGCGCCGACCCGACAGGCTGTCCAGTAACAGGAAGAATCTTCTTGTCGAATTATCGCCCGATGTTCCGGGGACTACGTTCCGGAGGCACCTCGTTTTCTGGTTCTGGAGTGGCGGAAGGTGGCCGCTGCCAAGCCTCGTGGACCGAAGGCAGAGACCGTTGACTTTCGCCCCACCGCGACGGTCCCAGCCGCCACCCGTGCGAAAACCAGTGTAACGAGTGTCCTGTCCCCGGGTCCCCGGATGACGGTCTGCGGAAAAGATTGGATAGGGCAGATTCAAGATTTAACAACAAGCTCCGCCTGTAACTACTGTACGTCGCGGGTCTCTGCTCACTCCAGACGATCGCGACGTAGGAATGCTTCGAGGTCTCGTGAGGCGTGGACGACCCGAAGAATCTCTACTCCATCCGGGCGCGGTCGGTAGAGTACGAGCATTCTCTCGAAGCCCGAGACTCGAAACACCCGCAAAGCGACAAGAGCAGGGTTCTTGAGGCGAGAATACCATCCCATGTTGGGCTGGGTGGCGAGGAGCGAAAATGTTTCGTGGGCTGCGAGGAGAAAGTTGTGACCAACTTTGGGGCTTGCGTGAGTAGCAAGATAATAAGCCTGGTCGTCAAGATCTTGATCGGCCTTGGGGCGAATAACGTAGCGGGCACTCAGCGAGTACCGGTCTTCTTCAGGCGTTCATCCAACGAGCGATGTTTGGCTTCCCAATAACCCGGCCCGGTCTCGATTGGTTCGCCGGAATAGAGACCTTCGAGGGCCAAAGCTTCAAGCTCGTCCTCTGCCCGCTGCTCAGCGCGGACCAAACGCTCGACATAGGCTTCCACCGTAAGTCCGTCAGCCTCCGCTCGGGAGCGGAGCCTTACTTCGAGCTCGGGATGGATCGCAATCGTCATGGGGCTTTCGCTCGTGCTGACAAAAGCCATTTTACGACATTTTCGCTCAACGGTCGAGCGGCGTAGCGCAGCGCGGCGGAGCCGCAACCAAACAGGATCACCACAGAAACCGCAGAGTGTCTGCCCGCCTTTGGCGGGTCCATAGTGCCGGAAACTTCCCGTTGCCGTTACGAATAATCAATAACTTACGTGAAGTTTCTGGAGAGACCACGGAGGCAGAACACCGAGCACGTTTTGCTTCGTGGGCTCTGTACTACTATTCCCGAGATTCTGCGCAGCGTGCAAAGGTTTTGTGCCACGGGCATCCTGCCCGTGCTCGAGCATGGCCAGGATGGCCATGGCACGGCGGGTAGCCACGGTCAACGTTTTTTTGACCGTGGTCTTTTCTCACGCCATTACTCCGATCATTGTTATAAGCGCCGTCGCGACAATAATTCAACTTCGTTCGACATCGAGGGGAAAACCCAAGGACAGGAAAGCACTGTCCGTGGCTACCCACCTAACCCGCGGCCCCTAATCCCTAAATTCCCCGCCGAGCAAACCTCGACGCATCAGATCTGGTATGTTAGTTTTAAATCTTCTTAAGCATTTTGGCTGGAAGTGAGGCACATGGCAGAAATCTTCCCTTTTCGCGCGCTTCATTACGACCCACGGAGAATTCCCGACCTCGGCGCGGTAGTTACTCAGCCCTACGACAAGATTTCTTCCGAGATGCAAGCGCGGTACTACGAACGGAGCCCGTACAACCTGGCGCGCATCATTCGTGGACGGACCCTGCCGGAGGACGGTCCCGCGAACAATGTTTATACGCGTGCGGCGCGGGACTTCCAAGACTGGATTCAAAAGGGTGTCCTGATTTCCGAGCCTGAGCCCGCCATTTATCCCTATTACCAAGAATACGAAATCCCCGGGCAGCCCGGCGTGCGCAAGCAGCGCCGCGGTTTCATTGCTTTATTGCGCCTGGAAGATTATTCCGCGCGTGTGGTGCATCGGCACGAAGAAACGCTTTCCGGCCCCAAGGCTGACCGGTTGGAATTGCTGAAGGGCACACGCGGGCACTTCGGCCAGCTCTTCATGCTTTATAGCGACCCCACCGGAGCAATCGAGAACCTGCTGGCGGCGCCAGCGGCAGGCGAGCCCTGGGAGCAAGCGGCGGATGAATATGGCACTCGGCATACGGCCTGGCGCGTCGGTGATCCACGGATTGTTGCCGAAGTGGCGGCGGCCATGCGCGAAAAGGCGCTGGTGATCGCGGACGGCCACCATCGGTACGAAACGGCGCTCGCGTATCGCAATTACCGCCGCGAGATGGGCCGGCGCGACGCGGAATACGTGATGATGACCTTCGTGCGCATGGAAACCGACGGACTCACTATCCTGCCCACGCACCGTATGGTCCATAGCCTGGCGAACTTCGATTGGGCAAGTTTTAGCGCCAATGCGCGGGCGATTTTCGACTGGGAAGATGTCGCGGTGAATGGCCCGGCAAGTGAATGGACGGCGCAATTCCTGGGCAAGCTTAACGCGGCGGGCCACGAGCGGCCTGCGATGGGCGCCTTTGCGGGCAATGGAAGGCTGGCTGTGCTGCGTCTGCGCCCGGATTTCGATTTAGGCCGCGCACTCCCGGATCTCGCTCCCACGCTGCGCCGCCTCGACGTCGTGTTGCTGCATCGTCTGGTGCTCGATCGCCTGTTGGGCGTCACCGGGCAAGCCGTGCGAGAGGAAAGGAACTTATCGTACTATCGCGAGGCGGCGCTTGCTTGTGAAGGCGTGGAGAAGGGTAGGGGCCAGATCGCGTTCCTGCTCAACCCCACACCCGTCGAGGCTGTTCACGCCAACGCTCTCGCCGACTGCCCAATGCCGCAAAAATCCACCGACTTCTATCCCAAACTTTTGTCCGGATTAACGATTTATTGGCTGGATAATCCCGCGAGGATTTAGCAAGTCCGGGTAACTTGAGCCATCGATCATTTTTCTTGTGGAGGTAATGGGGCAGTGCCAAAATTCAGCAAAGTCTTTGAGGTCTCGAGCCCTCACATCGAATCTCTGGCGGCGCTCCCGGAACCCGTGCGTCCGATCGAGTCCATCCTGGCCGTGGCGGAGAGAAGCCCCGGCCTCGATGTGGAGGACGCCGCTTCGCTGATGGCCTGGGCGCGCGACCCCGAACGGCGCGCGGAAATCCACGCCGCGGCGCAGAGGGTTCGCGAGCGGGTGGCGCCACCCACGGTTGAGTTTGTCATTCCGGTATATCTCACTAGTTATTGCCAGAACGAATGCCTCTATTGTGGTTACCGGGAAAGCAATGCGCTGGCCGAGCGCGCGCGCCTGAGCCTGGATGAATTCAGCCGGGAGCTCGACTTGATTCTTTCCTGGGGCCACCGGCAGATTGAGCTGGTGCTTTCGGAAGACCCCGAGTTTGGCCCCGAAGTGGTGGCGCGCTACGTCGAATTGACCCGCCGGAGGCTCGACGCGCTGGGCGGTGGCGTGGTGGGGCTCTGCTCGCCCGTGTATGAGCGTGATGACTATGTGCGGCTGCGCGAGGCCGGCCTTGAATGGGTGGTGGAGTGGCAAGAGACTTATCACCAACCCCATTTCGATCGCTGGCATGTGGCGGGCTCGCCCAAGCGGGATATCGAATATCGCCTGGACTTGTGGGACCGCGTCATTGCCGCGGGCATCAAGAAGGTTGCCCTGGGCGCGCTGCTGGGTCTCTACGACTGGCGCTTCGACGCGCTGGCCACCATCGAGCACGGCAATTACCTGCGGCGAACCTATGGCCTGGAGCCGCACGCGATCGGCATCCCGCGCCTCAAGCCCGCGCGCGGCGTGCTGGCGTCGCAGAAGGCATCGCGCTTCACGGTCGAGGATGACGACTACCGTTTGATCCTCAGCCTCTATCATCTTGCCTTTCCGCGCTCGCGGTTGTTCTTCAATACCCGCGAGAATTACGAGATGAATATCTCGATGGTGGCCGCGGGCGACCTCTTCACCGTGGACTGCGATACCTTTCCGGGGGGCTACCTTCGTAATGACACCCCTGGGCAATTTTCGACATTCGGATTTCCCACGCGACAAGAGGTTGCCGCGGTATTCGCCGCGCGCGGGCTCAGGAGTTTGTACCTGGAGGCAGAAACGCCCCTGGCTGCTGCTCATTGCTCCCCGACATCTGCGCCCGCCGACATCGCGAAGTGGCAAGGGGAGCACGAAACGATACGCGCCGCCTTGCACGATTGGCAGGCGATTCTCGCGGGGTTGGATTTGCACCACGGTGACAAGCTCATCGACCGGCAGGCGGCGCTCGGCGCGTTGCGCATGACGATGCATTTTTTCAAGACTTATGTCATGGACCATTGCCGCCGGGAAGAGAATGGTGTGTTCCCTGCGTTTGCGGAAGGCCGCGGATTGACCGCGAACCTCCAGACATTTCGAGATGGGCACGAGCGCTTGGGAATCGATTTGGACAAGTTTGAACGGCAGATGGCCTCTTACCAGCTCTCGGGCGACCCCTGCGTGCTGCTCAATATGGGGCAGCGCATTATCCGGGAACTGGGCGAGCACCTTGCCATGGAAGAAAGGTTTGCGCCAGAGCAGGCTCTCGTGAGTCGTTCGGGGACGCTCACTTCAAATTGATTCCGTAGCGGCGAGTCTGCCTCGCCACTCGGCGGCGCATCGCCGCCGCTGTTTCATATCGCCGCGCGGAACGTCCGCCCCAATGATGACTTGCCCCTTGTAAAGATGTTACGCTGGCAGAATATGCCGGCGTGGTCCAACCGATGAGCGATGTGGTCATTCGAGTCGAGCAGCTCGGCAAGCGCTACCGCATTGGCGAACACGAACGCTACCTGGCGCTGCGCGATGTGATGGCCCGCGCCCTTACCGCCCCGCTGCGAATCTTCCAACGTCAGAATCCCTCTGCTCCCAATGGCGATGCCGGGCACTTCTGGGCGCTCAAGGATGTTTCCTTTGAAGTTCGCCAGGGCGAAGTGACAGGCATCATCGGCCGCAACGGAGCGGGGAAGAGCACTCTGCTGAAGATACTGGCTCGCGTCACCAAGCCCACCCTGGGAGCCGCGGAGGTTCGCGGTCGTCTGGGGAGCCTGCTTGACGTGGGCACGGGGTTCCACCCCGAGCTTACCGGGCGGGAGAACATTTATTTGAACGGCGCCATCCTGGGAATGAGCAAGCAGGAAATCGATCGCAAGTTTGACGAAATCGTTGCCTTCTCGGAAGTGGAAAAGTTCATCGATACCCCCGTCAAGCACTACTCGAGTGGGATGTACGTGCGTCTGGCGTTCTCGGTGGCCGCCCACCTGGAGCCGGAAATCCTCTTAGTCGATGAGGTCCTGGCTGTCGGGGATGTCGCATTCCAGAGAAAGTGCCTGGGAAGGATGGGGGATGTCGCGAAGCAAGGCCGCACGATTCTGTTTGTGAGCCACAGCATGGCCGCCGTAGCCTTGCTGTGCAAAACCGTGGTCGTGCTGGAAAGGGGTTGCGTTAAGACGTTTGGATCTAGCCAGAACGGCATCACAGAATACCTCGTGGGGGCCATGGACCGCCAGACGGAAGTTTATAACGTGGAAGGCGTGCCGCGGGTCGTTCATGATTTGAACAAGCGGGTGGAATTCCTGTCCTTGGAATTCGAAGGCCTTCACGGGAAACTCGTGTCCGCCGATTCGGACATTTGCGTTCGGATGAGCGTACGTGGGAACGAGACCGTGGACAGCTTCCGTTTTTCGCTGACTCTTCACGGGGTCGATGGAACGCCCGTGGGAAGCTGCTTTGGGCCGCAAATACATGAAATCGAGAAGGGCGAGGTGGCGATCTACCGGCTGAGGCTTCCCAATCCGGCTCTGGCCCAGGGCCTTTACCGGTTTGAGCTGGGAGTGGGAACGGGCAACGAACGCGAGGGTTATCGTGAGTTCGACATCGTTCACGACGTTCTCCATTTTGAAGTTTTGCCTCCGCCGGGACATGATGGAACCATGTCTGCCTGGGACAGAAGTTGGGGCACCATCCGCTTTCAGGAACCGGTGACGGAGAAGTGCGTGTAGTTTTCTGCTTTTTGTGCCAGCCCGGCCGGTTGAATTCCAACTTCGATAAGCAGAATGCGTTCACGGCGTAGAGCGGCGCTGACCCCGAGGGCCGAACACGGGAAGAGTGAAGAGTTGGATAGGCTGAGCATGAGCTTGCAAAAGAGGTCAGCGTTGAGCGGAGATGTCCACGACTCTTTGCGGCGGGGAGTCACATTGCAACGCGCGGCTTCCAAGGAGTTTTATCGAGCTCTTAATCGCGCAAATAAAGCAGAGGCGGATGGCAAGCCTGAGTTGGCGATCGATTGGTGCCGTTATGGAGCATCCGTGGCCTGGTGGTCGAATCCTGGTTTCCTGTACTGCCATGAGATGGAGCAGCTCCTCACGGAAGTTGGTCGGGATTATGGGAAACCGCTCACCAACTCCTTCTCCGCGAAGTGGCCTCCGAATCGATTCTTGCACGTGATGACCACTGCGTACGAGACGGGCGGACACACGCGCGTGGTCGCCCGTTGGATTGAGACTTGCGCTCAGCACGCTCACACGGAACGGCATTCGATCCTGATTTCAAAGCAGGGGGACGAGCGGTTGCCCGCCTGGCTAGCTCGTGCTACGCAGAAAAGCGGGGGAGAACTATTCCGATTGTCATCGACGTTGTCCTGCTTGGAGGCCGCGACGGAATTACGCGCCAAGTCGTTGGATTTCGATGTCGTCGTCTTGCACATTCACCCTAATGATCCTCTGCCGAACCTGGCCTTCCATGACCAGCCCAGGCCCGTGATGTTCTTTAACCATGCGGACCATGTGTTTACCCTCGGCATGGATGCGGCAAGGGTCATCGCCGATTACCGATCCATCGGTCAGGACGTTTCCTCGCGCCTTCGCGCCAAACGGCCGCGGAAAGCGATGATCCCAATACCGCTGATCGACGACCAATCCTTCCCGGCGGATAAGGCGGACGCGCGCAGAAAACTTGGGCTGCCCGCGGACGCCCTCGTCGCACTCACGATCGGCCAAGCTTATAAGTTTAGCCCGGTTTTCGGATACAGCTTCTCCGAGGCTGCGCAAGCCATTTGTAACGGGGACCCTCGCATCATCATTGTTGCGATCGGAGATCCAGAGAGCCAACCATGGGCGAAGTTGCAGCAGTCGACGCAGGGTCGGTTCCGGCCCGTCGGGGAGGTGGCCGATCCCGAGATTCTCGAATTGTACTATTCCTCCGCGGATGTCTATTTGGACTCGTTTCCTTGCGGGTCCCTAACGGCGGCATTGGATGCTGCCCGGCACGCAATTGGAGTTCAGCGATTGAATATTCCATTGCAGCCACTTCTTTATTCTGACGACTTGGCGTTGGACTCCGTTTTAACCGGGGCTTCGAGTCAGAGCGAATATGTGGAGAGAGTGCTGCAATGGCTCCGATGGTCGGATGACCAGCGATCTGAACTCGGGGGCCGTCTGCGAGCCGCGGTTTTGAAAGAACACGTTGGAGCTTCGTGGAAGACGAAGTGGCTTGACGCGGCCGTGAACGCTCTCAATGCGCCTTGCGACACCCCCGCCCAATCCCGGCTTGGACCCCTGGAAGGCGAGCAAGATCGTTTCCTAACCTTTGCGGAATTGGGCTTACTGGATTGCCCCGCAAGCATGTTTGTCGCCGCTGCGGTCCTCGGCTTGAATGATTTGCCTCGGCCCATCCGAATGTCGGGCGTGATGCACTCCTTCCGGCCATTGCTGTTTGATACCGCTCATGATGGGAGGGCGCGGGAGCGATTTCTGATGTTCAAAGACTTAACCAAGACAGTATTGCCGAAGGCAGTGATAACCGGAATAAATAAAGTCTTTCGGCCCGCCCTCAAGAGGCTGCGCATCAAAAAGTAGGGTTCGCGGGAACCACTCTATGGCTCGTACCCCCATGGTCAGCGTTTGCATTCCCTCCTATAACCACGCGCGTTTCCTGCCTGAAACGTTGGGCTCAATCCTAAGCCAGACCTTCCGCGACTTCGAACTCGTCGTAGTTGACGACGGATCGACGGATAACAGCCTGGAAATCTTACAGAGGTACGCCCGTGAATATCCCGAGATTGTGCGCGTATTCACCCATCCCGGGCAGCGGAACCTGGGAATCACGGTCACAGAGAATTTGGCGGTCCAGAATGCTCGGGGACTCTATTGGTGCGGGAACGATTCGGACGATGTTTCCTACCCGGACCGACTCGCGCGACAGGTGGACTTTTTGGAAAGTCATCCTGACATAGGGTGGGTGTATGGTGTTGCCGAGTACATCGACAAGGAGGGGACGCGGCTCAGCGATCAGATGGGCCAGGATCTGTCCGCGTTCCCGGATTTGGCGGAAGAGCTCATCATGCAAAATACGATCGTCGCCCCCACCACGATGGTGCGAATGAAGTGCATGAGGGAAGTTGGGGCGTTCGAACCAGGATTGATCTATGGCGATTGGGAACTTTGGATTCGGCTGTCCACGCGCTTTCCGAGTGCATTTCTGCCGGGCCCCGTGGTCGGGTATCGCTGCCATGATTACAACACCTCGGTGAGCTTTCCCCAAGCGGAGGACCCGGTACGCAGTCGCGAGAACATCAGAAACGGGCTTGTGGTTATCACCACTCTACGACGGAAGGCGGAAACAGCGGAAGGCCAATTGGGACTCCCACGAACGAAAGCTCTGCTCGACTTGCGCCGTGCGGCGTTTCATCTTTTACTCAACGAAAGGGATTCTGCATCTATGGCGGTAGCGGCGGCGTTTAGAAGCGATCCCTCGATTCGCTATGACTGGAAGCACCTGGCGAATTGCTTGACCCGGTTCGAGAGGCTGCGGCTGGCGTTCATGACCATCCGGGAGCTCGGGTTCCCGCCAACATGGCTAGGGGATAAGGCTTTCACCTCTGCCGTACTGCGGCTTGGCGCCAATCGAATTCGACGGCTTTCCTAGGGGGCAGATATTCTGGCTCGAGTGCCTTCGTCTGATGTGTTCGACGCGCGCCCTGCCTAATTCCAGCAAGGGCCGCGGTGGCAAAGGCGCGATAAAATCCGGCGCTAGCTGCCGGCGTCGGCGCTGGCCCCAAGCGCTGTTTAGCTCTGAAACCACAGGCTTCAAACGCGGAAAGGAATTGCATGAAATTCGCGCCAGGCGATAGTATGAGCGAGACGGAGAGGCCGAGTGTTTTTTCGACATTGATAATACCTATCGCTTATGGGGAACTGCATGAGTCTAACTGAAGACCAATATCGGAGATACGCCAACCTTACTTTTGATGACATGCGGCGGATGGCTAAGGACGAATCCTTAAGCCAATACGAGAAGATCGGGTTCCCCGATTCATACCGAAAAGGCAAGGAAGAGCTCATTTTTCAAAGTATTCTTTCCAATCTGCCCCTGCTCAATGACAGCGGGAAGGTGGTTCTCGACGTCGGCCCCGGTTGTAGTGGATTGCCCCACATGATGATTGACCTCTGCCGCCACCGAGGCCATAAGCTTTTGCTCGTGGACTCCGAGGAGATGCTCGCGCACCTGCCCAACGACGATTTCATTCAAAAGTTTCCAGCGTATTACCCGCAATGCGATGCTCTCTTTGAAGCATATTCCTCAAAAGTGGACGTGCTCCTCACGTATAGTGTGCTTCATTTGGTCTTTGTTGAAGGGAATCTCTGGGACTTCCTGGACCGGTCGCTCGAACTTTTGGCGGAAGGCGCGCAAATGATGATCGGTGACATACCTAACATCTCAAAGCGCCGCCGGTTCTTCAGTAGTTCCAACGGCGTAAAGTTTCACCAGCAGGTCATGAACACCCAGAGTCGGCCCGAGCTGAATTTCAATCGCTTAGACCGGCGCCAGATTGATGACTCCGTAATACTGGCCATGATCAGCCGGGCGAGGAATCAGGGATTTGACGCGTATCTATTGCCCCAACCTCCCGGCCTGCCCCTTGAGAATCGCCGTGAAGATGTGCTGATCAGGCGGCCGTAAGGGGTGACAATTAGAACCCATTCTTGCCTAACGCCCGGCAGTTATGAGTCGTGAAACCCGAGTACGTGTGGAGGTTTACGAGCCAAAGTACGAGGCTTGCTGGGATGAGTTTGTCCGTCAATCCAAGAATGGCGTGTTCATCTTCGACAGAGGTTACGTTGAATATCACGCCGATCGATTCACTGACCACTCACTTCTGTTCTTTCAAGACGATCAACTGATAGGCGTCATGCCCGCAAACCGGGTCGAGGACACGGTGGTGTCACACGGAGGCCTCACGTTCGGCGGAATAATCTCCGGCCAGAGGATGAAGACGCATCGGATGTTGGAAGTTTTTGCAGCTCTTGTGAACGACCTGCGCGCTCGGAGAGCGAAGAAGCTGATTTATAAGGCGATTCCTCATATTTATCATGTCCTTCCCGCAGAGGAAGACCTCTACGCGCTATTTCGGCACAACGCCAAGCTCGTTCGGCGGGATGTGTCTTCCACGGTGGCCACCGGACAGAAACTTCCGCTTCCCAAAGGACGGAAGGGAGCTCTACGGAGAGGAGTGGTGAAGGGGTTGGAAGTGGCACGCACACACGCGCTTTCCTCGTTCATAGCCATTGAGGAAGCGAATCTCCAATCGCGTTACGGCGTGCGGCCGGTGCACACTGCCGCTGAAATGCAGCTTCTGGCCGATCGCTTTCCCGAGAACATCAAGCTTTTCACCGCGAGCCTTCAGGGCGAAGTGGAGGCGGGGGTAGTTATCTACGAGAGCAGAAATGTTGCGCACTGTCAGTATATTGGGGCCACGGAAAAGGGAAAAAGTCTTGGGGCGTTGGACTGCATCATGGAAGTGCTCCTGAATGAAGTTTACGCGGCCAAGCCCTATTTTGATTTCGGCATCTCGACCGTGGACAATGGACGCACCCTGAACGCCGACTTGATCCAAAACAAGGAAAGTTATGGGGCGCGCGCGACGGTGTATGATTTCTATGAATTGAGCCTGGGAACATAATGCGAATACATGACGCCGGCGCTCGGAGTGCGGAGTCGCATAATTCGACGCTCGCAAGTTGCCAGATCATCCGCTTGCCGCGGGTCGAGGATGTGCGTGGAAACCTTTCTTTTGTGGAGGAGAAACTCCATATCCCCTTTGCCATAAAGCGGGTCTATTGGGTCTATGATGTTCCCGGAGGGGCGACGCGCGACGGTCATGCCTACCGCACCCTGGAAGAGTTCATCATTGCCGTCTCCGGCAGCTTCGATGTGGCGATAGACGATGGCAAGGAACAGCAGGTGGTGCAACTGAACCGATCCTACATGGGGATATACGTTCCCCCCATGGTTTGGCGCAGCCTCGAGAACTTCTCCAGCAATTCGGTAGCGCTCATCCTGGCGTCCCAAACATACTCCGAGGACGATTACCTGCGCGAGTATCAAGAATTCACGCGTCTGCTGAACACGAAATGATCACCGTAGACGACTGCCGTTTGCTCGAGCTGCCGAGGATTGTTCAGCCCGGCCACGGCAGCATCACGCCCGTGGAAGGTGGAAAGGACTTTCCGTTTGCCATTGCTCGCGTTTATTACCTCTACGATGTCCCCGGAGGTGAGTCGCGCGGGGGTCATGCACACAAGGAATTGGAACAGGTAATCGTCGCCGCCCTGGGGTCTTTCGAGGTAGAGGTCGACGATGGTGCACACAAGAGGACGTTCCAACTGAACCGGAGCTACCGCGGTTTCTACCTGCCGCGCCTGATTTGGAGGGAACTCAAGAATTTTTCATCCGGGGCAATCTGCCTGGTGATGGCCTCTCATCCATACCGCGAGGAGGACTACTTTCGGGACTATTCGGAATTCGTTCGGCACCGGCAGGGGGGATGAGGTCATCTCGGTTGCGCACACCTTCATTGGCACGGCCGTGGCAATCGCGGGGACAGGAGCGACGCCGGTCTTTATTGATGTCGACCCCCCGACATACACCGTTGCCCTGGAGCAGTTGGCTTCAGCGTTCTCTCCGAACGGTGGCCAGATCATGCCCTGCCGCACTGTCCCGCTTTTTGACGGTTTCGGCGGGGAGCGTTATAATTTACTGGATTCATCGCCATCGAGGAGGCTTTCTTGCCCCTTTACGAGTACAAGTGTAAAAAATGCGGGCGAAAGGTAGAGAAAATCCGGAAATTCTCGGACCCGCCTCTTACGACCTGTGAAAGTTGTGGAGGAAAACTCGAGCAACTGCTCTCCTCGCCTGCCATTCGCTTCAAGGGTTCGGGTTTTTACGTCAACGATTACGCGCGGAAATCGTCAGACCCCAGCAGCACATCCTCTGCTGATTCTGCCCCTTCCACCGATAAAAAAGAAACAGCTAAGGATAAGGGAACGGAAAAAGGGAAGGAATCCAGCAAGCCAAGTGAATCCGCCACTGCCGGTTCCAGCAAAACATAGAGCCTGGGGGCAGTTGAAATTACGAATTACATTTGACGACCGCAATTCGTGATTTTGAATCCCCCTGACACTTGCTATTAGACCCCTGCCCCCAGTGCCGAGCCCCTAAATGTCCAGCGACTTTAGATAGCGGCGAAAGGCTTTGCCCATGTCGGGCCGCTTTAGCGCGATTTCCACCGTCGCTTGCAGGAAACCCAGCTTATCACCCGCATCGTACCGCTTGCCTTCGAATACATATCCATAAATGGGTTCGCTGGCTAGGAGCCGCCGCAGTCCATCAGTGAGTTGAATCTCCCCGCCGGCCCCGGGGATCGTGTTCGATAGGGCCTTCCAAATCGATGGACTCAGGATATAACGCCCAATGACCGCGAGATTCGAAGGGGCCTCCGAGGGCGAGGGCTTTTCGATCATATCCTCGATTTGGTAAAGCCGACCGTGGCTTTCTCGGTCCGAAACCAAATGCGCGCGAATGATACCGTAGCTGGACACCGACTTTCGGGGTACCCGCTGAATCGCCACCACACTGTGCCCAAATCGTTCGTAGACTTCCATCATCTGCTTCAAACAGGGAACCTCGTTCACAATAATGTCGTCGGAAAGGAGTACCGCGA
The DNA here is from genome assembly GCA_963808085.1 of uncultured Acidobacteriota bacterium. Lineage (GTDB taxonomy): Bacteria > Acidobacteriota > Terriglobia > UBA7540 > UBA7540 > Bog-366. The sequence goes on from CAWEFC010000006.1 coordinate 159,550, forward strand.
AGGGTTCATCCTCCACTAAGCCGCGTGCCGTCAGGATGGCATCGCCGAGTCCTTTGGGGATCTGCTGCCTTACATACGCAAAGCGCAGCATGCCGGAAATCTTCCGGAGTTGGCGGCGAAGTTCCTCTTTCCCTCTGCCGGCCAGTTCCTGCTCGAGTTCCGCGGAAACATCGAAGTGATTTTCGATGGCCTGCTTGCCGCGTCCGGTAACGAACACCACCATGGGAATCCCGGAAGCAGCCACTTCCTCCACCGCATATTGCACTAGCGGCTTGTCTACGATTGGCAACATCTCCTTGGGCTGGGCTTTGGTTGCTGGCAGGAAGCGCGTGCCGAGCCCTGCAACTGGTAACACCGCCTTGCGAATTCGCATGTGCCCTCGCTCGACCTGTGATTTCAATGCGACATCTACCCTTGCAATCCTCAGTGTATCCCTCGCTTCACCGCACGTCAAAGACTGCGTGAGATAGGCTCCATGGCAATTCGCTTGACTTTCACGAGCATTGCCATTAATCTAGAGTTTCATTCGAAGGAACATATAATGCGATTTTCCTTAGGCTCCTCACTCTTGTCGCTATCGTCGCTGAGTTATCTCAGCATGAACAGGGCGGAGGGGTCTGGGTAACCGGAATTACATCAAAACCCCAAAAAGCCGCCCGTAAAAAGGCGGCTTTTTTATTTTGCGCGGGTGATGCAATGGGCAGACATGGCGGTCTCAAAAACCGCTTCTTGTGGGTTCAAATCCCTCTCCGCGCACCAGGGAAGCGTGGCTCAGTGGCGACGGCAGCGGGCTGTAGACCCGCCACCCCTTGTGGGTAACACCGAAGGTTCGACTCCTTCCGCTTCCACCAAGATTTGCCGGGATGGTCAAAATGGCAAAGGCGCTCCGTTCAGACCGGAGAGATTTTGCGAGTTCGACTCTCGCTCCCGGCACCAAGTTCGGCCCAAGTGACGCAATCGGTAGACGTGCCACTTTGAGATGGTGGATGTTGGAGGTTCGAATCCTCTCTTGGGCACCGGAAGAATGGCCGAGCGGTAAGGCACCGAGTTGCTAACTCGGAGTCTGGGTAAAACCGGCGCAGGTTCGATCCCTGTTTCTTCCGCCAAATTTTCGGAAGGTTGGCCGAGTCCGGTAAGGCTCCGGTCCTGAAAACCGGTGACTCCGTAAAAGGAGCAGGGGTTCGAATCCTCTACCTTCCGCCAACATTGGGGCCATAGCGAAATGGCATAGCAGAAGTCTTAAACACTTCGTTTCCGGGTTCGAATCCCGGTGGCCCCACCAAAGCAGGAAACAATTGCCGATCGCCGATTGCCGATTGAGCGCCAGGGATTGACCAATGCCGGCCGACAACAAAAAACTCACCCTCTGCGGACAATCGGCAATCCTCAATCGACAATCGGCAATGGTGAATTGACAATCGGCAATCGGCAATCGAAAATCGTCAATATGCTTGTCCTAGGGATTGAATCCAGTTGCGATGAAACGGCGGCGGCGGTCGTGGCCGACGGCGAGCGCATTCGCTCGAGCGTTGTGGCCTCACAGATTCTGACGCATGAAAAATACGGAGGCGTAGTTCCCGAACTCGCTTCGCGGGAGCACTTGCGTGCGATCGAACCGATTGTGGATGAAGCCTGCAGTCAGGCCGATGTGAAACTGCGCGAAGTGGACGCGATCGCGGTCACCGAAGGTCCGGGCTTGATTGGGTCGCTGTTGGTGGGTCTGGTTTACGGCAAGGCTTTGGCGTTATCCCTGAATAAACCTTTGGTGGGGGTAAATCACCTGGAAGGGCACATCCACGCGGTTTTGCTAGAGAACAAAATGGACCGCGCTGCGGGTAAGTCTGTCATGGATGCGAGGCTACCCGCCGTCACCTTGGTGGTTTCCGGCGGCCATACCAGCTTGTTCTGCGTCACTCCCGGTGCCGGCTCTTCCGCCCGTTTTGATTATGCCCACCTTGGCCGCACCCGCGACGACGCCGCGGGTGAAGCATTTGACAAGGTTGCGAAGCTGCTGGCCCTGGGATATCCCGGCGGTCCGGTGATTGATAAACTCTCTCGCATCGGCGATTCCCACGCGGTCGATTTTGGTCACATCAAAATGCGCGGGAACCCGCGGGACTTCAGTTTTTCCGGACTGAAGACCGCCGTGCTTTACCGCGTGCGCGGCACCGAGCTTGCGCGCGAAGCGGAGGAGCGCCGCGCGTGGCGCAAGACGGTGGAGAGGCCATCACTCGACGACCTTCGTGGCCATTGTTCCCAGGCGACGATTGACCTGATCGCGAGCTTCCAACAGGCCGTGGTGCAGGATCTGGTGGAGCGCACGTTCGCTGCTGCCGACGACGCGCGCGTCGACACCATCTTCGTCTCTGGCGGCGTGGCGTGCAATTCGCTGCTTCGCCAGCGCTTCGCCGAAGCCAGCCGGGGATTCCAAGTATTCTTCCCCTCCCCGGCCCTTTCCACCGACAACGCCGCCATGATTGCTGCCGCCGGTTATTACAAACTCCTTGCTGGTGAACGCGCCGGCATCTCTCTAACTGCTCACGCATCGTTTCCCCTGGGCGCGAATATCCACGAGTGAACTCATGCAATATCCGGAATGTCAGAGAGTGATATAATCCGATTGGGTTGAGTCTGGGGCGATGACTTACGGCCCCGCTCACGACGCCGGGCAGGGTACAAGGCGAATTTCAAACTTTGAAAAGGAGAGAAGTCACGATGCTGACCTTAAAGCGGCATTCCGCTCTCGTGGCGATGGCTTGCGTTTTGTTCACGCTTCTTGCGGCTCATCCTATCTTGAGGGCACAGGACCACGTCGTCAGCCCTACCGAAATACAGAAGGAGGCCGTGGCTGCCACCACTTCGCGTCAACATAACGTTGCGACCATTACGCGGTTCTTGTCCTCATCCCAGGCCAAGCAGGCGCTCAAGGATGCTCACGTGAATTCCACCGAAGTGAAAAGTGCGGTGGCAAACTTAAGTGATGAGGAAGTCGCCCAGTTGGCCTCGCGCGTAGACAAGGCGCAAGCCGACTTTGCCGCCGGCAACATGTCGGACCGCGACCTCATTCTGATTCTTTTGGCTGTCGTGGTTTTGATCCTGGTCATCGTCGCCGTCCGCTAGAGCCGTTCATGGTCCGTCCTATCGCTCTACTTTTCGTGGCCCTGTCTCTCGGGGGTACGGTTTTAGCCGGACAGCAGCCAGCTTTGTGGCTTGACGTTCCTTTCGTGAGACAAGAGAAAAACGGCTGCGGCGCGGCCAGTATCGCCATGGTGATGCAATACTGGCAGCGTCAGCAGGGAAGCACACCGAGCGCCGATCCCGAGCAGATCCAGCGCGCGCTCTTCTCGCGCCCGGCGCAGGGAATCTACGCTTCCGACATGGAGCGATATTTCCAGCGGCATGGATTCCGGACGTTCGCCTTCGCGGGTGAGTGGAAGGACCTGAAGGCGCACTTGGAGAAGGGACGTCCACTCATCGTTGCCCTGAAGCCTGGGGGTTCCGACCTGCACTACGTCGTCGTAGTAGGATTGGATGACCAACAGGGTGTGGTGCTGAAGAACGATCCGGCTGAGCGGAAGCTACTGAAGCAGGAACGGGCCAACTTCGAAAAAGAATGGAATGCCGCAGGCAACTGGACTTTGCTGGCCGTGCCTCAGCCAGCGGATCACGGATCTCTTCCCTAGTCGTCGTCCTCTTCGTTTGCTGTTTTTCCTTTCCGGGCTTTTCGCAAACCCCTTCGCAGACCGGCCCCGTCTCCAAAATCAAAGCGCTCTACGAAGCACAGCGTTGGGACGAGCTCGTGAAAGAGGTGAAATTGGCCTCAACGCGAGACGCCGAGATTGATTACTACTACGGCAGCGCGTTGGCCCATCTGGGGCGGTGGGACCCGGCGCGGGCTGCCTTCCTGGCAGGCCGACGCTTACGGCCACGCGACGAGCGCTTTCCCGTCGAATTGGGCGGCGTGGCTTTCAAGCAAAAGCGCTATGCCGAAGCAGCGCGATGGCTGCGCGAGGGGCTGAAGCTCGCACCGAATGACGCGTATGCCCACGACTTCCTCGCGACGATCTATTTCATCGAAGGCAACACCGAGGCGGCGCTGAAATATTGGAACCGCATCGCCAAGCCTCACCTTGAAAACGTGCGCATCGAACCGGGACTGCGAGTTGATCCGGCGCTGCTGGACCGGGCTTTGGCGTTTGCCCCCGCCAGCACGCTGCGGCTCCCCGATTTCTTAACTACCCAGACGCGAGTGGAGGCTCTCGGCATCTTCCCGGCACCAAAGTGGCACTTGGACGCGCTCGATGATGGGGCATTCGATATGTCCTTCGAAGCGGAAGAGCGCGATGGCTGGGGGAATGGCAAGTGGGAAGCGCTGCTCTCAACCTTCCGCGGAGCGATTTATTCGACGGCCTATCCGGGATACTTCAACTGGGGCGACTCGGCGACCAACCTGACGTCTCTCGTACGCTGGGATGATCAGAAGCGCCGTTTTCAGGCTGCTTTATCAGGGCCGCTGGAGCACAATCCGAAATACCGCTACCAGTTCGGCGCCGATCTGCGCAATGAAAACTGGGACCTTCGGCAGTCATCGGTGGGAGCCGCGCCGGTGTTGGGCGCGCTCAATCTCCGCAGGTACGCCGTGAACGGTGAAATGACTTCTCTGAACAGCGGGCGCTGGAGCTGGCTTGCCGGCGGTGAGCTTTCCGATCGAGACTATCGCAATGTCTTGATCGGACCTTCGCTGCCCCCGGCGGTGCTCTTGAGCGGATACCAGCTCAAACAGTTAGCAAAATTGAATTACGAACTGGTCCGAGTACCGGAACGCCGGTTCGATACCCAGACAAGCATCATCTCGCAGGCCGGGACAATCTGGTCAAGCCGCGTACATTCCTTCGAAAAACTTCAGGGCACGGCGCTCACTCATTGGTACCCCCAAATACGCGGCGACGACTACGCCATGCAGTGGCAGATCCGCTCCGGGAGAACTTTCGGCAGCGTTCCGTTTGACGAACTATTCATGTTGGGAATGGAACGCGATAACGATCTCTGGATGCGCGGGCATGTTGGCACACGCGACGGTCAGAAAGGCAGCGCTCCGTTGGGCCGAAATTATTTCCTTTCCAACTGGGAAATCGATAAGCGCGCTTATCACAACGGCTTCTTCAACCTGAAGCTCAGCCCCTTTCTTGACACAGGCAAGGTCACCGACCCTTTGCCGGGATTGGGCTCAAGGCAGTGGCTCTGGGATACAGGAATTCAGGCTAAATTGCATGTGCTGGGTGTAGGTGTCACGTTCATTTACGGCAGGGATTTGCGGTCCGGCCACAACGTGTTTTATGCGACGGCGCAGTAGAGCCATAACCCTCTCGCCTGCAAGGCTGCCCGCGATTCGAGGGATTTACGGACCGACATAGTTGGCGGCGGTGCGAGCAATCGACGGCGTGCTTACGGAAGCTTCGAGATTGAGGTACGAGGCGACGGGGAGATTTCCCCAGTAGGCAGGGTGGAAGGTCCATGCGCGCACAGTTGCTTGTGCGGCTTCGAACTGGGCCTTGTCCTTGGGCATTCCGCCCCAGTCAACTACTCGGCCATGGTCATTTACCAGCAAACGCATATAAACTTCATATCCGCCCTTCCTGTCCTCCCCAGGGTGGGCTACCTGAGGCGGTTTCACTTGGCGCTCGAAGTCACGTTCCGCCTGTTGCGGTGTCAACGCTGCCCGCAAATCTAGTAATACGAATTTCACCCCCACGGTGGTTATGAATCCTGACGGCCCCAACGGCGTCGCTAATGGACGATAGATCCATCCGCGCACTGCTCTCAATGCCGACTCAGCGAGGACGGCGTTTCCGTCCAGCACTCGTGCTGTTACCACTTTTCCCTCGCGGTCGACCGTGATTTCCAAATGCACGCGCCCTTCAACGTAGTTGGCCTTTGCCAGAGGGGGGTATTCTGGCGTCGCTTGCACCCGGACCATCTTTTCCGCTTCCCGGGGGTAGAGGACAGGGAGCTGATTCGTCGATGCGGGAACGTAATTCTGCGCGCCCACTGTTCCGGCTGTACAGGCGATTGCCAACGCAAGAGAGGAGAGGTGATGCCGGTAATGGCTTCGCTTCATCATCGCCTTCAAAAATCGGCCTCGCCGATTCGAGCGTACATCCACCTAGATGACCGTCAGCGTCGGATCGTTCGCCGCAGGCCGCAACAAAGGAAACTGGGCATCCTTCTCCTGTGAAAAGGACACGGAAGTCAGGTAGAAACCGTGCCTTGCAATCGGACGGGGGGTCTTTGGCGATCGCGCGCTAGCGCGGCTTGACGTTTCTACCCCCAAACCGCCGAATCCGTTAGAATGGACGGTCTTTGCTGATGGTCCACGACCACCGCGAACTTTTGGGTCGGCGTCAATTTATGCGCATTGGCGTAGATACGGGCGGCACGTTCACGGATTGCGTGGTTCTGGATGGCGGACAGGTCAAAATCCTGAAGGTCTTTTCCACTCCCGCCGATGCCAGCAGGGCCATCGTCGAAGGAGTTCTGCAACTCGCAGAGCTTAAGGATCCCTCGCGCCGCCCGCCGCGTGAAAGGTCCGCAACGACGAGTGAAGAACCGAGCGCGGTCATTGCTCGAAGTCATTCACGGGACCACGGTTGGCACCAATAGCCTGCTGGAGCGCCACGGCGCGCGCGTAGTACTGGTCACCACGGCGGGCTTTGAGGACCTTCTGGAAATCGGCCGGCAGGCGCGCCCTCGCCTCTACGACTTGGATGTGCAGCGTGAGCCGCCATTAGCGCCGCGCAATTTACGCTTCGGCATCAAGGAAAGAACCGCCGCCGATGGCAAAATCATTCGGTCGGTTTCGCAGGCAGAACTTCGCCGATTGCTACGGAGGGTGAAAGAATCGGCTGCGAATTCGCTCGCGATCTGCTTTCTGTTTTCATTTGCGAACCCCGCAAACGAAGGGCGTGTGGCTGCGGCTCTCGGAAGCTTGGGACTTCCGCTTTCCATCTCGCACGAAATCCTGCCGGAGTTCCGTGAGTTCGAACGCCTCTCGACCGTGGTCATCAACGCCTATCTTGCGCCTCGCATGGGCACATACCTCCGCAACCTGGAGGAGCGGATGGGCAATTCCGGGCCGCGGCACGCGCGGATTTACGTGATGCAGTCGAATGGTGGGATCACCACGGCGGCACGAGCGGCGCAGCAACCCGTGCGCACAATTCTCTCTGGACCGGCGGGCGGCGTGGTGGCCTCCGCATGGTTGGCAAAACGGATTGGCCTCCGGCGCGCCATCAGCTTCGACATGGGTGGAACTTCCACGGACGTTTGCCTGCTCGATGGTCCTCCACGAACCACCAGTGAGACAAACCTCGCTGGTCTGCCCGTAGCCGTCCCCGTTCTTGATGTGCATTCCGTGGGCGCGGGCGGCGGCTCACTGGCGCGAATCGATGCGGGCGGCGCTCTGCGCGTGGGGCCGGAAAGCGCCGGCGCCAGCCCCGGTCCGATTTGTTACGCGCGCGGTGGGACGCGGGTGACCGTAACTGACGCCAATTTGATCCTGGGGCGCCTCGACCCCGAGCATTTTCTGGGCGGAACGTTTCGTCTGGACGTAGCAGCCGCCGAACGCGGCTTCGAGGAATTCCTGGCCGGCCCCGCCCGCGATTCGGGTTTCAAATCAGTGGAGGCGCTCGCCGCCGGAATTGTGGCGGTCTCGAACGCCACCATGGAAAAAGCGCTACGGGTCATTTCCGTCGAGCGCGGATACGATCCCCGCGACTTCTCGCTCACCTGCTACGGGGGCGCTGGCGGATTGCACGCTGCCGATCTGGCGCGGGCGCTGGGATTGCCGTCCGTCGTCATCCCGCAAAACCCCGGAGCCTTCTCCGCGCTGGGAATTCTGCTTTCCGATGTGGTGCGAGACGCGTCGCAGTCGGTTCTTTTACCGGTGCCTGTGGGAGGTGGAAAGTCGACCATACTGGAATTGCTTTTGGAGCTCGACCGCCAATGCCTGCGCCTCCTACTCATGACGACTTTCGAACTTCGCCGCGAGGGGTTTGACGCCGATCGTGCTCGGCCTTCATACCGCTTGGACCTGCGCTACCAGGGGCAATCCTATGAATTGTCCGTTCCTTTTACCCCGCGATTTCGCCAGGCTTTTCACCGCGAGCACATGAAGGCTTACGGCTGCGCTCATCCCGAGCGCCCGCTCGAAATCGTAAACCTGCGGCTGCGTATGGTGATTCCCACGCCCAAATCGCGGAGCCGAGCCCCGAAATCCGGCGGGATGCGTCCCGCGGAACAGGCAATCATCAAAACCAAGCCTGTATGGTTCGATTCCAAGCCGCAGCCCACGCGAATCTATGACCGCGAGCTTCTTGCCGCGGGCGCTGTGCTGCAAGGCCCCGCCGTGATCGTTGAGTACAGCGCGACGACCGTGGTGCCGCCGGATTTCGACTGCAAGGTCGATAAACATCTGAACTTGGTGCTTCATGCGCGTTGACGCCGCTGAACTCGAGATCTTCAAGAACCTCTTCCACTCGACGGCGGAGGAGATGGGCGCGGCATTGCGCCGTTCGGCGTTCTCACCCAACATCAAGGAGCGCCGCGATTATTCCTGCGCGGTCTTCGATGGGCAGGCGCGCGTGGTGGCCATGGGCGATCACATGCCGGTGCACCTGGGATCCATGCCCATGTCCGTAGCCGCGGCGCTTGACGCTCTCGATTTTGGCCCGGGCGACATTGCCATGCTGAACGATCCTTACGCGGGTGGCACTCACCTGCCGGACATCACGGTGGTGATGCCGGTGTGGGCGCTGCCAGAGGGCGTAGGGGCGAGCGGCGCTCGCCCGAAGGCCGAACGCCGTTCGGCCCTACGTTCGCCGGTGCAGGGCGGGCAAGCGCGCCCCCGACCCAGCTTCTACGTGGCCAATCGCGCCCACCATGCCGACGTCGGCGGCGCGCAACCTGCCTCCATGGGGCTCAGCGAGGAAATCTATCAGGAAGGACTTCGCATCCCGCCCGTGGCCCTCGCGCGCGGGGGAAAGATTCAGCGTGATGTCCTTGCGATCCTGCTGGCCAACGTACGAACGCCACGCGAGCGCGAGGGCGATTTGATGGCCCAGGTTGCCGCTTGCCGATTAGGGGAGCGCCGCCTGCAAGAGTTGTTGCAAAGATACGGGGCCGCGCGCGCCGAGTTTAACTTGGAGGCCTTGCAGTCATACTCCGCGCGGCTGATGAGAGACGCACTGGCAAAGGTTCCCGCCGGAACGTACACGGCTGAGGATTTTCTCGATGACGACGGACGCGGCCCAAAGCCCATCCGTTTGCGCGTGTCCATCAAGATCAGCGGAGGCGGAGCCACGGTGGACTTCCAGGGCACTTCACCCCAATGCGCCGGTTGCGTGAATGCGGTTTTTGCCATCACCTACTCTGCCGTGTTTTACGTTTTCCGGTGCCTGGTCGGTGAGGACGTGCCGGCCTGCGCCGGCTTGATGGCGCCCATTGAAGTGCGCGCGCCGGAAGGGAGTGTGCTGAACGCTCGTCCCCCGGCTGCCGTGGCCGCTGGCAACGTCGAGACCTCACAGCGAATTGTTGACGTTCTACTGCGAGCACTGGCGCGGGCGTTGCCCGATCGCATCCCCGCCGCCAGTTCCGGGACGATGAACAACCTCTCCTTTGGAGGCTTGGACCCGCGTTCGAGTGAGCCTTTCGCTTATTACGAAACCATCGCCGGCGGCATGGGGGCGAGGCCTCTTTCGGACGGCCTCTCCGGCGTTCACACCCACATGACGAATTCACTCAACACGCCGATCGAAGCGCTCGAATCCGCCTACCCGGTGCGTGTACGTCGCTATGCCCTGCGCCGAGGTTCGGGGGGAAAGGGCAAATTCCGCGGGGGCGAAGGCATCGTGCGCGAAATCGAGTTCCTTACCGACGTCCGCGGTAGTATCCTATCGGACCGCCGTCGCATAGCCCCTTACGGCCTGGCGGGCGGAGGACCGGGACGCCCGGGTCTGAATCAACTCACGGTGCAAGGCCGGAAACGCAAGCTTCCGAGTAAAGCGGCCTTCAGCGCTCCCAGCGGAAGTGTTCTGCGCATCCAAACACCCGGCGGGGGCGGGTGGGGAGGAAATCGAAACTCGAAAATCGAAACTGGAAACTAGAAAATCATAATCAGTTTTGCAATTTCCAGTTTCGATTTTCGAGCTTCTAGTTTCTATACCGAGCGACGTAAATTGTAGCGTCGATCTCCGATCGACGACGGCGGTCGGAGACCGCCGCTACAGCCGGATGCGCATACACTTATGTCACTCCGTATAGTTTCGATTTTCGAGTTTCCAGTTTCGAATTTCGACTTTCCAGTTTCTATCTTCGCCAAAGGGAGACAACATGGAACCGATCGATCGTCGCGATTTCATTAAGACCGTAGCGGGAAGTGCCGCATTCAGCGCCCTGGAGGGCCACGCGGCAGCGCGGTCGCCCGATGATGGCCCGATTTTCCTTTCTACCTGGGCTCACGGGAAGCCCGCCAATGAACGCGCGGCAGAGATTTTCAAGAGCGGGGGAAGCTTGCTGGACTCGGTTGAAAAGGGTATCAACGTAACAGAAAGCGATCCCAACGTGACCACCGTCGGTTATGGGGGGATTCCCAACGCCGAGGGGGTGGTGGAACTCGATGCGGCGATCATGGACGGCACACGCCATCGCGCCGGCTCCGTGTGCAGTCTTCACATGATCAAGAATCCCATTTCCGTGGCGCGATTGGTGATGGAGAAAACGCGCCACACCACGCTTGCCGGCGAAGGGGCGTTTCGTTTTGCCTTGAAAATGGGATTTGACCCGCAAACCCTTCTCACTCCCCAGAGCCTGCAAAAATGGCAGGAATGGAATGCCGACCCCCACCGCCAGACGTATTGGGTGACGCCACAGAATCACGACACCATCGGCATGGTGGCAACAGATGGAAAAGGACACGTGGTTGCCGGGTGCTCAACCTCCGGTCTGGCATTTAAGATTCCCGGCCGCGTGGGAGATTCGCCCCTCGTCGGTTGCGGACTCTATGCCGACGATAATGTGGGCGCCGCGTCGGGCACGGGCGACGGCGATATGATGACGAATTACTGCACCAGCGTTTCGATTGTCCAACTCATGGCGCGCGGCGCCTCGCCCCAGAACGCGTGCATGGAGTTATTGCGGCACATGGTGAAGACGGATCCCCAGAATAAGAGCGCCGAGGTCGCGGTAATTGCCATCAACACGAAAGGCGAAATCGGAGCCGCGTGTATGAATGAAGGCTTTCACCTTAAGTACGCCCTGTGGCGGAACGGGGAAAGCCAGCTTCTGGACTCCGCCAAGTTGTTTTAGCGGATAAGGATCCAGTTTTCAGTCGTCAGTTTTCGGGTTCCAGTTGTCGGTAACCTCGACTGACGGAGTCCTGAGCAGTTCGCGATTTCTCCCATCGTTCAATCGGGCGGGGCTTTACTGATGACTGAAAACTGACGACTGAAAACCTATGACTGAGAGCTGAGTACTTACTGCTCGCCTCCCTCCAGCTCGCCCGATGACCACAGCATCCACGCCAGCACAATCGCGGAGGCCACTGCCAGCGCGACGCCGTTTTCCAGATAAAAGTGATTCCCTTGTGTAAACAAGGCTACCAGCGGTTCCGCCACTTCGGTGCAAAATAGGACCATCAGATACGCCAGAATGTTATCGCGAAGGAAGAATCCCACCACCACAGCGGAAACCAGTAAGGGGAGCAGACCCATCAACCAGCCGACGCTGAAGGTCGCGAGAGAGTGCGCGTGGACCGGCCCGAGTGAAGCCAGAACCAGCGCCAAGATCGCCCACAGCCACCACGCGCGCAGCCGCCAGCCCGTGCGGACGATTAAGATGACCAGTCCAACCACTGCTGCGAGCAACAACGTGCGGGTAAGGGCCGAAAGGAAAAACCCCGCGGCCGGCCACTGCGTATCGAATGTCCCGGAAAAGAGATCATCTTTAATGGGCGCGTAGGCGTGGAACACGCTCGTAAGCAGCGCATCGGCCCGTGCCAACCCCACCATGGCGGCGACGCTCAAAATCACTGCCACCAGTGCATCGCGGCGCCACACACGCCGTGCGGCTCCGCGAAATACCTTCCACCCATCGGGGTAATAGCTGAGCGCGCAGCCGATCACTAGCCATGCGAACAAACCCTCGATAAGAGGAACCACGATCACGCCGACGGCCACCACCAGTTTCCAGACGTTCAGTGGCATCGAGGTGACGTAGCTGCGGTCGAATTGAGAAAGGCTATTCAGCGACCCCAAAAGGCCCAGAACGCCAAGCAAAATTCCAAACTTTGCCGACCGCTTCCACGGCATCTGCCCAGCCCGAACTTGATTGACGAAAAGAATGAGTCCAGCTCCCAACAGACTGAGAATCGCCAGAATCGACACGACCCGCAGGACATTGTTCGTCAGGGTGAACGCTGCCTCGGCGCGCTCCCATTCCTCCGGTAATTTGAAAGATCGCGAGAATCCCACCACCTGGTCGCCGGCGATCTCGACGTTCAACCGGTAATGCGCGTCGCCCACGTTGCGGGGATCGCCGGGTTTGGCTTGCCACACCAGGGTGTAATCCTCGCGGGCTTTGCGCTTGGTCGCATCGGAGCTTTGCAGCTCAAAATCCTCCAAGTGGTATCCGTGCTCTCGCACCGTCTGCTCCGCCAACGCCCGCGCTTGATCGGGCGGGAGCGAAGCGCCGGGGGCGTTCTCTTCCAGGGTATGGTTATACCCGAACACCTCTCCGGAATCCGGATCGACGAAAACGGCGTACTCCTCTTTCTGCAAGGGGCGGAAATAACGTACATCCCACAAGGCGAGGCGCGTGGCCTGACGATAGATGTGGTCTGCTTGCTCGAGCGACTTTCTCTGTGCCAGGTAGTGCAACGCCGAAGAGTCAACATTGTCGTTAATCCAGACCACATGGCGGTAGCTGGCGGGATCAATGTTCCGATGCTTCATGAAATCGTCGGCAATCCGCAGCGCGTCCTGCGACGATTCGTGCAGGGCCACGCCCTTCCCAAACCGGTACACGTGAATAAACGCCAGAGCCACGAAAATCACCGCCAGCACGCCCGCGAGAATCAAGCGCGACTGCGGAAGGGGGTGGTAATCCAGCGGCGTTTCCGCCGCCGCGGCTTCCTCCGGCAGGGGTTCAGGCGTCGCCTGAGCGGCGTTCAAGAGAGGTTCTTCGTCGGAGAACGTTCCCGTCTTCAGGTAGGCGATTGCCGCCACGATGAGAGGGAGCAGCATGATTCCGGCGGAAACTCCGCCCGACACCATCAGGTAGTGATTGGGAGAACGCAACAAGAGGAAAGCCGTATAAAGAGCGTCCACCGAGTAATGCCAAATCAGCGTAGCCATAATCCCGAAGCGCAACATGACGAGGCCGATGATCACTCCGCCGCATCCCACTTCCACGCCGCGAATGAAGAAGGGTTGATTGGGGTAAGTGGAGTGCAGAAATCCCCACATGAAGGCCGCAATTACGACGGCTAATGGACCCGATTTCAGAAACCGTCGCAGGAAGGGAATGGCAAAGGCGCGAAATTGGATCTCTTCGGAAACGGCGGGAAAGAATCCCACAAACAGGACCATCACCCAAGGGAAGCGCGTATTGAGCAGGTCTGAAAAGGGGACGTCCGCCGGTGCCCAAGCTCCCAGTTTATCGGCGGCGAGATAGAAAACCGTCTGGTAGGCAAAAAAGAAAAAGGTTAGGGTGATTCCCACCACGTTCGCGATGAAAAACGAGCGCGTCCGCAATCCCTGCCAACTGAAGTAGCGGCGAATCGAGATGAAGCGCGGGAAAGCATCGCGATAGACCGGCTCCGAACTGGCCATCAGCAAAAAAATAAGTGCGCCGAGTCCCAGGCCCGCCAGCAGGTTTTCCACCACGTAGCTGCTGACGAAGCTGGAATAGGAATCGGTGGTGTGATAGCCGAATTCCGCCTGCGAGAACATGTTCAACTGCCCAAGGAAATAGAGCGCCGCGGCAACCAGCCCAAATGACACGGCGAGGTAGATCGGCACATCGCGTTTGCGCAGGCGCTGGATCAGGAGGGCCAGCCCGCCGATGCACAGCAGGATCCACGGAACCTCGTCCACAAGATTGGCGGCCTCATTGCGGGAGCGCAATTTCTGGTAGTCGCGCGTCCAGTTCTCCGGAATCTTGACGAACTCCCGGTAGCCCGCCACTTGGTCGCCATCGACATCCACTCCCAGGCGCGCGCTGCCATCGCCAAGGTCAACGTTCTTGTTTTTCCAGGTGAAAGAGTAGTCTGTGCGTGCCGGGCGCTTCACGCTCACCGAATCGACGAATTCCAAACTGCTGAGGTCGCGGCGCATGACGTCCACCAGAAACTTCTCGGCGAGGGCGCGCGCCGCGGCTGTCTCCAGGTTGGCGCCGGGCGCGGATTCCAGCACCTCCCGGTCGAAGCCCACCACTTCTCCCGCGGGCGTCACATCCACGCGGAACTCTTCCTTCTGCTGGGGCTTGAACCAGCGATGCGACCAGTGCCAGAGGCGGATGGGACCGCGCGTGAGGGTGTTCATGCGCGCGAGGCCCTGTGTACGTTCGAGGTAAACCTTGGCGTCGTCGTCGTAGTCAAACACCGCGGAATGCCGGTAGCCGCTGACACTCCAGCCGCGATCGGCCAGAAATTTCGTGGCCAGAGGAGTGGAGTCATCCCGGTTCACGCGGAATTCAATGGCGGCCTCGGGGAAAGCGTGGGAGAAGTATTTCACCCCAATGGTGAGGCAGATCCCCGCGACAACAACGGCTATCGCGATGACCCTGCGGTCGGCAGAGGTCAGAGTAATGGACATGAGTTAGCCTTCCCTGGAACGCGTCAGCAAGACACAGCCGATTATAACCGCAGTTGGCGGTTTCTTACGCAGAAGTAGCTATCTCGCCTTCTTCGCGCCGAGTTTGGAAGGCCGGAGTTGTACGGGCCGGCCCTCGGTGCGGGGCAGCTCCAGCTCGGGCTCGTCGTCCAAAAGCAGCAGTTTTCTGCACATGGACGGTGGCAGGCCGCTTACCCCTAAGCCGGTCTGCTGTGCGCCACTCGATCCTCACCACTCTTTTGCGGCCATAATGCCGAAGCGGTACCATCGTACCATTGTCATAATTCTATAATCAGCTAAGTTGAGTGAGCGCGTAATACTATAATTTGGTATTTACTCATCGACAGCGCACGCGGCCACTAGCCTGCTCGCCCACCCTGTAATCGCCGGGCGAAAACCGAGATTTCGGAGAAGAGGAGTACCAGGTGTATCCAACGAAAAAGGTGGCTTTATTGTTCGGTATCACAGCGATAGCTTTGCTTTATTGCATCCCGCAACTCGCCGCGCAAGACTCCAGCGATCAATCCACCGCTACGGTTCGGAAGTCAGCTAACAAGAAGGATCCCGAGGGTGCAGGGAAAGTCGGCGTGGGCTTCCGGGTATCGACGCTCGGGCTCGGCGGCGAAGCCGCCTATCAACTCACGCACTCCTCGAACATCCGCGGGGGAGTGAACTACTTCAGCTACAGCCGCGGCTTCGACAACAATGGAATCAATTACAACGGCGACCTGCGATGGTTGTCGGGGGAAGCCCATTACGATTGGTTCCCCTTCTCGCATGTCGTGCGCACATTTCACCTGAGTCCCGGCGTCATCTTTTACAACGGCAATCGCGTGACCGCGACGGCCTCAAGCGCCGGCGGCAATACCTTCACGCTGAACCATGTGACTTACCAAAGCAACCCGGCCGACCCGGTGGGGGGCACGGGGACACTGGCATTTAACAAGGCTGCGCCGACGTTCATGTTTGGCTTCGGGAATCTGGTTCCGCGCAATTGCAAGCATTTCAGCGCGAATATCGAGGCGGGCGTCGCTTTCCAGGGATCGCCGAAGATCGGCCTAAATCTATCGGGTAGCGGATGCGTCCCCGGCACCGACAACTGCGTCAACGTCGCGACCGACCCGACGGTCCAGAGCAACGTTCACGGCGAGCAAACGATCCTCAGCAACGACTTGAGCCCCTTCAAGTATTACCCCATCATCGCCCTGACCTTTGGCTACCGCTTCTGAATCGGATACCTGCTGAGGATTGCAAAGTTTAGCGACGAGTTCCTTTCGTAGCGTGGGCGTCTCGCCTGCTGGGAAGCTGTGAATTAATTGAAAAAAACGCGTTTTTTGGCCTGCAAGTAGCTGAAAGCACGCGGGCGAAAGTCGAAAAAATCAATAAATTCACAGCTTCTGAGGCGTGGGAATCCTGCGCCCGCTACGGCGTTTTCGTCACTATGTTTTGCAAACCGCAGTAGTTGCGTAGAGCGGTCGGCGAATCAGGGTTGAGCGCAGTTTGCGCATCCCTACGGCTGGTAAAATCTGAGTCTTTCTGAAGTCTCTTGCCTTCCGGGGAAGAGGTGGGACGCCTTTTTCCTCTGACTTTTTCCCACCCCTCTTCGGTCGTTTCGGGACTGATCCTCGTATCCTTTTCGGGTACGTTTGACCCCAGAATGGGTACGGCTGGTGCGATTTCGGACACGCTTTTTGGGCGCACGCACGGTGGCGAGGCGGAAGCACCAAACGGCAGAACGGTGAGAGTGTCACTTCTCTTGCGACTTGAATGCCGAGCGCAACTTGTCGGCGAATGTGCCGTAGCCTTCGGCGGGAGGAGCATTGTGCTCCGTCCACTCGCGCACTTCCTCGGCCTCGCGGGCTTCCGCGACGGCCTTCGCGCTCAGGCGGATGCGCCGGCCTGCCGGATCGACTTCCAGCACGATGACCTCGACGTCGGCCCCGACTGGCAAGGCCCGCCGGATGTCGCCTTCCTTCGGGATACCGGTTTCGCTCAAGGGGATGACGCCGGTACGCCCGGGGGCCAGGAAAACGAACACGCCGAAGTTTTCGTGGCGTTCGACCTTTCCCTTGAGGCGCGCGCCCGGAACGATGCCCGGCCGGGCTGCCGCAGCACCCTCCGCCTGCGCCCAGGCGTCCTGAACCAGCGCCACGCCGATCCGTTTCTGCTCGAGGTCAATGGAGAGAATCTCGAACGTGCCCGTCATTCCGGCAGAGACCTGACCCGCCCAGCCTCCCGATCGTCCGGTGGGCTCGAACGTGGAAGCGTGGGCCAGCCCCTCGACCCCTGGCTCGAGCTCCACGAACGCGCCGAACTGCGCCACGCGCGTGACGCGGCCGGGCAGCCGCTGGCCTACTTTGTACACCTCGCCGACCCTGGACCAGGGGTCGGCGGAGAGCTGCTTCAACCCCAACGATATCTTCTGCTTTCCGTCGTCCACGCGCAGGACTTTGACCGTGATCTCGTCGCCCGCTTTGACCATCTCCGCTGGGTTTGACACGCGGGACCACGCCATCTCGGACACGTGGAGCAACCCTTGGACGCCCGCGCCGAGATCGACGAACGCGCCGAACTCGCGGACGGAGGCGACGCGGCCGGTCATGACGGCGCCCGCGACAATCTTGTCGCGGAGCTTGGCGGCGTTCGCCCGCTGCTCGTCCTCGAGGAGCGCGCGCCGGGAGACGACGATGTTCTTGCCCTCTTCCTTGTACTCGATGATGCGGAATTGGTAGACATGCCCTACGTGCACGGTCGGGTCTGCGCCGCGGGCGTCAATCTGGGAAATCGGACAGAAGGCGCGACGCCGGCCGACGCGCACCTCGTAGCCGCCTTTGACCTCCCGTTCGACCTTGCCTTCCACCGGCAGGCCGCCTTGAAAGGCAGCTTCGAACTGCTGATCGCTCGCGGCCGATCTCCCCAGCCTGCGGGAGAGCGTCAGCCCACCTTGTGTCGATACCACCATCGCCTGAACCAGGTCGCCCAGCTTGACCTCGATCACGCCGTCGGCATTCTTCAGTTCGGCGATACTCATCACCGCCTCACCCTTGCGGCCAACATCGACTAACGCCACCTCCGGGCCGATCGCGACGATCTTGCCCTCAACGAATTCGCCTTGATCGAGGCGCTTGGCCTGAACCGAAGCCTCGAACATCGCGGCAAAGTCTTCCACCTGATCGCTCACGTCACACTCCTCAATATGATTGCGCTTCGCCCGCCGGCACTCATTCCCTCGGGCGTGCACGAACGGACAACCAGCGATTGTACCAGCAGGATCGAATCATAAGAAGAGCGAACAGTCTCCGTTTAGAGGAGAGCTGTAATTCGCACCCGCGATCACGCCAATTCCTTCACCATCGTCCACGCGGCAGTCCCGTCAGCGTAATAGTGCTCGATCTCTCCGACCTTGCGGTAACCGCGCGCCAGGTAGAACTTCTGCGCGGCAATATTGTCCTGGGCAGTTTCGAGGCCGATCATGCGCAACGCGTGGTTGTGCGCCCACTGCTCAGCGGCATCCATCAGGAGTGTGCCTACCTTGTGCCGTCGCCACGCTTTAAGGACATCGATGGTGACGATGTGCAGGATTCGACGCGGCTCGCGCTGCGCGATCAGGAATCCAATGATTACCTCGGCTTCTTCCGCCACCCAGGTTTGCGAATTGCGGTGGCCGATGAATCCCCTTAGTTCCTCCCACGTGTAGGAAATTCCCGGAATAAAACAAAGCTGATCGATTTCGTAAAGGGTTTGCAGGTCGTCGGGACGGTAGGGGCGAAGGCGCATGGCAATTGGAACTCAGGGAGTTGAGGGCAAAGGGACTGGGCGACTGGACCAATATTGAGAAACAGAGTCCGGAAGGATCTCAATCTGAAATCCAAGATTCAAGATTCAAAATTTAAGATCCAAACGTTATCAGGACCGCACGGTCTAAATGCAAAATCCAGAAGTCAAGATTCATAACTCAACAGGACGAGGACGGCCTTAATCCAAAATCCAAAATCGAAAATCCAAAATCCCTCAGGCCGGGCGGGCGACTTCCAGCAGGCGGTCGATGTCGGCCTCGTCATTGTAAAGGTACGGCGAAACTCGAATCCAGCCATGTCGCAGACTCACCGCAACGTGATTCGCCGAGAGCTTTTCGTGCAGCGCCGCAGTCGCCTCCGTAGTGGAGGCCTCAAAGCACAGGATCGTCGATTCGTGATTCGGCAGCGCCGCCGCGGAAAGTTTGTAGCCAAGGGCGCGCAACCCTTCCTCTAATCGGCGCAGAAGTTGACGACAGTGGGCGCTCACGGCAGGGACGGTGACCCCTTCCACGAATTCGAGCGATGCCTCCAAAGCGTGGAGGTTGATGAAATTTCCGGTTTCGCCGGAATCAAACACGCGCGCACCGTGAATCAATCGGAACTCGTCGGTGGGAAGGGAATCGAAATCCTCCGCGCCTTCGATGGAATACCAGTTGATTACGGGCACGTCGAGCCGGCTCAATAATTCCCGCGCTACGTAGGCGAATCCAGTCCCGAAGGGGCCCAGCAGCATTTTGTAACCCGCGCAGGCCATCAGGTCCACTGGCAGGGCGTTCAAGTTCAATTCGTTCGCGCCCACTCCCTGCGTGCCGTCCACAACGAAGATCCCACCGCGGTCGTGAATGAGCGCGCCAAACGCGGCGAGGTCAATGCGATAACCCGTCGAGTAATTCACCCAATCGAGCGCCAGGACGCGCGTGCGGGGCGTCAACTCCGCCGCCACCTGATCGAGGGTCGGTTCCCCCCCAGCCGGGCGGATCACCCTGACCGTTACGCCCTTCCTCCGCAGGTGAAGCCAGGTAAAAAAGTTGGAGGGAAAGTTCGAGCTTGAGATCACGACCTCATCGCCTGCGCCCAAACCCAGGCCCGCCGCCGCAATGCCAATTCCCTGGGTGGCGCTCGTGGCGATCGCGGTCTCCTCCGGACTCGCGCCGGTCAAGCGGGCGATTCGCGCACGGACGCGACCCGGCAGGTCAAAATACTCGGGAGACTTCAAACGGTCAGGACGGGTCTTGAGTTCCACCGCACGTTCGATCCGGTCCACCGTAACCCGAGGGAACGGTCCCTGGTAGGAGCAGTCAAGATAGACGAGTGGGGAGAAGTCCGAAAACTCCTGGCGGTAATTGCGCATCGGTGAAATTCATCTACCTCCCCAGCATGCGGCCAAAAAACGATGACTTGCGCGCTTCCTGCTTAAGTGGGACTGCGGAAAGCAAACTAGCTGTCATCGCTTCTGGCCAGCGCTGGCGTGCCCTGTCCCAGGCGACAACTTCGAGCAGCGACGTCCAGAGTTCCAGGCAATGGAGGCACTTGGCGCGGTGCTCTTCCGCAGGGTTTTTGTCGTACCAGCTCGCTTGGCCATCCAGAATCCGGATGAGCTGCCGGAGAGGCGTGCAATCCTTCTGCCCGTCTGCCCGCGCTGCTTGGCAGATTCCCAGCCATGCTGAGGGCCACAAGCAGCGGTCCACGCCTCGCTCGAGTACGGGAGCGTAACTCGACCGCAGACGTCCCAACCCTTCATCCGCGACGGCGGGCGTGGTCCGCAAAAGTTTTTCGAGAGTGCTTTGGGAATACCCTGCGAGCGTCAGGAAGGCGATTTCCTGGTGAAGCAATGGCAGGCCCTTCAGCAAGGCGCCGAGAGTCTCGACGGTGGGCGCCGGAGGGTTCGCCGCGTCCCGCGAGGCCTCGATTTTGCCGGCGGCCCAACCCTGAAGGAAAGCTCGCAAATCCACTAGGAACTCGCGCTCCGATTGATGCGAAAAACCCCTTAGCGTCGCGCAATCATTGGCGCTCAACGCACGGAGGGCATCGCGCCAGGAATCCAAAACGGCATCAGGTGCCCAGGGCGTATAAATACCAAAAAAATGCACCACCATCGGAGTGTAGTCCGCCAGGAACGCAGTCCAGGCCTCCGAGTTGCCTTCCTCACATCCTGGAAGGATTTTGTGAAATGTCAGCAATTTGGTCATCGTGGAAACTTGTAATCCTGGCGAGATCGGTCCGCTCGCTTCTGCATGCTCTAAGTATCGAGGAAAATCACGCCCTGAGTGCTGGATTCTTAACGCTGTTCGCCCTCGCGCAACGACCGTTCCAGGTGTGCTGTCACCAAGCTGGCAGTATCACTGACCGCTTGGTCCAGCCCTGGAGGATTGTACGGCCGGTAGATTGAGTCCTGCCACACGGACGCGCCATTGCGATCGGAAATGAAAACTTCGGAATGCACATGCTTCAGCCGGCGCGATTCCAGGCACGACCCCCGCAGGGTTGCGTCTGCATCTTTGGGCTTCGTGACCAAGCGAAAACGTCCCCACTTTCCCAATGTCTCCACCAGCTTTTGGCTCAACGAATTATCAATGTCCTCAATGTAGAGAGTGCGAATCCGCATCAATTTCTTGAGGTCATTGGTGGTAGAGGTGAGGGGGCCTGTTTCCAATTCCGGCCCATTCTTAGGACCCAGCGTCGGGCGGTCCTCCGGAGCTTGTTGCTGCTGTTCTTGCCCCTGTCCTTGACCCTGCTCCTGTCCCTGCGAAGGCGGCTGCTCAGATCTTTGACCCGCCTGAGCCCACGCTGCCAAACCGGCAAGCAAACAAACTGCAAGAGCCTGAGCGCGCCACTTCATCGCGACCTCCCCGGGCCGGAGCCATGACAGCCCTGCCCATCCAAGCCGCAGGGATCCTACTGGCCGTAGGAGTGTTGTACCGCCCTTAACGACCTGTTGCGGTCTTTCGCATCCTGCATCGCGTCCTTCTGCCGCATTTTCAGGTCGCGACGTTCGCGCTGCATTTGGTGGATTGCCTGCGAGCGTTGAGTGCTGGAAACGCGCTGCCCCTTCCAGGACAACCGCCGGTTCTGTTGTTGAACCTTCAGGGCGTGCCACTCCAGCTTCTGCTGTGACTTCAGCATCTTTCGCTGCGTCGTCCAATCGACATGCTGGGCCCGGGCCGGCGCGGCCAAACTAATCCCCAGACACATCGTGGCGACCACCACGACTAGGTATTTACGCATTCTGCCTCCGCATGGGCTCAGATGGCTGCCAGACCCGAACTCGTCCCGCCGTTGACTTTGTGGCCCGGAGAAATCCCTTCTCCTCCAGCATTCTAGCGAGAATGGAGGCTGAGTTCAATAGTTCGAAAGTAACATGCTTAAATCGCTTGACCGGCATTCTCAAATACCAATCATTCCGCTTCGCCAGACACCCCCTCCCAGGTGCGA
This sequence comes from uncultured Acidobacteriota bacterium, assembly GCA_963808085.1. Lineage (GTDB taxonomy): Bacteria > Acidobacteriota > Terriglobia > UBA7540 > UBA7540 > Bog-366. Next base: position 181,664 of record CAWEFC010000006.1, read on the forward strand.
AGGCCGGTCCGGCTTAGGTACACCGGGATGTTTTTGCACAGTGGGTTGTCGGCCTCGATCTCCCTCACCATGGCGCGCTTCACTTGCGACAGATCTCCTGCGAGAATCGTGAGCGACCCTCCGTCACCCCCAGCACCGTTTACCTTCCATCCCAAGGCGCCATGTGCACTCGCAATCTCGATCACCCGCCGGGCATCCCGACTGACGAGGTCAGGATGAAGCCGTTCCTGCGCCTGAGTGTTCTCAATCATGGCCCTTCCGAGCCCCTTGAAGTCCCCCCCGTAAACGGCATCGCGGGATTTTTCCGGCGTTGCGCGCAGGTCCTGAAGCTTTTGGCAATCCGGCCCCAAGCCCTCGAGTTCCCGAATGACCTTTTCATGGACTGCCGATGAGGCGTGAGATTTCCCCAGGTAGATCAGAAGCAGGCGTCGTTCCAGTTCCCACCAGATGGCGTTCGGGATCTGGATGGGGGACACCATGGCGTACGGGTAATCAAACATCTCGATGAAATTGATGGCTCCGTATGCCGAACACAGTTGGTCTTGAATGCCGCACTGGAGCTTAAGCATCTGAGTCTCAATCGCCTGCGCGGTGTAGGCGACCTCGTGCGCGGTCAAATGCCCACGGGTCAGGCGATCGAGCGCCCCGACCAGCGCAACCCCAACGGCCGCGGAGGTCCCGGTAGACGCCCCGCTCGGCGCCTCGGAAAATATCGTCAGATTCAGGGCGAGGTCCGCAGGGACCTTCATACGCTCGATGGCTGCCTCGAGCAGCGCGTGCTCACCCCATCCACCCGTCCGAGGGGTTACTGAGAAACGCCGGCCGTAATTCTCCGCGAAAATCGTGATGTGCTCAGGCTGATCGGCCCGATGGAATACTTCCACCTGGACTTCCACATACGGATACACGCCAATGTTGAAGATTTTGCCCCGCTTGGCAAACCAGGTATCCGTCCACCCTCCATTGTCGCAAATACGAATGGGGGCTATGGCATTGATGATGCGCAGCGGTCGTACGGAAGTCGATTCCTTCACCCTAGGCCTCCTGGCGGCGGTCCTCTTGAAATCGATATTCCCCTTTGCCACGAGAAATGACGCGTATTCCGGCAATCCGGGACCAGTGTGAAGTGGTACTCACACCGAGTTTCCCCTGGATCGTATCACAACCTACCCGCGACGGGGGCGGGGCGTGACGCCGCCATCTTCGCGGCTCCTGTGCCGGCTGGAAGCCTACGCTACGCCTGCGCTTTGATCTAGAATGGGAACAAACAACCATCCCTCCGCGATTTCCCATCTAACCTGGAAGTAAAGTGTGTCAAAATCAGCGACCCGCCCACGAACTTCGCGCAACGGAAGTGGGCAGTGACGAAAAACCAGAAATGTTGCGGGACGCATCTCAACTTGCTAGGCGCCCCGAGGCCGGAGATGCGGGATAATTTCATGATGAAAAAGCACGCGGTGAAGCCTGCGACAAATCGAGGCGCGAGTGGTTGGGCGCGACGATCTGACCTTTGGCGAAGGCTCGGCCTGCTCGCCCTGTTAGCGTTACCGTTTTTCCTGGCGGATCGGCCGCTCCGTAGCCAGCAAGCGACAGGAGCACAAGCTCAGGGGCCGCCCATTACCGTGCACGTGAAAGTAGTTAACGTGCTCGCCACCGTTCGCGACAAGAAGGGCGTGATCGTCCGCGACCTCACCCAGAATGATTTCGAGTTGAAGGATCAGGACCGGCCGCAGACGATCCGCTATTTCGCTCACGAAACCGATCTGCCGCTGACCCTCGGGCTGTTGGTGGATACCAGCATGAGCCAGCGGCGCGTTCTCGGCGAGGAGCGCGACGCCAGCGCCACTTTTCTTGACCAGGTCTTGCGTGTCGACAAGGATCAGGCCTTCGTCATTCACTTTGATCACGAAGTGGAACTCCTCCAGGACTTGACCTCGTCGCGACAGAAGTTGCAGGCGGCAATTGCCCTCTTACAGACGCCCCAGCGTTCCCAGGCGAGCAATGGAGATCCGTCTGACCCCGACCAGGGGCGGGGCGGTGGGTCCGGCGGCCGGGGAAGAGGCGGTTATGGGGGTGGTGGCACCGCGCTTTACGATGCTGTCTACCTGGCTTCGAACGACGTTACGGCGAAGCAAAGCGGGCGCAAGGCGCTCATCGTCCTTTCCGACGGAGTGGACCGCGGCAGCAAGAAAACCTTGGCCAGCGCCATCGAGGCGGCCCAGCGGGCCGACACTCTCGTCTATTCCATCCTCTTCGCTGACGAAGAAGGGTACGGCGGGGGAGGGTATGGTGGCCATCACGGCATGGGCGGAGGCATGGGGGGCATGGGCGGAATGGGTGGCGGGATGGGCCGGCACGGCGGTGGGTATCCTCGCCCGCAGGAATCCCGCCCCGACGGCAAGAAGATCCTGGAGAAACTCTCCAAAGATACTGGCGGGCGCATGTTCGAGACTTCCAAGAAGCACCCGATCGACGATACGTTCAGCCAAATCCAGGAAGAACTGCGTAGCCAGTACAGCCTGGGATATACCCCCGATCCGCCCGACACCGCAGCCGGGTATCACAAAATAACCCTGACCGTGAAGAAAAAGGATCTTACTGTGCAGGCTCGCGACGGGTACTATAGCGGTCAATGAGCAGCGCCATGTGCTCGTTGTCGAAGTAACGTTCGCCAATTTTCAGCCCGTGAGGCTCCAAGCCATAGGGTTCGAACCCGAGCGAGCAATAGAGATCCCGCGCCGCCTTTTGCCCCCTGATCACGGTCAGCGACACTTGCTCGATGCCTGGGCAGGCCTGAACTTTCTCCAGCAGCGCATGGAGCAGTGCCCGCCCAATGCCTTGCCCACGACAGTTCGGGCGCACGTACACGCCCCAGATCTTCCCCTTGTGCCGCGCCTTGGCGATTTGATAACGAAAGAACCCCGCCATTCCCACCAGTTGGCCATCGCGGTAGGCGCCCAACACAAAGTTATCGTCGGGGTCTGTCGCCAACCGTTTCGCCGCCGACTCCACGGTGGTCGCGCGATGCTCTTCGGCGGATTCTCCGAACGACTCCGGTTCGCGCTCCAGAGCCTCCGACCGCAAATGCCAGTAGGCCTCCGCATCTCGATCAGTCAAGCGTCGGATATCAATTCCCGTCAGCACGAAAGTGGCCACCCTTACTTCAGCGCTGCCTCAATAGCGGCCTCCGCGACGGGGGCCAGCAATTCATATCCTCGCGCGTTGGGATGCAGGCCATCGTCGGAAAAGCCCTCACGCAGCATTCCCTTATCGTCCACCAGCGCGGCATAATAATCCGCCACCTGCGCGTGGACGTCTGGCGCGTAGCTCTCGATCCAGTGATTGAGGTTTACGATGTCAGCGGGCGGCCGGCTGTCGGTCTGTTTCCTCTTCCCATAGTTGCTGACGGGTGTCAGCAAACAAAGAATGATTTTGATGTGATGGCTTTCGGCCAGCTCGGACATGGCGCGGATGTTGTCCTCCACCATCTCGATCGTCTCCGGTCCGGTGTTGTGCGCAATATCGTTGGTGCCTGCCAACAGAATGAACGCCGCCGGTTGGAGGTGGATGACGTCCGGATGCATGCGCACGACCATCTGCGGAGTCGTTTGTCCGCTGATCCCGCGATTCACATACGGCTTGCCGGGAAAGTATTTCGCCAAGTCCCAACCGTCCGTTATCGAGTCGCCCATAAACACTACCCGGCCCGGCACGGTTGGCGCAGCTTCGAGCCGCAAGTCATCCTGGTGATAGCGGCCCAGTTGATTCCAGTCCAGAAGTTGGTCCGCGAGCCGGCTCGCCGCCCCCGGCAGACAGCACTGCGTCGGCGGCGGATTGTAGTCCTGCACGAGTTGCCCATGCAGCGCAAACGGCAGACAAAGGCCTAGGCACAAACCGAAAATGACTCTAAAGATGACCTTATTCAAATGATCCATGGCTCCCTCCGTTGCCCGTGTTATATCCGAGTTCAGGGATGCCGTCAAAGAGATAGTCGGAATTAGGTGTTCGGGAGTGCGGAGCTTTGGAGTGCGGCAGCTTGCTGCCGCTTTCTCGCCAGCCAGCTTGCTGGCTGGGGCTGTACGCCGCCTGGTAGCGGGGAAACGGATGCGGTTTCGAAATCTCGCGAGCAAGCTCGCTGGAGGAAAGCGGCAGCAAGCTGCCGCACTCTAAAGCTGCGCAGGCACTTCCTAGAGACTGGCGAGAGATGGGGATCAGCGACTGCCGACGAACGTGCGCACGGTTTCGAAGAAGCGCTCTTCCTGTTCGATGTGGATGAAATGGCCGGCGCCCGGAAACAGCACCAACTCGACGCCGGGCACAGCGCGAGCAATTTCTTCCGAAAGATGCGGAGGGGTGCAAAAATCGCGGTCGCCGCAGACCACCAAGCTAGGCTAGCGGATGGAGCCGAGTCGAGCTAAAACGTCGTGCGCCATGATCATATCGATGCGCTTCAGCGCGATCTCCCCTTCCGGCGGGAGCGCGGCGGCCCTCTCCACCCACTGGGCAACGACGTCGGGATAATCGCGCGAGAACTTTGGGGAGACGAGGAAAAGCGCATAGCAATTATAGATCGTATGCGGGTCCGCTTCCGCCATGAGCTTCCGGCGCAGGGCGAACTCGCGGCGCATAAAGGCGTCGGCGCGCGCGAAGGACGAGGCCATTGTGAGCGTGCGGACATCCGCGGCATGATCGAGCGCCATCGCCTGCTACGAGGTTACCCAGCGACATTTTGTAGCCTCCAGTGATGTCAGATTTTTCTTGACTTTTTAATATTGCATGATACAATAACCATGTGATAGTGTTGAATACAACTATCCCCGCGCTCCAGTCGGTCAACTTCTGGCTGCGAATCGCGGTCAGTCGCCTGCCCACGACCCGGAAGATGAAAAAAGCTGCGGCCGAAGCGACTATATTTATGAAAAATATGTTGGTTAGCGGAAACCCTGGCCAAATTTTCCAGTCCCAACAAAATTCTAACTCATTGAAAGTAAGGAAGTTAAATTGACACCGGAGAACCGTCGAAACGATAAAGATGTTAAAAATGAAGGATGATCCGACTATATCTATGAAAACACAAGACCACCAGACAAACTGTCCGGCGGAAAACGCGGTGTTTTCGCCACGAAAACGCACAAAATGAGCCCTGGAAGCGTGTTTCTTGGCAAACACATGAGGCGAGGCCGGCCCGATGTATACCCCGTTTGCTGGCCACTTGCCCAATCCGATGGAGCGGCCTAAGATACGGGGCTGACAAGCGGCGTCGAGGTGGGGCGTCGGCGATGCCAGGAGAACCTTAACGTCCACCGCAGGAGTTCCGTGATGCGAAGTTTGGGAACTGCTAAACTTATGGGGTTAGTTCTTGCCGTCATCTCGTTGGGAGTTATGTCCATGTCAAACGCGGAACAGAAATCCTCGGCAAACCAGCCGCCAACGGTCGCGGAGGCGGAAGTTTTCATCAAAAACGCCGAGGCCAAGCTCCTGGAACTGAGTGTGAATGCCAGCCGGGCCGATTGGGTGAAGGCTACCTACATCACCGACGACACGGAAATTCTGGCGGCGCAGGCGGACGAGCGGGCGATCGCCGCGCAGGTCGATCTCGCCAAGCAGGCCACCCGCTTCGATGGCATGCAGTTGCCCGCCGACCTAGCGCGCAAGATGCTGATCCTGAAAATTTCCCTCGTGCTGCCCACTCCCGGCGATCCCCGCCTGAGCTCGGAGATCACCGAGATTGCCTCCCGCATGGAGGGCACCTACGGCAAAGGAAAGTGGTGCCCGCCCGGCAAGGACCAGTGCCTGGACATTGAAGACATCACCCGCCTCATGGCCACCAGCCGCGACCCCAATGAATTGCGCGATGCCTGGGCAGGCTGGCACGAAATCTCCAAGCCCATGCGCAAGGACTTTGTGCGCTTCGTCGAACTCTCGAATCAAGGAGCGCGGGAACTGGGGTTTAAAGATACCGGCGCTCTGTGGCGCTCGAAGTACGACATGCCTCCGGATGATTTTGCCCGGGAACTGGACCGGCTGTGGGGGCAGGTGCGTCCCCTCTACGTCCAGCTCCACGCCTACGTGCGGTGGAAGCTGCGCGAGAAATACGGTGATCAGGCGGTTCCCGCCAACGGCCCCATCCCCGCTGACCTGTTGGGGAATCTGTGGGCGCAATCCTGGGACAACGTCTATCCGCTGGTCGCGCCGCCCAACGCCGACCCGGGATACGATTTGACCCAAATCCTGAAAAGCCGCAACACCGACGCGCTGGGCATGGTCCGCTACGGCGAGCACTTCTTTACCTCGCTCGGATTCGCTCCCCTGCCCCAAACATTCTGGGAGCGGTCGATGTTCACGAAGCCGCGCGACCGCGACGTGGTGTGTCACGCCAGCGCCTGGCACGTGGATCTGGATCAGGATCTGCGCCTGAAGATGTGTATCGATATCACCTCCGAATATTTCTCCACCATTCATCATGAGCTCGGACACAGCTTCTATCAGCGCGCGTATCGCTTGCAGCCTTACCTGTTTCGCGATGGGGCCAATGACGGCTTCCACGAGGCCATTGGCGACACCATTGCACTCTCCATCACGCCGCGATACCTGGTGAAGCTTGGGCTGCTCGATAAGGCTCCCGACCCCTCCAAAGACCTGGGCCTGCTGATGCAAAAGGCTCTGGAGAAAATCGCTTTCCTGCCCTTTGGGCTTCTGATCGATCAATGGCGATGGAAAGTCTTTTCCGGAGAGATCACGCCCGAGCAGTACAACCAAGCATGGTGGGCTTTGCGTTTGAAGTATCAGGGCGTCGCTCCGCCGATGGCCCGCAGCGAAGAGGACTTCGACCCCGGCGCGAAATACCACGTAGCGGCCAACGTTCCTTACACCCGCTACTTCCTCGCGGCCATCCTGCAATTCCAGTTTCATCGCGCCCTGGCCAAAACGGCGGGGTGTACCGAACCGCTGAACCGCTGCTCGATTTACGACAACAAGGAAGCGGGCGAGCGCCTGGCTAAGATGCTCGAAATGGGCGAAAGCCGCCCGTGGCCCGACGCGCTCGAAGCCCTGACCGGGCAAAGGGAAATGGACGCCACGGCGATTCGCGATTACTTCGCCCCATTGGAAAAATGGCTAGAGCAACAAAACCAGGGAAAGCCGGTGGGATGGTAGAGGGAAGAAGAGAGAAGGCAGAAAGCAGAAAGCGGTGGGCACGGGTCGTGCGCAGGACCAAAAGGCATTTGTAGGGGCAAGCCATGGCGTGCCCATACGACTCGGCTGCTATCGCAGCGGCATGACACCCCGCCGACAGTAGAGCCGCAGGGCTAGAGAGCGAGCCCTGCGCTACGGCCCCGTTGGGGCAAAGTCGCTTTCTTTTAGCTGTGAGCTGTTGACTGTTCGCTGTCGGCTGTTAGCTGTCAGCAGCAATTTCCTACTCGTACCTCAGCGCCACTATGGGATCGACCTTGGTCGCGCGACGGGCGGGGACCAAGCCGGCCACTGCGGCGCAGGCTGCCAACACCAAGACGGCGGCTCCCAGAATTATGGGATCGTAGCTTTTGACGCCGTAGAGTTGGCTTGCGAGCAGGCGCCCCCCGGCAAGCGCGATGGGGATGCCGATGGCCAAGCCGATGGCCAGTTGCAGCATCGCACCGCGCAGCACCAGCGCCAACATGTTGACCCGGGTCGCTCCCAGTGCCATGCGGACGCCGAACTCGCTGGTCCGTCGCGCGACCGAGTAGGCGCTGACGCCGTAAAGTCCGACGCAGGCCAGGACCAACGCGAGCAGGCCGAAGAGTTCGGTAAGCCGCGCCATCAGGCGGTCTTGATTGAAGTTGCGGGCGAGTTGCTCGCTGAACGTCATGATGTCGATGATGGCGAAGTTGGGATCGATTTCGGCCAGGGTTCGACGGAGCGCCGGTTCGAGGTCTTCCGGTTTGCCGGCCACGCGCAGCTCAATGTCGCCGATGTAGTTGGAACGCTCCATCGCGGAGTCATAAGCCGGCTTATTGTATTTCACGGTTTGCAGGAACGGGAGGAAGAAGCTTGGATAGGCGGGTTGGCGGGCATCCTGGTATTTGGCATCTTCAACCACTCCCACGATTTCGAAGTCGCCGCCGTGGCTCGCGTCGCCAATCCCAAAGTGCTTGCCGAGCGGATCTTCCTTGGGGAAGAACTTCCGGGCGAAGGCTTGGTTCACTACCACCACGCGGCGCGAATTGGGGGTGTCCGCGTCGCCGATCGGGCGTCCGCGCAGCACGGGTGTACCGATGGTCTCGAAATAATGGGGACCGACGCGCAGCCAGGAAGCGTCGGGGCGCTCTTCCGGCGGGTGGCCTTCGATATGAATCCCGGAACTCCAGTTGTTATCTTCCATCGGGCTGTAAAGCGAGTAGCTGGCACTGACCACGCCGGGGATCTGCGAAAGGCGCTCGCCGAGTTGCTGGTATAAGCCGTAGAGGCGTTCGGGAGTGTAACCGGCAAGGCTGGGGTCAACCCTCGCGATTAGCCGGCCGTGGGTTTCAAATCCGAACCGCTGGTCTTGAAGACGATTGAGGCTCGCGGCGAGCAGTCCGGCGCCCGCCAGCAACACCAGCGAGAGCGCTACCTGGAGCACCACCAGAGAGCGGCGGGTAAGCGAAGAGTGGTCGCGGGTGGCACGCCCCGCGCCGCGCAGGGCATCGGCGGGGTCGGAGCGCGAAGTGATCCATGCCGGCCCGACGCCAAAAACGATTCCCGTGGCGAGTGAAAGCAGGAAAGCGAATCCGAACACGGCGGGCGAAGGGCGGGCGTCGATGGGAACGTAATGGGAGCCGCGAAAGGCCAGGGCCAGAATCGCTTGACTATCTATATAAGCTACGTATAGCCCGGCCGCTCCCCCCAGAAGCGCCAGCAGCGCGCTTTCCGTGAACATCTGCCGGATCAGGCGCGAGCGGGGGCCGCCCAGTGCCAGGCGGATGGCGGTTTCCGCGCGATGGGCCGCGCCCCGCGCCAGCAGCAGGTTGGCGATGTTGGCGCAGGCAATCAGCAGCACCATGCCGGCGATCGTCATCAGCAATCGCAGGCCCTGCCTGTAGTCCCCTTGCAGCCGGCGCACGCCCCCTCCGGCGGGCTCGAGCTTGATCGACTGCTTGGGGATCTCGGCGCGGAAACGGTCGGGGATTTGCGCCTGAGCGCTAAGCCAGTTCCGCAGCTCGGTCGAGAGCCGCGCCGGCAATGGCCCAACGGGGGCGTCCGGCTTCAAGCGCCCGATGATGTAGAGCCAGTTTTCCTCGGGAACATTCAAGAGGGAATTGGGGCCGTTCAGCACCGGCTCGGTTGCGAGTGGAAGCCAGAAGTCGGGCGGGTCGGCGCGCAGCGTTTCGCCGAAGAACCCGGGCGGCGTGATTCCCGACACCACGTAGGCCATCGTGTTCACGGTGAACGTGGCGCCCACCACCGAGGGGTCGCCGCCGAAGTGCTGCTGCCAGGCGCGATAACTCATCACCGCCATGGGCGGCGCCGCGGGAACATCGTCAGTGGGCTCGATGAGCCGCCCCGCAAACGCGCCGATGCCGAGCGTGGAGAAGTAGTTGCCGGAAACGAATTCGCCCACGTAGGGCGCGGCGGGATTCGAGGCGCCGCGCCGCCGGACGCTCAGGTCCATCAACCCGACTTGGAAAGCCGCAAGGCTACTGAATTCCGGCGTGTGATCTCGAAGCTGCAGGTAGAGTGCATGAGAATACAGGTCCCAATTACCTTTACCTGGGAATCCGCCGATCTCGCAACAGTCGTTCCCGGCGCCGAGGCGCCAGAGTTCCCGGGGATTCTCCACCGGCAGGGATCGCAGCATGACCGCGTCGATCAAGGTGAAGATGGCCGTGTTGGCGCCAATGCCGAGGGCCAGCGTGATGATGCAAACCAAAGTGAAGCCGGGCGACTGGCGCAAGCGGCGCGCGCCGTAGCGGAGGTCCTGCCAGAGGATTTCGAGCGAACGGAACCCCCACAACTCGCGGCTGGTTTCCGTGAGCCCGGTGACGTTACCGAACTGGCGGCGCGCCGCGTAGGAAGCTTCGTCTGCCGCGACGCCCTGCTCGCGCAATTTCTGCTCCCGCATGGCGAGATGAAACTGCACCTCGTCGTTGATCTCGCGGTCAAGCTTGCGGCGCATGGCGAGCGCCTTCATCCGAAGCCAGAGATCATGGATTCTTTCACTAAGCATCGGACTCTCCTTGAACGACGCATCGTAGCGGGAGAGGGTCGGCGGCGATCGCTTTCAGCCCTGAGCCGTCAGCTTTCACCATTTCTCTCCCGTTCCGCCACCGGCTCAGGCCGGCTCCATGACACGGGCTATGGCCAAGACCATGCGATTCCACGAGGCATGCTCTGCGTCCAGGCACCTTCGGCCCGCCGGAGTGAGCTGATAATATTTGGCACGGCGGTTGTTTTCGGAAAGGCCCCACTCAGCAGCGAGCAGGCCACGAAGCTCGAGACGATGCAAGGCGGGGTAGAGGGCGCCTTCCTCGACGCGAAGCACGTCGTCAGAACGTTGGTGGATGGATTCGGCGATAGCATAGCCGTGCATTCGGCCCCGCGCGAGCGTGGTCAGCACCAGCATGTCGAGCGTGCCCTGCAAGAGGTCCAATGGCTTCTCCAACTTTTCTCCCATAGAATGCTTAGGGGAATATGCCAAATGACTTACGTTATGTCAAGGGATTATCGAAAACGGAAGGGGACAACTCGCTCCGAAGGTGAGGACCGGCGCTGGGAGTGATTGCAATTAACGCCGAAGGTGGCGTACCACTGGAGCAAGGAAGGGAAGTTTAAGCTGTAGGATTTGGCTCGGCATCGCTCGGAGGAGTGGGCTCGGAGTTAGGCAGAGGGGAGACGAATTCAAGACCCACAATGAATTCCTTGTTGGTCCGGGCGGCGGTCGTCCAAACGACGCGGCAGCGCTCAGGGCGCTTGTTCAAAAAAACTTCTACAATCTGACCGGGCGAGATTGGTCCGCTGAGACGGACTCGAAGCCCCGACCCCGAAAGGTCGATTGTCGATGCTTCTTCGATTGGGCGGCCAGTTGTGGCGTCGGTCGCCAAGGGCGCGCGTAAGGTAAAGCTAACGCGTTTGTCTCGACGGAAATCCTGATCGCTCAGCGTCATATGATTTAGACCACAGTTTGCTTCCTTACTTGAGATCTGTCAAGTACCTCACGCTACAATAACAATTATGAATTAATCGGATGGTGGGCAATTGTCAGGCCGACGAAACAGGCCACGAACGGCCAGCGGCGGGCTCAATCGAACTCAAATTTTGGCTGTGCCTGGTCGGCGCCTACCCGGCCCGAAGCAATCACCGCCCTATAATAATTCTCACCGCGAACGGGTCCCCCAGCCATGCGGCGCAACATGGCAATTTGCCCAACGTGCGTGAGCACATCGGCAAGAGGGCCCTGAAAGAGACCCTCCGCCGAACAGGCCACCGGAGCTTCGAGAGCGAGACGCTGATCCAACGCTTCGAGGGCGGCATAAAACCGTTCCGTCCCCTGCTCCCACGGGAGCACGGGGGAGTTGTGCCAAGCTTCGTTGCCCTCGGCGAGGGAAAGGGCCCAGTTGAGGAGGTCGCTGATATGGGCGAGGATTTGAGCGGGCACGCGAGTCGTCTCACTCGCGCGAAATTCGGCGAAATCCGCGGGGCTGCCTCGCAATGCCTTGCTGCCTCGATAAGCGATCGTGGCGAGCGTGTGCCGCAGCATAGCGCTCTTTTCGTCGGGCATGAATACCTCCGCAATCTGGAGGAACCTATTTCTTCTCCAGGCTTCGCGCACTCTCGTCCCTGCCGGGGTCCATCCACGCGACGTCCGAGTGCGGATCGCTAAAGCGGCGCAATCCGGCCTCTCGGATCGCAGTGTCCGGCACCTTGTGCAGCGGGGTGTAACGCGGATGATGGGATTCCTTATAGGGGTCGTTGCGCGCCGCATTGTAGCAGCAAATCATCGACCAGCGCGGGTTGTCCGAGTGGTTCTGATCGGAACGGTGCAGAAGGTTGCAATGGAAGATCAAAGTGTCGCCCGGGTCCATTTCCACATAAACCAGTTCCAGTCGCTTCTGAATTTCGGCCACCCGCTCCATATCTGCACCGGCCTGCTGGCCCGTCAGGACATGTTCGATGCGCCCAAGGTCGTGCGAGCCTCGCAGGACCTGCATGCATCCATTCTCGCGGGTGGCGGGATCGACGGCGATAAATGCGCTGCAGAGGAGAGGAAACAAAACGCCATTCTGGTACCAGTAGCCGTAGTCCTGGTGCCACGTCCACGCGCCGCCCACCTTAGGGTCCTTCATGATCATCTTGGAGTGATAGTGGTACACCTCGCCGCCCAAGACCTTCTCCGCGGAGTTGACCATAGACTCACAGCGCGCAAACATTCCGTAGAGGGTGTCGCCGGGATGGTTCCACAAGGAGAGGCGCACAATCCCGCCCTCGCCATCCTTCCTGCCAAATGAATGCTGGTCAAGGTCGCGGTCTTCCTTGGCTGCGCGCCGAAGAAGGCCAACCTCTTCTGGGTCAAAGAAGCCTTTGACCAGCACATAGCCGTTGGCATGGAATTCGCGGACCTGCTGATCGTTGAGTGGACCTTTCGCCATGGGAACGCCCCCGTTTCTCGAGATCTGAATATCGCCTGAACTGGGAGTGTAGGACCAAGATTAAAGGCATGTCAACACCTTCAAGGCCTTGTCATGGCTGCTTGGTTGCGATCCACGGGCCGGCAAGGAAAAGTGCAGTTGACAGGCTTAAGAGTGGCCCAGCGAGGCTGAAGAGAGGGCGCGCGACGTTTCCCATGGCGTTATGATAGGCACCGAGGGTCAAGGCTCCGCCAAATGCGAGGATCGAAGCTACAATCCAAGCCCGAGGCAAGCGCGACAACCTGACTAACCCAAGGGGAAGCAACCAGACAAAGACGTACCAAAAAGTATGATCTCTGAGGCATCTCCATAATCCCGCGAGGAAGCCACTGTTTGAGCGCATATAGGCCGCCAATTGCCAGGGCCAGACCCGCCCTCCCGCGACAGATGACATGGCAAGGGTGACCGTGACCAAGCTCGTCACGCCTAATGCGCAGACCCACGCCAATCGAGAGAGCTCAAGGCGGTCGCGCCGCACTTCCGATAACCACCAACCGAGAGCAAACAGTCCGGAAACTGGCACGAAGGTTTCTTTCGCAAGTGCGCCGAAAACTCCCCACAGCGGCAGCAGATACCAGCGGCCGGCCAGCAGGGACCAGACAATCGCCATCAGGAAAAATCCTTCGGCGGAATCGACCAGTCCCACGAGATAAAGGTTAGCGACACAAAAATTCAGCAGGTACAGGGTTGCGCCCAGCAAAGCCGTCGCGAGATCGTCCGTCAAACGATACCCAACGGACGCCAGTAAACTTGCGGTAGTTGCCGTGAATATTGCATTCGCGATCAGCAAACCAAGCAAGCTCGCGTCCCAGGTCCCCACATGCCCACGCGCCAGCCAGTAGAAGGGCTTGGCGACGTACGGCACGAGCACTCGGTAGATATTCTCCGACTCCGCAAGCCGCTTATAGGGCCCCATTGCGCCTGACTGAACGCGCGGCCGGCCACCCACGACGATTTCGCGATACTCTGCCACGTCAGAAGTTCCATTGACCTTTCCCGGATCATATCGATTCAAAGGAGGATATCCGAGACCCAAACAAATCAAGAAGAAAAGAACCCACAGCAACGCTCTTTGTCCGAGCCTCAGTGGAGAGGTTAGATGCTGGTGTGGTTGTGGCTGCCCGGTCTTATCGAACATTAGGAAGTAAACCTTAAGGAGTAAACCTGAGACCTTTCAACATTTACCCACAGCAACAGTCATAGCAGGCGAGTCGGATAATCTTGCCAGCAAAAGCGATGAGTTTGATTCTGGTCTCCGTAATCGCTCTCCAGTATACATGCCGGACACCCAATATCTTCGCGCTTTCGGGGCTCGCACGCCCGGCGTCGACCGTTCCCTGAAATTGTCGCCGCTTTCTATAAACATCGGTGGGGGCATGATATTCTTAGCCGGGTGCAGGCTCCACACTTATTTCCTGCGAGGCAGGCGAGATTGAACGCGGCGGTGTTATGGCACTGGGTTCGTTATCCGGGCAAGCGATTGGACAAGCTGATGACCACCAGCAGGGGGTGTTGGCCGATCAGAAGGCGGTGCTGACCACTCGGGGCGAACATCTGCGTAGCGTCTATCTCTGGACACTCTTCTCCCTGCTCCTTCTCGGTGGCGTCGCATTCATGCTCGGATCGTTCCATAAAGTCTACTATCCCTTCGAATGGGATGACGACGAGGGTGCCGTGTGGTGGGAGGCCGCGCATGTTCCGAACCTTCGAGTTCTTTATCATTCCATTCAGCAGTATCCCTATTTTGTCGTCCCCTATCCGCCGGTTTTCCATGCTGTGACTTGGTTGGCCGCCAAGGTTACCGGAGACTTTTTGGTGGCAGGGCGGTTGGTTTGTGTCTTCTCCGCTCTGGGCATCAGCGTCCTTTTGGGGTTGCTCGTTTACTATTCGTCGCCGCGGAAAATTCCCCCGCGCGTTCGCGGAACGGGTGCGGTTATCACAACTTTGCTTTGCTTCCGCCTGGACTCACTCAACCAGTATCTCCCCGAGATGGGCGTGGATTTGCTGGCCGTCTTTTTCACATTCTTTGGAGTCATCCTGTTCATCCGCAGTGTGCGCAGAAGCGCGGGGCAATACGGGGCTTTTGCTTGCTTTGTGGTAGCGATGTTCACGAAGCAGACGATGATTGCGGCGCCTTTGGCATGCTTGGCTGCCTCTGCCCTCGTCGATGGGAAGAGAGCCCTCCGCTACGGCGTGTTTTGTGTGACGCTCGGCTCGATAGGATTGGGTAGTTTAGCCTGGGCCACGAATGGAGAAATTCTCCGTCACTTGTTCCTGTACAACGCGCGCCAGCCCTTCAATATCACGCACTGGATTTTGGGTCTACAAGAGAACCTCCTCGGCATACTGCCAATCGCCGCGATAGCTTGCCTGGCCTTCCTGCCGATCGCTCGTCACGGAATCTTCAACCGGCGCGCCGATTTTCTTGCGTGGCTACGCGCGGGATTACAGAGAAGCCCGTATCGTCGGACCCTTGTTGTCATCGGCATGGAACTTGTCATCGCATTTATCACCTCAATAACCTACGGGAAAATGGGCTCGGGAGTTCACTACTTCCTGGAATGGAACTTTGCCTGTTGTCCTTTAGTGGGGTTGCTCTTTGTGCGAGCATTGCACAGTTGGCGACCGTCGTCTCGATACACTCTGGGGGGTGCCGCGCTCTTACTTTTGGTCTTCCTCGCTGCGCTCACAGGCTTTCCCGACTCGCTCCGCCGCATCAACAGCGTGTTCCGTCTCACCTATGGTGAAAGGCTGGCTCAGGACGCGAAGTTTTCGAGTGCGGCGTCCGTCATGAAGGTCGTCGCGGATACGCCGGGCCCTGTATTCTGCGAGAATATGGTCATCGTCATGAAAGCCCACAAGGAAATTCCGATTGAACCCGGAATCCAGTGTTTCCTGGCTAAAGCCGGCGTTTGGGACCAATCCGGATTTGTGACGATGATCGCCTCGCAGAAGTTTGGGACGATCATCCTACGGAATTTGAATTCCGAATTTTGGACCAAAGCGATCGTTGAGGCTATCGACAAGAATTATGCACCCAGTGAGCAGATTGGTGATGAAAGGTTCGAAGATTGTCACTACACAGTCTACAGGCCGCGGCCCCGGCAGAGTGAACACTGAGAACATCCCTTGCTCGATTATCCCAAGACCGGTTAGAAGGAGCGCGCTGAGCGATGCCAGATGATCGCCCAACCCTTGATGTGCTTTTGCCTGTCCATAATGAGGCGGAAAGTATCGAAGCCACTATTCGAGAAATCTTTGATGCCGTTTCGCCGAGCGCTCGAATGCGCTTCATCATTGCTGAGGATGGGAGCATAGATGGCACGAAGAAAGTGCTGGAGCGCCTAGCTGCCTCATTTCCCCTTGACCTTCTCATGGGCGAAAAGCGCAGGGGATATTCCCGTGCGGTGATCGATGGTATGAGGTCACTGGAGGCGGATTACCTGTTGTGCCTGGATTCGGATGGCCAATGCGATCCAGCGGACTTCGAAAAGTTCTGGGAGACGCGTGACCGTCAAGATGTTGCCATCGGCTGGCGCGGCAAGCGTGCGGACAGCCTTCTACGGAAGGGGCTGTCGCGCGCATTTTACCTTGTCTACCAACTGTTTTACCGGCTTCCAGTTCACGATCCTAGCTGCCCCTTCGTGCTTGCGCGCAAACACGTGATTGAAAACCTGGTTTCAGAATTAGGGGAGATGCAGCAAGGCTTCTGGTGGGAGTTTACTGCGCGCGTTTACCGCCGCGGGTTCTCGCTTCGCGAGATTCCTGTGAACCATCGGGACCGGTCGGCGGGGCGGACGCAAGTTTACCAGCTCATGCGGATGCCGGGTATCGGCTATCGCCATTTCGTGGCGCTTTTTAAGATATGGTTGCAGACGAGAAGAAAGGGCTGATGGGCGTCACCAGAATGATGGTCGAAAGTGTACGTATGCTTCCCTCTGATGCCCACCCTCGCAGGCTCGCCCATGATGGAGTCGTCCCCGCGGGGGCTCAGACCTCGGGGTACCCGCAGTGGACACACGTGCTGTTTCTGGCGGCCGCGGCCATTTACCTCTATCTAATTCTGTTCGTTTTTCCCCATACTCCGATTTATCGTGACGGCGACGGAGATCTTTACCAGGCGAGCGCCAGACGGCTCTATAACGGCGAGGTGATGTATCGGGATTTCAGCCAGTTTACCTTTCCCGGCACCGAAGTAGTTTACGCCACATTGTTCAAGCTTTTCGGGCCGGTCTCGTGGGTGGGTAATTTCGCGCTTGTGGGCGTCGGCCTGATTTTGTCGTGGCTCACTTTGGCAATCTCGCGCAGATTGATCCGGGGCTGGGCGATGTTTGTGCCTGCGCTTCTATTCCTCACGCTATTGTTGCCGTCCATGCTTGACGGAACCCACCATTGGTACAGCGTAACCGCGGCGATGGCTGCGGTGGCAGTCGTCCTCGAGGATAGAACTCCGGGACGGCTGGTCTTGGCGGGAATACTCTGCGGATTATCAGCGTGGTTTACTCACATGCGAGGGTTCCTGGCGCTTGTGGGGATCACGGTCTTTCTTGAGTGGGAATGGCAACAACGCAAGGTGGAACGCCAGTGGATCTTCGGCAGACTGGCGTACCTGTGGGCGTCCTTCCCGGCCGCGGTCGTAACTCTAAATGCCTATTTCGTATGGCGAGCGGGCCTGGGACGGTTCGTACATTCGACGATCATCTTCGGACTCAGGTACTACCAATCCGAGCTTGATAACTCCTGGGGAATGTACCTGGAGGAATTCCCAAGGTATTCGACTTGGCACAATCTATGGCCATTCCTGGCCAGTTGCTTTGTCCACCTGTTGTTGCCTTTCGCCTATCTGGCTTTCCAGATCTACTATCGTCGCAGCGCAAAAGCTTCTCCCCATCAACCCTGGAGCGGGCTCATGCTTCTACAGGCAGTTGGATTGTGCCTGTTTCTGGGAGTTGCGCCTGCCGCAGAGGGCCAGAGGATGGCGACGGTTGCTCTGCCCGCAACGATAGTTTTCGTCTGGATGCTGAATTCGTGGGAACGGGTGGGCCGAAAACTCTTGGCCGTCTTTACGGTCGGTGCTCTGGCTTACGCCGTGGCATTTCCGCTGCGGATGCAGACTCGCCGCTGGGCCTACCTCGACGCTCCGGCAGGCCGTGTGGCATTTTCAGATACCTCACGGCTGGAAATATTTCAGTGGGTTCTCAGCCACACCCATCCAGGAGATTTCTTTTTTGACAACGCCGGCACCCAACCCTTTGCTTTTCTGGCAGGGCTTCGTTCCCCTGGGCCGACGCTGTTTCTGACCACCTCGGACTACACGCGCCCCGAGCAGGTCCAGCAGTTGATAGAGGGTCTGGAAAAGCACCACGTCCGGTACATTTTGTGGGAGGCAAGTTTCGATGTCCCCTCAGACTCAGGGGTTCCGGGAGATCACCAAGGGCCACTGCGCCGCTACCTGCACACACATTACCGGGTCGTCAAAACGTTCCCTGGGCTTATCCAGGTTTGGGAGAGAGTTGATCCGTCAACTCTGTTGTCAATGTGATCTCACGACCCAAGAGAAACGCGGAGGGGAGGGAAGTGTTTTTCGTCGACCGTAAGGGCGTTCCAGTTCCACCCCGGATGTTCGACACACCCACGGTTCTCTTCCTGGTCGCAGCGCTGTTGTTCTTGTACTGTTATCTTTTCATTCCACCCTTCCTTCCCATTGATCACTCCGGGGATTACGTAATATTCATAACCAGCGCCAAGCGTATGTATGAGGGTGAGGTGATGTATCGCGACTTTTTTGAGTTCCTCACACCGGGCACCCCCTTTTTCTTCTATTGCCTGTTCAAACTCTTTGGACCACGACTTTGGATTCCTAACTTGGTGCTCTTACTTTTGGGAGTTAGTCTGACTTGGATCGCGCTTTCTATCGCGAAAAAACTCATGAGCCCAAAGATCGCGTTCTTGTCGAGCGCGATCTTGCTGGTAGGTGTGTACAAGAACTACCTCGATCCGACTCATCACTGGTTCAGCTTGCTTACCGCCATGGCAGCCGTAGCAGTGCTGTTGGACCGCCGGACGCCGACACGGATCGCTGTGGCGGGTTTTTTCTGCGGCCTTACAGTATGGTTCACTCAATCTCGCGGTTTAGCGGTTATTGCGGGGCTCGGATTGTTTTTGTGCTGGGAATCCTGGCGTAAGCGATACTGCTGGCGTGAATGGCTGAAGAAGGAGGCTTGGTTAGTCGGGAGCCTTTTCGCTACGCTTGTAGCATCGAACGCATATTTCGCCTGGAAGGCCGGGCCAACCCGATTCCTTTGGTGCACGGTCATCTACGTCATGCGCTACTGGCCCAAATTCAGTGCCAGGAACACTGTGCTGGCGTTTGTGCAAAACCTGCCTGACTACCGATCGCTGGCGAGCTTCCACTTTTCGTCAGTGGAGTGGCTTTTTATCTATGGAGTCATACCCCTCGTCTACATTCTGTTCTTTGTTCGATACCGCCAAGGGTCCCACAAGATGCCAACAGAATTCTGGGAGCGCCCGATGCTGCTGGCGCTCGTGGGTTCCTTCATGCTTCTTTTCTCCCTGCCAACTCCAAGCCCTTTTCGAATGACCGTAAGCGAGCTTCCGGGAATTCTCCTATTGGGGTGGTTTATCGATTCGCCGCGCAAAGTCGCGCGGGCACTTGCCTCTGTAATTGCAGCAGGAATCCTGCTGGTAACCATTCACGCGTTCACAAGAGCGCAACCCAAGGAAATGAACGTCCTGGCCACGCCCCAGGGCGCATTGGCGGTGACGGACCATGACGCCTACGAAGAGTACTCGTGGGTTCAGCAACATACCCAGCCCTTGGATTATTTCTTCGCCGTCAACACCAATATCTACTTCTACTTGAACCTCAGGGACCCTATTCCCACCGCCGAGTTAACGAACTCCGCCTATACGACTCAAGAACAAGTGTCGGAGGCGATCCGGGATCTGCGCCAGCATCGTCCGCACTATATCATGTGGTCGCCTGAGTACCTTGACGCTTATACAAAATGGCAGGATCCCTCGGAGGATCATCTCGGCCCATTGCGCGATTATCTTCATGCACACTACAGCGTGACGAAAGTCTTTTCGAACTCGAATGAGATCTGGGAAAGCCGTCATTGAGAGAAGGTCAATTTCTTTCCCAAACCTCGAGCGAGCCGGGAAATCTCTTCGCGAGGTGATAGCGCAAATGGAGGTAGTCACGGAGCGGACCCAGATGATCGCCTTCCGGCCGATAATCACCTCCCAATAATGTCTTGACGGCGCGGTAGGCCCGGCGTAAGTAACCTCGGATGGCGCCAGCGGGAATTTCCCTCGCTCCGAGATTTCGATTCGCATCGAATGCCGGATCCCACAGCACGAACCGCACCCGGTTTGCTTCGAGAGACTCCAGCACCTCGCGAACCCTTTCGGGACGAGTGTAATCGGTAGTTTCTACGTAGGGCACCTCGGCGGGGTCTCTCAGAGCCAAGGGATAGAGAACCTCCACCCCCGCGGCGGTAAACAAGAACTCACCGGGAACCGTTCTCTGGGACAGCCATCGGAACTCTTCGTAATACGTCGGGTCAAGTACCATGCGGCCTCGAGGTAGATCCAGGGTCAACAATTGCTGCGATTGGACGTGCAGAGGTTGAAAAACAGCGGCGAAGGCTACAACGATCCAGATCGCAACGGTCAGTGCTCTCTCAAGCATCTTGCCTTCGCTGAGCAACCAGGCGAGGAGGATCAAACCCAGGGGGGTAATGGTGGACACTCTGTAAGTGGTGGGAGCCAGAGCTACGCCTGCACACCCCAACAATCCCACGATGCTTACGAGCATCAGCCGGGCATCCAGCTCCGGGGCCAGATCTGCGCGTCGATGCCGGATCCAGAACCAGGCGTAAACCAGCGGCAGAGCGTGGACGAAGAGAAATATTCCCAAGGAAGGCAAGGCGCGCCAATGAGCGACTTGAGCGAAGTCATATACAAGAGCATAGATAGAGTTCGATTCGCGACCCGCGGAGTAATACTTTAGGACAAACGTAACAGTGCATTGCAGAAACGGATCGAGGCCAGCCTTCCAGACGAAATAAGCGTTTGTGGCTATGACCGTCGCCACGAATGGAACAAACAAATAACCTGCGCGCTTAACGATTTCGAGCCGCGAACGCCCCGCCGTGCGGCCTTCCCACCAAAGGAAGGAAGCCATGCCCAGCACGGCAAGCGCCCCTTGGGTTTGCGTGAAGTTGGCGGCCAGTCCGCATAGCGCCCCCGCGACCATCAGTCGCGCGCGTGTCCTTTTCTCGATGATCATCATGACCGCGCCGAGTTCGGCCAGAGTGCTGTACCAATGATGAGTATCATCAAGCATAGGGCTAAAAACGCACGTAAGGAAAAGCGCCACGGGAAGAAAAGCGATTCCCCCGTTCAGCACTTTTCGCGAAAGAGCAACAATCAAGCACGTCAAGCTCAACCCGAGCGCAACGAGCGATGCCGAAGATATCCAAGTCCGAGGCCCGAAGATTTTGAAGAGACCGAGGTTCAGGGTTGTTATTCCGGGAGCAGTCAATTCGAAGAAGTCGCGGTACATCACCTGTCCGTCCAGAATACGAGTTGCGTTCAGCAGAAAGATGTTTTCGTCGCCGCCGCGGAAGATCGGCGTGCAGGGCAGGCAAAACAAGTTGAGGTAGAGGAATGCGAATGCAATGATCAGGAACAGTGGGAGATCCCAAGCTTCAATTCTGCGCCCGTGCAACTCGATATTCCCGGCCATAATTCGATGATGCATCACGATATGTGGCGGCAGCGTCTTTCTATCGATCTAATCCATCTACGGCGTGCTGTTCCGAATGAGCGCCTGCATCGAACTTTCGGGCGGCCCGGCAGGGTGATAGTGGGTGTGCAGATACTCGCGAAGCGGCCCCAGATGATCATCCGGCCGAATCCCAAAATCAAGATTCGTGCACCATTCAACCACTGGCACACGATTTCGTTCAAGGCTATCTTCCACGTCGCGAGCCTGCTCGGGCCGCAAGTAGTCTGAGTCCGTGAGGAATGACACTGCCGCCGGAGATCGAAGTCCCAGCAAGAAATATGATTGCCCTGAGCAGTCGAAGAAGGGCTCGGACGGGTGAGTGTTCAGGACCAGCCACTGATAGCGCTCGAAATCGCCCGGATCAAAGAACGCAGCGCGGCCGGTCGGGGTGTCGAGCAGTGCCCGCCACCTCGTCTGCTGGTGGATGACAATTTCCAGCATCGCAACCAGGGCGCACAGCCAAAGCGCTTGCCGGGCGAGGGTCTGAACCTTGCCGGGCGAGCGCAGGAACCAGATAAGAATGATAAAGCCTGGGAGTGAGACGACACACAATCGCCAATAAACCGGGGCCGGCGCCACACCCACAAATAAGAAAAACCCCACCACGTTCACCAGCATGAGCCGGGACCATGGTTCCTCCGGATTTCTTCGGGCCTCCCGCCAACAGCGAGCGAAGAAGAGCAGATAAACAAGAGGCACGAGAGCGTGGATGAAGAGCCAGCCCGGATCCGGAACATGGCGCCAGTTGGCTACTCTGGGGACAACTGCCATGTATGCCTGGAGGCTGTTCATTTGCTTCTCTGCTGGATAGTATTTGATCCCGAAGGTGACGGTGCTCCAAAGGAAGCGCTTCCAGCCGACATTCCAAACGAAGTAGAGATTGAGTGCAACGGTGACAGCAGCGAATACCGCGGCCAACGTGGCTTCCGAATTGACCAGGGATTCACCGTCCTGCGGCCTTTTGCGGTGATCCCACCAAAGGTAGAAGGCGAGGCCTACGAGGGCGAGGCCTCCTCGAGCTTGGGTGAAGAAGGAGGCCAGGGCGCAAAGCGCGGCTGCCCCCGCCACCCGCGGCAGGCTCATCTCCACGAGGATCAGCGCGGTGGCTGCTATCACCGCGAGCACACTGAACCAATGGTGAGAAGCATCCAAGTCGGAATAAAGGGCCAGTATCAGAAACAACAAGCCTGGGAGGTAAGCCGTCAGCCCGCTCAAAACCTTGCGCGAGATGAAGACAGATAGCCACGTGAGGATTAGCCCTAATACCACGAGCGTGGCGTTGGGGATCCACGCGCGAATTCCAAATAGCTTAAACAACCCGAGGTAGACCAGTTCCGTGCCGGGCGGGGTAAACTGGAAGAAATCGCGATAGATCATCTGCCCGTGGAACATTCGCGTCGCGTTGTGAAGATACAGCGACTGGTCGTTGTCGGTACCGGCGATAGGCGTAGCGGGTAGAACGAATAGGCTCAAGTAAAGGAAAGCCGCGGCGAAAATAAAGAAGCCATAGTGGAACCACCGGGGAGGTTGGCTTTGGCTCGATCCCATATCAATGGCCCCAGCCAAAAACCAAGCGCGCCGCGCGCTTAAGGCGGTAACGTATTCGGAGCCGGGCGCGCAGGCGGAGCAGGGGACTGAAGCCCCAGCGCGCACGGGACTCGACATCCAGCGCCGAATCGACCGGCTGGACCATGGTCCGCCGCAGGCGGTGCGGGTCGGTGACTAGAGAGTTGATCCCCGTGAATCTGGGGTCGATGGCGAAGGCCAGGTCGAAGCTCCCCCGTACACAGTCGAGCGCAGCGCGGTTGTAGTGCCCGTAGGGATAGGCGAAGGAGACCGCGCGCGATCCCAAGAGACCTGCCAAATCATCCGCGCTGCCGGCAACCTCGTCCGTCAACTGTGCAGAGATGACTGAGGACAAGTCTGCATGACTTCGGCCATGGGCGCCGAATTCGATTCCTTGTACAGCCCAGGAGCGAACCTGCTCCGCCGTCATCAGCCGGTGAGTCCCGGAACCGTGCGCCTCATCCCACGCATTGGTGCCCCCCAGATGCCCGGTGACAACGTACACCCCTGCCCCGAATCCGTAACGGCGAAGCACGGGGAAAGCATGATCGGCTAAATCTGCGTATCCGTCGTCAAACGTGAAGAGAACGGGTTTGTCGGGAAGACCTTTCCCCTCGAGACGCCAACGGAGCCAATCTGCCGGACGTATACCTTGATAGCCGCGGCGTGCGAGCCACCGCACGTGGCGCTCGAACCTCGCGGCCGAGACAGTCAAAGTGGGGAGCGTTCCGGGCTGCCCGGGGCCCACATGGTGATAGCACAGGACAGGCAGCCGCATGGCGAATTCGCGGCAGAACTTTGCCCACGAACCCGTTTCTTTGAGGGCGCCGCGAAACTCCGTAATGCGGCGGCCAATTTCCAGCAGTCGAAGACCAGCCTTCTGCATGACGGGGTACCGGCACAGCTTCTCACACAGCCAAATCGGTAACGTAAGAAGATGAGCTGCCGAAACTGGAAACTGTACGACGATCCGCCGAAGGGGCCGCTTCCACCAAACCGTCGTCCCCAGCCCCGCCAGCAAGTGGGAGCGCGGGCGGTAATCGGGGTGTTTACGGCAGAGCATCACCTCGCTCCTGCCGAAAGCTTCCCCATCTTTAAAGAGGAACGACCGCCACGACTTCACGGAAAGTTCATAAGCTACGGCTTCGGGAAGGTATTGAAATCGGACTCTCATCTTCCACAAGCGCAGTCCCAGCTCGAAGTCGTCCTTTGCCAGCAGGGTTTCGTCGAGACCACCGCAGGCGAGTAGCGTCGCGCGAGGTATCGAACTGTTAGCGATCAGATACGTGCCGTTTGGCCACGCGGCGCCCCGTGATGCGAGGTGGGAATTGTATCGCTCGTACCACTTCTCGTTGGCATTGGTGAGAATTGATGCAGAAGATCCGGGAGCGAGAAACAGAGCGCCGTGGACCACTCCGGGCTCACTGCCCGCGTGCGCCTCCACGTGCCGTCTGAAGACGTCAGGATTGCAGATGATGTCGTCATCAATGAAAATAATCAGGTCGCTCCGCGCCTCGCTGATTCCGATGTTTCGGGAGGCGCTTAGGCCGCGATTGGGCTGCTCGATGATGCGAAACGCGCACTTTGGCCGAAGCTCGTGCAGCGCCGCACCTGTGCCGTCGGTCGATCCATCGACAATGACAATCACTTCGAATTCGTCCGCTGGCAGGTCTTGATTGAAGATGGCGGGCAGCGTTTGTGAGAGCAGGGCGTCGCGGCGGTTGTAGGTCGAAATAACCGCCGAGAGCTTCAAGGTGGCGGTCATGCCGGCTCCCCATGGCGAAGGATCCATCTGCAACCCGGAAGCGAATGTGTTCCGTACGGCACGAACGGCTTTCCTGAATTCAAGATATCCGGCCTCATAATCCCTATGGGATTACCGCTTGTCGTGACTGAGGACATAATCCCTCTCGCTTTCGAGGCGTGAATGCAAGCCCATGCGGTTGCGAAGTTTAAAGAAAGGGTTATAGCCCCAACGCGCGCGACACTCCAGAGCGACAACCGAGTCGGTGCTCTGAACTTCGATTCGCGACAAAAGGTGCGGGTCGGTTTGCAAATGATTCAGGCCCTCATTTTTGCCGTCAACGATGAAGGCTAGATCATACGCTCTCCGCACACGGTCGTATACCGCCTGATTCTGCAATCCGTGGGGATAGGCGAAGGAAATTACAGACGCCCCCAGGCAAGACTCCAATTCCTTCTTACTTCTATCGACTTCCTTTACCAACTCCTCTTCCGACAGCGTTGGCGAAACGGCATGGTCACGGCCTTGAATGCCGAATTCAATCCCCTGGGATGCCCAATGACAAATTTGTTCCGGAGTCATCGATTTCAGCCCGGTGGAACTACATCCCTCGCCCCGCGCGGCCGCCCTACCGGGTTGGCGGTTGAGAAGAAATACAATCCCCCCAAAGCCGTAGTGGCGAAGCACGGGCAAGGCATATCGCGCCAGATCTTCGTCGCCATGATCGAAGGTGAAAAGCACCGGCTGATCGGGAAGACCCGTCCCGTTGCGACGCCAACGGAGCCAGTCCGCGGCACGGATTCCAGTGTAACCCCGTTGAGCGAGCCAGCTTACATGTCGCTCAAAGCGTTCGGGGGAAACCGTCGAACCCGGTGGGATGCCGGGGCGCGGAGGACCCACGTGAGAATAGAGCAGCACCGGCAGCCGCACACCAAATTCTCTTTGTAAGGCTTTCAGGGATCCAACTTCTTCCGCAGCACTCCGAAATTCCACCACTCCCCGCCCGACCCCCAACAGGTAACGGCCCGCCTTCCGCATGCGGGGAAAGCGGCACAGCTTGTCGCAGATCCAGATGGCTGGCCTGAGCACGCCGACTGGAGCCACCGGCAGCTCCGCGTAGAGGCGCTGCCACATGCGCCTCCACCCTGTGACTTTCCCTAAAACCGCCAACGCCGAATACGGGCGGTACTCCGGGTGCTTGCGGGAGAGCAACACTTCGGTCTTCCCGAAGCTCCTTCCATCGTTGCTCAAAACATAGCGGGCGGGCTTGACATAAAACTCAGAAGCCGTGGCTTGCGGCAGGTATCTGAACTGCACACCCATTTTCCAGAGGCGAAAGCCGAGCTCGTAATCCTCCTTCGCGGGCATGTTCTCATCGAACCCGCCGCAAGCGATTAGCGTGTCGCGCGGCAGCGAGCTGTTGCTGATGAGATAGTCGTCCTGGGGCCACCTAATCCCATTTTGCGCGTCCAGATGGCCATAGTACTTCTTATACCAGTCCTCGATGGCATACTTGAGAATCGAAGGAGGAGTTTCCGGCGCGAGCGAGATGGGTCCGTACACCACGGCGGGTTCAGGCCCGCTCCGCGCTTCAAGGTGCAGTCTAAGCAGGCTCGGGGTGCAGAGGATGTCGTCGTCAATGAAGAGCAGCAAGCCGCCTTTCGCCGCTTGAATGCCCCGGTTCCTGGCCGCGCTGGGGCCGCTATTCGCTTGTTCAATGATCCGCAGCGAGCATGTCGAATGAAGCTCGCGGAGCGCCTGGGTGGTTCCGTCGGTTGATCCATCGACAACCACGATGATTTCGTAGTCAATGGCCGGCAGGTCTTGATCGAACATCGCTGGCAGGGTCCGCGAGACCAATACACCCCGGCGGTTGTGGGTCGGCACCACGACCGATATCTTTAGGGTATCTGTCATGCCGACTCCAGCGGATCGAGGCTGACCATGGATGTTAGCAGATGATGTCTAAGCCCTTCGCAGGAGGACATCATGGGCGACATAATCTTTCCCCAAGTAGAATTGCGCCTTGCGAACGACGGTCAGGGCGGGGTGCTCCGCAAAGAAGTTGTTAATCCTCGTGCCGCTGCGAAGGAAATACCGGCTCCACCAAGCCTCCTCAAAAATCTGCCCAATCTGCATACAGCCCACCAGCAGGTAACCTCCTGGGCGCAGGCTGTCCACCAACTTGGTGCGGGCTTTGCGCACGTTGAAAGGATTCCGGATGTACTCGAGCGCATGGATAATGACGATCGCGTCATACGTGCCGGGCACGGGATGAACCCGAAGGTCCCACTCGGCAAACTGAACGCGCTCATTCCCCTGGAGCCGCCGCCGCGCCCGATTTAGGGCCACGGGGGATATGTCAACGGCCAGCAGGGAGTCACATCGCGGCGCGAGCACTTCCGTAAAAATTCCTTCGGCGCATCCAACTTCCAGGGCACTTCCGAAGCGGGCCGTTCCCCGGACGGCGTCCAGCATCTCGACCTCGCTACGGATGCGATCTCTTTGGTAGGAAGCCGTAGCATAATCCCAAGGATCCTCGCGGGGTCCGAATTCATGATTCAACTCCGCCTGGCCGCGCGCAGGGCTATCCCGCATGGCGTCCCGGATGGCCAGCCAAAGATAGTATCCGCTGCGTAGAAACGCAACGCGTGCGAGCGCATGGCGCAAGCGCCGGTACGCTTGGTATCCGGCGGACCGCGGCGCCTCATCCCCCTTGCCGGTCACCATGAACCATTCCTTCCAGGCTCGCAAAAATGAGCCTGGCCTCCGTACCCCTACTGAGTCTGACGAAATAGAGTAATGAATTGCTTCCGTAGCGCGGGCGGCCTGCCCCGATGAATCGGGGTCCCGCCCGCTGTGGCGCGGGCATCTTACCCATAAGCGCTAAGATAATCCTTGATCCCGCTGGGCGGGACAACGTACAAGCTCTTCTGGGTGAACCAACGAAAGGGAATTCACCACAGACACAGAGATCACGGAGAGAGGACGCGATGAACAACAGCGAATTTATTGACCATGATCTCAATCCGGGCATGCTGAACTACTTTTCTCCGTGATGTCTGTGTCTCCGTGGTGAATTTCTTCCCGCTACACAATTGTTATCTTAGCGCTTATGGGCATGATGCCCACGCTACTTGGGCCTATTTGACCGCCCGAAGCGCAATCGAAACTTCATAATCCGGGTCGTGGTGTTCCAAGTCTCCGCGCCGAAGGTCTTCCACGGCCAATCCTTGCAAAAAAGCCGTGGCCGCCAAAACGTTTCCGTAGGCTTTGACCTCAATGTGATCCTTCGGAAAAACTTCCTCGAAGAGCCGGCGCAGAGAAAGCGAAGTAAATCGCCAGTAATCTCCGGAGGTCTCCATATCGCCGCGGCTGATCTTTTGGATGCCCGGCGCGGTGACCAGAACGACGCCTCCAGGCCGCAGAATACGGTACAAAGTTCGGACTGCGGCTTGAAGATTGTAGACGAGCAAGAGAACCTGGGTGCAAAGGATGCAATCAAAGGTGTCAGAGGGAATCTGTCCTCCATTGCTCAAGTCCACAACGATCGTGGCGCGCGGGTTATCCGCGGTAAGGTGGAGGATGTCCACCTGGGTCAGTTTGGCGCCGCCGAATCGCCGCGCGTAGCTATCGTCACCGAAATCCAGCACGTGGCCCCGGACGTCCGCCGCGTGCTCTGCCAGAAACTTCTCGATGTAGTAGCGATCCACAATTTGCCCTCGACTCGCTCCCCAGTTCCTGCTGACCGGAGTGGTCCGGCGGAAGCCGCTTCTCTTGCCCAGGCTCACCACTTGACAGAACCACCGCTCGGCGCGCAGGGGTTGTCGCCTTAACCATTGGCGCGCGGGAGGTGGCAGGATGGCTTTCAGGAGATCTTTGGCGATCATCGTCGACAACCGGATTGGTGCAGGAGGGAATTTCCGCCCACCTGGTCGAACGCTCCCTTATGCCCGATCCCCACCAGGCGAGTCGTTATGCGCTACGTGACTGTTGGGCCTCTCGCATATTCTGCGTGAAGTTACTTCTGCCGTCAACCGAAGGGCATGGCGGGGGCGTGCGACATAGAAGTTGGAATTTGAAGAGTTTGTTTTTTTGTGGTATATATCCTAACGTATAGATACGTTAGGAAAAGGAGGCCTATGCCCGAGACTCTTCCTCAGCTCGAAATGCAAAGGGCTCAGGTGGTACAGGATATCGCCGGATTAGGGGATTTTCGCCGTGGTTCGATTACCAGCATTACGGCTCGCTGTGGCAAAGCCCACTGCGCCTGCCATCAGCCGGGACACCCGGGCCATGGACCGAATTTTCGTCTGACGCGTAAGGTCCAAGGCAAGACGGTTTCGGAGACGTTCTCCCACCCGGCGGCCTTGCGCAAGGCGGAGCGCGAGGTGGGGGAGTTCCACCGGTTTCAGGCACTGAGTGCAAGCTTGGTGGAGGTGAACGAAAAGATTTGCCAGTTGCGTCCGGTGGAGGGAGAAGAGGAGTTGAACGCGGCGGAAAAAAAACGACGGCAGCGATCCAGCAAGCGATCGCACGCGAAGTAAAGCAGCTCTTGCCGGTG
The DNA here is from genome assembly GCA_963808085.1 of uncultured Acidobacteriota bacterium. Taxonomy (GTDB): domain Bacteria; phylum Acidobacteriota; class Terriglobia; order UBA7540; family UBA7540; genus Bog-366. The sequence continues at coordinate 210,994 of CAWEFC010000006.1, forward strand.
ATTTTCCGCGCTCAGCGCCAGAGCGGACGGCTCGACCTGGAGGCGGTGGAGATGGCGGTGCGCGCGACGGTGCATCGGGCCGGAGCCGCTGCTCTGGCCGAACTCCTGCGCTTCCCCGCCCCTACCGCCGAGCGCCGTACGCAGGCTTGTCCCTGTGGCCGAAAGGCTCACTACCGCGAGTTGCGCACGAAGCCCGTGCTGACGGCCGTGGGCTGGGTGGAAGTCTCCCGCCCCTACTATGGGTGCCCGGACTGTCACGCCGGCCAATTTCCTGCCGATGTCGAACTGGACATCCAAGACACGGAGCTCTCTCCCGGAGTGCGCCGCAGGCAGGCGCTGGTGGGCCAGGAGGCCCCCTTCGATCACGGGCGGGAACAGATGAAAGTCCTCGCCGACTTGGAGGTGACGGCCAAATCGGTGGAGCGTACGGCGGAAGCTCTGGGCGCCGATATCGCGCAACGCGAGCAAGGGGAAATCCAGAAAGCCCTGCCCTTGGACTTTCCCCTCCTCGCGGGAGAACCGATTCCCATCCTCTACGTGCAAATGGATGGGACCGGAGTGCCGATGGTGAAGAAAGAGACCGTGGGTCGGCCCGGCAAGGTCGCCGGTCAACCCGCCCATACGCGGGAAGTCAAGTTGGGATGCGTCTTCACCCAAACCCGGTGGGATCAGGAAGGCTACCCGATCCGCGATGCGGATTCCACCACCTATACCGGCGCGGTGGAAACCGCCGAGGAGTTTGCTCCACGCCTGTACCAGGAAGCCGGGAAACGCGGCTGGCGTCGCGCCCTCCTGCGGGTGGTGATGGGCGACGGGGCGGAATGGATTTGGAATCTCGCCGCCCTGCACTTTCCCGGCGCGACGGAGATTGTCGACCTTTACCACGCGCGTCAGCATCTGTGGGACTTGGCGCGCCGGTTGTACCCCAACGACCAGGAGAAGCAGAAAGGTTGGATGAAACTCCACCAGAAACGCCTGTTGGACAAGGGGAAAATCGCAAAGCTCGTGGGCGTGCTCCGCGCCCTCAAACCCCCCAACCCCGAAGTCGCGGAGAAGATCCGCACCGAGGCCGACTACTTCCAGAGGAACGCGCAACGCATGCGCTACCCCCGGTTCCGCCGCCTGCACCTCTTCGTGGGCTCGGGCGTCATCGAAGCCGGATGCAAAACCGTCGTCGCTTCCCGTCTCAAACGCTCGGGAATGTTCTGGACCGTCCGTGGCGCCAATGCCATCCTGGCCCTCCGCTGCGCTTGTCTCAACGGCCGCTTTGAGGATTATTGGGAGCGCCGCCGGGAACCTATGGCCGCTTAAATCCAACTTCTATGTCGCACACCCCGATGCAAGTTGATGTCGGAAATTGCGGGCCGGGAGCTTCACATTCAGAAGTTAGGAGCGGCCTTGGGATACCAGACAGGAGATGGGGGATTCCGGCCTCGACCACGGCACGATCTATCCAGCGGACGAAGTAAGGCTGGCGGGCGCATCCGTCCGATGCTTCTTGGGAATTCCTTTCGTGTGGCAGTCTGTACATTTCACGAAATGAATGTTGTGCGGGCTCAGCGTGGATTTGAACGTTGTGTTCATGGTTTCTACATCAAGGCCGCAATTCGACAGCCGTGGATGGCAAGTGGAGCAGGAAGCGTGCGTGCGCATGCTGTGATTCTGGTGGCAGGCGTAACAACTGAGGCCTTCATGAACACCCATCGGAGTGCGGTCGTCGCCCGAGTGGACCTGGCGGGTGGCATCGGGTCCGTGACACTGGTAGCAAAGTGCCTGGCGCTGGTCGCGGCTGATCTTGAGTTCCCGCTCGCCCTCTCGCATCGCGGGCAAGGGCAGGTCGGCCAGCGCGACGGATTGCATCTCTCTTCGGTCGAACAGGGCGACGGACGGCCGACTCATTTCCTGGGTTGTAGTCGTCGATGGCTTCTCCGCCGGCCGCGTCAGAGGGTCGCCGTGATGATGCATCGTATGGCAATTCAGGCAGACAATGACAGGCCTGTCGGCAAGCTTGGGGTCGCGCATCTTCCACGGACCCTGGGTATCGATAGGCGTTACCAAGTCGCGAATACTGCCATCGTAATGCGTGCCGTGACAGCGCAAGCAGTCGTCCATGAGCAGCCGGCGATGATTCTGCTTGGAATCGAGGAATACTTCCTTGTATGCGGCGTGGTGCAGACCCGACTGCCACTCCGCAAACTCCTGCTGGTGGCATTTCTGGCACCGCTCGGTGACGCGGAAAACGTCGCGCGTTTGCAACCGCACCTGCTCCGGCACGTCGCCGCTGAGATGATTGAACACCCGGCGCATGTTGTTAATGTGGAAGCCCGCTTCCAGCGTAAAGACATTGCCGTGGCAATCGCCGCACGGAATGTTGCGGTGCGTCGAGGCGTGCCAGTCGGAATAAGGCTGCCAGATCTCATGGCAGCGCGCACAAGCTTTCCCGCCGGAATATTCGTAGTAGATACTCGCTCCAGGGAACGCCAGGATCGCCGCTCCCAGCGCAATCAAGAGGATTTTCAGGCGGTAGAATTTTCTCGGTTGGTTCGGCATCATGCTTCCGTTTTCTGGGTTCCTCGAACGGCTTTCAGACAGGGCCACTGTTTATCCCCGCATCTGCGTGCCCTTCCAGGTTTCGGCCATGTGTTCCGAGGCCCTATAGGCGATGGCCATGAGGGTGAGGACTGGGTTGAACCCGCCATTTGTAACGTGCACGCTGGCGTCGACGACATAGAGGTTCGCGATGTCGTGCACCTGGCAGTAGCGATCTACCACCGAAGTCTTGGGGTCGTTGCCCATACGGCAGGTTCCGGCCTGGTGTTGGCCGCCGCTCAAGCCTTTGCCAGGCAATTTCGGCCACGTCACGGTAGCACCGGCTTCCTTCAACCACGCTGCGGCTTTCCCGGAAATGTACTTCCCGACTTCGATATCTTGCGGATGGCGCGAGCCCGAAAGCCGAACGACCGGAATCCCCCAATCGTCCACGACGCGGGGGTCCACTTGCACGCGCGCTTCGAAGACCGGCATCTCTTGCACGGGGCCCTGCACCGCCATGCAGCGTTTGTAGAACTTGCGCATGAACTCCTTGTGCGCGGCGCCCCAGCGCGGTACGCCCGGGGGGGAAACGGAGGCGAGATGGATCGGCAAGCGGATGAACTCGTTGCAAAGCATCGCTCCACCCACCAATCCGGGATTACCATGGCTGTAATCGCAGATGGCGATAGAAGCGCCGGGCCCAAGATCGTCGTAGGTTTCCGTCTCCATCAACCCGTAGGCGCCGGAGTAGGCGTGCCCCATCAGGTTGCGACCCACCCAGTCGTTGCGATTGCCGAGGCCCGTGGGAAAAAGACGGCTCTTGGAATTAAGCAGCAGTCGCGGCGTTTCCGTGGCCGAGGCGGAGACCACCACGAAGTCGGCGGGCTGCTCCTGCAAGTGTCCGCGCTCATCGAAATACTCGACCCCCGTCACCCGGCCCTGATCGTTGGTCACAATTTTCCTGGCCACGCATTCCGTGCGCAGAGTGCAATTGCCGCTGGCAAGGGCGCGCGGGATTACCGTGTTGTGCGTGCCGCATTTGGCGTCAACTTCGCAGGCGAACCCGACGCACCAGCGGCAGCGCATACACCCGCCCCGGCCATTATACGGGACCGTATTACGCAGCATGGGTATGTCAAAAGGGTGGAGCTTGAGGCGCTCGGCGGCTGCTTTCAGGATCACGTGCTCGCGGCTGGGTGGCAAGGGCGGCATGGGGAGGGGCCGACTGCGGGGACCCTTAAAAATGTTGTTCGTGTCGTCGCCGGAAACGCCGATCTCCCACTCAGCCTTGGTGTAGTAGGGTTCAAGGTCCTGGTAGGTGAGGGGCCAGTCGTCCAGGGTACTGCCTGCCACCGCGCCGTAAGTCGAGCGGAGACGGAAGTCCTTTTCGAGATAGCGCCAAGCCATGGCGCCGTAACTGAAGGTGCCGCCGCCGACGCACGCCGCGTTGTTATTGTAGGCACCGTCGCTCGGCAGAACGACTTGCTCTTGGCCGTCGGGGTTCACTACCACCCGGCGGTAACGATCATCGTCCGGCCCAAACGCGCATCCCAACACGGAGGTCCGTTGGTTGCACAAGTCATCTTTGCGGTGGTCGTAAGCGGTGTACCATTTGCCACGCTCGAGCAAAACCACGCTCAAGCCGGCATGCGAGAGCTCTTTGGCGACAATCCCGCCGCCCGCTCCGGCTCCGATGATTACGACGTTAACTCGTGGAAGAGACATATGATTCAAAAAGTGGCTAGAAACCTCGTGCATCTCGATAGCCGCTACCCGCTAACAACGCCACTAACCATTAACCGCTACCCGTCCCCGGACCGGAGGGTAAGGCAGCCGCAGCATTTTCCAACTCACTCGATCACGATTTCCGCCGTGGCGCGGGTCGCCGTAGAACCCTTGCATCGTGTGGCTGACCACCAGGTCGAAGAACGACTTGGCGGAGACATGCTTCCAGCATTCGCCGCGCGCCTGGCCTTTGTCCATCGTTTGCAACACATTGTCGCGCTGCCCGGGAGTAAGGGCTACGAACGTCTTGCCGAACATCGCGAGACTGGTTCCGTTGGTTCCGGCAAGTCCCAATTGGTAGGTTTTGCGGAAGCGCCGGTACGGACCCAGCAGTTGCCGGTCAATAAACGTCACCACGCCGGCCCATGCGGCTCCCGGGTCCTGGTCGGCGGGGATGATGCGATCGCAGATTGCTTCCAGCGTTCGAGCATCTTCCTCGCGCAAGCAGCGCCAGGGACTCCCGGAACCGATGCACGCCACCATGGGACCGGCCGCCGTAGCAACAGCGGTGACTTGCATGAACTTCCGTCGGCTTAACTTCGCACTATGGCTCATAGGGTGTAAGAATCAGCAACCGGAAGACCACTTTCTTGCAGGCGGCGAGCGGAACGGACGAAATGTCCCACTGACTCAACGAATCCGAAAGATTTCGGGGCTCGCCGTCAGTGGGGGGCAGAGAAGGAGACAAATTGTCATCACACGGTCAAACGGCGCCTGGCGCGTGGCTAAACGAGGCCAGCGCCTAAGAAGATTGATAGGGCCACTCGGCGGACCCGGCAGGCCGCCGAAAAGCCGCAGGGCCGTAGCGCGGGCCGTGCGCTATGGCCGCCTATAAGAGTTTTTCTCAGCGAACATTTTGTCGGGCAGTGGTATGGTGACCTATCTGGGTCTAAGAGGAGGTGCTTGAATGATGGGTACCTGCGTGCGTCGTGGGGGCACTAATGGATTTAGGAGGTGGGTCATGCCCATCATCTCTTTGGCGCTGTGGGGATTCTGCCACGGCGCTGACGCGGGGGCACAAGATCAGTCGCCGAACCATCTAATTGCCCGAAGTTTTGACTCCGGCTTCGCGCTCTCGAATGGAACCTTCAACGGCATGTTAGCCGCGAGTGATGGCAAGATTTACTATGTTCTCTGCGCGGAGAACATCGACACGGGTGCGCAGATGTACTCCTACGATCCCGCGACAGACAAAATTGAGCACTTGGGCGACCTGACCGAAGCATCCGGTGAAAAGGGCCAGAAATCAATTCCCCAAGGGAAGAGCCACGTCACTTTCGTCGAATCCCACGGCAAGCTATATTTCTCAACGCACGTCGACTGGTATAGCGTGCAGAGCGGCTTGGAACTCATGGCCCCGCCCCCGGCCGGATACAAGCCCTATCCTGGCGGCCACTTCCTATCGTACGATATGGCTTCCGGAAAATTTGCGAACCTGGCGAAAGCGCCGCAAGGGCAGGGAATCATTGCGATGAATATGGATACCCAGCGCGGCAGGCTGTATGGTCTGACCTGGCCGTCCGGTTATTTTCTGCGCTACGACCTGAAGTCCGGCGAGCTGAAGAACCTCGGCCCGCTTTACCGCGATGGCGAGAACGGCCGCTGGACTCTTCGCGTTCTCTGCCGCGCGCTGCCGATTGATCCGAGAGATGGCTCCGTCTATTTTACCAACGCTGACGGCGACATCCTGCGCTACCGATATGATCGCGACGCGATTGAGACCGTTCGGGGAGACAACCTGCGGAAGGATTACTTCGGCTCCTGGAATCCCTTGTTTGGTCAGGACATGGGGTACGGCTGGCGGCAGGCGCTCTGGTACGCTCCCGAAAACGCAATCTACGCTGTACACGGCCGCTCCGCCTATCTGTTCCGGTTCGATCCGCGCGCGGAGCGGGTGGACGTGCTTCGTCGCATTGCGTCAGAACCCTCACTCCGAAGCGGCATGTATGATGATTTCCATTTCGGCTATCTCAGCTTCACTCTGGGGCCGGACGGACACACGCTCTACTATTTAACGGAAGGCGGCATCGTTCAAAACGGAAAGCGGGTCGAGGCTTACGAAAAGCCCTCGGGAGCGCCGCCCGGCACCCCGGCGGAAAAAGTCGAGGATCTGCACCTGATCACCTATGATATTCCGGCGGCGAAGTATATCGATCACGGCGCGGTTTTCTTCAGCAACGGCGGGCGGCCCGGACTGGTCAACTCGATCGCGGTGGGCAAGGACGGTTCAACCTACTGCATTACCGATATCCCCGGAGAGGGCCGGCGGCACATCGACCTGGTCCGCATCCCTCCGGTCCGGTAGCTCAGGATCACATTGCCGGCATCTCAAGATCGATCCAACTGGCAATCCCGTCGCGCCCGGCGTCGTTCCGCGGCCAGACTTTCAAGTGGTTGCGCCCGGCGTGCAACTTCCAAGGAAAGATCGCTGCAACTGGTGACTCTGGGCCACCATCGATCGCCGCCAGAAACGTTTCGAAGCCGGGGGTTTCGGTGTCCAGGTGGACGCGGAATTCGCCCCGCGTCGAGGTGGGTTCGAGCGCGAAGTGGGCCTGATTCAGTGTCCACTCGAAATTGCCATACCGCGTGACCACGTTCGGATAGATCGGTTCGGCGGGCACATCGGCATCGGTCCACACGTCGAATCCGTCCCAGCTCCACCCTCCTCGGCCATTGTTAAGCGGCAGAGGATATTTTTGCTCCAAGAAATTACTCCTGGGGATCAGCCGTAGTTCCCCGAACGACATGTCGGCGTCCAGCCCGCGCCACTCGTGCACCGTGTCCACGAGGCGCACGATGCGAGTGGGCTCGACTTTCTGCCCGCGCAGGACGCGGAGTTGCCGCTGCCGCACTTCCCACAGACCCAGTGGCACGCCGGTCGAGCCATCTGCGGCGTAATAGGCTGCCGTTCCGTCGATCCAGATCCACTTGCGGAATTGGTTCGACCAGATTTCCATGGGCTCGTGCCCTAGCTCCGTCGGGCGGCCCAGCGTACCGCTGCCGATGGAAATATCCCTGCCGACAAATCCGAAACTCTCGCACGCCTGGAGGAACACCACGTCGTATTGCTGGCAGAAGCCGCCGACCGGCTTTCCATCCGGGCCTTTCTTCAGGATTTCGAGCGCGTCCCAGGCAGGATAGAACTTGTCGAGGTGCCACTCCTCCCATTTCCATTGTTGCGTTGTCCAGGCCCCCAGCTTGCCGATGATGTCGAGGTCGGTCTTTGCGCCGCTGACGACTTCATCGAGCCCGTAGCGCTCGCGCAGTTCCTTCAATTTCGGCTGCGTGAACGGTTCATAGCGGAAGGGAATGGAGGTGCGGACGATTTCTTCATTGTGGGAATCGATCACCTTGATCGCCTTTGTCCAATCGTTCGCCAGTTGGGGTTCGGTGGTCAGAGTGATTTCGCGCAGCTTGGGCGTGACCAGCGGGTTGGTGGTGGCGAGTTTCACCTCGACCTGAACATAGCGGCCGCGCGGCGCTTCGATCTCGCCCTTGGAATCGAGGGAGATCCAGTCCGACCACGTTTCCGGACCCGGCACGTACGTTGTGCCGGAGCGCACGCGAAGGGTCACTCCGGTCTTGGAACCGGGCTCAGTGGAGACGCCGACCCGCAGCGGACCGGGTGCAATAAGCGGCGGCGCGAGCGGACTCCCCTCCAAGTTGGCGACGTCCATCACTGGCAGCACGAGGGAACCGCTTGATAGAAAGTGTTCCAGAGAGAGCCGGACGTAGTACTCCCCGGCAATGTCGCCCGTTGGGCCCAGGCGATCGATGCCCCAGGACTTGCCTCCATCGGCGCTGCGCGCGCTCCGGTGCGGCAATTCCTGGTAAGAATCGTCGGCGCGCGCAATCCGGACCGTCCCGGTCCCCGAGATGACGATATCATTCAATCCCGGCTTGAGCGCCGCCGGATCAATCCGGTATTCATGCCATTGCCTGAAGAAGGTCGACTGGGGTGCGCCAACATTCTGAGGGATCCCGTTCACCTCGACCTTTAGGTCGCCGCCAGGGCCCACGAGCAAAATGGCCTTGCTCGCCCGTGGATCAGCAATTAGGAGTCGCTTGCGAATTACGATGCCAGGAGAAAGGGTTTCTTCACTGGGCTTGTAGGAAAAACCGGAGGCGGGTCCGTCGTCCTGAATGACTTCACCGGACTTCAGTTGCAGCGCCGAGCCATCGGGGGTAATGGTGATGTTGCTGCTCACCGCGCGTTCGTAAATCGTGCGGGCATTCAGGCGCAGCGTCGCCGCCTGCGCCGGGCCCAACATCAAGGCCGCGAATACCGTTGCCACAAGCGACTGTCGGGCCATGCGTAATCGTAAGGGCAAAGTTTCCACCACTCCTGCCCCACCGCCAAACAAATCGGGCGGCGTGACGGCTGTATGGTACCACTTTCCCACCCCGTCAATGCGCGCGAAATCGGGACGGAAGCTTTGGAGTGTGAAGAATTGCGGGTTATTGACGCACGGCCGGGCTCTTAATGTCGACGTTGCCGCATACGAGGCTGGCGCAGACACGCGGTTCAGTGCCTGCGTTTCTCACGCTCCCGATTTGGATTAACTCAAAGTGCGGGCCCTTTCCGGATCGCAGACTGCAACATGTGGCAGTCTGCGCCACCCCTGTTCGCCGAGGTGGAAATCGGTGGCGAACATAACTCCACGTTTCACGCGATGAAGCGTAGTACAATGGTGTGTGGTCGATTGGCGCCGATTCACCCCGGAAGATTTCGAATATGATTTCGAGCGCGACAAGCTTTCTGAGCATCGAGTCACTTTCGAAGAAGCGGTCGAGTGCTTTTTTTCGGACTTCGAAGTTCGCCGAAACAAAAAATTTCGCGACCGGCATCAGCTAATTGGGAATACATTGGGCGGACGGAAGCTCAAACTGATTTTCCAGGTGAAGCCCGGCAGCATAGTTCGCATTATTACGGGCTGGCCATTATGAAGACGTTAGAGAAGAAAACTCCGTCACGGAGTCAAGAATCCATCGACCGTCAGGTGATTTTGCAGGCGGAATACGATTCCGCCTGGGAAGCCCCGGTTCGAGTTCAACGAGCCAAGCCCGCTTCCCTCTCGATTCCCGGCGACTTGGCAGCACGGGCGGCTTTCCTCGCCCGCTTGCATCGCGCGACCGACCTGGAGAGTTGGGTCGAACGCGTTCTGCGCGAGCGTGTCGAACTGGAGGAGTCCGCCTTCAGCGAGGCCAAGAAAAGCCTCACGCCGTAATCGTACCCAACAATGTCTAACCGGGCACCGCGGCTAGCGCCCCGAGGCATGGGAAATCCTTTCGATTATTGCCGCGCCTGACTCCTCCACAGTCTCTGTGGGTGTGCGATTGTTGCCAAGCCAGATCCGAGGCTGGCGGAGAGTTCTGTCGTTCGAGGCCTGTCCGGGGGACGGGCAAGGGCGCCATGTTCAGCCATTACCGCTTCGGCTCGTTCCCGTCGGGCTTTCTATTGTACTGCTCCAACATGGCGGCGGTGATTTCGAAGCTGCCCGGCCAATGGCCGCGCCTTTTCCCCGCATGGGTTTGATAATCCTCCAGGCGGTCGGGATAGGGCTCCACGACGTGGCCGTCTTTCAGGAATAACAACCCCGCCTTATCCGTGGGCATGCGGGCAACAAACGCTTGGGCTTCGCTTAGAACTTCCCGTAAGCGCGTCATCGTGGCGACGGGATCAACCGGCGGATCGCTCGCGATGCGCCGGAAATCCGCCTCCGTATAACGCGCGTTGCGGCGAATCTCGTTGATAATCCCCTCCGGCGTGAAGCCCAGGGCCTTACCCGTTGAAGCCCATACGACGGCGCCCAGCGGTAAGATCCGCTCATGGATCATCAACAAGTCCACTACGTCACGCGCTTCCTGACGCCCATAGGCCGCCGCGACTTTGTTGGTGGCGAGGTCTACCGGGTGCAAGATATAACCAAAAGTCTCATCCCGCAGGGTGGGGAAAAACCGGAAATCACTGTCGGAAACCCATTCCAGCTTGGTGGCTGCACCCTGCCGCTCGGCGACGACGGTGTAGACGCCGGGGCCGGGCCGAGTCCATTCCACCGCGTAGCCGTGCTCTTTAAGCAGGGCGATATCTTGTGTGGCTGCTAAGCCAACACGTTCTTCCCGATCATGGAAAACGTCGATATCGGCTGAATAACGGGGCGTATCCCGTGTGAGCGGCGTGCTGCCCGCCACATAACTTTCGGGGTCACGGTGCGCGGCGAGAAGCCGCAGAATATCGCTCTGAATTTTAGAGAGCGGCACGGCAGAGTCTCTCGATCTGTTCCGCCAGACGCCGCGCCTCCAGATTGCCTTCAACCCGCAGGCTATGCGTTATCGCCAGAGCGTCGGCAGGCGTCGGATTGGGCACCGGTTTGCTGCTCCACAACGCCAATGCTCCAAACTCTTCAAAGGCGCGGTAGTACAGGTTCACCAAATCCACCGGTTCTGTCGTCGGGTCGTTCATAACATCCCATCTTACCATGAGCAGGTAGAGCAATCAGCTTTCCGGCGCGGGGCTTTTGGCGCGCATTTGCCAGAGCCCGATGATCCCGAGCACCATCAGGTTCGGAAACAACAGGGGCGCCAAAGGGGCGGCCCCGTAAATGAAATTGTCGAAGGCATGGATCGAAGGCCCGTGGAGATTGGCATTCGCGTGCAGCAGAAATCCCCACACGCCGACAGCTCCTTCGATCCCCAGGATCACGGCGCACAGCTCAAGGAATGAGTTTCTTACTCGCATCATCAGCGGGACGATCAGAAACCCGACGGCGAATGCGCTTGCCGCCACGGGAACCCACTCGACGGGGAAAAAGAATCCGTTCGCAGCGTGATCGGCTAAGCTGAGAACGAAATTCCCAAAATATCCTCCCAGGGTGAACAGCAGAACCCACTGGCCCCATTCTGCCGTGTCGGCCCTCACCATGCGATTCATGACCAGGAGGAATCCGAGACCGGCATAAGCCAGCGGGGCGACGAACGGAGCCGAATAGGTCAGACTGCGCAGCGTGCGTTCATAAAAGAAGTGGCTCTGGAGGTGCAGGATCACTCCGGTGAGGCCGATCACGATGGATCCCCACCCCACCACATAGCCGAGGGCTTTCCATGCGGTGCGGCGCCGTTTCCGTTGCGTCAGCGCCGCCAGCATAAAGAACGGCGACATCGCCGAGAAGATCAGTGGAATGAATTCCTCGGGCCGGCGGAACTGGTTCACCGAATGCGCGAGGTAGATATCAAAGGTCAAGCAAGTGATGTTTAGCGCCGCGAACGCTTCGATCCAAAGCTCGGGATCTTGCCACCAAGGTCTATTTGGACCGGCCATGCTCTCTCCTCAGTTGAGCCGCCATCTCTTCCAGCTCCACGGTTTTCCGAAGCATCGGATAGTTGCCATGCCACTGCACGAAGTCGGCGCCTCCCATGAATGCGCCGTGTTTGCTGGTGCGTCCGTCGTAGTGCCACAAATCGAAATAGACAAAATCGATGGAGTGCGAAAAGGGCGGGCCGGTAAGCACCCCGTCCTTGCGTAATCCGTTGACGATGTCCTGCGCCGTGCGCACGCGCTGATTGGTTGTTTCCACCACTTGCTCGGCCTGACTGTAGACCCTGTCAACGAGCGCGGGCGTATGGCACTGCGTGCACACCTGCTTCATCTTCGCCTGGGCGCCGGCATAGTTCGGGCGCTTGTCGGTGATGGCGTTCGCCAGGTAGTACGACAGGCGCTCGGAAGGATCGTGCGTCACCCCAATTCCATTGATGCCGCTCATGTGGCACGTGGCGCAGGTGGGGACAAACATGTCGCGCGTGGTCAGGCTTTTGGGAGGAGCGTCGAGATTCAGCAGGCGTTCCTGCGCCTGGAACATCACGCCGTGCTTGGACTCCTCATAGATTTCGATCTGGGAATGGTCCGGTCCCATGTGGCACTGGGCGCAGGTGCTCGGGAAGCCGGGCGATTCGAACCGAGCTGGTATGGCGCGTGTGGCACGCCGTGCAGGACCCAATGGTGCCGTCCGAATTGGGGCGTCCTACGCTGTGACACTGATCGCAGCCACTGGCCATCGCCGATCCGCCCTCCGCCTGAACGAAGGGATGAGGCGGCCTGCGGGTGCCACCGGGTTGATAGGTTTCCGAGAAGTTCACTTGCTCCGGCGTCAGACCCTTTTCGCCGTAGATGGCGGCCCATGCCGGCGCGGCGTGCCGGCTGTGCAGGAACTGCTGGTAAATGCCCTCGTGGCAACTCCGGCAATTGCCCGCGGTGAGCTTGGCGGAAATCACGAACCCGTGGTGATCCTTCTTCTCCTGGCCGGCGGCGGGTTGGTGGCAATCCAGGCAATTCACCCCCTTGCGAGCGTGGGCGCTCAGTTCATACTCGTGGACAACCGAATACTGCGTCCGGGCGTGGCATTCGGCGCACTTGCCGCTGGCCCGCACCAGGTCCGCCGTGGCTTGTTCCGTCTCAACTCTGGGCCGGGCGTGGTTTAGTAAGAACGCTACGAGGATGAGTGCGAAGGCAATGACGACGGCAATAAAAACTGGCCGGAAGGACATATGAACCCCCCGTTTGGGAACGGACGAAGAGAAAGTTCTTCGGAATTAGCGAACAGATTCTAGCGCAAATTCGTCGGTGGTGAGCGGAATTGAAGACGGCGGGGGAGGACTCGGTCCGCGACCGCGGGGGTTGCCCGGCTCCATCAGGTAAGAGGAAACGTCCGTGTCGAGCAGAATGATGTCTAGCGGGTCGCTAATCAAAGACGGTTACGTCCGGGCGCGATAGATCTCTTCGACGAAGACGCCAATGTCCTCGTCCGGCGGCACGATGCGGGCGAACGCGTTCGGGTCGAAGGGCCTTGCATCACATACCCGTGCCAGTTCTTGAATCGTCTTGCCCGCGAGGATGCCGGCCTTACCGTCGGCTAGAGCAGCGCGCTTGCGATTTGCGCGCCGCGAGGGACGCATTTTTGTCTTCACATTCGGCCTCCGCAACGATCATAGTACCCGGGCTGCAGGGCCGCTGGCGGATACTCTTTTTAGAAAAGCTTGGCTGCGAGCGCGCTCTGCGCGCCAAGCCCAATCGATCGCACCGAAACGGTCGACGGCGAGTCACACACTCTAAACAGCCACTCGCTGCACCGGCCAGCCATCATGGTGCGGACGTGATAAGATTTAAGAAAGGTGGGGGCGACACTGGCGCGAATTCATCATAGGAGGCTCGGACTCTATGAACACCAAGAAGAAGTCTTCGGGACCCGGAAAGAACACAACGAGAGCGGAGGGCGACCGCGCCCTGCGCGATCACCTCGTCAAGCTACTGGACAGCGAAGCCCATGCCGGCTTTGAGAAAGCCATCGCCGGACTCCCCGCCGGTTTGCGCGGGGTGAAGCCACCGAACCTTCCTTTCTCCGCCTGGCATTTGCTCGAGCATTTGCGGATCGCCCAGTGGGACATCGTGGAGTTCAGCGTCAATCCCAAGCACGTTTCGCCGGCATGGCCCGAGGGATACTGGCCTGAAGGCGATGCTTCCCCGAGCGATGCCGCGTGGAAGAAGAGCATCCAACAATTCCGCCGCGACCTTAAACGGATGCAGGCGCTCGTGGCCAATCCCCACACCGACTTGTACTCGCCCATCCCGCACGGAGACGGCCAGACCCTACTCCGCGAAGCCCTCCTGGTGGCTGACCACAACGCTTATCATTTGGGGGAGCTGGTTGTGGTGCGCCGCCTTTTGGGGGCTTGGAAGAGCAAGTAGCCCGAATCGGATCCTGCTAAACCGCGAAAATCGTTCCATTCTGGCCCAGCGATAACCGAGGCTCGTTCAACACCGGCTCTGCGGCCGCCGCCAACTGGGTGTACTATATTCTGGGGGCTGGGGGCCGCACAACTGCCCAAAAGAAACATCCGACGCTACCGCCGTGGCGCAGCCCTACGCTGTTTGAAAACGAAAAATGGTAGGTTATGGCTGAGCAGACCATATTGATTCTGAAGAACGAGGCATCGGAATTGGACCGCGTGATGACCTTTGTGTCCGAACTTTGCGCCCGCAACTCCATTTCTCCCGACATAGAATATGACCTTAATCTCGCCCTCGATGAATTGATTATCAATGTGTCCCAGCACGCGTTTCCCAAGGGCGAAGAGCATTTCTACACGTTGCAACTCACCGTGACGCCGGAAGAATTTACCGCCCGCATCGAGGACGATGGCAGGGAATTCAATCCCCTCGACCACCCCGCTCCCGACCTTGATGCCCCGCTGGAGCAACGGAAAGAGGGCGGCTTGGGCATCTTTTTGGTTCGGCAAATCATGACCAGCGTCGATTATCAACGCGTTGCCGGGAAAAACCTCTTGACCTTGAAGAAGAAACTCTAGTGAGGGCGCTGGACATACCGGTAAGAGGATGGATTCGCGGCGGAGACGTGAACTGATTTGTGGGGGGGCGAACGCCAAAACCTTGCGGGAGGGGAAGCGGGTCAGCCTGCCAGGGCGCTGGATTCATCGTCGTAAAGGCCGAAGAATCGATCGAGTCCCACCATTTTGAACGTCTGCCTCACCATCTTGGTGGCAGCAAACATAACGAACTTGCCGCCCAGTTCGGTCAGCAATTTGTGCGTCCGCACAAACGCGCCAATGCCTGAACTGTCGACCATGGGGACCGCGGCGAGATTCACGGCGAGGTGTATTTCTCCGCTGTCCACCAAGGTTTTGACCTGCTCGCGGAACTTCAGTTCGCCCTCGCCAATGCGGAGTGGGCCCTTCAGATCCAGAATGCTGACGTTCCCGATCTTGCGCACAGTGACATCCACGTCGATCCCGCCTCGGTAGCAAAGGTATGAGTTCCGTCGCCTGAAAAATCGATGCGCCTTAAGGCTACAGCAACCCGCCAGCCAAATCAAGCGTGCGTAACTCGCAGGGTGCCCATATTTGGGGAATGACTTACTCGGCTCACCCACCACTGTTGCCGAGAACATCTTGGAGTGCGGTAGCAGCAGCTACCGCCTTTCTGCCTTGGGCCTTGCCCATTTGCCGCATGCACCGAGATCGGAAGGCGGTAGCTGCTGCTACCCCTCTCCAAGCCACCGCGGCGCGTGGGTGCCTGTCCGGTTTGAAACATGGGTGAGTGTAGTAAGTCATTCCGCTTATTTGAGGTGCAGCGCCGGCTTCCAGCCGGCACAGGAACCGCCAAGATGGCGGCGCTACTTTCAAACTTTGAACACTACCTGATGCGCACGGACTCATCCGTCGCGTGTACGGTGAGAATCCTGGTGCTCGGATTCCACTGCATCGTTCCCCCGCTGACCTTTGTCGGGGCCCACTCCCCTAGCTTGAAGCGTTCGGTGGAGGCGGGGTCAAATTTCGTGTAGCTGATGGAGTCATTCGTGTAGGAAATCGTCTCGATCACCGAGGTTGTGCGCAAGAGGTGATTCTGGTCGTCCGGCGCCAGTTCGGGAAATGACGCCATGGCGCGCAGATAGTGCCGCACGTAGTCTCCATAACCGTCGGTGAGCCAGATGTCGTCGCGGGGATAACGGTTCTTGCCGTCCACGTCGACCATATAAGTGGCCCAGTTCAGGCGGCGGATCGCGGGTTCTTTCAGAGTCATGTCGCTGGTCTTTTCGCAGTACAACAGTTCGTCGGACGCGTGGCGCGAGGTGTGACTGTTGCCGGGTACGAGGTAGGCCGTCTGCTCGTTGATCGCCGTCACCCCGTATTTGTCCCATTCGTGGTTGGCGAACGACCGGTAGCTCCAGTCGAGGGCCGCCGCCGCATCCTGCTTCCAATTCGCGTCCCACGATGGGTGCTCGAGAATGTAGCGCGCCATCGTGTCGGCGTTGATCTCCGTGTTGGAGAAGTTTTCCGTGGCGACGTCCTCGAAGAATGGTCCCCACTTGTTCGTCTTCATCGGGTAATTCTTCAGCCAGGCGCTGACCGTCGCGCCGGCCGTCTTGTACTGGGCCGCATGGGGCTGGTGGAGGGCGACGAGGTCGTCAAACAGTTCGAGCGCCCCGGTGTAGTTGGTGGTGTACGAGGCGAGGTAGGTTTTGCCGTCCTTCATCACCCGGTGCACTTCGCCCGTCTGGGCGTGCACGCGGAAGGGCCACGGCGAAATGTCGCCATCGCCGGGTTGCACTTTGGCCGAGAGCGTATCCGCAATCCTGACCGCGGCTTCGAGGTAATGAGTGTTGCCCGTCATTTTGTAGAGCCCCACCAGCTCGGCGCCGAAGCTAGCCGCCTTGTCGGGCTGGAGGAAGCCCTTGCCGGCGCGCATGTCCCCATCGTAGGCGCCCGAGTGCAGAACGGTATTGTAGGGGTAGGGCAGGTTGGCCCACGCGTCGCCCTTGCCCGACAGTCCGTGCGCCAGCCAGTAGTCCTCCATGTAGACCATGTTGGCGCGCACGGCGGGGTCGCCCAGGTAGCCGTAAAGGAGCGTCCACGACGAAAGCGCCATGTTGATCTGGTCGCCCCCGAGCCCACGGGGGTCGTCCTCGTTGGGCTTCCACACCTGGTGCTGCATGTACAGGGGCACGCCATTCGGACATTTCCGCATGTTGATCCAAAAAGCGAAGAGAAGGCGGATATCGTGGTCGTAAGCCTCGGAGGGACCGGTGCCAAACCAAGGGACAATTTTCCCGGAAACGTCGGTCTTTATGTCGTGGTAGCCAAGCTGCTCCCCCTGCGCGCCAGCCAGCACTGATGTGCCGAAAAGCACGATGACGGGCCACATCCACCTCTTGGCAGGCCTTTGCGGAATATCCACAACTCATCCTCCCAGGTTGACGTCCCCAGAGCTCACATTGCGAACCCGCACAATCCAATCACCGCCGGATAAAGGTTGAAGCGTGTAGCCCGCTTCGCGAAGATCGTCCCGCTGGCTCAATGTAGCCCCTCCCGCGGTCACGCGCGACGGCTTGAAACTCAGGCGGAGAACTTCGGTGGCGTCAGCGTCAAAAGTTCTATATTCGACGCTGCGGCTGGAGTACTTCACGTTTTGCACTACAGAGCTGGAACGGAGCAGGTGGTCCTCACCGATCGGCGCAAACTGGGGCACCGCGCCCATGGCCCATTCAAAGTGGCGCACGTAATCCGCGTAGCCGTCGCTGAACCAATACGAGTCGTGATAGTCGACGCCACAGCATGCAATCTTCCCGTCGGAGCCTGCGAAGTAGGTGGCGTAGTTGAGCGAGCGGAAAGCGTCTTCCCTCGCTTGGCCGTCGCGCGTCTTCTCAAAGAACATCGCGTTGATGGCTGCCCAGCGCGCGGTATGATCGCCCTGGCCCGCGCGCGAGCAGCAGCCGAAACTCGCGGTTGGAGTGGTCTGCTCGTCGATGGCCTGCGCATTAAAGAAGGGTCCGCGGCCCAGCTTGATCTTCACCCAATCGAGCAAACGTCCAACGTGGCCCATCCATTCCGGGTCGATCTCGGCGGGGTCCTCGCGGTTAAGAATGTAGTAAGCCGCCAGCATCGGCGTGAGCTGATTCACGTCGTCGATGTTGCGCGGCACGTCTTCAAAGTAGCACGCCCACTTGTTCCAGGCACGGCTCTCGCGGTTGAGAGGATTATCGAGCATCCATTTCCAAGCCGTGTCGCGAGCGCTGCGATAGGCGGCAACATCGCCGGCGTTAAGGCGAATCAGTTCCTCGAACAGACGGAGTGAACCCGCTACGTCGCCGCCGTACTCATTGAGCGCGAGCGTGACGCCTGCCCGCGCATCGACGCGAAAAGCCCACGGCGTGTGGTCCGCGTCGCCGGGACGCACGTGCTTCGCCAAGGCATTCGCGCATTTGATGGCGGCCTCGAGATATGCGCGATCACCGGTCATCTTGTAGAAAAGCGCGTAGCCGGTGCCCAATTCGCCGACTTTATCGGTCTCAATCCCGCCATAGAATTCATGGGGCATATCCTGGATGCAATGCCCGTATTCGCGATCGTCATCGCAACTGGTGGCAAACGGCACGCCGGGCCATTCCCAATCCGCGGGAGTCGTGCCATGCGCGAGTTGGTAATCGAGCATTCCGCGCACCGCTTGCACGGCTTCGTCGTCCGCTGAATAGGGGTACCACCCCACCAGCGAATCGACAAAGGAGGCATACACCATCGCGGGATTATGCTGCCAGTAGGTGCTTTGCAGAGTCTTGCCGTCAAACACAGAATTAATCAGGTAGATCTTGAGGCCGGTGCCGTGAGTCGTGTCCACAGGAATTTTGTGCTCGATAAAATCCCAGGCTAATCGGATCACATGATCGTAGCCAAGATTCTTCTCCGGCTGGTACCAGGCTAACAACTTTCCCTGCGAGTCGAGCACCACCGTGTGCCACGGCACCTGAGCATTGACAAACACGCCTTGCGCCCGAGTCGTCGCCGGGAGCAGTAGAACTGCCAGTAGCGTCGCAGTGCGAAACGCACTCCTGAGCTTTCCGGACGAAATTGTAGTCGGCATGTCGGAACTCATATCATTTCGATTCGGCCGCTGCAATGGAAATTGCTTTCCAGGGTCGAAAAAAACTGCGCTAATAGCTTGTGTCGTATTTCATGATGAGGACGGTCGCTACCAGGACAATTCCCGAACCCGCCATGGCCAACACGCTCAAGCGTTCCCCGAGAAGCACGGCCGCCAGAAGAACGCCGAAGATGGGCACAAGGTAAAGCGAAACTGAGGCCACGGTCACATCGAGATGTTCGAGCGCCGCAAAGAAAAATAACATCGATGCCCCATACATCAGAATTGCCAGGAACGCAAACGCCGCCCACGATTTCCAATCGAACGTGCCGAAGACGCTCCAGTGAAACGGTTCCGCCCAGATGAGCAGGGGAATACTGGCCAGCGACGCCGTGATGTAACTGAAGATCAGGATTTCGATTTCCTGGAAGCGCTTCATCAGGCCCTTGCAATAGGTGTTGTAGAAGGAAGACCCAAAGCAACCCACCAGGATCAGGCCGTTACCCACCAGGTACTTCATGTTCATAAAGGAGACGTGACGCAGATCCTCGACCGACATCAGCATGACCCCGACCAGGCCGATGGCGAGAGAGACAACTCGCAGCAGAGAAATCTTTTCATGGAGCATGAACGAGGCGAGAACCGCGGTGATCACGGGAATCATCAGGTTCAGCACCGCGCCGTTGGAAGCGAGCGACCGGGAGATTCCCCAGGTCATGCCGAGTTGCGCAAGTACTTGCCCTAGAACGCCCGCCAGGACGAATTTGCCCCAGTCCGACCACGTAGGCCGCACCGCGCTCGGGTTGGCACGGCGCTTACGGATCAGCAGGGGAACAAGCAGTATCGTGGTGATGTAAAACGGCAGGAAGGTGATGGCGATCGGCCCCATGGTGCGGTCGAGAAACTTTACCGCTGTCCCTTGCGCCGACCAGATGAGTGACGCCGCGGCGAGTAGGGTGAAGTACCAAAGCATCCTTCCCTTGCCGGCCGTTTTGTTGAGCACAGGTACGGTTGCCATATTAAGTCTTCAGTAGTCAGTTGTCAGCAGTCAGTTATCAGGTTTCGGTTGCCCGAGGTCCCGGCACTATCCGTTTATACTTTTTTTACTGAGAACTGACAACTGAGCACCGATGACCCTTGCTATTGCACAACGACGCCGAAGCGGCCTGCGCCCATCGAGCTGCCGTCAATCACATAAGGTTCAATGTGCCGCGCTTGGGCATACGCGCGGACAACTTTTTCGAATGCCGGCTTGGCGTTCCCCTGCCCCAGAATGGCAACCGTTCCGCCGGCTCCGCCTCCGGTCACCTTGGCTCCATAGAGGCCTTCCGCCGCGCCCTGCTCGCGCACCAACTCCACCAGCAGGTCCGTCGCTTCGTTTCCGAGCCCGCACTCGGTGTAAGAATAATGGGATTGATACATCAGGTCGCCCATCAGCCGGTAGGCGGCCTCGGAATCCTGAGCCGCCGCGCCCCGCGCGAGTTCGACGAACAATTGAATGTGTTGGTTTTCCTCTATCGCATAGCGCGTCCAGTTGCGGACGCGGTACTGAATCTCGGGCCGCACGGTGGTGAATGGGTCAGGGTGAAACTGCCCGTCGCGGAGGAAGTCACTGCCGGGCAAACGCTCGGGCAGGCGCAATTCGTATTTCGAGCGGAAGACCGACGGAGTTACTTCCGAGAGATATCCCCGCCAGCGAGGATCGGTAAAGCGCGGGATGCGGCTGTTGGCGTCGCGCGTGACCGGCAAGCCCTCCCAATCGCAGATGAGCTTGTAACCCATGAAGGCGGCGGCGCGGGCGGCTTCATATTCGATTCCCGTAACGGCGTGGCTGACGCCCGAGTCCACTGCCCAACAATGCAATTGTTCGGGAAGGCGCACCAGGGGGAAGGGTTGGCAAGGCTGGCAGAGCAGGGGCAACACATACCCCTCGTCGCCCAGCGTGGCCGCGACCTGGTCCATGATTCCACAGGCTGATTCCGCGATAATGTTTTCCACCCACTGGCAAGCCTCGGCCCGCTCGATGCCGTGCAGGTCAATACCGTAAGCGCGGCCGGCGGGCTTCGTCACCGCCACTTCGATGGCTGCGGATGAACTCACTCCCTTGTTCAGAGGTACGTCCGAATGAAGATAGACATTCGCGCCGGTCGTCACCGCCTGGGGGTAGCGCTGCTTGAGCGGGAAAAAATTGCCAAGCGCGTATGCGGTCCACCGGACGTTGGGATCGGCGTTCACCATGCCGCGGACCACGGCATCGCCTGTCAGGGCATCCAGTGCAAACTCGACATGGTCCTGCCAACCGCGCTCGGCCATTTGCGGATTCCAGAAGACGACACGCCGGTCGTCGCGCAACTGCACCGCGCCCCACGTGGCTTCGCGAATGGTGGCCTCAAACACCAGTCCGCCCGTGTAATCAACATTGCCGCCCATCAGGTCCAAACGCCCCGGGCGCGCCGACGGATTGCAGCCGGTCAACTTCTCCATGTTCAAGAACTTTAAGTTCGCTGAGCGGTGGAACCTGCAGTTTCGGGCGGACTTCCAGAACTTCTTCAACCATTCCAATTATGGGCTTCCGGACTTTAACGTCGGCGATCCCACGATGGGAGCGGTTTCGAGCGAAACCATCAATGCGCGAATTATTCAATTGGGTCAGAAATTGAGTTTCTAGAAGTCAGGCCTGCTTGCGATGCGTCGTCAACCCTCGGGAGCGTTTGATTGCGAGCGGGCACGTCGATAAACACTAGGCATCGGGTCACTGCAACCGTTCTCGAACTGCGCGGGGATACCGATCATCAGGTTGACGGTGCCACTGGTAATGATGATGACAGAGAGCGTCGCGAAATAATCTATGATCGCGAAAACGCGAGCAGTGGACCGACGTCGTGGCCATCTGCGGCGTGCAGGGCCGCGACATAGCTCTGACGCACGGCTCCGGCATCCTGCAGATTGGCGCTTCCCCACGAAAACCGCTCTCTCTCGAAGCTCATCACGAGAAGATCCGCCATTAGGCGGGAGTGGCGTCCGTTGCCATTTGGAAATGCGTGAATCTGCACAAGCCGATGATGGAACCGCACCGCGATTTCATCGGGCGGGTAGGACTTGTGTTCGATCCACGCCCGCGTGTCATCAAGCAACTGACGCAGCGCGGCGGGAATCTCATAGTAGGGGATTCCAAGATTGCGCTCGCTCGTCCTAAACTTCCCAGCCCAGCGCCTTACATCGCCGAGCATATGTCGGTGGAGGTCCTTGACGAATTTCTCACTTAGCAAGTCGCGGCGACCGGCGAGTGCCCAGTCTTGGGCGCGCGCGATATTTTCCTGCTCGGCTTCGTTCAACTCCTTCCGGTATGCTATATGGGTGGGGATAAGCACCCGCATTTCCTCGGGCGTCAGCGGTGTCGTGTTTTCCGGCTGCTCGAACAGGTCGCTCAAGGGGCTAGTCCCAAAACAGGCGAGGATTGATGTCGCGCACGATTTCATCGAGCCGCGCCTCGGGGTCCTTGTCTTTCACCTTTTGGTCTTCCAGCAACATCGAGTGCTCGACGGGTCCTCGGCGGCGGCGCTCGAATGCGCGCGCCTTGTCTCGGACCAAAGCTTCTAGCGGTTTCTTGGGCAGAAGTGCGAAAACTAGCGTGCAGTCGAGTGCTTCGGCCACCCGCCGCAACGTTGCCAGCTCGATGGTGCCCTTTGCCTCGGATTGCTCAAGGGCGACGACAGACGGCTGCTTTACACCCAGCCGTCTAGCCAGTTGCGCCGTTGTCATGCCGAGCGCCTGTCGGACCGCTTTGATCCATCCCCGCACGGGCGCGTTGTAGCGCGAAACGGGCCCCAGATTCCTGAAGCGTTCATCAAGGTACATGCGAGATTGGGCGGCGAGCCGGGCCTTCTTCATAGGTTATGGCCTATTTCTTCTCATGCAAAAAATAGATCATAAGCTATTTTGTTCGAGATGTAAATAGATCACAGGCTATTCTACTGCGATCGTGCCTAATCAGGGTTGTTACCCGACCAAATGTAGGCCGGGTGAGCGAGGTTGTCGAAGCGTAGGGCGGCAAGGTCTTCTGACTCCAGGCTCTCCAGAAACTTCACGTAAGTTGTTGATTATTCGTAAAGGCAACGGGAAGTTTCCGGCACTATGGACCCGCCAACGGCGGGCAGACACTCTGTGGTGAATTTTTCCCCGCCGCACAACGGTTATCTTAGCGCTTACGGGCACGATGCCCATGCCCGCGCTACTAAAAAACTTGTCCGGCCGCTCACGGCATCTCGCTTCGCGGGAATCGACGCTTCGACTCGAAGGAACCGTTACTGGCGCCGATGCCACGGCATCCTTGCCCCAGTGAGGCAGCCCTCAGCTTTGCGGCGGAAGTCCCGAGCCGAATCCCCCGTCCACCACCACCGCCGACCCGGTCATGAAGGAAGCGTCATCACTGGCCAGGAACACGGCCACGCGCGCGACTTCCTCGGGTTTGCCGATCCTCCATAGGGCGTGGAGCTTCCCCGCGGCCACGCGCGCCGCGGCGGGGTCGGGCTGCACTTCAAAGTAGCCCCAAGCCAGACCGGCGTCGATGTAGCCGGGGCAGATGCAGTTTACGCGAATGCCATCCTTGCCATGGTCGATGGCCATGGCCTTGGTGAGGGCAATGATGGCGCCCTTGGTGGCGCAATACCCCGCGCACATCGGTTCCATGAAGAAGCCGTTCACCGAAGCCATGTTCACGATGCAGCCCTTGGTGCGGCGCAAGTGTGGCAGGAAATACTTCGAACACAGGAAAATGCCGCCCACGTTCACGGCCATTTCGCGGTTCCACTCCTCCACCGTTGTGTCTTCCACGGTTTTGTTCACTTGGATGGCCGCGTTGCTAAACACCACGTGAACCTCACCGTAGGCCTGGAGCGTTGCATCGACCAGGTGCTGCACCGAGGCAGGGTCGGCGACATCCGTCGGGACCGCCATTGCCCGGCCACCGAGTGCGGTGATGAGCTTCACGGTCTCCTCCGCCCCCGCACTGTTGATGTCCGCCACCACCACGCGGGCGCCTTCCCGCCCGAACTCGAGCGCCGAGGCGCGGCCGATGCCTGAGCCCGCCCCGGTAATAACCGCCACACGATCTTTGAGTTTCAAAGTTCCTCCAGAAGGGCTCAGGCCGTCGCCCCGCGCGCGCCCCGCACGGATTCGAGCGCCTGCACCAAGGATTGGTCGATCAGGCCGCACATCTCGTCGATCTCGGCCCGGGTGGCATTAATGGCGGGGGCCACGGCAAACCACGAGGGGTCGATCCGCATAATCAGACCGTTGTCGATCGCGGTTCGCTTGAGCGCATTGCCCAATTCCGGGAAGGGCTCCATCGTCTGCGTGTCCTTCACCAGTTCGACCCCGAGCAGAATGCCTTTGCCGCGAACTTCCCGCACGACACCGTATTTCTTGAGCTCCTCCAGTTTGCCGGCCAGGTAAACTCCTGTTTCCCGCGCCTGCTGGTCGAGTTTCTTTTCCACGATCTCATCGACCACGGCGATTCCCACCGCACAGGCCAGCGGGTTGCCGGCGAAGGTGTGGCCATGGGCGAATTGCAAGTTGTCCTCGGCGTTTCCCCAGAAAGCGTCAGCCATATCTTCGCGGGCAAGCATCGCTCCGATCGGCATCATGCCGCTCGACAGGCCCTTCCCACAGTAAATCAGGTCGGGAGTAACGCCAAAAGTCTGGGCCGCGAACATCGACCCGGTCTTGCCCATCCCCGTGATGACCTCATCGTAAATCAGCATGACGTTATAGCGCGTGCAGACTTCCCGCAGGATCTGGAAATACTCGTCGGTGGGGGTGATGATTCCACCGGTGTTGCCGACCGGTTCCACGATCACGCCCGCCACCGTCTCCGGGTCCTCGTTCACGATGACGTCTTCCACCATGCGGGCGCAGAAGCGATTGCATTCCTGCCACGATTGGAAGCGGCTGCGATAGTAAAGGGGTGGGAAGACTTTCAGGAAGCCGGGCATTTGGGGCTCAAACTTGCTTTTGCGCGCCCCGGTCCCGCTGGCGGACATCGCCCCGGCCGTGCCGCCGTGGTATCCGAGGTAGCGGCTGATGAACTTGTATTTCCCCGGATGGCCGGTTTGCTTAAAGTATTGCCGCACAAACTTGATGGCGGATTCCACCGCCTCCGAGCCACCGCTGAAGGGCTTAACGTATTTCAGATTGCCGGGGGTGACGCTCCCCATCTTCTCGACAAAATCCAAGGTAACGTCGGCGATTCCGTGCAGCGGAGGGGCAAACGTCATCTTCGCCAACTGTTTTTCCAGGGCGGCCACCAACCGCGGATGGCGATGTCCGAGCGTGGCGACGAATATTCCCCCGATGGCGTCGAAGTAGCGTTTGCCGTCGACGTCCCAATAATAAAGACCCTCCGCCCGGTCGAGGATCAAGGGGTCTTGGATGAACTCGGACGTCTGTTTGAAGTCCAGAAAAGTATGCTTGAGCAGATGCTCGCGGCGAGGATTAAATTTCATGATGAAGTACGCCCCATCCTAGATCGTTGCGGACAAGTGTGGCGCCCTAACTTGAGGCGTAGCGCCGGCTTCCAGCCGGCACGGGAGCCGCCAAGATGTTGGCGCGACGTCGCCCCGCGAAGTTTAAATTACCCAAGCCCGGTAGGATGGTTGGAGGTCGCCCCCAAAGTCAAGACCAATGTTCGCCTGGCATTTGCGCCCGGAATCAACCTCTAACTCAGTAGCGAAGCACGGCGCCGCCCCAGGTAAAGCCACTGCCGAAGGTAACCAGCAAGAGCAAGTTTCCGCGCGTTAGCCGTCCCGCATCGCGCGCTTCCACCATGGCGAGCGGGATGGAGGCCGCGGTCGTATTCCCGCGGACCTGAATATTATTAAACATCTTCTCGGGAGGGAGCCCCCGACGCAGCCGCACCATCTCCACGATCCGCAGGTTGGCCTGATGGGCGATGGCCAAATCGAGGTCCTCGAGTCTCTTGCCCGCCTTTGCCAGAAGCGCTTTGGCCGTCGCGGTCATTTCCGTTACGGCGCGCCGGAAAACGCGAATGCCATCCATCACCGGAATGTGCCTGCGATTTTGGATGTCTTCCACGGTCAGAAACGGGCGCCGGCTGTTATCGAAGACTTCCATCTTCAGGGCGTCCGCCCCACTTCCATCCACGTGAAGCTCCGACGCCAGGATGGTGGGTGTGTCGCTCACCTCGAGCGCCACTGCGGCCGCCCCGTCGCCGAAAAGAACCGCGACTTCATTGTTGGTTTCGGGCACTTCCAAGCAGTGCGAGTGCACTTCCGCCCCCACGACCACGACCCGCTGGTACTGGGCGCTGGCAATGAGAGCGTTGGCCACGACCAGGCTGTAAACAAATCCGGAACATTGATTGCGCACGTCCATGACCGGGATGTTGGGAAGCCCCAGCATCGCTTGGGCGTAGCACCCCGAGCCCGGGAAGAAATGATCGGGGCTCAGGGTCGCAAAAATAATGAAGTCGACATCCGCGAGGTTCCACCCGGCATCCTCGACCGCGCTGCGGATCGCCTTCACTGCGAGCGCCGCCGTACCCTCGCCCTGGGCGGCGAATCGGCGCTCGCGAATGCCACACCGCTCTACAATCCAATCATTGGTGACGCCGAGAAATTTGCCTAACTCGTCGTTGGTAACGACTCGCTCCGGAAGGTAAGCGCCCATACCGGCAATTCGACAATGCCTTATTTCCATGATTAGTCCTTCCCCGCGCCGTTCGAAAGGCGCCTCGGCCTGCCATTGGCAAAACGGAGTTCAGAACAGCCGGCTCTTCCCATCTGGACCTGCTGGGGCTCATCAAGGCTGTGTCTGCCCATGCCGTCATCCTGTCAACTGATTATGACCTGAATGATTATGGCAAGAACGGATGAAAACGGGAACTGCGAGCTTTTGGTCGTGTAAGCCACCCCGTGTAGCTTTGATTTTTAACTAGTTGACATCCCAATTTTAGTTGTTGTATTTTTTAATAGTTGTAACGCGTTCGGGCTCCTCCCAAAGCAAGCTATTGGGGCGGGTAACGTGCAGTCACTTAGCAGAATACTTGGTCGTCGTTTTTCTCGATCGGCTGCTATTGATATTCGCCACTCGCTCTGTCTCCACGCTATTGCGCCGTTTTTCCTTTATCAAACTCCCACGACGCAGGAATGCCTTCTCATAAGGCGGCATTTTGCCCGTTCGGTCTTGGATTGAGTTACCAAGGTTGAACAGGCGCGCTCCAAGGGTAGTTCTGGGGGCTTGTTGACTTCGAACAATTTCACTCCGTTCGGTTCCTGCCAAATATCAAATGGGAGAGTGCGGTGGGCTGTCCCCAATTCTGACGGCTTGCTTTTCCTACCGCACGTGGCGAAATCCGTGACGCTCCCCCACTTCGCACGAAAGCGCCGGGAGGTTTCGCTTAATTGGATATTCGTAGGGTTCGGCGTCTTCTGCGTAGCCTTCGCTTTCACCCGAGCTGTGGAAACATGCGCGCTGTGGCATGCCGCAGCCTGTTTGCTGAGTTCGGTCAAAGTTCTTACTGCCTTAGCTTCCACCTCGACTGCCATCCTTGTTGGGCTCGTGCCCGAGGCAGACGACGCACCCAACCAGAAGACGATGGGTCTGAGCGAGGAACACTACCGCATGCTCGTGGGCCAGGTGAAAGACTACGCCATTTTCATGCTCGACCCGGAGGGCCGGGTGATGAGCTGGAACGAGGGAGCGCAACGGATTAAAGGGCACAGTCCCCAAGAAATCATCGGCCGCCATTTTAGCTGCTTCTACACGCCTGAAGATATCGCGCGTAACCGTCCGCAAGAGGAACTGGTCGGGGCCGCTGAGAAGGGGCGGTTTGAAGATGAGGGATGGCGCCTCCGCAAGGATGGCTCACGTTTTTGGGCCAACGTGGTGATTACGGCACTGAGAGACGGCGCAGGCAAACTGCACGGTTTTTCCAAGGTCACCCGCGACATGACGGTACGCAGGAACGCGGAGCAGAGGTTTCGCGGGCTTCTGGAAGCCGCCCCGGACGCCATGGTAGTGGTTGATTCGAAGGGGGAAATCGTTCTGGTCAACGCCCAGGTCGAGAAACTATTCAGCTACCGGCGCGAAGAGCTGCTCGGCAACGAGGTTGAGATTTTGTTGCCGGAGCGCTTTCGCAGTCCGCATCCCGCCTTTCGCACCGGTTTTTTTGACCATCCTCGCGTTCGCCCCATGGGTGAAGGCCGCGAACTCTATGCCCTGCGCAAGGACGGAACCGAGTTCCCGGTTGAAATCAGCCTTAGCCCACTCGAGACGGAAGCGGGCATCCTGGTATCCAGCGCCATCCGGGATATCACCGACCGCAAGAGGGTGGAGTCCAGCATGCGCCAACTCAATAAAGATCTTGCTCAGCGTAGCGCGGAGCTTGAAGCCACGAACAAGGAACTCGAAACATTCGCTTATTCTGTGTCGCACGATCTTCGGGCGCCGCTGCGGGCCATCGACGGGTTCAGTCAGGTGCTGATGGAAGATTACGCGGAAGCACTCGATGCGGAGGGGCGCGACCACCTTCGCCGCGTGCGTGCCGCGACGCTCCGGATGGGCGAGTTAATTGACGGCTTGCTGGAACTCGCGCGTTTGACGCGCCAGGAGATTCATTTGGAAACCGTGGACCTCAGTGCTCTTGCCCGATCTGTAGCGCAAAACCTGGTCCAAAACGAGTCGATGCGGCAGGCCGACTTCGTAATCATTGAAGGCGCAAGGGCTCGGGGGGACCGGCGTCTTTTGGAAGTGGCGCTGCAAAATATCCTTGCCAATGCCTGGAAATTCACCCGTAAACAGCCGCACCCCCGCATTGAATTTGGCATGCGCGAGGGGAATGGCGCGAACGTCTTCTTTATCCGTGACAATGGAGCTGGCTTTGACATGGCGTATGCCGGCAAGCTCTTCGGCGCCTTTCAGAGGTTGCACGCCCAAGGCGAGTTTGAGGGGCACGGCATCGGCCTGGCGACTGTGCAGAGGATTATCCGCCGGCACGGTGGGCGCATCTGGGCGGAGGGCAAGGTGGGGGATGGAGCGACGTTTTCGTTCACCCTCTGAGGGAGGAAGCGATGACCAACAAAGTGATACTGCTGGTGGAGGACAACCCGGATGACGAAGCTCTGACCCTGCGGGCGTTCAAGAAAAACAACATCATGAACGATGTGGTTGTAGCCCGGGACGGGGCCGAAGCCCTGGACTATCTCTTCGGGATGAACCAATACGCGGGCCGCGACGTTAGGGATTGGCCCTCGATGGTTCTGCTCGACTTGAAACTACCCAAAGTGAGTGGCCTCGATGTCTTGAAAAAGATTCGAACCGACGGGCGGACGCGAGCCATCCCCGTGGTCGTCCTGACCTCTTCCAAAGAGGAACAGGACGTGGCGGAGAGTTACGGCCTAGGGGTCAACAGCTACGTCCGGAAGCCCGTGGATTTTTCCCAATTTCTCGAGGCCGTGAAGCACATCGGGCTTTACTGGCTGCTTTTGAATGAGCCCCCGATACCACCGAGGACAATTTAGATGAGTACCTCCCTGCGCGCCTTAATCGTGGAAGACTCCCTGGACGACGCTGCCTTGATCCTTCGGGCGCTGCGGCGCGGCGGATATGAGGTTGTCTCCGAGCGGGTCGAAACCGCAGAAGATATGAACGCCGCGCTTGATCGCGCTGAGTGGGACGTCATCCTCTCCGATTACACCATGCCTCGGTTCAATGCCCCGGCTGCGCTCGACGTCCTCAAAAACCAGCAACTTGATATCCCCTTCATCCTCGTATCGGGCACCATCGGTGAAGAGACTGCGGTGAAGGCGATGAAGGCCGGAGCGCAGGATTTCTTGACCAAGGGGAACCTTGCGCGTCTCGTCCCCGCCCTCGAGCGCGAGCTCCGCGAGGCCCAGGTCAGGAGGCAGAGGCGGCAGGCCGAGGAGGAGTTGCGGAAGAGCGAAGAACGTTTCCGGCAGATTGCTGAAACCATTGATGAAGTGTTTTGGATCGCCGATCCTGACATCACCAGGATGATCTATGTTAGCCCAGGGTATGAGCGGGCGTGGGGCCGATCGGCGGAAAGTTTGTACGAGAATCCCAGGTCCTTCCTCGAGTCAATCCATTCCGACGACCGCGAGGGTGTCCTTGCCGATTTGGAGTCCAAAGAGACAGGCCAGCCCTTTGACCATGAATACCGACTTGTGCGTCCGGACGGTTCCGTCCGTTGGATCTGGGACCGTGGCTATCCGGTCCGCACCGAAGCAGGGCAGGTCAGCCGGTTCGTGGGCGTGGCGGTCGACATCACTGCCCGTAAGCTCGCCGAAGCCGAGAAAGCACGCTTGGTGACCGCGATTGAGCAGTCCGCAGAAGGCGTGGTGATTACGAATACCGCCGGCGACATCGAGTATGTCAACCCCGCTTACACTCATATCACCGGGCATAGTCGGGAGGAGGTCCTGGGACACAACCCCCGGATACTGAAGTCCGGCAAACACGACCGGCTGTTCTACGAGCGGCTTTGGACGACAATCCTCAACGGTGAAGCCTGGCATGGCGAACTTAGTAACCGGCGGAAAGACGGGACTCTTTACACCGAAGAATTGAATATCACCCCGGCACGGAATACGAACGGCGAAATCACCCACTTCATTTCTACCAAACGGGATATTACCGAGCGCAAGCACCTCGAGGAGCAGTTCCGTCAAGCGCAAAAAATGGAAGCTGTGGGACGCTTAGCGGGGGGAGTAGCGCACGATTTCAACAACCTCCTGACCGTCATCAACGGGTACGCCGAAATTATGCTGGACGGACTTGGCTCGAGCGACCGGGCGTACATTCCGTTGGAGGAGATTAGGAAAGCGGGGGTTCAGGCAGCCTCGCTGACGCACCAATTGTTGGCATTTAGCCGGCAGCAGGTGCTGGCGCCTCAAGTTCTGGATTTAAACCCCCTCGTCGCCGACATGGAAAAGATGCTGCGACGTTTGCTCGGTGAGGATGTTGATCTGGTGATGGTTCAAGACCCCGGGCTAGGGCAAGTGAAAGCCGATCCGGGGCAAATCCGCCAGATTGTCGCGAACCTTGCGGTCAACGCCAGGGATGCAATGCCCCAGGGTGGCAAGCTTACCATCGAAACCTCCAATGCCGAGTTCGACGCTGCGTATGAGCAGAAACACCCGATAGGAAGCCCGGGCCGTTATGTGATGTTGGCGGTGAGTGACACGGGGACCGGAATGGATGCGGAAACCCCGGCTCGTATCTTCGAGCCGTTCTTTACCACAAAAGAGGAGGGTAAGGGCACAGGGCTGGGCCTGGCGATGGTCTATGGAACCGTCAGGCAGAGCGGCGGGTTCATCTGGGTCTACAGCGAACCGGGGCGAGGCACAGCGATTAAGATCTATCTGCCCCGTGTCGAGGAAGTAGCAGAATCGGTTGAGCATTCTGAAGCGCATGGACAATCAACCACGGGCAAAGAAACCATCCTGCTGGTAGAAGACGATGAAGCGGTCCGAGCACTGGCAAAAAGAATTCTGCAAGACCTTGGCTACAAAGTCTTAGAGAGCATAAGCGCAGAGGATGCCCTCCAGATCGGCGAGCGCCACCAGGAACCGATCGACCTGCTACTGACGGATGTGGTGATGCCGAGGATGAGTGGCCGCAAGGTGGCGGAGCATCTCTCCCGCTTGCGGCCAGGTCTGAAAGTGCTTTTCATGTCAGGCTATACGAACAACGCCATCGTCCATCACGGGGTGCTGGAGGCGAACACGGTGCTTCTCCAAAAGCCCTTCACACCGTCGTCTTTGGCCCGCAAGGTGCGTGAGGTGCTGGACACTCGCCTGGGTGAGAAATCGTGACCCGCCCCTAATTTCACTGTCTCAACTCAGGGATGCACTTCAGTGTCAGGCCCTCATTTCCCCTGACCCTCTCTCCATGCAGCGAAATGGCCCCCCGCGACAGGCCTTAGACCCTTCTGGCGAGTACGTCGGATACGACGCGCTCGATGTTGCCCTGCGCCGACACCTCATTCACCCGGTAGAGGATACACTTCATGGTGTCGTTGCCCCCGCGCACCTGCGAGTCGCTGACCCAGTGGATTTCCGACAAGTTATGCTCGGTATATCTGCTGGGTTGACCGGTGGTGAACCAGCCTTGCTGGTTGTACCCACCCAACTTATCCCAGGTCGTGGTAACGCAGGAGTGGTCGTTGGCGCCGCCGGTGTAGATCAAGACCGTGCCTGCCTGGAGCCTCAGAGCGCCCTTGGGGCGGCTCACCGGCTGGCCATAAAAAGCCAACCGGCGAATGATGTTAGGGGACTCCAGGTATTCGTCGATCGAGGGGTTTCTCCCCAGCCTTGCCCGTAACAGCCAGTACAGCGTTGCCTGGTGACACTGAATGGGAAAACCCTGGTCGGGAATGGGCCCGACTACAGATGCCAGTTCCGCCATAGTCTGGTGTGCCTCCCTCGTGGCTCGATGCAGGTTACGCGTGGAGCGGAAAAAGTATACATCCCATGGGAGGTCTTTTGTAATGGGGTGTGTGGTACGCGATCATTCTGTTCGAGAAAGGCGTTGAACGCCGAAACCCCTGCGTTGATCTTTGCTCCGAGCGTTGCAGCTTTCGCGATGTCGGACAAACTAACTGGTAAACGTTTCGTCTGTTACCATATTTCAAATGACTGGCCCTTGCGGCTTCGCCGCTCTCGGGCTCCGCCCCTCCGGCCGGAGACGCCGTTTTCTCGCCCTTACCGGGACGTAGGCTGAGCCTCCGGCGCGGTGAGGGCAAGGTTGGACGTTAGGACAGCATTCCGGGCAGGCACGCCAGCCCGCAGGGCAAGCGGGAGAGCTGGCCCCCATTTCATGCGTAGCTCTAATGGCGGACACGCGTGAAAGCACCCAAGGCGGCAGTGACAAATTTTCGCGAGTTACGCGATACGATTCAACCCAAGTGATATCATTGAGGACATCCAAAGAACCGATTAGAATGAAAAAGCCTCCGTGCGCGCGGGGGGCTGCTCGGGAAATCAAAAGGAAAACCTAGGCTTAATCTGGACGGAGGTCCCACCCATGCCGCTGTACGTCGGTAACACACGTGTGAGCAAGGAGAACCGCCAAAATAGCAGTTCCCTCGTGTCGCTGACCGCGGCCTGGACACAGATTCAGCCCTTGCTTCTTAAAAAGGGGGGTAAGGGGCTGGACACGGGCGCCAAGATTGTGCTGGCCAATTGGCGTGGCGACGCCGAAACACGCCGATTCCCGGATTGGGGAGCTCTGGCCGAGGCGATCAAGCAGGAACTGGGAAAACGCGAGAACTACTTTTTCCAAGCAAGCGGGCGAAAACATCAACATCGAGACGGTCATCTTCAAGACGGAGGTGCCCACCAGCAGCATTGGATGGTCGCAGGCCGAATTCTTTGCGAACCTGGGCAACCCCATCAACATGCGCTGGACGAATGATCGGTACACCAGCCGCGGCCTGTCTGACATGCTGACGATGGACTTTATTAAGAGCCATCCCATTGCCTTGGCCGCGGTGGCGGGAGGGCTGAAGCGGCGCGCGGAGCAGGAGTACCTGATGATGAACATGGTGAAAGGCGCGATGTGGGACGCAGCGGAAGTGGCCGACGAGTTCAAGCTCGGGATCGCGGTCCGCGGCACCGGCCTGCTGGCGCATATGGGAATTGAGTCCGGCGATCCAACGAAAGCGCAGGAATTCAAGAACAAGACCTCCAAGGAAGTGGACCTGATTCTCTGTGAGGAGATGGATTGGAGCCAACTCGGAGCGGTGGTCCATTACGACCCCCGGGTGGAGTGGAGTTCCGCGGCGGCAAAGCTCCAGTCGGACCGCTCGAAACCACCGATGTTTGTCCGGGCGGCCGACAAGAATGATTGGGAAAAGAAGAAGCTGACGATTCCCGAGCGCCTGAATAAGCTGGGCAAGAGAATCAAGGTTCCGCCCGAGAATCAGCACACCAAATTCATTGCCGGCTTGGAAGCCACTTTCATGTCCCGGTCCAAAGAGTACATGGAAGAGGACTACGAGTACCGCAAGGGACATTACGCGCCCTACACCGAGTTGGTGGGGCCATACGTCCGGTTGAAATCGCGGTCCGACGTGAACATGGTGGGCGATCATGACCTGTTCGCCTTCACCGAGCCCGGACCCAGTGATTACGGCAAGTTCATGCATGGCAGCAACAATCTTGTGGCGCTGGCGCAAAAAGCCTTGCAGAACAAGCCGACGTTTCAGGCCCAGCACGGCGGCATCTGGTACTGGGAACCCGGCACGGAATTCAATGTCGGGATTAAGGCGAAGATCATGGGCGCGCACGGACCCGATGGCGACGAACCGCTGGTCTACATCCGGCCCGGCAAGCAGGTCACTGCCGCATATTACATCCCCTCCGAGGACAAGCTTGCTGCGGTCTGGTCCAACCCGGACTGGACCAAATGGATGGCGAAGACCCATAGCGGTGAGTTGTTTCTGCGGCCATTGAAGATCGACACGGAGTAACCGGCCTCAGTTCCTTAATCACCGCGTGTCGGGTAATCGGTGTATTGCGGCGAAACACCCAACCTCGTTATGCTTCATTGTCAGCGGCTCAACCCTCAAGAGCGAACTCGAATGGAGGTGCAAGAAGCAGATGGATGCCCGGAAATCCCATATCCTAATTGTGGACGATTCAGAGGACGAACAGGATTTATATGCTACGTACCTCACTCGCCAGGGATTTCGGGTGAGTAAGGCGCATGACGGAGAGGAAGGCTTGGACAAGGCATTGGCACTGGAGCCGGACCTCATCGTGCTTGACCTGTGGCTTCCGAAAATAAGTGGCTGGGGGGTTATGCTGCGCCTGAAATCAGACGAAAGAACCAAGCACATTCCGGTCCTGGTTGTAACGGGTGACGTCTCAGTCCAACGCGGGGAGTGTGAGGCATTACTAACAAAGCCTTGCGCGCCTGACGAGCTTGGTGCAGAAATCGCCCGGAGAGTAAGAGGTCACGCCGCCCGGCGCCCTTCGATCCCGCCGGCTTCATAGGCCGGCCCTAAACCTCTGCCCCCAACTGCGCAAGGTCGTGAGTGGACAAGTCATTCAGGTCGCGAATTGTTTGACCCTTCTCTTGGTCCGCAAAGTCGATCATCACGATGTTCGGCATGAATCGTTTGCGCGTAGGTCCGACGAGAGGGGAATTCGGGGGAAGGGTCAGGGGGTTGCGGTATTCGATGATGTCGCTCAATCCACTCACCCAGAGTTTCTTCATCTTTTCGATGTTTGGCGGGTCCCACATGTCCTCGTTTCGGCTCTTGATGCTTTCAATGATACCCGGTGGTGGTCCAATACATCATCGCCATCAGTTGCGGAGATTGGAGGAAGGCCGCCGCCTTCGCCCCCTGCAGCACTTTCCCCTGCTTGGACACGTTCTGGGACATCTTCTTAAAAGGTTTGATTACGGATGTGCCTCCCTTGCCGAAATACTGCATCCCTTGGAAATTGTCCTCGTATGCCGCTGCGCCATCGTCATTGTCGTAAAGATTCTTGAAACTGAGGATGCCGGCCTGGGGGCCAAACAGGCCAGCGACCTCCTTCGCCCCCTTGGGTGAGAAAAGCACCACGACCTTGCCCTGGAGATCCCTGAGCTTCGTGGTATTCAGGTTGCCCCCTGCCTTGTACAGCACGTTGTGCAGCACGAAGGTGCATGCTTCAGCAATCAGCATCCAG
This sequence comes from uncultured Acidobacteriota bacterium, assembly GCA_963808085.1. Classification (GTDB taxonomy): domain Bacteria; phylum Acidobacteriota; class Terriglobia; order UBA7540; family UBA7540; genus Bog-366. The sequence continues at coordinate 246,451 of CAWEFC010000006.1, forward strand.
TTCTGGCACTTGTCGAACTTGAGGATCAGGAACTCTGTGTTGCCCCCCGGGCTCTGGACAAAATCCTTCGCCTCATCGAGCATCTTTTCCAGTCCGATGCCAAAGGCCCCGGCTCGCAGTTTCGTGCGCACCACGGGCATGGGCCCCATCCCCCCCACCTGCCTGATCTTGACCTCGTCCTTCTTTAACATACCATCGGCATGAAAGGCCTTCAGTTCCACGCGTTTTTCACCGGGCGCGCCACCTGCGGCTTCCGCTGCGATCCGGATGTCGAAAAATCGCACTCCGACCGAGGCTTGCAGGAAGATGTTGAGGTTCTGGGTTTTGACATTACTCTTGCCGCTCGTGATGCCGGCATCGTGGCTTCCGGCCACAACGATCTCGTTCAGACACTTGTTCGCGCCCAGTTCGTAATAATTGATCATGCAGTCTGCCCCCCTCCTCAGCCTCTTATCGCGAGCAATGTGTTGGATTGATTGGTGGGCCCACCAGGACTTGAACCTTGGACCAACGGATTATGAGTCCCTTTGGGGCCCCTGATGACAAAGGAAATCAATCACTTAGCTCGGCAAATTCCGGAAATGTAGAGCACTTTCCGCAACCCCGGCGCAACCAGAATTCGCCTCCAAGTAATACTTCTGAACCAGAGGACGGGGAAGGCGGTGGAGAATGAATTCACCTTCACCGCAGAGGCATCCAGTCGCGCCTCAACTTTCAGAACCCGACCATCTTTGGCCCCGCGCTCGGCTGCCGCCTAGCCAACCCGGAACTCCCTCCCCGCTCTGCCACGGCTTCGCCTCGGTCGAGTCAATCCTCCCACGGATTGGCATCACCAAGCAAGCCGTTAAGAAGCTTGAGGCCATCCAAATGGTCCGCGAGCAGCGGGAAAACGGAAAGCAGGTTATCGCTTACCACGCCCGCCCCTTCGTACTTTGTGGGCTCCCTTTGCGCAAGCCTCCCGCCGACCAAATCCTCTACACTCGCCGAAACGGCATTTTTCTGCTTGAAATCACCGCCCATCCTCGGTTCGGGCTACCTTATGGGCAAGACCGACTGATACCCATCTGGCTCGCCACACTCGCCCTGCAGCAGAGAAACCGCATTGTCCACTTTGAAGGCCCCTCCCAGCTCCTCGACTACTTTCGACTTCGTAAGGACGGCTCCCAGTACCGGCGAATGAAAACAGCTTTTCAGCGAGTCTTTGCCGCCACCATATTCTTTGGATCGGAAGGCCATCTCAAGAAGGATCCCGTTGTCGACTGGAACTGATTCCACTTCGTTGATGAAATGCAACTCTGGTTCAATCGCGCCGGCGAACTCCAGCCGCCGCTACAACAAGGCCCCGATAACGTCGTCGCGCTCAGCGAAGAATTTCATCGAGAGATCTGCGAGCATCCTATTCCTGTAGAGCGCGAGGTCGCGGCAGCGTTGGTCCATGCCCCTGGCCTCCTGGATATCTATGTCTGGATCACGTGGAAAAGTTGGACCGTCAAAGGCCAGCCCGCACATGTCCCCCCATTCGGCATTAACGGCCTCTGTAACCAACTCGGAACGAAAGAATATTCCGTGAAGAGGCTTTTCCGCCACAAGGTCTGCCGATGGATCGCCGAGGTCAAGCAGTTCTGGCCCGAATGCCCTGCCACCGTCTCGGAGGACGGAAAGTGCTTATCAATCCGTTCATCCAAAAGCTCAGCCGCCGTTCGGCCTATCGAAAAGGCTGGGAACGCTTGAGCTTTTCACCGCCGGTCCGCAATGCGGAACAACTCGCGGGTATTCGACCACAAACCTGAGCCCTTGATCTGAAAACAACTTCGCGCATAAATCCACCTTTGGGCAGAAACGGTCTTAACATCATTTAATTTTTGACCGAAGCAAAAGGCAGGCGCCACCATCTGCACTTACGGTCGACATCTCGAACGTGGCGACCTTGGACTGCAAATGGTACTGCGGGATTCCCAGGCCATCACTGATTCCAAGTGGAAAGCA
>CAWEFC010000007.1:0-13974 GCA_963808085.1 uncultured Acidobacteriota bacterium
TCAGAAGTCAGGCCCTCCTCCATTTCCGGCTTCTCACCAAAGCTGAAGATGGCCACTTGGTCGTCGGGCTTGAGCAGCGCCAGCGTATCGAGCGCCCCCGCCCGCAATTCTTCGAGTGCCGCGGCGATGCTGGAGCTGTTGTCGACCACCAGCGCCACGGCGAGCGGCAATTCCTCGTGGGAAAAGGCCACGATTTGCTGCTCCTTGCCGTCCTCGAAAACGCGAAAGTCCTCCTGCTGCAAATTGCCGACGGCGCGCCCGTGCTCATCGTGAACGCCCACGTCCACCAGCACAAGGTCCACGTTCACTTTGAACGTAGGCGCACTAGGTGAGGTCGTCTTGGCGCGCGAAGGCGGCGCCGTGACTTGCGCGGCCAGTCTCGAACACGCGATAAGCCACAGGATTGCTATGCAGCCGAGTTTTCGCGCCTGACTCATTCTTGCGCCGGTACCAGCCCTTTCTCAGGATGCGGCTGGGTCACGAGGTGTTGTCTGTTCAGCGAAATGGCCTTAACCTTGGTATATTGTCAGGGCGCGTATGCTCGTTCACCCTTGCGGGCGGACGGCGGGGCTCAAACTTTTTCCCGAGGCCGATGCTGATGAAGAGACCTTCCAACGTTTCTGGATTGGATCGACGGCGATTTTTGCGGACTGGAATAATCAGCGGCGCCGCAGGGGCCACTTTTTTTCGTCTGGGACAGGACGCGCGGACCGTGGCCTCGGCGCATCGTGACGATCCTTTCGAGCTGGAGGAGGCAACCCTCGCCACGCTTCGGTCGGGCATAATGTCCGGCAAATACACCGCCCGCTCGCTTGCCGAGCAATACCTGGCGCGCATCGACGCGGTTGACAAGCACGGTCCCATGGTGAACGCGGTTATCGAGTTGAACCCTGACGCCTTAGCCATCGCCGACGCACTCGACCGCGAGCGGCAGACAAAAGGTCCACGCGGACCCCTGCACGGCGTCCCGGTGCTCATTAAGGACAATATCGCGACGCGCGACCGGATGCAAACCACCGCGGGCTCGCTCGCGCTGGTGGGATCGGTCCCGCCGAAGGATTCGTTTGTGGCCAAGAAGCTGCGCGACGCTGGCGCGGTGATTCTGGGCAAGACCAACCTGAGCGAGTGGGCGAACATCCGTTCGTCGCACTCCACCAGCGGTTGGAGCGGCCGCGGCGGGCTGACTCATAATCCCTACGCGCTGGATCGCAACCCCAGCGGTTCGAGCTCCGGATCGGGCGCCGCGGTGGCCGCGAATCTCTGCGTGCTGGCGATTGGCACGGAGACCGACGGTTCGATCGTCTCGCCCGCGAACAATAACGGCATTGTCGGCATCAAGCCCACGCTGGGACTGGTGAGCCGCGCCGGAATCATTCCCATTGCTCACAGCCAGGACACCGCCGGGCCCATGGCGCGCACGGTCACCGACGCCGCGATTCTGCTGGGCGCGCTCACCGGGCCTGACCCCGACGACGCGGCCACGACCACCGGCCAAGGTCCGGGCACGCCACCGCGCCCAGGACGCACGGGCACGCCTTCGCCTGCCGGAGGCACGGGCACGCCATGGCGTGCCCCTACCGACTACACCCGTTTTCTCGACCCCAGGGGGCTGGCCGGAGCGCGCCTGGGCGTGGTGCGCAAGCTCGCCGGATTCAACGAGGCTACGGACAAGTTGCTGAACGATGCGATTGACGTGTTGAAGCGCGCGGGCGCGGTGGTGGTGGACCCCGCGGACATCCCCACGCTCGGCCAGCTCGACGGCGCGGAGGACATCGTGCTGCTGACTGAGCTCAAGGCCGATCTCAACACCTATCTGGCGCAACTCGGCGATGCTGCCCCGGTGCATACGCTCCAGGACATCATCGAATTCAACCAGCAGCACCCCGAGCAAGAAATGCCCTATTTCGGCCAGGACCAGTTCGTGAAGGCGCAGGGGAAAGGCTCGCTCTACGGCAAGGAATACCTAGACGCGCTCGACTTAAGCAAGAGCCTGATGCGCGCACAAGGCATCGACGCGGTGATGAACCAATACAAATTGGACGCGTTGGTGGCCCCCACGGGAGGGCCGGCGGGCTTGACCGACCTCATCGACGGCGACCATGACGTGGGCGGAAGTTCCACCCCCGCGGCCGTAGCGGGCTACCCTCACATCACCGTCCCCATGGGTTTCGTTCGCGGCTTGCCGGTGGGATTATCCTTCTTCGGCCGGGCCTGGAGCGAACCGGTGCTCATCAAACTGGCCTTCGCCTACGAGCAAGCCACCCAACACCGCCGCCCCCCACGCTTTCTGGCCACCGCGGACGTGAATGCCTAGTGCCGGATCCCGGCGTGGAGGGCGCCTCTAGGCTCCTGGCGGCATGGCCGTCCCCGCCATGATGGCGCGCGCGTGCAAAGCGCTCGGCCCCATCTTCCTCATCCTTAGTCTCGGCTCTGTCGATAACCGAAACGGGGTAGTGTGTCACGCGGGGCCGATTCCGGTTGGCGCCCGCAGCGAGCAAAACGTAGCGCAAGGCTCGCTCTCCAGCCTTGCGGCTTTTCCCGCGCCGGACCGGATGTGTCGCCGGACGGGCGGGACGCCCTTGCCCCAGCGGGCAAGATGCCCCCTCTACGTCCACCCGGGGCGCGCCCCAACTCCCGACGGAACCAACAGTGCGAGTCCATGCCTACTCAGGGGGTAGGGCCAAGCCGCGCCCGGCCAGATTCTTTATCCTCGTTAATGTGGATCTGACCGTGTGGTCCCGCGGCCAGTTAGCGGCGCGCCGCGGCTAATTCGGCCTGGAACGGCTTCGCTTTCTCGGGTTGGTGGAGGGCTTCGTATTCGGCCGCCAGATCTTCGCAGGCGTACTGCCGGAACTTCAACGAGGGGCTGGTCTGCTTTGCCAGAATCCTGTAACCCGCTGAACTGTGTGTTTCCGCGTCCTGATATTTCCGCTCTGCGAGAAGAACCCGGCCCAAGTCGATCTGGACGATTCCTGTGTCCACGGAGTCTGCCGAGAGCTCTTCCGTGAAACGCTGGACGACTTCCCAATAGAGCTGTTCAGAGCGAACATAATCCTTCTTCAACAGATACAGATGGGCGAGATTCGCCATTGCGGTCGTAACGGAAGGGTGCTTGTCCCCGTAGACGGACCGCTCGATGCTGAGCATCCGGGTAAGGTAGCTCTCCGCTTGGTCCATGTTTCCCTTCCGCTCCGCGGGACCCACCAAGAGATTGAGCATGTACGCGACTTTGGGGTGCATCGGTCCATAGGCCTGTTCCTCGATGGGAAGTGCCTGCTGCAACAGTGTCTCCGCTTCATCGTCCTTTCCCTGGGGTCCAAGCGCTTGAGCAAGTCTCGCCATCTGCCATGCCGTCTCGGGATGATCGCTGCCGTACCAGGACCGAACAATTTCGAGGGCCTGCCGATAATACTTTTCGGCTTCGGCGTAGTTTCCGAGGGTTTCCTGATTGCCTCCCAGATCGCTCAGCTCATCGGCAAGATGCGGGTGGGCAGGGCCGTAGATTTGGCGGTCGATTTCCATCGCACGCCGGACCAAGGCGTCCCCGATAGAGTAATGACCCAGGTAGGAATGAGCATCAGCCAGGGCGGTCAGGCTCTCGGTGAGATCTGCAGGGTCGCCGCCGGGGCCCGACTGAACCCGCACACTTTCATCCAGTACCTGTACCGCTTCCTGGTACTTGCCGTCGTTTTGAAGCGCGTTCCCCAATGCGGCTACGGCCTCCGCTCGAATGGGGCTATTACGGAGGAGGCGGAGATTTTCGATGGCAAGGGCCTGGCGCGCCAGCCGCTCAGCTTCTTGATACTGGCCCTGATCCGTGCGCAAAAGGCTGAGGGCAACCAGACTTTGGGCGGTCTCGACGCTGTCCTGCCCTGCGATCGATCCACGAATCTTCCGCGCCGATTCGAGCAGCGAATCAGCGCGATCAAACTTACCAAGCTTTTCGTACATCCCACCGAGAGTCAGATACAGGTCGGCCTGCACCTCCGGCTCGGTATTGAGCGTCCGGGCTTCCTGCACGCCCCGATCGATGAGAGTGACGACGCGCAAATCGTGCGCAGGACCAGCCTCCTTGTCGCCGCCCCCGAACAAATCCAACATAAAGCGCTGGATGCGCTGGGTGCGGGCCGTTTCCGCCAAGGCCGCGTTACGTGCACGCGTCAGGCGGATGGTGAAGACCGCCGCCTCCGCGGCGATCAGCGTTAATACGATGGCTGCGGCCGCCACGGCCTTGCGGTGGCGGCGCACGAATTTGGTAACTCTGTAAGACCAAGTGTCGGTCCGAGCTTCGAGCGGTTCCCCTTCAGGTAATGGTCGATGTCTCGAATCAGCGCTTCCACCGATCGATATCGGCGCTGGGGTTCCTTGCGCATCGCCGTGAGGCATAGAACGTCGAGGTCTTTCCACTCTGCTTTCCCGGCCCGCAAAAGTCCCGGATGTTTAGCCACCACCGCTGAGGGCTTCTCGGGCTCGCCGCGCAAAACCGTGAGTTCGGCCTCGGCAGGTGTCTTCCTGGACAGATCGAAGGGAAGCCGCCCAGCCAATAATTCATAAAGGATGACGCCGAGGGAATAGACGTCGGAGGCGGTGCCGGCGCGGCCGCTTTGGAGGCGCTCGGGAGCCGCATAGGCGGGCGTCATGAGCCGCAGCACCGTTCGCGTTGGCTCCGCCGCCGCATCCAGGTTTTCAAGGTGCTTGGCGATGCCGAAATCCAGCAACTTCACCGCGCCGTCGGACTTCACAAAGAGATTGGACGGCTTCAGGTCGCGATGAATGATCGCCTGCGAGTGGGCGTATTGAACCGCCTCGCACGCGGCGTGGATCAAACGCAGGCGCTCTTCAATGGAGCATTCGCGCTGGCGGCAGTAGTCGGTAATCGGCGCGCCGTCGACAAACTCCATCGCGAACCACGGAGTTCCGTTCTCAAGGCAATCGGCATCATAGAGGCGGGCAATCGAGGTGTGATTCAGGCTCGCGAGGGTTTTCTGCTCGCTCTCAAAGCGGGCCATGCGAGCGGGTGAAAGCCAGGCATCGCGCAGAACCTTAATGGCCACTTGACTGCCCAGGTCTTCCCGCTCGGCAAGGTACACCACCCCCATCCCGCCCTCGCCCAGGAGGCGCTTGATCCGGTAAGGTCCAAATTGTTCCAACGGCAGGGATTTTAGCGGGGCGTCGAGCACTTGGCGCGCGATCCGATTGAGATCGTGATCCAGCAGCGAAGCGCCCCGAGCTTCCTCCTGGAGCAGCGACGCTACCTCGGCCTGAAGGCCATCGTCGCCGCCACATACCGCTTTCAGGAACTCTGCGCGCTCCGGTTCGGGACGATCCAGCACGTCATGAAACAGTGATTGAACTCGCTCCCAACGCTCCTGGTCCACGAGGCACCTCAGGCACAAACGTATGACAGGTCAACGCGCGCGGCGGATTTCCCGCGCCAGCCAGGCTTTCGCCGCCCGCCAGTCCCGCAGGATGGTGGCCTCGGAGACTTCCAGCAGGGCCGCTGTTTCCGCGGTATCCATGCCTCCGAAAAAGCGGCTCTCGATCATCGTGGCCTGCCGGGGGCTGACGCGCGCGAGGTCTTCCAAGGCGAGATCCAGTGCGATGAGGTCTTCATTGGAGGACGCGATCTGGTCGGAAGAATCGCCGAATTCGACGAAAATCACTTCCCTGCCGCCACGCTTTTGCGCGCTCCATCGCCGCGCCGCCTCGACCAAAATCTGCCGCATGGCCCGCGCAGCGATGCGTTTGAAGTGCAGCCGGGATTCCGCGGCAAATTCGGGCGAACCCGCGAGCTTCAACCAGGCCTCGTTCACCAGCGTCGTGGGGCTGAGAGTCGCGTTCGCGTCGCTGCGCTTCACGGCGGAAGCCAGGCGGTGCAACTCCTCGTAGGTCACGCTGAACAGAACATCGAGCGCCTTTTTTTGGTCTGAGCCGTCGCGGCTTTGACTGCCACCGCCGGGGACTTGCCGAAACCGTTTTTTTTGCAGCGGCATGACGGTTTCTCCTCTTGATTTGCGCAATGCTGAATGAGGGCCCACAAAACCAGGATGGATAGAAATTGTAGCAATGGCGATTGCTGTATGCAACCCATTGCTACGTACCCGATGTGCGCCCGGCACCAGGGCAGAATGCGGCGGACACATCCTCAAGCCGCCGGCACGGGAGGGCTTGGACCCGGCATTCACGGGAATAGAAGGAGGCTAGAGAAATGATGACCCAACTGCAAGGAACGATTATTCGGACACCCGGTAACAGTCCGGGGTTGCTGGTAGTCGACGGCCAACAGAAGACTTTCACGCTGGAGGGGGTCTGGAAGTCCCCGGTCGCTCCGGCAGTCAATATGGCCGTCGAGATTGAGTTGGATGACGGAGGTTCCATCCGCGGCCTCACCGCTCGGGACTCGCAGCAGGTAGCCAGGGAAAAGCTGAATCAGATTGGAGACGCGGCGCAACAGCATGGAAAGGAGGCCGCCGAGATCGCCCGCCAGGGTGTTGGGGCGCTCGCCGTCCGTATGGGGAAGGTCACGATGGGCGCAGCCATCATTCACGCTATAGCATGGTTTTCTTTCCCGGCGTTGACCCTCGGCGAAAACTTCTCCAACGCGGCCAGAACGCTAACCCTTCGGAATCTGGTCGGCATCGATCCGAATACCAATCTCGAGACGACACCTTCCAACCACGGTCTGTTCGCCTTGCTTGGCCTTCTGGCCATTGCGGCTCCGTTCGCGGCTCCATTCCTCCGGAATCGGAAGGCCAGATTCCTCTATGCCGTGCCCCTAGTCTATTTGGTGATCGCCGTTTTTGTAATCTGTTCCGACCTGAACACTCTATTTGGGCGCCACTATGCGAACTTCGTTGACGCGATGAACCTCCTGGGATTTTCCATCGGCTATGGCACGTTTGTGCTGGTCATCGCCACACTCGTGCTGGCCGTGCAAGTCCTCAGACAACCGGCAACCGTAAACGCCGGAAGTGTTGCCAGGGTACCTGCCGCTGGCGTCGTCTCACCGGAGAACGGATTTTGTACGAAGTGCGGAAAGCCCCTGAGCGCGGGAGATGACTTTTGCACCGTGTGCGGTGCTCGACGGACGTAGGCGGGCGGAATCTGAGAAAAGGAGATGAGAAACTTATGCACCGAGGAAAGATACTGGCAACAATTCTCTTCGCCACGATCGTCACACTGGGGTCCTCGACGCGGGCAAGCGCCGATACCACGTCTTTGGTCGGCAAGCCCGCTCCCGATTTTTCCCTGACCACACTCACTGGAAAAATCGCCAAGCTTTCCGCCCAGAAGGGCAAGGTTGTCGTGATCTGTTTCTGGCAAAGCAATGACGCCGCGGACCAGACACTACTGCCATATATCCAGCAATTCAGCGCCAACAAGGATTGGGCGAGCAAAGGGGTCGTAGTCTGGGCCATTGCGATTGACAATCCACGGCAAATGGCTGCGACAGGGAGGAAGCTCCTGAAGGATAACCAATACACCTTCGACGTTCCCGTCGACAGCGCGGACGCAGTTTCCAGGAACTATCTGATCCAAACGGCCCCAACGACAGTCGTAATCGGCAGCGACGAAATCATCAAGAGTGTCAACACGGGCTTTTGGCCCGGTACCACTCCGCATCTGGTTGCCACCGCCATCGAAAGAGCAATAGCCGAGTCAGGCAAGTTGGATGCCGCGAATTGGATTGGCAAACCTGCGCCAGCGTTCTTGATAACCGCGCCCAATGGGGCGGCGATTCGCCTCGACGCCCGAGTCCCCGGTCGCGCGGATTACGACGAGAAATACGTGAATAAGGTCGTGCTCATCACCTTTTGGGCTGACCGCAATTCCTCTACGAGCCTCCTGTCCCACTTGCAGGGTCTCGCTGCCAACAGGGAATTCGTTCGAAAGGGGCTCATGGTTATGGCGGTGGCGACCGGCGGGCAGACACCGCCCGAGGTTAGAAAATTTCTGTTAGATAACCACTACACCTTCGAGGTTCCCTTCGGTACACCGTTTGCTTCCTGGGAGGACTCGCTCGGTAGAGAGATGGTGACTTTTGTGATTGGACGTAGGGGTGTGGTCACGAGCGTATTTGCCGGCGGAGGCCCCGGCGTGACAAAGCAATTAGACGATGCGGTCGTATCCGCCTTGGACTCACCCAATTATTTAGGCACTCCTATCAGTTCGTTGATCGGTAAGCCCGCTCCGGATTTTTCTCTTACCACGCTTGACGGAAAGACCGTCAAGCTCTCTGACCAAAGGGGCAAGGTTGTACTCCTGGATTTTTGGGCCAGTTGGTGCGGCCCGTGCTTGGTGACCCTTCCGCACACGCAGAAACTGAGCGATAACCGGGACCTCGCCAGCAAAGGCCTGGTAGTTTGGGCCGTCACCCAACCCGACGACAAACAGAGCTTGGCCGATGCCCAAAGTTATGTCACGGCCAGCAAATTTACATTCACTGTTCCGTGTGACTCCGGAGGCACCGTCAGCCATGCCTATGGAATTATTGGCTATCCCATGATCGTCATCGTCGGGCGCGACGGACTGATCAAGACTTCGACCGCGTCGCTTTGGGTGAGTGGAGCTGGCGGATCGCAATTTCAACCCAAAATGGTCGACGACGCGATCGCATCCGCTCTTGCCGAATCTCCTTCTGCGGTTTCCTCGACCGTCGAACCACCCCCGCCACCGGCTCCGTCCAGTCCCGCAACTCCGGTAGTGCCTTCCACGCCACCGGCCCCGTCCGAGCCGGCAAATCCGGGGCCTTCCTCCCCAGCGACACCCCAAGGAACTGACCCGCTCGCGAACACATGGCAAAGCGACGCTTTTGCCGGCCAGACTTTCCATTTCAGACTGAACGGCGATGCCATTGAGGTCTATGGTAGCCAGCAGGAGCCGCTCGGGGTGCTTCAGGCGAAGGAAAAGAAAGGTGTGATCGACGTCTACCAGGGCCTGGTGCAGGTCGGGCCGCTGACCCAGTGCCCGGGAGGCCGCGGGTTGATGCAGATCAAGGCTTGGAATGACAGCCGGCTCGACGCCAAGATCGAGACTCCGCTCAACGGGCCTGGCGGTACAACCTGCGGAGGTGTAATGGGCACGGGGCGGCTTGTTCGCTGGCAGCAGGTCAGTTTGTGAAGAATTGAGAGAGGAGAACGAGTGATATGAAACCGAAGCTCAGCGGTAAGGCGGTCGCGGCCGTCACGGTGGCGTGCGGTTTTTTGATCTCGGCGGCTTGCAGCAAACCCAAGTCCCTCTTGCCGAATCCCGGCCTTGATTTCCCCAGGCAAAACCCGATGTCGCCTCCCCCGGCTCCCAATTACTCCAACCTGCCGAAGGCCGACTCCAATGTGCCGGATGCTCAGTTCGTTGAGCTCGACAGCGGCTATCACACGGGCGCTCTGTTTTATGCGTTGGCGGGATTGCCGCCCGACTACGAGCGGCTCGCCATGGCCGCGTCGCAGGAGTACCGCTCGACCAACGACGCGTTTCGCAAGCGCGATCTGATGCAGGCCTTGAAGCCTCAAATCGACCAGCAAATCCAGGCCTACAAAGACCCGCGCAACCGCTATCTCACCGCCAAGGTCGGCAACGGGCTGCCGCTCGGACACTACGACTTGAAGACAAGTTCTTTTCCCTTCACCCAGGACCTGTCGTCCGGCACCTACCACTACTTTAACGATGCCCCCAATTACACTTTTGCATTCACCAACGGGAGTGCCTTTCAAAGATTCCCGCTGAGCGACGAGCAAAAAGCTAAAGACATCGAAGATCTCGTTACCAAGGGGCTAATCTATCAGGGTGATGCAGTCGGCTACATGTTTGCTCAGGGGGCGGATACTGTGAACAACCGCGTGCTGATGCAAATCATTAGATTGGTTTTACATGGTCCAGGTCAGAGCGAGGTAGGCCGCTACTAACCCGAATGTCCCCTTCTTCAGCATGGCTGGTGGGGCTGGTGGGAACAGTCACCTCGTTATACCAGTTTTCACCGCGACGGTTTCAGTCGCCACCCGCGCGAAAACTAGTGTAACGTGATGACTGTCCCCGGGTTCTCTGGGGACAGACTTGGGTACTCCATCAAGTTCCCGACGACGGTACTTTCGCCTCCATGGAGCCGTTGACCACGAATGCCGGGGAGGAGACGGACATTACGCCGAACCGCGCCTATAGCGAGTCGTACGGCCGCTGGCTTAGCCCCGACCCGGGAGGGTTGAAGGTCGTCAAGCTCGAAGACCCCCAGACCAGGGTGAATTCGTTCCAGTCTCCAAGTGCTTTGAGTTTTAGGCGGTTGTAGTTTGTTCTGGACAACGCCCGCACGGCCTAGTATGCTCCGCGATGAAGCACGGGTAGGTTTCAGGTGTGCTTCCCCGGGGGGTAGCCTCTTGGACCTGCTGGCGATCAACGTGCGGCCCGCTCGGTCCTGCGACGAGCTGCGCTACCAAGAACTGATGCGGCAGCACCACTATCTGGGAGCTTTGCCGAAGATCAGCGAGACCCTGTGGTATGTCGCGACTTGGCGAGAGGAGTGGGTGGCGCTGCTGAGTTTTTCCGCCTCCGCCCTCAAATGCGCGGCGCGCGACCGCTGGATCGGCTGGAACTTTCGCCAGCGCTATAGCCGCTTGAAGCTGATCGTCAACAACAGCCGCTTCCTTATCCTGCCCTCAGGGCGCATTCCCAACCTCGGGTCGCGCGTTCTGGGTCTCTGCCAAAGGCGTCTGGCCGGCGATTGGGAAGCCACGTTCGGTCATGGGGTGGTGTTGCTGGAAACCTTCGTCGACCCGCAGCGTTTTCGCGGCACCGTGTATCGGGCGGCGAACTGGGTGTACGTCGGGAACACGAAGGGATTTCAGCGCACTCGCCGGGGGTACACCGCGACGCCGCAATCTCCCAAGATGGTCTTCCTCCAACCCTTGCGGTCCGACGCCCGCGCGTTGCTCTCGCAAGCCGTTCTTCCTTCTCCTTATCAAATCGGAGGTTCCAAAATCATGCTCAGCGCCGCGCAGATGCAATCGCTCCCCGCGTTTTTCCGCGAGATTCCCGATCCCCGCCGCGCCCAAGGCCGGCGCCATGGCTTGTCCACGGTGCTGGGCATCGCCGCCGGAGCCGTCCTGTGCGGCATGCGCGGCTACAAGGCGATCGCCGATTGGGCCGAAAGTCTCGGACCGAAAGCGCGCGAGCGCTTCGGCTGCCGTCGCGAAAAGGGCCGCTACGTCGTGCCCAGCGAGTCGATCCTCCGCAACGTGCTGATCCGCCTCGACCCCGCGCCCTTGGACCGCGCCTTGCGCCGCTGGAACGAAGCCTACGCCGGGGAGGACGAAAGTCTGGCCATTGACGGCAAGACCCTGTGCAATGCCCTCGACGCGGAGGGTCACCCGACGCAGGTGATGAGCGTTGTCGGTCACCAGACCCAGACCTGCTACACCCAAAAAAAGTGGGGACCCTGCCCGTAGAGGGCCGGGACGAAGTCAAACGCACCAACGAGATTAAGACGGCTATCCCGTTGCTGGAGGCCATCGCCATTGCCGGCAAGGACATCACCGCCGACGCCTTGCTCACGCAGCGTAAATTCGCCGAATATCTGGTCGAGAAGCGCCAGGCGCATTACTCTTTCACCGTCAAAGGCAATCAACCCGGACTGCTGGCAGACTTGCAGTTCTACTTCCAACACCGGGGCCAACCGCATTTCGTCGAACAGACGCCTCCCGATCACGGCCGCCTGGAAACCCGCAAAATCTGGACCACCACCGAACTCAACGACGATCTCGACTTCCCGCACGTGGGCCAAGCCTTCCTCATCGAGCGGCAGGTGATCGAGAAAAAGACGGGTGAATATTCTCTGGACATCGCCTATGGCCTCACCAGTCGCACCCCCCAAGAAGCCAACCCACGACGCGTGCTCCAGGTTAACCGCGGACACTGGGTCATCGAGAACGGTTGCCACTACGTTCTCGATTGGAACTTTGACGAGGACCGCAGCCGCATCCGCAGGGGCCACGGCCCGGAAAACATCACCCGTCTGCGCCGCTTCGCCATCGGCGTGATCAAATCCCGAGGGACGAGGAGCGTCGCCCAGAAAATGCGCCAACTCACGCGCAACGTGCGCCTGGTCTTCGACTATCTGCGCATGACCGAAAACTCCTGTCCCTGCCGCCCTGCGAATTAGGCGTCATCAGGAAACAACCTTCGCCCCTTGCGTGACGTCCCCCCGCCGCAGAGCAACTCCTGCCACCCACCGGGGCCTCTCCATCGGCGCAGGCCGCAACTCATTCCCACAACCCTTCGGGCAATGACCAAAATCGCCAGAAAACTCAATCACAACTCGATGGCGACCCGCTTAGAACAAATTTACCGTGACCCCCAGACCTGGAACATGTACGCATACGTGAGAGATAACCCAACCACCTTCATCGACCCGGAAGGTGAATCAATCGAGCTGACGTGTAGCAGTAGCGACCTCGACGCATGCGCGGGAGAACGCAACGAAGAGCTCCAGGCCCTACAGCAAGCCGTTGGTACACAAGCCGGTTCTTATCTCTACGAGAATCCGGTGACCACGACCGACGCCAATGGAAATTCGACCACGCGATACTACGTTGGCATATATTCAGGTGGGCCGAGCGGAAATGGTCCAGCTTTCGACCAGATCAACTCGGTTGCGGGGGAACTTGCTCCCATCATCAACGACAGAAAGAACGTGCAATTAGCTATTGCTCAGCCGGGGCAGACGCTCACCGACGACCTTGGTAACAGGCAAACCATAAGTGGGCAGAATCCTGGGTGGACGTCTTTCTTCGGTGGCAACCTTCGAGCATACATCGCGGACCCTTCTACTCCCTTAGCATCGGTTCCGGACTACATGATGCTCCCCCCGGTTCCTGGGGTGACCACGCCCGGCATTGTGGCAGGTCACGAACTCGGGCATGCCCGTGCGGTGATGACCAACTCGATGCCAGGCTTACCGACCAACGACAGTGCGTTGCGCATTGAGAATAAAATCCGGCAGCGGGATAACCCGAATGCTCCTGAACGCAAGTTTCACTAGTGTTGCGTTTGGAAAATAGGTTTACTTATCAGGCGCGTGCCAAGTCGTTGTAGCGCCGGGCTTTAGCCCGGCATGTGCCGCCCTAAAGGGCGGCTCTACGGTAAACGCATTTTCCGTACGCAACACTAGTCTCTTCGGGGAGCGTGCCAATGAAACTGCGAGTCGCAGCACTTGTCAGCATCATGACTATGACTGCTCTTGTCCTCGGTATGGCGGCCATCGAAATCCACCACTGGGTGAGGTTTCGACATTTCGTGAGCTATGGTGTTCACGCTGACGTCCTTGAGGACCATTCGGATATAGGCATCCCTGGCATAAGAACTTTCTATGCCGCGGAAGTGTCCAACTACACGCTCTTCCCCCTGAGCCTCGTTGGGTATGAATATGCGGGAGATTCTCCGCCGCCGGTGTTCTATTGCCGGTACCAAGTCCAAAAACTCTCACTGCAGGACGGGAAGTGGACCGTTGGGCTTGACTTCGACCCTGTCAAGATTGGGAAGATCCCCGCCGCACGCAAGAAACTCTATCCCCTTGGCTCGATCATACCGATCCAGCACGACCCGATCGGTGCTACGGATGACCTTCGAAAAGGCGATCTGGTGCGAATCGCGATATTCACAGATCTGTACGCACCCGCCCCGGACGTATGCACAGCGCCGTTTCGAATCAACGAGGTTCGAGCAAGGGGGCCTTCCCCTGTACGTCCGACACGGTGACAGGCGCGGGCTGGTGGGGACGGCCACACCTCATTATTATTCCGGTTTTCGATTGGCGGAGGGCATTGACGATAACCAACCCGGGGGGACGGCGACAGACCACGTTTCCGGGTTTTTCAGCAGGGCATCATGCCCAGGGCAGCGCGCCCTCGGCCTTGGGTCCGATTTCGTAAGCGGGCGGTGGGTGAAAGAATCGGAGGCGTCAGTGACAGGTGTTTGGAGGTTACTCCC
>CAWEFC010000008.1:0-19195 GCA_963808085.1 uncultured Acidobacteriota bacterium
GCCTCCTCCGCCCTCTTGCGCTCGGTGACGTCACGCGAGACAACGATGATCCTCGCGGTTTTCCGGTCTTGGTCGGGAACGGCGCTGCCCTGGGACTCGATATAGCGGATACTCCCGTCTCTGAGCAAAAATCGATACTCGGCTCTCTGCCCGCGACCCGTCTTGACGGTTTCTTGGAAGATCTTCCTGATCCTCTCTCTATCATCGGGATGAATTTCATCGAACGAGGTTGATCCGCGCAGCTCCACTGGGTCGCCCAGTATTTCTCGGTAAGACGGGCTGTTATACAATCGCCGTCCCTCCGTATCGAGGACGGCAATTAGATCAGAAACGTTCTCTGCGATGAGTCGAAACTGCTCTTCACTTTGGCGAAGCTGCTCCGCCGCCATATTCTGCTTGCCGATTTCACCGCGAAGAGCGGCGGTTTTCTCTTCCATTTCCTTTTCTACGTGACCGTCCGTCGAACGATCGGGAGGGCTCATGAGCTATTCCTACCTCTTGTGGTGCTGGCTACCGCGAAGAATGCGGTTCGTGCATGAGGGGCTAGCGCGGATTCCGGAATCAGGCACATACCTCGCCGCCGTTTTACCCTTGTCCGCAATTGACTCATTATCACCCTGACCGAATCGCAAATCAATCACGCGTTATGCCCCCCGCCGCAAGGTCCTTAACCGTGAGTAACTGAGCGAAACCATACGCGGGGGTTGGGTTACGTTTCGTCCGTCACCATGTTTCCGTATAATCTGTTCCATGGACGTTGCACGATCTTTACAGCACGGAGGTTCAGACAGTACCTCTTCTCCGCGTCCCATCTTTCCAAAGGTAGTATAATGGTAGTATGAAGACGAAAATGAAAACCTCTCTCACCCTATCCCGCGAAGTCGTTCGAGGCATCGACCGCGTGGCAGGAAAAAAGCGTTCCCGGTCGGCCGTAGTTGACGATGTGTTGCGCGGGTATCTCTCCCACCGCGAACGCGCCGCCGCGAACGCCCGCGACGCGCAGAAAATCAACCGGTTTGCCGACGAGCTGAACGCCGAGATGCAGGATGTGCTCGCCTACCAATCGCTTGACCACCTCTGGGACGAGCGATGAAGCGCGGAGATCTGTATCTGCTGCGCCATCCCGGAGGCGGAGACCCCAAGAAACAACGGGTGATGACCGTGGTCAGCCGCCAGGCCCTCGTTGATTCCCGCTTTCCCACGGTCGTCTGCGCTCCGGTGTTCACAAGGGGTCACGGACTCGAAACGGAGGTCTCCGTAGGGCCGGAAGATCGATTGAAGCATCCGAGCTGGATTGCCTCGGACGGTTTGGTTAGCATCCCCAAGAGCCGGCTTACCAACTTCCTCGGTACCCTCTCGCCCCAGAAGCTCTCGCGCCTGTCGCACGCATTACGAATCGCTCTGGATATCTAAGGACGGCACCGAAACGGATTAATACCATCCCTCCGAAAGAGAGAAAGGGTTCCCGACCCCCTTTCTCCGCTCATTCTGCATGTTATAATTCCAGGTGGGAGAGTACGGCGATGGGATTGATGATCGCGCATGAGCCGGCGCCACTGGACGCAACACCTGACGGTGTCGTGCGCGTGGGCGGAACTCGGGTAACACTGGACACGGTGGTCGCGGCCTTTCTTGAAGGTGCGACGGCGGAGGAGATTGCGCAGCAGTATCCGGTTCTGGCCTTAGCCGACGTCTACGCGGCCATCGGGTACTACTTGCGCCACCGCTCCGAGGTCGAAGCTTACCTTGATCAGCGTCGTCACGCGGCCGAGCGCGTACGCAGCGAAAACGCCGCCCGCTTCGATCCCGCGGGCATCCGCGCCCGGCTTCTGGCCCGCCGCACCGCGTAAGCCCGGCCTTCTATGCTCAAGCTTGCAGCCGACGAGAACTTCAACAACGATATCGTTCGCGGCTTGTTTCGGCGAGATCCGCGCCTCGATCTCGTCCGCATTCAGGATGTCGGGCTGTCTGGCTCCACCGACCCGCAATTGCTGGAATGGGCAGCGAGCGAAGGACGCGCCGTGCTGAGTCACGATGTCTCGACCCTGACTCACTTTGCTTACCAGCGTGTCGATGCCGGCCTTCCCATGTCGGGCGTCATTGAAGTGAGCCGTTCCGTAACGGTGGGGTCTGCAATCGAGGATATTCTACTGTTGGCGAATCTCAGCCTGCCCAATGAGTGGGAGGGGCGTGTCATCTACCTGCCTCTGTGATCCATCTGGGGTGGCTAGAAAGAAAGGCGTAAGGGGGCCAGGTACCCACTTCTTTCGGGAGAAACGGTAGGAAAGGGTACCTGGAACATGTGAAAAAATTGGTTTTGCCAACTTTCGCACCACGTATTTTCATCAGGTTACATTGCGGGTAACTGATGGAAATTCAATTTTTTCACATGACACCCCTTTCTCCCCGGGGGTGAAACCGTTCCACGATGGTCCGCGTGATGTGTTCCTGCAGTGTGTCGGTCATAATTCTGAAGCCAGAATACCGCAATTAATCGTAGCGCGCCCCGTTATGTAGGTCCGCGGCCTTTGGTGGCAAATATTCTCAATCGCGTGGGCAGGCAGGAAACCCGCGGACCTCCAAAGCGGGTCCGCGCTCCTTGCTTTGGTTATTCCAGTACACTGAAAGTATACATTTTGCCGACGGAGCCGCCGCTGCTCGAGAGGACTGCGCCAGGGGGTAAAAACCCATATTCTCCCCCGCCGATGTTGCCGAGTTCGATCACGTAGGTGCGGTTGGCGATCTTCTTGCCCTCGAATTGAATTAGGTCGCGCGTAGCACCACTCGATACATGCATCACCCCGCCTGTCACCGTGCGGAATTCGCGCGAATCCTTCTGCTCGTGCAGATGAATCAGTTGATACTCCGTGATTCCAACGCCCTCGGCCATGTAGATGAGAAACTCCACCGGTGTGCGCACACGGTTGCCGCTGTGAGCGCCGTTAAGGTGGGCATTGACGTCAGGCTTGACAAGACCAGCGCTTAGCAACGATTTTCCCACGCCGCCGCTTTTCACATTGACGACCTCAGGATCAACTTGCTTCCATTCGTCGCCCACCTTGGTATAGACGCCAATTTCACTCACTGGCCCCGCGGCAGAAGGCATGGGGGTGGGTGGCGCATTAACTGTCGCAGGGGCAGCCCCGCAGCCGGCCATGGCTTCCAAGACTGCGTCGCTGACACCTGCCCCCTTGAGCTTGATCAGCGAGTCGGTGGAAGTGTCGAACCTGCACGCCGATGATTTAACCTTCGCGACGATGATTCCATCGGCCAGCTTTGCCTGCACCATTTTCATGACGTCGTCGTTGGTGAGAACAGCGGCGCCTGTCCCCTGTCCCCCCCTGGCAATGGCACTGGCAATGGTCGCGGGTTGGAAAACGAAAGGCAACAGAATAAGGAGAGATGCGAGAACCCGAATCATTCGTCGAAGTGTGAACATTTGAACCTCCACGGTATAACCGGCTAGAATACGTCGAGCTTTGGACATCCACATAACTACGGGTGACGCTAACCCAGACTGCCGCACGTTCGTGTTGGTTTAGATCTGAAGCAAAGGTCTTTCTCCCCCACATATACGTTACGGAGAGGCGCGAGCCTTTAAGGTACTGCCTCTTGCCCACACGAACTCATGGGCAAATACATCCCGACAAACACTGCCGGTCCGAGTGCGCCCCCAGCGAAAGAGAAGGTCAAGATCAGGGCGTTGTGACCGAGACGGACTGCCAAATCGTCGTCTGCGGGCCTGAGACGTCCGGACCTCCCTCGTACTGTCCCAAAACGACGTAAAATGGCCCTTTACCAACGTAAAATGGAACCGTCGAAGCAAGGCTATTCCCACTAGCGTCGCTCAGCGTCGCGTCGGCGTACCCGTTCTCATCAAACTTAAATGTGATCAAATACCAGGTGCTTACCGTCCCGTCATATAGATTGGGGTAGACCGTATATCCCCCTCCATCGATGGGGCCCAAATCGACGTCCATGCCGTAGAAGCCGGAAGCAGGTGCGAGGTTAGCGGAGAAGAAAACCGCCTGGGAGCGGTCGCCACTAACCAAATAGGCTTGGATCGCGGAGCCATAATCGACGGTAGTCTCGACTGTCGTCTGGAAAGTAAACGGCGGTGCCATTGTCATGTTAGACTGTACGCCGGTAAACTGGTAATAGCTGTTAGTACCTGACATGCTCATGCCTAAATTGCTGAAGGCGAGCACGGGTTGTTCGTATGCCGCTGTTAGGGAACCGGTATACTCTGCAATCTGCTGAAGTAAAGTTGTACCTGTACTCCAAAGGGATGCGTTCAGACTGGTGTCCGTGGTAAATGCATCCGCCAACAGCGTCTGGGGACTTGGGGGCGTTGGGGGCGCGATCGCTGTCGCCCCTTCGAACGACAGGTTATAAACACACACCTGGGTTCCGGCGCCAGTGGCCAGGTTTATGGTGATCGCCGAACCACTTGCTGCAAACCCGTACATGACGCCATTAAAGTAAGCCAGTCCGTACACTTGGCTATATCCGATATTGCCGATCAAAGTTCCCTGTCCCGTTGTCGGGTCCATCGAAAACAGTTGGTCGCCGCTGGTGCCGCTACTCGGTAAATATAGGTTTCCGCCACCGTCAAACTCCAAATCGCCGGATGAGGTGTAAGCTCCGGCACCGGCGCCGCTGCCGATTTCCGTGGCCATTCCGGTGGTGATGTCGATGGTGTACAGGCTGTCGCCGCCAGCGGCGTACAAAGTTCCTGACGAGCTGAAAGCCAGCGCATTCAGCGCCACACCTGTGCCGCTGCCTATCGCTGTGCCGCTTCCAGATGACGGGTTTATACTATATAACGTACTGAAGCCACCGCTCGGAGCCTGCGATATTCCGTAGAGGCTGCCGTTGTAGGCTGCGATGTCGGACATTACAGCAGGTAAGCTGCCAATCCAGATTGCGTCGAAAGCCTTTCCCTTAGTTTCCCAGAGTTGTCCCGCCGAATCAGAGACTAAAATCTCCGTAGGGTTTTGGGTTCCGGCAGCCTGAACTGTGAAATCTAGCGTGTTCGAAGAGCCTCCGCCCGGGGCAGGATTCGTGACCACCACCGGAAATGAGCCTGCGGTGTCAAGGTCGGCAGCGGTGAGGGAGATCGTCAGTTCGGTCGCGCTGACGAATGTCGGAGTGTGTGTGATGCCGTTGTACGTCACGGTCGAGTTGGAGAGAAAGCCCGCTCCATTAATGGTTAAGATTTGAGGCGTCGCACCGACCGCCAGCGAACTGGGAGACAGTGAAGAAATGGACGGAACAGGGTTGCTTACCCCGGACGCGGTCACGGTGAAGTTGACGGCTCCCGAAACCGCACCTGCCGTGTCCGGATTGCTGACTGTGACCGGAAACGCTCCTACGGTGATGAGATCGGCAGATGGAAGGGTCGCCGTCAAGTCGTTCGTGTCCACAAATGCTGTTGCGATTGGCGACCCATTGAAGTCCACAACGGAGTCGGGGAGGAAGTTGGAGCCCGCAAGAGCCAGAGTTAGCGTCGAACTTCCCGAGGTCGCCGTGCTTGGCGTGATTGTAGTGAGCGTGGGCGCGGCAGACGAAACGGAAAAGCCGCCGCTCGCCTGGGCCAGTGTTGCGATCGGGTAGTCAAACACCGGATAGGGTCCAAAAGTGGCAAGGGTGTCGTCGAGGATGCTCACATCCACTCCGGCACTCCCTTCGAGCCCGGCCTGCAATGTCCACCAGGGGTTGCTGTTAATGTCGGCGTTGAATTGAAGGTAAGCATCGGGTGAAAAGTAGGGCGTCGCGGTCCCGTACAGTTCCAGGCCAAGTTGCACCCCTGCGTAGCCTTTGAGGTCAAGGCTGGCGTCAAGTGATAGCGGATCGGGCGCGGCGGTAAATGTAACTTGGCTGACGGGCGTGGTTTGCCCATTCGCATAGGAGAGCCCGGCGGTTGCCTGAGCCTGCTGCGATATTCCAGTGTAAAAACCGGCCGAAAGGTCGCCGCTCGCTCCCACGAAGAACGTGGCGGTCGGCGTAACGACGACGGGAAGGGAGCCGAGGAAAACTACAACGGTATCAAAATCAACGGTGGCGACGTCCGTCTCCTGATCCACGCTCTCTGTTCCCGAGCCCTGTAGCGAAACCTGCGCGTATTCCGCAAGGGTCGCACTCGCTGTCATTGAGTTCACATGAAACAAGCCAATGTTAATGTCAAATTCTATGGAGGGACATACATCGATTTCGCCGCTGCCGACGATGCTAGATGAGCCCTTTTGATACAAGGGCACCGAGAACATTTCCGCGGTTGTTTGGGAATTCCCCGAACACGGATTAGACACACCATCCAGAATTCTCGGCGCCGTCGGCTTCTGCAAGATTCTTACCCCTGGCAAAACCTTCTTTGCGGTCATCGCGTTGGAGGGGGCAATGGCTTGATTAAAGGTAAACTTGGCTTGCTGGACTGCGTCTGCAAGGGTGGCTGGTGTTACATTTACCACGACGTTCGACCCCGAAGTTGTCACTTGCTGTACTTTATTCAGGAGGCCGTTTGGCGCCGCAGTCGTGGGCGCGGTAGCAAGTATGTTCCCGGCCTCCAGGGACGCTGCAACGGCACTCTCGCTGGATATGGTGAGGGTAGAGCCGTCTGACGAAACGGCA
Source organism: uncultured Acidobacteriota bacterium (assembly GCA_963808085.1). Taxonomy (GTDB): domain Bacteria; phylum Acidobacteriota; class Terriglobia; order UBA7540; family UBA7540; genus Bog-366. Next base: position 6,631 of record CAWEFC010000008.1, read on the forward strand.
AGGCTCTGCATGCCGGTCGGATCAAGGACTTTCGTCGTGTTCGGGATAATGTCGTAATAGTCCACCGTGACGGTCGTTGCGCTCCCCGCAGCAACCGTAACGCTTTGGCTTGGCTTTGTGGCGTAGTATCTGCTCGACCCGACCGCAACTCCATTTGCTGTTATTGCAAAAGTTCCTTCTGGGTTGGGGATAGTCTGACTCGCGGTCAGGCTGAGAGTCAACCCGTCGGGGCCGGTCACGGTCACGTCGGCAAGCGCGCCTCTGGGGAGGTCGATTATGTTAACCGAAAGATAGCTGCTGAGGACGGTGAACATTGACGCCGAAGACGGGCCACCCCCCGGCGACGGATTCGTTACGACCACGGGATAAGATCCGCCTGTGGCCTGATCGCTGGCGCTCAATGGAATGGTCAATTGTGTCGAACTCACGAAGGCCGCAGTGTGGGCGACTTTGTTGTAAGTCACCGTCGAGCTGGAGAGGAAATTAGTGCCATTAATGGTCAGAGTCTGGGCTGCCGCTCCGACGATTGCAGAAGATGGGGATAAGCCTGTAATGCCAGGAACAGGATTCGACGACGGCGTTGGAGAAGTGGTGCTTCCCCCACCTCCCCCGCAAGTCGCTAGGAAACCACAAGCTCCCCCCAAACTTGCAACGACCAGAATGGTTCTTAGGATATGACTCCGACCTGGTTTCCCATTCGTAGTTGAATACATGATTAACCCTCACTCTTGAGGCTTTTCTTTCAGCGTCATGAGGTACCTGTCGCGACGGCCTGAGAGCGCGGCCGGTAGCTCCGATGCCGACCTCCCCAGCCGTTCTAGGGCTGCTGCACAGCAGCTACCGACGCCTATCCTGTACTCGGATCGAACTGACTTCATTGCGCCTGGGTAATGCTGAAGTCAAACAGGTTTCCACTGCCCATTCTCATCGCGTTGTTCTGGCCGGAGTAGAAGAAGCAGTATTCGCCGGGGTCTTCGCTTGCTCGCGCAGAATTTCCCTTTACCGGCGCTTATATAGGCGGGTTGACTTTCCTGGGTCAAGCGACATATAACGTCATCCGACGACATCCCTGTCGCTCGCCAGACTCAAGCGGTTATTTCACCATCGCGGGACTGTGCCCATGAGTAACGTCTCCCCGAGAAAGCTCGTAGGCTGGAAGGAGATTGCCGAATACCTCCGTACATCCACCCGTACAGCCCAACGCTGGGAGAGAGAGCTCGGGCTGCCCGTGCATCACGCCGGCAGCAGTAAAGGGTACTCAGTGCTCGCTTACGCCGAGGAATTCGAAATCTGGCTTAAGACCTCAAAGGGAAAAACGGCGTCAACCAGCGACCAGCGAGGGGTTGGCTCCTCTACGGATGGGGGAACCCGAACCTCCGTACGGCTGCGACCAAAATGGCTAGCGGCGTTGGCAATCGCAGCCGTGGCGGCAGGCACCACCCTCGTTATACATCGATATAACGCCGCCCACGGACCCAAGGTCAGTTCCATCACTTTTTCCGGGCGGCAGTTGCTGGCCTGGAACGGCGGTAAGGTGCTGTGGGCATATGATTTAGGCCAACCGACCCGAATCTTGCAGCCGGAAGAAGACGTGAGTCAAAAGGTCCAGATCCTGCCTAGGGAGGACGATAGGGATGGTGAAGTGATTGTGGCCGCACCGCTAATGCTATTTGAGGTGGGAAACCTCTCCACGGATGGGGTCTTCTCTTTCTCCTCAAGCGGGAAACTCTTATGGCAGCATGTTTTCGCCGACAGGATCCATTTTGGCGGCGAGGACTGCGGCCCGCGGTGGCAGATCCAATCTCTGATGGTCACCGGCGATGGACCGCATAGTTCTGCTTGGTGCACCATCTGTAGCTACCCGACTTCCGTCTCCATTCTTGTCGAGATTGACCCCAGCGGGCATACCACCAGATACTTCGTAAACTATGGACATTTAGGGCATCTGCGTGAATTGCATACGCACGGTGGTTCATTCATTTTGGCGGGAGGCACCAACAATGAAAGCGACGAGGGGGCGGTGGCGGTGCTGAAGGAAGGCGAACCGTCCGGCAGGTCGCCCCAAACTGCCGGGCTTTCCGAGTGTGAATCGTGCCCCGAGGGACAGCCCTACCGCTACTTCCTGTTTCCTCGATCTGAGGTGATCAGGGTTACGGGCCCACCCTACAATTCGGTTATGGGCCTCTTAGTGACGAATGCCGAGGCTCAAGTTATGACTAGTATATCGTTTCAATGAAATATATCTATTAAGGTGAAAAGCATGTTATCCTCAGGGGATGCCGAGAAAATCGACTCGTCCCCGCTTGGTATTAGTGCCCAACGAACGCGATTTGTTGGAGCGGTTGCGCAAATCGCATACGGCGCCGCGCCGCGCCGTGCAGCGAGCTGAGGTTTTGTGGCTTTACCACACCGGCGAAAGCATCGCTGCCATCATGGACGCCGTCCACTTGACTCGTAAGAGCGTGGCCAAGTGGGTGAGCAAGGCGTTGCAAGTTGGGGTGGCCGCGGGACTGCAAGATACCCCGCATGGCAGTCCTCCCCAGCTGACGGAAGAGGCCAAAACCTGGGTGGTCCATTTGGCCTGCTCGAAACCGAAAGACTTCGGCTACGCCGCCGAGCTTTGGACGCGCCAAGCCTTGGCCCAACACGTGCGGCGGGAAGCGGTGGCTGCCGGACATCCCTCTTTGGCACGGGCGGGCAAGGCGACCGTCCATCGGATTTTGGCGGCGCAACCCTTGCAACCGCACAAGGTCACCTACTACTTGCAACGGCGCGACCCGGCGTTTGAAAGCAAGATGCGGGAAGTCCTGCTGGTGTATCAGGAAGTCGCCCTGCAAAATCAGTCCGGAGAACCGGCGTTGCTCCCCCTGAAGGTGGTCACGGTTTCCGTGGATGAAAAGCCGGGGGTGCAGGCCATCGCCAATACGGCGCCCGACTTGCCTCCCGTGCCGGGAAAGCATCCGCGCGTCGCCCGCGATCATGAATACAAACGCTTGGGGACCTGCTCCATTCTGGCCGCCCTGGATCTGCATACGGGCCACGTAACCGGCCGGGTCGAGCGCCGCCACCGCAGCCGGGAGTTTATTGCCTTGCTCCGCGACTTGGATGCTTACTACCCCCAGGATTGTACCTTGCGGCTGGTCCTCGACAATCATTCGGCGCACCTGTCGAAAGAAACTCAGGCCTATTTGGCCAGCCGGCCGAACCGTTTCAAATATGTGCTCACTCCCACCCACGGTTCTTGGCTCAACCTCGCCGAGACACTCTTCGGAAAGATGGCGCGCACGTTTCTGCGACATATTCGGGTCCACTCGTGGGAGGAACTCCGCGACCGCATCCTCAAGGGCATCACGGAAATTAATTCCTCCCCGGTCGTCCATCGTTGGAAGAAATTCGAGGGGCTCACGGCCCTCACTCAATAATATGGATATAATTCACTGAAACGATATACTAGAGAGGGACCCGGTGACCCGCTTGCCGGGATTTGGGCTCTATATAATATTTCAGAAGGGCTCGTACCCCGGTCCGTTTTCTTCAGCGACAATTACCGGTTTACGCATGAAAGGCTCAGCGCCGAAGGCAAGATCAAGCACACCTTGGCCGACTGCCCCGAGCGCCTTAGTCCTATCAGCGTTCGCGAATGGAGTTCCCAAGGAGGGTGGAAGAACATCTTGCTCCCGCCTGTTGCATCGAGAGCAAGCAAGTAACTCCTTTTGTGTCCTCACATCCCAGTTCATCTCCACGCGCAGTCCTGGTAGAAAAGGTGGTCAGGTCGTGCGGAAAAGCGGACTGGAACCTGTGAAAAAATTGAATTTCCATCTGTTGTCCACGATGTAAGCTAATGAAAATACATTGTGCCAAAACTGGTAAACCCAATTTTTTCACATGTTCCAGGTACGGGCTGTCCCTCTTTGCCAGATCAAAGGAGGGAGGGAGGAACGGTTCCAGGAACCGTTTTGTCTCCCCCGCGGCGAATTGCTGGGCGCAGTTCGCGAACCGCCCCTACGATCAATCGCGGCGGACGCGCTCAAGCAGCGCGAGGCGGGTTCGACGGCATAACACGCTGTCGCTCTCATTCGGACATGACCCGTCAACGCGAACGTAGGGGCGGCTCGCGAACCGCCCCTACGGAACCAGGCGCGGTGCCCACGCTCAATCGTTGCGACCAAGATTCGCGATAATGATCGGCTCTATTGGCTTACCGCAGGCGAATACCTCGGAGGGATGACATGCTGGACTCGGATCGCTTAGAAGAACTCATTATACGGGCTATTAACACAGGCAGCGGAAATGAATGGGTCCCAATGTCGGTTGGCGATCTCAGAAACCGGATAGCCGAGTTGGACCGCGGCATGGCGGGGACCTCCACCGCCAGTCTGATTGAGGCGGTAATTTTTCTAGAATCACAGGAATTGGTCCTGATTGGAAAGTATGCGGGGGATCCCCCGATCTTTGTCCCCTACGACCGAGCGAAGTCTCGCGAAAGCGTCTACACAGGGAGCTACTTGGGGAGAGGGCAGTCCAATCTTCGGCTAACTCACCAAGGGCGCAAATACCTCAGCGATCTAGAGAAAAGTTGTAGCGAGCCCGCAACCGCGAAACGTAACTCTCCTGTGCAAATGCCGCCGGAACTATATCGTCTCCACCCCGAAATTCAGCGCGTCAGCGGAGGGCTTTACAGCGACGGTCATTTCAAACAGGCTGCCCTGGAGGCGTATATCCGAGTTATCAATGAGGTGAAGACGAAGTCGGGAATCGCTGACGACGGAGACTCACTTATGAACAGGGCGTTTGGATGTGACAAGCAGATTCCGGTCGTTCAATTCAACGGCTTCCAGACTGACGCCGAGCGCGACGAACAAAAAGGCATCATGTTCCTCTTCAAGGGAATCGTTGCCCTGAGAAACTCCAAGGCCCACAGCAACACCCTTTTCAACGACCCGAGCCGCGCGCACGAATACCTGGCCCTGGCCAGCCTCCTCCTGCGCCTGCTGGAAGTCGCAACGGTGAATCCAAAGCCCTAAAACGCCCGCCGGAGGTCTTGCGGCACCGTCCGGCCCAGACAGCAGGGTCAGGCCCTGGTCTGGCGCTACTCCGCGACGTACAGGGAGAGCTTTTCCGCGAGCGCCCGAAAGTGATCGGCCCACGGGCTGGACTTTTGGTCCTTCGCCGCGTCCTTTTTCTGATTTTCCCGGTACACGGTTTGCAGCAGCCCGTAACAGATGTTCTGAATCTTCGCGAGGTTGACGTCGAAGGGCAGGGAATTCGCCAGGCCCACTGCCGCGTCGAGTCCCTTCAGCAACTCATCATTGGTGGGGTCCGCGCGGAGGGACTCGGAGAGCTTCTCGATCCGCATCCGCAGGGTGTATTCGAGTGTCGGGACATCGAGAGCGACGTGCGCGCCCTCAGCATCGGCGATCATGCCCCGGATTCCCTCAAAATCCCAGGTGTCGCTTCCGAGCGCCCGCCGCAGCCGGGTGTTCAACACAAATTCGGCGGCGGCGCTGAAGGCTCGGGGAATCATGACGGATCTTCCCACCCGAGCCAGCGTTCGCATCGTGGGCAGCAAGTGGGGGTAAAGGCTGCTAAATGCCGCCTCGGCCTCGCCCCATTCCGCCTCGATGATGCGATTCAGGATTCTCTGTTGTTCGTCACGGAAGATGATCGTGAGCGTGTAGGGCTCGCCATCGAGATGCTGTTGCAATAGGCGGCTGGTCTCCTCCAAGTCGCCGCGGGAAAAGGCCTCTTTCAGCGCGCTCGCTACCGCCTCGAAGGCCGCGGCGTCGCCGGCTTTCAAAACGCCTCCGGTGGGGTTGTAATCGCCCCGGTCCATGGCGGCGAAACCCAGGACCGCCGACTTTTGGGTGATCTCCGAGGTAAATCTCGCCAAGCCGGCCGCGAGCTTCTGGGCGTGGTTGTCACCCTCCGGCATGCTCAAGGCCGCTTGGCGCTCCACTTTGTAACAATAGACATGCGAGTCGTTTTCGTAAGGCTCAAAAAGCGACCTGATAGCGTAGTGAGCAGCCACTTCGCGCAGGTCGACAAAGGCGGGTTGGACGAACTTCTGGTAAATGCGGGCGCCATCTCCATGCTCGGGAATATTGCTTTTGGCCGCGCTCAGCTTTTCCATGAAGAGGTCTTCCGTGTGGTCGCCGAAAAGCTGCCCCCCCAGTTGGGCGGCGCGGCCAGCGTATCGAATCACCTGGACGGTCTCAATTCCCGACAGCTCATCGAAGAACCAGCCGCAGCTCGTGTACATCAACATGGCATTCCGCTGGAGCTCGAGTAGCCTCCAAACGGTCTTTTCCTGGGTCTCGTCAAGCTGGCGGAGAGCGTGTTTGGCGAGAAAGGCTTCCCGGCTGGCGGGGGAACGATCAAGGACCACATTGATGTAGTCGTTGCGCGCCGCCCACGGATCCTTGAGCAACTGCTTGGCCTTCTCTTCGTAAAGCGGGGCCAGCGTGTCGCGAAGCCAATCCAGCGCCGCGCGCAAGGGCGCGCGCCACTCCTGGTTCCAACCCGGATGCCCGCCCGAGTTGCAGCCGCAATTGCTGCGCCAGCGTTCGACGCCGTGAACGCAGCTCCAGGAGCTGTTGTCAAAAATCTCGACCGAGTGCGTGGGGGGATGGCGCTCGAGATAGAGGCCGTAGTTGATAAGCTCGGCCAGACCCTTGGATTCGATGTAGTTGAGGGCGTAGGCCAGAGCCATCTCGCCGTGCTTGTGGTGGTGCCCGTAGCTTTCGCCGTCCGTGGCAATGTGCATCAGCTCGGGCCAGGGCCGCGTGTCCTCGGAAAAGCCGCTCAGAAGGCGCTCGGCGAACTGCTGGCCGTTGTCCAGTACCCCCTCGAACGCCACGGCGCGGGAGATGGGGCCGTCATAGAAAAACAGGTTCATGGTCTTGCCCGAGGGCAGGGCAACGCGGTAAACCATGGTGGGGTCGACCGAACCGTTCGCGAGGTCCTTCCAGTTGCGGCCGCCCATTTTCTTTAAGCGGCGGGCCTGGTTGGGGGCAAGAATGGTAAACTTGATGCCTAGCCCAGCAAGAACCTCCAAGGTCGCGAGGTCCACGGCGGTTTCGGGCAGCCACATCCCTTCCGGCCGGCGGCCAAACCGGCGCTCGAAGTCGCGAATTCCCCAAATCGCCTGGGTCAGTTTGTCGCGCTCGTTGGCTAGCGGCATGATCATGTGGTTGTAAGGCTGCGCCATTGCCGAACCATGCCCGCCAAAGGCCTTGGCGCTCTCCGCGTCGGCCTCGCGAATGGCGCCGTAAACGGCCGGATCGTGCACCTCCATCCAGGAGAGTAATGTAGGCCCAAAGTTAAAGCTGATCTTGGCGTAGTTGTTCACAATGCTGACGATGCGCTTGTTGTCGTCCAGAATGCGAGCGGTCGAGTTCGGCGCGTAGCACTCGGCGTCCACCCGCTCGTTCCAGTCATGGTAGGGATGCGCGGATTCCTGAAGCTCGATGGCCTCAAGCCAGGGATTCTCGCGCGGCGGCTGGTAAAAATGTCCGTGAATGCAAATGTATCCCATGTTTTCGCGGTCACCCCGACTTTTGAAATACGATCAGACTTTTGGGGCTCACACTCAAACGCGCCCCTTCGGACAAATTGACGCTCGACGAAAGAGCCTTGTTGGGTCCAAGCCAGCGCTGATCAGCCGTGTCCAACCTCACCTTCCAACCGTCCCAGCGACCAGCCGGGAGGTTTTGGGACTCGTCGCCGAAATTCGCAACAATAATAGCTTCATCGCTTCCGCACCACCTTCGAATTTGCAATACCTTATCTTTCTCAACGACTCGCACTTCCATTTGCTCTTTGCTGAGCTGAGCAAAGGCTGGAATTGTTTTGCGCAGCTTGAACAGTTCCTGATAGAACTCCCAAATCGTTCGATGGGGTTCAGTGGCCTTCAGAGAATGGTTGAGCTTGCAGCGGATGAAGGTCGCTTCGTGTTGCGCGTCAGGAGGTTCACCACGCCAGCGAAAAGCGGCGAACTCGTCCTTGCGTCCACGGCGGACGGCCTCGATCAGAGCAGCATCCGAGTGGCTGGTGAAATACTGAAACGGCGCCGGCTCGCCCCATTCCTCCCCCATGAACAACAGAGGGACGAAAGGGGAAAGTATCACCAATGCCGCCGCCAACTTCGTTGCCTCGAAGGACACCAGAGCGCTGAGTCGCTCGCCGAAGAGCCGGTTCCCGACTTGGTCGTGGTTTTGGGCAAAGACCACGAACTGACTCGCCGGGATTTGCCGAGAGGAATTTCCATGGCGCCGGCGCCGATATTCGGAAAATTGACCGGAATACACGAAGCCTTCTTCGAGCGCTTTCTTCAAGTGCTCGATGCCGCCAAAATCGAGGTAGTAGCCCGACTGCTCACCCGTGAGCAGCGTATGGAGGGCGTGGTGAAAGTCATCACTCCACTGAGCGTCCAACCCGCAACCGCCGGAATCCACGGGCTGAATGTAGCGCACGTCGTTCAGGTCACTTTCCGCGATCAGATGAATCTTGCGGCCCGATTGCTCAGCGACCTCGCGCACGGCCTGGGCCAACAGACTGAGGAACGGCTGCGCGTTGCAATCGACAATTCCGTGAATGGCGTCTAAGCGGAGAGCGTCGATGTGAAAATCCCGCAGCCAGTACAGAGCATTCTCGGTGAAATAGCGGACGACCTCGTCACTTTCGGGGCCGTCGAAGTTCAAGGCCCGTCCCCATGGGGATCGGTATTGGTCTGTGAAATAAGGGCCAAAGTCAGCGAGGTAATTCCCCTCTGGGCCCAAATGGTTGTAGACCACATCGAGCACGACCGCCAGTCCGCCCGCGTGGCAGGCATCGACCAGCCTCTGCAAGCCTTCGGGGCCGCCGTAGCTGTTCTGCACGGCAAAAGGGTAAACCCCGTCGTAGCCCCAATTGCGGCTGCCGGGGAACTGCGCGACAGGCATCAGCTCGAGTGCGGTCACGCCCAGGTCCTTCAGTTCACCCAGATGTGGAATGATCGCATCGAAAGTTCCTTCGTGGCTGTATGTGCCGACGTGAACTTCACAGATGATGTATTCCTCAAGTGGGAGCCCCCGCCAAGTAGCATCCTTCCATTGATGTCCCCGAGCATCGATGATTGCGGAAGCCCTGTGAACGCCATCCGGTTGAAACTTCGACGCCGGGTCGGGTCGATCCTTTTTCCCATCGAGGCAATATACATAGCGGGCTCCCAACTGAATGCCATCAACGGTCGCTTCGTGGTAACCCCGCTGGGTTCTTTGCATCTCGATTAACCGGCTAGCGTTGCGGCTAGCTCCCGCAGCGGATTCGGGAACTACGGTGGTGCCGCGATCGTCGAGAATCCGCACATCAACCCGCTGTGCCAAAGGTGCCCACACGATGAATTGGCAACGGCTCCCTTGGAGATAGGTCGCGCCCAAGCTCAGACTCATATAGACTTTGGATGTCCGATCTACGTCCTGCGAGAACCTTTTTGTACCCCCAAAACCTCAACCCCTCGATCATTTTCAAGAATTCGACCACATCGGGGAGGTGCGAGTGATTCCGGGGAAAGCATTCTGGATATACCGCAAGGGCCCACAACTGGCTGACACAGCCAAGCGGCCGCAGCCCCAAGGAGCAAAGCCTCTACCAAAGACGAGCAAGGCCCGGTACGCGGTTGTATCTCCTTGTTTGCAAGATACTTAAGGGGCGATTCGGAAGCCACCGAGGGCGTTAAGAGGGCATGGGCTCTTTGCTAAGGCAGCTTCCAGCGTGTAAATCCTACACGCGTTCGCTCTTGCCCATAGGCAACAATAGGACCGATACGGCCATCTACTTCTAAGTAGTTCAAGGGGTTAGGGGAAACTGTCGGACTGCCTGCTCCTTTGGAATCGGCGATGCATCCGGCCTCAACGCAGCACCTTGGGAACACACTATGAGATTCCGGCGCACCAGCGGCATCCTGCTTCACCCAACGTCACTGCCCGGAATGTTCGGGATCGGCGAGCTTGGCCCCGAGGCCTTTCGCTTTGCCGATTTTCTGGCCGACGCCCGATTGGGCATCTGGCAAGTACTCCCTTTAGGTCCAACTGGTTACGGCGACTCGCCTTATCAATGCTTCTCCGCTTTTGCGGGCAACCCCCTGCTGGTAAGCCTTGAGCGATTGGTTGAGGCGGGGGACCTCGCTTCCGGAGATGTTGCCGACGCTCTTCCGCCGTTTCCCGAGGCGCACGTCGACTTCGGTTGGGTGATCCAGTATAAGCTTCCTCTTCTCGAAAAGGCGGCTCAGAATTTTAACGATCGCGCCCCGCTCGCCCGCCGGGATATTTACGACGATTTCTGCCTGCAGAACGCTTCTTGGCTCGACAACTACGCTCTCTTCATGGCCTTGAAGGAGGCGCATGGCGGCGAGGCGGTGTGGAACAAGTGGGAGCGCGACATCGCCACGCGCCGGCCCGAAGCGGTGGCCCGCTGGCAGAAAGGCCTTACCGCCGAAATCGCGGCGCAGAAATACGCCCAGTTCCAGTTTTTTCAACAGTGGTCCGAGTTGAAAGCCTATTGTCACGAGCGGGGAATTCAGATGATGGGCGACATCCCGATTTTTGTCGCCCACGATAGCGCCGACGTGTGGGCCCACCCTGAGCTGTTCCACCTGGGCGCGGACGGCGATCCCTCCGCGCAGGCCGGCGTGCCACCCGACTATTTCAGCGCCACCGGGCAACTGTGGGGCAACCCTCTCTACAACTGGAACGCGATGGCCCAGGCGGGCTATGCCTGGTGGATTGAGCGCTTTCGAGCCGCGCTGCGCCTGGTGGATATCATCCGGCTCGACCATTTCCGTGGGTTCGAGGCTTATTTCGAAATCCCCGCGGGCGAGAAGACCGCGGTGAACGGCCGATGGGTGAAGGGCCCTGACGCGGAACTCTTCGAAGCTGTCCAGAAGACTCTCGGGGACTTGCCCATCGTAGCCGAAACCTTGGGTGTGATCACGCCGGAGGTCATCGCGCTGCGCGACCGCTTTGGCTACCCGGGTATGGGAATCCTCCAATTTGCTTTCGGCAGCGATCCGCAAGCGCGGGACTTCAAGCCCCACAACTTTCGCCGCGACTTCGCGGTTTATACCGGCACGCACGACAACGATACGACCCTCGGTTGGTGGACCTCGTCGGGCGCCGGCGACAGCACCCGGACGGAAGAGAACATCCGCGCCGAGAGAGAGTTCGCGTGCAAGTACCTGGGCACAGACGGTCGGGAAATGAACTGGGTGATGATCCGGGCGATCCTGGCCTCGGTGGCCGACATTGCGATCGTCCCGCTCCAGGACGTTTTGGGCCTAGGGACCGAAGCGCGAATGAACCTGCCCGCCCGCCCCAGCGGCAATTGGCAGTGGCGGTTCGTAGCGGGCCAACTTACTTCCAAGCTCGGCGAGCGACTAAGAGACTTGGCGCAGATCTTTAGCCGGGAATCGGAACCGTAGCGAGTCCGCGATGGAATGCATCATTGAAACCGGTAACCGGGCTTGAGCGAGCACTGGTAGGCCTTCGTTCGGTCATTGTTGATATGGGTGTTGCAGTCGGCCCAGCTCAGCAGGACGTCCGGGCCCAAAGGAAACACAATCGGCGTACCACTCAACTCGGCTTCAATGAACACTCCCTCAGCCCCCGCCGGCACCGCAAAATTCAGCGCACCGCCGAAGATCACCGGGTAGGATTCCCGGCCGGCGTTACTGATCATCACGTGGTCGACCTCCACCTCCAGCAGGAACGTGGCCGTATCGGACCAGTCCAACACCGAGACGTCGAGGGTGCGGCCCTTTTGAGAAAACTGCTGTGACCTCAACTTGGTAAAGGGACAGGGCCCCGCAATGCAGGAGACCCGGGCGTTCCGGAACTCGTTACCCTTGCCGGCATCGAGGGATATCGAGCCGACGGACGCCTTCCACTTCTCGTCGGGCGAGCACGGCCAGCGGCGATTGCAGGGCACATTGCCGGTATTGACGGCCTGGAAAGTTCTGACCACGCTGCCGACGTTTGATTCCGAGGTCGATTTCATGGAATACCGCACGTCAACATTCGAAATCACCACCTCGGGATGGTGCGAATCGTGGGCTTCCTGAGCGATAGGAACCATGCGAGCCACATAATCTTTGTCGCCGGCGGTGGCGCTCAGTTCCAGGGGTTGGTATCCCGGATGGCGGAAGACCAGCGCCACGGATTGGCCCGGAGCGATGCCCTTCGGCAAATCAAGCCAGAAGTAACCAGAGGAATCGGACCTGCAATGGGTCGCGGCGAAGACGTTGGACGCGCTGATTTCCACATCCGCGATGGGGGATTCTCTTCGCAGGTCAGAGTCTTGCCGGATTACCGCGCCCTGCACCGACAGCACCGGCAACTTTCTCCGCACACGGATCAGGTACGCTAGACTCGCGGCCCCCGCGACGACGGCCACCAGCGCAACCCATCCCGCCACCTTCCATCTGCCCTGCATGCGCTCCCCCTACGCCTACATTTTACGACGGTTTGTCCCGAAACGCATTCCCGAGCCTGCCAAGCCGGGGCCTGCACCGCAACGTGCAGGGTCTCGGTGC
>CAWEFC010000009.1:0-304223 GCA_963808085.1 uncultured Acidobacteriota bacterium
AGGGGCCTCAAAAGAAACAGCGGCAAGCAACTTCCGTGCGATGATAGAATCAGGAAGGAGGAGAAGGCCGTGGAACGAGCAACACCCAATAGCTTCACAGCATATCTTGAGGCCAAGCAGCGCCTCCAGCCCTCGGGGCCTGCCGCTGCGGGCTCGACGCCGCTTTCGCTTCTCTTCAAGCTGGCGGAGGCAGGGCAAATGCCGCTGGCGGATCTTCAATCCGCGAGCGGGATGGCATTCGGCGAGTTCGCCACGGCACTGAAGAGCCTGGGCGATTCGGGATATCTAACTGTTTCCGGCGCGCCCGGTCACGAGGCTGCAAAGCTCACCGCGCTGGGCGAAGATGTCTCCCGCCTGGCTCATCCCGCCGGGTAAGACCGCCAAAACGCCAATTGAACCGAAAGTAGCAATGGACGCCACGGTATTGGACTATGCCTTGGTAGCAGCGCTCGGAGCGCTGGTGGGCAGCGGCGAGCTTGTATCCCGCTACCGCGACGCACCTGCCGGAGCGCTCCGGACCTGGCCCGCGCTTTTCTATATCCTCATCAATATTGCCGCCTCCATCGTCGCGCTTTTCGTTATCCACGTTTTCAAATGGCAATTCGGCGTCACTTCGGGAGAGACGGCCGTGCGCTGGGCACAGGTGGGAATTGCCGGAACCGGGGCTATGGCGCTCTTCCGCAGTTCGCTCTTCACGGTACACGTTGGCGACCGCGACATCGCCGTCGGCCCCAGCAGCTTCTTGCAGGTCTTCCGCGACGCCGCCGACCGCGCCGTGGACCGCCTCCGCGCCCAAGTGCGCAGCGACTCCGTGGCCAAGCTGATGGAAGGCATCGATTATCACAAAGCGTTCGAAGGCCTGCCGCCTTACTGCCTGGCCCTGATGCAAAACGTCCCTGACGAGGATCAGCAGAAAATGCTCAAGGCGCTCGCCCTGCTCGATAAAGACCCGACCATCGACGCGGCAATCAAGGTCCGCATTCTGGGCCTGCAATTGATGAATGTGGTCGGCCCGAACGTCCTCACCGCCGCCGTGGAGTCGCTGCGCAAGCAGATGGCAACTGAGGCTACCGCCCAAGCGAAATGACACGTCTCTGTCCCGGTTTTTTCCGTCACAGCAAGCAAGCGGGGTAGCGCAGACGCAGCCGCTTCCTGCCTTCGTCTGCGGCCTTTCTCTTGGCAATTAACTGATGTAGGAATGTCCGAGTTAAGGACCGCGGAGGAAGCTGAAGTAGGTTACCTCAGCGCTACGCGCTTGGGTGCACGACGGCTGGCTCCGGCCACGCTCCGCCGCTCCAAAACCAGTATAACCAGTGTCTGTCCCCCGGACCGCGAAGCGACCGTTCTGCGGACGAACATCCCGCGATTCACAGGTGGAATCAACGGCGGAAGTGTGGCGTAATTTCTATCTTTACTCGCGCCTGAAACGGTTCGACGGGGTGGAAAACGTCGGTGAAGGCCGGCGTGGCGGTTGGCGTTACGTGGGAGACATAGGCGTAGTCAATGTCGTGATCGCGGCAGTTAAGAAGATTCAACAGTTCGACCGAAACGCGGAATGTGTTGTTAATTCTGCGACCGACCTCGGCATTGAGCAACGTCGTTGTCTTGGAGCGATAAACGGCGTCGGAGGTCAAATAGCGCGGGCCAAAGTCGCGCAGGCGCAAACTCGCCGAAAAGCCTTTGAGATCGTGCAGTGTGGCGCCCGATGAAATCACCAGCCCAACCGCTTCCGGCACCCACTTTCCACCCGGACCTTGCTCAAAATTGCCGCCCCCAATCGGCACCAGCCCATAGCAATCGGAGATTGCGGCGCAAAGCTGGCCATCCGCGGTCATGAACGTCGCATCAGCGGGGTCTAACGTGGTAAAACGGGCGCGGGAGTCCGCCATGTCAAAATCAAAAGCCCAATGTCCCCCTGGCGTGTAGTAGTTCGCCCATTCAACGCCACAGCGGTTGCTCGACTGTTCGGAGGGAACAGTGCCTCCGGTGTCGCCATCTTGCTCCAGTTCGGAATTACTGTGGAGATACCAGAGCGAAAGAGTGCTTTGCAGATGGGGGATGGCCACAGTGCGCACGCCGGTTTCCGCGCCTTTGGTTTGGGTCAGAAGAGGAATTTTTGCGGTGAGCGTATTGGGGTAAGGATAGTCCGGCGAAATCGGTTCATAGTTTTGCGTTGCGCCACGCACGTCGTTGCTGTGGAAACTGAATCCGCCCTGGGCGTAGATTTCAGTATCGGCCCACGGGCCGAAAACCAGACTCAATTTTGGGCTGGGCAGGAACTTGGCGACCGAACCGGAATTGCGAGGGTCGGAAAAGCTGGTGATGACACCTTTGTCCTCGTCGCCGCGCAGGGCCAGGACCGAGCGGAATTTGTTTGTCCACTGGATTTTATTTTCCCCATAGAAACTTCCCAGCGTGTCCGTAAATTTATTCACATCCGTGTCCGCGGGCAAATAACCGTTGGGCTCGCCGGCATAGGGAGCGAGTACGTCTTCTTTCGCCACACGCATGCGATTCTCCGCCCGGTAAAGGCCGTTGCTGATCCAATCGCTGCGGAGCTGCAGGCCGAACGAGTTTTCCACCCTGCGGCCCCACCACTCGCTCGAAATCGTGTGGCGTGCGTCCAGTCCACCTACCCAGCGCGTGTCGTGCTGTTCGAACTGGTCGCCCTTGATGGGGTCATACAGGTAGTAAGTGAAATCGGAAAACAGGTCGAGATCATAATAAAACCCGTAGGCCGTGATTTGCGTTTCGGAATTTGTGCTGGCGTGATGCCATTCGCCCTGTAGACTATAACGCCCGGAATTGCCACCGTCGGCCGGGTTCAAGGCGCCGAAGAAACCCACAAGGGGCACGGCGTTATCAGGGATTTGATCGCTCGAATTCCATTTTCCATGGTAACTGCGCGCCGTGATGCTGAAACCATGGGCGTCTCCGCCCCGGCTGTAGGTGACAAGTTCGTTGAATTTGGCATAACCATCCGGATGCTTCCAGGGGCCGTCATCGTAGTAGGCTTCTCCTCCGACCAGCAAATTGCCCAAGCCAAGCTTTTGCGATGCGCCGAATACTCCCCGCGCATAGCCATACATGCCGCCTTCAAAATCGAAGAAGGTCTGCGGTAGCGTCTTGAAAAACACCAGATCGGCGTTTCCAGTTGAGCCATAGTTCCCGACCTCGGCGTAATAGGGACCTTTCTGGAAATTCACTCGCTGCACAAGTTCGTCGATAACAGTGTTCATGTCCGAATACCCTTCGCCGTGCGCGTGCGACGGCAGGTTCAGCGGCATACCGTCGAGGAAAGTGGCGAAATCTGTGCCATGGTCGAGATTGAAGCCGCGCAGAAAATATTGGTTGGCCTTGCCGCCGCCGGCGTGCTGAGTGATGATGAGACCGGGCATTGTCTCCATAACTTCTCCCGCACGAAGAATCGGACGATCCTGGATTTCCGTTGCGCCCACCGTTCCCTGGGTGGCGGAAACGGCGATGCCGACAAGGTCGTCCGCCCGGCCATTCACGGTTATGGCGCTGCTCACGGAGCCCACGGCCAGAGAGATGCGCAGCGAGGCCGGCGCCTCGGTGGTCCCCAGGGTGACGGGCGTTTCTTTGGTTGCAAAACCGGGATTCGATACGACGAGCTGATAATTACCTGTCGCGAGTCCAGAGATAATGAAGGAGCCGTTCGTGTCCGACTGTGTCGTCACTTGTACAGTACCGTTCGCGCTTCGAACCTGCACCGTAGCCCCGCCAATCACCGCGCCAGACGCGTCAACGACAGTCCCCGATAGCTGAGGCGGAGAGGTTTTATCACTCGTGGCGACGGGCGTCTTTCCCTGCGCGGCAGCCAAGAGTGGAGTAACCTTGATAGTTTTTGCCGCGGAGGCGACCCTTAGGCAAAGTGCCGCGTGAGAGACCGGCCTGCCCCGGGTGTCCGTGAGCCGGCCCGAAATGTGCCCATCCGCAGCCCAAGGGGGACAAATCGTGGCAAGAAACAACAGAGCAAGGACCAATTTGCCGGTCATGGAGCTCCTCTAGCATGGTGTTACGAATGACACAAAGGTGCTACGAGCGGCCATAGTAACACGACTTCATAATTTATGTTACGGAAAATATGCGGGCTGGATTGGTTCTAAATCCGAACCGAAAGGGGGAGGTTACAACCCATTGCGTTGCTGAAATTCACGCCGAAAAGGCTCGCAGGCGAACCGTTCCGGAACCGGCCGCCGGAGAGGGCAGTGATATCGACCCTCCCGCAGGGTACAGCTACACCGAGATGCCACCGGTGCATCCCACGGACTCTAATATAAGGAATGTAGGTTGCTCCCTTTTTATAGCTAAGAGCTATGGGAGTGTGCTCCCGGGCTCGTTACCACTAACTGCCCGTGATTAACCCCGCGAAGGCTCAGGATTCCGTTGGCAAAATCCCGAATTTCCTGACTGCGGCCTTTGAGGACGACCACCTCAAGGCAGTTGTGATGGTCTAAATGCACATGCATCGAGGAAAGGACCTTGCCGCCGAGTTCATGCTGCGCTGCCGTGAGCTTTTCAGTGAGGTTTGGGCGGTGGTGGTCATAGACGATGGTCAGAGTTCCGACAACAATTTTGTTTTGATCAACTTGGATTCCCACCAGCCGATCGCGGATAAGATCGCGGATGGCTTCGGAACGGTTGCTATAACCCTTTTGGCTGATGACCTCGTCAAATTGCTGTAGGAGTTCCGACTCCAAAGAAACACCGATTCGCGCCAACTCTCCCATAAACCACCTCCTTGATCGAATGAAAATCGGACCACATCGAATCCTCAGTTCTATAGCTATTCTAGTAAGGAAATCGGACCTCGTTAAACTTGTTTTCGCGCGGGGGGCCACTGGGACCGCCGCGGGCGGCGAAGGTCAACGATCTCTGCCTTGGGTCCACGACGTCTGGGCGCGGCCACCCGCCGCCGCTCCAAAACCAGTAAAGCGAGGTGTGTCCCCTCCTGCAAATCCTCTGGCCACTTCAGCACAACGGAGTTCTCCTCAATGAGCCATCGTAGTAGGTGGGCCACTTTCAACGACACAGTCTCTGGGTAGAAATCTCTATTGGTAAGACGTCTGGATGATGTACAGTACAGTTTTCGCGCAGGAATCAACGGCGAAGGATACGGAGAATGCACTACCGCCATCGGAGCCGGAGCCTCTCTCGCGATCATCCTCGCTCACCGGCGGGCGAAGAACGGTATTCACCGTGAAAATGCCCGGACTAAAGTTCTAATCCGAAGGAGACTTCATGGATCGCCGCAATTTTCTTTCTGGCTCTCTCGCGGCTTCTGCTCTCTCGCTTGCTACGACTGTTGATTTACCCGCTCAGGCAGGCTCTAGTGAGGACAAATCCGCGCCGGAGTACATGGATCTGCGCCGGTACCATCTGACGAACGGGCCAGGCGTAAAGCTCACCAGTGTCTTTTTTGCCGATGCTTTAATTCCGGCACTGAACCGGCTCGGCATTCGGCCCGTCGGTGCGTTCTCGGTTTATTTCGGACCCGATAGCCCATCCTACTATTTGCTGATGCCGAGTTCGAGGCTGGAGACATTAGTTACCGCTGACCTTGAATTGGCGAAGGATGATGTCTTTATGAAGTCGGCTGCGCCATTCTGGGATGCTCCCGCCTCGACGCCGCCCTACATTCGCATCGAGAGCACCCTATTGCGGGCGTTCCCGGGATATCCCAAGGTCACTCCGCCCGCCTCCGCCGCAACCAAGGGAAAACGCATCTATCAGCTTCGCCAGTATCAGTCGCCGACAAACATGGATCACGTCCGCAAGGTGGAGATGTTTCATAGCGGCGAGTTTGGCATCTTCGCCAGGGCTGGCGCTACGGGAGTTTTTTACGCGGATGCCCTGGTCGGACCGAATCTGCCGAATCTTACCTACATGCTCAGCTTTCCCGATATGGCCTCGCTGGAGGCAGATTGGGAGAAGTTTTCCGCCGATCCCGATTGGAAGAAGCTCTCTGCCGATCCGAAGTTCAACTTAGACCCACCCACGGTTTCAAACATAACCAGCCTCGTGCTGCATCCCCTGGCCTGTTCACAAGTTTAGAGAACGAACCAGCGTTAACTGTGACGCGGGACGTGGGGGAGTGGCACGCCCCGTTATTCCTTAAAACCGCTTCCGGCGGCTACTCGCTGGGATAATGTTTCAACGTGATGTCAACATACTCGTCCGTGCAATTCTTCAGATCGTCGGTGGCTCGCTTAAGGTTCTCTGCCAGCCGTCGGTGACGCGCGGCGTCCGGCGGCTCGGAAGAGGGCCTTTCCCAGTATTCTCGGAGAGCTGATTCCGCCTTGCTCACCTGCTCTCTTGCCTCCGGGATTCGTCTCACCCAATAATATACCAGCAGATCTCTCCTGACGCTTGCGCTTTGGGCCTTCGAGTCGCTTATCCCTTGCATCCAGGCGCGTTGCCATTGCTCGGCGGTGAGCTTTTCGATGGGGTTGACGTAGGGTTTCTTTGCCGTCTCTGGACTCTTCGTCTCGCCCGGACCTTTCGATTCGTCCAGTTCATCCGTCATTTCGATTTCCCCCTGGCATGAGGTGAGTAAAGCTCAACCATGCCGACCTGGCTAGAAAATCGCAAAAACGCAGGCCCGCACTCCAAAACGGACCTCGCCCGCAGGAGGCGGGGCAACGCCTCGGGCCTCAAGAACCGGTCCTCGCTACGCTTGCTTTCCATCGCACCGGTGTGAGCGGCATCCGTGGCTGATATCCAAAAACGCGGCGCGGTCACTTGACGAGGTTTACGGACGGTGCCATGTTTGGGCGCAGGAGGTGGGATGATGCGTGAGCCAGCCTTCACCCAGACGATGCAGATTGGGATCGTGGTGCGCGACCTGGACGCAACGGTGCGGAAATACGCGGACGAGTACGGGATTGGTCCGTGGCAAAGATTCGAATTTAACGCCGATAACGCCAAGGACTTCCGCGAGTACGGACAGACGGTTAAGCGCTCCTGGCGCCTGGCAGTGGCGATGGTCGGCCAGGTGCAGTGGGAAGTGATCGAGCCGCTCGACGACGAGAGCATTTACGCGCGCTTCCTTGCCGAGAAAGGCGGGGGCGTGCACCACATCGCCGTCGCTGCCCGGAGCTTCGACGAGCTGCTGGCAAGGGAAGCCAAACGAGGGCGTAATTTGCCCCTCAGCGGCGAGTTTGAAGGCGTGAAGGTCGCATACCTCGACACGCAACGCGACCTCGGAGTGATCCTCGAGGTTTTCAAAGGCATGCCCAACCTCAAACAGAAGCCGGACGCGACTTAGGTGAGGTTGATGCAGACTAGCGCCGCCGATAGCGAGATAAACTCGCCGCTAGTCGTGCAGTGAGCTCCACTCGGGCCCAAGGACAAAATGTACCACTCTGTGGCTAACGGGAGGCCTAAAATCGGTTAGAATGCACGATATGGGCGAGGCGAAAGATCCCTTCAAATCCCTGTCGCGAAGAGAAGCGCTCAAGCGAATCTCCGGCGCTTCGATGAGTGCGCCCATCTTGAAATGGGCGAAGCTACCATTCTTGCCCGCGCCCATGGGGCAACAGGACCCTCCGTCAGCTCCCACCTCCCGCCTCATGGCGCTCTCTCCCGAGGACGACCTGTTCCTGGAGGAATTGGAGCGGGCTACCGTTGCCTACTTTTGGGAGCAATCGAATCCACAGACGGGCTTGACGAAGGACCGGTGCAACGTTCGCGCGGCCGACAACACGGTGGTCGCGAGTATTGCGGCGACGGGCTTTGGACTGACGGCCCTCTGCATTGGCGACAAGCGCAAATACATTCACTTTTTTGAGGCGCGAAGGCGGGCCTTGAACACCTTGATGTTCCTCTGGCAGAAAATGCCTCAGCATCGGGGATTCTTCTATCACTTTGCCGACGTGAAAACCGGCGAAAGATTGTGGGATTCAGAAATCTCTTCGGTGGATACGGCCATCCTGCTCTGCGGCGTTCTCGCCTGCGCCCAGCACTTTGACGATACCGGAATTCACGACCTTGCGCGCGCCATCTTTAACCGCGTCGATTGGACTTGGCTCTCGATGGACACCCGCCTGCTCCCGCACGGGTGGCTGCCGGAGAACGGCTTTCTGCCCTATCGCTGGGACTATTACAGCGAATTGATGATGATGTACCTGTTGGGCCTCGGTTCGACGTCGCACCCCTTGCCGCAGGACGCCTGGGATGCCTGGAAACGCACGACAGTTCGATTACGAGGGCCTCCGGTACATCGGATCGTTTGCGCCTTTGTTTGTGCATCAATACTCCCAGGCGTGGTTTGATTTCCGCGGGAAGCGCGACCGGTATGCGGACTATTTTCAGAATTCGGTGATCGCCACGGAAGTCCACCGCCGTTTCTGTATAGAACTGGGCAAGCAGTTTCCCGATTACAGCGACGACCTGTG
The DNA here is from genome assembly GCA_963808085.1 of uncultured Acidobacteriota bacterium. Taxonomy (GTDB): domain Bacteria; phylum Acidobacteriota; class Terriglobia; order UBA7540; family UBA7540; genus Bog-366. The sequence continues at coordinate 8,421 of CAWEFC010000009.1, forward strand.
GGGCATCACGGCGTCGGATTCATTGTATGGTTACGTGGCCTGGGGCGGGCCTCCGGAAATGGGGCCGATAGACGGGAGCGTGGTGCCGAGCGCCGCAGGAGGCTCGCTGCCTTTCCTTACCGACGCCACCATGCGGGTGCTGCGAAACATCCGCGCGCGCTATGGCGACGGCGCCTTTAGCAAGTATGGATTCGTCAACGCCTTCAACCCGCTTAAAGGCTGGTATGACAACGACGTGGTCGGGATCGACACGGGAATCACCCTGCTGATGGCGGAAAACGTGCGCACCGGGTTTGTTTGGGAAACCTTCATGAAGAACCCGGAAGCCCGGCGAGGCATGGAACGCGCCGGATTTAAACCCTACACCCCAGCCGCAACGTAACGGCGGATTCATCTCGCCACGGTGCGGCGCATCGCCGCCCCTACCGCGAACCGCCTCCCAAAATTTCAATCAACGCAAGGCTCTGCGGCGCAAGATTCAGCTCGATCGTGGCGGGGCTGGCCGCACGTAGAGGGCGGATCTCCGGCGCACCGAGTTCCGCCGCCTTGCGCAAGCGCTCCTGCTGTTCGCGGGTAGGGAAGTCCGGCTTACCCATCGCCTCCCAAGCAGCAAGGGCCGAGCCGTGCTGGCGATCGACCACTTGGATGCTCGCGCCACCTGCCCCCGTCAATCCGTTGATTGAAAGTATAACGTGCTTCGCAGCGCCGCCATTCCCTGGTGGCGCGTAGTTCCACACGGCGATGGCGAGCGAACCGTCCGGGCGGCGGGTCGCCAGCGCCGAGTCGGAGTCGATGCGGATGCGTTGAGGGCCCAGTTCATGGAGTAATTTGAAGTCGTTGTAGGCCGCCTTGGGAATACTTCCTGCGGCCATCAATCCGTAACCCCCGTAAAAAGGCCGCTTGACCACGCCTTGTTCCTCGAACACATCGGAGAATGACCAGTAAGCCATGATGTCGGTCAATCCATCACACTGGCGGATGGTGTTGGCGAGCCACGGGCCCATGAAGGCGGAATCCGTCACGTCAACTTCGTTCGCATAGCTGGCGTTGTACTCGCTGAAGATCAAGGGCAAGTCGGGCTTGGTGGAGGCCTTCACCTGCTCGTGGACTTTCTTGACCGCGCGATAGACCATCTGGTCGCGAGGGATCTGCTCGTTGGTGCCGAAGACGTCCCTCGCTGTGTCGTTGGCGTAAACGTGGGTTGAAGCAAAGTCCACCGGCACATTCCCCTCGACGCAGTGCCGGATGAACCGGCCCACCCACGCCGCTTGCGCTGTTGCCGGCCCCCCGACGCGCAACCGGGGGCTGACGGCCTTGATCGCGCGAGCCGTCACGTCATACAGGTGATAGTAAGATGACTCTTTCGGGTCCCCCGCCCAGAAATCAATATTGGGCTCGTTCCAAACTTCAAAATACCATTGGGAGACCTCGTCGATGCCATATCGATCGACCAGGTGCTGGGCGAAGTGCTGAACCAGGTCGCCCCAGCGATCCCAGTCCTTGGGAGGCGAATTGAAGGGCTTGTACCAGAAGGCCTGGCGAACCGGGGTTGACGCCAGCTTTTCCGGCATGAAGCTCAACTCGACGAAGGGGCGTACGCCGTTCGCCAGTAGCCCATCGTAAATCTGATCCACGTAGGAGTAGTTGTAGACAGGACTGCCGTGGTCGTCTTCGTTGTACAGCCCGACCTCGTCGTGGAAGATGGCGTGAAAGCGAATGTACTCAAACCCCGTGGCTTCTTTCACCGCGCGCAGGTCGCGGCGGTAACTGTCGCGCAAGGAGAGTATGGCTCGCCCGGACCCGAACATCCGCTCCCAAGAGTGAGGGAATGGTTGCGAGGGCGCCTGCGCGTCGATCGTGATGGTCTCGGCCTGCGGCGATGCATTGGCTTGACCAAAGAGTTCTACGCAGGGAAGGGCGCATGTCACGATCGCCAGATACGCGACCAAACTCCAGAGCTGTCGATTGCGGATTTTCGATTGCCGATTGAAAGAGGAAGCTGGAACTGACTGCGGCTGGTTGATCATAGAATCTCCAATTCGCCATCATCAATCGGCAATCGAAAATCGTCAATCGGCAATTTATCCGGGTCCGCCTGAATCTCCCACCCGGCGGGGCATCCTGGAAATTTCGTCTGCATCGCGTATCTATTACATCGTCGGTATTGCCTTTCACAAACCCCAAGCCCGGGGAGTAGGCTGTAAATTCAAACACTTGCGGAAATTTTGCCACTGGAACGAGACTTGCTCCAGTGGAGTTGTTGCGATTCATCAGCAGGGTGCCACGAAGTCGGTTGGCCGTAGGTCTTGCACCCCAATCTTCGGAGGTTCGGCAATGAGCGATGGGCATGTCGTTGACTTCAAACTGGACAATCTCAATCGATCGAAAGCCGCGCATGATTGGGAAATCGACCGGCCCGAGATCGAAGAAGAGGTTCCGGCTTACTATAAGCGAAGGTCGGCGGGGGTTTGGGCATGTCTGGCAACCCTCACTGTTGCCCTCGCGGCGGTGGCGGTTTACGGCTACGCCGTCTTAAGCCAGGAAGGCCTTCAAGTCGAACAGGTTCCCGGGCTGGCGAAATCGCTTCCCGCCATCGCGCAACATCTGGGAAACGTCGAGCAGCGCCTCGCAGACGCGCGCGCGGACCAGCAAAAGCTCGCTTCGCAGGTACGGAACTTTGATGCGCAGTCCCAGGTGGCCCTTGGCCAGACGCGAAAGCAAACAGGTCAGATGGTTGCCGGCATGAAGGCCTCCTTGCTCAAGGGCTTAAGCCAACAAACCTCGGGGCTGCAGGCGCAACTAACCCAGTTGATGAGCGCGCGGAACGCCGACGAGGTTCACTTGGCGCAGGTTGAAGAACAACTCTCCGACGCTCGGAATGAGCTTGAGGCCGCACGCACTGATTTCGCCAGCCAAGTCGCGGCGCTGCGTGAGCAGCAGGGCGTGGAGCATCGCGAACTTACTTCCCTCAGTGACTCGCTGCCCACCCGTCAAGTAACCTTCGAAGCTCAAAGGAATCAGGAGTTTGAAGTGGCGCCCGGCGTTTCCTTCCAGCTCACCAAAACTGACGTTCGACATCAACGCTTCGATGGAACCATTGCCTCAGCGCCCGATCACCAGAAGGTTTCGGTGCAGAGCCAGGGTATCCGGACTCCCGTCGTCTTTTTCCCCGCGGAGCAGGGCAAGGCTTATATGATGGTCGTGACGAGCGTCAATCAAAAGGGAGTGAGTGGCTACGTTTTAATCCCTGCGAAGGACGGCACGACCGACCCGAAGAATTTCATTTCTGCCACGGGCGAGCCGAGCACGTCGGCAATTGTCCCCGTGAGCCATGCAAGCAGCGTGAGGGAGCAGTGAGATAGTGACACTTTGTCGTGTCGGCTCTGCTTAATCTTGCCGCCATGTGTCCGCATTTTTGGGTTTTTTTGTAAGCGGTTTATTTTCAGTAGGCTGTCAGCTTTTGGGAATCCAAGAACCGATCTTAACATCCTCTTTCATCAATAAGTTATCAGCTTTTGGCGGCTTCGTTCCAAGTAGATATTAAGTCGCACTCACCTTCCGACGATTTGTCGATTCATCCTCAGCGTTCATCCCCAGACCCGCCAAGGTGGCTTGGAGTGCGATAGCAGCAGCTACCGCCTTCCGATCTCGGTTCATACGGCAAATGGGCAAGGCCGAAGTCAGCAAGGCGGAAGCTGGTGCTACCACTCTCCTAGATGTTCTCGGCAACAGTGGTGGGTGAGCCGAGTAAGTCATTCCGGCGGGGCAGGGGGGCCCTGGAGTTGCGCCTCACCGTGATTGTTGCCACCTGACGCTTGGATGGAACCCTTGAGGGCGTTTGAGAGCGCGAGCCGGGTGTTGGGCTTGCGAAGACGCTCAGGGCGTTTGGCCTTCTCGGGGGACCGGGGCGAATCATTCTTTAACGCGACAGTAAGCGCCACTCTCTCATGGAGAAGCAGTTCGGCCGCCATCACTCTGGGTTCCCGGTTGAACCATTTTTGATTGGAATTCTGATTCAGAAAGTTGCTTAGGGCCACCATGCTCATCCCTTGATGATGGGCCATCCAGCAACGGATAATCTCAAAGTTTGTGTTTCCTGTGCTTTGGGCGGGATTGAAATCGCAGGACTCGTAGAAACCCCGCGACCCGAGGCACCCCAGTTTGCTTAGGGCCTCGAGGTTTCGAATTGCTGCCTCCGGGTCCACGAGAAGCGCCAGAAATGTGGAATAGGGGGAAACGACGAGCCGGTCCTCGGCCTGAGGATCCAGAGCCAGACCCGGCACGCCAAAGGCCTTATAATGATAAGTCCCCTGTGGATCCCGTTCACTGAAAGCCGTCTCCGAAATGCCCCAGGGAATGTTATTCCTCCTGCCGTATTCTTGCTGGCAACGAACTGCTGCCCGCGACGCTTGATCCATGATGGTGTCCGGATGGGAGCGCATCCACAACGCCGGCATCTGGTATTCAAACATCGTGCCGCTCCAAGAGAGCAGCAGACGCTCTCCGAAGCATTCTCCGTATGACCTTCCCAGGCGAAACCAAGCCTCCTGGCTTACCTCCCCTTTGGCGGCGGCAATGAAGACCGCCATTCGCGCCTCGGATGCCAGCACGTCGTAGTAGTAGGGATCCAACGCTGCCGTTGAGGCATTGTAGCCCGTCGAAAATAGCTTCCGCTTGGGGTTGTAGAGGAACGTGAAATCCATACCACTTACAAGTTGCTCCGCGTCCTGGGCGACCTGCTGAAGTGTCCGCGCAAGCCTGGCCGCATTCTCAACGGTCAGAGGGAGCCGGCGCCGCAGCAACCGCGCGGCGCTTCTTTCGGTCGGGCTCGTTTGAATATTGTTTAGGGGTTCGGCCAGTTGCTTCTCGACGTCCCGCAAAGTGGTAGGCAGCGAAGCGAGCGTGATCCGCTCAATGGGGGCTCGATTCGGGAATAGCGACGAATATTCCGGGAGCGCCCAAGGAATCAAATCCTCAACCAGGGCTCGAACTCCGCGCAGGCGCGCCGCGGTCTCTCTGGCCCACCACGCCACGTCGGGCACAAACGTCCCGGTCTCCGATGAATGCCCGGTGCGGTCGCCCAACAGACCTTCGATGCGTTGAATTTGTTCCTCGAGCCACGGCAAAGCTCCAATCCAGGAGTAGGCTTCGTCCGCGAGAGGCTCGGTAAACGCCGCCAACTCCCGAATGGCTTTTCGAGCTTCAACGGGAATCGCAGCCTCCTGCACCGGGTCGGAAAGAAGTTGGAGATGGTCACGAATCCCCTGCCACAGTTTCCGGGATAGTAGCGGTTCGTTCGAAAGCCCGAGGCTGCTTTGCTTCAGCGTCCACAAGCATGCGGCGAGGTTCCCGCTATCGACTGTGGAGATGAACCGGGGCTCCAGAGGCCGGAAGGTCTCGATATCGTACCAGTTGAAGAAATGGCCGTTGTACCGGGGCAATTGTTCCGCGCTCGCAAGCGTGCGCTCAACCGCCTCGGCGTACTCCTCTAGAGTTAAGAAGCCCAATTCATGCGCGGCCAACTGCGCGTTGAAGAGCAGCCCCAAATTAGTGGAGGATAGGCGCGCGGCAATAATAGGCGGATCCTCCTGCACGTTATCCGGGATAAGCCAATGGTTTTCGGCAGTGCTGAATTCCCGGAAGTATCGCCACGTGCGGAGCCCTGCCAGGCGGAGGAATCCTTCGTGGCCAGGGGCCGCTTGTGGCTCCTTTTCCGCGGGCCGGCGATTGACCCAATCCGTGAAGAAATCAGGGAGTAGCCACAGTACCAAGATGGGTGAAGCAACATAAAGCGCCGCGGGGCGGACCACGGCAAGAAAGAGGCCGATCGCCAAGGAGAGGCACGGCGTGAGCGCCAGATAAGTCTCCACCAGGGACTTTTTCTTCCCCAGCTCCGACTCGGCTGCGGTCTCCCATTCCAGCAGGTTGCTATGGGTCACGGTCAGCCGGGCGAGGGTCCGGAAGATGGCGTCAAGCATGACCAGCGCCTGGTGGGGAAGGAACACGAGCATGACGAAAACTTGTAGGTGCCCTGAGACGACATCGTTCGCCCGCTCGCGCAGAAAGCCGCCCCAATTCTGCCGTAGTCGGATCCTGAGCAGCGCAAAAACGAGCTGAGAGTAAGTTGGCATCAGCAGCAGCCCCAGCGTGACCAGCGTCCAGTAAACCGGGCCGCCGGGCAGGACCGCCCAACCCAGAATCAGCAACAGGAACAAGCCGATGTCGTTAATGCTCCGCCGCAGGTTATCGAAAATCTTCCAGCGGGAAATGAAGGCGAGGGGGTTATGCACCCGACGGCCGTAATAGTCGGGGACGCGGGGCAAAAGCCACCGCATGATCTGCCAGTCACCTCGCACCCATCGATGTAGCCGCCGGGAATAAGCACTGAAGTGGGAGGGGTAGTCATCGATGACAACGACGTCACTCACCAATCCGGCGCGCGCGTAGGATCCCTCGATTAAATCGTGGCTCAGAAGGGTATTGGTGGGGAAGCGTTTCCCCAGGACTTTTTGGAAAGTCTCAACTTCATAGATTCCTTTGCCGGTGAAGCTGCCCTCGCCAAACAGGTCCTGGTACATGTCGGAGGCAGCATGCGTGTAGATGTCGAATCCCGTTTGGCCGGAAAAAATGGCGGCGAGGCGCGAGTGGCGGGCAGATTCGATGCTGACGCTGACCCTCGGCTGGAGAATGGCGTGGCCCTCGACGACGGTGTTGGTTCTCGGATCGACCACGGCCCGGTTCAAGGGATGGGCCATTGCTCCGACCATCCGCTGCGCCGTGGCGGCGGGCAGTTTCGTATCCGCATCAAGGGTAATAACGTATCGAATGCGCGGGAGCACCGAGAGGTCTCCTGCTTTCACGGGGAAACTGTCAGAGGTCCCGAGCAGCAGGTTGTTGAGGTCCATCAGCTTGCCGCGTTTTCTCTCCCAGCCCATCCAGCTTCTTTCCGAGGGGTTATAGACTCGATGCCGGTGCAAATGTAAGAAACTCCCCCGCCGATCGAGCGCATATTTCTGGTTGAGTTGATCGATCAGGTTGGAGCAAATTCCCACCAGGTCATCATGCTCGTCAAACGGCTGGGAGGCGTCGGGCGGATCGGTCAGGAGGGCGAAGTGCAGATTAGGGTCGCGATTGCCCAGGTAACGGATTTCCAGAGTTTCGACATTCCGCCGGACATCCGCTTCGCTTAGCAGCAGGCACGGGACCGCGACGAGCGTCGTGCACTCGGGGGGAATGCCCTGAGAATAATCCATCTTGGGAATTCGCCGCGGAGGCACTACCATGCTGGTCAGGTAATTCACAATGCCGATAGCGGCGTGGCTGGCCGGAATCAATAAGAGCAGTCCGGGGAGCACGGGAATGACGACGCCGAGGTGCTGCAACAGGAAAAACACGAGGGCCAGGGTCATGAGCTCGACTCCAACGATGAAGAAGACCTCAGGCCATTCGAGGATGGTGCCCAGAATCCGATGCCGCAACCACGGTTTGTAGCCGATACGTTCTTTCAACAGGCGAATGCCGGCGGCAATCAAGTAATAGCCGATGTGGGTTCTCCGGGCCCCCGCGCGCGAATCTGGATTCCTGGTTCGACTCTTGGCGCGCATCGCCAGAAACACCGCTTGCCGCGCCACTTCTTCCTCGCTGAATAGCGATTGCCGCGCCAGCTCCTGCACGACCTTGCGGTACATCTCGCGGCTCTCATCATCCATGTCGGAGTAGTCGCCGGAGGGATCTTGCCGCAGAACCCGCTCGGTCACGTTGTTTTGTTCGAGGAAGCCTTTCCAATCGATTTCCCGAACAGCATGGAGAGCCTGGACCGCTTTTTGCGTGCGGTCGACACTTTGATCGGCGGGGGAGGTTTGCCCTGGATCCTTGGTCCCATCGCGCCCGCAGTCCGCCTCGTCATCGCCGGCGATTTGTTCCAGGATGGCGAAATCCAGCATCGGCTTCAGACCATAGAGCTCGGTCATCATCAGACTTTCGACCTGCTGAATGCCGTCGAGATAGTGCGAAAGAGTTGCCTCGCTCGGGAGTATGTCAACAGCGCGAAGATAACCAACCGCGGCCGCGAAGGTGCGGGGGACAATCGCATTCCCTTCCGCCAGGACCGTGAGGCCACGCGCGGACCCCAGCGCGTCGGAAACTTCTTGACCGACGCTTTGCAGCAACCGGAAATTTTCAAGCAGCCACGTTTCACCGACGGAAAGTTCGTCGCCTCTAGCCTTACGCTCGTCGAGCGCGCGCGTAATGATATCGATCCGACTGCGAACGCGGCGGCAGCGATCGGCGAAAGCCGCCCCTGACTTCCCGGCCTCCACATACTGCCACGCCTCAGCGTCACGAGTTCCCTGGGCGATGAGTTCCCGAATCTGAGCTTCCGGCGCCAGCGGTTGCTCGGACCGCGGAGGGTTGGAAGGTTGCGGGGCGATAATACCGCCAACCCCCCGCCTTCGGACTGAATCGCGAGGTTTATCGACCGGAGTTGCCATAATCAGGTTCCCGCCCCGAGAAGCTACCGATAGTTGGCGGCCTGGAGCTCAAACATCTTTGAGTAGCCCTGTCCACGGTTGATGAGATCGTCATGGCACCCGTCTTCGGCAATCTTGCCGTTTTCGAGGACCAGAATTCGATCCGCCATCCGGACCGTGGAAAAGCGATGCGAAATCAGCAGCGCCATTTTTCCTTCTGTCAGCTCCGCGAACCTCTGGAAGACCTCGCGCTCGGACCGGGCATCCAGTGAGGCCGTGGGTTCGTCGAGGATCAGCAACTGCGAGTCGCGCAGATAGGCGCGCGCCAGGGCGATCTTCTGCCACTCTCCACCGGAGAGGTCGACGCCGCCATCAAAGCGCCGCCCTAGCATCTGTCCATAACCCAGCGGAAGCCGCGCGATGACTTGCTCTGCCAGGCTTTTTCGGGCGGCAGCGGTGATGCTCGCAAAGTTTCCCCGATCCTCAATTTTCCCCATGGAGATGTTCTGCCTCGATGTCATTTCATAGCGCATGAAATCCTGGAAAATGACGCCGATTTCACGGTGCAGATCCTCCAGGTCGTATTCCCGGAGGTCAATTCCATCCAGCAGTATGCGCCCGGCGGTGGGATCGTAAAGACGAGTCATCAGTTTCACGATGGTCGTCTTACCCTGGCCGTTTTCCCCCACCAGTGCCACCCGCTCGCCGCGACCCAGGCGGAAACTGAGCCCGTCCAAAACCTGGCGCGACGTTCCTGCGTAAGTGAACGAGACGTTGTCGAACTCAAATCCCTGCCGGATCGGCCGGGGCGCGGGAATTGCCCGAGGCTTGGACTTCACTTTTGGTTCGACAGCGAAGAATTCAAGCAGATCGGTGAGGAAGAGCGCTTGATCCGCGATCCTCGAGAAGATGGTGAAAATCTGCTGAATGCTGCTGCTCGCGCCACTCAAGGCCCCGGATAGGAAGACGAGTGTTCCTACGGAGAGTTTGCCGGAGAGAGTCTGGTAAACCACAAAAGCAAATGCGCCGTAGTATGCGGAGGTGCTTAGCAGCGCGAACATCGAACTGGCCCGCAGGCGGCGCTTGAGCAGCGATACACTCTCCGTGTAGACGTTGTCGGCCAGATGGGCGTACCGGCGGGTGAAGTACCCGCTCAGCCCAAAGAGTTTCAACTCCTTGGCGCTTTCCTTACTGGCGCCCAGGTCGCGGAGGTAATCCAATTGCCGGCGGGTAGGGGTGAGGCGCAGATTCAAGGCATAACCGAGGAACGCGAAATGGCTCTCGCCCAAGAAAGCGGGAATTACCCCGGCGATCAGCAGGAGCAGAAGCCACGGTGAGAATGCCAGAATGCTGATCGACAGGGTGATGGCCGTGATGGTTCCTTGCAGCAGTTGGCCAAAGGCCTGAACCATGCCGATCCTGTCGTTGGCCTGGTGCCGGGCACGCTCCAGCTTGTTATAGAATTCCGGGTCCTCGTAGGAGGAAAGATCGAGCCGCGAGGCGTGCTCCATCACGCGAATGCTGACGTGGCGCGTAAAGCGGTCCACCAGGAGTCCATCGCAATAATCGCAGAGGCGGCCCAGCACCGTTCCGAGCAGGGCCAGCCCAAATTCCAGCGCCACCAGCCACCAGAACCCGTGCGCTACGGGCTGGTGGGATTTGACGACCGTCACGATGGCATCGATGATCCGGCGCGACACGGCCAGGATCGCCAGCGGCACGAGGGCGGCGACGACGCGAGAGGCGATCCCCGAAGTCACCACTCGCGGTCCCGCGTCCCACACGATTTTGAGAGCCGGGGGAATGTTTCGGAGCGCGCTCAGGCGTTGCTGCCACGCGCCCAAAAATCCGTCACTTGCCTGTGTCGCATCCATAGGAAGTCTCAGTCCTCTTGCTCGGTCTATCCGAACGCGGGATCGATCAGGGCGGCTCACCTTGAGGTCTGATTGTGCTGGGGAGACGCGTCCTCCCGCCACCTTTGGATTGGGCAATTGTGATGCCTAAGATATAGCAGGGGTCGCCGGCGAGATGTCCATGTGTTTTCAATAACTTAAAGTGCTTATTGCCCAGGAAGGTACGAACCAGCGGGACGAAATGCCGTAAAAAATACCGAATCCATGCAAAAAGCGGATAGATGGGAGCTTAGATTGCTTCGCGTCTCAACTCGATCCGGCGGGCCATTACTTCAACGGGGATGAACCCGAGCCACCGAGGACCCGGTCGAGATTGAACGCCGCGCTGATCATGCTCAAGTGCGCGAACGCTTGAGGGAAATTTCCGAGGGCTTCGCCGCGAGGACCGGCTTCTTCCGAGTACAGGCCAAGGTGATTCGCCTGGTCCAGCATCTTCTCAAAGAGCACGCGAGCCTGGGTGAGTCGGGCGGGGTCCGTTCTTCCGGCGCGCGTCAGTGCCTCGATCAGCCAGAAGGTACACATGTTGAACGTGCCCTCGCCGCCCGCGAGACCATCCTCAGTCTCGTCCGAGTCATAGCGGTAGACGCTGCCATCGGATAGCAAGCCTCGCTCGGAGAGCGGACGGCAGATGGCATCGAGGGTTTGAGTCATCCTGGGATCCGTTGGGGACATGAAAAACACGAGCGGCATCGTGAGGCTGGACGCGTCGAGCATGGTCGCGCCGTAGTGCTGAACGAACGCCCGGCGTTTGGGATTCCATCCCTTCCGTAACACCTGTTGGTAGATGCGATCCCGCGTCGTCTCCCAGCGGCGGCGATCGGCGGGGAAGGAGCGCTTGGTCGCCAGGCGCAGCGCCCGGTCAAGGGCCACCCAGCACATCATTTTGGAATAAACGAAATGTTGCGGGCCGCTGCGCACTTCCCAGATTCCCTGGTCGCGGTGCTGCCAGTTGTCGCACACCCAGTCCGCTAGCCACCTCAGATGTGCCCACATCTCGGAGGAGATGGGATTGGCGTACTTGTTATAGAGGTACACCGCGTCCATCATTTCGCCATAGATGTCCAATTGCAGTTGCTGGTGGGCGGCGTTCCCGATGCGAACCGGCCTCGAGCCCCGGTAACCTTCCCAGTGTCCGAGGGTTTCCTCGGTCAACGTCTCCCGTCCATCGATCCCATACAGCGTTTGCAAAGATCCGCCCGACTGCGCTGCCTGGTGGCAAAGCGTTTCCAGCCAGCTCATGAACCGGTCGGCTTCGTCCGTCAGCCCCACGCGAATCAGCGCATAGACGGTGAAGGCGGAATCGCGGATCCAACTGTACCGGTAGTCCCAGTTTCGCTCCCCGCCGATTCGCTCCGGCAGGCTGGTCGTGGGGGCGGCAACGATGGCGCCTGTTGGTTCGTAGACAAGCATTTCCAGCGTCAGCGCGGAGCGCTGGACTGCCTCGCGCCAGCGTCCCGAGTAGTTGCACTTGGCAATCCAGGAAAGCCAATAGTCGAGGGTCGCGGCCAGCAAGGCTTCGGACTCGTCCGCATTCAAGACGCGAGCCGGAGCGTGAGGGGATTCGGCAATTTGCAGGAGGAAAGTTTGCGACTCACCCTCGTTCAGGGTGAATTCCGCCGCTACACCGTTGCCGGCCTTGCGGAGGGGCGCGGGAGAACAGAGGGCGAGGTTCAAAGACTTCGAGCGGAAAATCGCGCCGGCGGAACTCAACTCCACCCGGTGCGAATCGCGGCCATAGTTGAACGCCGGCTGGCATTCCAGGCGGAAAGCGACGGACCCGCGCACGGCACGCACGCGCCGTACGAGCGGGCAGGCGTCCCGCTGCTTCGAATCGCCCATCGGCATGAAGTCAATGACTTCGGCCGCGCTGCCCGAGGAGCGGAATCGGGTGATGAGCACATTGGTGGTGGGCCAATAGTATTGGTCACTGGTAAAATCGGCTCCGGCAGGGAAGATGCGGAATCGGCCGCCCTTGGCGTGGTCAAGAAGGGCCCCAAAGACACTGGGGGAATCAAACCGGGGAAGACAGAACCAGTTGATGGACCCGTCCATCGCCACTAGGGCGGCCGTCCGCATGTTACCGATCAGGCCATGGTCTTCGATCGCGGGGTAGGGGATGGCGTCTTGGTCAGCCACCCCATTCCTGTGAGATTCTTTCCGGGCATTCCGCACGGTCTCGGCTCCGTTCGCAATTATCGCACATCTCGAGAAATGCCCTCACCCTGCTGGGATTGCCCCTCGGAAGCTCCCGCGGCTTTGCGGCGCTTCCGCGGCTCGTCCGGGCCAACGGTTTTCAGCCACTGGTCGAGCTGCTCTTCAGCTTCCTCCTTGGCAATCCCGTAGCGCTCCTGGATTCTGCCGAGGAACTTGTCTTTGCTGCCCGCAACCACTTCCAAGTCGTCATCCGTAAGCTTACCCCACTTCAGCCGAACTTCACCTTTTATCTGCGCCCATTTTCCTTCCACTTGGTCCCAATTCATGCTCACACCCCCTTCGAATTTGAGAGTACAAACGTCCGCCGTGCGTTGAGGCGTAGCCTCCAGCCTCAAATCCTCTGGCCCCGCCCAAGGTGTGTAATCAAGCTGACGAGGAACAAAACGACAAAAATAAAGAACAGAATCTTCGCGATACCTGCCGACGCGAAAGCAATGCCTCCGAAGCCTAAGAGGCCGGCAACGATCGCGACCACCAAAAACACCAAAGCGTAATAAAGCATGGTTCCTCCCTTTTCCGAGTTGGTCAACCTGATGGAGTTTCCTCCCCCTCATCATCAGGGCAAGCCGGGGTCCCGCGCGTTAACCGGGGCGCGGCGCTCGGGGCTTGTAGCCCAAAAGTAACAGCACGCCCACGAGAACAAGCACGACGGTCAAACCGCGTTCAAAATCACGCATGGACCAATTCCTCGCTTTTCATTTTCCTTCACGTTCGCCCGTTCGAACTGCACGCGCCCTTCCAGAGTCACCATTAAGTCGGTAATGCGTAAGTTCTCAATGCCTTAGAACGGCGTCGCAAAGACCGGCAGCAGAATGACGTGTTGTTCGAATCTTCGTGCGGCGTGTAGAAAATTCCACTGCCTCCGCATTCAGATTGATCCTTGCCGCTGCCGAGCACGTACACACGGATGCACCAAGCCACGAAACCGTTGCGATAACCGCCCGTGGAGGTCATTTGAAATGCGCATCCGCCTGTTTGTACGCTACTTCGAGATCTTTCATCGCCGCGTCCATCCCGACCTTCATGTCCTCCCACGCGGCTTGACTGGAGTCCCTGAGCTTCTCGAGTTTCTCGTGAGCAACCGCGCGTTTCTGTTCCAATTCGTCCATCTCCCGGTCGAGTTGCTTTCTGTCTCCCTTGTTGTCATTCTCGATCCTGGTCTTAAGAGCCGAGATTTCCTGGTCGAGGTCCCGGAGCTTCTCCGCGAGTTGGTCCTGATACATCTCCCGCTTTTGCCGGGCGGACTCCATCGCATTGTTATCATTCTGGCTGGCCCGATCCTGCTGGACGCTGCACCCGAGCGAGAAGAACAGAGGAGTCATCGCCAGGAGGCAAACAAATTTTTTCATTGGGGTCACCCCTTTCTGAGTTTGATTTTATCCATCCCGTTTAGTCACCAGTTGGAACGTAGTAGTACGCGCCCATGCAACCGCTCACTCGCCGTGCAACGCGAGTACCACGTTTTTCGCAACCCGCTAAACTCAACGCCATTCTGTGTTTGGGCGGTTGCGCGCGTTGCCGCCGAAGGCTCGCTCACCCCGGCAAGATTACACGACAGGGGAAAATCATCCGGTGCGAGAGAGCTTGGGTTTCCTTGAGCGAGGCGGTCGTTTATTCTCTGGCCTGGAAATTCTTACCAACCCCCGCGAGCGCCTTCGCTCCCCTCACGCGGCCCGTAGCGCACTGAATTGGATACGGTTACGCGAATTGTGGGGAAATCGGAAGCCGACCTGCTGGTATCCGCACCGTGGCGCGCCGCCTCGCGGGTGGCGTGCGAAAGGGGCCCAAGCCGCAAGGCGAACTCAAATCAAGTTTGAGGGGTGAGCCGATGAAAAGGTTCATGACGGCCGTTTTGGTGATGCTGACGTTATCCGCGGGGGCGTTCGCCGCCGAGACCCAACTCGAGAAAGCAACGAATGTCCTCAATGAGGTCATGGATACCCCCGACCGGGGAATTCCCCACGATTTGTTCGAGAACGCGGTGTGCGTGGGCATCGTTCCATCCCAGATCAAGGGCGCCTTTCTGGTTGGAGGAACCTACGGACGCGGGGTGCTCGTATGCCGCGAGCACGGAAACGGCCCGTGGGGAGCGCCGGCATTGTTCACCATGGGGGCCGGGAGCATCGGGTTTCAGATCGGCGGAGAGGCTACCGATGTTGTGTTCATCGTGAGGAATGAGGCCGGGGCGCGGACCCTCGTGCGCGACAGCGTCAAGCTGGGCGCCGATCTTTCCGTCACCGCCGGGCCGGTGGGCAGGACCGCGGAGGGAGCGACGGACGCGCAGCTCCACGCCGAAATCCTGAGCTACTCCCGCACCCGCGGTTTGTTTGCCGGCATGTCGCTTGATGGCGCGGTCATCAAGCAGGACCGGGAAGACAACCGGGACCTTTATGGGCGCAAGATAACCGCGCGTGAGATTCTGATCGACGGGATCGTGCCGCCGCCTGCGGCGGCAGAGCCTTTGGATCGGGCGCTGACGAGATACTCTCCCCGGGGTGGCCGTTCGTTCGCAAGCTTGTAAGGCCGTCGCGAGAGTAGTGACGACTGTCGCGCTCAGCACCACCGGCGCCTGGCCCCTGAGCTCCATCGGGCGCCGGTGGACTTACCTGGGAACACCCAGCGCAAGATTCACCCTTTTACCCTCCTCGTAGCCTCCTTTTATTTTCTCGGGTAAAAACCTGACAGCAATAGGGTTTTCACTGGATTGATTTCAGTGCTAAGCGCCATGACAATAAGTTCGCGCGTGGGTCTTGGAAAGAACTAACAAGCACGCCGAAGAGAAGATTTGCTCTGCGGGAAAAACTGCGGGCCTGTTCACCCCCCGATTCCGCGCCGAAAGTGGGGTGCGGCATGAGGACGGGGGAGGTTTGCGGGGGAGGCGGTTAGCATGAACGAGCACCTTTTCGCCATTTTGGTCCACAGTCACTCCGAACCCTTTGAATCGTTGAAACAGATGCTGAAGAACTTGTCGGTGGAGACGTACAGCGTCGCGACTTGCAAAGAAGCGGAGAGCCTGATTTCTCAGTGTAAGCCGCACATGATCTTTACCGAAAGCGCGGTGACGGACGGATCGTGGGTGAGTGTCTTCAACCTGGCCGAGGCGGCCGATGTGCCCCTCAGTGTGATCGTCGTCGGAACTTTTCCCGATACGAAGTGTTACTTGTCTGTCATGGAACGAGGAGCGTTTGATTTTTTGGCGCCGCCTTTCGAGCGCGAGCCTCTGGACTTTGTGGTCCGTTCGGCGGCACTGCACACACGCTCTCGCCGGAACATGGCGGCGCAGGCGATCGCATCCTCCTGAACCCGCTCGCGCGTTTTTTGCAGCGGAAGCGAGTAGGCACGGTAGGTAGCCCGGGGGCCCGGCACACCCGCCGCCGCGCCCGGTTTGCGGCGCGTTGACTTTCTGGCGTGAAGGCATCGCTTCTTTTGGTGCGGGTGGCGAAGACGGGATAAAGCTGTCGTGCTCGATCGTGGCTCGGAGCGGGGGAAAATTTGGCAACCGAAAAGGAGCGCCTCTCATCGAACTCACTTGATGCCGGGACCCCAAGTCCGAATGTCGATCCGTTGTTTTCCGCCCGGGAAGCGTTTTCGCGCTGGGCTAATGTTGAGAGGTGCCGCCGGAGTTAATGATTATGAAGAGGCTTCCGATCGAAATACTAGACCGCGCGGCTGCCTTCGTCGGCCGGTATTTGCTCCGCCGTGTACATGTTACGCGGGCGGGGAAATCTTTTCCTGCAAGCCTCGGCAGGCGCGAAATTTGGAGAGTCAATTTGTCTTGTTTAATCATTAAGTTGCAGGCCCAGCCAAACGGCAATCGTCCTGCTAGGAGTATCGTTTGCCGCCCCTGGTTGGTGTTAAGGGTGTGTGAAGTTTTGTAATCAACTGTGACGTCGAGGTTGGACGGCACAGGAAAAAGAGGCTGCGCGCGAGGTGATGACTCGCGCGCAGCAGTGCCAGAGTGCTCTCGCTCGAGTGAACCGGGAGAGAACGTCGTGGCAATTGCCGAGTTTACAATAACGCTCCGGCAAAGACAACTCGCCACTTTCTCTCCCCACTGACATTACTGAACGTGTACCAGGCCCGTTGGCTGCGGCGCCGAGCGCTTACTTTTCATGGACGAGAAGGAGGCCTTTCCCCCGATCGAGGAATCTGGATCGCTGGTCCCCATAAAATCAGGATTTGCGCCGGGCTCGGTTTGCCGATACCTGCTGAAGAAAAGCGAATACTACTGATGGAGGAGCAAAAGTGATTTTCAGGATTGCGATATTGAATGGAGTGATCCTCCTCGCCGCAAGCGTGCTGGTCGCTTCGGGAGGGGACCAGAAACAGAGCCCTCCTGCCCAGCCTGACCCCATCGCTGAATCCCTCAATCACGGCGTCGATCACCTCGATGGAATCAACGCTGCAGCCGCCGGGGGCTTCGAGCGCCGTGGCGCCCGTTACGAAATCGCGAACGGCGATATTCTGGATCTGGAATTTGAATTCACCCCGGATTTCAACCAAACCGTCACGGTCCAGCCGGATGGCTTTATCACCCTGAAGGAAGTCGGCGACCTGCAAGTGGAAGGGGAGAGCGTCCCGGAAATAAAAGCAAAGCTCCAACAAGCCTACTCCAAGATTCTTGCCAAGCCGGACGTGACGGTTTACCTCAAGGACTTCAATAAACCCTATTTTCTCGCCCTCGGGCAGGTGGCCAAACCGGGAAAGTACGACCTGCGTGGAGTGACCACCGTCTCGGCGGCGATCGCCATGGCCGGAGGGTTCAACGCGAATGCCAAGCACTCGCAGGTGCTCGTGTTTCGGAGGGTGAATGACACCTGGTCCTCGGTAACCAAGCTCGATATCAAGCACATGCTCAACTCCCGTAACCTGACTGAAGACTTGACGCTGCGGCCCGGCGACATGGTTTATGTGCCGCAGAACACGATTTCCAAAATCAAAAACTTCGTCCCCACGCCCACCTTGGGGACCTACGCGCCGATCCCTTGAGGAACGTCAGCAGCCCCGAACTCCATTGGAGGATCAAGGAGAACGCCCTTATGCCGGAAAAAAACGAAATCATCGTGAAGGCCCCCAATGCCATTGAAATGGGGTATGTCCCCAGCACCCGTTCGTCTCCCAACGCGGTTCGCGATCTGTTCTCCGTTTTCTTCCGCAATCGCCGGCTCGTCCAGATTACCTTTCTTTCCACCCTGTGTGGAGCAGTGGCCTACGTGCTGTTGTTCGGAATCAAGTACGAGTCAACCACACAGATCCTGGTGAAGCATCGCCGGGCGGATGAGGTGGTTTCAACCGACGCCAACTCGCGCGAAGAAACGAACTCCACCGACGTGCCTACCGAGCGGGAGATCAATACCGAGATTTCTTTGCTGAGGGGCGGCGACCTGATGGCCCAGGTGGTGAAGGACACCGGGCTCGACACGCGGGAAAATCACCCATGGAATAAACTGATCCCCGGACGCGACGAATCGTGGAGGGTGGCGAGGGCGGCAGACAAATTGAGGGCGGACTTGCGGATTACCGAGATCCCCCAGTCCAATATGATTGAAGTGGCGTATCGCTCGCGCAACCCGCAGATGACCGAGCGCGTCCTGAGTGATTTGGACCGGCTTTACCTCGCCAAGCATCTGGCCGTTTATCGCCCTCCCGGGGAGTACGGTTTCTTTCAACATCAGGCGGAGCATTATCAAACCGAGCTCGACCAGGCCGAGCAGCAGCTTGCCAGCTACGATTTGAGTAAGGGCGCGTCGGATCCCGACCTTGACAAGGAGATCCTGCTGCGCAAAGCCGGTGAGTTTGACGGCAGCCTGCGCGAAACCCAGGCGGACATTTCTCAAACCGCCAAGCGCATCGGCGAGCTACAAGAGTTGTTGCAGAAAACCCCCGACCGCCTGACCACGCAGGTGACCTCCGGAGACAACCCGCAACTCATGGCGCTCTTGAAATCCAGCCTGGCGGACTTGGAGACCAAGCGCACGGATTTGCTGACCAAGTATCAGCCCACCTACCGCCTGGTGAAGGAGTCCGACAAGCAAATTGCCGATCTTAAGACGGCCATCGCCGCCGAGAGTGAGAAACCTGTCCGCCAGGAAAGTACCGGGGAGAATCCAACCTACGAATTGCTGAAGGGCGAACTGGTGAAAGCCAACGAGGACCTGATGGGTTACACGGCCAAGGCCCGCGCCACCGCCCCCGTGGTGGACACCTACCGGCAACAAGCGCTGCTGATGGACCAAAAGGGCATCCAGCGGCAGGATCTGGTCCGCAACATCAAGGCGGCGGAAGAAAACTACATGCTCTACGTGCAAAAGCAGGAGCAAGCCCGTATCTCCGATGAGCTGGATAAGAGCCGCATCCTGAATGTGGCCATCGCCGAGGCGCCCAGCATTCCCGGCCTGCCGGTTTTTTCGCCCTGGCTGCTCTTGCTAGCCGGCGGAGTGCTGGCGCTGATGATCAGCACGGCCGTCGCGTTTTTCGCCGATTATCTCGATCCCTCCTTCCGAACTCCCGACGAAGTTAGCCAGTTTCTGGGGTTGCCGTTGTTGGCCTGCTTTCCCAAGGACGGTTACCCGCCCCGGTTTGGACTGTTGACGGCGCGAGGCGAAATGGCGGAAGCCGCTCGCGGTTCCAGCGAGCCTCTGGCCGATGGGGACGGTCCGCCGCTGGCGAACCTGGGGGGCGGCGGCCCGGGAAGATTCTTCGGCTTCGGCGGCAAGGGCCGATAGGAGAATTAACCCATGTTTCTTGAATACTACGGCTTGAACGAACAGCCTTTCGGCGTGACTCCCGATCCCCGGTTTCTGTACCTGGGGCCGGCACAACAGGAGGCTTTCTCCTCCCTGATCTACGGGATCGAGACCGGGCGCGGATTCATGGCGCTCATCGCCAGCCCGGGCCTGGGAAAAACCACGATCCTCCTTCAGCTCATGGAGAGGCTGCGCGAGTCGGCGCGCACCGCTTTTCTGTTTCAAATGCACACGAACTCAGAAGACTTTCTCCGCAGCCTCCTCACTGACCTCGATATTGAGCCCTGTAGCCATGACCTGGGGGAATTGCAGCGGCAACTAGGCGACGTCCTGATCGCTGAAGCGCAGGCAGGCCGGCACATTGTAGTGGCCATTGATGAGGCGCAGAACCTCGATGTCGGAGTTCTCGAGACGGTCAGGATGCTCTCCAATTTCGAAACTCCCCAGGCCAAGCTGCTCCAGATTCTGCTGGTGGGGCAGCCGCAGCTTGCCGACAAGTTGGCTTCTCCGGAAATGGAGCAGCTCCGCCAGCGCGTCTCCATTATTACGAACTTCCCTCCGCTCAACAGCGACGATATCCCCAAATACATAGACCACCGGCTGCGCATTGCCGGCTACATGGGGAGAGGGCTCTTCATGCCGTCGGCCTTGGGGCTGATCGGGACTTACAGTAAAGGGATTCCCAGAAACATCAATAATCTTTGTTTCCAGGCCTTGTCGCTGGGTTATGCCAAGGGGCAAAAGAAAATCGACGATACCACTGTGCGTGAGGTGCTTGCTGACCTGGACCTGGAGTCGCTCGGGACGCTCGCGTCCGCCGCTCCCAAGAAAGCGGCTGCACCGATCCCGCGCCAACGGAAGCTCGGCGTCGACGCTGTGGATCTTTTTTCTGGATCGCTGGCAGGGGACCGGGAAATGCCCGATCGGAGCGAGCCCGATTATCGCCGGGCTCTTGTACGGTCCGGACGGAAGCGCGATAGCGGAGTGCTTGCCTGGGTAGGGCTCGGCGCGCTTTTGGTGGGCGTGTGCATGTGGCCGTGGATTAAGCCCGAGTTGGGTTCTTGGGCGCATTTTATAGACGGGGGTCTGTCCAGCCCGAAATCCGCCCAGGTGACCTCTCCGCCTGCGACTCCGGCGCCGGCAAATCCGGCCCCTGTCCAGACGGAAACCCCCGGGGACCGGACGGACCAAGGCAGCGATTCCGCCGGCGCGGCGCCCCTTCAACCGGGTGCGCCCGACGCCCCGTCAACATCTTCCGAGCCTGATACTCCCCGCGAGGCGAACCCTCCCGCACCAACGCCCAAGCTGGCCACGCACCAGGCCCCGAGGCGACTCAACACCCTGGCCCGCGATCCCGGCTTGGTCAGCGAGACCCGATATTTGCCGGGCAGCGGGCGGCTGGTGGTGGAATCGAGCGTCAGCGGAGCACACATCTCAATTGACGGCGAGAGCAACCCCAAGTGGCTGACGCCGTGGCCCTTCAATTTGGCCCCGGGCACGTACCTAGTTTCTGTTTTCCGGCCGGGCTACGGTTCCTGGAACCGGCGCATTCACATCGACGAGGGCAAGGAGTATTACCTCTCGGCGGAGCTCGTGGATATGAACCAGGACGGCGGCATCTTTACCGTCGATACCGATCCCCCCGGCATGCAGGTGTTCATTGACGGCAAGCCCTATGGGCCTAGCCGCGTGGATACCGTGCTGAGCGCGGGATGGCATGTCTGCGCGGTCGTCCCCGGGCCGGGCCTTCAGGCGGTGGTGAGCAGATTTCACTTGAGACCCGGCGAGGCGGTCACGCGCAGGGTCAAGCTGGGACCGCCCATCCCCGGCTCCTCGGAAAATAACCCGCTCGACCGGGGAAAGCATTTGACCACCTTGGCGGCCATTCCTGAGGGAGGACTTCCTTGAGCAAATACTACGAGCTTTTGCAGCGAACTTCGGTGAAAGGCGGGGGTAGGCCGGGGGTGCTGCCCGCACCGTTGCGAGTGCCCAGGACCTATGAGATGCGGCCAGTCCCAGACGCGCACGTGCTGTCGCGCGAGGAACTGGTCAAACTCGTTCAGACCGTTTTCCTGCTGCCTGGTGACAATTCACCCCGCGTCGTCGTCTTCACCGGGGCGGAATCGGCGGCCGGGTGCTCGTCGATCTGCGCGGGAGCCGCCGAAGCCTTGGCGGCCAACGTAGATGAGCCCGTGTGCCTGGTGGATTCCAACCTGCGATACCCCTCGCTGCACTTGTGCCTGGGAGTGGAGAACAACAAGGGGTTGGGGGAGGCCTTGGCGGGTTCCGAGCCCATCCAGGACTATGTCCGCAAACTGCCCGGCGATAGCATGTGCCTCCTGTCCGCCGGACACGTTTCATCTCCGATGGCGTGGACGATAAACTCCAGCCGCATGGGGGCGCGCATCAACGAATTGCGCCAGATCTATCGCTTTATCCTGATGGATTCGCCTTCGGTGAATGTTTATTCCGATGCGATTTGTTTAGGTCAGTCGGCGGATGGGGTGGTGCTGGTGGTGTCGGCGAACTCGACCCGGAAAGAAGCGGGGCGCCGGGCCAAGGAAAGTTTGGAGATGGCGGGGGCGCATCTTTTGGGCGCGGTGCTAAACAAGCGGACCTATCCGATTCCCCAGCCGATTTACGACCGGCTGTGATCGGACGTAGGGGCGGCCCTCGTGGCCGCCCGACCCCAGGGCACCCACGAGGGGTGCCCCTACGGCCGTGGCACAAAGAATCTCGGGTTTAGCAGGACAGGGCGATTGATTCACTAAATTGATTCTAAAAAGGCGGTCCCGGAATGGGACTGAGAGGGCGGAGCTATGGCTACTTGGGAAACGATCCATGAAAGCGTCGCGACAAACTCAATTCCTCCCGTGGCCGCGATGGACGCAGCCAGATGGTACGCCGTTCAAACTCGCGCCCGGCACGAGAAGAAGGTCGACACCCAGCTCCACGAGAAGGGCGTCGAGGCGTTCCTTCCTTTGTGGAGCGAAATGCATCAATGGAGCGATCGCCAGAGGCTGGTTCATCAGCCACTGTTTTCCGGCTACGTATTCGTCCATATCACCGAGACTCCCCTGGAACGAAAGTCCGTCTTGAGCACGCCGGGGGTCTGCTGGTTTGTGGGCAACCGCGGGATGGGCCAGCCGATCCCCGACAAGCAGATTCAAGACGTACAGACCGTCTTGAGCAGTGAGATTCCGTTTAGCCCCTTTCCCTTCATTCATGTCGGCCAACGCGTGAGAATTCGCGGCGGCTGCCTGGACGGAATCGAGGGAATTCTGATTGCCAAGGAATCCGACCGCACAGTTGTGGTCTCTGTCGAACTGGTGCGGAGATCCCTGGCAGTCCACATCAATGGTTACGATCTCGAGGAAGCATGATCGCCTCTTACTCGCCGCGTTCCATAGGGGCAGGCCTCGTGCCCGCAGGCGCTAACTTAAAACGGTTGACGGTAGAGTTGACGGTAGAAAAGCCCGCAAAGCGGGCGAAATCATGTAGCCCACGGCGAAGCTGTAGGAAAAATGCCGGGGCCGGTCAAGTCAGCCCCGTAAGGGGCGACATCAGCCAAGGCAGCCATCAGACCGCGCCTTGGAAGGCCCCCGATGCCGCCCCTACGGGGCTGCTCCTGAGTGTTAAGGCCCGTTCCCATCCCACGGCCATTTCCAAGTTCAAACAAAAAAACACGGGGATGCCGGCCGGTCTTTCCGCTGCGGGCCAATACTCCGCCGGTTGACGCAAGGTCAACCTGCTTTCCTTCCCCATGACAGAAATTTCCCTGACTTAAGGAGGCTGAAAATGGGCGCTTCGCGCCGCCGTCTATTTTTGATGACGTTAAAGGTGGTCGATTTGCTGATCTTGGCCACCGTGTTTCTCTTGGCCGCAGTGCCGGTCTGGCGAGGCGGGGACCAGACTACTTTTGCCCAGTTTCTCTCCATGCGAATCAAGGTCGAAAACTTTGTGCTCTTTTTCGGCCTGCTGGGACTCTGGCACATCCTCTTTGTGTCCCTCGGGGCCTACCAATCCCAGCGAACGGCGTCCCAGGAAGAAGAGTTCACGTGTATTTTCCGGGCCACATCGGGGGCAACCATCTTCTTGGGCCTGTCGGCGATTCTGTTCCGGATTCGGATGGTGACTCCGACCTACGTGCTGGTGTTTTGGTTTCTCACCACCTGCATCGTTCTGGCCAGTCGATGGGGATTGCGCTTCTTCCTCGAAAGCCTTCGTCGCCGGGGCCGGAATATCCGCCATGTCCTGGTCGTGGGAACCAACCACCGCGCTATCGAGTTTGCCCGGAGGATCGAGTCCAAACCCGAGTCTGGCTATAGGGTACTGGGATTCGCCGATGAGTCCTGGAGCGGTTTGGAAGAGTTCCAGAAGGGGCCGTACCGCGTGGCCTGCGACCTCCAACACATCGCTTCATTCCTCCGCCGAGCTGTGGTTGACGACGTCGTGATCGGGTTGCCGATCCGGTCCTATTACGAGCAGTGCTCGGCCATCGCGGCCCTGTGCGAAATCCATGGGATCGTCGTGCAGTTCCTTCCCGGACTGTTCAACCTGAAAATGGCTCGGCCGCGCGCGGAAGAATTTGAGGGCGATACGCTCATTTCGCTCTCTACCGGCCACATGGATGGTTGGCCCGTCGTCCTGAAACGGATACTCGACATCAGCCTTTCGCTGCTCGTCCTTTTCTTCCTCGCGCCCTTGCTGCTGGTGGTCGCGGCGCTGGTGAAACTGACGTCGGAGGGGCCTGTCTTTTTCACCCAGGATCGTTTGGGGCTGAATAAGCGCCGGTTTCGAATTTGCAAATTCCGCACCATGGTCGCGGACGCGGAGCAGAAGCAGGTGGCTCTCGAGCACCTGAACGAGCAGCAGGGGCCGGTGTTCAAAATCCAGGCTGACCCGCGCATTACCCCGCTCGGCAGGATTCTGCGAAAA
Source organism: uncultured Acidobacteriota bacterium (assembly GCA_963808085.1). Classification (GTDB taxonomy): domain Bacteria; phylum Acidobacteriota; class Terriglobia; order UBA7540; family UBA7540; genus Bog-366. Next base: position 32,700 of record CAWEFC010000009.1, read on the forward strand.
ACCAGCATCGACGAACTTCCCCAGTTGTTCAATGTCTTGAAGGGCGAAATGAGCCTGGTGGGGCCGCGACCGCTGCCGTTTCGGGACTACGAGGGATTCGACCAGGATTGGCACCGGCGCCGGTTCAGCGTAAGGCCGGGGATCACGTGCCTGTGGCAAATTTCTGGCAGAAACTCCATTGGCTTTGACAAGTGGATGGAACTGGATATGCGCTACATCGACGAATGGTCGCTATGGCTGGATTTCCGCATCCTGGCCTCGACCATCCCGGCGGTCCTCAAAGGTACGGGAGCAGCGTGAAGGGTATTGGAGCGGCGTGGAATAGCGGACATTTTGGCAGGGTCCCGGGAGCCTGGAGGATCGTGGCTCTGCATCGGAAATTGCCAGGGCTTTGCGGAATATCCACAATGCTCCGAGCGCAAAGGGCCATCCGCATCGAGTGAAAATATTGAATCAGGTCACGAGCACCTCCGCACCCGGGACGGTCAATGATGGCGGCGGATTCTGGCACGCGGTAAAGACGTGGCCGCTGCGCGGATTCTTCGCGCTCCTCGATCAAGGGCTCATCTCTGGTTCGAACTTCATCCTCGCCATTTTGCTGGCGCGATGGGTTTCGCCTCAGCAGTACGGCGCATACGCGCTGGCGTTCGAGGTGCTGCTTTTTATGTCGATCGTTTATGGCGCGCTCATTCTTGAGCCCATGTGCGTGTTCGGTCCATCGACTTACAAAAATGATTTCCGCGCTTACCTGGGAATCCTTCTGCGCATTCATTGCGGCTTGTCGGTGCTGGTGATCGCCGCGGTTTTCGCGGGCGCCGCGGTTCTGCACGCAATCAAACCGGGAAGCTCCCTTCCTAATGCGCTTGTCGGCGTGGGCGTGGCGTGTCCTTGTTTACTTCTCTTCTGGCTGGCCCGCAGGGGTTTCTACGTTCACCTTCTGCCGCGGAAAGCGGCTTTGGGGGCGTGCGCTTACTCGGCCACAGTACTGGCCGGCGTCACCGTCGTGTATAAAGTGCGCTCTCTGACACCCCTCACGGTATTTCTCGTGATGGCCGCGGGCGCCGTCGTTACCGGCCCGCCCATGCTTCGTTGGTTCAAGTCCCACATGGCTTTTCTTCCCGGGCGGCGCATAAGGGTTAGGGAGGTCATGCACCAGCATTGGATCTATGGCCGATGGGCGCTCGCCAGTGCGATTGTCATCTGGCTTTCGGGAGCGGTTTATTATCCCGCGCTGGGAAGCTTCTTCAGCTTGGCCGAAACCGGGAGATTCAAAGCGCTGATGAATCTTGGCTCACCGATCGGTCAAGCCTACGTTGCCCTGTCTCTCCTTAGCCTGCCCTACGCGTCGCAGGTCCATCATGCGGAAGGAAACGCCGTGGTCGGCCGACTGGTTTGGAAGCTCACGGGCCTTTATCTTGGCGGAAGTATCCTTTACTGGTTGATTGTGATTTTGGCGCGTGGTCCCATCGTCCAGCACCTCTACGGTGGGAAGTATACGCAGGTCATTGCCTTGCTCCCTTGGGTTGCCTTGGGATCGGTACTCAGGATTGGCGCCACTGCCCAAGCGAACGTGCTAAGAGCCATGCGCTCGCCGTCAATGGTTTTCGTTGCCTATTCCGCTGCATGCGTCGTCGCAATTCTCGTCGGCATTCCCTGCACGCGGTGGTTTGGATTGCGCGGAGCTCTGTTCGCCTGGGTGCTCTCAGGGGCAGCGTCATTCGTGGGAGCCCTCTGGATGATTCGTCGCAAGGCGCGGCGATCCGAGGGCCAGGTGGAATTTGTCCCCAGCTCTCTCGTGCTCCAGGAAGAGCCCTCCATGAGTGCCAAATGATGCGCTTAGACACTCTCACACCTCAGAACGGGCCGCTACACAAATGAATTCCACAACCCACAAAGTGGAGAATTTGATGCTGCCTTTGACACGAGCTGGTGTGAAGGCTTCAGGGCTGTCTGCCACGGCGGTGGTAGAGGACCTCCAATGCCGCGTTGCTTCCGCCATGAACATCGACCCCGAGCTTGTGAGCATCGAGGGCCATAGTAGCCACTTCCCCTGGGTAATGCTGTGGTGCTGGGGGAAGGCTGCCGGGGCGCGGTTATTCGCCAAGATACTTCTTGCCGATCCCTACCCCGTCCCACCAAGGTTTGCAACCCCATGGGAGGAACTGGAAGGGCCTGAGAGCCCTCAAAGGCCGGTTGAGGAACAAGTTTCCGCTGAATGGAACATGATTCACGAAATGCGTTCGTTAGTGGGGGCGCAGAACATCCCCGCCCCTTTAGGGCGCTCCTTCGAGGACCGAACTCTTGTGGTTGAAGAGGTAAGCGGACGGCGCATGGACTCTTTTGTGAATTGGAGCTGGCCAAGCCGCCGAAAAGCGCATGCGGCGGAAGCGGCGATGCTCCAGGCCGGATCGTGGCTGCGGACCGTCCACGAGTCCTCCTTGAGGGGATACGAAACCGTAGACGTCTCGGAGGCCGTCGACGCCTTACTGGCCCTCGCCCGCAGGAGGAGTGCGGAGTTTGCGCCTTATGCCCGGCTTGCCCACCAGGTACTCGAATCTGCGCGTCGCGATCTGAATCCTCGGACCTCACTTCGCGTTCCCGTGGCGCTCAATCACGGCGATTTTTCGTTGCCCAACCTCATTTGGGACGACCCAAGAAAGCGGTTGTGGGTGATCGACTTTGAGCACTCCAGTCCCCGCCCGATTATCCACGATCTATGCACGCTGATCGCCACCCTGCGATACCGCCTTCTCATGCCCTTCACGGCGCCGCGAGTTGTATGGCATCTTGAGGAGGCTTTTTGGAAGGGCTACGGGCCGACCGCCAAAGAGATTCGTACTCTTGTCAGTGGCCTCTCTTGCGCATGGCTCTTCTATCACATTTTCCCCCGGTTATCGACATTGCGGGAGCGGAGGGGTTGGAAAGGCGGGGTTAAGGCCTTGCTCTACAAGAGCCTTTTCCAGCGATTTATGATAGCCCGCATCTTACGCGCCCAACGAAGCTAACAAGTACTCCCGACGGCATTAAACACCATCATGGGACTCTCTGAAGAAGTCGCGCTCGACGGCGTTTTTGAGGGCAAGAGCCCGGCCAAGAGCGCAGGGAAGATAAAACTGGCTTGGGTGGGAAAGGGCGCCCTGGCGCTTATCGACCAAGGCCTCCTTTCGGGGTCGAATTTTCTCATTGGGATTCTGCTGGCGCGCTGGCTGAGTCCTGACAACTACGGCGCGTACGCCTTGGGGTTTTCGATCTTTCTTTTCCTCTCGGGCTTTCACAATGCCTTCTTTCTGGAGCCCATGAGCGTTTTGGGGCCGGAGTCTTACCCCCGATGTCTTCCCTCCTACGTCAAAAAGTTGCTCGAACTCCATTTCGGCATGGCTTTCCTGCTTTCCGTGCTGGCGGTTGCAGGAGTTTGGGTGGCGCGCTTTTTCACGACCGACCCCGGCGTCCGGTCCGCAATGTGGGGCGTTGCGATTGCGGTTCCCGTGGTTCTGTTCCACTGGCTTTGTCGCCGCGCGGTTTACTTGAAGTTGGCTCCGTGGCTTGCCGCGGTGAGTTCCGCCGCTTACTGTATTGCCCTCGTCGCGCTGCTGCTGGCGTTGAAGAGATCGATATCTCCCTTCACGGGTTTTTTGGTTCAGTCATTGGCCGCCATCCCGGCGATCGTTCTGTTGCTGCTTTCCCTGAAGTCGGGGACCGACTCGGACCCCGGCCCCTCCACACTCGAGGTTGTGCACGAGCATTGGCGATACGGCCGCTGGGTGGTGGGGTCAACTATTGTCTACTGGCTGTCCGGCAATGCCTACTATGTCATCGTCGCAGCGCTGCTGCCGATGCACGACCTGGCGGCGTTACGCGCCCTCCGCAACTTCACTTTGCCCTTCGCTCAAGCCCTGACGGCAATCACGCTGCTGGTGCTTCCGTGGGCCTCCTCGCGCTTTGCCCAGGAAGGCCGCTTGGGACTGAAGCGCCGGACCCGTCAGCTTACGGCGCTGTTTGGGGGAGGCGCGCTCGTTTACTTTTCCTTGATTTGGTTATTCGGGGGTCGCGTCATGAACTTTCTGTATGCCGGACGCTATGACGAATTTGCCCACCTGCTGGCCTTGGCGACAGCCCCGCTATTGCTGATCGCCGCGTCGGTGGGAAGCGAGGTTGCAGTGCAAGTGATGCAGGCCCCCTCCGAAGTATTTCTCGCTTATTCGGTTTCCGGCGCTCTTACCCTCCTGATGGGAATTGCCTTCACGCACTATTGGGGGTTGGCTGGAGGCCTCGTAGGTCTTCTCATATCGGCAGTCGCCTTTTGGGCGGTAATAACCTATCGCTGCCAAAAACGTTTGCAGGGCGATCTGCCGGCGAACCGGAAGGCAGAGAAGGCTTTCACCGCCGGCGACCGCGTGGCGTGGCTCATGCCAACGGTGATGGGTGCGTACTATTGGCAGCCGATATTCCAGGAATTCACCGCGCTCATTCCGAACACCGTTATTTTTGCCGGGTCCTGGCCGGGAACGCTTCCCTCATATCGCGGGAAGTTTGACGTTCGCACCATGCGTGGCGTCCGCTTCGTCACCTTGGGTCGGGGTGGAGCGGGTTATCCCTCGGGATTCATGTGGGCGTCTCCCGCCATACTGGGGAAGTTGATTCGTTTCCGCCCCGCCGTGATTCTCACCAGCGGGTTCAACCTTTGGTCTGCTTACGCCTTACTGTTCAAGAGATTGATGAAATGGCGGGTGGTTCTGATCTGGGAAGGTGTCTCGCCGACCATCTCCTGTTCGGATTCCCCCCTGCAATTGGCGATGCGGCAAGTGATGGCGAAACACTTCAACATGGCTATCACCAATAGCTATGCGGGTGCTGAATACCTTCAGGATGTCTTGCGGATGCCGGCGGGCAAGATCGTTCGCCATCCCATCGAGGTCGCGGAGGCCCCCGCCCTCGCGCGTCCCAATGGGGACATTCCCGTTGCGCGTGCCGGTTCCTCCTTCGCCTTTCTGGTGGTTGGCCAGCTCATCGAGCGGAAAGGCATCCATCGCCTGTTCGAAGCAGCAAAACTTCTTTTAGCCCGTGGTATTGACGATTTCACGATCCAGATCGCCGGAACCGGCGACATGGCTCCGACCTTGCATCAGCAGGTGGTCAACTCTCCCCTGGAGAAAGTAGTTCAGTGGCTTGGTTTTGTTAGTTACCAAAATCTAGGGGGATATTACGAAGCGTGCGATGCCGTTATTCTCCCCTCCCTTGAGGATACCTGGGGAATGGTGGTCTTGGAGGCCATGAGCATGGGAAAGCCGGTCTTGTGCTCCAAACACGCCGGCGCGAAAGAGATGATCCAGGATGGCGTGAATGGCTTTGTCATTGATCCGCACAATCCCTCGGAACTCGCCGGTCGAATGGAACTACTCATTCGAGTGCCCGGGCTGGCCAAGAGGATGGGAGAGAAATCGAAAGAAATCCTTCGCCCCTACACGACTCGCCGGGCGGCCGAGGTCCTGGCAGGAGTCGCCATCACGGGTCGCCAGTTCGACTCTTCGCCCCCGCCAGCGAAGAGTTATCGGGACGCGGCGACAGCAGGAACCGCGAGGCAAACCTAGGGAGGGATGCAGGCGATGATGCCCCAATCTGCCAACTCCGACACGCGCTCGGGCCTCGACCGCCGGCGCTGGGTGTGGGCAATACCCGCTTTCGTGCTGCTGGGTCTGTTGGTAACGGCGGCGGTGCTCGGGGTCGCGTCTCGTTTCCGTTCCGGAGCAACCGTAGCTGTCGCGATAGGGCTCGTGGGCCTCCCCGCGCTCTTCCTGGGTACTGCGGGAGTGCGTCATGCCGCCAGCAGCGCGCGAGCCTTTTTATCCACGTCGGCAAGGTGGTGGCACTTCCTGTGGATGCTCACTTTTGTGAGCGCCTTGGTTTTTCGAATCCGCTACGCGAGTGATATTGCCTCCGACCCGCTCGACGGCTGGGCGATCTTTCGCGTTGTTGTCGATATGGTGGTCGCTTCTGTCCTGCTGGCGCGACTTGCCTTGCGCCGGACGCATTGGCTGGGCTCCATGTTCCGCGGGGTGTTGGGAGCGCTTTCGGTGTTCGGCTTGATTTGCCTCGCTTCCACCGCGTGGTCGGTGTACCCCTCGTGGACGCTCTACAAATCCTTTGAGATCCTGGTTGACTTTGTTCTTCTCGCGGCGATTCTCGAGTCGATTGATTCGATCGACGAGTTCCGTGACTTCTTCAATTGGACTTGGGCGGTTTATGGCCTGGCTCTTTTGACCGTATGGCTGGGGGTACTCCTTTGGACCCACGATGCTCTGTACGGCGACCAGTACGACCTCGGAACCCTTGGGATCAGGCTGCAAGGCGTGATGCCGGCGTTCAGCTCCAATGACGTGGGCACATTCGCTGCCATCCTGGGAGTGCTCGCCCTCGCCCGGCTCCTGCCGATCTCCGAAAAGCGATTCAACAAATCGTGGTATGGCCTTTTGCTGCTGGCCAGCCTCGCGACGATGGTGTGCTCACAAACTCGAACCGCTATCGTTGGCTTCCTCGCGGGCGTTTTCCTGATTCTGGTTTTCACCCGCCGCAAGAGTATGGGAACGCTTTTGACCTTCGTTGTTACTCCTCTCGTGGGGATCGTTACGATGGGAGGGTTGCTCTGGTCGTATCTTCAGCGCGGCCAGACGGAGGATCAATTGGCTTCGTTAAGCAGCCGTGCTGATTGGTGGAGCTTCGCTTGGCAAACCTACTTGGAGCGCCCTCTTCTGGGGTTCGGAGCTTATGCCGGGGGAAGGTTCGCCGTCTTGGCGAAACTGGGCCTGGGCGGAACGTCCACCATGCACAGCGACTATCTGGAAATCCTGGTCGGCACGAGCTTTTGGGGAATGATTCCGTTCCTCCTAGCGCTGGGCGCCACTTGGTGGCTGTTACTCCGATATGTGCGGGATTCCTCCTCTGACACGGAGCAGCGACAATTGGCGTTCGAGGCTTTGGCCATTCTCGCCCTCCTCACCTTTCGTTCAGTTTTCATGACGATGCTGACATGGCATCCGCCCCTGCACTTCCTGGCAATACTGGGTTATGGGGAATTCCTGCGGCGCCGCCAGCATGCCTGGGCGCGAGTCAGATTAACTCATCCGCGATCCCTGGTCACCGCGCAGGCCGCCCTTGTACCCGTAATTCAACGATGACCGTCGCCCGGTCGCCAGCCGCGTCCGGCGGAATTCTGAAGAGCTCGCAAATATCGGCAAGCACAATGAGAACGCCAGCGCCAATCTCGAATCGCACTGATCGCAGACTTCAAGCGCGCGCATACCGGCACATGTCGTTTGCATTCTCTCTGGCTTTGGGGGTTGTCGCTTTTCTGAGCTTTTCTCCCGGGGGTGTGAGTGGGCCCCTTCCGCGGGCTTCATCGGAGGTTACCGCTCAGCCGGGCGATGACATCAACAGACTGGTTGAGCAAAACCCCGCGGGGACGCAGTTTCGGCTTCGAGCCGGCGTGTATCGGCTTCAGTCGATCATCCCACGGGATGGCGATTCCTTCATCGGCGAACCGGGTGCAATTCTCAATGGCGCGCAATTGCTGACCCAGTTTTCCCGCTCCGGGCGCCTTTGGTCCGCCGCCGTCCAGGCTGACCCGCGCGCTGAGTACCGCGGGCAGTGCGCCCCAGCTCATCCCGCGTGCACGTATCCCGAGGACCTGTTCTTTGACAACAAGCCGCTCGGGCGCGTCGCCGAGCTGGAGGGAGTGGATTCCGGAAAGTGGTACTTGGATTATAGCGCGCGCCTTGCTTACTTCGCCGACGATCCAACGGGCCATACGGTGGAAGTGAGCGTCACCCCTTACGCCATCAAGGGAGCGGCAGCCAAGGTGAAAATTGAAGGCCTCGACATCGAGAAATACGCGTGCGAGGCGAGCGATGGAGCCGTGGACGGGCGAGGGAACTCGGGCCAAATGAGCCGGGATTGGCTGGTGCAGGACAACGTGACCCGCTGGAATCACGGCATGGGAATCCGTCTGGGAGATGCCATGCAGGTCCTCGGCAACAAGATTATTGAGAACGGCCAATTGGGCGTCGGAGGCGGGGGAAGTAACGGCGTCGTCGATGGGAATGAGATTGCCGGTAATAATTACGCCGGCTACGACTACGGTTGGGAAGCCGGCGGGAGCAAGTTCGCCTTCACCCACAACCTCGTGGTACGCAATAATTATGTCCACGACAACGATGGGCCGGGGTTGTGGACCGATCTCGAAAACGAGAACGCGCTCTACGACCACAACCACACCACTTCCAACCGCGAAGCGGGCATCCTTCATGAGGTCAGCTACCGGGCGATTATTCGTAATAACTTAATTGAAAATGACGGGTTCAGTGATTTACCGAAGACTGAGCCATGGTGGGGGGCGGGAATCATCGTCGCCGCCTCTTCTGACGTTGAGGTGTATGGAAACACCGTCACCAACTGCATGAACGGCATCGTGGGGACCCAGCCGAAGCGGGAGCTTAGCCACCGGGGAACACCGTACCTGCTCGAAAACCTCAACGTTCACGATAACACCATAACCCAGAGCCGAGGCGTCGCCGCGGGCATTGTAAGGTCGGGCCTGCTCGGAGACGCGGTATTCGACACGCGGAACAACCGGTTCGCCAACAATCAATTTCATCTGGCAGATTCGAGCGCCAAGTATTTTGCGTGGAAAGGCACGATGGTATCGTACAGCGAATGGAGGGCGGAAACGCAGCCCTGATGGTTACAGAGCGTGATGCCGCACATCCCTATCGCCAGCCCTCGTGCCGGAGAGAAACCCGACCATGAAATCCGAAACCATTGTAGCCACTCGCAATATTTTGGAGCATCCCCCTATGCATGCGGCGGAGAAGGACTTCGGCAAGCAGCCCCTCGTGCGGATCGCGACGACAAGCTGGGACGACGGAGATCCCGCCGATCTCCGCGTCGCGGAATTGCTCGCCGCACGAAAGCTTTCTGGGACCTTTTATATCCCCATCAAGGGGCATCACCACTCCACCCGCATGAATGCCGCCGAAATGTTGGAGCTTGACGGCCAGGGTTTCGAGATCGGAGCTCACGGTATTTCCCACCCGAACCTTCCGGGGTGTAATCCGCAACAACTGGACGTTGAAGTCGAGGGCAGCAAGAAGCGCCTGGAGGATGATTTGGGTAAGACGGTTTCGATGTTTGCCTATCCCCGAGGGCGCCACAATCAAAGGGTGATTGCCTCGTTACAGCGGGCAGGGTACGCCGGAGGGCGCACCACCGCCATGCTGGCGCGCGAGCTCACTTTTGATCCCTTTCGCATGCCGACCTCCGTGCATGTCTTTCCCCACTCGCGATGGGAGTACTTTCGCAATCTCGCCCGCGTGTGGGATTTGCAGCGTGCCTGGGCGTATGCCACCCACTTCCGCGACGCCAAGAACTGGGTGGACCTGGCCAAGATCCTTTTCGACACGGTGCAACGAAGCGGCGGAATCTGGCACCTCTACGGGCATTCTTGGGAAATTGAGGAGCTGCACCTTTGGGACGGCCTCGCCGAGGTCCTGGATTATGTCGCCCATCGCCCCGGTGTTTCTTACATCCCCAACGGCGTCGCCGTCCAGATGCGCAAGGATAAACTCGCCGCCGTCCCGTGCGCGATTCAGCCCACCCCATGAAGGTAATTCTCGTCCACAACTACTACCAGCTTCCAGGGGGCGAAGACCGTGTTTTCGCCCAGGAGCGCGAGCTTTTGCAGAGCCATGGCCACCAGGTCGTGACCTACGAGCGGAGTAATAATGAAATGCTCGGCTCTTCCCGTCTCGAACGGTTGCGCTTGCCGAAGAAAACTGTCTGGGCGAAGGACTCTTACGAGCAAGTTCTCGCGCTGCTTCGCAAAGAACGGCCGCAGGTGGTCCACGTCCACAACACCTTTGTTCAGGTTTCTCCTTCCATTTTTGCCGCATGCCGGGAAGTAGGAGTCCCGGTGGTTCAATCCCTCCACAATTTCCGGCTCTTATGTCCCTCAGCGACTTTCTTCCGCGACGGCAGAATCTGCGAGGACTGCCGCGTATCCGGACTTTGGCAGAGCGTCCGCCACGCCTGTTACCGGCAATCCCGCTGCGCCACCGCCACCATTGCCATCATGCTGACAGTGCATCGAAGGGCCCGGACCTGGGTCGACGGCGTCACCACCTTTATCGCCTTGTCGGAATTTTCGCGCCGCAAGTTCACCGAGGGGGGATTCCCCGACGCCAAGATGAGAGTCAAACCGAACTTTGTATCTCCTGATCCGGGAGCACGAAATGAAGCTGGCGACGATGCCGTCTTCGTCGGCCGCCTCTCGCCCGAAAAAGGGCTTAAGAATCTGCTGCGAGCCTGGGGGCAGCTTCGCCTGCCGGTCAACCTGCGAATCTATGGCGATGGCCCTCTGCGCGGAGAGCTGGAACAGATGGCGTACGATCTAAAGCTCTCTCGCGTGACCTTTCTGGGCCATGTGGGTCACGCCGACACCCAGGCGGCGATCAAGAACGCGCGCTTCCTCATCTTACCCAGCGAATGCTATGAGAACTTCCCCCTAACGATTATCGAAGCCCTTTCCTGTGGAACTCCGGTGATCTGTTCGCGCCTGGGCGCGATGCAGGAGATTGTCGCCGATGGGTGTACCGGCCTGCATTTCACGCCTGGAAACCCGGAGGATTTGGCCGAGAAGGTGGCGTGGGCTTGCGAGCACCCCCGGCAAGTCAAAGATATGGGAAAAGCGGGTCGCCAAGACTACGAGCAGAAGTATACGGCCGAAAGCAATTACGACTCCCTCATGTCCATCTATCACCATGCCATTGTTGCATCCCGCTGACGTCTGGACATCCTGCATTCGACCTGCCCCTGATTCCTTCAGGGTCTTGGGCGTCCGTGTGGATGCCGTTCAGATTCCCGACGTCATTTCCCGCATGATCCAATGGATCGAAATGCGTGAGGTGGGGAATTACATTGCGGTAACGGGCATGCACGGAGTTATGGAAGCCCAACACAGTGAGCCGTTCAAAGCCATCCTTAATGGGGCGAGCTTGGTGGTGGCGGATGGGATGCCCTTGGTTTGGGTTGGCAAGGCCCATCGATATCCAATGAGTCGCAGAGTGTACGGCCCGGAACTTATGGAAACCTTCTGCCGGGTGACAGGCAGCCGATTTAGCCACTTCTTTTACGGTGGCGCTCCCGGCGTGGCCCAAAGGCTCGCCGACGTGATGAAACAACGCTTCGGCATTCGCGTGGCAGGGACCTACTCGCCCCCCTTTCGTCGCTTGAATTGCGACGAAGAACGCGGCCTCATTGATCTCCTGCAATCGTCGCGCCCCGACATCCTGTGGGTTGGTTTGAGCACGCCGAAACAGGAATCCTGGATGGCGGAGTATCGGGAACGCACTCGGGTTCCTGTCCTGGTGGGAGTGGGCGCGGCGTTCGATTTCTTCACCGGAAGGACACGCCAGGCCCCGCCGTGGATGCGCGAACATGGACTCGAGTGGCTCTTCCGCCTTTCAACCGAGCCCCGTAGACTCTGGCGCCGCTATTTGGTTTATGGGTCGCTGTTCGCCTGGAATGTCGCTCTCGAGCTGACCGGAATCAAGCGGTTTACTTAATTGCCCTTCGTAGGGGCGCCCCTCGTGGGTGCCCCACCGACGCGTGCACGAATTCATCCCGCAGGAGGGTCATGACAAATGGGGTGCGATGGACTGCCAGTAGTGAATCTTCCTGCCGGGAATAGCCGGGAGAAAGTGGACTACCGCTTCGGTAACAAGGATCACACCAACGCAGCAACCTACGATGCCGTCCGATACATCGGCCCGTCCAACGAGTATCGTCAAGCCGTGATGGCAAGCGCGTATCGAAAGCTGCTGGGACCTCTAAGAGGCAAACGCATTTTGGATGTGGGATGCGGCACAGGCCGCGGTGTAGTAGATTTTGCGCGCGAGGCCGATTTCGCTGTCGGGTGTGACGCATCCCTCGACATGCTCAGCGTGGCAGCGCAGAAGAGTACCCGGAACTCGCGATGCGCCCTGCTGGCTTCGTACGCCCAAAAACTTCCCTTCAAGGACGCGTCCTTCGACATCGTCACCTCGCTGAATTTCCTCCACCTCTTCGACGTTCCGACCCAACGGTCATGTGTGGCAGAAATGAAGCGGGTCTTGAAGCCTGGCGGAATCTTGGTCCTTGAGTTTACCAACGCTCTGAACGGCCTGGTCGTTGGGCTCTTCCGGCGATGGATCAAAGGTGTAATCACATCGCTTCCCAGCGAGATAAAACAAGTGATTGGCGATGATTGCGAGGTCGTTCAGATCCATGGAGCGCCATTCCCCATCCTCTGGCGACTCTTCCACCGTCTTCCCCGGGCGGGCGCCCTGGTAGAAAGACTGGGCTACGTCGCGCCGTTCAACCATATGTGCCACCAGGTCTACTACAAGGCTTCAAGATGAATTCAGCCTCGGTCCCGGAAATGATGGTTCTATCTTCGACGATGTCGAGTCTCGATGCGCCGCCGTCAAGGTCAATCGATGCTTCCCGCAGTCATTGAAAGCGCTTTCGCCGCCTTCAACTAAATCCCTCAAATCCACCGCCCCCCTATCACCCCCATCCCCTCGATTGTGCCCTCCGCGATTAGAAATCCCCACCGCGTCCGCGTTACAAATCCCCACCTTCGACCCGCATAAGTCCTCCTTCCACCCGATCCCCCAATAAGCTCTTTCCTCTCGGTCCTTAAACCCCGAAGGGGTGAGCCTTGAATAGCCGTGGGCAAGGGCACGGTTTGGGTGCCCGCCGCCCACGGATCGCGGCGTGAAATCGACGCCGAAGGGGTCGACCGCCCCGCTTCCCGCCGCCCACCTCGGCACAAGAACATCACCCCCAGTCGCGCCGTCGACCCCTTATAGGGTCGGGGAGGTAAGAGGATCGTCAACCGTGGGCGGCGGGGATAAACAGCGTCCCCTTGCCCACGGCTATTCAAGGCTCACCCCTGCGGGGTTCCGAGCGACTCTTCTTTTAGGACAAAAGTGCCCTCCGTTTTGTAAAATTTCGATCTGCCGATATGAAATTTGTAAGAATTCTCTTGACATGCTGCCCTGGGCTCTGATATAGTCTACGGGAGGGCGAAGTGCGGAAGGCGCCTAGCCGCTGCACTCCAAGGACGAAGACGAATGGACAAACTGACCGAGAGGACCCAGGAAAAATTGTCCGACGGTGCGCACCTTCCCTTGTTGGCGGGGGAGACGAAAAGTCGTGCCAGAGGCAAAAACACGAAAAAAGAATTTTAACTAATACGTTCGAAGCCAGAATGTGTATGAAAACAAAGGAACACAGGATACAATGCCCGAATAGAAACAGACATTTAGATCTTAATTTACGAAAATTACGTCGAGTCGACACCGACTTTGCAGAATTTTACAGAAATCGACGCCTTCATTCTTACTAGTTGAGCGCTGAAAATGACTTTTTTCGCTTCAATACGTACAAAACTCGACCAGCCAGCCTAAGAATGGCCGAGGAATCCGTTGAGGCCAAATTGTCCGAATAGACCATGGACCTTCTGTCCGGTGCCGCCATCGAGGCCGATGCGATTCTCGCAATGCAGTGGATGATTCCGCAGCTCGTTTGAGGTATTCTAATAATTCCCCGTCTGACTTCTGCATGCTGAACGGTTTGCGGCCCGATAAGGTCTTCGCTCCTTCGATGAATGTTATGACTTCGAATTCAACCTCGACCTCAGCTCTCGATTGGCCGCACCCCATCGTCCGCGAGTGGTTCCTCGGCAAGCTGGGCCAGCCGACCGAACCGCAAGAGCAGGGCTGGCCGCACATCCTGGCGGGAGAGACTACGCTGATCTCCGCGCCGACAGGTTCAGGGAAAACTCTGGCGGCCTTCCTGGTTTGCATTGATCGTCTGGTGAAGTGCGCCCTTGCAGGCGAACTGCGCGACGAGACCCAAGTGCTCTACGTCTCGCCCTTGAAAGCGCTTGGAAACGACATTCAAAAGAACCTGGAGATTCCGCTCGGGCAGATCCTGAAGCTGGCAGAGGTGCGCGGGCTCTCGCTGCCGGAGATTCGGACTGCCGTGCGCACCGGCGACACACTGATGCACGATCGCCGCGCGATGCTCAAGCGCCCACCGCATATCCTGGTCACCACGCCTGAATCGCTCTACATCCTGCTCACGGCGGAGAAGAGCCGGCAAATCCTAAGATCTGTTGGGACGGTCATCGTTGACGAAATTCACGCCGTCGCGGATGACAAGCGCGGCGCGCACCTAGCCATTTCCCTCGAGCGTTTGGAAGCCCTCACGCTCCGGCCGCCGCTGCGCATCGGCCTTTCGGCAACGCAGAAGCCGATTGAGCTGGTCGCGCGCTTCCTCACGGGAAACGGCCGGCCGGACCCCGCCATCGTGCAAATCGGTCACCAGCGCGAGGTGGATCTGGCCGTCGAAGTTCCGGCCAGCGAACTGGGGCCCATCGCCTCGCATGAGATGTGGGATGAAATCTACGACCGCATCTCGACGCTCGTGCGCGAGCATCGATCAACGCTGGTCTTCGTCAACACTCGCCGTCTGGCGGAGCGCGTGGCCCATCATCTGGCGGAACGGCTGGGCCGTGACGCAGTGGCCACCCATCACGGAAGCCTGGCGCGGAAACTGCGGCTCGATGCGGAGCGGCGGCTGAAGGCGGGGGAAATCAAAGTTCTGGTCGCCACAGCATCGCTCGAACTCGGAATCGATATCGGGGCCGTGGACCTTGTCTGCCAGATCGGTTCGACCCGCTCGATTTCGGTTGCGTGGCAGCGAATCGGGCGCGCTGGCCACTGGCACGGCGCCATCCCCAAGGGCCGCATCTTTGCCACCACTCGCGACGAGTTGATTGAGTGCGCGGCTCTGGTGCGAGGCATGCGGCATGGCGACCTCGACCGCCTGGAGATTCCCGACGCGCCGCTCGATATCCTGGCGCAGCAGTTGGTGGCGATCTGCGCGGCGGAGGAGTGGAAGGAAGACGATCTCTTCGCGCTCGTGCGGCGCGCGCATCCCTATCGCAATCTCTCTCGCAGCGACTTCGACGAAATTGTGGAAATGCTTTCGGAGGGAATCAATGCGCGCCGCGGACGGCGTGGCGCTCACCTGCATCGCGACCGGGTGAACGGGCGTCTGCTGGGAAGGCGCGGGAGCCGCCTTGTCGCCATCACCAACGGCGGAGCGATTCCGGACAACGCGCTCTACACGGTGGTGGCGGAACCCGAGGGCAATACCGTTGGCACGGTTGACGAAGACTTCGCAGTCGAGAGCCTGCGCGGCGACATCATGCTTCTCGGCAACACGTCCTGGAGAATCCGCCGGATTCAGGCGGGGCGTGTTCTGGTGGAGGATGGCCATGGGGCGCCGCCCAACGTGCCCTTCTGGCGCGGGGAAGCTCCGGCGCGCACGCCCGAGCTTTCGCAGCAAATTTCTGATTTGCGGGAGAAAATTAGCGGCCTCGCGCCGCGGCTGGCACCCGGCACGCCGGACATCGACTCGGCTGATCGTGGCAAAGCTGTGGCCTGGCTCAAGTGGGACTGCGGTCTCGATGACGCGGGTGCCGAGCAGGTGGTGGAGCGCATCGTGGCGGGGCGCGCGATTCTGGGCTCGGTCCCGACTGGGACTACGGTGATCGCCGAACGCTTTTTCGACGAGAGCGGCGGGATGCAACTGGTTATCCACGCGCCCTTTGGCGGTCGCATCAACAAGGCTTGGGGACTCGCGCTGCGCAAGCGATTTTGCCGGTCTTTCAACCTGGAACTACAGGCCGCGGCGACGGACGACGGCATCAACATTTCCCTATCGGAGCAGCACAGTTTTCCGCTGGCGGACGTGTTTCGATTTCTGCACCCGGCGGCGGTCGGGCAGGTGCTGGAGCAAGCGGTGCTAGCCTCGCCCGTTTTCGCCGCGCGGTGGCGGTGGGACGCTTCGCGCGCGCTGGTCTTGGCCCGCTTCGAGGGTGGGAGGAAAGTTCCGCCGCAGATTCAACGCATGCGCGCCGATGACCTGCTGGCGTCCGTCTTTCCCGACGCCGCAGCGTGCCCGGAGAATCTCGAGGGCGAGGTGCAGATTCCGAATCATCCCCTGGTGCGCGAGGTGATGAAGGATGCGCTGACCGAGGCGATGGATTTGGAGGGTCTCAAGCGCGTGCTGGCGCAGATCCTTGATGGCAGCATCCGGTGCGTCAGCGTGGACACTCCCGTGCCATCGCAGTTTGCGCACGAGATTTTGAATGCCAATCCGTACGCGTATCTCGATGATGCCCCGCTCGAGGAGCGGCGCGCGCGAGCGGTTGAGATGCGTCGCGCTCTGCCGGACACCGTCGTCTCCGACATTGGAAGGCTTGACCCCGCGGCCATTGCCGAGGTGCGGGAGGAAGTCTGGCCGGATATTCGCGACGCCGAAGAGCTGCACGACGCCTTGGAAAGCCTGGTTGCGATACCGGATTTCGATTTTTCTGTTCGCAGTGACTCTTCATTCGCGAACCTTAGCGATGCGTCCTTCGCAGATTTCGCCTACCTCCAAGATTCCCTTCGCACGTCTCTCGTGGCGTGGAAGAAGTTGTTCGATGAGCTTCTAGCGCAGCATCGCGTAGGGCGGGCCGAGGTTGAGGGCCGCTCGTACTGGGTGACGGCCGAGAAGGCCAAAGCGTTTGCGCAGATTTTCCCGGATGCTCATTTCACCACCACGCTCGCGGTTCTTGATGGCGCCGCACCCGCGAAAGAAGACGCGACCCGGGCGCTCGTGAACGGCTGGCTCGAGCACTCCGGACCTGTCCGCGCCGCCACACTTTCCCGGCTCTTGGGCATCTCTCCGGCCGACACGGAGCAGACTCTGTTGCGGCTTGAAGCAAGCGGCACTGTTTTGCGCGGACGATTCTCCGCCGCTGCCGCGAGCGAAGTGGAATGGTGCGACCGCCGGCTGCTGGCGCGAATTCACCGCTTGACGCTGGGAACCCTGCGCAAAGAGATTGAACCCGTCAGCGCGGCGCAATTCATGGATTGGCTGCTCCACTGGCAACACGTGGCGCTGGGCACGCAACTTCCCGCCGAGCGCGGGACTTTCGAAATCGTGCGCCAGCTTCAGGGTTATGAAGCACCCGCGAATGCCTGGGAGCGGCAGATTCTGGCGAGCCGCGTGGCGAATTACGATTCCGACGTGCTAGACCGGCTATGCCTTACGGGTGCGCTCGGCTGGGGGCGCTTGTCGCCACATCCGGCGATGCTGCGCGATTCGAGCGAGGGCGGCCATCGCGTGGTGCCCACCAGCGTTGCGCCGATCACATTTTTCGCGCGCGATGATGCGGACTGGATGCTTTCCCGCCAATCCGGACTCGCCGGGGAAGACTTGAAGGGCCTGAGCCATGCTTCCAAAGCCGTCCTCGATTTTCTCAAGATGCGCGGTGCGTCATTCTTTGCCGACATCGTGCGCGGAACTCGCAAACTGAAGTCGGAGGTCGAGGGTGGGCTGTGGGAACTGGTGGCGGCGGGCGTGATCACGGCGGATGGCTTTGACAACTTGCGGGCTCTCATCGACCCGCGACGTCGTGCGGGGCAGGGAAGCGGCCGCAGCGCCCGGCCACGGGACAGCGCGGGCCGCTGGTCGCTGCTATTTCCCAGCGAAGGGGAAAACCATGACACGGTGATTGAGTCCACCTGCTGGATGCTCTTGAAGCGATGGGGAATTGTCTTCCGCGAGGTGCTGACGCGCGAGTCGATTCTGCCCCGTTGGCGGGAAGTTCTCATCGCGTTGCGGCGCCTGGAAGCGCGCGGCGAAGTGCGCGGCGGCAGGTTCGTGAACGGATTTCTGGGGGAACAATTCGCGTTGCCGGTGGCGGTGGATTCTGTCCGAGCCATGCGAGGCCGTCCCGCGAGCGGTGAGATCATTACGGTCTCGGCAGCCGATCCCTTGAATCTCGTTGGAATTATCGTACCGGGAGAAAAGGTTCCGGCAAATTCCGGCCGCTTCGTAAGCTTTCGCGATGGAGTTGCGGTGGACGATCGTCAATCGCACGCTCCCTTCAAGACGGTGGCGCACGCCGTTTAGCAATTCCGTGAAAAACTTTCCTGCCGCAGGTAACAATTTCCGGTGCGATGGCAGCCAGTGCACAGCCCGGAAGATCAAGTCATTGAATACCCGGCAGATACAGTAAGGTGTTTACCTGGCAGCGAACGTGCTGCGACATTGGCCTCTGACGTTTGTCAAAGTCAATTGAAAAGTGAAACGGGGACCCGCGAATTAGCGGAACTTTCGATGCGCCCAAGGCGCGTAACAATCGGCGGCTCTGCCACCGGTTGCGGGAGCTGAGGGGTTACCGGGTGCCGACGAGGTTTTTTCCCCGGGCGGCGGTCTGATACCTCCCCTGTTTCCACTATCTGTAGTATGGGGATGGATTATATCCTCAATAAGTTGTGTTTACCAGAATAATTTTACGTTCCCTAATGGTACCTTAGTCCTATCGACATGTTTTTAGAATCAGGGCACGATCGCAGATGCCGGGGCGCCGGTGTGGGAATACTCCCATCCCGCTCCCCGAAAAAAGTGGCAAAATCCACGGCTCGGCGTTTGCACATCCGACGAGCATATGCGGGCGAAGGTGGGTTTGCAGAGCGCGCAGTGCGTCTCAAACCGAAAAGTTGAACAGAATCAACCAACTCGATGGGTAGCAACTCCCCGGTTGGGAGTGACGGAGGAAACCACAAGAACAGGATCTGACGGAAGTCGATTTGGGCCTACCAGTGCATTACCAAATCCCGATAGGGACCATTGGCGATGGTCCGGGGCGCATGGATTTCACCCTCTCGAAAGTCTTCAGCGCATACTCAGTCTGGCGTCAGAAGTAGCCGCTCTCACAACATACGGAAGAATTCTCCGATGCTCTCTTCTTGAGCATGGGCGGGGAGTTCTCTGTCCAACCGAACCCGGAGGGACAGGAGCGTTCCTGGGGTCTATTCAACTGGATTGAGAGCCACTGAGGGCTAAACCGGAAAGGCAAATCAAAAACTTTGGAGGATGAAATGAATTCGAGCATGGCTCTACGCAAAATTGTACTGAGGGCCCTTTACTATTCCGCACTGATTGTAATGGCGATCGGCTTCAGTTTTTTCGGCCGGGCACAAAGCTCGACGTGCTGGGGCGCAACCATCAACGTCGCCACCACGGCCACCTTGCAGACGCTCGTCAACAATAACCCTACGAACACCACGTTTTCGCTGGCTCCAGGTATTCACCGCCTTCAGTCGGTTGTTCCCAAAACCGGCGATGTGTTCGTGGGGCAAACTGGCGCCATCGTTAGCGGGGCCGCCTTGCTGACCTCTTTCACGCAAAGTGGCTCGTATTGGACGGCGCACGTCAGCGTCACACAGGCCTCGTCTTATCCGGGTCAATGTAATGCCAGCAGCCCTGCCTGCATCTACCCGGAGGACCTCTTCTTCAACAACGTTCCCAAAACCCGTGTTACCAGCCTGGCCTCCGTCGGACCCGGCAAATGGTACCTCAACTACAGCACCGGCACGGCCTATATGGGCGACAATCCCGCCGGTTACACCGTGGAAATGAGCGAACTACGGCAAGCGTTTTACGGGTCGGCATCGAGCGTGCAGATTAACAACTTGACGATTGAGAAATACGCTTGCCCCGCCCAAATGGGCGCGGTCGACGGTTCGGGCGGAGGCGCCACCTGGGCCGTCGAATATAGCGAGATCCGATTCAATCACGGCCGAGGGATCAGCACCGGCAATGGGATGTGGGCCTATAAGAATCTCATTCATTACAACGGCCAACTGGGAATCGGAGGAGGCGGAACAAGTTTCACCGTGCAAAGTAACCAAATCTATAACAATAACTATGCCGGTTATTCCTATTACTGGGAAGCGGGCGGAGCGAAATTCGCCAACGCGACAACTGTGATCGTGGAATACAACTATGCATTCGCGAACTTGGGCCCCGGTCTGTGGAATGACATCAACAGCGAAGGGGTCACCTACAACGAGAACGAAACCTTCGGGAACATCGAAGCGGGAATTCTATCGGAGATCAGCACCAATATAACCGTGAAGGGCAACTACATCTATAACGATGGATCCAACCCATCCGGCACCGGGATCTGGTGGGGCGCGGGAATCCTGATCGCCGATTCTACCAATGTTTCGGTCTACTCGAATACCGTCATCAACTGCATGAATGGCATTGTCGGGCTTATCCAGAGCCGGGGGGACGCGCCGAACGGCCAACCTTACGAATTGGAAAACATGAGCGTGGACAGCAACACAGTTACCCAATCGAACGGCGCGGCGGCGGGCATTGCCATCGACGGCAGCGGACCAACCAATGCCGTCTACACCAGTATGAATAACACGTTTCAAGGTAACACCTTCAATTTAGGGACCGGCGGTTATTTATATTGGATGGGAGGGCCTACGACATTGAGCCGTTTTCTCGCATACTTTTGACAATCTGGTCTCATCGGGGCGCTCCCGAGGGTGCCCCTATGACACTCTCTCCACGGCCATTTCACATTTCCCGCGAATGAACGCGTCGAGTTTGCGACATTGCAGTCCATTCCGAACCTCGAAGGAGAACCAAACCAGTGTCTGGAGCATCCCACATACATCACGGGCCTAAAGAAGAGCCGCTTCGACGATGGATGAGCCAAACGAATTCGCCACGAAACCGCCCTCCGCGCCTGATGGCGGAGCCCTCGGTGTAAGTTCCAGGACCCCTCGCATTTCTCCGCTGCTTGATGTTCAGGACAGCTTTGCTGTGCCGGAACGCCGCGGGCCGGGCGATTCACCGGAAGTACGGCAGTTCAAGCCGGAGTGCCGGCAATTCGGCAGGGAAGAGTGGGATCACGTCCTCGCAGAATTTCAAGATGCCAACCTCTACCAAACCTGGACCTACGCTGCAGTGCGATGGGGCGGGAAGAATCTTAGCCACCTGGTGCTAAAGGACGGCCCCGCTGTAGTCGGAGCGGCCCAGGTGGTCATGGTCAAACTGCCGGTCCTCAGCGGAGGCTTGGCGTATGCGAAGTGGGGTCCGATGTGGATTCGCCGGGGCAGTGAGGCCGATCCACAGGTTTTTCGGGAACTCTTGCGGGCGCTCCGGCAGAAATACGCGGTTGAGCGCGGGTTCCTGCTGCGCGTGACTCCTTGGGAGTTTGAAAATGCCGAGCTGCAAGCCATCGCCGGAGAAGAGGGATTCCTCCGAAACGCCGCCGCCCAGCAGCGGACGGTGGTGCTGGATCTGACCTATTCCTTGGACGAACTTCGGGGAAGCCTCACCCGCCACTGGCGGTCCAATCTCAAGCGCGCCGAGAGCAACGGTCTGGAAGTTGTCGAGGACTCGACGGAGGAGTTGCTCACCGAGTTTGCCGAGTTATATCGGCAGATGCGCGCGCGTAAAGACGCGGGATGGATTCCTCCCATCCATTATTTACGCCAGATCCAGCGCGAGCTGAATCCCGGCATGAAGGCTCACATCGCGCTTTGCCGGCACCAGGGACAAACCGTTGCGGGTCTGGTGGTATCGGCGCTCGGGGAGAAGTCCATTGCCTGGCTCGCGGCGACGGGTGACTCCGGGCTCGAATTGCGCGGGTCCTATCTTTTGCAATGGCGCATGATTCAGCGACTGAAATCGCAAGGCGTCCGCTGGTACGATTTGGGCGGAATCAATGAAGTCACCCACCCCGGCACAGCCCAGTACAAGTTGGGGCTGTGCGGAAAGCGCGGCCGCGTGGCGGATTACTTAGGGGAATTTGAAGCCTGCGAGGCGTGGACCAGCCGCTGGGTGATAAAGGGAACCGACCGGTTCCGGTTGGCATTGATCCGGGCTCAGCAGTTCGCCCAGGAACGCTGGCATGACCGCTCGACCCACAAGCAGGCGCCCTGATGGCCGTCCAGTGTAAGTCACAACTTCTCGGCCGCGCCGAGCGTGGGAACGTCGACCTGATTTGCGGGATCGCCGACGAGTGGCGAGCATTGTGCGCAGGAGGGCCGTGCGATCAGCCGTTCTTTCGCCCGGAATGGATTGCCGCCTTCGTGAAAGCATTCGCGCCCGCCGCCACGCTACTTCTGATTACGATTCGCGAGGATGGCCGCCTCAGGGCCGTGCTTCCGCTCCTCGAGGAAAAGCCTCGGACCTTCAGTATTCCATTTTGCCGGACTCGCAGCGCGGCACATCCCGATTATTCCTGCCGGTTCGACATCGTTCGCGACGCTGGGCAGGATGGGGAGCAAGTGATTGCGGCAATCTGGAAATGCTTGCGCGCTCTGCCCGATTGGGAGGTCGTCGAGCTGTCCAATATTCCGTCGGGTGGAGCGGTAGAGCGATTGTTGGGGGCGGCACGAGATGATGGATTTCGGGTTTGGCGGCGAGAGGCCGCCGTCAGTCCCTATATTGCACTGACTCCTCCGGAGGGCAAATCCGACTTCACCCGCTTCGTGCGTAGCGCCAACCTTAGGAGCAAACTGCGCCGCCGCTTGCGCAAACTTCAGGGAGTTGGGGCCGTGAAGTTGCGCCGCATCGAGCAGGCCGACGCAGAAACGCTCCAGCGCTTTTACGCCCTCGAGCGAAGCGGCTGGAAAGGCAGGAGCGGCACTGCGATCGCCTGCATCCCCGAGGTCACATGCTTTTACGATCTCGTCGCCGCGGAGGCCTCTCGCTTTAGCTACTTTTCCCTGTATTTCTTGGAAGTATCCGGCAAGCCGATTGCCGCGCAGTTCGGCCTGACCCTTGCGGGCAGCTACTACCCGCTAAAAGTCGCGTATGACGAAAGCTACGGAGCATACAGTCCGGGCCACCTTCTGTTGGGCCTGGTTCTGCAAGAGGCCGCAGAGCGAGGCCTTCTCGAATGTGAATGCCTTGGGGACAGCGAGGATTGGAAGATGCAGTGGTTGGCGGAAGTCCGCCCTCACGCGAGTTGTTACATCCACAGAAATACGGCACTCGGCAATCTGCTTCGGCTTCGAACGATCGCGAAGCAGTGGCTCAGGGAGACCGTTCGAAGATTGGGCAAGCCGATGGTTGGCGCCGTTCGCGAGCATATGTCCCAATAAGCTGTTGTCGCAAATCATCGCGCGAACGAGTGCGGTTGCGGTTCCTCCCGAGCCTCGATTCGGATCACTTTGACCATCGGGAGGCGGCGCGACAAGGCATCCAGAGACACATCAGCAAGAATGGCAGAGGATCGTCAGCAGCCCACCAGGCGCCTTCCGCGACGCCTCGCAGCGAGCGCCACCACTCTTTCATCTTCAAATCTCCCGCACGGAAGTAGGACCAACTTGCAAGGATGTCGTGAGTCTCGGAGATAAAGGCTCGCCCCTCAATCTGGGGACCGCCGCGAATCCCGCGACCGGTGAGATCCAGGTGAAGCGCCCGCACAACGTCGATGCCGCCCTGGTCCTCGAAGAGCCGGAATTGCGCGCCGATCCGCGGATTGAAATCGAGCAGGTTGTAACGGCCGTCGCGTTTGTCCAGCCGATAGTCAAGATCCATGATGCCCTGATAGCCGATGGCCGAGAAGAGTTTGGCCGCCTGATCTTGCAAGGCATCATTACGAACGGCGCGGCCCAACGTCGTCGGCCCGGCAAAAGCAGGATAGGATCGCAGCTTAATTCCCGTGAAGATGGCCATCGGATTCGCATGGTGATCACAGTATCCGTGGACGAACCAGTCCTCCGCGCTGTGCGCGGGGATCATCTCCTGAATCATCAGGGTAGTGGCCGGAGCTTGACGCCAAAACTCGTGGAAGTAGTTGATAAGCTCCGGG
The DNA here is from genome assembly GCA_963808085.1 of uncultured Acidobacteriota bacterium. Lineage (GTDB taxonomy): Bacteria > Acidobacteriota > Terriglobia > UBA7540 > UBA7540 > Bog-366. The sequence continues at coordinate 56,485 of CAWEFC010000009.1, forward strand.
CGGCTGAAAACGAGCTTGGTGCTACGGACGCTTCCGGGGAGCAGCCACGGCTCCGTAGCTTTCACCACCACGGGGAACTGACTGTGTGCGGTAACGTCGAGGAGTTCCTCATGCGAGCGGGGAAAAACCGTGTGGGGACAAGCGATCCCGAGCTGTTGACAGAGCTCATAGAGGTCACGCTTGTTCGCTAACCTCCGAGGCAGAGTCGCCGGAGGCCGCGCGAATATGAAACGCGACGCGAGTTCGCCCGCGTGCTCGGCAATCAGAATGGCGGAAAGATCGTCGGCGGGCACAAGAATCGTCGGGCGGTTGAGAGCCTTGCCAATTCTTTCCATGCCCTCCAGGAAGTGGTCGTTTTCTCGAACCTCCGTGTACCACAAGAACCTTCCCGCGAGGTATCGAGAGATCCCGGAGGGGATAAACGAAAATCGTTGGACGGCGAATACCGGAATACCCAGCCGCCCCAGGCTGCGAGTAATCCCCAAGCTATTCTGACGGAACGGGTGAGTGCTGAAGTTCAACACCAGGGCGGCGACGGAGGTGTCGAAGCGGCCTGCGAGCGTGCGATCGTTTGCCGTCGGAGCTGCGGGCTCTAATTGCGGGGGACTGAGAGGGGCCACGTGCTTCTCCTCGCCGCAACCGCGGACCCGGCTCGTGCCCGCAGAGCGCTCGTGATCTTTCGTGCTGTGTAATCCGCTCCGAAGACGAAGCGCATCGCGGGCCCAAACTGGTTCGCGGAAGCGAGTCCTGCGAAATGGAGCCCCGGGACCGATGACTCGAAGCCAGGCGAAAGTACAGGCGCTGTCCCCTCGCGCTTCAGCTTTTGCTTCAAGCTCTCATCAAGGAATTCGAGCGCACCGATATCGACCTTATACCCGGTTGCGGCAATGACGTGGTCGGCGAAGATCACACCTTCCTGATCCTCCCCGCGCACTACGGACAGACAAGCCCGCCCGCCGGTCTCTTGTGCCGCGCTTACTCTGTGGCCGCACAGCACGGGAAAATTCCCGCCCACACGATCCTTCAACCACCATGCTCCTGCCGGGCCGAGGGCTCGTTTGACGACCTTGGCCCGGAACTTGGAAGGGAAGTAGTGGAACACCCCCTGCCCATTACAATAAAACCACGCTTTCCATCCCCGGCCTAGTGCCGATCCTGGTTGCGAAAGCCGCGTTAGAGCCGGCGTGGAGGAAGGGTGCGGATTCCACGCCACGGACGAGGCGCGCACGAGGACGCGGACGCTTGCCCCGGCCTCCTTGAGCAGCGCCGCAGTCTCGAGGGCTGACTGCCCGCCACCGATGACAACGACGTCGCGATGGGCAAACTTGGCAAGGTCAGAATGGCCGCTGCTGTGCGAGACAAGCTCCCGCGGCAAATTCGCCAGTTCATCTGGCAAGCGGCAGAAGTAAGTCGTTCCCACCGCCAGAATGACCCGGCGGGCTGTGAGCTTCTCCCCCGTGTCAAGCGACAGTTCGAACGCGTCTTGCCTCCTGGCGAGCGCCTTGACCCTGCATTCTTCCACGTCGGGAACCAGCCTCCGTTGAAAAGCAAGCCCGTAATCCACAAAGGTCGCAAGGGGAATCGGCCATCCCTGCTCGCGATAGGACAAGCCGGAGACGGAACAATAGTGCGCCAGCGTCAAGCCACGATCAGGATCGGAGAGATCGGAGGCGTCACCTTCGGACTTCAGAAACATGCCCAATGGCATGGCGCTCCGCCAGTTTTCCATGGGGACGCCGAAGATGCGGAAAGCGATTCCGCGCTGGCGCAAATGCGCCGCGATCGAGAGCCCGTACGGACCTGCGCCGATTACCGCAACTTCGGGATGGGCTGAACCCAATAGCGTCATGGAATCACCACGTCAATCTTGGGCACTAGTTCTTTTCTCCAAAACCTTGGTTGGAGGAATCGACACAGGCTGGTTGCCCATTCTGGCTTCGGGGAGATCATTATTCTGCGCGGCGGGGGAACACGCCGCAGTTAGTACGCGCCGCCAGAGTTTCAAAAGGAAGCGGTGAATCCGCCACCGCGGGGAAAGTTCCGTGGCCGCCCGTCGCTGGTTGATGGCACGGTGAAGAGCTTCGTGATCCTTCGCTAGCTTGCGCGGATGGTGGTAGAAGTCCGCCAGTTTTTGCTTTCCCATGCCGGGAGTCGCGAACCACCGCGGGACACACTCCGAGAGCGCGTCCACATCCGTTAGAATCTTATCGAGGCCCATGCCGGTGGAGGGGCAGACGCTCTGAAACGCGTCTCCGATGAGTACGACGCCTGGCTGAGGATAGCCGTCCACGCGGTAGAGGTCGCCACCACCGGATTCGACCCTGCTGATGACTCGAAACTCCCCCGTCACATGATCCAACTTAGGCAGCGAGTGCCGAAGCATGCGGTCCGGCTCCTGGATGAATTCACGGACCCACGGGTCTCGGGCCGCACGAAAGACAAAAAGGTTGGCGCGCATCGCGTTGCCAATCCGGAAGAGCGTCAGATAATCGATCCGCTCCGCGGGGTCGAGCGAGTAGTAGGTAACCGAATCAAAGTCAAAAGGCCGAGAATCAGGGGCAGCAATCGTGAATCCGAAAACATAGGACTGGTCCTTCTGGATCACGCGGCGCCCGAGGCGAAGGCCGGATTGGATCTCGCGGCTGACCCCTGAAGCCAGCACGACCAGCCGGGAGGTCAATTCCTCTCCATCCCCGAGCTTGACGCGCTGCACGTCCTCGCTGTTGGCGACGGCTTCCACTCGCCCCTGCCGGTGCTTAACCCCTGCCGGCAGATTCGCCCGCAACGCGTTGACCATGTCAGGGTAGCTGATGCCGTATTGCTCGGTTTGGATCGTCCTGAAGACGCCCCCGTTGAAGGCCTTCCATACCTCGCGAACTCGCCCGGAATTCGCAAGCATGGGTTTGAGCAGACCAAACTTGCTCAGGAGGTGGACCTGTTCTTGGTCGATCTTCTCGGCCTTGAAGACAGGCGGGCAGGTCGGACGGGGATCGACCAGGATCACACTTCGACCGCGCCGGCCCAAAACGGCGGCCAACGAAGCCCCCGCCAAGCCACCCCCCACAATGATGACCTCCGCCGAAACGTTGGTCGGGTTCTCCATTTTCTATTCCTAGGCCATTCACCAACTTAGATGCAAGAGAAGGGGGGTATTGTCGCATGAATTTACGGAATTTCTTGAGGGTGATAGAGAGCTTATTACCATCAATCTGAACCCGAAAGCCAATCGCGCCCCGTCGTGGTAACATCCATTGCGCTGCTAGATGCGACCCGGGGACGGCCCAAACGCTATCAGGTTCGGGTGGTGGGCACCTTGGGTCGATAAGTCGCGCGGGAAAGGTGCTGAAACCTATGCTTAGGGCAGGTCGATTCCAATGTTCGTTGCGCTTCACTGCGCTCTCTTTCTTCGTCATTTTGATGCTGAGTTGGAGATTGGTTTTGTGCCTCGGAGGGACGGACCAGCCGGATGACGTTACCGTCAAAGTGGGAAAAACGGTGGAAATCACGGCGTCGTATAAGTACTTGTGGTACCCGACCGTGCATCGATTTTCCACGGGGGAAATGCTTGCGACCATGCGTATGAGCCCGGACGAGACCAGCCCGGAGGGGGAGTTTTCCGCTTATTGCCTTTCCAGGGATGGAGGGGAAACGTGGAGCCGGCGGTATCCGATGGGCGCGGGCGCCAACATCGACGCCGCCTACACGCAAGTGCCGCGCGACGACGGGGCAATCTGGGGGCTGGCAGCGGGTTATGGCTCTTTGGAAGCCTACCCTCCCGGCGCGAAGACGGATTTTCACGTTACCCTGACGAAGTATTCGCGAGGGGGAATGGAGATTCAGCAAATCAGGGATGCGAAGGTTCACCTTGCCGAGCCCGTGGAATCCATACCTGTTGAACTCTTTGGCACCAAGCAAAAAGACGCCTCCCCGCTTCGCAAGGTTCCTTCGGCCCAACCTTTCGGAGCCATTATTGACGGCCCCGGCGGCGAATGGCTCAACACGTTGTACTACACCGCAGAAGGGCACGCACACCAGCACCGGCTGGCCTTGATCCGTTCTGTTGATCAGGGGCAGACTTGGGAGGAAGTCGGGCTGGTTGGCGCCGCGCCGCCCCAGGACAAGCTCGCGCCCTGGATGGGCAGCGACGGGCCGGGTGAGGCCGGGCTGGTCCGATTGTCGGATACCCGCTTGTTTTGTATTTTTCGCAGCGGCGGCGACAACCTCGGCGAGGTTTGGTCCTCCGATGACGGCAAGACATGGAGCCCACCGGTTTCCCTCGGCTTCAAAGGCGTGGCGCCCCATCTGCGCCTCTTGAGCAACGGTCTTCTGGCCTTTACCACCGGGCGGCCTGGCCCCGTAACCCTGATGTTCAGCTCCGATGAAGGCAAAACCTGGGTCGGAGCCACGACCATTTTCAGCGGCAGAAGCACGCGTTACAGTGACCTGATTGAGCTCGAGCCGGGTAAGCTCTTTGTGATCTACGACAGCGTTCCCTATTGGTGGGGGCCCATCCCGCCCACCGACAAATTCTCGAAGAATGCCATCTGCGGCACGTTTGTGGAGGTTCGCAGGCGTTGAGCGGCTCAGGAGACAATATGCGGACGAAAGGTTGGTTTGGCAAAGGCGTCGCTTCATCCACATACCCGCTCGCGGCCGCGGCTTGGTTCGCGCTGGCGGGAAGCGGCCAGACCATCCCGGCAAACTACGAGAAGCCACCGCAGGCCATTCTCGACGTGCTGAATGCACCCCTCACCCCGGGGCTGAGCCTCAGTCCGGCGCGCGATGTGGCGCTGCTCTACACCCCGATGCTGTATCCCCCGATTGCCGACTTGGCGCAACCCATGCTTCGGCTGGCCGGAGTGCGCATCAATCCTGCCAACAACGGTCCCCACGGCGCCACGCGCTTCAACGGATATGTGCTGAAGCGAATCGCCGACGGCCGCGAGACTCGCGTGACGCTGGCCCCGGACGCAAATTTGAGCCTACCCATCTGGGCCCCGGATGGCCGCCGCTTCGCCTTCACGAACCTCAGCCGCACCAGCGTCGAGTTGTGGGTGGGTGACGCTGCCACCGGGGCAGCCCAGGCAATCGCCGGCGTGGGCTTGAACGCCGCTCTGGGTACGCCCTGCGAGTGGCTGCCCGACAGTTCCTCGCTCCTCTGCCTGACGGTTCCGGCCGGACGGGGCGCGCCGCCCACGCCGAATCCCGTTCCCACCGGCCCGCACATCCAAGAGAGCTTCGGTAAGGCAGCGCCTCAGCCGACCTTTGAAGATCTGCTCTTGAACGCCTTCCATGAAAAACTGTTCGACTATTACGCTACCTCGCAATTGGAGGTTGTGAGCCTGCCGCCTCTCAAGCCGGGATCGAAGCTTGATGCAGGCTCCACGAAGTCCACTCCGCTCGGTCAGCCCGCCATCTTCCGCCATTTCGAGGCCGCACCGGGTGGCCGGCACTTTCTGGTGGAACGCATCCGCCATCCCTACTCCTACCTCGTGCCGTTTGAGGATTTTCCGTGCGACATCGAAGTGTGGAATCGCGCCGGGCACGTGGTCTACAAGGTTGCCAGCTTGCCGATGCACGAAACCACTCCGCTCGGTGGCGTGCCCGAAGGTCCACGCGACTTTTCCTGGCAGCCCACGGCTTCCGCCACGCTTGTGTGGGCGGAAGCGCTCGATGAGGGAAACCCGCGCAAGAAGGTCACACCCCGTGACCGCGTGATGGCGATGGATATCGCCGCACTCAATCCCGGCGCCGAGCCTGCGGAAATGTTCAAGACCGAGGAGCGCTTCACCGGAATCACCTGGGGCGAAGGCGGCGACTTGGCGCTCGCGTGGGATTACGTCCGCGACCGGCAGCGCCGCAGGGGCTACTTCTTTGATCCCAAGCAGCCGGCCGCCACCATGCGGCTTGTTTGGGATTTGAGCGTGCAGGAACGCTACAACAATCCCGGCCGCCCAGTGACGCGGATGTTGCCGAATGGCCACTCGGCGATGGCCGAAGACGGCGGCGACATTTTCCTCGATGGCGAGGGTGCCTCTCCCGAGGGCAATCGGCCTTTTCTGGATCGCTTCAGTGTAAAGACCCTCCAATCCACAAGGCTGTTTCATTCGGACGAGAAGAGCTACGAAACCTTTATCGGATTGCTGGCTACGGACGGACCGAAATTCCTCACGCGCCATGAGACACCCACGGACCCGCCCAATTACTTCATCCGCACCGCTTCCAGCGGTAACACCGCCTTCACGGATTTTCCCAATCGCGTGCCGCAGCTCGGCGGCATCAAGAAGAAGTTGGTGAAATACCAGCGCGCCGATGGCGTCGGCCTCTCGATGACGCTCTATCTGCCGCCGGATTACCAGCCCGGCCAGCGCCTTCCGGCAGTCATGTGGGCCTACCCTTTTGAATACACCAGCGCCGCCCTGGCCTCGCAGGTGACCGGCTCGCCCAACACCTTTACGGAAATCCGCGGCCCCTCGCAGCTCTTCTTTCTGCTCGAAGGTTACGCGGTGCTCGAAAACGCCGCCATGCCCGTGGTGGGCGATCCCGAGACGATGAACAACACCTATGTCGAACAGATTGTGGCCGACGCCAAAGCGGCCATCGACAAGGCGGCGGATATGGGCGTGATTGACCCGAGCCGCGTGGGCGTGGGCGGCCATAGCTACGGCGCCTTCATGACCGCCAACCTGCTGGCCCATTCCGATCTCTTCCGGGCGGGCATTGCGCGCAGCGGCGCATACAATCGTACTCTCACGCCATTCACCTTTCAGAGCGAACGGCGCACGCTCTGGGAAGCCCCCGACGTGTATCTGAGGATGTCTCCCTTCATGTACGCGGACAAAATCAAGGCGCCCATCCTGCTGATTCACGGCGAGGCGGACAACAACTCCGGCACATTTCCTATTCAGTCGGAGCGCATGTACCGCGCCATCAAGGGGAATGGCGGGTCGGTGCGCTACGTCACCCTGCCTGACGAGGCGCACGGCTATGCCGCGCGCGAGACTATCGAGCACGTGCTGTGGGAAATGATCACCTGGTTTGACCGGTACGTAAAGAATGCTCCGCCCGTCGCCACGCCTCCCAACGACGGAGGGCGCTAGCTGTCGTATCCGGTGACGGATCCCTCCGGACTCCAAGATCAGCGCCGAGTCGTTGGCTCCTATGCCTTGTGGTCTGGGCCTACACGGACCAGCAGTTTGCCGAAATTCCGCCCCTGAAGCAGCCCTTGGAATGCATGGACGGCGTTTTCGAGGCCCTCGACCACGTCCTCGCGGTATTTTACTTTTCCCTCTCGCATCCACTGGAGCATATCCCTAATGAAATCGTCCTTTTGCGCGGCGAAGTCGCTCACGATGAAGCCTTGGAATCGCAGTCGCTTGACCAGAATTGCGGTCATCAGCACCGGAACGCGGTCGATTCCTCGCTCAAGCGCGGCAAGGTTGTAATGCGAAATCAGGCCGCACACCGGCACCCGTCCGAAGGAATTCATGAGCGGAAGCACAGCATTCAGGACCCGGCCGCCGACGTTCTCGAAGTAGACGTCCACGCCTTTGGAACAAGCGGCTTCCAGATTCCGCGGGAGCGGCGGGCTGAGGCGGTCAATGCATGCGTCAAAGCCAAGTTCATTCACCACGTATTCGCATTTACGTTTTCCCCCGGCGATTCCCACAGCCCGGCACCCTTTGATCTTGGCGATCTGGCCCACAACTGAGCCGACCGCTCCCGCCGCCGCAGCGACAACGACGGTCTCGCCCGGCTTGGGTTGGCCGATGTTCAGCAGGCCGGTATAGGCGGTCAAACCCGGCATCCCCAACACGCCCAGAGCGGCGGAAAGCGGTGCCCGCGCAGGATCGAGCTTTTGCAGGGATTTAGCCGCCACCACTGCAAACTCCTGCCATCCCGTGTACGCGAGCACGAAGTCGCCAGGAGCGAAATCGGGCGACCGCGATTCCATCACCTCGCTGACTGTGCCGCCTTCCATCACTCCCCCGACTTCAACCGGCGCCGCGTAGGAATATCCGGCATTCATGCGTCCGCGCATGTAGGGATCGAGCGACAGATAGACCGTCCGCAGCAGCACCTGGCCTTCAACAGGCATGGGGAGATCTACCGTCTCCATCCGAAAGTTTTCATCCAGCGGTTCGCCGTTGGGCCGCGCCGCCAGAACGACTCGCCGACTCTTGCGCTCCTCCATCGAGTGATCCTCCATACGTGTTTTCATAGACATCCCCGGATGAACCTCCATTTTGTGCACTGATCGGGAGTAGCGCCCTGGTGCGCGCCGCGAATAAGTCCGCAGCGCGCCTGTCGTTTGGGGCCGCGGCCTTTTCCGTGCCAACGCGGGACAAGCCCGCCAATTCGCGTAGAGAGCCTCTGTTGCCCCTGGACATCTCGCGAAGACTTCAAGTGTTTTCATCAACATCCCCGGATGAACCTTCATTTTGTGCACTGACCGGGAGTAGATGCCCCAGTTCGCGCCGCTAATAACAATTGTGCGCGTCAGACCTGTCGTTCAGGTCCGCGGCTTTTCCGTAACAATGCGCGGCCAATCCAGCTAATCGCACCGAGACCGGACACGCACGGGGAACATTTCGCGAGGGTGCGACGTGTTTTCATAGACATCCCCGGATGAACCTCCATTTTTGATACTGGATTAGCCATTCGATCCGGGTGCCGATTTCCTTGGCTGCAGCCGCCGTTCGCGTCAGGAGAAGTCCGCCGAAGGGCCACCCGAGGGGCGCGAAACCGGAGAGCAGGATTCGGGACGCAAGTCTCGGCTCCCAGGTGAGGTTTATCGGTTATGCTCAGCCCCAGCACCCCCCACACGTCCCTGCGGGATTTCACCCTAATTCCCTTGCCTTATCGGTAGGCTAGCAATTTGGTGGCCAATGCCGAGACGAATGCGGGCGTGACCAATCCCGCCAGGATAACCGCGCCTCGCGCGCGGAGAACGTAGCGCAAGGCTCGCTTTCCAGCCTTGCGGTTCTTGTCCCCACCCGTAAATCTGTCGGCGAGGAAAAGGTCTGTGCCGCCGGAAAGGCCACCGGGCCAGACGGCGGGCCGGCGCCACCTCCGACTATGAGGCGTGAATGCCGACCTCGGGTTTATGACTATGCGAGGGTTGGATTGGCCTTGTAATGCTGGTAACTGGTTCGGATTTCCTGACTCACCATTAACTTCTGGTCGCCCAGCTTTGCCCTGAACGTCGCGTCGGCATTTGGAGGGATCATGTTGTTTACGGCGATGACGGCCCGGCCGGCCCATGGACCGTCGGACAGGCACATTTGGCCGTTTTCATCCACGGAAAATAAATAGTTTGCTTTGAGGCCATCGTAGGTGTTGGCCCAATACACCAGGATGGGCATGTTGGGCTTAGACAACAAGGCTCGCATGGCCATAAAGTAGTTTCTGCATCCCCCTTGCCGTGCCACCGTTCCCGGAGGGATGTAGGTGACGTCGGTGGTGTAGTTTGGCGCCACGGGAGGCCAGGGGTTTGCCTGGCACATCATGGCACAAGGCGCATCGGTGATACGAAACTCCACCCGATGGGGATCGGTTTGCAGCGAGTATAATGACCTCGTGCTGGGGTGCGCCCATTGCACCCCGATGTCGTTTACTCTGGCCCGCAGCGTTTCAAAATGCAGCCGCATCCAGATGTCCTCCGCATGTTTGTTATTCAGCAGATTGCCCCAGGTGGTAAACCACGGCTTGGAGGCCTTTCGAAGATTTTCCGTAGCGACTGACGCCCCTTGGGCAGCGACAGGGTCGTTCTGTGTGCTCGATTGCTGCCAGATGGCATGACCGTTGAAGCATGCGCCCGTTACCGCGGTAGCGCCGCCCGGAACCCCCAAGGGTGAGCCGATGGGGTTCTTTCGCAACGACGACTCGATGCGCTCCCGCATTTGCCCGGAAGGGAAATTCAGCTTGCGCAGTGCGGTCGGCAGGTGACGGCGATCTACGGGAAGGGGAACCAGAGGCGTCATTTGGGTTACTACGCTGGTAAAAATGTCCTTAATGGGGTTATCGAACCGGAATTCGCGTTCGATTTGGTATAACACCCAACCAAAGTAGTCAAGAATCGGCTTGCCATAATTTCCCCCGGCGAATTTATCCTTTCCGATGCGGTCATACCATGTCATGAAATCCATAAGAAAGCCCCGAAATACCCCGCTTCACGCCAGCAGTGGCGATAGCTACCAAAAAGGCAGGATACACCGGCCGGCTGGGAGGGTGGGTTTTATTTTAGTCGACGCCGGTTGCTCGGCGGGGCCCGCAAAAAGGGAGCCTGGCGCAAGGCTCGACCTCCAGCGTTGCGCTCTTAAACCCGTCTGTGGTCTTGGCGGCTAGGAACATGTCCACTCGGCGGAAAAGCCGCAGGGCCGAAGGGCCGGCCCTGCGCTACGTCGGCCTCATGGGCCGAGGGGCGGCCAATTTCCCAACGCGCCGATGCGAACGTGTCAATACCATTGTCCGCATGCTGTGGCCGGGACACGGAAAACGGGATTCGGGACACGAGGCGCGCGATGGACTGTTAGCTTTCGGCGGTGAGCTGCGGGCTCCCGCCGCCGCAACCTGTTAGCTGTTCGCTTCCACCACTTCGGGCGAACCATCTCGCCGCCCGGCGAGCCGCAGCGCGACCCAGCAGCTTACAGGCCAGGTGAGCAGCCAGGACAACCAGTACCAGTGCGGCCAACCCTTGCTCCAATTGGGAATCGTCGCGCCCACGCCCATAACTTCTCCGAGGATGAAGAACCAGAGCACATGCCGCGCGGCGCGGCGGGGAGCAAAGCGCGCGCAGAGCCAGGCGCAAAGGATCGAGACGACGACGAACAACCCGGTGCTGGCGGCGAGAGCCGCATTGGAGGGGACACGGCCCTTGACGAAGTCGCCCGGGAAGAGAAGCGAGAGCAGTGGGTCCGTCGCCAGGACAAGAATAATCGAGAGCACATAGCTGCCGAGGACGACACCAATGGATTTCACCATGGGTTACACCTTCCTGTAGGGCTTGAACTTAGGAATCCCGTCCCCGCTGTCGGCCGCCTACCCAGCGGCATTGGCAGGGCCTCAATACTGCGGACCATACTTCGAAACACCACGCCGCGTCAAGTGGGTCGTGTCCCGATTTGAACGAAACGCCGCCATCCGGGCGGCTCCCGTGGAGGCTGGAGGCCGGCGCTCCGGATCAAATTAGGGGAAGGGCTTACTTGGCTCACCCACCACTGTTGCCGAGAACATCTTGGAGTGCGGTAGGAGCAGCTACCGCCTTTCTGACTTCGGCCTTGCCAATTTTGCCGTATGAACCGAGATCGGAAGGCGGTAGCTGCTGCTACCGCAGTCCAAGCCAGCGCGGCGCGTGGGTGCCTGTCCGATTTGAAACATGGTAAGTGTGGTAAGTCATTCCCCAAATTAGTACAGACTGCCATCAGGTGGGTTTCCGCCACGCTCGGCACCACGTTGTTTATAGCTTCTGCATAGAGGCTATACAACAGGGGGCGCGCGATGGCAGATCGCGCGAGCCCTTCGACGTTTAGCTCGCGCTCAAACTAATCGGGTGAGCGAATGGATCAGACCGGCAGGGTGTCTAAGAACTGGACTCCGGTGAAATAAAAAAGCGCTGCCTCATCTTTCGGCCGCACCCAGACGACGCGGCTGGGAATGGCGTGCGGGAATTCCCCCTTGGGCACGATCCCCACCCAGTCCCCAGGAACGAGCTTAAGGTGAGTTTGGACGCAGGCCCCTCCGAGCGAAAGGTTCACGGTGGATGCTTCGTAGCTGGCTTGGCGTCCTTCCGAGCGTAATACGAGGTTGACCGGCAAGCTCACCACCTCTCGTTCCGCCAGACGTAAGTTGGCCGTGGGGATGTTTGCCATCGCTAAACTCCTCGCTTCCAGGCTGGATCAACGACTCCAAGTTATGACGCCTCCGACATAAAGTCAAGCGGCTCTTTGTTTTCCCGGGTCCCTGCCTTATGGCCATGACGTGATGCGACGTAGGGGGTCCCTCAGATTCCTAGCCCAACTATCTAACCTATGGCTCGGAATGCCGGTGCTTTACAAGCTGCGGAAGAACCCCCGTGTCGCGATGACGATCAACCCCATGCTGATTACTGCTTTTCTTTTTCTGCGCTTCCTCCGGAATTTGGCGCCTCAATTTCCTGCATCGCGACAATGGAGACACGATGAAAGACTAGACGCTGGGATTAGGAAAGTCGGCCCTCGGTCAGGGCTGGTTGTCGGCGGAGGGCTCCCCAGTCAACGCGGCCCGGCCCCGTCGTTCGGAGGACGCAATGATTCTTCCCGCCATTGTTGACATGATGTGTAGCGTGTGCGAAAATCCAAAGTTTTGAGGCGGGAATAAATCACTCTCCGGTAACCACTTTAGGCCAATGGCTGACGAAAAAAATGGACCGCCCAAGGCGGCCGAAGGGGCTGGAACGCCAAAGCCGGCGGGGGAGGGCAGCGGGGCAAGTCCCGAAACCAAGCCTGAGGCCGCACCCGCCAAGCCGGCTGCAACCGCGGGTGCCGGTGGTGGCGCTCCCGGTGCGCCTGCCAAGCCTGCGGCCGGAGCGCCGCCGAAACCTCCCACCGCAGCGGCGGCCAAGCCCGCTCCTGCCCCCAAAGCGCCCGTCAAGCCTGACCCGTGGTCGAACCCGCTGCTGGATGAGCTGCAGAAGAAGTTCCCTGGTGCGATCAGCGAGGCGGTCATCTTCCGCAATATGCCGGCCATAAATGTTGCCAAGGAACACCTGGTCGCGATTTGCCAATTCCTGAAAGGCCCGGAGGGTGGCGCCTACACTTTGCTGACGGATGAAACGGCGGCGGATTATCCCAAGCGGGAAAAACGCTTTGACATCATCTATCATTTATATTCCTTCGAGCGGAACAATCGCTTGCGTTTGCGGGTGCAAGTGAGCGCCGAGGAAAAAGTTCCGTCGGTGACCGGTGTTTGGCCCACGGCGAATTGGCTGGAGCGGGAGATCTACGATATGTTCGGTGTGGTGTATGAAGGCCACCCGGACCTCAAGCGGATTTTGATGCCCGACGAATGGGTGGGGCATCCTCTGCGCAAGGATTACGACATCCTGAAACAGGACGAGGCTTGGGTAAAGAACAATCTGGGAATTGAGAGCGGGCAGTAGTAGAGCAGTGACGAGTGAAAAGTGACGAGTGACGAGCAAAAACCAGAACTAAGCTGTGACGAGTGACAAGCAAGCAGGTAGACCAAGGGACTGAGAGCGGACCGTAACTCATGCCGGAAGCAACTTTCCTCGACGCCAATGAACTGGTCATCAACATGGGGCCGCAGCATCCGGCCACCCACGGAGTTTTGCGCGTCAAGTTGAAGCTCGACGGGGAGCGCGTGCTGGGCACCGAATGCATCATTGGCTATCTCCACCGCGGCGTTGAGAAGATCGCCGAGAACCGCACCTACGCCCAGTTCACGCCTTATGTCGACCGCATGGATTATTGCGCCGCCGTGACCAATGGCATGGGTTACGTCGAGGCGGTGGAGAAACTTCTGGGGGTGGAAATCCCGCCGCGCGCACAATACACGCGGATGACCCTGGCGGAATTGCAGCGCATCGCCAGCCACCTGATCTGGCTCGGGACGCACGCGCTGGACATTGGCGCGATGACGCCGGTGTTCTACACTTTTCGCGAGCGCGAGGAAGTCCTGAAGATTTTCGAGGAATATTGCGGAGCGCGGCTCACGACGCATGCTTTCCGCATTGGCGGGCTGCAATACGACCTGTACGACGGATTCGAGAGAGACGTCTCGAAGTTCTGCGACTATTTTCCCGCCAAGATCGATGAGTACGAGCAACTTCTGACCAAGAATCGCATTTGGATTAACCGGACGAAAAACATCGGCGTGATCTCCGGCGAGGACGCAATTGCCCTGGGGGTTACCGGTCCTGTTCTGCGCGGCTCGGGCGTAAAGTGGGACATTCGCAAGGCCCAACCTTACGAAGCCTACGATAAGGTCGAGTTCGATGTTCCGGTCGGCGAGCATGGCGACACGTACGACCGGTATATCGTGCGCATGGCGGAAATGCGCCAGTCGGTGCGCATCATTCGCCAATGCCTCGAGCGCCTCGCGCCGGGACCGATTTTTGGCAAAGTGGGGAAAGTGATCAAGCCGCCAGCGGGCGAGGTTTACCATTCCATCGAGGCGCCCAAAGGCGAACTCGGATATTACGTGGTCAGCGACGGGACCATCACTCCGTACCGCGTGCGCGTGCGGCCGCCGTCGTTCCTCAACTTGCAGGCGTTGGATAAGATGGCGAAGGGCCACCTCATCGCGGATATTGTTGCCATCATCGGGACGATCGACATCGTCTTGGGAGAAGTGGATAGGTAAGACCGTCCCTGGTCATTTGTCCTTAGTCAGCGGTCACAGGTTCATCACCTTTGAATCGTCAGGGGATGCCTTGAGGCTGCGGCAACGGACAATGGACGACGGACATCGGACTTAAAGATATGCTCGAGAGCATCGTCAAACTCATCTTCGCCAATCCGCTGCTGCTCGCTCTCATCAAGATTCTTATCATTTTTGCCGTCCTATCTGGAATCGTCGCGTACCTCGTCTACATGGAGAGGAAGGTGCTGGCCTTCATGCAGGCGCGATTGGGGCCCATGCGAGTGGGGCCGTGGGGACTGCTGCAGCCCGTCGCGGACGGATTGAAGTTACTGCTCAAAGAAGACATCATTCCCGCCGGCGCGGACGAGTGGCTGTTTCTGATGGCCCCCGGCATCAGTATTTTCGCCGCCTTTACGGTCTTTGCTGTTATTCCCTTCGCGGGCAATTTTTACGTCAGCGACATCAACATCGGGCTGCTCTTCATCCTGGCGATTTCTTCGCTTGGTATATACGGAATTATCTTGGGAGGCTGGGCGTCTAACAGCCATTATCCTTTGTTGGGAGCGCTACGGTCCTCCGCGCAACTGGTGAGTTACGAGGTTGCGGCGGGAATGGCGCTGGTGGGCGTTCTGCTGATTTCCAATTCCCTGAGCATGGTGGACATAGTCAATCGGCAATTCAGCATGGGAGTTTGGAACGTATTCCTGCAGCCCCTCGCCTTTCTGATTTACGTCATTGCGGCGGTGGCGGAGACGAATCGGAATCCCTTCGATTTGCCTGAGGCCGAGTCCGAACTGACCGCTGGCTTTCATACCGAATACAGCGGTTTTCGTTTTGCGCTGTATTTCATGGCGGAATACACGAACATGGTCGTGGTGTCGTGCATCGCTGTGACCCTTTTTCTGGGTGGGTGGCTGCGCCCCTTCGCCAGCTATTCGGCCCTCGACTTTTTGAAGTTCACCCCCATCGTGGCTTTCGTCGGAGCGGCAGGGTTTGTGCTGTGGTTGGGGCTAAAGGGCTCGGTCGCGCTCGAACGCTACTTTTTCATGGTCCTCGCCGCGGGATTTGTGGTGCTCGCGATTCTGGTGGCGTATCCCCCGGTGCTCAACGCGATTCAGGGGATTTTCTGGTTCGGCGCCAAGGTGCTGGCTTTCCTTTACGCTTTCATCTGGTATCGTGCAACGTTCCCGCGTTATCGCTATGACCAATTGATGGATGTGGGTTGGCGGTGGATGATTCCCCTAGCTCTGGCGAACCTGATCGGGACTGCGGTGTTCCGATATCTCTGGTTGTCCCACCACGCTCCGGCGGTGGTGGCATGGCTCGGTAGGTGACGATGGACTGGAAAGACTTTCTCCGGCGGATATTTCTGATCGACCTGCTCAAAGGGCTGCGGCTGACGTTTTCCTATCAGCGTCCCGACGCCATCTGCACGGAGCAGTATCCGCTGGAACGGCCGCCGGTGGCGGAACGCTATCGCGGCGCGCCGCGATTGAACAACCATCCCGAGTCGGGCGAGACGCTGTGCATTGCGTGCAACCTGTGTTCGATCGCCTGTCCGGAGAATCTGATCGTGGTAGGGTGGGCACGCACGGAGGACCGCAAGAAGCGGCTGACAACGTTTACCTACGACCTTTCGCGCTGCATGTTCTGCGGGTTGTGCGAGGACGCCTGCCCGGTGGACGCGCTGGAGTTGACGCAGGACTTCGAGATTGCGAACTATTCACGCGAGGGAATGATCTGGGACCGGCAAGCGCTGGAGGAGGGACCTCAGCCGGCGAGATATACGAGATAAAGGAAAAGTGTAAAGGATGAAGGGTGAGGATGAAGGGTAAAGGGTAAATGATGAAGTGTAAAGGGTAAAAAAAAGTCCACCGGTCGCTCTGGCTTTATTTAACTTTTATCCTTCACACTTTAAACTTTCTCTTCCCTTCGATTTTTGAGTTGGGAACTATGGTAGAGCTTGTAACATTCGGGATTCTCTCCGTTCTGGCCCTCGTGTCGGCGGTCTTTGTCATTACACGCCGCAATGCCGTGCACAGCGCGATCTGGCTGGTCATAACGCTCTTTGCCGTCGGCGGGATTTTTCTCTTGCAACATGCTGAGTTCCTTTTCGCGGTACAGATCATCCTCTACGTTGGCGGCATTACGGTGCTGTTTCTCTTTGTCGTCATGCTCGTCGATATCGACGTGGCCCTAAAGCAGGCACGCTTCGCTCGGCAATCGCAATTGGCCTTGGTGACTTCCGTTGTGCTGGCAGGAATTCTCGTGTACGCGTTGTACAACCACGGACATGGCCTCAACCTGCCTGCCCGGCCGATGGTGAACGCCCCCGCTCAGAACACTCAGGCGGTGGGGATGGCTCTCTACCAGAGTTATATGCTCCCGGTCGAGATCGCTTCACTTCTGTTGCTGGTGGCGATGGTTGGCGCTGTGATCATGGCCAAAAGGAAACTGGAATGATCCCCACGGACTATTACATTTTTCTTGGCACTGGACTGTTTGCCATAGGTGTCATCGGAGTGCTCACTCGGCGTAACGTGCTGATTATTCTGATGTCGATTGAACTGATTCTGAATGCTGTCAACATCAACCTGGTGGCTCTGTCGCAGTACTTCAAATCTGTGGATGGCCAGGTCTTCGCGATTTTTGTGATTACCGATGCCGCCGCCGAAGCCGCCGTAGGCTTGGGTTTGATTATCGCCCTCTTCCGCAACAAAGAGACGGTAAACGCGGATGAGATCGATCTGCTGAAGTGGTGAGGCGAAAGTTCAAAGTGTAAAGGTTAACGGGTAAAGGTAGATGGGTGAGGCTGAGGATGGACGAAGATGCGGGGGCAGAGGTTAGTGGAAAGGATCAAGCGCGAAGCCGAATTCTTTACCCTTTAGCCTTTAAACTTTAACCTTCTTAACAACTATGCTTGACTACATCTGGTTAATCCCGGTTTTCCCGCTGTTGGGCGCGGCCATCCAGCTTTTCTTTGGCCGGCGGGCGTCGAACCGTGCCGTAACCGCGGTTTCCGTGGGACTCCCCGGCCTTTCCTTTCTTTGGGCAGTTGGGTGCTTTATACAATTTCTCGGACTTCCGGAATCGTACCACCACGTCTTCCTTCGGCACTTATACACGTGGTTGCCTGCCGGGGCCTTCCACTTGTCGAACGGCTCTTTGGGAAACCTTAGCGTGAATGTGGGAATGCAACTCGACCCGCTCTCTTGCGTCATGATGCTCGTTGTGACCGGGGTGGGCTTCCTCATTCACGTTTACTCCGTCGGGTACATGGCGCATGAAGCCGGGTATTACCGCTTCTTCGGCTATCTCAACCTTTTCATGTTCTCCATGCTCGTCCTGGTTCTGGCGGACAACTACCTGATGATGTTCGTGGGCTGGGAGGGCGTGGGGCTCTGCTCTTATCTGCTGATCGGATTTTACTTCTTACGCAAGTCAGCCTCCGACGCGGGGAAGAAAGCATTCATCGTCAATCGTATCGGCGACGCGGCATTCCTGCTGGGTGTGATGTTGATGGTCGTGACCTTCGGCACGTTGGACTTTCATTCGATCACCGAAGCCGCGCGGAGCGGTCAGTTTGCGATGGGTAGCGGGGTCATTACCACTATTTGCATTTTGCTTTTCATCGGCGCCACGGGGAAATCGGCGCAGATTCCCTTGTACGTGTGGTTGCCCGACGCCATGGAGGGTCCCACCCCGGTCAGCGCATTGATTCACGCGGCGACCATGGTGACCGCCGGCGTCTATATGGTGGCTCGCTCCAACGCTCTGTTCGCTCTTTCCCCAGCAGCTTTGGCGCTGGTGGCAGGCATTGGCGCGGCGACGGCGATTTGGGCGGCGTCGATCGCCCTCGTGCAAAACGATATCAAGCGTGTGCTGGCTTACTCGACGGTCAGCCAGTTAGGTTACATGTTCCTGGCGTGCGGTGTTGGTGCATTCACTGCGGGTGTGTTTCATCTGATGACGCATGCTTTCTTCAAGGCCCTTCTGTTCCTCGCTTCGGGCAGCGTCATTCACGCGCTTTCCGGCGAACAAGACATGCGGAAAATGGGCGCGCTCAAGAGCAGGATTCCGACGACATACTGGACCATGGGGGTTGCGGCGCTGGCAATCTCGGGGATTCCCCCTTTGGCAGGTTTCGCGAGCAAGGACGAAATCCTATGGCAGTCCTTTGCCGGGCCTTACGGGCACACGCTGCTCTGGGCTGTGGGCTGGATTACCGCGGGCCTTACGGCGTTCTACATGTTTCGCCTGATCTTCATGACGTTTTGGGGGGAGTCGCGGGTTCCGCACGATGTTGAACACCACATTCATGAGTCGCCCCGGCCCATGCTGATTCCGCTGGTAACCCTGGCGATTCTCTCCATTGTGGGTGGCTTCATCGGATGGCCGAAATCGTTGCTCGGTGGGGAATGGTTCGGGAAATTCCTGGAACCGGTATTCGAGGGCAATCCCTCCGCGCCTATGCACGACTACAGTCAGGGCATTGAGTATTTCCTGATGGGGCTGTCGGTGGTGACGGCCATTGCCGGCATCGGCATTGCCTACCGCATGTATGTTCGACAGCCGGCCCTGTCGGATCGCGTGGCTGATGCGCTTGCGGGGCCACACAGGCTTTTGCTTCACAAGTATTACGTCGATGAAATCTACGACGCGCTTTTTGTGCACCGCGTCAAAGACTTGGGCAGCCTCCTGGCCGCGTTTGACATGGGTGTGGTGGATGGCGGAGTCAACGGCGTGGGTTGGCTGACGCGTATGTCCTCGGAGCTCTCACGGCTGTGGGATACCTGGATTATCGACGGGCTGGTGAACGTCATGGCCTTCATCGTGAAGATCCTGAGCTGGCCCGCGCGCATCGTACAGACGGGTTTGGTACAGAATTATGCCTGGTTTATCACCGTCGGCGTGATGGCGTTCATGATTTATTACATGCTTCACTAAGAAGCTGGAGTGTAGATCAGTTGAGACCTGTTGGATGGAGTTAGCCGGCGGGTGGGTTCATATGCCCCGGCATTTCTAGCTTCTCACTT
Source organism: uncultured Acidobacteriota bacterium (assembly GCA_963808085.1). Classification (GTDB taxonomy): domain Bacteria; phylum Acidobacteriota; class Terriglobia; order UBA7540; family UBA7540; genus Bog-366. Next base: position 75,882 of record CAWEFC010000009.1, read on the forward strand.
CTAGCTCCTGCTCTTTCGAGGTCAACGATGACGTTTTTTCATGACCATATTCTGAGCATTATCCTGTTTATCCCGTTGGTCGGGATGATACCCCTATTCCTCATCCCAGGGAAGAACAAGCAGGCTATCCGGTGGTGCGGAAACGTCGTCCTGTTCGTAGATTTCCTCGCGAGTTTGCCCCTGGTCTTCTGGTTCGCGAGCGAGACGCCGGCGGAACAGTTCAAGTTTATCGAGCTTCACGGTTGGATTCCTTCGATCGGCGCGCAATACCACTTGGGCATTGATGGCATCAGCTTCCTGCTGATTATGCTGACCACCGTGCTGGGTTTTCTCGCCGTCCTTTCGTCCTGGACGAGCATCCAGGAGCGGGTGAAGGAATACTACGCCATGTTCCTGCTGCTCCAGGTGGGAATGCTCGGCGTTTTCATGTCGCTCGATTTCTTCCTCTTCTATGTATTCTGGGAAGTCATGCTGGTTCCGATGTACTTCATCATCGGAGTATGGGGGGGCCCGCGAAAACTCTATGCCGCCATCAAGTTCTTTCTCTACACGCTGACCGGGTCAGTCTTGATGTTGCTCGGAATCCTGACGCTATACCTCAATTACACAATGCCGGATGGCCGGCATACCTTCGATCTCACCGAACTGATGAAGCACTCGCATTCCTGGCCGCTGCAAATGCAGGTTTGGGTGTTTGCCGCTTTCGCCATTGGCTTCGCCATTAAAGTGCCGATGTTTCCGTTCCACACCTGGTTGCCGGATGCTCACGTCGAGGCACCCACCGCGGGCTCGGTGATCCTGGCGGGTGTTCTGTTGAAGATGGGAACGTACGGGTTCATCCGTTTCTCGCTGCCTCTGTTGCCGGACGCGAGCTCGAATCCGACAGTGGTGAAGGTGATGGTGTGGCTTTCGCTGATCGCCATCGTTTACGGGGCGCTGGTCTCCCTGATGCAGAAGGACATGAAGAAGCTCATTGCATATTCTTCCGTGAGCCACCTGGGATTTTGTACCCTGGGAATCTTCGCCCTGAATCCCCACGGCTTGCAGGGCAGCGTGATCCAGCAGATCAACCACGGAATCTCGACCGGAGCGCTCTTCTTGATTGTGGGGTTGATCTACGAACGCCGCCACACGCGCGAGATCAAGGAATTTGGCGGGATTTCCAACGTCATGCCCATCTATGCGACACTCTTCATGATTGTGATGCTTTCCTCGATAGGTCTGCCACTTTTGAACGGCTTCATCGGCGAGTTCACGATCCTGCAAGGCGCATACGAGGCGAATTGGCACTGGGCCGCTTGGGCCGTGTCGGGAATCGTCCTCGGCGCTGCCTATATGCTGTGGCTTTACCAACGGACGATGTTTGGACCCTGCGAAAATCCCAAGAACCAACTCCTGAAGGATTTGAGCTTCCGGGAAATCATGACGTTGGTTCCTCTGATCATTTGGGCATTCTGGATCGGCCTCTACCCAAAGCCCTTTTTTGACGTGCTGGATAAACCCGTCAATGCCATCGTGGAGCGCGTGAATCCGAACTTCTTCAAGGCGCCGCAATCGGCGAGCGTGTCGCCGGCTTTGCCCGCGGGACCGCAAGTCAGTCTTAAAGTATCCGACCCGGCGGAGGGAGCGAGCCGCTAATGGGGAACGTCTTCTTCAGTCTGGCGGATTATCAGGGCATCAAGCCGGAAATCCTTCTCACCATGTTCGGCTTGGCCGTCCTCCTGTTTGATTTCCTGCTCGATAAGCGCGACAAATATCTCAACGCCGTACTGGCCCTGATCGGGCTAGGTTATGCGCTCCTGCAATTCGGAATTTTCTGGTTTAGGCATTTCCAATTTGGCGCCCCGGCCTATCTGGGATTCAACGGCACGTTTGCTCTCGATTCCTTCGCCGTGGTCGCCAAGACGATCATTGTCCTGGCCACGGCGATTGTCGTTCTCCTTTCGGTGAAATACCTCGAGATTGAGGAAGCGAACCTGGCGGAGTATTACGCCCTGCTGCTTTTTGCCGCCGTGGGAATGATGTTTATGGTTTCGGGCGTCGATCTAATCGTTCTGTTCATTGCCCTGGAACTGATGGCCCTGTGCGAGTACGTTCTCGCCGGGTTCCTGCGAGGGAACCGCCGATCCAACGAGGCGGCGGTGAAATTCTTCCTGCTTGGAGCTTTTTCCTCCGGCCTGCTTCTTTATGGCATGTCCCTGCTATACGGAATCGGCGGTTCGACGAAATTGAGCGTCATCGCTGAGCGCCTCCGAGACCGGCCGGCTTCCGATCCGCTCTCTTGGATTGCACTCATCACATTGCTTGCAGGCATGTACTTTAAGATTGCCGCCGTGCCTTTTCATCAGTGGACTCCCGACACCTACGAAGGCGCGCCGACGTCGATCACCGCATTCATCTCCGTCGCCCCGAAAGTCGCTTCCTTCGCATTTATCGCGCGGATCCTCTTTATGGGATTGTGGCCACTGCGAGCGGAGTGGCAGGCCTTGACCATCGGGGTTGCGATTGCGACCATGACACTGGGCAACCTTGCGGCGATCACACAGACCAACATCAAACGATTTTTCGGCTACTCGACGATAGCGCACGTCGGCTATCTGCTGCTGGGATTGGTGGCCGCCGCCGATGGAAATGGGGATGGGCTTAGGGCCATCATCATTTACCTGATCGTCTATGCCTTCATGAACCTTGGTGCTTTTGCTGTCATTATTGTAATGCGAAGGAAGGACATCATCGGCGACGAAATCGATGACCTCTCCGGCCTCATGTCGCGGGCTCCGGCGTTGGCCCTCATGATGCTCATTTTTCTACTTTCCCTGGCCGGAATCCCCCCGACGGCGGGATTTATCGGTAAGTATTTCATCTTTCTTTCACTCATCCAAACGGGGCATTATTATTTGGCGTTACTGGGGGTTGGTTATTCCGTTGTGGCGCTGTATTATTACTTCCGGATTGTCGTGGTCATGTTCATGAAGAAGTCGTTGGATGAGGTGCCCCTAACCACCGGCTTTGCCCTGCGGGTATCGCTGGGAGTCACGTTAGTGATGACTTTGCTTATTGGGATTTATCCTCAGCCGATAATTGTCATAGCTCGCGAGGCAGTTCGGACGTTTTTCTCTTGAGCAGGGAGGGGTTGTGCCCAGGACTCCAGGCGAGCGAATGGGTCTGTGGGCGAAAGTTGGCTTTTACTCCAGCCTCGGTCTTATTCTACCCGGGGGAGCCGTTGCTGGCTTTGGACTGGGCTGGCTCTTGGACCGGTGGCTGCATACATCTCCCACGTTCTCGTTGATTTTGGGACTGGTGGGCGCGGCCGCGGGCTTAATCGATATTCTGCGAGTGTTGACGCGAGCAGAAAAACAAGATGATGCAGATGAACGTAGCAATGGACACGGATCAAGCTGATGTGCGGCTACCGCGCTGGATGTTTGCCTTGGCCGGCGCCGGGACGCTCGGCAGCATACTGTCCACTCACGTGCGTTTCGCCGCAGGGTTCGCGGTCGGTTCGGGACTTGGCATTCTGAATTATTTTTGGTTACATCATGTCGTCGAGGCGTTGGTGAACGCAGGAAGGGTGCGGCCGCCGAAGACTGCCATGGCGAAGGTTTTTGTCCGGTATCCCTTGATGTTCATAGGTGTCTACTTCTTCTACAAATCGGGATGGCTGCCCTTCGCTGCGATTCTGGCGGGATTTTTCGTGCCCGTGGCTGGAGTTCTGATTGAGTCGGTCGTTCTCCTTCTCGATGGCTGGAAGGATCCTATTTAGAGAAAAAGGCTGGTCAATCATACAATTATGGAGCATGAACTTTGGTTCACAGCAATCTTGAACAAAATCCTGGGAGGGCCGGTTGCGGCGCTGCTTGTCAGTCTGAAACATCCCGCCGCCGATGCTGCGCACCCCATCCCCAATTATATTGCCATGGAGATTCTGGTGTTCGTTCTGATCTTGGCCGGCGCGATCCTCTTGCGCCGCCAACTCTCCGTGGAATCACCGGGTAAGTTCCAGCACATTATGGAGACGGTCGTCGAGTTCATCCGGGATATGAATGAGGAAATCATCGGCCATGGCTCTTCGCGATATCTGGCGATGATTGGAACTTTCGGCATCTTTATCGGGTTATGCAATATTCTTGGACTGATACCGACGCTGCAAACACCAACCGGGCATATCGAGGTCACGCTAGGCTGTGCTGTCGCGGCATTTCTCTATTACAACTTTCAGGGAATCCGGCACCACGGGATTCTGGGGTATCTGAAACATTTCTGCGGACCGGTCATGATGATGGCTATCATCATGTTTCCCATTGAAATTGTAGGGAACGTTGGCCGCCTTCTTTCCCTCAGCGTTCGTCTCTATGCCAACATGTTTGTGGGAGATATTTTGGAGGCGGTCTTCACTGGCCTTATTCCGATCGGCGTCCCCGCAGTCTTCATGGCTTTACATTTGTTTGTTTCGGCCTTGCAGGCGTACATCTTCATGCTGCTACCCGCGATCTATATCAGCATGGCTGTTACTTCCGAGCATTAAGCAATTTGGCAGGCCGTGGAGCGGCGGGGCCTGCAAAGGGTTATTGTAAGGCCGCCAGTGTGAATCCTGCCTGCACGAGGGGTGGCAGGAAACCACCTCCTGGCGGAATTTATCGCAGCCTCCGCCTCCCTGCGGGGTAGAGGCTAAAGGAGAATCAAATGAAACGAAGTGCACTGATGTGGCTGACGGCGATTGCCGGCATGCTGCTGGCAGCGCCAGCATTCGCACAGGAAGCAGCGACAAAGGCTGCCAGCGGTGGGGTGAATTGGGTGGCGTTGACTTCCGGTTTCGCCATGGCGATTGCCTCGGCAGGCTGCGGCTACGCGCAAGGGAAAGCGGCGTCGGCGGCATGCGAAGGTTTGGCAAGGAATCCGGGAGCGCGGGCGGGCATTCAGTTCGCGTTGATTTTGGCCTTGGTCTTGATCGAGTCGATGGCGCTTTACACCTTCGCCATCATCTTCATCAAAGTAATCTAATCGCAATCTGCGCCAGCTCGGGCAAAGGGGAGGCTTCGGCCTCCCCTTTGTATTTGTTCCGAACGTTGCCAGCGATATCTCTCTTCGCGAGAGTCGCCATGTCGCGATTCAACGATTCGCTGGCGCAGAAGGGGTCTTGGGGGGGCTGCCGATCTGTCGAGGGTGTCACCACTTAAGCAGAGGGAGGGTTGCTTCGATGCTAAGGCCCATAAAAGCATTGGGCGCGAGGCCGAGATAGAAGATGCCTAGGACGCAGACGGCGAGGGCGGTGCGTACCGGCCAGGGCAAGGTGGCTTCAGCAGTTCCTGTCTTTCCTTCGTGCATATACATCGCGACGATGATTTTAAAGTAGTAGTAAACAGATACCACGCTATTTAGCAGTGCAACGATCGTCAGGCCCACCAGATGCGAATGGATTGCCGCCCGGAAAAGGTAAAACTTCCCCAGGAACCCCGCGGTAGTTGGGAACCCCGCGAGAGCGAGAAAAAACACGGTAAAGCATGCAGCCACGGCGGGCCGCGCATAGGCCAGCCCTTTGTAGTCGTCGATCTGGACAAGGCGTTCACCTGCGCCGGATAGATGCGCAATCAAAATGAATGCCCCAGCGTTCATCAGCGCGTAAGCAACGAGATAGTACATCACGCTCGAAATTCCACGCGAGCCTCCCGCTGTAACTCCCACCAGAACATAGCCGGCGTGAGCAATGGAGGAGTAGGCGAGCAGTCGCTTGATGTTGGATTGCCAGAGGGCTCCCAGATTGCCCACAGACATGGTGAGGACTGCGGAGATCCACAACAACCAAAAGCTGACCGCTGTTCCCGATGAAAAGCTACCCAGGAAAACCCGGAGAAGGACGGCAAACGCGGCCGCCTTCGGGCCCACGGAGAGGAAGGCGGTGACTGGCGCCGGCGCGCCCTGATACACGTCAGGCGCCCAGATTTGGAACGGGGCGATGGAAAGTTTGAAGGCCAAGCCGACAAACATCAGCACCAATGCAACTTCAGTGAGCGCCGTCCATTGCGAGGGCGCGTTGAGGCGAGCGCTCGCTCCGAGCAGATTTGTAGTTCCAGTCAGGCCGTATACGAAGGCAATTCCGTACAGCAAAAATGCCGTGGCAAACGATCCCAGGAGGAAATACTTCAGTGAGGATTCGTTCGAGAGGGGGTCGGCCCGCCGATAGCCCGCCAGAATGTACGTGGCAATAGAGGAAATCTCCAGTCCCAGAAAAATCATGATTAGGTCGGTGGATGCGGCCATGAAACACATCCCCACGGTCCCCATCAAGACCAGGGCGTAGAACTCCCCGTGCTGGGCGCGGTCGCGTTCCAGATAATTCATCGAGCCCAGAATAACCAGCCCGGCGACGAGCAAAAACAGATAGATGAAATAGAAGCCGAATTCATCGGCGGCAACAGCGCCCCCGAAGGCAGGCCCCATTCCCGGCCAGGGGTAAAGGGTGAGCCGGGCTATGGAGCCGGCAGCAGCGGCAACGCCCAGCAGCGCCATCCAACCCAACAGTTTCTTGTGGCTCTCCTCGACAAAGGGCTCGAGGACCATAATGAGTACGGCGAAAACGGAAAGAATGATTTCCGGAAGAATCCGCATCATGTCGACCGGCTGGAAAGTCATCATCGACCACCCCCAGCGGAGGCGGTCGGCGGTGGGCAGTCGGCAGTCGGCGGGAAAACAGCGGCCGGAGACGGTGTGTCCGGAATCGGGTACGCTATCTCGATATTCAATTCCCGATTTGGGATTCCCAGCCTCGGCAGGCCGGGGGCTGCGCGCTCGGTGAACAGCAACGTGCGGCTTTCAAGGCGTTGCATGATGGAGTTTACACTCCGGTCCATGCGCCGTAGGAATGGCTGGGGATAAATCCCCATGGCAATGATCACGACGACCATGACGGTCAGGATCAGTTTCTCGCGAAAGTCACAATCGGTGATTTGGCGGTTCTTTTCGTTGGTAATTTCGCCGTAAAACACGCGCTGATACATCCAAAGAAGGTAAACTGCTGCCAATACCACGCCTGCCGAGGCAAGGGCGGCATAGGCAGCATGGCGATAGTATGAGCCGACGATAATCAGAAATTCTCCGACAAAACCATTAAGTAGGGGCAGGCCCAGCGAGGATAACACCACAATGAGGAAGAATGTGCTATAGACGGGTACGGAGGTTGCCAAGCCTCCAAACTCGCTGATCAAGCGGGTGTGGCGCCGCTCGTAAAGCATCCCCACCAGCATGAACAGGGCGCCCGTCGATACGCCGTGACTGAACATTTGATAGATCGCGCCTTCCATGGCCTCCGGCCGGAAAACGAAAATACCCAGCACGCAAAACCCCAAGTGGGCGACGGAAGAATAAGCCACGAGCTTCTTCAAGTCGGGCTGCACCATGGCAACGAGCGCGCCATAAATAATCCCGACGATGGCCAGTACGCAAATGACGGGCGCGAACTCGCGCGAGGCCTCGGGAAACAGGGGCAGGCAGAAGCGCAGCATGCCGTAAGTCCCCATCTTAAGGAGAACCCCTGCCAGAATGACGGAGCCCGCCGTGGGCGCCTCAACGTGTGCATCCGGCAACCAGGTGTGGAAAGGGAAAACGGGGACCTTAATCGCAAAGGCGATGAAGAAAGCAAGAAAAAGCCAACGTTCAGCGTCCGGAGAAATCCGGGGGAACGCCGCCAAGTGTCCGATCAAACGTGTGAGATCAAACGTGCCCGTGACATTGTAAAGGTAGATGATTCCCGTGAGCATCAAAGCCGAGCCGACCATGGTAAAAAGGACAAATTTCATGGCTGCGTAGACGCGGCGCTCATGGCCCCAAATTCCAATCAGGAAATACATGGGAATGAGCATCACTTCCCAAAACACAAAGAAAAGGACCAGATCGAGCGAGACGAACACTCCCATCATTCCGGTTTCCAGCGCCAATAGGAAGATAAAGAATTCTTTCACCCGTTGAGAAATTCCCTTCCATGAGACCAAGACCGAGAGGGGCGTTAGGAATCCTGTAAGCAAAACCATTAGCGCGCTCAGGCCGTCGACCCCTAGATGGTAATTGACGGGTGGTATAAACATCCACGGCCTTACTTCTTCGAATTGCATGCCCCCGCGCCCAGGATCAAATCGAGAATAGATTCCCACGGCGATCAGAAAGGTGAGCAGAGAGAACAGTAGCGCAACCCAGCGGACGGCCGATGCCCGTTTGCGCCCGAGGAAAGCGATGACAACCGCGCCGAGAAGGGGCAGGAAGGTGACGATCGTGAGAGAATGCGAAGCGTACCAGGACATAGACGGTTTCTGTTGGTGTTACTCTTGGCGATCCGACCGAGGGAATGTTCCCCTTCGTCGGGCAGTCAGCGTGTCGCGAAAATGTACAGTAGCCACAAGACTGCACCCAGCAGAACCCATGCTGCATAGCTGGGAATATTCCCGGATTGGATTTGTCGTAAGACACCACCCACACCGGTCGTGCTCTCGCCTGCGCCATTCACCATGAGGTTGTCGATTGAGCCTTGGTCCACAACATGCCACAGGAATTTCTCTGAGACGACATGCAACGGACGTACAATGAGCCAGTCATAAAATTCATCCACGTAGTATTTGTGCGTCAGGATGCGGTAGAGGTCGGCATAACGCTCTGCCAATCGCTCCGGAATCTCCGTGGATTTCAGATACCACCAGAGGGCCACCCCAATTCCGACCCCAGCAGCGATAATCGAGAATCCCATCAGCGCCTCGGGGCTGAGACCCCCGACGCGTTCGGGAGACAATTCGCGCAGGGCCGTTGTGGCCGGCCCAAACACCGGGTCGAGATAACGGTCGAACGCCTCGGTACCGTTAAAGGGCCAGACTTTGGGCCAGCTTACCCAGCCGGCGACAACCGAAAAGAACGCGAGCACCATCAGCGGGATCGTCATCTTGTAACTGCTCTCATGCAGGTGGTGCGCCGTTTCAGTGTCGACGCGGGATTTTCCATAAAAGGTCATCGCGAGAGCGCGGAACATGTAGAAAGCTGTGAGCCCGGCGGTGAGGGTTCCCAGCCAATAGAGTATGGGTCGCCCAAGGGGGCCTTCGTAAGCGCCGGCCAGAATTTCATCCTTGCTGAAAAAACCAGCGCCGATTAAAGGAACGCCACTTATCGCAATCGTTGCGATCAGGAATGTTGCGTGGGTCGTTTTCAGCTTGTGCCGGAGTCCGCCCATTCTACGCATGTCGAGTTCGCCGCTCATGGCATGCATCACGCTGCCGGCGCAGAGGAACAGCAGCGACTTGAAAAATGCATGAGTCATCAGATGGAAAATCCCTGCTGCGAATACGCCTGCGCCGCACCCCAAGAACATGTAACCGAGTTGGCTGATAGTGGAATAGGCGAGCATGCGCTTCAGGTCGTTTTGCGTCAAAGCAATGGTTCCGGCGAAAAATGCGGTCAGGCAGCCGACTATGCCTACGACCGCCAATGCCGAAGGAGCGTGGGCGAAAATGATGCTCGACCGGGCTACCAGGTAGACCCCCGCCGTCACCATCGTAGCGGCATGGATCAAGGCGCTTACCGGTGTGGGACCTTCCATCGCGTCGGGCAGCCAGACGTAGAGGGGAAGTTGTGCAGACTTGCCGGCAGCGCCGAAGAAAAGCAGGAGCCCGACGGCCGTCAGCACACTTTCAAACTCGCCCTGAGGCAGACCGGCGACCCGTGCAAAGACGGTCTGAAAATCCAACGAATGAAAAGTCCAAAACAATAGCGCCACGCCCACCGTGAAGCCTGCGTCTCCAATGCGCGTGACGATAAATGCCTTCTTCCCCGCGTCGGAGGCGGATTTCTTCTTGAAATAGAACCCGATGAGCAGATAAGAGCAGAGACCGACGCCCTCCCATCCGACAAACATCAGCGGATAACTGGACGCCGTGACAAGCGTCAGCATCATGAAGAGGAAAAGGTTCAAATAAGTGAAGAAGCGATAGTAACCGCCTTCATGCTCCATGTAACCGCGAGAATAGAGGTGGATCAGGAAAGCTACCACCGTGACGGTGACGGTCATGATCAGGGTCAGCCGGTCGTAATAGAGCGCGTAATCGGCGCGCAACTCGCCCGCTTGAATCCAAGTGAAGTAGCTATGGATAAAAGGCGCCGGCTGATTTGCGGATTGGGAGTAGGTCCAAGCCGTAATAAGGGCAAAGATCATGGAGAGGCCCGCTCCTCCACACCCGACGAGCGAGACGATGGACTGCGAAAAGCGCCCGCCGAGGATGCCATTGATGGCGGCTCCCGCCAGCGGGGGCAACACCATGAGGAGGAGTAGGGTTTCCAGGTTCATAGGATTTATAGCGTGAATCCCTGCGTCCGCAGGTCCCGAGCAGAACGCAGGTCGGATCTACAATTTCATTGAATTCACATCTTCAATATTCAGCGACGCACGATTGCGGTGGAGGGCAATGATGATCGCGAGTCCCACCGCCGCCTCGGCAGCAGCCACCACAATGACGAAAAACACAAAGATCTGCCCATCCAGATTTCCAAGGAATCGCGAGAAAGCAATGAACGCCAGGTTTACCGCATTCAGCATCAATTCGATGCACATAAAAACAGTAATGATATTCCGCCGGAAGATGAATCCGGCGGCGCCAAGTACGAAGAGAATGACACTGAGTGCCAGATAATGTGAGAGCGGAACCATGTTCATCCTCAGGCGGAGCCAGATACCAGAAGCGAGAAGCTAGGAGGATCGTTCCCGACGATTTCGACCTGACCTCCGACCTTCAATTCCTAGCCCTAACCCCTGCCCTTCAGAATTCCTTCTTCGCCAACACGACCGCGCCGAGCACCGCGACCAGGATCAGTACGGATGTCACCTCAAAGGGCAGCACATAACTCCGGAAAAGCAGATGCCCGATCGCAGCAGGGCTTCCATCGACGCGCGCCGGCGATGCTGCGGAAGCGGCTGGAAACTGGTCCCAAATCGCTACCAGCATCTCCACCAGAAAGGCGCCAATGAGGGGGGCTCCGAGCCATTTGGCGACGCGACTTCGCTGGCTCGGGACCTCATGACCTGCGTTTAGGAGCATAATGACGAACACGAACAGCACCATAATGGCGCCGGCATACACAATGACTTGCAGGACTGCCATGAATTCTGCGCCCAGCAGCAAGTACACCACGGCCAACGAGCAGAGCACCACGATCAGGGACAGGGCGCTATACACCGGGGTGCGCTGAAGGACCATATTCAGCGCCGCTAGAACGGTGATCGCTGCGAAAATGTAAAAGAGCACCGTCATAAAAGCAGATGCGAGGACCCGCTAACTAGAAGCAAAAATGGCACAAGAATTTAAACGCGTTCGTCGGCGGATGGATCACGGGCATTTAAACTTCGATCTTCGATCTCTTTCCTTCCAGTTTCTCCCTCATCCATGCCAGGCGATCAGGAAACTCGTCACTAAAATGTTCAGCAGCCCCAGGGGTAGAAGGAATTTCCAACCCAAGGACATCAGCTGATCATACCGGAAGCGCGGGAGCGTTCCACGCATCCAGATATAAAAAAACATAAAACAAAATACCTTCAGGCAGAACCAAACCACCGGTAGAAAAATCCTCACAATCGCCGGCATCCAACTAAACCCCGGACCGTGCCACCCGCCAAAAAAGAGCAGGGTAGCAAGGCAGGAAACCGTGATCATATTTGCGTACTCTGACATGAAGAACATGGCGAATTTCATGCTGCTGTATTCCGTATGGAATCCACCCACCAACTCCGTTTCTCCTTCGGGCAGATCAAATGGTACGCGATTGGTTTCGGCAATCGCCGAGGTGAAGTATACGAAAAAGCCAAGCGGCTGGACAAAAATATACCAATGTGGCACCCAGGTATTGACGCCATGAATATGCCAGAAACCGCTTTGCGCGTTGACGATGCCTCGCAGGCTCAGCGTGCCGGCCATCATCAGCGCCCCGACCACCGCAAGGCCGAGCGATAGCTCGTAGCTGATCATCTGAGCCGAGGATCGCAGCCCGCCAAACAACGGATACTTGCTGTTCGAGGACCATCCCGCGAGCGCGATGCTGTACACCCCCAAGGATGTGACGGCGAAGACGAAGAGCAGGCCGACATTCAGATCGGTTATTTGAAACTCAATTCGATGGCCAAAGAGCGTGAAGCCCTCGCCAAAGGGGATGACGGCGATAGAGAGAAACGCCAGCACAAACCCCAGGAAAGGCGCCAGCCAATAAATGACCTTATCGGCTTCCAAGGGCAGGATGTCTTCCTTGAGGATGAACTTCGCGCCGTCAGCAAGGGGTTGCAGCAATCCATGCGGTCCCACCAAGTATGGTCCCCATCGAGCCTGGATGTGTGCCACCACTTTGCGCTCCAGCCACGTGGTATAGGCGATGCCAGTCAGCAAGATTCCGAGGACGACCGCAATCTTTACCAACGCGATGAGAAGGAGTACCGCCGTGTCAGAAAATGTGCCCATGAGGTTTCTTGGCTTCGTCCACCGAATTCAGCGCCCAACTATAGCGGCTTACGGTTCCCGATGTGAAAAGTGAATCTTGGGATGAAAAGACCAAATCGTCGCTCGCCAGTGCCGGAGGCACCCCTGCCGGCTGGGTGGCTACGGCCCGGCCTACGAGGAGGTTCGGCAGCGGGATGGCGTACCCCGGCACGTGCGCGATGATCTCTCTCAGCACGTCATCGGAGGAGCGATACGTCCACGGATGTCCCAGCAATCGCGCGAGCGCCAACAGGATTTCGAGGTCGCTGCGTGTGCCCGCTTTGCGCATGGTTTTCTTCAGTATTTGTACCTGCCCGCACGTGTTCGTCACCGTGCCGGACTTCTCCGCGAAACTGGTAGCTGGTAACACCACGTGGGCGGCCTCGGCGGTTTCGGTCGGGAACAATTCTGCCACCATCAAGAAGGCCAGCTTGCTGAAATGGTCCGTGGAAAGGTGAAAGGTCTTAACGGGATTTGAGCCAAATACGAGCAATGCTTTGATCTCGCCTGACTTGACCCGATCGAGGATCGAACGGATATTGCGGCCTGGCGCTGTGGGAATCTTCGCGTGCCATGCAGACTCGATACGTTCAAGAGCCGCGGCGTCAGAAAAGGTTGAGTAGCCAGGCAGGATATCAGGTAACAATCCCATGTCCGCAGCACCGCGGGAATTGGCATAGTCGCCGAGCGCAATGAAACGAGTTAGGCCAGGAAGCGTGATCCCCCACTCCACGAGGTCCGCAACATCCCGGCCCCGAATCTCCTCCCCGAAGATGATGATCGTGCCCGATTCCTTGCGCAAATTATCGATCAGAGACGTCAATTCACTGGCAATCGCAGAAACGCCATTCGACCCCATAGCGGTTTTCCCGGCCAGGGCGCGGATGGCTTCAGCTTCTTTCCCCTCTGGAATGCCGACACTTAGCTTCGCTTGCCGCCGCAACTTGATGTCGCTGCTGTTCAACAAGTACAGATGAGCGTCATGCTGCCGCACCGCTTGCCGAATCTGATAAGCGATTAGTGGATGCCGGTGGGTGGGGTCGTTGCCAACTACGAGAATGCTCGACGCGTCACCGACGTCCTCAATGGTCGCGTAGCGTCCCTCGGCCTTGGCGGCGGTCAATGCACCCACTAGGGAAGGGAAGTCAGCGGTGCGATGGTGGTCGAGATTGTTTGTTCCCAGCACCGTGCGCGCAAAACGGCCGAGTAAATAATTCTCCTCGTTCGTGGTGCGATTGGAACCAATGACTGCTACTGACTCTGGCCCGTGTTCTTTGATGATGGCGGTGATGCGCTCTGCCCCCACCCCCAACGCTTCTTCCCAAGTGCTAGTCTCCTGCTGGCCATTCTTGCGAATCAGCGGCGCAGTGAGGCGTTTGTCATGGTTCACAAAATCCCAACCGAACCGGCCCTTGACGCATAGAAACTCGCCATTGAAGCCCGAATGGTCGCGGTTGTTGGCGCGAATTATTTCGTTGTTGCGAATAGCTAAAGTAGTTTTGCATCCGTCCCCGCAATGGTTGCAGATCGTGCCCGTGTAAGTCATTTCCCAAGGGCGTGTCTTGTAGCGATAGGTCCCGCTCGTGAGCGCGCCGACGGGACAGATGTCGATGCACATGCCGCACTCTTCGCACTCCAGCTTTTCGCCTTGATTGGGAATGATTTCACTATGTGCGCCCCGGAAGCCGATGCCGTAAGCATTCACATCCAGGCCTTCGTCGCACACGCGCACGCAGCGGTAACAAAGAATACACCGCGGCCAATCGTAGTAAACCAAGTTAGAGAACTGGCGCTCCTCATGATGGAGCTTGGATTCCATAAACCGAGTCTCCGCCGCGCCATAGCGGAACACCGCATCCTGAAGTTCGCACTCACCCCCCTTGTCGCATACGGGGCAGTCGAGCGGGTGGTTGGTGAGCAGAAACTCCAGCATGGCTTTGCGGGCGTTCTTCACTTCCTCGGTTTCAGTGTGTACGATCATGCCGTTCGCCACCACTGTCGTGCAGGCGGTTTGGAGCTTGGGCATCTTTTCAATCGCCACCAAGCACATACGGCAGGCACCCTGGAGCGTGAGGCCCGGATAATAACAGTACGAGGGAATTTCAATGCCTGCTTGCTTGGCTGCTTCAATGACAATCGTTCCTGGAGGAACCTTCACTTGTTGGCCGTTGATCGTCAAGGCCACAGGTTCGGCGGCAGCATTGGCGCGCGGAGACAGACTGGGACTGCGGGTGTAGGGGCCCGGAATCCGGAGGTTTTCCTCCTTGGGTGGCATGTCCAGGATGACGAACCGCGAATCGTGCGTCCTCTCACTCATGCGACCGTCACCGCCTTCTTCTCATAAGGACAGTACCCGAGTTTGACATGCTCTTCGAACTCATCACGAAACTTTTTTAAGATGCTGACGGTGGGCATGGCCGCGGCATCCCCGAGTGGGCAAAGGGTCTTGCCGAGAATATTGTAAGAAACGTCCAGAGCCGTGTCGGGATCGTCGGGCAGCGCGCCCCCTCCATGAAAGCGGTCGAATAAGTGCTTCAGCCAGGAGGTTCCCTCGCGACATGGAATGCACCAGCCGCAGGATTCGTGTGCGTAAAACCGCATGATGCGGCCCACGACCTTTACCATGCACGTGTCCTCGTCCAAGACGATCACACCGCCCGACCCCAGCATCGAACCGATCTTGGCCACTGAATCGTAATCCATGGCGACGTCGATTTCGTCGGCCGTCAACACCGGGCACGACGAGCCTCCCGGAATCACTGCCTTAAGTTTCTTGCCGCCCAAAACGCCCCCGCCCACTTCTTCGATGATCCGTCGTAGCGGGAAGCCCATGGGCAATTCGTAGACGCCCGGGCGGGTGATGTGGCCGCTCAAGCAAAACAAGCGAGTGCCCCCGTTTTTGGGCGAACCTAATTTGGAGTACCAGTCCGCTCCGTTCATCAGGATATGGGGAACATTGGATAGCGTTTCGACATTGTTGATGACAGTCGGCCCGCCGTACAACCCTACTACAGCCGGGAAGGGTGGTTTGATGCGGGGGTAGCCGCGCAGGCCCTCCAGGGAATTCAGCAACGCGGTTTCCTCGCCGCACTCATAGGCACCCGCTCCGGTGTGCGTACAAAGTTCGAAATCAAAGCCGGAACCCTGAATGTTTTTCCCCAGAAAGCCGCCAGCGTAGGCTTCCGCTAGAGCGCGATCGACAATGTCGAGCAGGTACCGATATTCGCCTCGAATGTAGATAAATCCCTGATGCGACTGTATTGCATAACCGGCAATGATAATGCCTTCGATGAGCTGATGCGGGTCGTACTCCATGAGCGGACGATCTTTGCAGGTGCCAGGTTCGCTCTCATCGGCGTTGCACACCACATACTTGGGCTTAGCGGACTGCTTGGGGACAAAACTCCATTTCATGCCGGTGTTGAAGCCTGCGCCTCCGCGTCCCCGCAAGCCGGAGTTCTTGACTTCGTTGATGACGTCCTCGGGCTTCATAGCCAGGGCTTTTCTCAAGGCTTGATAACCGCCGTTTTGCACGAAAACGTCAATGGAAGTGGAGTTGGGCAGACCGAATCGCTGGCTGATCACTTTCACTTCTAGCGGGCTGTTGCCCATCGGGTTGTTGTAACGAGGCATATTCGAAAGTCGAAAGTCGAAACTCGAAGCACAGAATGCGTGGTGCTGCTCCCGCCTCTCGAGTTTCGTCCTTACATTTTAGATCGCGGTTCCTGTCTCCTTAATGTCTCGATCAACGCATCGAATTTATCCGGAGTCAGGTTCTCATAAAAGTCGTAATTCACCTGCATCGCAGGCGCGCCGCAACAAGCTCCAAGGCATTCAACTTCTTCAATTGAAAACAAGCCGTCAGGAGTTGTTTGCTTGTTCTTGATGCCCAATTTCTTGCAGCAGTGTTCGAAGACTTCGTCTGCACCGCGCAACATACACGAGATGTTGGTACAAACCTGAACATTGTACTTGCCCACCGGATGGCGGTGAAGCATGGAGTAGTAACCTATGACCTCGACGACTTCGATGGGCCTCACATCCACGCGCCGCGCCACTTCGGCAATGACCTCCTCGCTGACGTGACCGACTTCATCCTGGGCATAGATAAGTAACGGAACCAGGGCCGAGCGCTTAAGGGGGTAGCGAGCGATGAGTTGGTCGAATTTCTTCAACAAGGATTCAGAAAGCATGTCACAAAATGTAAAATCTAAAATGTAAAGGTTAAAGGCTGAAAATCTTGTTCCTTACCTTTTACACTTCACCCTTTACCCCTTCTTATCGATCCACTTCTCCCAGAACGATATCAATTGTCCCGATGCATGCCACTACGTCAGCGATCAACCGGCCTTCGATCAGCTTTGGTAAAGCCTGTAAATTCGCGAACGAAGGGGCGCGGACGTGGCAGCGGAAGGGCTTCGGTGAACCATCGCTGACCATGTAAAACCCCAATTCGCCGCGCGGCGATTCTATGGCTTGGTAAACCTCGCCGATGGGTGGATGGAACCCCTCCGTCACGATCTTAAAGTGGTAAATCAGCGCTTCAATAGAAGTCTTCATGCTCTCGCGCTCCGGCAGCACAATGTGCGGGGCATCGGCTTTTACCGGCCCCTGGGGCAAGCCTGCCATCGCTTGATTGACGATTCGGAGCGATTGTCGCATCTCTTCGACGCGCGCCAGATAACGTCCGTAAACATCGCCTTCCGCGCGGGTCGCGACCTTGAAGTCAAACTTTTCGTAACTCGAGTAAGGCTGTTTCTTGCGAATGTCCCAATCGACGCCAGAGCCGCGCAGCGACGGGCCAGAGAGTCCATAGGCGATGGCATCCTCCCCGGAGATGTACCCGATCCCCTGAGTCCGGCGTAACCAGATAGGGTTCCGGGTGAGCAGCGCCTCGTACTCATCGATGCGGGCGGGAAAACTCTTACTGAACTTCTCCACGCCCTTCAGCCATCCCAAAGGAGGTTCGAGCGCCAACCCTCCGACGCGGAAATAGCTGGTCATCATTCGTTGGCCGGAAACGGCCTCAAAAATATGGAGGATTTCCTCGCGCTCACGAAAGCAGTAGAGAAAAACCGACATGGCCCCGAGGTCGATGGCGTGTGTTCCCAGCCACACCAAGTGGCTTTGGATGCGCGTCAGTTCAGTCAATAGCACGCGGATCCATTGTGCCCTCGGGGGAATCTCTAAGCTCAGGAGCTTCTCGATGGCAAGGCAAAATCCCAGATTGTTCGAAAGGGGTGCGAGATAATCCATTCGATCGGTGAGCGTAATTCCCTGTGAGTAAGTTTTGCTCTCGAAGGATTTCTCGAAGCCAGTGTGCAAATAGCCGATATCGTAAATTGCCCGTATTACGGTTTCGCCTTCGAGCTCAAGCACCAACCGCAGCACTCCATGTGTGGAGGGGTGCTGCGGGCCCATGCTCAGGATGACCCGATCTGCGGCGCCCGCAACTCGCTCTAGTGTTACCGGCATCTAGCGGTAACCCTCCGTAGGATAGTCTTTACGCAAGGGGTAGCCTTCCCATTCTTCCGGCAGCAGCAGGCGTTGCAAAAACGGATGGCCATCAAAGATGATTCCAAACAGGTCGAAGACCTCACGCTCGAACGCGTTGGCGGAGGGCCAAACGGGAATCACAGTGATGAAATGCGGGTCGTCACCCCCCACTCGAATCTTCAGACAAAGGCGCTCGGCGGTCTCGATGGAAAGTAAGTGATATACCAACTCGAACCGCGGCTCCTGCGGGTAAAGATCCAGCGCAGTGACATCTGCGAGAAAGTTGAATTTCAAGCCGGGCTCGTCTCGCAGAAATTCGCAGGCGCGAAGGAAGTGGGCAGGTCGGAGGTACGCCGTTACTTCGTCGCGGAATGCCCTCGCGTCTTCTACCGCCTCGGGGTCAAATTCCCGCAACTTCTGGAGGGCGACGTTGGTTTCAAGCTCAGATGCCATAGAATCGGCTAATCGGGAGATCTGGTGATCCGGCGATCGCGTGAACTAAGGCATCAGGTGATCCGATGATTCGGTGATCTGTTTTCCCCTGTTCCCTCGATCTCCCGATCACCGGCTCTCCCGATCCCTAGCGGGTCCAGTCAAGCGCCCCTTTCTTCCACAGATAAATATAGCCCGCGAGCAAAACGGCAATGTACAAAGTCATTTCAAAGAAGCCGGACCACCCAAGGCTCTTGAAAACGACAGCCCAGGGATACAGGAATACTGCCTCGACTTCGAAGAGGATGAAAATCATCCCCACCAGGTAGAAGCTTACCGAAAAACTCCCGCGGGCATCGCCGACGGGAGGACTACCGCACTCGTAGGGTTCCAGCTTTTCCCTGGAGGGCCGTTTAACTCCTACCCACGATGAAAGGCCCAAGATGACGCCGGCGAGCGCCACGACGGCCAAGATATGCACCAACAGAGGTATGTAAACTCCAGCCATTACAGTCACTTAGGAGGACTTCGATGTGTCATGCCCTAACAGAAAACTATACGAGCCACGTCCGAGAAGTGTCAAGTTTTTTCTTGCCTCGACGATGGGGAGTCATTAACATCAGGCTTACAAGTTCCGGGGTCTCGTCGTCGCGAGGGCATGCCATGGTGATGGGGTTTAACACCGACATCAAACACGAGGGCGTCGTCTATCATATTCAGACCGAACCCCGGAAAGACGCTGGCATCGACACCACGGTGTACACCCGAGGCGCAGTGATTCACAAATTCAAGAGTTCCTATCAGGACATGCTGGATTCGCCTGACTTCAGCGACGAGAAACTGCAGCGCCGCCTGGAAGACCAACATCGCCTCATCATCGGACGCATTCGTGGCGGTGAGATCAAACCTGCCGCCGAGCAAGCGGGTCCTGCCTGACCCGGAGCCTTTCTTTATGACGATCTATCTGAATGGGGAACTTCGGGAAGTTCCGGAAAACTTAACCTTGGCGTCGCTGCTTGACTGGCTGAAACTGGCCGAGGATCGCGTGGCGGTCGAGCGTAATCGTGAGATCGCGGCAAGATCTACTTGGTCGGAAACTACGATCCAAGCCGGCGACCGGTTGGAAGTGGTACACTTTGTGGGCGGTGGCACAGAAAACATGATCGGGGCATCGGGTCATTGAGGCAATTGAAAAACGCACCCCTTAGTGCATGGCCAGGACGCAATTTCGCCCAGAGGCTCGACGGTGCAATTTCCGTTGGTCTGGCCCCAGCTAAAGTATCATTTCCCATTGGTCTTGAGCGTTAGTTGACATGAACCCTGTCGCGCACATTCCCGCGCCCTTCACCGTTGTTGATCTCCTGATTAAGCTGGCGGTAATGGCCTTGCTGGCGGGTTTTATTGCCCGCTTCAGTATGTTTCGCAACCTGTTGGTGATTGAACAGCGCGGGCCGCGCCAAAAGATTCAGTTTGCCGCATTTCTGGGGCTGCCATTCATGGTAGGCGTATTGGCCCGCTTGCTGGCGGGTTATCCCACTGCCGATCTCAGTTTGGAAGTCACGGTGGTGGCGGGATTGTTGGGCGGGACGATTGTGGGCCTTGCCGTGGCCTTGATTGTCAATCTGCCGATTTTACTGATCGCGCTATGGGTAGCTGCTTTGTCACTATTTCCGGCCCTTGCGCAGAGCGCGCCACCCTGGCTGATTCCCTATTACCGCCCCGAGCTTCTGGCGCCGCTCATGGCCACCCTTTATGCAGTCGCCGCGGGCACGGCGCGCTGGGTCTGTCCGGACAAAGAAGAGATTTGGAAATTCTCCCCCTCGCTGGATTTAAGCTTGTACCGTTCGATCCGGGAAAAGTTTAAGCACCGGGCCTTTGACTGGCAGGTCCTCTTTACGCTCATCTGCATCGTTCTGGAAGTCATTCGCATGGTCGTGGTGGGACCCATTTCCAATGGAACCTTGTTTTACCCCTGGTCACCACACTTCTGGACCAGCGTCCTAATCGTTTTGGCCACATTGATCGGCGTGAGCTTGCCGGTTCGCATGTGGAACACCACCCGCATCGAGCGCAAGCTGGTGGAGCAGGAGAAAGCCTTGCTTCAGGCGCGCATGGACGCGCTGATCAGCCAGATCAATCCCCACTTTCTCTTTAACACCTTGAATACAATTTCCTCGCTGATTCGCTTTGATCCTGACATGGCACGGACGGTGCTGCTGAAGTTGTCGAATATCCTTCGCCGGCGCTTGAAGGCCCAGGTACATTTCGCGCCCCTGCAACAGGAGTTAGATTTCATCGATGATTACCTCGACATCGAGGTGGTGCGGTTCGGTCGCGATAAGCTGCAAATTCGCAAGGAAATCGATCCCGTGACGCTGGACATGGTCGTGCCCACCATGATTCTGCAACCGCTGGTCGAGAACGCGCTGCGGCATGGCATCGCCCCCAAGGTCGAAGGTGGCGCCATCACTCTGCGAGCCAAGCGTGAAAATGGACACCTGGTCGTCGAGGTCATCGATGATGGCGTGGGAATTTCCGAGACGCGGCAACCGGACCTTGGTGGCAGCGGGATTGGAATGAGTAATGTCCGAGAGCGGCTTAAGGTGGTCTATGGCCAGGACTGCGTGCTGAAAATCGATAGCTGGCCGGGGAAGGGAACCGCCATCCGCATTGAGATTCCCGAACTGCTTTCGGCACCCCCGGCGGAGACTGTCGAGCCCTCCCACGTTCCCTCATGAAGACGAGTGGAGGGCGGTGCCGTGGCAATTCATTTCCTGTCCTGAAGACGGAACCAGGGCGGTGGGGAACGAGACGGCCGGGGGTTTCGGATATGCAAAGGGTTGCATTTCATCGAACTAACTTAAGGAGCGAGGAATCCGTATGGCGAATGATGGGCCCGAAGCAAAGAAAAATCCCCCGGCATCGATGAGCATGATCGAGCCGCGGATTCGCAATATTTACCTTTCCTTCTATAAGGAAAGTTATTTCAAACCCTCAGCGCTGGATTTGAAAACCAAGGAACTCATCGCCATTGGTTGTTCCCTCGTGGCGAAGTGCGAAGGCTGTTTGGAAGGACACATCAAGAAAGCGTTGGAGTTGGGTGCCACCAAGCATGAAATCAGCGACGCGATTGTCGTAGCCGTTGGGATAGCCGCCGCTGGAGTTATGGATTTCTCTGATAAAGCGGCCATCAAACTTGATTTGCATCACTTTGAATAGCAGGTGGCAGGTGGCAGGTGCCCGGTGTCAGGCGTCAAGGGAAAAACTGTTGATGGTAAATAACAAGGATGAATCATGGGTGCTACGCGAAATGTTTAATCCTTTGCCATTTGCCCTTTACTCGGCGCTAGTATTACTAGGAGTCCCCCCGGCTTTGCCGGGGAGGCAGAAAAAGTTTGACAGTTCCGGGAGTCCATCGCGGACACTCGACGCCGTGAGCCGCCAAGCACACGGAGAGGAGATCCGCGATGGACGAGAGCAGAAGCCTAAACCATACGAGGTGGGAGTGCAAATACCATGTGGTGTTTATTCCCAAGTGCCGGCGGAAGGTTTTGTATAAGGAGTTGCGGCGGCATTTGGGAGAAGTGTTCCGGCAATTGGCGAAGCAGAAGGAAAGTCAGGTGGAAGAAGGGCATCTGATGCCCGACCATGTGCACATGCTGATCGCCATTCCGCCGAAGCATGCGGTGTCACAGGTGATTGGGTATATCAAGGGGAAGAGCGCGATCCATCTGGCGCGGGTGTACGGAGAGCGCAAGAGGAATTTCGTGGGCCAACAGTTTTGGGCACGAGGGTTTTATGTGTCGACGGTGGGCCGCGATGAAGAAGCGGTACGAAAGTACATTCGGGAACAGGAAGAAGAGGACAAGCGATTAGAGCAAATGGGCCTGTGGTAATCAGCGCCACCTGAGGTGGCGCGTCAACCGCGGGGCCGCGTGAGCGTTCCCGCCTAGCCGCTTTGAGCGGCTCACAAACTAAAGCCCCCGGCTTTGCCGGGGGATATTTACTTCCGAACCTGACATCTGGCGCATAGCGCCTGACACCCGACACCTGGCACCTGGTGCCTGGCTCCTATGGACTCTTTGGTCATCGCCAACCTCTTCCTGCTGCTCTTCCTGGGTTTAGCGGATAACCAGATGATAGCCGCGCTCTTGCCATCGTTGGTGAAATCGCTTGGCATCAGCGTTTCGACGGCGGGATTGCTGGTGGTAGTCTATTCCCTAGCGGCGGCGGTGGCGGCTTTTTTCTCCGGGACGCTTTCCGACCATTACGGCCGGCGGCGATTTTTGCTGGCAGGCGTGGCGTTCTTTGCCGTCGCTTCGTTTGCCTCCGCCCGCAGTCGCACTCTGAATGAGTTGATGCTGGCGCGCGCGTTGACGGGACTGGCGGCCGGCACGCTTTCCACATGCTCCATCACCTTCGCCGCCGATTGGTTTCCTTACAACGTGCGAGGGCGTGCCATCGGTCTGATTTCAGCAGCTTACTTCGCCGCGCCCATCCTGGGGGTGCCGATCGCCGCGCAAATCGCCGACCACTTCGGCTGGCGGGACGCGTTCCTTTTTTTTGCCGGCCTGGCGGTGGCCACCACGGGCGCCACCTTGCGATTGCCTCGCGAGCGTTTGAATCCGCGCCCCTCGACGGAGAAGTTGCGCGATGCTGCCGAGGCTTATCGCTCTTTCTTAGCGCGGCGAGATACCGCGGCCGCATTGGTGATTGCCTTTCTAGTGTCGGGCGGCTTGGTGGGGTTCCTCACCTACATCGGCGCCTGGTTAAACTCCAGCTTTGGTCTTCCCACGCGCACTATTGGGTGGGTCTTTATGCTGGGCGGGATTGTGGCGGTCGGCAGCGCACCCCTGGGTGGGATTTTTTCCGACCGCTGGGGAAAGCGCGGCGTTTCCATCGCCAGCAACATCCTGCTTGCCGTCGCCGTGGCTTGCGTCCCGCTTGTGCCTTGGGGAGTGGGACTGCTCGGAGTCTTCGCGCTCGCGAGCCTTGGAGCGGCCTTCCGTCAAGGGCCTTTGACCGCGCTGATGACCGAAATGGTGCCATCCGCACAGCGCGGTTCATTCATTGCCCTGCGCAATATCTCCTCGCAGGTCGGAATTGGCGCGACCGCTTACGTGGGGGGACTCTTGTTTCAACGGACCGGATATGCCGCCGTAACCACACTCTGCGCGGTAATGACCGGCGTGGTCGTGTTGTTGTTGGCGACGCACATCGTGGAGCCGCGCGGGGCGGATTTGGCGGCCATGGACGCGAAGTAGCGGGGCGGATTCGCGCGGGCAAGTCAGAAGGCAAAAGCAGATGCGGATGGACGCTGCGACTGACCCGCAATTGAAGGGTAAATTCAAGGGTTAACAAGCAATGCCGGGGTATAGCGCGGACCTCTGGTTGAAGTCTGCGCCTTGTCCCCGATGGACAGGGAAAAGCCGGCCTACAGAGCGGGCCCGCCATATGCCTTCTGGCCCTGGTAGCGCAAGAGCTGAACGAGGAGGACAATGTGCCGTCGCGGTCGCGAATTCTGAAGATTATCCGAAATGTTGTGCTGATCCTCGCTGCGCTGGTGGCGGCATTCTTTCTGATTGTCGTCCCCTGGTTATTCACGGCAATGATCACGCACAACCAGTTTCATTATCCGGACCCGAACGACGGCAAGACGCCGATATCCTACCACCTCAATTTCCGCTGGGTTTCGTTCACCACTTCCGACGGCATAACCCTCAAGGGCTGGTACATTCCCGCGGAGGGCACCGCGCATGGCACCATTATCTACGGTCACGGGCTCAACCGCACTCGTATCGAGATGCTCCCCGACGCTGCCTTTGCTCACACCTTGGGGTACAACGGTTTGCTCTTCGATTTGCGCCATCAAGGCGTGAGTGGCGGCGACATTACCACCTTGGGCTATCAGGAAAGATTGGATGTGGAAGCGGCGGTCCGCTACGCGCTGGATCAGGAGCATGCGGCCCGGCCAATAGTGGTGTGGGGTGTTTCAATGGGAGCTGCTGCGGCGCTTATGGCAGCCGCCGAATCGCCGGACATTGCCGCGGTCATTTCCGATAGCTCCTTCGACTCCATGATGGGCACCATGCGCCACCATTTGAAGTTGTTTCTGCACCTGCCGGGCTTCCCGATCGCCGATGAAGTGGGTTACTGGACCGCGTGGCGCGGCCACTTTAAGCCGGAGGATTTCGATCTTGTCAAAGCCGTCGAGCGCATCGGCGACCGGCCCATCCTCTTCGTGGCCGTTGAGGGTGACCGTCGAATGCCCCCGTCCATCGCCCAGACCCTTTACGCGCATGCCCGGAGCCCGCTCAAGAAAATCATCGTTCTGTCCGGGCACCGTCACGGCGAGGGCTTCAACCAAGCCACTCAGCCCTACGAAAAGGCCGTGACGGAATTCCTGGCAAGCCTTCCCGCCGGCAAGTGACCCTGCGCAGCTTTAGAGTGCGGAAGCTTGCTGCCGCTTTCCTCCCCCCGCGAGCTTGCTCGCGGCAGTCTGCGCTTCAAGCAGAACTCTCAGCCAGCGGAGGGCGAGTCAAAACTTCGGGCCTTCCGAACGGGATGACGGCGCGGCCGACAAGCCGGTTGGAGCAAAGGCGGCGGCAAGCTGCAGCACTCTAAAGCTGCGCTCCTGCGCCACCCCCGGGCAGCCTACTCCCCCATGACCTTCAACAGCGTCACGCTATGCGGCGCCAAGGTCTCGCGGAAGTACCCATCGTCAAGTGTGACTTCGGCGTGTTTCCACAGGTCGCGAACCTTTTTCCCCGTACCAACATATTCCGAAACGTCCTTCGCCTTGTCGCCGCGGTTCAGCAGCGCATAGGCCGTGTTGTGGCCGCTCAGATCCTTGGCCCAGATTTGCCAGTCGCCATAATCGCGATACTTGATCGCCTGACGGCCGAGCGAATCCTGGTCAATGGCAATGGCTTCCTTATTGGTCAGGATTTCGTGAATTGCCGTCGGCATACTGCGCAAATCGTTACCGGCGATAAGCGGCGCCGCGAGCATGCACCAGAGGCTGAAGTGCGCGCGGCTCTCTTCCACGCTGAGGCCGGGATTGCCAACCTCGAGCATGTCGGGATCATTCCAGTGGCCCCGACCGGCGGCGTCCGCGATGCCTGCCTCGATGTCGAGAATCTGCAACACACCCAGCGAGTCACCATTCCAGCCCGTGCAGTTCCAGCAGTCAGTAATATCTCCCGTCGTGCGCCAGAGGTTGCCGATTTCTCCCGCCCACTTCCAAGGAGCTTCCACTCCCCACTCGCAGAGGCTGAAGACGATCGGCCTTCCCGATGCCTTCAGCGCGTCGCGCATGATCGCGTAGGAGGACTTCACCTCCTGTGTGCTGTGATTGCACCAATCGTATTTGAGATAATCCACGCCCCACGCGGCGTACGTGCGGGCGTCCTGAAACTCGTAGCCGCGGCCGCCAGGGCGGTCCTGGCAAGTTCCTGTGCCAGCGTCGGAGTAAATTCCGAATTTCAAACCCTTGGAGTGGACGTAGTCCGCCACGGCTTTAATCCCCGAAGGGAAGCGTTTGGGGTCAGCAACAATGGTCCCCTCGGCGTCGCGGCTCACCTGCCAGCAGTCGTCAATCACCACGTACTGATACCCGGCATCCTTCATTCCGCTCGTCACCACGGCGTCGGCCATTTCCTTAATAAGCTTTTCGCTGACGTCGCAGCCAAACTTGTTCCAACTGTTCCACCCCATCGGCGGGGTTAGCGCCAAGCCGTTGTCCAGTGCCCGCGCCGGCGAGAGAGCTAAAAGGAAGAACGCGGCAAGCGAAAGAGTGGCCAATTTCACGGTTTGTCCCCCATAATTGCGGCAGTCGTTTCTTCGCCTTCACTCAATTCGCAGCGCCTCCAAGCAAGGCGGAATTGTCGAAAGCCACAGCAGTATACACGCATACGGCTCGGGAGGCGCCGCAAATGCAGGTCAAGAGACAGAGGTACAGGCCCGCTCGTTGTCTCCAGCGCCCATGGGTGCTTCCGCGAGCACCTGAGCGCAACTTAAAGGCTCGTGCTCCGCCTCGGCAGGCGGGGTTTCGCGGAAAAGGCGGAGATTGGACTCGAGTACGCTGCCGGGGCTCAGGTATTGGGAGGAAGGGGACGGTCTATTGTAAAGGATGTGGCACACCGCGAGCCGGGCGATATCGTGGACTCCAACTCTCTTCATGGTGCGTGACCTCGGCTCCGACCTTGCCGGCCGGGGCGCGGTGGCTTCGGGCCGCCCGGTTAGTGGGTAGCTTTGATGCGCTCTTGCGCTTTTGCGACCAGCTTTCTGCCACCAGGCGTTGCGTCGATGAGCTTTTCGACGTTGGCCGCGAAGTGAGGCGCAAAGACGTCGCGGATCTCCTGAAGCATCGGCTCGATCTTGGCAAACACGACGATGTGCTCGCTAAAGGTACTGTTAAAAAGCTCCAGGCTGACTGCTCCATCGTTGACGAGCGCCGCGGCCATGTCCCAATAGGACACCAACGCCCGCAACTGGCCGCTGTGCTCACTGAACATCCCTTCGTTGAAATTGGCGATCGAGTGCGGGTGGAAATCCCGGAAGTACCAGTCGCGCGCTTTGCGCAGCGAGTCATCTTTGCCCAGCTCGTACAATTTCAGGATGAGTGCGGCTTCCTCTTGTTTCGACATAGAATTGAATCCTCCATTTGGGATTGCGGCGGGCGGGCGTAGAGTGCAATTCTGCGCCTTGACACCCTATATTAACCCTGGTCATGCCTGCCCACAAATCCATTTTACCCGAGCGGGCGGCTGCTCCGATCCCAACTGGCATCACATCACGATATGGAGACAGACATGAATTCCGCCCACCCGGTTCGTTGGAAGCGCCCCATCATTGCGACACTGCTTTTCGGAATATCCTTTGGTTACGTCGAGGCGGCGGTGGTCACTTATCTGCGGCCCCAGTTCGAAGCCGTTCGCGCGACGTTTGCTCCCCCAAGCCGCGATCTGTTTCCGCTGCTTTCGCCCGAGCAGGTCAGAGCAGCGGGACCGGACATGGTCAGGCTGGTGGTCACGGAGATTGCTCGCGAGGCCGCAACCCTGGTCATGCTGGGCGCAGTGGCCGCGGTGGCCGGCGGTAATTTTCGCCAGTGGTTTGCGTT
Source organism: uncultured Acidobacteriota bacterium (assembly GCA_963808085.1). GTDB lineage: Bacteria > Acidobacteriota > Terriglobia > UBA7540 > UBA7540 > Bog-366. The sequence continues at coordinate 103,419 of CAWEFC010000009.1, forward strand.
CTTTATGCTGGGTTTCGGAGCATGGGATATTTCCTATTATGTCTTTTTGAAGGTCTTGATCGATTGGCCGGAGTCGCTGCTCGCCTGGGACATCCTCTTTCTCATCCCCGTGCCGTGGTCCGGACCAGTGCTCGCACCGGCGTTGGTGGCATTGACGATGGTCGGAACGGGTCTTGTCTACCTGTGGCGTGAATCCAACGGTCATCCGATTCGGATGAGTGTGCTCCACTGGCTTGGTGCCTACGTGGGCGCGATGTTTGTCCTTGCCTCCTTTATTTGGGACTACCGGAACGTCATGGCCGGCGGAATGCCGAAGCCTTTCCATTGGCCCCTTTTTGCCCTCGGCGAAATCATCTGGCTAGTGGCGTTTCTCCACTGGCTTAGTTATCGAGGCTCTCAGAGAACGGGAAGACCACTTTAGGGCGGACGCGCCCTCAGAAGGAAGGGGTCTAACTGGGCCACCGCGATCGAGATTCCCGCGCTCCCGAGCTTCGACCCGCTGCCTCCTATTCTAGGATATTATTTGGCCTTTTTCAAAGGTCCGATCCCGGCCTCTTGCGGCGGCATCAGCGACCCGTCGTCTTGGATTGTGAAGGAAAGAACGCGATTCTCGCACGTTAAGTTCAATTTCTTGCCATCCTTTACGTAAGTGCAATCCACCGGGCTATTCAGCGTGGTAAAGGTGGCCTTTCCGCCGCCCTTCAACTCGACCTTGAATGCGCCAGAGACGTCCGAGTACGTGCCCTCAACGTTTTCAGGCAGGCAGGAGCTACAGGCGCTCATGGAGAGGGCCGCCGCCATGACCATCGTGCCAAGAACTGTTCGGACCAAAACTTGCTGTTTCATAGAAGTCTCCTTCGTTTCATTTGGATTTGCGAATCGCTTCATTGCCTTCAAAGTTGCACCTGCCGTCAAGACCGTTCGCAAGCTAATGGAGTTCGTAGCGCGGGCGTCCCGCCCGCTGGAGCGTGGGCATCCTGCCCGCGCCAGCCGCGAGAGCGGGACGCTCTCGCCCCAGCGGGCGGCCCGCGCTACGTGTGCTTGTATGTCGCGCACCGTGCCACCGTTGCTGCAAGACCAACGTGGGTGGTACAATTCTCCTTATCCAGCGAGAACAGGTATCACCCGTGAACGGGCTTGCCCGAGATGGCCTTGCACCACGCTTTGCGTAAAAGTCTGTTGCCCTGCACTTTGCTATGCGCAAAAGCGAAGGAAAAACGGTCATGGCGGCGAAAAATAATGTCGTGAGCCCAGGCGAAGACACGGGAAGAACCGAGTCGCCCGCCGGGGACCGCCAATCGCTGGATCACCTCTTTAGTGTGGCTTACGAAGAGTTGCGCCGGCTCGCCTCCAGCGTTCGCCGCGGTGATCCCAGCGCCACACTGAGCCCGACCGCCCTGGTGAATGAGGCTTGGCTGAAACTGGCGCAATCGCCCGAGATTGCGCCGGCGTCGCGGCTGCATTTCAAGCGGATCGCGGCGCGCGCCATGCGGCAAATCCTGGTGGAGGCCGCCCGGCGCCGGAACTCGGAGAAGCGCGGAGGCGGGCAAGAGTTCACGGTAGCCTTTGACGAGGCGTTCCGGAACAAGCCCTCGGGCGGCGACGAACTCCTGGCGCTGGACACCGCCCTGAATGAACTCTCGCGTATGAATCCCAGGCAGGCGGAGATGGTGGAAAGCCGCTTCTTTGGAGGGCTGGACGTGCCCGAGACGGCGGAGCTCCTGAACGTCTCCGAAGCCACGGTGATGCGCGATTGGCGGGCGGCGAGGGCGTGGCTTGCCCATGAGCTTCGGCAGGCTTAGCGGCTGACCGGCGACGTAGGGGCACCCACGATGGACAGCACCCGATGGCAAAAGGTCCAAGCGCTCTTTCACCAGGCCGCGGAGCTGCCGCCTGACCAGCAGCACGGTTTTCTGGAAACGCGGTGTGGTGATGATGCCGCTTTGGCCGGCGAAGTCCTTGTTCTCCTCCAGGAAGACGCCGCCGGTGGTTCTTTGCTCGATCGCGATGTCGCCCACGTGGCGCAGCAGATTCTCCACGATCCATCGGCAAGCACGCCACCCTTCAAGGAATTCGGCCCCTACCGGATTATCCGGCCCTTGGGCGAAGGCGGCATGGGGATGGTTTATCTGGCGGAGCGCCGGGACCTGGGCAGTCAAGTTGCCATCAAGGTTTTGCGCGACGCCTGGGTGTCGCCCGCTCGCCGCGAGCGCTTCGCCACTGAGCAGCGCACCCTCGCGCAGCTCAATCATCCGTGCGTAGCCCGGCTCTACGACGCCAACACTTCTGCCGACGGCACTCCTTTCTTTGCCATGGAGTATGTCGAAGGTGTTCCCATCACCGAATTTTGCCGGACCCACCACAGCTCGGTCCCGGAGCGTCTGCGCCTCTTTCGCGAAGTCTGCGAAGCCGTGCTGTATGCCCATCGCCAGGCGGTCATCCACCGCGACTTGAAGCCCTCGAATATTCTGGTGAAGGACAATGGAGCTGTCCGTTTGCTCGACTTCGGCATCGCCAAACGTCTCGAGAGCCTTGGGCAAGGCATCGACCAGACGATCACTGGAGTTCGCCTGATGACGCCTGCCTACGCCGCCCCGGAACAGATTCGCGGCGAACAAGGCGGAATCCAAACAGACGTCTACTCCCTGGGGGTCATCCTCTACGAACTGCTCGCCGGACGCCTTCCGTTCGAAGTGTACGGCAGCACGCCTTCGCAAGCCGAAAAAGCTTTGACCGAACAAGCGAAACCCTCGATCGTTGCTCGCAGAACCGCGGTCGCAGAGGGAGGAAGGGAATTGCTGACGAGCAAGGCAGCCTGGGCCGACCTGGATGTGCTCTGCCTCACTGCCATGCACCAGGATATCCGGCAGCGCTACCCGTCGGTGGAAGCGCTCGTGAGGGATATCGATCATTATCTCAAGGGCGAGCCGCTCGAAGCGCGCCCTGACACCGTGCGCTACCGGGCGAGAAAGTTCGTGAGTCGCAACCGGCGGCCCTTGACCGCGGTGGCGGCCGTGCTGGTCGTGGTGGCAGGTATGCTGGTCTTCTTCGCCGTCCGCCTCGCCAGGGCCCAGCTTGCCGCCCTCGCCGAAGCCGCTCGAACCGAGCGCATCCAGAAATTCATGACCAACCTCTTCCAGGGAGGCGACCCTGACGCCGGCCCCGCCGACAGCCTGCGGGTGGTGACGCTGCTGGACCGAGGTGTGGAGGAGGCCCACTTGCTCAATGCGGATCCGCAAGTTCAGGCGGCCCTCTACCAGACGTTGGGATCCCTCTACGAAAACCTCGGCAAGTTCGATCAGGCAGACCGCTTGCTGAGTCAAGCCTTGACCGAGCGACGTTGGTACTTCGGCCCCGACCATCCCCAGGTTGCCGAGAGTTTGGTTGCGCTTGGCCTTCTGCGCGACAACCAGGCGAAGCTGCCGGAGGCGGAACGGCTGGTGCGCGAGGGCCTTGCCATGTCGAAGCGGCACTTTCCACCGGACAACCCCGCGGTTTTGAAAGCCAGCACTGCGTTGGGAAAGGTTCTCGCCGACCGCGGCTCTTATGCGCCCGCCATCCAGACCCTCGACGAAGTGGTTCGCCTCGAGACGGCGAAAGGCCTCACGGGTGCGGAGTTGACCGACAGCCTCTATGAATTGGCCGGCGCTCACTTCCTCGCTGGACATTATGAGGTTTCCCAGTTTCTCAACGAGCGGTTGCTGCCCATGTACCGCCACACCTACGGCGAGCATCACCCGGGCGTGGCCAGCATCTTGATTAACCTGGGCGCGATTCAAAACGACTTGGGCCATTACCCGGAGGCGGAAAAATATGAACGGCAAGCCCTGGACATCGCTGAATCTTGGTACGGGAAGGGCAGCACCGAGGCGGCAACGGATATGACCATTCTCGCTCGCACGCTGGTTTACGAAAGCCGCTACGACGAGGGCGTCGACGTGTTGCAGCAGTCCCTGGCCATCAAGGAACGAGCCTACGGAAAGGTGCATCCGAGCGTGGCGTCGTCGCTGAACGATTTGGGCAACGCTGCCAGCAGGCAGGGCAATTACGATCTGGCGGAGGAGTACTTTCGGCGCGAGGCGGACATCTATCGCGCGGCCTACGGCGACCGTCACTATCTTGTTGCCACGGCCCTTTCCAATTTGGGCAGCGTGTATATGGGAAGGCATGATTGGACTCACGCGGAAGAAATCTTCCGCCAGGTCATCCCCATCTATGTCGAGGCGCTCTCGGCCACTGACACCAATACCGGGATTGCACGAATCAAGCTCGGCAGAACTCTGCTGCGCGAAAACCGATTTGCCGAGGCAGCCGCCCAGTCCCGCGGCGGATACGACGTCTTGATTTCCCGGATGGACCCCAAAGTGAGTTGGCTCGTGAACGCGCGCAAGGATCTTGTCGACGAGTATTCCGCCCTGAAGCAGCCGGACCAGGCCGCGAAATTTCGAGCGGAGATCGCCGCCATCGAGGCCAAGCCTCCCAAGGATTCGGCCAGAAAGTAGCGGCAGTTTCAGACTGGGTCGTGTCATGTTCCAACGAACCTGTGAGAAAACGAATTGACCTGACAACTTGCCGTCGCAAAGCGGGAGTTTTCTGCAAAATGGGCATCAGTTGCACGAAAATGTCGAAAACTAAGACCTAAATGTCTGTTTCTATTCGGACATTGTGTCTTGTGATCCTTTGTTTTCATAGACATTCCGGCTTCGAACGTAATTCTTTTAAGTTTCTTTTTGCGCCTCTGCCGGAGAATGGGCCCCGGCAGTGCTGGCTCTAGCCTCCAGCGGTGACTCTCTTGTCCCCTCCCTCCCCTCAAGCCACACCGAGGCCTAAAAGCCTCTAACCCCTTGTCTTTTCTGTGACATTCAAGGTTCGCGGCGATAAGTGGTTTATTTATCATAAACATTCAAGGTTCGGAGAGAATTTGAGCAATGTCAATTTATATCTCGCTTATTTTCTGTGACATTCAAGGATACCCCCTCAAATTAGTACCCCCTTTTTTCCACCCTCAGAGTCTGGCGTTCCCCTAACTTACCTATTTTCAGGATGTTGCAGGCAGTGAGGTTTTGTCGCTTTCTGCACTAACCTACTGTTTTTTCAATAACATTCAAGGTTCGCGCGCACGGTTAGTTCCCGTTCCTTCTTGTTTTTGCTAACTGCCATGATTTCATACGCTTGCATCATCGACGCCCCATTTCGCCACTTCCTCGAGTTCGCTATAAGTTCTTATGTTTCATAAACATTCAAGGTTTCCGAGAGGGGGGTGCCGAGGGGCTAGGAGGCTGCAGAGGAATGTGCGGCAGAGGGTTAATCCCGACATATCCCGGTTGCAGCGATCGAGGTTATGGCGACGTCAGGTCGCCGCTACGGCACGAATCGTAATTTCCCGCCAGCCTCCTGGGCAATGGTTCTGTTGCTGAGTAACCGAGCCTTCCTGAGTAGCCTGCCGCGTGCGCCGAAGCCCGCTTGTGGTGGGTCTTTTTACCCACAAGGAATTGCTCCTCTAGATATGGAGCACGATTATTGCCAGAGGCTATATGTATAGGGACAAATCTTCCGGCGCGAAGGAAATTTTGTTGAATTAATCTCGTAGGGGCACCCCTCCTGGGTACCCAATCCGCGGCCGAATCGGCCCCGGGGAGGGTAGGCACTAGGCCTACCCCTACGGCGTAGACACCCTTTTTCTACACTCACTCTTTTCGCTCTTCTTGAGAATCCTCGAACTTCCATGGCGTGCGCCCACTCCGCCATTTCCTGTTGCTTCACCAAGGGCCCAGCGTTAGACTGGCGGCAGCAATACGGGCGAATCCCTGACAACTCAAATCACGCTGGTTTTCGACGAATTGGGCGGAGTTAATTCTTTCCTATCACTCTCGTACAATAAAGGAGGAACGATGCAAATTGACCAAGCCAAGCTCGAAAAATTCATGGGACAGGCAGTGGGTGAGATCGGCGGGGCGATGAACGCCGCGCTGGTGATTGTGGGCGACAAGTTGGGCCTGTACAAGGCCATGGTCGGGGCGGGGCCGATGACCGCGGAAGAGTTGGCCAAGAAAACGGGCACGATGGAACGCTATGTGAAGGAGTGGCTGAGCGCCCAGGCGGCAGGAGGCTTTGTTACTTACGACGCCGCTACCGAACGCTTCACGCTCCCTGACGAACAAGCTCTGGCGTTGGCAGTCGAGGATAGTCCCGTCTACCTGCCGGGAGCTTATCAGGTGATCGCCTCGGTCATAAAGGACGAGCCTAAAATCACGGAGGCCTTCCGGACCGGCTCCGGCGTGGGTTGGCATGAGCACTGCGCCGACCTCTACCAGGGCACCGAACGCTTCTTCCGCCCGAACTACGCCGCCAATCTGGTGAACTCCTGGATTCCCGCGCTGGACGGCGTGGAGGCCAAGCTGAAATCCGGCGCTCGGGTCGCGGACGTGGGCTGCGGGCACGGAGCCTCAACGGTGCTGATGGCAAAGGCCTACCCGAACTCGCAGTTTGTGGGCTTCGACTATCACGCGCCGTCGATCGAGTCTGCCTGGAGCCTGGCGGAAAAGGCGGGACTCCATGACCGGATAGGTTTTCAAGTAGCTTGGGCGAAAGAGTTTCCGGGAAAGGGTTACGATTTGGTGGCGTTCTTCGACTGCCTGCATGACATGGGCGACCCGGTGGGAGCAGCGGCCCACGTGCGGCAAGCGCTGGCGCCGGGCGGAGTGTGGATGATCGTCGAGCCGTTCGCGCACGACCGCCTGGAGCAGAATCTGAATCCGGTGGGAAGGGTGTTCTATTCCGCTTCCACCATGGTTTGCACGCCCGCGTCGCGTTCGCAGGAAGTGGGCCTGGCGCTGGGTGCTCAGGCGGGCGAATCCCGCTTGCGTGATGTGGTCACGAAGGGCGGCTTCAGCAGCTTTCGTCGCGCCACCGAGACGCCATTCAACCTGGTATTCGAAGCAAAGTAAGGCGGACCTTTTCGGTAGCGTTGCGACTTTTCGTTGCTGCTCGGGGGAATTAACGTGGCGCGGAGGTTTTCGGTCCTCAGCCGAATTCCTCCGCGGCCCTGCCTCCCCAAACCAAGGGGCTCCGTTAACTGTTACCTTATGACGGCCGGAATGATGGAAGCGAGCGGCACGTCTTTGGGAGCGAGCGGCTGAGGGCCATAGCCCAGCCGGACCACAACCAAGTCGAGCGAGGGGACGACAAAGCAGCGGTTCGTGGCGAATCCCGAAAATGCGAACGCATCTTTAGGTGCGTTCTCGGCGAGCTTGCCCGCGGCGTTAACCCAAAACGTATATCCATAGCTGGGATTAAGAGCCTGCGAACTGTGGGTGGCGAGATCGACCCACCACTTGGGAACGATCTGTCGGCCTTGCCACGCGCCGCCGTGCAGCATTAAGTACCCCAGGCGCGCCAAGTCGCGAGCAGAGAGATGCAGCCCGCTGTGTGCATTCGTGTGCGGGCCCAGGTTTCCACCGCCCCCTTGATAATCCCAACCGCCGTTCTCGATGCCGATGGGCTCGAACACGCGAGTCCGCATGGCGTCGCGTATTTCCTGGCCCGTCACGTTGCGGAAAATCAGCGAGAGGTGGGCGAAGCCCGCATCGGAGTAGTCCCAGGCTTCCCCCGGAGCCGCATACAGACGGGCCGCTGACTCTCCAAAGCGATTGGGCTGCCGCCCCAGAGCGATCTCAAATTCGCCGCCGCCCTCGTTCACTTCGAACCCTTCAATGCCGTGGTCTTCGCCCGGAATGCCGGACGTCATGCTCAGGAGGTGGCGCAGCTTGATCTTCTCCTTGGCCGGATCGCTGAGCGGATAGCCCTCGGGGATAAACGAGTAAGCGGGGCTGTCGAGGTCGATTTGCGCGCCCTTGGGAAGCCGATGGTTGCGGCTATCCTCGAAAAGCAGACCGTAGGCAATACCGGTGGCCGATTTCGTGCCCGACCAGAGATCAAACGTGGTCTGCGCCATGGCGTTGCCGCCCATCCATTCTTTCACCAGGTAGCCGTGCCGGATGACCACGAGCTGCCAGGGGCCGCCGTAAAAGGCAAACTGCATGTTTCCGACTCTGGCGAGTTCCTTGGGATCCATTTCGCCCAAGCGGCGTACTTCCTCGTCATTGCGGCAACGCCGCCAGCCGCCTGCAGACTCCGACGGAGGATAATAGGTTTCAGTAGAGTCCGATTTATCGGCGGCGAAACTCGGATCCAATGTGAGCAATGCGACGCCACTCAACAAGAGGCTCAAAAATATACCCATGAGAAAATGCGAGAGATTCTTCATAAGAATCGGTTCTCCTTTACTCGGTTCGGGAACTGCGCGCATGATGCTGCCCAGAGTGACACAATTAGCAGGTTCGCGCTACTTGCTTGCTGCACCATCGGCATCACGCCAGGTGGAGAAACCGCGACGGGGAAAAAGTGTTAGGGAGGGGAATCGGTCCATGTCGGATGATGCTCCCCCCGTGCCGCAGCAAGGGGGGAGCGAATGGAGGTGAACTGCGTCAGCCTCGGAAGCTGGGGATGCTCGATCCACACTGGCGCGCGTGGACGACCTGCCCGTAGACGTCGGGAGGCACGGATGGCCCCTGCCGCTTGCAATGTTGGCTAAATGCCTTCACCAGTTCTTCCGCGATCGCTTCGGCGTTCATGCGTTCGATGTGGCGCCGCTCCAGGATGTAAACCAGCGCGCCATCCCTGAAAATGGCGACGGAGGGCGATGAGGGGATTACCTCGGGCATCAGTTCTCGAGCGCGTGCCGTCGCTTCCATATCGACTCCGGCAAAGACTGTGGTTAAGTGATCGGGGATTACCGCATTTTGGAGTGCCTTGGTAACCCCTGGCCTTGCCCCGCCGGCCGCGCAGCCACAGATCGAATTGACGACAATCAGCGTGGTTCCTGGCTGGGCGACCGCGGCATCCACCTCGTCCGCGGTGCTGAGGGGTGTAACTCCGCATTGTGAGAGTTCTTCCCACATCGGCCGAACGGCTTCCGGGTCATATAATGGTCGCATTTTGGATCTCCCTTATTGTTCCTGAACTCTTTGCGGTGCGCAGGCGCATCGTCCGTTTCTGCTGGCGCCGGGCCGCTATGGCAGGAACTTACTCAGTATTGCCAATCGAGCCCGTTTTGGACACTTCATTCTTTGGAAATGCGTGAATAAGACGCCAATCGGCTTCCAGCAGCACTGGGCGGTGCATTAGCCGCCCGGGCTTCCCTTCGCCGCGGTGCGCCAGGACCGCACTGCCCTTCGGGGCCAGGAAACCGTAGCAGACCTGTTTTTCAAGGTCCGCGGCTTTTCTCACCGGCCAGGTTCAAAGGCCGCGGACCTCCAGAACAGAGCGCTACGCTCGCTCAGCGTGTGGATCGTCGCGGCATCGAGCGGACTGTGGTTCTGTTCGAATGCGCGAGGTCACGCCGTTGATGACCGTGACCCTTGCAGTTGGAAGAGTCGGACGCGGGATGATATCAGGCGATGGGCGTCAGAAACGTCGGGACGTCGGGGTGGGCAAGCCCTTTGAGCACGGAAATTTTGGTAATGTCGCCGGCACCGAGCCACACCACACTCGCCGCGATGACCACCTTGGCCCCGTGGAAAGAGGCGGTAAGCTTTACCGCTTGGTCTTTGGGGCAGGTGAAAACCGCGCTAGCTTTGCCTAGGCCATCGGTAGTGGCAGAGCTCGGGATGACGCTGGCCCCTCCCTTTGCACTGAAATCAATGGTACGGTTCGCCGTCGGTGATGTCGACCCGGCGTTCGCCGTCAGTTCGACAGAAAGCGTGATCTTATAGCGGCCGGTGGCCGGGTCGAGCGGCCCCGTGACTGCCGTGTACCCGTTCAGCCGGAGTCCCGCAAAGGCGGTCCTGCCGGGCATTTTGGTGCCCGACGTTGTAGTACTGTTCATTTCGCTGGTGATGGCGATCGCGTGGCCGGCTGCCCTTTCCTGACCCAAAAGGTCTTTCTTGAGCTGCGCCATCGTCCACGGATCGTAGGCGGTGTAGGCGTCGGAAACGTCGCGCCCGTGGGAGCCCGAGCCCCGATTCACGCACCACACGCCGTTGTAGAATTTCGCCTTGTTCGGCGCCTGGTCAATGTGCAGGAAGTAGCCGCCGTTGCGCACCGGAATCCCATCCATGTCCGCCTGGAAGCGGTGGTAGTTGGTTGCCGACATCATGAACTCGAAATCAAGCGACTGCGCCGCCGCAGCCTTGGCAAGGTTCTTCTCATTGAAATCGCCGCAGATTTCGAGACCGCATTTCAGGTTGCGGACTTCGAACAGGGGTGACTCCGTGCCGCGGACGAACTGAGTGTCGTCGGTGCTCCTGTCGATGGTGCCGTCGTTCATGACCTTATCGTAGTTCCCCAGCATCCGGCCCGCATAGAATACGGGAACGCTGGAACGCCCTTCGTAAATTATGTCCACCTGCCTCCCCTGGCGATTGATACTTGCGGGGCGAGGTGCCTTGCGGCGCCAGGTGACGGAGCCGGGAAGAATCACCGTGTGGTTGAACCGGTCGCTCAACATCAGCAGCTTGCCGTACAACCCATCGCGTTCCTGTTCGGAGTACAGTTCCAGATGTTCGCCCCCATCCACAGACTCTATTTTCTTGGTGAAATAGTATTCGGGCACGGCAAAAAAGCCGATCCAGTCTTTCAGATGCATGTGGGCCGCGGCTTGAGCGATGTTCCTGGAGGCATCGTTGAGCTTGTCGGTGAATTGGCCGAGCTTTTCGGACTGCTTCAGCTTTGCAATCACATCCAGGGTGTCAAACGGATAGTACGACAGGAACACGTTGCCAAGCATGAGAGCCTCCCGATTTTACCTTCCGCTCGTAACGCACGCGGGGTTCTCAGAAACTACGTACTCGGCCTTAAGAGTGGGCGTGTCAATCTGACTTGCCCGCAAAGTGGCGCCCGCGCAAAGAGTCGGCGCAAACCAGCCTCGGGCTGATATCGCCGCGCCTCAAGCCTTCGCTATGATCGCGTACTGTGGATTTGCTTCGGCACGATTTAATCGTAGGCCGTTATTTCCGCTATGAACTTCCTGCCCCATCGATAATATACCTATGACCATTGTCCTCCACCACAGAAATTGACGTCAACCCCTCCGCTCCCCTCCCAACTGGCGCAAGCAGCCTCTCTAACACAGGCCGGCATCTAACTTAGTGTGGGCCGGGTTCTGGCCCAGAGGAGAGTCTATGTGGACTCGTCGAAATCGAGTGTGGATCGGCGTTCTGGCAGCAGGATTGATGGCGATCGTTCCCTGCCTCGGGAAAGAGAATTCGCCTGCGGCTTCAGGCGCGGCGCAGGTTATTGTGACGGTGCAGCCGCGCAAGGGTGCTGGCGTGTATTCGCCCTCTAACCTCGACGGCTTAAGGGTCTATGAGAACGGCAGCAAGCGGCCCATCGTATCTGTAACCGCCCCTTCGGGGCCCATCGACTTCACCGTCATGTTGGATGATTCGATCGGAGCCCGGACCACCGCCCAGTACGGCGACCTGACCGATTTCTTTAGCTCCTTGCCCGCGGGTGCTCGCGTGAGAATAGCTTATGCGTCTTTCGGCGGGAATGAGATTGCCCAGGACTTCACCACGAACTATGAGCTTGCTTCGAGGGCATTGCGGGTCCCGGTGGGACGCGTCGCGGCGGGTGGCAGCATCTACGATTCGGTGGCGGACCTCGTTAAGAAATGGCCTGAAGATGGAAATCGTCGTGAACTGTTGCTGGTGAGTGATGGCATCGACCTTCAGAATGGGTATGTTGATACGCAAGCTCCACTCAACATGGAATTGCAACGCGCCATCGACGTGGCGCAGAAAGCCCACGTGGCCGTTTACACCATTTTTTCGCGTGGTCCCCGCGTACTGGAAAATTCGGGGCTTCTCTTGTTGAACGGCCAGAGTTGCCTGCTGCGATTGGCCAAGTCCACTGGCGGGCAAGCCTTCTTTCAGGGAACTCTGACCCCTCTCGCCTTTGCGCCTTATTTGAAGCAGATTTCTCGTGACCTCCGCAACCAATTTGAGCTGGCCTTCAAGCCCTTAGAGGCAACCACCACCGCCTTCCAAAGGCTCCGCGTCGCGTGCGACGACCCTGCTGTCCGCCTCAATGCTCCCACCCGCGTTTTTATCGCCAAGGCGGGATAATCCCGAAGCGGGGGTGAAATCCGACCTCAGATGTCCCTTACAAGAGATCGCAGATGCCAAAAGTTGGGCGTCTGCGCCAGCCTGCATCCCCTTTCACGGCTCAATCGCGCACTCGTATTCATGGTTTGGCGCGGAGTTCATTAATGACTGTGGCGGGACGCTGTCGTTTCCGATTACTTCGCCGTTCGCGGTTCGGCCACACTCCCAGAGACCCGCCATGGGCGAGGCCATCGCCTACGTCGACCTGAGCTTGATTCGAGAAGCCGGCAGGTGTAAGGTTTGGGGTGAGCGCCCGGCCGGGCGCCGTCCAACTCAGCCATTCCGAGGAGGGCAGGCCCCAAGACCAACGGTGAGGTACGCAACTGAGGTGTGTCCCGATATGGAAACAAAGGGAAAGCGCGCAAGCGATCGCAAGGAGCTTGAGGTGCCGATCGAAGTCTCCGGGGCGGATTGCTGGGGCCGCCAGTTTGTCGACCGGACTCACGCGGAGGTGATCAGCCGCAGCGGCGGGAAAATAGGTCTCGAGCGCAAGCTGGTATCACAACAAGAGGTTACGGTCCGGTGCGTTGCCACCGGCCGCGAGGCCGAAGCGCTTATCGTAGGACTGCTTGGCCAGACGAAGGGGACCTATTATTACGGAGTCAAATTCATCGGCGAGGAAAACAACATTTGGGGCGTCGAATTCCCACTCTTGGCCGAACCCGAGGGGGCGGTCGGCGAGGTGTGGTTAGAGTGCATCGGCTGCAAGACCCGAGAGGCCATTGGTCTTACCGACTTCGAATTGGAAGTCCTGGAGGCGAATGGGAACATTTCCAGGTCCTGCAAAGTATGCCGGGACGTGTCCCTCTGGCGAAAGTCGAGTGAGGACGTGAAGGAGCCCGCAATAGCCACTCCACGGCCTTCTCCCCCCGTCCCCGCCCAACGCCAAGAGCGCCGTCGTGAACCTCGCCGCGGAATGCGGGTCGTGGCATGCGTCCGGACGACTCGCCACGGCCAAGATTTGGTCAAAACGCAAACTGTGTCGCGCCGCGGACTTTCCTTCACCAGCCCGTGTGAGTATGTCATGGACGAGGCTATCGAAGTAGCTGTCCCTTATTCGGAAGGGGGCGGCAATATTTTCTTGCCGGCAAAAATCGTCAGGCTGCAGGTGGTGCCTGAGAAAAAATGGACTTACGGCGTCGCCTTTTTGAAGAGCTAGCTCAAGGAAAGCCGGAGCGGGAAGACACCTCCTCTTCGATGGCGCGTTCGGCATCGGGGGAGATATCGATGAACTCGACGCCGACACCCACCCCCGGCAGGCAATAACGGACTTCGCCGCGAGTTCTCACCAAAAAATCCGGGCGGCTCAAGCGAAATTCAATGCACAGCACCGCGCCCAGCGGAAAGAGCTGCGGCGTGTTGATGAAAATGCCGCGGGTGCTGATGTCGGGAGCACGCACGGGAATGGCCTCGCTGTGACCCTCATACGTGACGGCCAGGTCCCGATAGGCAGCGTAACGTCGTTCGATGCGCGTGGGGACACCCCTCTTGCGACTCGGGGTTGAGCTCATGATTGGGATTCTCCCTCGGCATATAGATGGCGGACCGGGGCCGGGCGCGCGACCGTCGGCACCTGGCGCGTCCCCGCTCCACAATAGGGGCAGAAGAGAAAGGAGGGGGCCAGTCCCTTTCCACAGTTGCGGCAGCGTTGGGCCTGAATGTTCTCGAAAGGTACCACCCGAAGAACCTCGTCGAGGGTCGTTTGTCCAAACTTGACCTTTTCCAGTGCGTCTTCCTGCATCAAACGCATGCCACCGCTGCGAGCCATGTTGCGGATTTCCTCGTCGCGCATCCCGGAACGAACGGCGGCCCGCAGTTGTTCGTCAAGAACCAAAACCTCGTAGATACCTATTCGGCCCTTGAACCCTGAGTTGTCGCAGCGCGTGCATCCGGCGGGAAGATAGATTTTGTCCCCAAAATCGACAATCCCTGCGCCCAAGAAGCGCGATGCATGCTCCTGGGTCATGCCCGCCTCATTGCGGCACTCACAAAGCTTCCGCACCAGCCGCTGCGCGATGATCGCAGTGACGCTGGAGGCCACCAGGAAGGCGGGAATTCCCAGGTCGAGCAGCCTGGTGATGGCGGCGATGCTGTCGTTGGTGTGAAGTGTGGAAAGCACCAAATGTCCCGTCTGCGCCGACCGCAGAGCGATCTCAGCCGTTTCCGCATCGCGAATCTCACCCACCATGATGATGTTGGGATCCTGCCGGAGGATCGAGCGGAGACACCCGGCAAACGTCAAGCCCGCCTTGGGGTTCACTTGGACCTGGTTGATGTCCGCGATCTTATACTCGATGGGATCTTCGACGGTAATGATGTTGACGGTCGGCGAGCGCAGGAAATTCAAGGCTGAGTATAGGGTGGTTGTCTTTCCTGACCCCGTAGGTCCGGTAACGAGCAGCATCCCCTGCGGAGCCGAGAGTGCCACGTTGAGCGTCTTGGCGTTCTCGTCGCTGAAACCCAGCGTGGAAAACGCCACGCGGGTGGCGGCGGGATCCAGCAGGCGCATGACCACCTTTTCCCCGTAATGGGTCGGCAGCGTGGAAACGCGAAGGTCAAGCTGGCGCTCCGCGATTTGCACCAGGAATCGGCCGTCCTGCGGGGCGCGCCGCTCGGCGATATCCATGTCGGAAAGAATCTTGATCCGGGAAATGACCGAGGCTTGGAGTTCCCTCGGGAGATTCGTAAGTTCGCGCAGAACGCCATCAACACGGATCCGAACCGTTGTCGCGTCGGCCTGCGGCTCAATATGGACGTCGCTCGCTCTCTTCGTAGCGGCGGCATAAAGGATCGCTGAAACCAGGCGCACGGCGGGTGTGCGCTCGTTGCGCAACTCCGCCTCGAACTCTTCAATCGCCGCTTTGCTCTTTTCACTGGAGCCGGCGGTGAAGAACTGCATGGTGGACACATCGACCTGTTCGATGAAGGGCAGCTTGTCCTGCTCCGCCTGCTTGGTCTCCACCTGTTTGGCGTAGCACTTTTCGATGGCGGTAAGGATGTCGGAGCGAAAACCGAGGCGGGGAGAGATTTCCATCCCCGTCATGAACCTGAGGTTGTCGAGAGTGAGGAGGTTCTGGGGTTCCGCCATCACGGTGATGATGCGGCTGCCTTCGCGAATCATGGGCAGAGCGCAGTACCGGACAGCAGCTTCGCGCGGGACAAGTTCCAAAACCGCCTTCTCGACGGTGGCGAAGCGGGGATCCAAGAAACGGAACAGGGTAACTTCCTCGAGTGCGGCGACAAGCTCGTCTCTCGGCACCAACCCCCGCTCCAGCAGAATCTCGCCGAGAAGCCCGGCCGGAGAACCGGGGGCCGACTGTTCCTGGATGATCTTCTCCAACACCTCGGGAGAAATCCGCTTTCGGTCGACGAGCGCTTGCCCTAGCCGCTTCCTCCTCATCGGGCCCCCCCAATCGCCGAAACAAAATAAGTGAATTAACGCCCCTAGTGCGGATACTCAGGTCGCCACTGATCAGAAGGGACAATTATACGCTCGCCGGGCGGCCGATTCAATCAGTTAACCGCGTCGTCTCATGCACGAATGAACCCGCGAAAAACCGAATGGAGCGGACAACTTGTCGTCGCAAAGCAGCAATTCTCTGCAAAATAGCGCTCGATTCGACGTAAATGTCGAAAATGAAGGCCTAAAAGTCTGTTTATTTTCGGGCATTGTGTCTTGCGATCCTTTGTTTTCATAGACATTCCGGCTTCGAACGTAATAAATTAATTTTTTCTCTCGAGTGCCCCCTGCCTGACCTTCCCCAAGGCGTTGATCAGGCGCCACAGCCGGTGCAGGCTGGCGTCCTCCAACCTCTGTAGATGCACGGACTTCGGATCCTCCGGAGCCATCAACGCGGCCAGATTCACCGCCGATTGGACGCGCTCCAACCGGATCATGCACTGCGTGGCGATAATCGCGTAAGGTTCTTGCAGGGCGGCGAGTTGCTTTCGGGCTTTCCGGCGGGCGGCCCTGCGCTCCTTTTGCTCCATGGGCTGATTCAGCGATTTTAGCAGGAGGAAGAATTCCTGCATGGCGGGGGAAGGGTCGCTCTGGCGGCTCGCCACAAACTCATCGATTTCCGCCGCCGTCGGACCCTGGCCGCGCCGCGACAGCGCTTTCTCGAGGCGCTCGAAGGGCTCCATCAGGCCAAAGGCCTGGGAGGATCGCACCGTCGCCGCCATGTCCTCACCCGGCACTCTGGCGCGAATGTTCTTGAGCGCCAGGCCGTCACGCATGCGCTGGGAGCGCCGCATCCGCCAAAAAGTCTCGCCCATCTGCTCCACCAGATGGGTCTCCAAACCCGGGCGCGGTTGCAGGTCGTCCAGCAGGGACTCCATCATCTCCCGGTACTCGCGCGGGTCCTCCCCCATCCCCATCAGAACTTCGAACTGCGAGTCTTTCATGAGGCCTTTGCGGTAATGGGCCACGGTGGGGGTAACCTCGGCTTCCGGGGTCGATCCCGCCGGAGCGCTCGCGGCGTTCGCTTCCGGCGCGGGCGCATTCGATGATTGCAGATTGCTATCGGCAGACATAAGTCCTCCTCAGTACGTAATTACTATCACTCACTAGATGAGTATACACGTAAGTAATGACTCTAGTCAAGCCCAATCTTTGACTAGGTATGTATGCCATTAAATCGGCCAAAATGCCCGACCGATGAGGGGGGATGACTTGCTTGGCTCATCCACCATCGTTGCCGAGAACATCTTGGAGTGCGGTAGCAGCAGCTACCGCCTTTCTGACTTCGGCCTTGCCAATTGTGCCGTATGAACCGAAACCGGAAGGCGGTAGCTGCTGCTACCGCACTCCAAGTCACCGCGGCGCTCGGGTGCCTGTCCGGTTTGAAACATGGGTGAGTGTAGTAAGTCAGTCCCCTAAGAGGCGGAGAGGATCGGCAAGGGCTGGCTCGCAAGGGGGAGGAAGGAGACAGACACAACCGTCCGTGACGTTTAACGAAGAGCGGCGGAGCCTGGACAGCGGGTTCACGCTACCCGCTTGCTCCACGACCGGCACGTGCGGCGAGAAGCAGGCAACCATGCCCTTCGCGGGCGATTCAAATTACAACTGATTGGCGTCGAAGCCGCAGAGCAACGCGGCATCTCGCAGTTTCTCGTCAGCGGTAAGAAGCACGCGGCCTGTGGGGACATGTTGGCACCAAACCAGAGCCGCCGCCAGTTGCAGCGCGTCCGCTGCGCGCAAGTCATAACGATTCACAAGCTGCGCGGCGTCCGTACAGAGGGCATTCGAGGGCTGAATCACTGACCAGGAATCGGCAAGATCGTGTGCGAGTTGGCGGGCCCGCGCTAACTCGACGGGTGTGAGTTGCTTCATCCGCCCGAGGCGGGCAAGGGCGCTCGCGATCTCCACCGGCGCGGACCACCACACCACCATCTCGTAAACTTGTTGCAGCGCCATGGCCCGGCGGGTGATTCCCTGGTGCACGCAGAGAGGAACCAGCGCGCTGGAGTCCCAGAAGGCCGGGCCGTGCGTTACCGCCCTTCCCGTTCCTCGCGCCATACCTGCTCCATAACCTCAGCGGAGATGTTCCCCGGCGGTTCCGGCCATGAATGGAACCGGGATCGTCCCCTCGCGGGAGGCGTGAGGATTCCCCGAGCGACGAGGCGCTTCGCGTCTTCGGTGAAATCTCCCGCGAGAATCGGCACGATTCTCGCCACGGGCTGGTGGCGGTCACACACCACCACCTCTTCGCCATCACGGACGTATTGGAGGTGCGCGCTGAGGCGCGCCTTCAGGTTGCTGATGTTCACGGTTCTCATAAAACTATTGTACTACAGATGACTAAGTTAGTCAGATTTGTTCGGCGAAGGGGGAAAACGGTGTCAGGGGCGAGAAAAGGGGGTCAGGATCATGTGAAAAAATAGTATTTCGACCTGTTATCAGCCGTGCAACCAATTGAAACTGCGTAGTACTGAAATCGGTAAAACCAATTATTTCACATGTTCCGGGTACCCTTTCCATCTGTCCTCTACCCATGCCGGAATCCTACCGCTTCTTTCCACGAAACAAAAGAGTACCTGACCCCTTCCTCCCCCTGTTGTTGCGTCGTCCTGCCTACTGTCTAACCAGTCTGGATGGGGCTCCAAAAGGGTACCTGGAACCCCTCGCCCTCTCATTGTCAGGACCACTTTCCCGAACGTAGCAGCCTTATGGAAATGGGCTTTCAAACCCGTTGACCACGGCCACCCACTACTTTCCCAGTTCCTTGGACAGGGTTTCGAAACGGGTGCGGATATCCCGATCATCCGGTTTCAGTTCATGGGCCCTCCGATATTCTTCCCAAGCTGCCGCCTTGTCGCCCTTTTGAACCAACGCAGATCCGAGAGAATCATGGTAGACATCGTTGTCCGGTTCGAGTTGGCACGCTCGGCGGAAAGCCGCACTTCCTTCCTCTGGATTGTTCTTATCGTTCGTTAGCTCCATACCCAGGAGAAAATAGACCGTGGCATTGTTAGGATCCAGCCGCGTCTCTTGGCGGTATTCCTGGACCGCCCCATCATGATCACCGTTTCCGCTCAAATCTAAAGCGATTTTAAGATGTATACCGGGCCAATCCGGCTTTAGTCTTGCCGCCTCGCGAAGCTGACCCAAAGCCCCTTTCCTATCGTTCTCATCATCGAGGAGTTCGCCAAGGCTTAAATGGGCGAGGCAAAAACTCGGATTGAGCTGAATCGCCTTGCGAAGTTCCTGGGCAGCCTCCGCACGATAGTTTGCGCTTCGCGCTAGAGTCAGGAAGGTACCCAGCATTGCATGGGACCACGCATCGTTCGGCTCCACACGAACCCCTTCGCGGAATATCGCGACCATTTCTTCCTTCTTGTCTTGGTCCATCAATGCTACGCCCAAGCCAAAACGCACTGCACGATTCTTGGGCCCGCGCCGTAATGTCTCCGTGTAGTCGGCCTCCACCATCTGCGCGTGACGTCTCCTGGCGGAAACATCCGGCGAGTACTCCTTGGCACCCCGCAGCGCGTTCAAAAAGTCGTCCTTGGCTCCCAAACTCTGAAAGGTGCTCAAGACAAACGGATGAGGACTGAAGGAGATCCCTCGCTCCATCACCAGCGCCGCCATGCGGGCGCTGGGAACTGCACTGATCAGCAAGTCGAGGACCTGGAATTCATCCATAGCTGTCGGTGCAGTGGGCGGCGACCCCGGTGTGACGCCACCCGGGTGAGTCGCGGGCGCCGGTGGGTGAGAACCCGGTTCCTCCACTGTGGGGCGCTTCGCGGCCTTCAAAGCCTCGATGAATTCATCACTTGCGCCGACATTTTTGAGCGCCCCCAAGAAGTCCTCAGTGGGTTCGAAATCGATTCCTCGCTCACGGATGGCGCGTGCGCCGGTCGCATCGCCAAGCTGGTTTCGCACCAGGCTCAGAACCTGCTCTTTCGTTAGCGGCTCTTTCTGCGCCTGGGGCAAGGCGCGAACTCCCGCACTGCAGGCGAGCACGATCAGCACGAGTCCCCACGCTTGGTTTGAGCGGCGCATAGAATGAACTTGAGTTTTTCCCTGACTGATTTGCGAAGCTTAGCACTTGCCTCTAGCACCGTCAAGCGGGTAGCGGGTAGCACAGTGCTGGGCGTAGTTCGCCCTACTCTGCGGTTCTTAGATTGGTAATAGCACCTTGAAGATATCGTGAAAGGATGAACGCCGCAAAGTAGTTCTAAAAGGCGGAACAACTCTGCGGTACACCACGGGGATTAAATCATACGGAAATGACGTGATGCGGCGACCGGTTTAAGGAATATACTGGGCGCCATGTCGCGACTTCGGCGCTTGGTAGTATCGGACAGTTGGTTCTTTATTACTTGTCGTGTCTTACTCTGGCGCGGGATTCTCACGGCTTCGGAATTCGCCTGCTTGGGCGGGGTCATCCACGAGCGCCGAAAGAAACACGGCTTCCTCCTGGGTGCCTGGGTGTTCCTGCCCAACCACTGGCATGCGATTTTCTACCTGCCTTGTCCGCTCACGATCTCCACGGTGATGGAATCGATTAACGTGGGCGCGACGAAGGAAGGTAGCGCAGAGGCAGCCGTAGCTTGGCTTCCTCTGCGGTTCTTAGCATGGAAACATGAACAACTGCATTGATGACAAAACATGAAACCTCGCGGACGGGCGACGAGCCGCAGGGGAACGCAAAGGACGCGTACCTCTGCGCTACCCCGCTCTGGCACCTGACCCAAGGGGTTTGAGGGCTTCCGAACCCCTCTCCTGCAGCGTTATGGAAAACGATTGGCGGCAGCGTCGATCTCCGTGATTGATGCCATGATTTCTTCAAAGCTCGGGGCCGCGCCGAAAATCATAGAAATCGTATTAGCGTAATCTCTCCGGAGCGAATCGAGCATGTTGGCATTGGGCCTGATGGCGAAAGAGCCGGCCCTTGCAGAACCAAGGTCAAAGTCAGGGCGATCAAAGAACATCCGGGCATGGCGGACACAATCGGCCGCTAACGCGCGATCATCAAGGGCAAGCGAAACCGACGAATGAAAGAGGCAATGTAAATCGTAATAGTGCCTTGATACCCGCTGTCCTTCCTGCCGGAGCTCACTCCGTATCTCATGCCATCGGCGCAAACCGTGAACAATGACAATCTTGTCCCAGAACGTCCGAGGTGGTTCGATCGTGGTCACGCCAGGTACAGAGATATTCAGGCCGGGCACATCCTCGGCGATGTAGGGTCGAATGAGAACGTCGCGGTGTGGGTCAAGCGCTGACTTCGCCCCGCATTCGATTCGAACGGCGGGCCGCACATAACCTGGTTCGGACGCAGCTATCGCTGGGTACCAAACAAGCAAAGTTTGGCCATCCGGATCGTCGCCGTCAAGCTCAATGCGACCTCCGTCCGAGACGAGTCCCTTAATCTGCGCGGCAAGGCTTTGACGCAATGCCCCCGCAATCCAAGCACGGCAGGCGTCTCTTATGGCGTCAAGTTTTGCTTTTCGTTTTTTCCTGGAGAGCTTCTCCATATCTTCAATCGAGGCCGCTTGGTTAAGGTCATCGCGGAATACGGTTATATCGATGTCTTCAGAAAACCACCGGATGAGGCCGTGAGCTTTCGACAGAGACGTTCCACCTTTGAAGAGAAGGCGCGGGCTCCCGATGGAAGCCCGTGGTAGAGCGCGTTCAGGGTCCAGCAAACCCAGAAATCTTTCTCGACATTTTGGACCGCCGCACCAAGTCGGCGTGATGCGGTAAGAAAAATATCGAGGCGACCACGCCTAGACGCTGCGATGAATTCCTTGAACCCATCGTTCATTTATGGGCTCCCATCGCCGACCGTCCGGGCGGTTGGTTTCCTATCACCTCGCGGATCAAGTCCTGCATCCAAATAGGAATGGCGGACAGGCCGGTCTGTAAATCGTCGCGGATTGGGGGCCCGTGAGTCGGGTCCGCAAGTATTTTGCGTAGGTGCTCGATAACCCTGCGCCGTTCCGCCTCGTTCGACAACATATCATGGAGCCAATGGAGCGCCTGGACGACTCGCATCGCAGGACGCCCCGCCCAGAAAAGCCGACTCGGGGCAGCCGTCTTGAACTGGATGAATTGATTGCCCATTCGGATTGGTTTGAGGCGTGCGTCGACCAAGACTTCGATGCGCGCGGGTACAGCGGTCGTGAGTCCGAGATCATTCGCTGCCGTCATCCCGTCGATCACGACGCGCGCATTATCGCGACGCGCTACAGCCTGAATGACCGCTCGGTAGTCCGGCACGGCCGTTCGGCCGGTCACCGCATTGCGCCGCGGTCGATCATATAGACCGCGACCGATCCGACGCAGTTCTCCCCCAGCGACAAGACGTTGGAGAGCTTTGTCAACCGCTGCCCGGCTGCCGATATCAATAAAATCGACGGCAGTCCAAACTGTATCCGGTCTCGACTTAATACGCGTAAGGAGGCGTGTCTTCAGAGGCGTAGCTGTTTTCACCGAGCTAGTCATGGCTGAAGTATACCACATATTTCGGACACATTGAGTCCTAAATATACAGCATTCTTCGGACCAACCTTTCGGGCGTAACAGGGCAAATTGATCATTAAGACATCAGAAGTGAACATGCGCGGGAAACTGAGCATGGTAGCGCAGAGGCGGCCGCAGTTTGGCTTCCTCTGCGGGTCGAGTCCAGCGGTCATTTCCTGATCTTGGCTCGCTATGTGGGGGAAGAAACGGTTCGAGGAACCGTTTCTCCTTCTCCTGGCCGAGCCCAGCGCGACCGACGTCGGGCTGACCCTGCGGGCCGTACAAAATCCGAATGACGGCACTGGCAAAGTGACACAGCCACTCCTGGCTGTGTCCGGAAAGCACAGGCAGGAGTGCCTGTGCCACCTCGGCGGAGCCCCAGTACTACTCCCGCCCTTGAAGTTTGAGGGTGCGCTGCTGCATCGTCAGAACATCATAGAAGCTTGACCCGATCAGCATGCCGGTGCGCTTGTCATACTGGCTGTCGATTTCACCCGCCGCGTTGGTCGCAGCGATCACGACGGACGCATCATCCGCGCGCGAAACCACGGTGCGCATTTTCGTGATCGGATCCTGGTCAAGAACCTGGCCCTGCCGGAGTTGCGCCAGAGCCGCGGGTCCGGCCCACATGCCCCCAATTTGGTTGCGTCCGGATGCCAATTCGATTTTTGCCGGCGGAATGTCGGGAGCGCCTTGCGTGTGTTGAGTCGAAACCACCGAGTATTCTGCCCAGCCGCGACCGCGGGCCGTGGCTTCCATGTCAAGCGAGAGCACATTGGGGACCGTTGGTAAAGGACCGTGAGAGGTTATCGATCCGCGATAATGCAGCTCGCGAATCCTTGCCACCCAATCGGGTGTCGGTTCGTTGGCCCAGGGAGCCATGACGTCGCGCGCGTTGATAAAGTCGTTGCGCGTGATCGTCGTGTCCCCTTGGCCCATGTCGCCCGGCCCGACCAGCTTGGGCGGCGCTCCCCGCGAGGAGCTGGCGACGTGGATGCATAACCCGCTTTTGGCGTCATAGACATGGTCGGAGTAGCTCGCGTCCTTCACCACCTGGACTCGAACCGCGTCGATTGTTTTGTTGCCGGCGTTCCACCCTCCACGCGTCACCAGAACGTGCGCTGCGGTCACCGTCCGCAGGCTCATGAGCTTGGCGGGGTCCATCCAATAGTCACCGGGGTCCCTGACCTCGGCGACGGCGCTGGAACCGCCCTGCGGCACGGGGGTATTTCGGCCCAACGATCCGG
The DNA here is from genome assembly GCA_963808085.1 of uncultured Acidobacteriota bacterium. Taxonomy (GTDB): domain Bacteria; phylum Acidobacteriota; class Terriglobia; order UBA7540; family UBA7540; genus Bog-366. Next base: position 126,800 of record CAWEFC010000009.1, read on the forward strand.
CATCGCCAAAGGTGTTAGTCGCCAAAACCACTTTGTCCCCGTCGATGCACACCACCGCGATCTGGCTCCAGCCCGAGCCCGACGTCCCGGTTTGCGTGTGGCGCATATAGCGCTGGCCCGTGCTGTGCAGAATCATGTTGCCCTGGTCGTCTTCCTCATAATACGAACCGTTGCCGGGAGCGATGGCGGCATACCACGTGTAAGTGAGGAGCAGGCCTTCGTGAAGCCACGGCAGGTCGGGCACCGGTCCATGGGCGGAATCCGCTCCGAGCGCGCTCACGGGGAGCGCGAAAGCGGCAAGCATCAGCCCCACGGCCAATAATCGAAAACGGATGGACATATCAACCTCCGGGTCGGGCACGTAGCCCGCGAATGGAGCGCGAACCACGTTATTCAGATTTGGGCTTTCGTTTGTGAATGGTACGCCTGTCCCGGCGTGAAAACAACGAATTTGTCGGATAATTTGCCTGAAATCGCAGACACTAAAAGCCGGGCGTCTGACGCACCAGCCCGCGCGTTCGTTATCCAGGCATCGGTGATGGCCAATTCCCTCTCAAGGCGCGGAGAATGGATTAAAGGCTCCGCGAATGCCGCGAAGGTCTTTGACAAGTTGTGGCTCTTCCCGTTTTAGCTTCTGTACGATCCGCTGATTCGCTTTTTGGGATAGGAAACCGGCTGTGGTTGAAAGGGCAGGGGAGAGCGGAGTAAAACCCTGGTGGTCGCTGCGCAGAGTCCTGTTCGGTCCATGGTACGTCGGATCGGAAATCAGGATGTTGGTGAGTACGACGGCGAAGAACTCCTCCTCATTGTCGTACATGCGCTGCGGGCCAGTTGTGGGGAAGCTGTGGAAATGTCCGCGGACCATGCGGTACGCGTGGACCAGCTCATGGAAGAGCACCTGGACCGGGCTAGATCCCGCCTGCGCCGGGGGCCTTCCACAGGTGTTGCCGTAGCCCCACATCTGGGGGCTGATATGAACGGAAGCATTACTGCCTGCGCCCGTTCCGACTAAAGGCTCCTGGGGCAGACCGAGCAAGGAGCGAAGGAGACTTAGATCCGGGACGGGATCGAAGCGGCGGTCCGTCCTATAGGCCCACTTGCCTGACATTGTGGCCGCTGCCTCATCGTCGGGCTGGGCATCAGCATTGGGATTCCCGTGAAGGCACTGGTCGCCGGGATCCTCCCAAGCCTTGATGACCACCTTTCTTCCCGCCCGGCCAATCGCCTCGAGCAGAGCGTCGCCGGTATCAGTCTGGTCGATAAAATTGAGCGTTGCCTTTACGCGGCTCTTGTATTCTTCGGTTCCCTTGATCCAAATTCCCACTGCGCCGAAATCTGTCAACTTTACTGCTCTCGGGGGGTCGACCTTGGGCGCTGGCGCTGCCGGAGGTAAATAAATCACCCCAGGATCCGCAGCCGAGCTGAACATGTAATTGTAGTGGTCGCTGGTAATCGCCTTGCAGCCGACCCTGTAGTGCAAATACCAGTTGATTTCCCGGGGATCGCGTGTTCCAAAGTTGAATTCGACCAGTTGCAATGGGCTTACGCCGCACGCGGCGGCGACTGTCGTCCAGGAGTCATGGTCCTTGACTTTGTAACGGCGGCCGCCCGGCGGTATCCGATCGGGAGATATCGGTGTGGCAGGTGTTTTTTCCAGAGGCATGGGAGTGCTCCTTCGTCAAGAATCAATACAAGCGCGAGTTGCGTGCGAGTCTTCTCTCCAGCGTCGTCAACTATCGCTTCGAGACTTGGTGAGGCGACCCGTCTTTGCCGGGCTTTCCGGTTTACTGGTCTTGCACCTTTTCTTTTTCTTTCGCCACAGTCATTCCCCCTCGGTGGAAACGGCAATGGCGCTGGATTTGTTGCCTCATCTCTTAAAACGCAAAAGGAGGGCGGAAACTGTCATGCCTGGCAATGATTTTCGTTTGACTCGCGACGGCGCAGGCCGGTGAAAGAGCGTCCCTTCAGCAGGTCGCAGAAGCTTCCCCGGGGAGGTGGCACGGGCACTCCCGCCTGTGCTTTCCGGACACAGCCAGGAGTGGCTGTGTCACTTCGTCCACCCCCAGCTCGCGAGGAGTCTCACTACTTCAGCAATGCATGTTTCCGGAGAACCTGTTGCAGTTGGTCGTGGGGTAAAGCGGGGACGACCCAGTAGTCGGCGCCCGTCATTGTTTTCGCGGCAACCATGGCGTTGATCACCGACTCTTCCGTGGCCTGGATTACCGCGCTGAACATCGGGTTCATTTTCCAGCTTTGCATCCGCTCGATCCGCGCATTGGCCTGGGTAGGCGATGGCTCGGAACTGTTACCTTCGTCGGCGTTCGGGTTGGCGGTGGAGAATGCCAGGAAGATGTCGCCGGACCCGTCGCCCTCGATAGCGCCCACGCGGCCCAATCCGACCGAGACGCGGCGGGCAAGCCGCTTCAACTGGTCCGGGGTCAGTGGAGCGTCGGTGGCGACAATCACGATGATGGACCCTGCCTCGGGAGTCCGCACGCCGTCCGCGGTGGTGGCAACATTCGCGTCGCAAACCGGTGCGGGAGTGCCGTCCCACCTCAGCACGGGCGGATCCAGCTTCTTTTCGACGCAAGGCTTCTGCAACTTCATTTCCCGCGCTACGGGGATGCCGGCGACGCGCAATCCTTCCGACGAGCCGTAGTTGCACTGCACCAGCACGCCAACCGTATAGCCGCCCGCGGATGCGTCGAGTTTTCGTGAGGAAGTGCCTGTACCACCTTTGAACCCATTGCAGACCATGCCGGTCCCCCCGCCGACATTGCCCTCCAGCAGGTGACCGCTGCTCGCGGCGTTCAGCGCGTCCCAGGCGTCCTGGGTGGTAACGTGCTGGCCCTTGATGTCATTCAGAGGCCAATCGGCGGTCTCCGCGGTGACCGGATACCAGAATTCGCCGTGGTGATGATGCCGGACCATCCACGCGACGGCCGCGTCGCGCACCACGCCGACGCTGCCGGTGTTGGTAATGAGGATGGGCGTTTCCAGCACGCCGCTCTCCTCCACCCAGTGAGTTCCAGTCATATCGCCGTTACCGTTGCCCGCGTAGTAGCCCGCGAAAACACTCTTCGCGCTCAGTTTCCCGCGGGGAAAGATGGCGGTAACGCCCGTCCTCACCGGCCCTTTTCCGACAACGAGTTTGCCCTCGCCGGCAATGAGCGTCTTGAATCCGACCTCGACGCCGGAGACGTCAGTAATGGCATTGAACGGCCCCGGAGTGCCGTCGAAGGGAACGCCGAGGTCGCGGGCGCGCGGTTCCGGTGAGCCACCTACAGAAAGAGTTTGGGCTAGCAGCCTGCTCGACCCGGAGAATAACGACACTAGGAAAACGATCGCAACGGCACGTTGGGGACGCATCGAGAGTTCCTCCGCATTGGCGCTGCCAAGCTGGCAACGGGCAAAACTCACATCACGGCGCGTATGGGTCGAGGCGCGCTCCGCTGACTGGCGCACGCTTTATGGCCTCTGCGATCTCCCGAAAGGCCGTTCTGTTTCAGACCTGTATCGCCGAGAGTATACACTCGTGCGGCCTGCCCTTCTACCACAGCATTTATAGCCCTGATGAACTCTGATCCCTCGTCACCAGCACTTATTGGGGCCCCACTTTCCCTCTCGCACCGCTTTCGCTTTGTCCCGAGGCTTCGCGAGGTGCGGCGGGAATGAGACTTCGTCCAATACACCCGGCGAGGCGCGGCTTGATGAGTTACCCGGGGACTCGGCGTGTTTGAGCGGTGGGTTTTGTCATTTGCAGAACACGAAAATTCTCCGCAGGGTTCGAATTGTCGTTGCCATTTTGGGCACCTCGATGGCCAGCGTGGCAACGTGGGCCGCAGACTTCGGGCTCCTGCTCTATCCTGAAAGCGCCGTGCTTTGGTACATCTGGCCGGTCATCTATGCGGCCTACGTATACTGCTAACGCCAAAAACCTTAGCGCCATAGGAAGATGTTGTTCCACGGGTGTCTCACCCCTGCGCCCCGGCATGGCCGGGACAGCCACAACCCAGAGAATGTAGCGCGAGGTACCAGCAACCACTTTGTGCCCGGGCGCGCACACTCCCCCACGTCGGTTATCGGCCGAATCGAGACGAAGGATGAAGAGAAGTTGTGCCGAGCGCCGCACCGCCTCCACTGCGGCAGAGTTGCCGGGCTAGAGCGATGGGTTCCATGGCCGCGCAAACGCGGAGGGAAACGTAGCGGGCACCTTGCCCGCGCCACGTGCGTCCGTCCGGTTGGCTCCGCGCGGCACGACCAGCCCCCGCAGAGCCAACTCTAGATAAAGGAGCAATTCGTGGACCGTTTTTTCCAAGCTGACTCGGTTCTCGGCGCAGGGCGCGGGTCGCTGGTCAGTGCGATGTTTGGAGCAGGATGGCTCGGCTGGGGCCTTGGCGAGGCCAAAGCATTCACGGGATACGTTGGGTTGGTGTTTGGGCTCATGGAACTGGGCCTGTTAGGCTGCTCGATATACGTGGTCACAAAGGGCCGCCGACTGCGAAAATGCTATCCACCCGTTGCTAAAGGTCACGATCATGCTGTGGGGCTTGAGGCGGCTATGGAATTGGTCGACTGAGGAAAACCAGACTCGGCGCCCCCGAGCGCGCCGCAACCAGATCCGGATAGCCATCGCCGTCGAGGTCTCCGGCCGCGAGTCCGTACATGGCTCCTTGATTGTCGCCGAAGGCCGTACGGTAGAATTTCCGGCCGGTTCCATCATTCCAGTAAATTGCCCCTGGTGCATTCACATAGCCCACAATGATTTCGGGTCTCCCGTCCTTATTGAGGTCCGCAGCGAGCATCGAGTAAGGAAGTGCCTCCCGCCCTGCGACCTTAATTCCCGGCCCAAAGTACCCTTTACCGGTATTGAGATACACAAATAATCCCTCTTCCTCATGACAGGCGGCGATGTCCAGCCGCCCATCACCGTCGAAATCAGCGATGGCGACGGCGCGGGTCGAGGCATTTGGGGGGCCAAACGGGAGCTTGCGCAGGAAGTTCCCCTTCCCGTCATTGAAGTACACGACGCTCTGGCAATGATCGCGGCAGGCCACGACCAAGTCCTGCGAACCATCTCCATCCATGTCACTCGCCAGGATGGTTGCCGAGGTCTCCGGACCCAGGGGCTGGCACGAGAAATGCGCGTGGCCATCGTTCAAGCAGACATAGCTGGGACCGGGCCGGTTGGCCACCGCGATATCGGGATAACCATCGCCATTGAGGTCGGCCAAGGCCACGTTGCGAGTCGGCCACTTGGGGTCGCCGAAAGTTCCCGCCACCGTGAATCGGCCGTGTCCGTCGTTCAGCAGCACCATCTTGGTGTCGGGCTGGTCATTGCTGATCACCATATCGAGGGAGCCGTCGCCATTCAGGTCTGCCAGCGGAGCGGAATAACTGCGAACCGGTGGACCTGGGAGTGGAGGTCCCGGCGTGAAGTGGCCTTTGCCATCTCCAAAGAAGACCACACTGCGCAGGGGCCAGTGGCGTCCTTTGGCAAGAACAACATCCAAGTTTCCGTCACCGTTCAGATCCCCGAGGCTGACGTTGGCGGTGGTCTCTGCTATCGTTTCCAACGGAAATGACGGGTTGAACTCACGCATGACCGGTTTGAGGGCGATCTTACCGGCGGCGTGTTCGCCCTGCCACACCCAGCCAGCGCCGAGACTGATGGAAATGACGGCAAGAACGATAGCCGTCTTCACTTGTCTACCTTTTCGAGGGACACGGTACCAATTCTCCGGTCGTCCTCGAAAACCTCACCCGTCAGCTTCGTCGCCTCGAGTTTCATTCTGAGCTTTAAAACCGCAGGGCCGGGCTGTGCTTGGAGGGTGACCTGCTCTCGATCAACGCCGCCGCTGGTGATGGGAAATTGTTTTTCGTCAGAAGAGCCCATGGTTCCGGTGACCACGGCGCCCTTCTGCTTCAAGTGGGCGCATGCGGGTTGGCTACTGCCGTCGTTTAACGCCATCGATCCCGTCCATTTTCCCGTGACATCGGAAGCCCACGCTGAACTAGCCAAGAGCGCCCACAACAGCGTCCATATCCAAACTCGGTGCCTCATTTTGGTCCTCCTAAGTTAAAACAGCTCTCCCATGATTCGTTCAACACGAGCCACACCGCGGGGTCCGCCCTGTGGACAACCGGTTCCGGAATCAGCAAGCTCCCGTGGCCGTTGGGACACAGGACTTCCACCTGGGGTCGGTCCAGAATGATGCTGCTGCGCGATCCAATGAGTATGGGCAGAGTCAGGAGATTGAAGCACACCGGACAGCGCCTCTTCTGGTCGTGGAGTGAGTAGCACAACGACAATGCCAGCGCGGCGAGAAGCAAGCTGGGCATCAGGAATGCGGTCATTACGCCGTTTACGCCGGTAAGTGGAATGCTGGGCCCTGCAACCCACTCGATCCATGCTGCGCCAATGGCAGCCTGCGCCACCGCCGTTTTGGCAAAAAAGAACGCGGCTGAGCGCGGCTTTGCGCGTACCAGGGCCATCCCTACAACCAGGGTTAGCGAAATCGCGGAAAGCGTGAAAATAAGCGGCTCGCGGATGACGCCTTCCAGGGACTTTGTCACTACGGCCCCGCCATTGGGGGATGGGACGTTCGAAAGTTCAGCTTCCAACTGTTCTTGCGCGGTCGGGCTTCTGAGTCTCGCCAGAACGCCCACTCTGCCCGTTTGCAGGTCGAGTGGCTTGATCGCTTCAACTTTGTGCCCCAGGAACCGGAACGGCACGTGAGGGGGCGCCCCGAGTACGTCGTAAAAATTGGCGGTGACGTGCAGATCATTCCCTTCGAGCTCAAACCCGGCAAGAGCAAACTGCCCATCGACGCGCCGCCAGGCACGCAAATCCCCTGGCGTAGGCGCCGCCTCGATCCCCAAAACCCTCGCCGACCGTGACAACAACAGCAGTTCCTGCGGCTGCGGAACGGGCGCGCCGGCAATCATTTCCCGGCAGTATCGAAAACCGTGACTGGCAACGAAGACGACACTCAACACCAGCAGTGGTAGGGCACAGCAGAAGCCCGGTCGCCCCAGGGCAGCCTCGAGATTGAAGACGGAGCGCCGCAGGTCGGCGACATCCGAAAACGCTCCCGCCGCAAACCGCAGCAGCTTTCGCCGAGCTTCCGCGCGGGAACCCCCGCGGCTAATCAGACTCGCATAACCGTGCCAGATTTCAGTGTTCCATTCGCGCACCCACTCGGCGCGAAGTCCAGCCGGCGCCACTAAGCTGGCCACGCGAATGGCGCACCGGCAAAGGGAAACATCGAGTGGCATCCTTCATCCTCCCCTTGCAGCAACAACGGGATACCGCTTACCCGCGGCTTCGAGCGCCCGTTCCCCTTCCGCCGTAGTGCGGAAGTACTTGCGAGGCGGGCCCTGGGATTCTGAGTCTGCGGTTTCATGGTATGCGGAACGAATGAGCCTTGCCTCCTGTAGACGCCGTAGCGCGGGGTAGATGGTTCCGCTCGGCAGGCCCGTAGCTTCCATGATTTCGAAACCGTAACAGTGGCCTTCGCTCACGGCGCGGAGGATAATGGCCGAAGCCAACGTCAGCGATGAGTTCTTCATAAGCCCAGGCGGGAATATAGCATTCTACATAGTTGAAGTCAAGATGCTTCCCGTGGCGCGTGGGCCGCTATGTTCCGTGCCGTAAGACCCCGGACAACCGTATTGACGCAGGCTTGCCGAAAGGACACGAGCCGTCGGAGCGGCCAATAACAGGGGCGTTATCCCGCCGCGCTTCAAAGGCCTGGTGAGACATCCGGGCTGAGGGCCGGAGATATTCCGCGCCACGGTTCCCTTAGGTTTCACCTACGGCTACTCATGGTGTCCCGCTTCGCGGGAAGGTGATGCGTCGGGTCGATAGGCTCCATCGGTGCGCAAGCGCGGCGGGAGACGTAGCGCGGGCTGGCTGGCGCAGACCCCTGTTCTTGGGGGTCTCCGATTTCCCGAAGGGGCCCGTGGAAGCTGGGAAAGGCAGGGGCGGCAAAAACGGTCTGAAGGGCAGTGACGGGAAAACAGTCCGAGGTCCGAAGTCCGGGGTCCGAAGTCCGAAGAGTCGGGATTAGGGGTTTGGGGGCTAGGGATTGGGGGCCGGCACCCGCGCACGCCGCGCGCGGAATTGGAGATTCCAGATTCAAGATTCAAGAGACGCTCTAAGGCAGATCAGTCGGTTTGAAGACCGTGATGCCACGCACTCTCTCGAAATCTGAATCATTAGTCGCGAGGAAGAAGAGACCGTATTCACGCATCCCCGCAACAATCATCGAATCGTTGGTGAGGAGCCCCGCTTCCTGTCGCACGGCCTGCGCATTTCCGATTATCGCTTCATTCACGGGCATGAAAAGAAGATTCAAAGCCAACATTCGCTGGGTATTAAGCCAGTAATCCGTCAGGGTGGGAATTTGTTGGAACTTGTTCCGGAGCGCCTTGGCTCCCCCGGCTGTGATCAGGCCCTTGGAGAGCGCCTCGGCAATCATAAAACGATGCGTCACCTCGTTGACGGTTTCGAACAGAGCAATGCCGGTCACCTCTTCTCGCAGGCACCGTTCGAAAAGTTGCCGGCATTGGGCAGACTGGGAAGTGAGCGCGTAAATGAACACGTTCGCGTCAATGAATACAAAACTTCGATCGGGAAGATTAGGAAGGGATTCAACCGCCATGGTCAGGCTGGCTCTTCGAGGTCAGCGTCTTCGGCAACCCATTTCCACTGTTCCGGGGTAAGCCTGATCTGCTCTTCTTCGTTGAGCGCTGCCAGCGCCCGGGACACCCGTTGGGTCTTGTCTTCAGGTGTGAATTGCTTGCGGAGGAATTCCTGAAGCGGGACTGGAGGCTTCTTCGTGCTGCTTCGAGCGCTCATAATGAGTCAATTGTAACTGAGCAGGGTCGGAGGACCAATTGAATTCTGCGGGCTCGGGAAAAGCAATGGTTAGTGGATAGTGGCGAGGGGAGAGCAAGACAGTTCGGGCTCGCGAGAGCAGGGATTCGGGGCGCTCAGCCGCTCGCGGCGCGAAATCCCGTTGCCGCGGCCAGCTCGACACTTGGCACTTGCCACTTGTCACTGCATTCAGACCGCGCCGGGGGAGATGCGCCGGATTTCGGCGACCCGGTCGAAATCGGAATCCGCGCTCACTATCGTCTTGAGTCCATTACGCAACATCGTCCCCGCATGAATGGCGTCTCGAACGGAGATTCCCGAGTACTTGCGGAGAAGCTCGCACGCCTCTACCACATCGTCACGCGTCACGGCCAGGAGGTCCGGAAACAGCGCCGTCAAGTGACCCGCCAGCTTTAGAGCGTCGTCCCGCCGTCCGCGCCGGGTGAGCACGTAAAGGACCTCCTGCGCGACTTCTGAATTGATGGTGGCGTCGAGGCTGCCATCCGCAACGCGGCGAAGGACCTTCACACAAGCCTCGCGCAGGGGATGAGAGACGCCGGCGGCGTACAGGAATATGTTGGTATCAAGAAAGACCTGCATGAGCAGCCTCGATCTCTTTCTTGGCTTGCTTCCAGTCGATCTTCGGCAACTTGAGATCCAGAATGGCCTCGACGAGGGGCTTCCGGTCCGCGGGCGCCTGGAGATAGGATTCCCGCACGGCGCAGCGAATCAATTCCGCCACCGAAGTCTTCCTCCGCCGCGCCAGAGCGCGCAGTTGCTTGAATTCGTCCGGGTTCATCAAAAGTTGAGTGCGCCGGGTGGCCGCCATTTTCCCCTCCCCTATGCTCATACTGATGAGCATGAGTATATCAGTGAACGCTCGCATGGGTCAAATTGCAGCACCGACCGAGGCAGTCGGAAGTCCGAGGTCGGGAAACCAGTGACAAGTGACAGGTGACGAGTGGCGGAAGAACAGTCCGAGGTCCGAAGTCCGAGGTCGGAAGAGCCGGGGCTAGGGATTGGGGGCTAGGGGTTGGGGAGGACCACGCTCGGCGTGATGTCGCGCGATGTCGCTGTAGGATTGTGCTATCCTCTCAATTGAGGAACCTTTATGGCGAACACCCCCACCGTGCGGAGGCAGCAGTCCAGGCGAGCGGCGTCTGGCGACGGCCGGCGCCCTGCCCGTCTGCGCCCCCAGAATCGGAAGCTGCTCAAGTGGCTCGATTCCCGGATGGCCACACCCGATGATCGCGGCGAAATGTGGTGGGACGGATTTGAAGAGGACCTTCGCACCCATCGTACAACCTGAGGATGAGAATGGGGTGGACGGCTGGAGTGATGAAATGAGCATCGAAATCGAACTCAAACCCGAGGTGGAAGCCGAGTTTAAGACTCGCGCGCAGGAAAACCGGCTTGCGCTCGGCGAGTACTTGCAGCGCATTCTTGAGCAGCACGTGCCGGTGCATCCAGTCGCATCCGCCATGACCCCGGAGGAGAAGGCAAAGGCCTTCCATGACTGGGCCGAGAGCTTTCCCTACCGCCGCTCGACGCCTCTTTCCGACGACGCCATCAGCCGCGAAGCCTTCTATCGAAGGGATTAAGAATCGAGCTGCATGGAGTGCCTAGCCGATACGAACATCCTGCTTCGCAGTATTGATCGCTACCCCGAATGGCGCCGGCTTGTCGTCACCCACTCGGTTTCAGGCGTACGGGTCCACGACACACACCTCGTCGCGGCCATGAACGTCTATGGAATCACCCACGTTCCTACCTTCAACGGCCCGGACTTCACCCGATATCCCGGAATCCATGTCGTTCACCCCAACGACGCGGCGAAAACAGCAAGCCCATAGCCTGAAAAATCCCCCAAACAAGTTCGGAAAACGAGTGACAGAAAAACAGTCCGACGTCCGGAGCCCGAAGTGAAGAAAGCAGGGGCCCGGGTTGGGGCGGTAATTGCCCGTATTCTACATTTCATCCCCGTCGCGGGGCGGCTTTCCGCTTCGGCGGCGCATGATCTTGTCGAAAGCCTTGAAGTCCGCCCGCGCTTTCCGGTCCTCGAAAAACCGGGCAGTGCGTAAGGCCGAGACCTTCTCCGCCACCGCCGTGACCACGAACTGGTTGATGCTTGTTCCATCCTCGCGGCTCAACCGTTCCACGGATCCCTTGAGCGACTGAGGCAGTCGCAGGGGATAGGTTTTGGCAACTCTCATGGCTTAATCCTCCGAATCGCTTCGCGCGGAAGCAAGACCCTTACCCCAAACCGCTCTGGCACCTGCCGGAAGTCGCGAGCGTTAAAGGTCACCAAGACGTCCGCTCGGCCGTTCGCGGCCGCTTCCAACACCATTTCATCGGCGGGATCACGAAGCTGCGGCCGCCAGAGAAAATGGGTGGGCACCGGCTCGACCATACCCACCACCGCAGTGATAAAGATTTTGACCTCACTTTCCGTCAGGTCTGCGGCCAAGCGGTGCTCCGCGCGGCTGGCGACTGCTTCGTATTCCAGAGCCAAAGGCACGCTCGCAAGTAGCGTCACTCGGCCCTGCCGCGCCGCCCGAAGAATGGCCGCCGAAGCCCCGCCCGGGCTGCGCATCGCCGCTACCACCACATCCGTATCCAAAACCACTCTTACGCCGATTACAATATCATATCACGGGAGATATCACAAGGACAGTGGTTAGTGAATCGTGGCGAGGGATGAGAAAGACAGTCCGAAGTCCGAGGTCGGAAGAGCCGGGACTTGGGGTTGGGGGCTAGGGATTGGGGGCCGACACCCGCGCACACTGCGCGCGGAATTGGAGATTCCAGATTCACGATTGGCGGCTGCTGTACAGGGGGCGGGGCGCGTGATTGGAGATTCCAGATTCAAGATTCAAAACTGGCGGGGTGACCCCGCCGCTACGGGTCTGGCTCCCTCACAACTTCCAACGCGCGAGGACTTCCCGTATCCTGAACGCCATGGAGATAAACTTCGCCCCTGACGTGGAAAAGAAGCTCAACGACCTCGCCGCGCTGAGCGGATGCGGACCCCACGAGCTTTTGCAAGATGCCCTGGCCGGATATTTGGGCGAGCTAACGCGGACTCGGAACATGCTCGGCAGCCGCTATGACGATCTGAAATCCGGCAAGGTGAAACCCATCGATGGCGAAGAAGCCTTTGCCCGCCTGAAAGCCAAAACCCAAGCAGAGCGCAATCACTCCGCATGACCAGCGGCTACGCGCTTCACCTGGACGCCTACGCCGACCTCGACGACATTCGTTATTACCTTTGGGAGCAGGCAAAGGCAGGGGCGGCAAAAACGGTCCCAAGGACAGTGGCGAGTGACGGAAAGACCGTCCGAGGTCGGCAGTCCGAGGTCCTAAGAGCCGGGGTTAGGGTGGCACGCTCTCGGCGAGTGCCGGGCTGAAGCTCGGCTCGACGATCAGGAAAAGTTGGGCCGAGCGCCGCTCAGCTCCCACCCGGGCAGAGCCATGGGCTTGAGCTATTGGCTCCATTGTCGCGCGAGCACGGCGGGAGACGTAGCGCGGGCATCTTGCCCGCTGGGGCGGGGGCGTCCCGCCCGTGGGCGCGAAGATCAACACTTCCTCGTCAGACCCCGGAGGGGCCAACGTTGCATAGCCACAGGTTTTAACCTGCCGATAGCGAAAGCCGCCTGCCCTGATGAGTCACCCGGGGACGCAAATCGGGCTGCTGTGCTGGTATGCCTGCGGAGCTTTAGAGTGCGGCAGCTTGCTGCCGCTTTCTCACCAGCCAGCTTGCTGGCGGCCACTCTTATCCCGCTTGCCTGATGCGAACGGGCGCGGCTGCGAAATCCCGCGAGCAAGCTCGCGCGGGAAAAGCGGCAGCAAGCTGCCGCACTCTAAAGCTGCGCACGCCCGAGCAGGCTGGAGAGATCTCCAGACGCGGGAACTGTCGGAGCGGCCAGTAGCAGCGGCGTTATCCCGCCGCGCTTCAAAGACCTGGTGAGACATCCGGGCTGAGGGCCGGAGATATTCTGCGCCACGGTTTCCTTAGGTTTCACCTACGGCTACTCATGGTGTCCCGCTTCGCGGGAAGGTGACGCGTCGGGTCGAGAGGCGCCATCGGTGCGCAAGCGCGGCGGGAGACGTAGCGCGGGCATCTTGCCCGCTGGGGCGGGGGCGCCCCGCCCGCGCGCCCCGGCATGGCCGGGACGGCCATGGCACAAAGAAGCTCGCGCCAGGCACGAGCACCCTGTGCCCGGTCGCGCCCACTCCCCCGCATCGGTTATCGGCGGGACCGAGATAAAAGGGGAGGGAAAATCGGGCCGAGCGCTGCTCGGCCCTACACTTGCGGGCCCTTCTCGCTGCTTGTTTGGGCGCTCGAAAACGCGGCTAGTTTTCCGACTTCTCCACGGGAATTTCCTGAAGTTCAACTGGCTGCTGGCAGCAGACACACGGGCCGGGCTCGAGCGCCACGATGTTGCAGGTGTAGCAGAAATAACGCACGCGGAAGACCTTACCATCGTGCAGGGTGTAGAGCCAGTGGACCTCGAAGGATCCGTCGGGCTTTGCGATTCCTTCCAGACGAACTTCCCGGCCGTCCAGGCGCTTGTCCTGCATCGTGTGGTAAAGATGCGGTGTGTCCGCCGTGAGCGGTTGGTCGCGGCCGCCGATCTTCAGCAATGGGCAGTCTCCCTGCGTCGTCAGGAGTTTGCCTTCGAGCACGGTCAGAGGCTTTTGCTGGGCGGCACAGAGGCTTGCGGCGAGGAGGGAAGCGAGGGCTGCGGAGACAAACCATGATCTGCTTATTCGCCGCGAAATTATTGCTCGCGATTTCATGATGAAACCATTACTTGTTCGATCCAGATGCGAGATTCAAAATTCAAGATTCAAAATGAGGATCGAAAATCGACGATCGAAATTCTGCAATCGGCAATTCTGACAATTGAAATTCAAAATCCGGGCCAACTGGAATTCCAAAACTGAGCATTGAAACTCGAACCTTTTGAAATTTCAAATTTGAGATTTGAAACTTGAACCGTTTGAAATTTCAAATCTGCGATTTGAGATTTCTCCTACCCCTGCCAGTGTCCCACCACCGTGAACGCCAGGGGCAGGTCTCCACTGGCTGCGTGTCCTTTGATCTGGACATTCCAATTGCCGGAGTCATCCTTGGCGACAGCAGGGAAGCTCGATCCGTTCACCGGCGCTCCCACCAGAAATCCGGGATGAGGCGTGCCGGAAGCCTGCGTGCTCAGCTTCACCAGGTCCTCGACCGAAAGTGTTTTTCCCGGGCCCGGGTCGGCGGAGACCGGTCCCATCACGAACGCGTCGCGATAGGGATTCACTCCCATGTGGTTTCCGTCCTGGGGGATCAGGCCGTAGCGCAAAGTGTAAAATCCCGCCTTGATAGACTGGCTGCGAAAGTCGGTCACCGGGCTGGGGAAGTGAATGACTCCCAAAAGCGCCCCCACGGGCAGCGATCCGTAGAGGACGTCCGACGAGGTGTTGGGGTTAGGGCTTGCGGGGAGAGCCTTGACCAACCAGACTTCGCAAAGCGCCGCGCCTTGGTCGGTCGAAACGCGAACTCCTGCTGTGTCGAGGGCGCTGAGGATGGGGGCGGGAACGTCCGCCGGGGCGGCGCCAATCGCCTCCGCCTTGTAGCCTCCCTGGCCAAAGGCACTGATGACCGCACAGAATTGGACTGCCAGGACCACTCCGAGGATGCGGTGCAGTTTCATGTAAAGAACCTCCTTTTGGTTAGATGATTTAAACACAAAACGGGAAACGCCGCTGATGATATAAAGACGAAACGGGAAACATCCTCGCGGAAGTTTCCCGTTTTGTTGAGCTTGCAGGTGCGGGCAGGCCGGGCGGGTTAGAAACTGCCCACAAAGGCGCTGCGCTTGTCCACGTTCTTCCAGACTTCGCCCAAACCCTGTCCCGTGAATGAGCTATCCAGGGTGAACGCGGGCATGGAATGGGTGAGGGCAATGAGCGGCGGGTAATAAATGGACTCGTTGCCGCAGATGTGATCGCCCTGGCAGAGACTGCGAGTCTCGATTTGGGCAAAATTACCGGCCACCACCTTCGCGGCGCCGTGAAGTTCGCCATGCTCCACCGTCATCTGGATGGGCGCGCTCTCCACACGTACGACGTGGTCCAAAAGATTGCCGGCCTTGGACGCGGCAAATGCTTCGAGCGCCGCCCGCTGCTGGCTTGACGCGCGGGAATCGACAATAAGTACCGACCGCGCCGGATATGCGCTGTGATATGGATCGCCCAGCGTGGCGTTGGCCCTCACCACGGCCACGACACTAAGTCCACTCAGGGGAACGCCGTGCCAGTCGCCCTCCTGCACCTTCCAGGCCAGAATCGCTTCCTGCCCGGTCAAACCCACTTCCGAATTCGCAAAACAGGGACCGGTGTAAACGTCCGCGCTGCGAGCCTCAATGTAATCGCCCTTCAAAGCCGCACTTCCGGGCACCGCCCACGCCGAAAGCAGAAAAAGACCGATCCCAGCAAATAAACTGACTTTTCTCATAACCCGACCCTCCATGGGGCAAATTTCGTACATTGCCACACGGACATTTTATCCCATTCGACCCCGGCGTTCAACCCGGCGGCGCGGAGTGAACCGGGGATGGTCGGGGCTTAGCGGTTTATCCACAATCGCCACAGCCCCCCGAAGCACTGCAAGCAGGGCCATGTCCCAGCCGGCTACAGAGCCTCGAAGCAGGCCCGTTCTTCGTTGCAATCCTCGTGCGTAACGACCCGGCCATCCGGCCCCATACACTTCTGGGTGTGCACACACCAGCAGATGCTCGTGCCCGAGCGGGGAACCGTGGGGTCAGGTTCCGCCTCAATGAACATCCACTTGGAGCGGATCAAGCGGCACTGCACCTTGGATTGCACGGTTTGAGTGGCAGGTTCAGGGATCATCACGCCTCTCCTTTCGCGGCACGCAAAATGGCGCGCTTCACGGCCACGCGAGCCAGTTGCACTTTGTAAGCGTTCTTTGAAAGCGGCGTCGCTTTGCCGAGAGCGGCTCTGCCGGCTTCCCAAGCTGTATCATCATCTACGGCTTTGCCCTTCAGCGCTTCTTCCGCTTCCGGCGAAGGCCAAGGCACAGGCGCGACATGACCCAGCACGACACGCGCGGTTTGGACACTGCCGCCATCGAGCTTCAGCACGACGGCAGCCGCGGCGAGCGGCCAATCGAGGGCCTCCTTCTCGCGCACCTCGTAGATTGCCATCTTAACGTCGCCGGGATGCGGAACCAGAATCTCCGTGACGATTTCCCCCGGACGTAGCGCGTGTTCGCTCTCTTCCGCGCTCTTCGGTGTGACGAAGAAATCCGCCACGGGAAGTTCGCGCGCGCCCTCCGGGCCGTGGAGTTTAACCTTGGCGTCCAGCGCAATCAGAATCGGCGCCAAGCTCGAAGGGCTCACGAAATAAGCCGGGCCGGTATTTCCCAGGATGGCGTGGTAGCGATTGTCGCCGTCGGGAACCAGCGGCTTGTCCTTATAGACCGCCAGCAATCCGTAGCCAGCGCGATAATACCAGCACCGCGGGCGCTGGCAGAGGTCACCGCCGAGGGTGCCCGTGCTGCGGACCTGCGGGCTGGAAACACCCATCGCCGCTTGAATCAAGGCGGGGTAATGCTGGTGCACTTCGGCGTTCTCTACCAACTCTTCCAACGTCACGCCGGCGCCGAGTCGCAGGCCCGACTCGCGATGGACGGTGATTCCCTTAAGTTCGCTGACGTGCTGCAAGCTCACCAGGCGCTTGGGCGTGGCCACGCCGTCCTTCATCAAGCTGATGAGGTCGGTACCTCCCGCCAACGGCAGTGCTGCACCTTCCGCACCCCCGAGTAGCTTGACGGCTTCCGCGGCCGACTTCGGTCGAGCGTATTCAAAGGCTTGCATTAGGCAACCCCTCCTTTCGCCAGTGCGGCCAGAACTTTGTCGGGAGTCAGCGGGATGGTCGGCACGCGCACGCCGATGGCATTGGCCACGGCGTTAGAAATGGCCGCGCCGGGAGAAACCACCGGAGGCTCGCCGAGGCCAATCGTCCCACGTTCGTCGTATCCGGGGCCGGTCATCATGTGGACCACCAATTCCCCGATGTCCCCAATGCCGGCCAGCTTATAAAACTCCATGTTGTTATTCAGCATCCGCCCGGTGGTCTGGTCCATGATCTTTTCTTCGTGCAGGGCATAGGAAATGCCCATGATCAGGGCGCCATAGACCTGGCTTTCCGCAGTCTTCATGCTGATGATGAGGCCGCAGTCTTGCACAGCGACCATCCGGTTAATCTTGATCAGGCCGGTTTCCGTATCCACGGAGACGTCGGCAATCTGCGCCCCGCCCACACCGCTATCGCCCAGTTTGCACTGACCGGGGTTCTTGCCCAAGGCCTGAATAGTTTTCACTTGCAGCTTGGCGCAGGCGGCTTTCCAGGCGAGTTGCTTCGAGGAATCGCCTTTGGCCTGAATTTTCCCGCCCACTGCCACGAGTTGATCGGCGGGGACGCCCAGCACCGGTGCGACGACGGCGAAGAGCTGGTCCCGGGCATCCACCGCCGCTCGCCGAGTGGAGGCTGACACTCCGCCGATCGTCGTGCTGCCGCCAGAGCCTCCCGAGGAGGGATATTTGCTGTCCCCAATGTTGACGTTGATGGCCTCGATCGGCAATCCGAGTGTCTCCGCCGCGACCACGGCAATCGCCGTCCGTGTACCCGTGCCCAGATCCTGGCTCCCCAGGGTGGTTTCCACCGAGCCGTCGGGATGGATGCTTACCATGCAGTTGCTATTGTGGCCGCGCCCGCCCCAGGTGTGGATGCTGATGCCCATGCCGCGCTTGATGTGGCCCGAGGTTTTGTCACCTCGCGGGTGCCAGTTCTTCTGCCAATCGGCAAGCTCGGCGGCTTTTTGAAGTTCTTCCCGGTAGATTTTCCCCCGTCCTGCCGAGAGGTCGGCGTTCTTGGAGAAAAACTCGATGGGATCCATGTTGAGCTTCGCGGCCAAATCTTCGAGCGCGCACATGGTGAGCGCCGCCGCCTGGGGATGATCCGGCGCGCGCCAGGCACGAGCCGGCCCCGTATTGGTCGCCACCGAGGTGTGCTGGGTAGAGCTATTCGGTACGACGAGGACGTAGGGAAGGGGAGGCATCCCCGCGCCCGTGGGTCCGCCCGTGCCCCAGGATTGGGAATCCCATGCCACCAGCGTTCCATCTTTCTTCGCTGCCACCTTGATCTTGGCAAAGCACGAGGGCCGCGTTCCGGCCGCTTCCATTTCCATGTTGCGGTCGAGCATCAGCTTGACCGGCTTGCCGGTGGCCTTCGCCAAGTGCGCGGCATGAATGCCCCATTCATCGGGAGAAAACTTGCTTCCGAACCCTCCCCCGATGTAATTGCAAATGGTCTCAATATTCTTATCCGGAACATCCACCCCCTGCTCGCGCAGCGCCTGTCCGAATTGGCCGGGGAGACCGGACACACTCTGCGTGGAGGAATAGGTGAGCAGCTTCTCGCCCGTCCACGCCGCGATGTTTCCGTGGGACTCCAGGCAACAGTGGGCGATGGTCGATGCGCCGTAATAGCCCTCGGAGATCACGATGTCAGGATCGCTGAACGCCTTGGCGGGATCGCCGGCCGTTTTGGCGCCCGCTTTCTTGGCATAGTCTCCAGCTTGTTCCAGATTTTCTTCCAGAACCAGGTGGGGAAGCTCCTCGAATTCCACTTTGATTTTGCGGACGGCATCCTCGGCGATATCTTCGCTCTCGGCGGCGACAGCGATAACTTCATCGCCGACCCAGTTGGTTTCTTTCCCCACGCCCAAAATCACCCGCACGCTTTTCACCCCCGGCAGCTTCTCTGCGTCGGAAGTGTCGATGGCGGTAATTTTCGCGTGGGCGTAAGGCGAGCGATAGATTTTGCTGATCAGAAGTCCGGGCGGATTGATGTCGTAGGTGTACTTCGCGTGGCCGCTCGACTTCGCAGGCCCATCAATGCGCGTGAAGCGCTTTCCGATGAGGCTGCGGTCGCCGGCCGCGGGCCATTCATATTTGCAGCTATCCATTTGCGTGCCCTCCCTTCAGGGTTTTGGCCGCTTCCAGAACGGCTTCGCGAATTCCTGCGTAGGTGCCGCAACGGCAGAGGTTGCCGCCCAGGCCATGTTCCACATCTTGCAGCGAAGGATCCGGATGTTTGTCCAGGAAAGCCTTGCAGGCCACGACAAAGCCGGGGGTGCAGAATCCGCACTGCTGTGCATCGTGCTCGACGAACGCGGCCATCACTGGGTGGAGATGATTCTCGTTTCCCATTCCTTCAATCGTCTCGATGCGGTGGCCTTCCGCTTCGACGGCGAGCACGTTGCACGCATACACCGGGCGTCCGTCCATAATCACCGTACAGGCGCCACAGACTCCCCGGTCACAAACCTTCTTTGCGCCGGTGATATCCAGTTGCGTGCGCAACGCATCCAGCAAAGTCAGGCGCGGCTCGACTTTCAAGCTGTGCGCTTTGCCGTTGATCTGGAGGGTAATCGGGACTGCGCCTGGCCCCAGCACGCCGGCTGAAGTATCCTGGGCCGCTTTAGCGGCTTCCGGCGCGACCAGCAAACCGGTGGACACCGCCACGCTGGCGCCCTTCAGGAAGTCTCGACGGGAAAAGCCGTTAGGGGGAGGTAAGTTTCCCTTCTTCCTTCGCATATTGGGCTCCTTTAAGATAATTTCGCAATGCCGCAGTGATTGCTAATACTGAACTGGCTCGCGCAACCTGTAGGGGCACTCCTCGTGGGTGCCCTGCCGCAGGGCACCCACGAGGGGTGCCCCTACGAGACATAATTCGCCGCGGCCTCGCCGCGCTTTTAGTTTCCTGAACGAACCCCGAACCCGAACTGCGTAATTATATCACCGGAAGTAATGTTTGTGGGGAAGGGTAAATGCATCCAACAACATCTATGGCAAGGCGGGTGCCGATGAATTATACTTCGCATCCTTTATCGAAACGGGCTACAAGGTCTTGCGCCCCCAAGGGTTTTCGCATGTGGAATGAAAGCGTGCCAGCTAATCTCGAAAAACTTCGGACCGGCGTCCGAACGCGAACCCAGCTCGCAGACGTCTTTCTTTCCAGCATCCGCTACCTTTTCCAGACGGAAGTGCATGCCTACGCCTTTTCCATTGCTGCCAACGCCTATCTTTCTTTTTTCCCCTTCAACCTGATTTTGCTGGTGGTCTGCCAACGTTGGCTGCACTGGGAGAGCGCCTATTTGATGGTACTTCAACTCTTGCGCGTACACTTGCCATCCGGGTCGGAATCATTAATTCGAAATCTGGTGGCGGTGGTTCAAGGGCGGCCACGGTTGCAGTTGGTGTCCGTGTTCATGCTCCTCTTCACCAGTTCGGGGGTGTTCCTACCACTTGAGATCGCTTTGAATAAAGTATGGGGATTCCGTCGCAATCGCAGCTTTCTCAGGAATCAAAGTATGTCTTTTATGTTGGCATTCATATCAGGGATGCTGGCCCTCCTCTTCATCGTCGCGATTACGCCCGTACACGCCGGCCATTGCTTTTTCCCTGGGCCGGGTACCGTACCAGAGCATCCTCACAACGATGTCGCGTGTCATTCTTGAGGTGGCCTCTATGCCCTTCATGGCTTTGATTTATTTGTTGATCTACTATTATTTGCCCAACGGAAAGGTCCCCATCGGGCGGGTTCTTCCCGCCGCCCTCGCCACGGGGATCTTAACCGAAGTGGGGACGATCATCTACTCCCTGACGCTCCCGATGTTCCGTTTCCGCGAGGTTTACGGCCCCTTTGCGCTGTCCGTGACCTTGCTTTTTTGGGCATACGCGGGCGCCATGCTACTGCTGTTTGGCGCGCACCTTTCCGCCCACGGATTTATCTTGCACGAGGATATGAAGGTCACGCCCGCGCAGAATGGAAATGAGAAGTTAGGAATAGAAGTCAGAAGTTAGGAGTTAGAAGCGAGGGCAAGATGCCCGTAGGCGATAGCTTAAAACGGTTGGCGGTAGAAAAGCCCGCAAAGCGGGCGAAATCATGTAGCCCACGGCGAAGCCGTGGGAAAAATGCCGGGCCGATCAAGTCAGCCCCGTAGGGGCGACATCAACCGACGCAGCCCTCAGTCCGCGCCTTGGACGGCGGCCGATGCCGCCCCTACCGGGCTACCCAAGGGTGTTAAGGCCCGTCCCCATCCCCCGGCTGGGGTCGCCCGCCGTGGGCTAAAGGACGTCGCCGCTCCGCGGCTCGGCGTCACTCCGTCGGCGTTAAGTTAGCGCTTATGGGCGAGATGCCCAGGCTACGAAGTAGGTAGCTGAACTCCTAGGTTCTAACTTCTAGCTTCTCACTAAAAGGTTGATACTCATGGGATACCGCCAGCAAATCCACGAAATTCCCGCAACATTGAGCGCGGCACTGGAAAAAGCCCGCGCCGAGTATGGCGCCGCGTTGCACATGATCCGCTGGGGCGATGGGCCTGTCTACGTTTGCGCGGCGGGGGATTCCGCTGCCCTGGGGCTGGCGGCTGGCTACGCTTTTGAGTCATTTGTCGGCTTGCCGGTGGTGGCGCGCCCCGTGGAATTTTTCCAAACCTACGGGCTCTCGCTGCTTCAACGGCGGTCGGTGCTGATCATGATTACCGGCCCGGGGGAATGGCCGGAAGCCCAGGAACTTGCCCGTAGCGCGCAAGAGCGCGGGGGCACGACGATAGCGTTTACCAATGCTCCCGAAAGCCCGCTGCTGAAACTGGCGAATCATGTCTTTCTTGTTCGCGCGGAAGGTGAAGCGGAATCGCCCGCCGCGGCCGTGTGCATGCACGCAGCCCTCAATTTCCTGGCCTTCGAGGCTCTCCGGGTTTTAAGGAAGCCCAACCCAGGTTGGGACTTGGTGGGTAAAGATTTTGACCAGCTTTCGGAAAGGCTCGATTGGGTGTTCACGCAGCTTCCATCGGTGGTCCGCACACTGGCCGCAGAACTGGCGCAACTGCCCCGGCTGACCATCGTAGGCGGAGGCTTTTACCACTACCCCGCTCGGCAGACGGCGAGGCGACTGCGCTCCCTGCCCGGCCTGCAGGTGGCGGGCGTGGAAGCCTCGGAGTTCTTAACCGAACACTCTCACTTTGCCGGGCGTGGAGAGACGGTCCTCTTTCTCTCCGGGTCGCATTCGAAAATCAAAAAATTCATTCATCGCTGTGCGGCCCAAGCCAGGGCGAACGGCGCCCGGGTGCTTTCTCTGACCGACAGCAACGATCGCGACCTTGTCGACAGCTCGGACCTGGGAATCCTGGTCCCCGCACTTCAGGAAGGGCCCGCGAGTTCCCTCGCCATGTTTATGCTCGAGTGGTTGGGCATGGAGGCGTTGCGGGTGGAGAAGAAATAGAGGAAAGTCAAAAGGCAAAGCGCAAGAGTGAAAGACTTTTCGCCCCAAAATCTGTGTCAAGAATTAGAATTGGTGGCACCGGCGCAGTTCGAAATTTAGCGCATCGCGAAGGATCATTGCTTAGAGGCAGCACTCTTTGTTGACCCTCTTTCGCCTGTCATGCAGACTAGGCAAACGAAGGAGGCAATTTTGAATCTTGAAGAGCAGACGAAGCAGGCCCGAGATCTTTTGCGAGCCATCCGATCTGGGAACGCCGACGCGATCGCGCGGCTGCGGCGCCACCATGCGCGCTGGGCCTCCTTGGACGAGGGCGTTGTGCGACAGCTCGTGTCTCTGCACGACACGCTGTTTGTCCTTGCGCGTGAACAGGGCTTCGCCAGTTGGCCTGCGATGAAGCACTACGCGGAGCCCTCGTCCAGCTCCAGGCACACCCGATTGTTCGTCGCAGATTTGGCCTGGATGACGGACCGCGTGCACGGTTTATTACGCACGCGCGATTCCGCCGGCCCCGCTGCGCTTGAACAAATTCGCGAATGGCACCCGCGCTTTTCCGATCGGAGCGACGAGGAGATTCTGCAAGCTCCCTTCACCGAAGAGGATGCCCGGTTGGTCTATGCCAGGGAGCACGGGTTTGAAACCTGGGACGACCTGGCAAGCCGGGTCACACTTCTCGCATCGAACCGGACCGTGGCGGCCGGCGAACCGTTCATGGCTGCCTTCGCCGCACTGCAGTCCGGCGATATTGCTAATTTTGAAGGACTGCTTCGCACGAATCCCCGCTTGACCAGCGAACGAGGGACAAACGGAAACACTCTGTTAAATCTCGCTGTCAGCTTGGCTGGCAAGCCGGACTGGAACGGCGGCACGTCCCCCATCCGGGCACTGCTGGCGGCTGGTTCCGACGTCAATGAGGATAATGACCGTGGTTGGACGCCGCTTCACGCCGCCGCGTATGCCAACAAACCGGAGATTGCGGCCTTGCTGATCGAAAAGGGTGCGGCCCTGGACGCGGAGGCGCACGGGGCGGGCGGCACGCCTTTGATCGTCGCGCTGTTCTGGGGGCATCGCGAGGTAGTGGACCTCTTGGGGCTCCGTTCAGTGGCTCCGGGCAATCTCCGCGCCGCCGCCGGGCTGGGCATCCCAGATTTGGTGAAGGCTTGCTTCAACCCCGATGGCACACTCACTCCCGAAGCGTGTGCCGCTCGAGGCTTCTACCGTCCCCATAGCGGTTTCCCCGACTGGCAACCATCGACAAATCCTCAAGAGGTTCTTGACGAAGCACTTGTGTGGGCATGTAGGAGCAACCGCTTGCTCGTGTTGGAGCAGCTCTGGAGGGCTGGCGCCCACCTCAACGCCGATCCCTGCCGAGGCACGCCGCTTATCTGGGCTGCGGCGTGCAATCGCGCGGAAACCGTCGCCTGGCTCTTGGATCACGGCGCGAACATCGATCAGAGAGCCACCTTTGGCGGAGCGGGTCACGGCCAGGGAATCACCGCTCTTCATATGGCGGCCCAAAACGGGCATCTGCAAATCGTCAAGCTCCTGGTCGAACGCGGCGCGGATCGATCCATCAAAGACGATCTCTACCAATCGACTGCGGAGAGCGCGGCGGCCTACTTTGACCGGAACGAGGTGCGAGACTATCTGCGCTCGCTGGGCGCATAGATTACGGATGCGGGCTCGGCGGGAACGCAGGCATGCCGAGGGCCAGTCCGATGCGCTCCTTCACTTTTGTCTTTTGCCCTTTGCCTTTTGACTTGCATTCACCTGCTCCCCGCGCCAGGCGTTTCACTTTTGCCTTGTAACCTGCCGTGGCCTCCTCCCGCGCTCCCGTGCTTGTTGAGGGCGCCAGGTTTGTGGTCCTTCGCGTTTCCACAAGGCGCTCTCGAATTTGGGGATATTTCAAGATGTGAGAATCGGAATCTCAGAGCTATCTGGAAGGGAAAGCACCAAGCAGGCAACTTGATGGACTTAGCAAGGCGTTAAGATATCAAGTTATAGCGGTTGACAGGGGGTTCTGATTCTGCTCTAATCGAGCTATGGACGTAGGTAAACGATTAAGACAATTGCGTGAAGTAAAAGGTCTCTCGCAGGGCGACATCGAACGGCGGTCTGGACTGTTGCGCTCGTACATTTCTCGCGTTGAAGGCGGCTACACAGCACCCTCACTGGCCACCATGGAAAAATTTGCCAAGGCATTGGAAGTAGAGCCTTATCAATTGCTTTTCCAGGGTGAGGGGAAACCATCGGCTCCCAAGGTGCCAGATCAAGTGAACTTGGGAAAGCCGGTCAAGAAGCTGATCAAGTCTTTCGAGACGATGTCGAGCACGAATCGCCGATTGCTGTTGTCGATGGCAGATAAGCTCGCCAAGCACTGAGAGTTCCCAGGCTGTTCCGTGCGCATCGACTGCGGTTCTCCTTCTTGGGTTTCTCCCGGAAGGCGGGGCAGGGGTGTAGGCAGAAACGCTTGAGCCACGCTCAACGCCTTCGGGTTCGAGATCGCCAGATCAAGGTCCATCGCATGAGGGCGGATGTGTACCTCGCCCGCACCGATAGGGCTTGGGCTTCATTCGAAGCGGCGAAACCCGGTGCGCCACGCCCTTCGACCGTCTCGGCAGGAGGCGCATGACTCCACTCCCTAAATCCCCCACGCAATTCATCAAGTCCCCTCTCAACTAAACTGTGATGGCAGCAGACTCTTGACAAAACTACTGGCTGCCCGTAGTATCATTAATTTGGACTTCGAGTGGGACGATATTAAGGCCGCCGAAAATGTTCGTAGTCACGGGGTGAGCTTTGCCCATGCGGCGCTAGCGTTTCGCGACCCGTTCGCCGTTGAGTGGATCGACCTGAGGGAAGACTACGGCGAGGAACGAATTATCCTGCTTGGCATGACTGATGATCACATTCTGACTGTAGTGTATACGGAACGGGCGGAACGGGTCAGAATCATCTCTGCCCGCCCGGCAACCAAAAATGAGCAAGACCTCTATTATCGCCAGAATGCGCAGTAACGGCAGGCTTGTCCGGGTCAATCCGGACGGCAGCGAAGAAGGGCTGGAGACTCCATCTCTGGTGCCGAGGAGTGCTGCCGATATTGAAGCCGCCGCTGCCGGCGACCGTGAAAACCCGCCTCTGACCGAAGCGCGGAGAGGTCAACTGCGACCCGTTCCGCGCGTTAAGACCCTCCGCCGAGCGCTCGCGCTGACTCAGGAAGAGTTTGCCGTGCGCTACCACATCCCACTGGGCACTCTGCGGGATTGGGAACAGGGCCGTTCCGAGCCGGACCAACCTGCCAAGGCCTATCTCACCGTTATCGCTCGCGATCCCGAGGGAGTCGAGCGGGCGTTGCATCCTCTGCATATATAGTACGCGTCTCTCTGGTAGAATTTCGTATCGACGGCGGTGGTCAGAAAGAAATGTGGGGGCTACGGACCACAGACAAAGGAAGCTCAGAATTGCTTAGGTATGCCAGCCTGCTTCAAAACTCCGTTGGCTGTATGGCGGGATAGAATCTTGTGGTCTACCGGGAAATATCGCTGGGAGATCGGGCTGTACCAAATCTCGTGATCGCCACGTCCGGCTCGATCATAGCGACAACCATGGGTGCGAAGGACGTCCTTCAGTTTCGGCGTGTAGCTTACCATCAGGGCGCGATGGGGACAGAAGCGGTTTCTTCATGATAGGCGCGGACCAGAACATTAACCGACTTTTGTCCTGGTTCCAATCCGCCGTTTAACTCAAAAAGCTCCGGCACCAACACCCGGACTTTTTCCACCAAGGCATTCATTGACTCGGCTTCGGCCACCAAGCCGGGGATGTCATTACTTTCCGCGACCCACACCCCCGCTTCGGAATCCCATCGCGCCTCGACTTCATAGGTACGACTCATCGCTGGCAACTCCTCACAGCCCCAGACTACCATTTGCCTTGGCATATTACAATCAAGGTATTCCCAAGCTTTTTGAGCACTTCTAAAACGTTGGTCGAGGATTTCCGACAAAGGATCATTGCAGAGATTGCCGGGGGGGATGGTTGGCGCGCCTGGAGGGGCTCGAACCCCCGACCTACAGATTCGAAGTCTGCCGCTCTATCCAACTGAGCTACAGGCGCGGCCTGCGGTGCTGCGAGTTATCAGTCTAATATATCAGTGCCGACGAAGCAAGGGCGAACAGACTGCGGCTAGTGCCACGTCAAAGTCCGCGAACTCCCCCGAAGGGGAACAAGATCATTTTGATGAGGCGTAACCTCTGCCTGCAACCGGCAAACTGGCCGCCAAAATCACCGCGCTAAATTCGTGCACCAACATGGCCGGGAGTGCCCTGACTCCTGCAATTTGCTTGTCCGTGGGCTTCCGGCGGCCAAACCCGGTAAAATAGCTCGTTATGCTGCCCGAGCTGACTAAGGTGTTTGGCTGGTTGTTTGGTCCTGACGACTCGGGGTACCCGGGCCACCTTTGGCCGCGCTGGCTGTGGTTGCGCGCGCTCGGGCTGATTTTCTTTTCCGCCTTCTATTCCTGGTTTTTCCAAATTCGCGGGCTAATCGGGCCGGAGGGAATACTCCCCGCCGGTCCTTGGCTTCAAAGCGCCGCTGAGCAGTTTGGGCCGAGACGCTTCCTGCTGGTTCCAAGCCTTCTTTGGATTGATTCGAGCGACCGCGGGTTGTTGTTGTTCTGCGCGTTGGGACTTGCGGCCTCGCTGCTTCTGATGCTAAACCTCTGGCCGCGCGGCATGGTCGCGATTTGTGTGGTGGTCTTCCTTTCCTTCGTTAGCACCGCGCAGGATTTTTCCTCTTATCAATCCGACGGCATGCTGCTGGCCGCGGGATTCCTGAGCTTGTTCTTCGCACCACCCGGGGTGCGGCCGCGCCTGGCGGGGAAATCGCCGCCTTCGCGGGCGAGTTTGTTTCTGCTGCAATGGCTCTGGTTCCAGATTTACTTTGAGTCCGGAGTTGTCAAGTGGGCCAGCGGAGACGCGGAATGGCGCCACCTGACCGCGCTCGACCATTATTATGAAAACGGGCCATTGCCCGACTGGATCGGCTGGTACGCGCAACAGCTTCCGCATGCTTTCCAGGCCGCCGTGACCGTTGCGACCTTGGGGATCGAATTGGGAATCGTCATGGATGTTGTTTCTTCCGCGGCGATATCGTCGCATCTGCTTTTTGATCGTTACGCCTTTTCAAGTCGGGATCATCCTTACGGCCAATCTTGCTTTCCTGAATTACCTGGTTCTGGCCTTGGGGTTTTTGCTTATCGACGATGATTTCCTTGCGCCTTTGCTGCGCAGGATGCGATGGCCCGCAAAACTTCAGGTGGCGGCCTCTGACGCGCCCTGCTTTCCCCTCGCGGAATCGCCGAACCCGCCCGTCGAAATTCGTCGCGCGGCTTGGCGCCGCGGAGTTGATATTTTCCGCCGCCGCTTATCGATCGTTGTGCCTGCCGTCTTTCTGATCTGGATTTTCTACAACACCGCTGCAGAGATATTGTTCATGCTGTTTGGAGCGTTGCCGCTCCCGGCCACGCCGATCGAAGCGCTTGAGCCCTTCCGCGTTTCGGACCAATACGGTTTGTTCGCATCCATGACTACCGCGCGCTATGAAATCGAATTCCAAGGCTCGCGAGACGGCGTAAACTGGATCGCTTACCCTTTCCGCTACAAGCCCCAGGACCCGCGCGAAGCACCCAGGCTGTATGCGCCGTATCAGCCGCGCTTCGATTGGAATCTGTGGTTTGCTTCCCTGGGCGGATGGCGCGACTACCCATTTGTGGTGAACACCGAGATTCGCCTCTTGCAAAACAGCCCCGACGTCCTCTCCCTCTTCGCCGGAAACCCATTCGGCAACAGCCCGCCGCAACAGGTTCGCGCCGTGGAGTGGCAATATTGGTTTACCGATCTGGCGGAGAAACGGATCGACGGGATGTGGTGGCGGCGCAAATTCATGGGGCTTTACGCTCCCACGCTCGAGCGCCAGCCGGACGGAAAGATCGTGATGGTTGAAGGCCCTGACGTCAGCACAGGGCCGTGAATCTCAAATCTGAAATTTCAAATCGAAGGACGAAACTAAAAACTCGAAAAGGGAAACTGCAAGCTTGAAATTGGAAACTCGAAATTCGGAAACGGAAAATCGAGGGTCGCCAGCTCCGAATTTCAACCACCAATTACTAACCACACATCAGCCATCGCGAATCAGCCATCGCAAGTCGCCGATTACAAATCACCAATAACAAATGCCCCGTCTCCCTCAATTGCAATTTCCCTGACTGCCG
Source organism: uncultured Acidobacteriota bacterium (assembly GCA_963808085.1). GTDB lineage: Bacteria > Acidobacteriota > Terriglobia > UBA7540 > UBA7540 > Bog-366. Next base: position 155,311 of record CAWEFC010000009.1, read on the forward strand.
ACTAGAATCGAGGGCGAGGTGATGAAAATGCAAAACGACGTCCTGCGAATTGCAGGAAAGGAATTTCACTCACGCCTGATTGTGGGGACTGGAAAGTATCGCAGCTTTCAGGAAATGGCGCGCGCTCACGAGGCATCCGGCGCGGAGATTGTGACCGTCGCCGTGCGCCGTGTGAATCTTACCGACCGCAGTAAAGAGTCCATGCTGGATTTCATCGATCGCGATAAACTCTTCATCCTTCCTAATACCGCGGGCTGCTATTCCGCCGACGATGCCATTCGCACCGCGCGCCTGGGCCGTGAAGTAGGACTTTCCAACTGGGTCAAGCTGGAAGTGATCGGCGATGAAAAGACGCTTTTCCCGGACAACTTCGAGCTCGTCAAGGCGACCGAAGTGCTTGCCAAAGAGGGCTTCGTGGTGATGCCCTACACCAACGACGACCTGATTTCGGCGCGGCGCTTGATCGAAGCAGGCGCGGCGGCCGTGATGCCTCTGGGAGCCCCCATCGGATCCGGACTGGGTATTCAGAATCCCACCAATATTCGCATCCTGCGCGAAATGATAACTCAGGTTCCTTTGATCATCGATGCGGGCGTGGGCACCGCCTCCGACGCGGCCTTTGCCATGGAACTGGGCGCGGACGCCGTGCTGATGAACACCGGCATCGCTGGCGCGCAGGACACTGTGCTGATGGCGGAGGCGATGAAGAACGCGGTTCTTGCGGGTCGCCAAGCCTTTCTCGCGGGTCGCATGACCAAGAAGCTATATGCGACGGCATCCAGCCCGCTGCAGGGAGTGGTGCGATGAAGAGGCGCGGGCATTGCGCGGCTTGCTTTTCATATCGATCATTAGCAAGCGCGCGGTCGACCCCCATCGACTAAGGCTGGGAAGGAGTTCCTTTGCTCGGGGCAGGAGCAGGATTTGCGGGAGCTTGATCTGTACGCGTGTAAATTTTCTCGCCCCGCTTAGCCAGGTGCATCTGCTCGCGTGCGAGCCGTTCGATGGCTTCAGGGTCAGATTTCAACGACTGGTTTTCTTTTCCTAACTGTTCATTTTCCTGCCTGAGTTGCTGGAGCTTTTGTTCAAGCGTGTGGACTTCCTTCTGCTGGCGGCGCAGGGCCAGAAACCCGTTTTCGCCGAAAATGTTGTGGACAATGAGTGCGACGGTCATCAGCAACAGCACCAGGATGCCATTGCGAAGGAGGGGAGTAGTGTTGAAATTAGAATCGCTCATAGCTCGCTCACGACTGCTCAAAAGGGCGCAGGGGTGCGTTCACCTCACACCATGGTGAAAGCATTCCGACTCTATATCAGTTGGGCCGCACCTCCGTCCAGGGGGTTGCTTCGCGTGCGCCGCTCATTGTATCTTCAGTGGCCAGCTCAGCGCAACCGAGCTCTTTTCGGGGAAAAGTTCGGCCGCAGGGAGTGCCTGTGACGGATAAGATTGTGATCCTAGTGACCGTGCCAAGTAAAGAGGAGGGCCACAAGATCGCCCGGCACCTGGTCGAGAGCCGTCTCGCTGCGTGCGTCAATGTCACCGGAGCCATCGAGTCCTTCTATCGTTGGAAGGGGGAGATCACTCAGGATCAGGAGTACCAGATCTTTATTAAGACCACCCGCGGAATGTTTCCTGAAATCCAGGCTGCCATCTCAAGGCTGCACAGTTACCAAACGCCAGAAATAATCTGCCTTCCGATCATTGATGGATCGCGAGAATATCTCCAGTGGGTTAATGAATCGGTGAAGCCCGCCGATCCCGTAAGCAAAGACAATGCGGAATAGGCTCAAAGGGCTCCGTTTCTGCCGAGATGGGTTATGATAGGGAGTGGAGGGCCATTGGTCTGGCGCACGGCGCGCTTGTACCTCCGCAGCCATTAATCGGTAATATTTCGTACGGGTGCACCGGACCGGGTCTTGCCCACTGGAGCACTTTGAAAAAGAAGAGGCCATCCTAAATGTTATCGTCACAACATCACAAGCTTTTCGTCGCCGCGTGGTGCACCACGAGCCTTCTGCTTTTCGCACGCATCGGCAATTCAGCGCAAACCCCAAGCGAAAAGCCAAGTACGGAGACCACGAGCATGACCGTGGTCGTGAAAGACAACGATTCCGGACAACCCATTCCTCAAGCACACGTCACGCTGGAGTTTTTTGAGCCGCACGGTCCAACGATACCGAGGAAGCCGAAGAAAATTTCTTACAATGCCAAGACCGACATGGACGGCCGGTGCAAATTGGTCGGCATCAACAAAGGTCCAATAGTGTTGACCGTTATTGAGCCTGGGCATCAGACTTATGGCAAGGAACTGCAACTGGAAAAAGACAATCAAGTCTTCGAAGTAAAACTCAAAAAACCACAACCGCTACTTTAAGTCCGAAGTGCGCGCGACGTCGTAATTTTTGCGTCGCAACTTTGTTTAAAAGCTCCGGCAGGCCTCAACAAAATTCCTGAAAAACTTAAGCGTTTGTCGTGGGCATTTCCATCGCCAAGGTTGAGAGATTTCTCGCGAAAGCCCCAATTTCTTTTCGATGAAGTGAATGCATCAGGTTGGTGCAAAGTGTTAAAACCCCTTGGTGGTTTTAACCTTACCGTAATCTAGAGCGGACTTTTCCACAAACTTTTCAACAGACCTGTTGAAAACCCCGCGGAATGGCTCCCCGGGCGTTCGTCATCCAACAATATATACTATAGGAACTTAACTTAATGGTTAACAAGGGGCCGGACATTCAATAATCTTAACGCGTTTCTGCGCCTTGCTCATGAAAAGGCTCAAGGTTTAGCTGGTGTTTTCGCGACAGGCGGACCCAATGTCGGCCCTTCTGAAAGTTTAAGTGGGGGGGCGAAGTATTGGTCGTCCATCCAGAGCGTGGTACCCTTTTTCACCTCGGCCAATGCTGCGTCCACTTTTTCTTTTTGCAGAGCCCTATCGATTTCCGGCGTGACATCTTTTAGGTCGACATGGCTATGTCCCGTTACCTGAAAAAAAATCAATGCCTGGGGGATATCGACGGGTTCAGAAATCTCGCCGTCTTTTAGAGCAAATGCCACTTTTTCCATATCCGGGCGCATACCGCCACGCCGAACCTTGCGCGGCTCAGCTTCGATCGTCACATCGCCGGGCGCTTTGAAATCCTCGATAACTTTCTTGATGTCGGTGCCTGCGGCCACTTCCTTGCGAATGGCTTCCGCGCGTGTTTTCGCCTCGTCCGCCGAAAGGCCCTGGCCAGCAGGAGTAGGGTGTGCCGGATCGGGTTTCGCGTCCGCAGCTTTCTTGCGGATCACGAATTGGCGCACGAGGATCTCGTCGTATTGGGCGGAATGCTCGGTGTAGTATTTGTTGATCTCCTCCGGAGTTACCTTGGCCTGCTGATGGATCTCGTCGTAGGCTGCCTGCGCCGCCAATTGCTGTTTCTGGAATTCCAACTTGTGAATGAATTCCGGGCTCTCATCCAGATGATGGAGGTGTGCTTGCTGAGCGAGCATGACGACCGTGGCAAACTGATCCCCGAGCGATTTCTTTCCTTGCGCGGCGATGGACCGTTGTGCTTGCGGGTTCAGGCCCTGAATCAGGGAGTCGATGTCAGCTTTGGTGAATTGTTGATCGCCGACTTTGAGCACCACCTTGTCCGCCGCCTGCGGAGTTTCCAGCGTTGGGCCTGCGGGCTTGTTCGCCGAGCCGGAAGGGGCTCCGGTAGCACCTGGAGTCGCCGCCGGCGGTGTGGGCGCTTGAGCTCGAGCCATGCCGATTACAATTCCTGATAATGACAGTACGACGAGCAATCTTATGCTATAACGTGAACAGAACTGATTCATGAGGCCTGATCCTTTGCACACATAGGAATTTCGAGTCCAAAATACCTTTCCATCGTAACACAGTTCGGCGCGCCGTCGGCGGCGAAGCTGAGCCACCTCTGTTTGGCGCGACAAGGATTTTGCCCATCCCGCGCTATAATGATCTATTCGCTTTCAATCGACCGAGTGGGTGTGAGTGATGGACTTCAAACTCTTTTCTGCGTATGAGCCGCGCGGCGATCAAGTCGCCGCGATTCGCGATTTGATTCGCGGAATCGAGGATGGAAAGCAGCATCAGGTGCTGCTGGGGGTTACGGGTTCGGGCAAGACCTTCACCGTCGCCAAGGTGATGGAAGCTCTCAATCGTCCTGTTCTCGTGCTGGCTCACAATAAAACCCTGGCCGCGCAGCTCTACCACGAGTTTCGCCACTTCTTTCCGCAGAACGCTGTGGAATACTTCGTCAGCTACTACGACTATTACCAGCCGGAAGCCTACATCCCCGCCGCCGACGTCTACATCGAGAAGGAAGCGACGATCAACGACGAGTTGGACAGGCTCCGCATGTCGGCCACGCGTTCTCTTTTCGAACGACGCGACTGCTTGATTGTCGCGAGTGTCTCCTGCATTTACGGCATTGGCTCCCCGGATGCCTATTACGGAATGCTGGTCATGCTGGAAAAGGGCCAGAAAATATCGCGGCAGGATATTCTGCGGCGGCTGGTGGAGATCCAGTATGAGCGCAACGACGTGGATTTCCGGCGCGGCACTTTTCGCGTGCGCGGCGACGTGATCGAGGTTTACCCGACTTACGAAGATACCGCTTACCGGATCGAAATGTGGGGCGACCAGGTCGAATCCCTGGCGCAAATCGATCCGCTTCTCGGTCAGGTGAAGCACGCGCTCGATCGCCTGCCGATTTATCCCCGCACCCACTATGTTCTGCCCGCCGAGCGCAAAGATGAAGCCATCGATCGAATCAAGAGTGAACTCGAATGGTGGCGCGGCGAGTTGGAGAAGCAGGGCAAACTGGTGGAGGCCCAACGCGTTCATCAGCGCACGATGTTCGACCTGGAAATGATGAAGGAGATGGGCTACTGCCACGGCATCGAGAATTACTCGCGACACCTTTCCGGGCGGCTGCCGGGAGAGCCTCCGCCGACGCTCCTCGATTATCTCCCTCAAGACGCGGTGATGTTTATCGATGAAAGCCACCAGACGGTTCCGCAATTGCGCGGCATGTACGCCGGCGACCGCTCGCGCAAGTCTACGCTGGTGGAGTATGGATTCCGCCTGCCCTCGGCGCTCGACAATCGCCCGCTTTCCTTCGAGGAATTCGAGCATCGCGCCGGCCAGTTAATTTATGTCTCCGCCACGCCCGGGCCTTACGAACTCACCAAAACGGGCGGGGAAGTGGTGGAGCAGGTCATTCGGCCCACGGGACTAATCGACCCGGAAGTGGAAGTGCGGCCCACGCGCGACCAGATTGACAATTTGCTCGGTGAAATCCGCGAGCGGGCTGCCGCGAACGAGCGCGTGCTGGTGACGACCCTCACCAAGCGCATGTCCGAGGATCTCGCGTCGTACTATGCGGAAGTGGGAGTGCGCTGCCGCTATCTTCATTCTGAGATCGAGACGCTCGAACGCGTTAAAATCTTGCGAGATTTACGCCGTGGTGAGTTTGACGTTTTGATCGGGATTAACCTGTTGCGGGAAGGGTTGGACTTGCCCGAGGTTTCCCTGGTGGCAATTCTGGATGCTGACAAGGAAGGCTACCTGCGTTCGGCCGGGGCGCTTATTCAAACCATGGGCCGGGCCGCCCGCCACCTGCGCGGCAAGGCGATCCTTTATGCCGACCGGCGGACGGACTCAATGCAGCAGGCCATGGCGGAGACCGATCGCCGCCGCGGCAAGCAGCTTCAATACAATCAGGAAAACGGCATCACGCCGGAGAGCATCATCAAGCCGGTGGATATGGCCCTGGCCTCTATTGTGGAAGCCGATTACCTGACCGTGCCGCTCGAAATTGAGGACGATAGCGCGGCGACCGGCGATCAGCTTGAGGAATTGATTCGCACCCTGGAAACCCGTATGCGCGAGGCGGCGAAACAATTTGAGTTCGAGAAGGCTGCGCAGTTGCGGGACCGGATCAAAGGCCTGAGGGAGAAGGACGTGCGGTCCTAAACGACCTTGGTGTCCAGGAACTCGAGCCCAGCGTAGGTCCACTTGCATTCGTCTTCCCGCACCCAAACCGCCCGGGCGGGGATGGGGTAGGCAACGTCCCCTTTGGGAACGACTCCCACCCACTCTCCCGGAGCCAGTTCAAGCTTGGTCCGAACGCTCGCGCCGTTCAGCGAAACGTCGAGAGTGAAGGCCGAACCGTCCGACTTTAAGTGGTGGTCGCCTTTCAACACAAGGCTGACTGCCGTTGTCTTGGGTTTGCGCTCGCACCGGCGGGTGTGGGCATCGCTAGTTGTTAGCATAGGCGGCTCCATCTTTTTCGGTCAAATCACCTGAGTATCGTCCAAACTTCATTACCACTCGCACGAGTACCCAAAAGTATATAAGCAAATGGGTATCCAAACTCTGAACACCAGGGAGGAAATGCCCTTCGCGACAACTTGCCTTCAATTTTACATTGATTTGCAAGGAGTTATTGGAGCTAACCTCTTCCGATTTGAGCCCAGGAATGAGTGCGAGCTGGACATAATAGCGTTCCGGGGCATAGCGGGGAATGTCCACAAGCGAAAACCCACGGGCAAAGAGCGCAGGGCACGTGTGAAAAGCCACACTTCCAAAGGCAGACGTCGCGGAGTAGGGGATTACCCGGGCGCGAGTTGAGGAATAGAGCTTTCTCATGGTTGCGTTTGAGTGGACAACGCCAAGTCCCGAAGGGGCTCAGGCGAACTGGCTTTAGCGACCACTCCCCGGCGACTCGGCAATGCCCGTCCAATGCCCGTGGCCAGCAGCACAAGGAACAGCGCGGAATAGAAGAGCAAGAAAGCAGCGAGAAATATCGACGAAAAGATCTCACTCATGGCAGCCAAGGCCCGTGCTGTTGTTGCACAAATGAGTCCCCAAATTCTCGCGAAGGTACGCCGCGATCTATCCCCTGTATTTACATCCGATTGCACGACATCCTGGGGACAGTGCGGGCTTGTCACCCGCAGTGTAAAGAGTGTAAAAATGTCTGGGTGCCCGTAAAAACGACATTCATATCGTTGGAAGGTATTCACCCCGGAGGCACGGAGGCGCGTAGCACAAGGAGCCGTCAAGGCCCAAGCTGAGTGGGGTGACCTAACACCTAACACCTAACACCTAACACCTAATCCCCAACGCCTACTCTATTTTCTCGCCAGTGAAGCGCACAATCCGGCTCTTCTCGTCGGGGTTCCAGTCGGCCTCGTCGACCACGTCTTCGTAGTGAATGATTCTTAGGGTTGCGAAGTCGTGCAGCAGTTCATTGGTTTGGAAATCGCCTTTATCCCCGGCAAAACCCTCGATCACCAGCAAACCGCCGGGGCGGAGCGCATCCATCAGCCGCTGCGGGACAGCGGTCTTGGACTCGTGATACCAGGCGTGCATAAAGAACAGCGCGATCACATCCCACTTGGACCGGCCGAAATCGAATTGATCCAGGTCGCTGACCACCGCGGTGAGCGGCACATGCGCGACGGCAGCGCGTGCTTGGGCCTGCTTGACGGCTTCGGCGGAAAAGTCCACGCCGGTCACCTGCCATCCTTTCGAAGCCAGGAAAACGGCGTTGCGGCCCTCTCCCATGCCGAGGTCGACCGCACTTCCAGGCTTTCGGTCTTGGATGGCGTACTGGAGGAGCTTGCTGGCGTCCTTATTGAACGGGACTCCGCCCTTGCGGAAGACATCGTCCCAGAACAGGCGCCGGTCCGGAGGCGTCTGCGCCCCCACAACCGATGCAACGATCAAGATGCAACAGAACACACGCGCGAGCACGCTCAGCATGGAGTCACCCGGTATTTGGGATTTTTGCAGCCCGCCCGGTAATATACCTGTGACCCCCCGCCGAACGCAATTGCGAGCGAAGAGAGGCGAGTGTCCGAATTTGAGGAGTAGCGCCGGCTCCCAGCCGGCACAGGAGCCGCCAAGATGGCAGCGCTACGTTCCATCAGGACACTACCCGAAGCGGTGTACGCTCCTTGTGCCATGGCCATCCAAAATCTTTGTCAAGGCGCGCCCAATCGAAGAAGAGGTTGACGCCATGCACGCCGCAAGTCAGAATAGCCAAAGTCTATCTGCCCACGCGGGTTGGCACACAGCAGAGGAGGGCAGCAGCGCATGAAGGCTTCATACCTAAAACAAGTCATCGGCTTCTTCGACCCCATGCAGTCCCTGGATGAGGAACACAAAGATTGGTACGTCGAGAGGCCAGACAGTCCCGAAGAGGCGATCAAAATCTACCTGATCAACAATCTTACCGACACCAAGATTCTGTTTAGCGGCCATCGAGGCTCCGGCAAGACCTCGACGCTGAGTAAATTAGCTCGCGATGCGGACATTCAGGCGAAGTTCTTTGTCGTCAAGTTCTCGATCAAGGATGAGCTCAACGTCGCAGACCTCACGTATACGGATTTGCTGGTCGCGATCGGCCATCGAATTTACGATGGAGGGAAGGCTTGGTTGGACTCCGCGCTGAATGAAGACCTTAACAAGTGGTCGGCAGAGGTGTCTCGCGTGACATCGAAAGCCGACCAGGCGGAAGTGGAAGTCGGGGCGGGAATTAGCGCCTGGTTCCTCAAAGCCAAAGGTCTTCTGAAGACGGGGTTCGAGGACAAGCAGGAGTTCCGGCAGAAGTTTGAGCTGCGAGTTCCTCAGCTCATAGAGTTCATCAACCGGATTATCAGGGCTATCGAGACGCATCCCGATGCGGGCGGAAGAGAAGTCCTGCTGATTCTAGAGGACCTCGACAAGCCGACCGTGGATGTCGCCCTGGATCTCTTTTCCACCAAGGGCCCCATCCTTACTCAGCCCGAGTGCAAGATCATCTTCACTGTACCGACCTCCTTGCTCTTCTCGGGGCAGTACAACGTGGTCAAGCAGAACTTCAGTAAACCCTTCCGCTTGCCCAATTTCAAAATCATCGAGAAGAGCGGCGAGCGAAACGATCGCGGATGGGCAAGGATGCGGGAGATTGTCGAGAAACGAATGGACCGGCAGCTCATCGAATCAAAGGCGCTCGATTACGCTGTGGAAATGAGCGGCGGGGTGGTTCGCGAATTGGTCAGAACCATTCAAGGATCAGCCAGCCGTGCGCTCCTGGCCAAGGCCAACGTCATCAAGTTTGAGCATGTTGAGCATGCGGTCGATGAGCTGCGCACGGAATACAGCTTCAGCCTGACGCGAGATGAGTACGTCGAGATACTGCGCAAGGTCCACGATTCTAAAGAGCTGCGGTACCGTGAGGAGCAGCCCTTGCTGCAACTTCTCCACAATCTGCTGATTCTCGAGTACCCCAATAGCCCGGGATGGTATGAGGTTAACCCCATTGTCCTCAAGCTCATCGGTGTCGGAGCATAATCCCGGAAACGCCCCGCTCCTTGGCGATGCAGATCGGCGAGCGATTGCGGAGATCGCGGTAACGCTGGACGCCTCAAAGCATGGCTGTGTCTATTTCGGTGTTTGCAACAACCGGCTTAAGATCGAAGCTGTGGAAGCCGGGCTAGAGCAGGCTCTTTCAGCGCACGGGATGGACGTAGAACGTGTGGTATTGGTCGAACGCGACACAAGTGCGGACCCTCCCACCTATCGGGTCCAGATCGCGAATCCGTTTGACTATTTTGATACGCTCCCCCGCCAAGCATGCCGACTCTATTTCCTTCATGGCCTCCCCCACCTGATTCGGGAGCAAACAGGTGGGGATAGTTCCAAGGTTGCCCCTGTTTCCCAACTTCTGAACTATCGTCGTGAATACTTTCACGATCAGAGACTCTGTGTGCTCTTTTGGCTCGATCCCGAAACCGTGCCTTATCTCATGCAGAATTCGCCCGATTTCTGGTCCTTCCGGTCAGGGTTGGCGCGTTTCACCGACGCTCCGGCGCCGGCGCAGCCGCGAGATACCAGCGGCTGGCAGCAGAGTGCGCCATTGGCCCTATCTTCAGGGGATCTGGAAGAAAAACTCCGGCAGTTGGGCGTGTACAGGAAAAAAACTCCGCCGGATGAGAATGCTATCGCCAACCTTCTCCTGGACATCGGCCGCCTGCACGTAAGTCGGCACGAGCCCCAGGGCGCGTTCGCCAACCTTCACGAGGCCGAGAATATATTCGAAAGGCTCGGGCTGAAGCAAAGAGTTCGCGATGTGAAGACATGGCTCTCCCGCGCCTATAAGCAGACGGGTCAGCTTGAGAAGGCGGAAGAATCTATCCGCCAAGCGATGGAGATTGATCGGGAGCTTCAAAGCGAAGCCAACTTGGCGACAGACTACGGCAACTTGAGCCAGATCTATAAAGCGCGGGGTCAGTTGGAGGAAGCGGAGAAGTGGTTGCGCAGGGCCATCGAGATCGATGAACGGTCGCGGGACGAGCCGAATCTTGCCATTCTCTACAACAACCTGAGCCAGATTCACAAAGCGCGGGGCCGGCTAGACGAAGCGGAGAAGTGGTTGCGCCAGGCCATCGAGATCGATGAACGCCTGCGGGACGAGCCAAATCTTGCCATTCGCTACAACAATCTAAGCCAGATCTACAAAGCGCGGGGCCAGTTGGGGGAAGCGGAGAAGTGGGTGCGCAAATCCATCGAGATCGCTGAGCGGCTGGGCGACGAGCCAAATCTTGCCATTCGCTACAACAACCTGAGCCAGATTCACAAAGCGCGGGGCCAGTTGGAGGAAGCGGAGAAGTGGTTGCGCAGGGCCACCGAGATCGATGAACGGCTGGGGGACGAGCCGAAGCTTGCCATTCGGTACAACAACCTGAGCCAGATTTACAAAGCGCGGGGCCAGTTGGGGGAAGCGGAGAAGTGGGTGCGCAAATCCATCGAGATCGCTGAGCGGCTGGGGGACGAGCCGAAGCTTGCCATTCGCTACAACAACCTGAGCCAGATTCACAAAGCGCGGGGCCAGGTAGACGATGAGGAGAACTGGTTGCGCAACGCCGTGGCTCTGATGGAGCCGAAAGGCCCGTCGGCGACCCTGGCAAGACTCAAGGCAAAGCTTGAGCAACTTGAGAGGGAAAAGAAGCGCCAGCCCCCCACGCCCTGAGCGCGCTACGTTGCTCTGCCGGTGATTTCTATGGCCGTAGCGCAGGGCCCGCTCTCCGGCCCTGCGGCTCTTCCGCCGGCAAAGGCTCACGCCGTGGCGGCACACGACAACCTAAATTCCGTCTGCCTGTTCCGAAAGCAAGACTTCTCAACCACCCAGGCCTCGCCGCCGCGACAAGGGCGGGGAAAAGCCGCAAGGCTGGAGAGCGAGCCTTGCGCTACGTTCTCTACTCGCCCACTTTTTCTTGCGCGGGCGCAATTTCGGACAAAGCAGGACCGCCAACCGGCATACGGCGACCGGTGGACCGGAAACCCGTCGCGAATTCATTGCCACTTCAGGTCGAGCTGGTAAACTGACAGCAATTCGCGCATCTCAGCGTCAGTCAGATTTCTTTCCTTCCCCTCCGCCCTGACGACGGTAATGCTGCGCATCTCCCGCAAGTCTTCCGCGCGGAAACGGATTGTCCCCATGGCGTCGGATTCTGGTGCTTGGATTGGTCCACATCCAGCTCCGCAGCCGTCGGAATTCATACAGGCGGTGAGGTGAGCGTGAGCGATGGGCTGACTCGCTGCCGTTTGCAGGCGGATGACGTAATCATGCTCCGGCAAAGTCCAGAGCCGTTTGAGGGTGATCATCGGCTCACCCCCGACGATCACATCGGGACTTGCAGAAAATGCCTTCCCCGCCGGGCCATCGGGCTCTTCTTCGAAATATCCAATCGAGAGGGCGAGAGAGGAGTTGGGGGCAATGACGGCAACCTCTCCTGCCGCGCTCGTCGTGAAGACTCCCAGCTCTATACCCACTGCGACCCCGCAGTGGTTCTCGCTCGACCCATAGAGAGAGATCGGCACGTCAACCCCCGCCAGAGGTTTGCCGTCGGGATAAAGCAGCCGAATCGCGCGCCGCGTAGGCGCCGGCAGGACCAGATCAACTCCGTTGAGGCGTCCGATCTGCTCGAGGGCGGCCGGCCAGCCCTTGCCGAGTTTCTCCGCGGCGAGCGGAGGGGAAAGGTAGATGTTCGGGAAATGCTTCAGATACTCTGGCACCTGCTCTGTCCCATAGCCAAAATCCTCGACCCACGACGCGGGCGGCTCCACGGGTCGATCGGCAACGGCGAGTAGAAGCTTATAATCGAAGGCTGATCCCAAAATTCTGGAAACTGGAGAGACTCGCGCGCTTCGAGTTTGCCGTTGCGAATTGTTGCCACCAATACGCTCGGATAATTTCCCCAGCAGTTCGCAATCAGCCATGCTTCGCCGGCGACCACTGGGTGCGATGGGTCACCGAAGAATATCCTTGCGGATTGGGCCATTCCCGGCAGCGGACCGAACATGACCACCAACAAGAAAAAGGCCGTGAGCGACCTCCGAGGTTGTGGTCGCTCCTCCTCGGCGCGGAAGGTCGAGATTCTCATAGCGGCATACCTCGTGAGCCCTTCAGAGAGATGGTATGGAAACCGAGTCAAGGTTAGAACCCAACAATATCTGCACAACTTTCCTTAGGTAGGGGCTCGGGTGGTCGCTGATGGGAATCTCGAATACGCAGTTTCGAAACGTGGCGTTCGTCAGTTGCACCGGATTCGGGGTGAAGATAATCCGGCAATGGGTGAACTCGCCGTTTCCCAGGTACCCATCGTCGAACTTGATGGTGATGCCTTTTTCGCGAATTCCCCGCATCAAGCCTCTCGACAAGATCTCGCTTAGAATCCTGGGTGGTTGCCCCGGCGGCGGGGCATTTGGCGCCGTCTGGGAACTGGCGAATTGAATGAAGCGTAGAGTCGCTGGCCAATAACCCGGGGTTGATTCGCCCGTTTGCCGCAGTTTTTTGGCGATCGCGGTTAGCGTTTCTCTGCTCGCCACCGTCCTGGGGCCTGGTTGCGCAAGAGCTTGCTGTAACTGCGGCAAAGATCGCTCGAAGGCTTTCGGGTCCAAAGAGCTGATCTGTTCCAAAGTGAGTTTAGGCAGGCTCGCCTCCACCTGAGCCCTATTCGCCCCCGTCTCCGCTCTACGAAGGTCGATCGATAGTCTATGACCGACAATCACCAGGCAGGCTGCAATCAAGATGACTGCAGCGATTGCGCGGAACTTATTTGGATGGACCATGCGCTCTCACACCCGTGGCGCCGAACCGCCGGGGAATATTCGCCGCCATCCTACCCCCCTTGTATCGCGACTGTCCACACGTACGCGCTGCGCTGCTGCTCAGCCGTGCAGAGCGTTAGAGTGCGGCAGCTTGCTGCCGCTTTCTCACCAGCCAGCTTGCTGGCTGGGGCTCCACTGCACGGCCCGCTAGCGGGAAACGGGCGCGGTTTCGAAATCCCGCGAGCAAGCTCGCGGGGAGGAGTGCGGCAGCAGGCTGCCGCACTCAAAAGCTTCGCACGGCGACGACGAATACGGTGCTTGGGTCTTTAGACCTCGGACTTCCGACCGCGGACTTGTTGTTATGCCGCGGGAAAGAACCGGTGGATGAGCAGAAAGCAAAGGTAAGACGCCATGCCGGAAATCGGGATGGTCAAAACCCATGCCCACACGATGCTGCGGGCCACTCCCCAATGGACGGCGCTGAAGCGCTGTACGCTGCCTACTCCCATGATCCCGCCGGCGATTGTATGAGTGGTGGAGACCGGGATGCCGGCCATGGCCGTGCCCAGCAGGCTGATGGCCGCGGCGGTCTCCGCACAGAAGCCCCCCACCGGTTTCAGCCGCGTAATCTTCATCCCCATGGTCTTGACGATGCGCCAGCCGCCCGCCATGGTTCCCAGACTGATGGCGGCGAAAGCCATCAGCACGACCCAATAGGGAATGTAAAACCTTTTGAGGACTCCGGCGGTGAAGAGAGTTGTGGCAATGATGCCCATCGTCTTCTGCGCGTCGTTGGTCCCGTGGCCAAAGCTGTAGGCTGCCGCCGAGAGGAGTTGTAGCTTACGGAAGTACTTGTCCACCCGCAGAGGCGACCAGGATTGAAAAATCCAATATACCGCGAGCATAAGGCCGCCACCGAGAATGAATCCGATGGCCGGAGAGAGGATGATGAAAGCGAGCACCTTGCTCCATCCACTCAAAAGAATAACCCCCCACCCCCCCTTGGCAATCGCGGCTCCGGCATATCCACCAATGAGGGCATGCGACGAACTGATGGGCAATCCAAAATACCAAGTGAGGATGTCCCAGAAGATCGCGCCCAGTAGGCCGGCCAGGATCACGTAGAGATTCACGGCACCCAGCCGGACCATTCCCTCTCCCATGGTCCTGGCCACGGCGGTGCCAAACGTGAAGGCCGCAACGAAATTGAAGAAAGCCGCCCAGAGAACAGCGACGCGGGGCGACAGAACGCGCGTGGATACCACCGTGGCAATCGAGTTCGCCGCATCGTGGAAGCCGTTGAGGAAATCGAAGCTCAGAGCCACGACGACGATGATAATTGCGAATGTAAGGGTTGGGGTCATCTTAGCGGGTAGCGAGTGACTAGTGACCAGTGACGAGCAATTGCCGGCTTGCCACTTGTCACTAAAGATGGCGTCAGGCCGCCTTCAACACCACAGATTCGAGAACGTCGGCGACGTCTTCTTGCTTGTCCGTGGAGGCTTCCAGAACTTCGTAGATCTCCTTCCACTTGATGATTTCGATGGGGTCCGTGCAATCCTCAAACAGGCGGGCAATGCATTCGCCTTTGATGCGGTCGGCTTCCTCTTCCAGCAGCGTGAGTTGCTCGCAGTATTGCAGCATGTTCTGGGGATGGCTCAGTTGCGCCACGGCGTTCACGATGATCCCGGTGCCGCGCAAGATCACCTTCGCCAGTTGCTGCGCTCCTGGAGTGACCTTCTTGATTTTATAAGTGATGAACCGGCTGGCGGCTGCCTCAACTAGGTCAAGGACGTCGTCGAGCGCCGACCCGAGCGCGTGGATGTCTTCCCGGTCGAAAGGCGTGATGAAGGTGCCGTTCAGCTTCCGCATCAGATTGTGCGTAAGCTGATCGCCGTGGTGCTCGAGAAACTTGATTTCGGCAACCTGCTTCTCGATCTCATGGTAGTTTTCGAACAGCGCCACGAGCAGCGTGGCAGCTTTGTGAATGTTTTCCGCTTGTTCGTTAAAGAGGACGTAGAACTTCTCATCACGGGGTATCAGTTGCACAAGGTATCCTCAACGCCTTCCTTAGAGCCGGGTATTGTTACGGAAATGTTACGGAAACGCAAGCCGCTTGACGGGAGTTTCATATAATTTGCTTATTATCAATAAGTTGCCAGGACTATTCGGCAGCCCGAAGGGTAGTTTGTCCGGCTCATCGACGGAGCGGTTCCCTTTCACCGGGCAAAGTCTGCCGAGGCGGCCTCAGCATTTGCCCAGAGCGTGGAGGTCGGCGATCCCTTTGACGCCCCGCCCAACTGAGGAAATCCCGCCAATCGTTGAGGATCGAGGCCGGCTCGGTTTCGCAGCGAGTTGGCTTGGTGCGTGCCCCATCTGCCCTCGAAGTGAGTTCCGGATTTGACTAAAGTTTCCAGCGCCAAGTGCCGATAAGGCTCTAAAGAAACGCTTCGTTCCAGAGGAGAAAAGGAATGTCCACGACCGGAATTACCAGTAGCATGTTCAGTGAATTGCAGCAGTTTCAGCAGGAGTTTCAGCGACTCGGTCAGGACCTCCAATCCGGCAACGTCTCAGCGGCGCAATCGGATTTCGCCACGCTCGAGAAAGACCTGCCCCAAACCAGTTCCACATCAACGTCCGAAAGCAGCAGCCCGATTGCCCAAGCCTTCAATCAACTTTCGCAAGATTTGCAAGCGGGCAATCTCACCGCGGCGCAGAGTGACTATTCGACCATTCAGCAGGACTTCCAAAG
Organism: uncultured Acidobacteriota bacterium; assembly: GCA_963808085.1. Classification (GTDB taxonomy): domain Bacteria; phylum Acidobacteriota; class Terriglobia; order UBA7540; family UBA7540; genus Bog-366. The sequence continues at coordinate 171,163 of CAWEFC010000009.1, forward strand.
CCACGCTTCCGCAACGCATGCTCATCATCATCACCACTCGGGCGGAAGCCAGCAGAGCGAGGCATCTCAACTGTTCTCGCAGTTGGGCCAGGATTTGCAGTCCGGCAATCTGACCAGCGCCCAATCCGACTTCAGCTCACTGCAGCAAGTCTTGCAGGGAAGTAGCGGATCGAGCACGTCGTCGGGGTCGGCATACACTGGCGTGTCGGTGACCGCCTGAGTTGGAAAACGCGACGGCATGCTGCGGTCCACGGGTCGCATGGAGGGGATGAGCCCGTGCCCCTGCGCCCCGATCGTGGTGCAGGCGCGCACGCGCAGTGTCGCGACCAGGGACGGACAATCGCTGCGCGGTGATGTCCGCGCGGTACACTCGTGCTGAGCAACTCCGTTGCCCCAGCCGGGTTTCGCGTCGTGCGCGCGGTGCGGCCGGCGGCCGATCTCCGCCGGTACGCGCCCGGGTACGACAATCTTCGCAGGGCGATCTGGGAACGGCAGCGTTGGGCTGGGCGAATCTCTGTGCCCGGCCGGGATTCGCGTGTGCCGCACCCGGTGCTGCCGGGACAGTGGAGCCTTGCTCCGTGCCCTTGCGCCACGATGCTGCGCCCTGATCAGAACGCGGCCTGCGGCGGCGCCCCGCGGCCTTGCGTCCATTCGAACCGGCAGATTCTATCGCTCGACAACCCACTGAGCCTCGGTCCGGCTAACACGTGGGCGAGACGGATGAACTTGCGCGTCGGGCACATTCTGTTGCTGATCGACCTTGCCGGTTGTTCAGTAGCCCAAACCGACAATTTGTCTGCTATGCGGCGTACCCCTTAGCCCCGAAAGTAGGTCCCCGTCCCATTTTCTTTCGCGCCTTTGCGGGATATCCACAGTGGGTCCTGGTGAGCTCGGGAATTCATTCATCAACCGTTTGGCGCAACGGCATGTCCGTTTTTCCGTCGATCGCAAAAGTCGCCGCCTTCGGCCTCGCAACCAGCCACTTCACCAGGGTGAATTCGTTCCAGTCTCCAAGTGCTTTGAGTTTTAGGCGGTTGTAGTTTGTTCTGGACAACGCCCGCACGGCCTAGTATGCTCCGCGATGAAGCACGGGTAGGTTTCAGGTGTGCTTCCCCGGGGGGTAGCCTCTTGGACCTGCTGGCGATCAACGTGCGGCCCGCTCGGTCCTGCGACGAGCTGCGCTACCAAGAACTGATGCGGCAGCACCACTATCTGGGAGCTTTGCCGAAGATCAGCGAGACCCTGTGGTATGTCGCGACTTGGCGAGAGGAGTGGGTGGCGCTGCTGAGTTTTTCCGCCTCCGCCCTCAAATGCGCGGCGCGCGACCGCTGGATCGGCTGGAACTTTCGCCAGCGCTATAGCCGCTTGAAGCTGATCGTCAACAACAGCCGCTTCCTTATCCTGCCCTCAGGGCGCATTCCCAACCTCGGGTCGCGCGTTCTGGGTCTCTGCCAAAGGCGTCTGGCCGGCGATTGGGAAGCCACGTTCGGTCATGGGGTGGTGTTGCTGGAAACCTTCGTCGACCCGCAGCGTTTTCGCGGCACCGTGTATCGGGCGGCGAACTGGGTGTACGTCGGGAACACGAAGGGATTTCAGCGCACTCGCCGGGGGTACACCGCGACGCCCCAATCTCCCAAGATGGTCTTCGTCCAACCCTTGCGGGCCGACGCCCGCTCGTTGCTGTCGCAAGCCGTTCTTCCTCCCCCTTATCAAATCGGAGGTTCCAAAATCATGCTCAGCGCCGCGCAGATGCAATCTCTCCCCGCGTTTTTCCGCGAGATTCCCGATCCCCGCCGCGCCCAAGGACGGCGCCATGGCTTGTCCACGGTGCTGGGCATCGCCGCCGGAGCCGTCCTGTGCGGCATGCGCGGCTACAAGGCGATCGCCGATTGGGCCGAAAGTCTCGGACAGAAAGCGCGCGAGCGCTTCGGCTGCCGTCGCGAAAAGGGCCGCTACGTCGTACCCAGCGAGTCGATCATCCGCAACGTGCTGATCCGCCTCAACCCCGCGCACCTGGACGGCGCCTTGCAACACTGGAACGAAGTCTACGCCGGGGAGGATGAAAGCCTGGCCATCGACGGCAAGACCATGTGCAATGCCCTCGACGCGGAAGGTCACCCGACGCATGTGATGAGCGTCGTCGGTCACCAGACCCAGACCTGCTACACGCAAAAAAAGTGGGCAGTCTGCCCGTAGAAGGTCGGGAAGAAGTCAAACGCACGAACGAGATTAAGATGGCCATCCCGCTGCTGGAGGCCATCGAGATTGCCGGCAAGGACATCACCACCGACGCCTTGCTCACGCAGCGTAAGTTCGCCAAGTATGTGGTCGAGAAGCGCCAGGCGCATTACTATTTCACCGTCAAAGGCAACCAGCCCGGACTGCTCGCGGACTTGCAGTTCTATTTCCAGGACCGGGGCCAGGCGCATTGCGTGGAGCAGACGCCTCCCGATCACGGCCGCCTGGAAACGCGCAAAATCTGGACCACCACCGAACTCAACGACTATCTCGACTTCCCGCACGTGGGCCAAGCCTTCCTTATCGAGCGGCACGTGATCGAGAAAAAGACGGGGGCCTATTCTCTGGACATCGCCTATGGCCTCACCAGCCGCACACCCCAAGAAGCCAGCCCCCGACGCGTGCTCCAGGTTAACCGCGGACACTGGGTCATCGAGAACGGTTGCCACTACGTTCTGGATTGGAACTTTGACGAGGACCGCAGCCGCATCCGGGTGGGCCACGGCCCGGAAAACATCACCCGGTTGCGCCGCTTCGCCATCGGCGTGATCAAATCCCGCGGGGCGCGCAGCGTCGCCCAGAAAATGCGCCAACTCACGCGCAACGTGCGCCTGGTCTTCGACTATCTGCGCATGACCGAAAACTCCTGTGTCTGCCGCCCTGCGAATTAGGCGTCATCAGGAAACAACCTTCGCCCCTTGCGTGACGTCCCCCCGCCGCAGAGCAACTCCTGCCACCCACCGGGGCCTCTCCATCGGCGCAGGCCGCAACTCATTCCCACAACCCTTCGGGCAATGACCAAAATCGCCAGAAAACTCAATCACAACTCGATGGCGACCCGCTTAGAACAAATTTACCGTGGCCACTTCACTGCGCGCGTTGGAATTCGAATGGCGACTTGGTACAATTACTGCTTCACCCCATTAGTGCACCGTGCAATTCCTCAAGCAGGAGGCGAAATGAAAATCGAACCGTTGGAGAAGGAACAAGTTGCGGAAGTCGCGCGTCCCATTTTCGAAGGGATGGAGAAGAAGTCCGGCCGCGTTCTGAATATGTACAAGGTCATGGCGCACAAGCCCAACGTTCTGGGTCCATTTCTTGAATTCTACAAGCAGGTCTGGGCGGCGGGCGCGATCGATCCGAAAATCAAGGAGCTTGCTTACCTGCGCACCTCTCTGATGAACGGATGTACTTATTGCAGTCGAGCGCACACGGCCTCGGCCAAACGGCGCGGCGTCACGGATGAGCAAGTACAGGTGCTGAAGGAACCCGGCGGCTCCAGCCGCGACATCTTCACCGAGGAAGAGCGCGCCGCCATTCAGTTTGCCGAGCAGCTTACGGCGTGGCCGGCAGCGATTCAGCCCGCCGATCTGGAAGCGCTCGGTAAGTTCTTCAACATCGAGCAAATCGAGGAATTGGTGCTGATCGTTGCCACCGCCAACCTTACCAATCGCTTCAACGAAGGCATGAAGACGCCTGTGGACGTGTAGTGGGCCATCAGCAGTTCTTCGCCGAGGCGTGGCGGGTGAACACTCGATTCCGCAGGTTATCCTTCAGCAGCGTCCAGAACGATGCATCGAGGTACGAGCGAATCGAAACGTAGCAGCCGCCGCACTCGTTATGGGGTACCCACTCCTTAAGAATCTCCTTCTGCGAGTCATAGGTATCGTCGTACATCGAGCATGGCCGCAGGCCGCCGGTGGGTGTGACCACCATGAAGCGCCGTCCCGCATTGCAGCCAGGAATGGTTCCGTGCAAGAAGAAATCGTGGATGCCGGAAAGCGTCCAGGGAGAATTGGCGATGCGGCCGTTCATGGCTTTGAGGGCCAGCAAGTCATCCAGGGTGCGGCGCAGCAACGCGAGGTCGTCCGCCGAGCGGATGTAGTGGTCCATGCTGTGCGTGCGCAATGGCGTGTAGGCGCTGTAGGAAATGTTCACGCCCCACTCCTTGGCGCGCTCATAAATGCTGCGAAGCACGGGCAAATTCCCGCGGGTGATGGCGGTGTTCATGGCCACGTCGTCGAACCCGTGCGCGGCGAGCGTCGGCACCAGCTTCGCGAGGTGCGTGTACAGGCCGGGCGATTTGCGGAAGGCGTCGTGGCGCTCATCGGGGAAATCCAGCGAGATAGAGAACTGGTTCACGCCCAGCGCCCGCAAAGCGAGATACTTCTCCTCGCTGAACAAGCGTCCATTAGTCACGAGGATCAAGTAGGGCAAACCGCTCGGCTCCTTCACGGCTCGCACGATGTCTTGGAGATCCGGGCGCAGCAGTGGCTCGCCGCCGGACAATTGCACCGCCATGGGTTTGAGCTGGGAGCACAATCGCTTGTAATCGGCCGCGTGCAGCAAGCCCGCGGGTTCCGGCTTGATCGTTCCTTTGTCGCAGTGCATGCAATCGGCCGTGCAGGAATGAGTGACCTCGAAGGAAACCACCAGCGGTCGGTCTGTCAGGAAACTCCACGTCCCCCGCGAGATCATGCGGGTGGCGCGTATGAAGGGGATGGCTTTCACAGTTAATTCTCCGAAACGAGTTTTGGGCCGGGTTATCTTGGACGGTGTGAAGATCGACGGGGTGCTTAACTCACCCAGGGCGAAGCCAGGGCGCTGCGAGGTTCCTAGGAGGAATAGAATACTCCCAACGCGCCCCGGGGGCAAGCGTAACCTGTTCGAATGGAACATTTTGTCCGACATTTAAGCTGCCAGCCCTATTGATTTGCATCTTCGAATTCACCCAAGCTTTGACATTACGCCACCTGCCCCACAACTCCATGAGAATTCATCGGAAAAGTCATAATGCACCCCTCACTGACCTTGCCGCGCTGACTGCCCAAAAAATGCACTTCGGGCATGATTTTTAGCAATTCGAGCAATGCTCCTTGTCTGTTTAGTTCCTTCTCTCGTACGCTTAACCACCTTGGTTATCTTGGTTTAGGCAGGGATTTCCAAGGATCGGACAGGTTGTGCGAGCCTCGCATCTGAAGGTGGAAGCGATGGTCCAGGCTTCAAATGTGACCCATCGGGTGGAAATTTTCGGAAAGAACCTATGAACCTCGCCCTGCGGCGAAAACTCCGATTTTGGAACACGCGCTTGCGTGAGTGGCGCATGATCGCGAAGGGCGTTGCCTCGAAGCGCCACCCGGTTCTTGCCCACCTGATTCCCATCCGCCGCTGTAATCTTTCCTGTACTTACTGCAACGAATTTGACACCTTCTCGAAGCCCGTCGCGCTGGAAGAGATGTTCCGCCGCGTCGACCTGCTGGCGAAGCTCGGCACCACGATTGTCACCATCAGCGGAGGCGAGCCTCTGCTGCATCCGCATTTGGAAGAGGTTGTTCGCCGAGTCCGCAGTCATGGCATCCTGGCGGGCATGATCACCAACGGCTACCTGCTGACTCCGCAGCGGATCGAGCACCTGAATCGCGCGGGCCTGGACCACTTGCAGATTTCCATCGACAACGTCCTTCCCGACGAGGTTTCGAAGAAAAGCTTGAAGGTGCTGGATCGCAAGCTTCAGATGCTTGCACGCTATGCGATTTTCCAGGTCAACATCAATTCGGTCCTGGGCAGCCCGGTGCGGCATCCCGATGATGCGCTCACCGTGGCGCGCCGGGCGCTGGAATTGGGATTTACCAGCACGGTGGGTATCCTGCACGATCACGACGGCCAACTTCAGCCGCTGGGCGAGCATCAACAGGACCTCTTTGGCCAGATCATGGAAATGGGCAAGCGGTCTTATGCGCGCTTCAACCAGTTTCAGAAAAACATCTCGCATGGGATTGCGAACGATTGGAGATGCCGCGCCGGCAGCCGTTACCTCTACATTTGCGAAGACGGCCTCGTCCATTATTGCTCCCAGCAGCGCGGCTTTCCGGGTATCCCGCTGGAGAAATATACGCCCGAGCACTTGGCCCACGAGTACCATACCCAGAAGACCTGTGCCCCGCATTGCACCGTCTCCTGCGTGCAGCAAGTCGCCATGATCGATAACTGGCGCTCGCCCCAGACCCGCCCCGCCTTTGTCCCCGTCGAAAACCTGCTGCCGTTCCCAAACTCGTTAAGCAGGGGGTGAGTGCTCCGAGCGCGTAGCGCGGGCATCTTGCCCGCCATGCGTGCGAAGCTTTAGAGTGCGGCAGCTTGCTGCCGCTTTTTCACCCGCCAACTTGCTGGCGGCCAACGTGCCCCAATCCAGCGTGTGGACGCGGATCAGAGCGCGCTCGAAATCCCGCGAGCAAGCTCGCGGGAAGAAAGCGGCAGCAAGCTGCCGCACTCTAAAGCTGCGCAGGCCGAAAAAGGCCGTTTGTCAATAACTATGTTTTTTATCATCAACATAATGGAGAGCCGCCTATAGGTCCTGTATTTTCATCATGTAATGGAGAGGCCATTTCCAGACATTATTTATCCGTTTGTTTTCAACAACATAGCGGAACATCCCTTCATTTTTTTCTCCCCCCGTTTTTTGTTGCTTCTCCGCCGAGATCTGAATAACTTATTTAGTATCAATAATATGCATTTTTGAAAGGCTTCGGTCGTCCGTGGTTAAGCCGTTTAGTTTCTAGCACATAATGGAGTGCCCAGCGTGTCGCCACGTCGATCGGCTATCCCGACCTTGTCTCCGTCATGGGCAGCACGGGCGTGCCACGAGATTTCGCCATTCGAAGCGAGGAATTCGGTCCAGTGCGCTCGAAAAGAGACAAAATAGCCCGCCATTTCTGCAAAATACGTGCGCGTTGGTATTAAATGTCGCTTTATTTTCGGACAAAATGTTCTACGTTCCTTTGTTTTCATAGACATTCCGGCTTCGAACGTATTTAATTAAATTCTTCATTTTCACGGGCTCGCTCGACATTCTGATTTTCCCCCTGTGCTTTCATACACATCCGTTTGATTCATCCTCGGCATTGCTGCAAGACTCCCGTTTCGGACCTTCGGCGTGGGACGCGACAGCGGGGAAGTTCGCAAACCGGCAAGCGACAACCGGACGAGCGCCCCCGGTCGGTACCCCCATCCTCTGCATAGGCTCGAAGCATGCACCCCGAGCATCCTCGCACTGAAATTCTGTTCGGCCGACTTCGCTGGCTTGGATGGGCTGAGCATCGAAAAGGTAAGAGCCTTGCACGAATTCATGGCGGACCCCACAGTAACACTGTGTTATTATATTACAATAAAATAAAAAGTCAAGATAATTATGCTAGTTATTGAGGCTACAAAATGTCGCTGTCGGCAGACCCGTGCAGCGCGGCTCCGTTGAGGGCGGGTTCGTGCACTCTTTGCACACCTTGCCGCCGAAACCTGCATCGTAGGGGCGCCCCTTCAGTGCGGGGGTTGGATCCCGGCCAGGGTGGGCAGGCACGAGGCCCAGAAGCGCTAACTTTAGCAAAACTGGTTAGAAGTCGACCTGCCGTCTAGTTTCTGGGCGTTAACCTCCGAATAGCCGATACAGGAATTGAGCGACTTCGGTCTACGCGACGCCGTTTCCGGGACGGACAGACTTGGGCGCGCCGGAGAGCCGTCGCCGCGAGCCGGTTGCGGGGCAAACTTCCGAGTGCCCCGTCATCCGGGAGTTTGGCTGCTGGTCAGATATACGACAAGGCCGTCTATCGAAAATGCCCCGAACTCACGCCTCCGTCATCATCACCATTTACCCGTCGGGGCATTTCCGATAGAGACCTAACGTTATACACCAAGGTGCCTGGGGACGCGCAATCTGTTCGCTGCTGAGCCGTCACTTCGAATCGAAATCAGTTGAGAGGCTCACTTCTTTCCACAGTCTCGCTTCTTCCAATCTCGCAAGGTCGTTCTCCTCCGCCCCGTTATAAGCATCGCTGCCGAGCAAGAGTCGCAACGGAGGTCTCTGTTCCTGCGTTAGTCGAACAATTGCTTGAGCCGCCCTCTTCGGGTCACCAGGCTGCTTGCCGTTGTAGTCGCGCTGAAACCTGGCGGTTTTTCCAACAGTCGAGTCGTATTCGGGGCGCCCTTCGCTCAGTTTCGTCGAGCTCCCAGCGAAGTCCGTGCGGAAGCCACCGGGTTCAATGATCGTGACCTTGATGCCTAACGGTGCCACTTCGCGCGACAATACTTCGGAGAAACCTTCGACACCCCATTTCGCAGCCGAATAAGGCCCGCGCCCTGGCGGTCCGATCCTACCGCCCATCGACGAAAACTGAACGAAAAGGCCTGCCTCCTTTTCGCGAAAGTACGGAAGTGCTGCCTTGGTCACGATAATCGTCCCAAAGAGGTTCGTTTCGATCTGCGCGCGGAAATCCGCCATCGGCGTGTCTTCGATGGACGAGAGATTGCCGTACCCCGCATTGTTGATAACAACATCCAGCGAGCCAAAGGCATCGATTGCCGTCTTTATCGCACGGGTTGCCGCCGACTCGTCGGTCACATCCAGCGCGAAGAGCTTTATCTGGTTACCGTAGCGCTCCGACAGGTCATTCAGGGACTCAATGCCCCGCGCCGTCGCCAACACCTTATTGCCCGCGGCAAGGCCCGCCTCGACAATCGCACGGCCCAGACCGCGAGAACTACCAGTGACTAACCAAACTTGCGCCATTCATCCTCCTATCTCAAAACCGACCCGACCAGATATTCTGTCGAGGATTGCCAGACCCAGGATCGGGTGAATATCTCACTCACACCTAACTTCATTTCCATCGTTGCGGCTTCGCTTCCGTTAATTCGTGGGATCCGCGTGTTGGAAGTGAATCCAGCGAAACCTCTGGAGAATCATCACAACTTAGTTTCGCGTTCGATGAGCGTGCGCAGCACAGCTTGCAGCTTTACATTTCCTTTCCGGGAGCCAGCCTCGCCTCCTTCGAACTCGATCCATCCTTCATTGAAACCATCGAGCATCTGAATGCGCGCGGTGGGGTTCTTCATGCCTTGCGATTTGAACAACGATTCCCATGTCTCGCGCGGCACAGCCTCGACTCTTACCGGACGGCCAAGCAGATGGGCAAATGTGGAAGCAATCTCGTTAGGAGTCACACGTTGCGGCCCTTCCAATTCAACCACCCTGTGCCCCCTCCACGTTTCCTGAAGCAGTTCGGCAGCTAGGCGCCCAATGTCGGCGGTAGCCACCATCGGCACCGGCTTATCGAGAGGTTGCAGGAAGCTCGGGACCGTGCCGTTCTTGGCCGCCGGAGCGACGTCCCAACTCGAATTCTCCATGAACCAGGCAGGGCGCAAGAAACAAATTGGAATCGTCAACTGTCCAAGCGCCTGCTCGATGATGGAGTGCTGCGTGAGCAAGTTTGATCTCGTCGCCTGCGCGGCGATCGTGGACAAGTACACGACTCTGCCCGGACGCGCGGCATCGATCGCGGATCGCAGTACGGCCGCGATGGCCCGGGCCTCGCGAAAGTCAGGCGACGGATCGAAGTTCGGTGGAACGAGGACGAATACACCCGCGGCTCCCTTAAACGCCGCAGTGAGCGCGGCCGCGTCGTTGATGTCCGCCTCGGCAAGGTCACAGCCCCGGCTCGCCCAGGGCGCACCTTTACGGGCCTCGCGAACCACGCCTCGGACGGACTGGCCCGCGGTCAAAAGGTTGCGTGCTACCTCTCCGCCGACATTGCCAGTAATTCCAGTGACTGCAAACATTCTTCTCCAATCGTCGAAAGGCATTCCGGTATGCGAAACGACAAAGATTATCGGCCTTGGCAACATCCGGGATCAAGGGCCATGAAGTGCCTCGCGTCAAAGTGGGGTTCAATGTCGAAAGGAACCTCGGCAATTCAGAACCGAATCGACTCGCCACTTTGACGGTCGCTTATGCGCGAATGTGGCGCTTGGCGGTTTCGGCCGAGTCGTTGGCCACTTGGAAGTTGGCCCACGCCATCGAATATTACTCCTGCCTAGGCGCCCAGCGCTTACCGATCCACGTAACTCGGGGTGAATGACGGGGAAACCGGAAAGCCCCCCTTAAGTTTCCGCTTATGGGCACGAGGCCTGCCCCTACGCCTTAAAGTCGTAGCCGGGGCAAATGTGCGCATGATAAACTCCAAGGCACCCTGAACAATGAGGACCCCAGCCTTGAGCCCATCACCATCGATAGGATCACGTTGCGCGCAGTGTGGCGGCCCCATCAATCCGGAAGAAACAGTTCACATTTGCACGTATGGTTGCGGCGCGGTCCATATGTCGTGTGTTGAGGCCCATTCCGCCAAACACAGCGCGCGACCAGGAACGCACTGCGCCCATTGTTACGACCGAATTAACCCGGATGAGACCATTCAGGTCTGTGCCTATTGTCGCGGAACGCTTCACATGTCATGTGTCAATTCACACTACGCGAAGCACGATCCTCCACAATCTTCCGGGCTGTGCTAACGCCCTCCCACTGCCTTTTGGCAGAGCGTGCGAGCACAGGCCTAGCGCAAGGCTCGCTCTCCAGCCTTGCGGCACTTTCACCAGGTTTTGAGCGGGCGGGCGCCAACCGGTGGAGTGCGTGAACCTTGAGGGATTCGGAGGCGAATCCGCGCATCTGGGAGAACTGGAAAAGCCGCAGGGCCGGAGAGCGGGCCCTGCGCTACGTTTGCCTGTGATCAGGCGGCGTCGATGGCATCGGCCACGCGATCGGCGGAGCGGGTGGCGGCTTCCTGTCCCCAATTTAAGTTGTCCGTGTAGGCGCCGGCAAAATGGACGCGCCCGACAGGTTGCATCAGAAACGGCCACATTTTCTTGAGGCTGCCCACCCGATAGGTCACCGTCTCGCAGGCCATTGACCAGGGATCATTCGCCCAGGTCTGAATCACCGCCTGTTCGATATCATCGGACTTGCCCCAGTAAACTCGCCGGAAGGCCTCGACGGAATCATGCGGCACTGCGCTATTCATTGCTGTGGCCACCAGGATGGCGCGGGGCGTGTCGACTTCCTCCGCCATGCGCCACAGGGACACCAAGTTGGGGTCGGCGCCATCCCAATTCGGGCTGATCTTGTCGCGCTCCCAAAAGGCCGTCCGCGTTTGCAGGGCGACGCGCGAATACATGTCGTAGGCGACGTTATTCACGGCATAGGCTTTGGGATCGGGCAGGGCAGGGGTGAAGGGAATGCGGCGCAGGATGATGGCGTTCATGCAGCAAACCAGAAAGTCTGCGTCCATCTTCCGGTCTTGGTCGAACTCACGATAACTCACGCGAACGCCGTTTGCCCCATGCTCGATGCCCGTGACGGGAGCGTTCAGATGAATGCGCTCGCCAAGTTTTCGGGCAAAAGCGTTGGGCAACTCCTGGTTGCCGCCTTTCAGCCGGTAAACCACCGGGGGCACAAGCGGAACCCCGCGCCTCTTCAGGATGGCGGCATGCCAGATCTCGTGGAGTGCCGACCCTTCGCTGCCGATGAAGCCGATCGCCGCCGCCGATGCGCCATCCTTCTTCAAAACGTCATTGAACGACACATCGTCCAGCGCGTTAAGTCCGGCTTCGAAAGGCTTGTATTCATCGGGGAAGCTATCGAGGTAGGAGTTGACGTAGAGGGAAGGGAAGTCCCACCAGGGGTGCTGGCGAAGATAATCGATCTCTCGCTGATTTAACCCGAATGCGGCGAGGGTTTTGAGATCGGCAAGATCCTCGTCGGAATAGCGCTTGCCCTTAATAAAGCGGATTTCATGCTCGTGATGGGGATAATAAAGCGGGGTCAGGTTGAACTCGCGAACGTAGCCCCAATAGAGGTCGTAGCCTGGCTTGGTGAAGTGCTCAGCGCCGACGTCGGCGTAAAGATTGTCCGCGAAGGGGTCGTGGAGCGTCTTGACGTGGCCGCCGGTGTGGCCGGACGCCTCGAGCAAAACCACCTCGTGCCCGCGCATCATCAGTTCGTAGGCGCAACATAATCCGCCAATCCCCCCGCCTCCTACAACGACCTTCCGGGGATGGCTGGCCTTTTTCCTTTGCCGGAGAGGGACTTGATCCAGTACGTCACCAAAAGCTCCCTCGATGGGAGTCCGTCCCGCCGCGAGCGTGGCGGCGGCGATTTTCAGCATGTCGCGGCGATTAATCGCGCTCATGGAGTTATCCTTGGGTAAGAATTGACCCGGCCAAAACCTCTGATGCTGGACTTTTCGTGGGGCATGAAGAAAGACTATTCAAGATACAAGGGATATTGCTGTGGAAACGCCAGGCGGCCAAGGGGCTCTCGCAGTGCCGGAAGCCCCTCGGCCGCGCTGGTCAAGTCTTAGAAATAAAACTTCAGGGCAAACTGAATTTCTCTCTGGTCATTCTGGCCGTCACGCGTCGAGCTGATCGTACCGAACGTCGAGGGTGAGGTGTAGTCGGTCGAGCCCGGCGCCGCCACCACGCCATTCCCGCCAAATCCTGGCGGGGAGAAATTCGGGTGATTGATCAAATTGAAGAACTCCGCACGGAATTCGAGGTGCGTCTTCTCCGATGTCGGGAAATCCTTGAAGAGGGAGAAATCGATGCGGTGGTAGCCGGGGCCGTAAAACTGGCCGGGAGCGCCGCCCAAGGGAGAGTAGTCGGACTGCCCGATGGTCGTCGCGACCGGGGGACTGGTAAAAGCGGAGGCATTCAGCCAGTCATTCACATTGTGCGGTCCGGCGATAATACTTTGCCCAGGAACCAGCAAGGCGTTGCAGCCGTAGCCGGAGGTTGTGCTGTTCACGCAGGTAATGGTGCCCGGCATGCCATCCTGGAGGGTTAAGATCCCATTGGTTTTCCAGCCGCCCAGCGCGCCTTCGGCGAGTCGGCCACTATTGGTGAGGAAGCGCTTGCCCTTGCCGACGGGCAATTCGTAGCTGCCGCTCACGTGCACAACCTTGGGAATGTCAAAGTCGCAGCGGCCATAATCGCCCTGGACACCAAAGTGGGGAAGTTCGGCCGCGCGGAAGGAAGCAATTGCCGTGGCATTGAGAACGTCCACAGCATCGGTGCGACACGCCGAGTAGGTGAAATTCGCGAGGAGATCAAGGCCCGCGTTGAAGCGTCGCTCGAAAGTGGCTTGTAACGAGTTGTAGTAGCTGTCGCCAGCCATGGAGGTGTAGGTGATGCCGTTTTGGAAATCGGGATAGGGAGAATAAGCGTAGGAGTTGAGCCCAGGCGGAAGGATTTCGCTCGGGCTATTCGGGTTGATGTAGACGCCGAGATGCCGCACCGTATTCCCCACGTAATTGACCTGGAAGGTTTGGTTCGTGGTGATTTCGTACTGGAGTGCCAGGTTGTAGCCTTCGGTATAGGGCGTCTTCATGTGGTGGTCTTCGCCGGTGAAGGACACGCCACTTGGTTCCGCCGCCGCTGACGTTAGTGGGACGATGGCCGAGAGACCGGTTTCCAACGTTCCGATGGCGCCATTGGCAAAGGTGATGGGTTGCGCGGTCGTCAGCGAGGGATAGCCCAAGCTGTACTGGAAGGGGAAATCGACATAAGTCTCGACTACGGAGTTCTCAAACCCTCCGTAGAACAGACCGAACCCGCCGCGAGCCACGAGCCTGGGGGTAATCTGATAGGCGAATCCTACACGGGGTGAGAAGTTGCTCAACTGCGAATACCCGAGTCCGGGTTGAGACGAACAGGAGATATCGATGTTGTCGGTCTGCGCTGCTGCCAGAAAGTCAGCGGATAACGGAGTGTTGCACCGATGCTTGGTAAGAATGAACTGTGAGGGCCCACTCCCGCCTGAGGGGATGAATTCTGACTGGGCTCCGTAATTCTCTTGAATCTGGCCAAAGTACTCGTAACGCACTCCCAGGTTCAGAGTGAGTTTGTGGGTGGCCTTCCAATCATCTTGGAAATAGTAGCCATAATAGTTGCGCCCCATATCCGTGTTGGCGTAATTGGAGGCGCCCATGTCGTCTGCCCCTCCCACCATATTGTAGGCGCCGGTCACCGTGCCGTTCTGCGGAAGAATCAGCATCTGGGCCATCCCGGTGTTTCCCGCGCCCGTCTCCGGCACATTGGTAAATGCGCCTGAGAAGGTCCAATCCCCGCGGCCCTCGGGGGGTTGAAGGATCGAGAACTTCAGATGCTGAAACTCCATTCCACCCTTGAGGGTCTGTTTCCCGTAAACCTTCGTCAAGTTGTCAGTGAATTGCACGGTGGAGTTGTATTCAACCGAGGGTAGAAACTCGTTGCTGCCCAGCGTGTTGAGTCCCGTGATGAAGATGGACCCCAGCCCGCCGTTGTCAGTAACCTGGGGAATACCCTGAATGCCATACTTCGCAGGGATGCCGAAGGTATTCGCAAAGGGCTGAACCCGCGAAGCCCCGATGCGCGAATAGCCCAAACGAGCTTCGTTCACGAGTGTGGGTGAGAAAGCGTGCGTCTCACTCAGGACCGAGTTGATGGAAACCACCGTCTGGGTGCCTTCGGAAAAGGATCCGCCATCGGCGATGCCGGTAAAGGGGCCGGGAAGGAACTCGGGGTTGTCCGAGAAGCTGCCCCGGCCAAACAATTGATCCTTGTCGCTGAAGTTTTGGTCCACCCGCGCATCAAATTGATTTACGGTGTTGCGGAGGACGGGGTCGCTGGAATAGTTGTTGTACAGACTCGACGAAGTGGGGGACGGGAACAGATTTAACAGACTGATCGCGTTCGGGTCCAACCGCGCCGAGGGAAGCTGATTGAGCTGGGCGGTTTGCGCGGGCGTGGTAAAGTCCGTAACGCCTGCCAGCGCCGCTTCGCCATTCACATAAAAAGGATCGCGGACGAATCCGCTCGCCGCCGCCGGAATGCCCGTCACGGGATCCACCTGCCCCTGCACAACGGAGCGTGTTGTGGATGGGTCAAACACCGTGCCCAAGGGGAATGTCCGGTTCAGGTTGTCGGTTTCAATCGCTCCCGGCCCCGCTTGCCCGCTGATCATCTCGGTCAGATTGGTATAGCCGCTGGAGCGCTGGAGCGCCGTGGGCACGGTGGAGACATTGGGGATGGCTTGGCGAACGCGCGTACCTTCGTAGTCGCCAAAGAAGAATGTTTTGTCTTTCCGTAACGGGCCGCCGAAAGTGGCGCCAAATTGATTTTGACGGTACTCGCCCTTGGGAGTTGGCGTCGGGGAATTCTCAAAGAAGTTGGCCGCGTCGAACACGTCGTTGCGCACAAATTCCCAAGCATTCCCGTGGAACTGATTGCTTCCGGACTTGATCGCGGCATTCACCACAGCGCCTGCCGAACGTCCCATCTCGGCGCTATAGTCGCTGGTCTGAACCTTGAACTCCTGAATGGCGTCAACCGGGGGCCGCACGACATAAGCAGTCCCGTTGAGGAAGTCCACAAGGTCGGCATTGTCATCGATGCCATCGAGCAGGTAATTGTTCTGCGCCGGACGCGTACCGTTGGCCGCGAAACTGCCGCTCGCCCCCAGGCCGCGAGTGTCCTGCTGATCCTGAGTTATCCCCGCCGAGAGTTGAGCCAGGAACGTGTAGTTGCGGCCGTTTAGCGGCAAGTCATTGATCGTGCGCGAGCCCACCACCTGGCCAACTGAAGCGTCCTGAGTTTGCAGGGCGGGCGGAGCGCCGGTTACCTGGATCGACTCCGTAACTTGGCCAGGTTGGAGGGTGAAATTCACCACCACCTCTTGCTGGACATCAACTGTAACGTCCGTGTGCTTGACAGTCTCGAACCCCTTGAATTGTGCCTCCAGGGTGTAGGTGCCGATTTTTACGGGCCGGAAAACGTAGCTCCCATCACCAGATGTGGCGAGCGAAACTGCAAGCCCCGTACCCTGGTTTCTGAGCGTGACATTGGCTCCGGGGATGATCGCACCGCTCTGATCCTTCACGGTTCCGAGGATAACGCCAGTATCAACCTGGCCATAGAGTTGCCCTACCGTTAGCAACAAGCCGACCACAAGCATCCGCAAGGACATCCTGATTTGCATAGGTCTCCCTTTTCTGCCCGACGCATATTCAGGCCCCCTCGGGGGCAAGACAGCGACCCAGGAGCGTTGCTCTCCTGGGTCGAAGAATATTTTGGCTCCGCCGGTGCTTAGGCGCGGCGGGTTACATATAGGGTCAGAGTGGTTAAAGGTCCCTGAAAACGCAATATCAGCCGAATCGACTTTCAATTCTAATCGAAAGCTTACTTTTATCTCTGAAAGGATGGCGTGTCAAGACCAATCTCGGTCAGGTCCATTTCGCTCAGGTAGGCCCGAATTTGAGGCGTGCCGGCGGCTCCCGGCCGGCAGAGGAGCCGCAAGGATGGCAGCGTTACATTCAAATTAGGGCGCTGCCCTCGCTCGTTCGCGAAAGGGGCGCCTTGTCAGGTCAACGCTCCGGGCTCACCTCAAGCAGTAGGTGCTCGGTGAAGTCCACTCGTAACTTCGGGTTCTGACTTTCAACGGTCCCCAGCGTCTGGTTGTTTTCATAGTCGATTACTTTGAATTTTCCGGCGGGCAGACCGCGCAGCTCGATCTCTCCTTTCCAAGCTTTGGCAGGATCAGGAGCGAAGAATGCGTAGAACATATTTCCGCCCTTCGAGACCGCGTACCCTTCTGGGATATCGTAACCATAGACATAGAGATTCAGGAAGGTACCGGTCGAGAGCATCCTCGATTGGTATAGGTCGATCCACTTTTTCCAATAGGCATCTTTCTCAGGTGTCAGGTTCACATCCTTGAAGATCGCATCGCGGCCGGGCCAAATGAACTTGGTTCCCACCACGCCGCCGGTTCCGACGGTGGAGGCAAAATCCTGGCCATACTCGCGATAGTCATCGCCGGTGCGTTCCATCCTGGTTAACTCGACATGATCGCCGTAAACCGCGGCCCGAGGGCCGAGCAGCGCCTTGTACATTTTGATTCGCCGCCGCACTTGGACGGCGCCCACCGGGTCAGCGGTGACAGCTTGATCTTCGTAAGCGAGCCAGGCAAGACTCGGCGCCGTTCCGCAGGGGCAGATTTGAGTAACGCTATCCGGTTTGAGCCGTCGTGAGGTTTCTTGAATGATCTTGAAAATCTCGCCCATCGCGTAGACGGAGTCCTGCGGGCTGCGGTGATGGTGCGCGGGGTTGTAGCACGCCGGAACGGTAAAGCACATGTCGAGTTTGCTGCCATCGAATCCCCAGTCGCGGATGAGGCGCGTGGTGATTTGCCGGTAATAGTCCTGCACTTCCGGCAGGGCCGGACAAAGGGCGGCACGGTTCAGAAACACGCGCGCTGGCTTGCCCTGCTGATCCAGGATCAGCCAGTCCGGATGGTTCCGGACGACCTCCGCCGGTTGCCGCTGCTCGGCGCGCGCTTCGGGCGTTTTTTCCTCCGCTCCGATGGCTTCCCATAATCCGCCATCACTCACCGCGAGGGGCAGCCACCAGAGCTGCAATTTAATTCCGTTCCGGTGAAAAGCCTTCACCAGGTTTTGAAGGCTGTCGCCGGGAAAGGTCTGGGCGCGTGGTTCCCAATCGCCAAAATTGTTGAACCATCGATAGTCGAGCGTCGCCCAGTGGATTTTCATTTCTTGCAGCTTGGGGATGGTGCCCAACATCTCCTGCGGTGTCACGTCGGCACGATAACCCCAGCCGCACCAATTAGCCTCGTAGTCGCTTTGTTGGGGTTGGGCAGGCCGCCAGCCCCGGCGCTGAAGAACGAGCGAGTAGAGCCGGAGGGCATCGTAATAGTCTCCTGCGTAAACAGCATCGAAGGTTCTCGGAGTCCGATAGTCCTCGCCGGGATGCAAGGTCGTGGCGGCGTCAACGAGGATCGACGCGCTGATTCGCCGGTCGTTTTCCACCCGTACGGGCATGGAGAGAATAAGGGGCTGAGTTTCAATATGACCGATCGCGAGGCCGCCCTTCGCCGTCCAAAAAGCCACGACAGGAATGCCGCCACCCGTTCCGGAAGGGGACATGGCGCCCATCACGTTCGGTCGCGAGAATCCCGGCGCGAGTTTCAGGACCTCATCCTGTCCCCAAATAAAGCTCGCGCCCTGAAACGACCAGAGATCCGAGGGGGCCGCCTTGGTGTCGACGCGCGAGGCATCCAGTCGATGGAATTGCAGGGTCACTTGCCCGAGCTTCAGAGGCGACGAACCGAGGTTCTTGAATTCGACGGCGGAAAAGAGAAGAGTCGGGAAATCGTCGTAGACTTCCAGGGTTAACGTCTTTCCCAATTGTGGAGCTTTTTGCGAATGACCCGGTATCTCCACGCGCCTTCCGATCGGTCCCAATCCCCAGCGCGTAGCCGAAACGACTGCGTGGCTGAGGTCAAGGACAAAATCCCGAACCGGCCGCCCATCCACGATGATCTCATCGCCTCCCGTCAAGGCGGCTGAAACGGGCTCGTCGAGGCTGAGGCGCGAGCCGTTGCTCAAACGTGCGGATTGAATGTATCCGGAGGGCAGCACCGCAAACTCCGCGGTGGGTGTCACGATGGTTAACGCACCGCCGCTTAGCGGTTTCACCACGACGCGTGATTCCAGATTCGGCCCTTCGAAGCGTGGCGCGCCTTTCAGGCACGGAAGCGACGACGCAGCTAGCATGAACAGGAGAGCTGTGAGGTGAGGCACTCGATGCCGCAGCGCCCACCCCGCGAAACTTAGGAAGCTCACGTACGATCGAATTCCCGCGCCGCACTTCATCGGCTCACCTCCATGTGGCAGGAAGGAGAAAAGGGCAAGGAATCATCTCCTCCTTGCTGATTGCGCACACTTCCAGGATGTCATACGATAACACCCGAGCCGCCCTCGACAAAGCCGGGTGGTCAATTCATTTCGAATAATATTATGGCCTCTTCACCCGGCACCTCCCAGTTGCGCCGCAGGCTTGCACTCGCGGACCTTATCCTATACGGAATTGTCATCATCCAACCGACTGCCCCGATGCCCATCTTTGGTGTCGTCTCCCAGGAAGGCCATGGGCACGTTGTGGTGCCCGTACTGCTGGCAATGGTCGCCATGCTACTCACGGCGACGAGCTACGGCCGAATGGCTCGGGTCTATCCCAGCGCCGGTTCGGCCTACACTTACGTCGCGGCCGAGTTCGGCAACACCGTTGGCTACCTTACCGGATGGGTGATTTTATTGGACTATCTGCTGAACCCCATTATTTGCACGATCTGGTGCAGTAAAGCGGCGGCGAATATTCTGCCGATGATTCCCATTCCGCTCTGGTCGCTCTCCTTCGCGCTGCTGTTCACGCTGCTGAATTTGCGTGGCATCGAAGCTTCCGCGCGCACGAACTTCTTACTGGCGGGAGTCATGAGCATCGTCGTCATCGGGATGCTGATCTGTATGTGCAGGTACATCCTTCACACCGGGCCGCATGAGGCTGCATACTTCGGCCGGCCCTTTTACGACCCCTCGACTTTCACCTGGGGCAGCCTCTGGACGGGAACATCGGTCGCGGCGCTCACCTATATAGGGTTCGATAGTATTTCGACGCTCTCCGAGGAAGCGATCAATCCCACACGCAATATTCTCTACGCGACCGTGCTGACGTGCCTCGTGACCGGTGTTCTTGCCAGCGCGGAGGTGTATGCCGCGCAGCTTGTCTGGCCGCACTCCATCCCCTTCCCGGATCTCGACACCGCTTATGTCTTCGTCGCTGGGAGGGCCGGCGGTAAGGTTCTGTTTAACGTCGTCAATGCCACGCTGCTGATTGCCACCATGGGCTCCGGCATTGGTACGCAACTGGGCGCCGCCCGCCTTCTTTATGGCATGGGCCGCGACAACGCCTTGCCCCGGCGTTTCTTTGGGGCCATCAATCCGAAAAGAGGGATACCCGCGAACAACGTCATTTTTATCGGCGCTCTGGCATTGGGCGGTTCGCTCGTTATGAGCTTTCAACTGGGAGCGGAGCTGTTGAATTTCGGCGCGTTTCTGGCCTTCATGGGAGTGAATGCGGCTACGATTGTCCACTACTTCGTGAAAGGCCGCGACCGTCGTTGGAGTTTCCTCGTGCTGCCACTCGGAGGATTTCTCGTCTGCTTCTATACTTGGGTAAATCTCCGATGGACGGCGAAGCTCGCGGGTTGTATTTGGCTTGCAGTGGGCATTCTGTACGGCATCTACCGTTACCGTATTGCCAAAGTGCAGATGAAAACTGTAACCGGAGTTTGACCGAGCGTGCCGGCGTGTGTGATCCCCGCTTCCAACGATCTGGTGAGAAATCCGGTTCCAGCCTCGACGGCAGGAGTATGATGAAGCCCCGACAACGGCCAGAGCATTGGCTGCGGGAGGCGGATTTGATGTTGGCGATTCATCTGAAAATACCTATCTTATGAGCGGAATTATTCACTTCATTGAGGAGACATCAATGGAACACAGGAATGCGGCAGTCATACTGTTTGTGCTGATGGTTTGCGTAGGCACGCGCTCGGCGGCGGCACAGGAAGCGGCGGCCCGGACAGATACCGAGATTAATCAGGGATGGGAGTTCCGGCAAATCGCTCCCGAAGCAAAAGGAACTGATGGCCAATGGCGGCCGGCTCAGGTGCCGGGCGACGTGCATCTCGATTTGCTGCGCAACAAACTCATCCCCGATCCGTTCTATCGTGACAACGAAGCAAAGTTGCAGTGGATTGAAGGTGCGAGTTGGGAGTATCGGACGACGCTCAACATCACGCCGGAGACGCTGAAAAAGCAAAGTTTGGAACTGGTCTTCGAAGGGCTGGATGCTTACGCCGAAGTGTTTTTGAATAATTCCAAGGTGCTGACCGCGAACAATATGTTTCGCATCTGGCGCGTTGACGCAAAACGATTTCTGCATGCCGAGGCGAACGAATTGCGGGTGGTGTTCCCTTCGCCCGACAAGGCGGCGACGCAGGCAGCGTCGGCTGATCCCTGGCGACTGAAAACTGGAGTGGAGGAGAAGACTTACGTTCGCAAGGCTGCGTACGAGTACGGGTGGGATTGGGGACCCACCTTTGTTACCAGTGGCATCTGGCGTCCGGTGCACTTGGAATCTTGGGACGAGGCGCGGATTTCCAATCTGCATGTCCGTCAGCTTGATGTGACCGCAGCCGTGGCACATCTGAACGGCGAGGTGGAAGTGACGGCGATTGGTGATTCAACCGCGGAGGTGAGCCTGCGGTATACGCATGCAGGAAAGCCCGCGGAGACCACACGGAGCGTTAGCCTCCACGCCGGGACGAATCACATCGACCTGCCGATCGAAATCGACAAGCCCGATCTCTGGTATCCATCGGGATACGGCGCGCAGCCGCTCTATACATTTACGGCAGAGGTAAAAATCCATGGCCGCATGGAGGATGATCGCAGCGTGACCACGGGTCTACGCTCCGTCGTGTTGCGGCGCGACCTGGATCAGTGGGGGCGATCGTTTGAGTTCGTGGTCAACGGCATTCCCGTCTTCGGCAAAGGCGCGGACGTGATTCCGTTCGATAGCTTTCCCAACCGCGTTACGGACGCCAACTACCGCCGGATTCTCCAGTCGGCTAAAGATGCGAACATGAACATGATCCGCCTCTGGGGCGGCGGCTATTATGAGAGCGAGGAATTCTACAAGCTTTGCGACGAACTCGGCATCATGGTGTGGCAGGACTTCATGTTTGGCAATGACTGGCAGCCGGGATTGTATGCCTGGAAGATGAATGTGGCGGCGGAAATTCAAGATCAAGTAAAACGGTTGCGCGACCATCCCAGCATCATCATCTGGTGCGGAAACAACGAGACGGAGGAAGCGCTCTTCTGGAAAAATCGGCAGCAGCTCGCCCCAGAGGTTCTCCGACAGATGTGGCAGGACTATGTATCCACCTTCAACGGGATAATTCCTGCAGTGGTAGAGAGTCTGGACTCGCAACGTCCGTACTGGCCAAGTTCGCCCAGCGCTGATTTCGAAGAGACCTCGCCGACCTTCCAGACGGGCGACTCGCACATCTGGGATGTTTGGCATGGACGCGTGCCGTTCTCGACTTACGAAACGCACCATGCGCGCTTTGTGACGGAATACGGATTTCAATCCTTCCCCGAGATGAAGACCATCGAAGCCTTTACCGCGCCGGATGACCGCACGAGCATCTTCACGCCTGTGATGCTGGCCCACCAGAAGAACGACGAAGGCAATTCGATCATCCACGATTATCTGCTCAAGGATTATCCCGAGCCGAAAGATTTTGCCTCCTTCCTCTATGTAAGCCAGGTACTACAGGCTGAGGGCATCAAGATCGGCGCTGAGCATATGCGACGGAGCCGGCCGGAAACGATGGGCTCCATCTTTTGGCAACTGAATGACTGCTGGGGCGTGGCGTCGTGGTCGAGCATTGATTATTACGGGCGATGGAAGGCCCTCCAATACTATGCGCGGCGCTTTTATGCGCCCGTGCTCGTGTCTCCGCACGTTGCAGACGGCATGCTCAAAACCTACATCGTCTCGGACAAGGTGCAAGCGTTATCAGGGGATCTGCACCTGCGCGTTATCGATCTCGATGGCAAGATCGTTAAGGAGATGCATCAGCCGGTGACTGTGCCCGCGCTTTCGAGCCAGGTATATTTGCAGGTGCCGTTGTCGGAATTGGGCAGTGCTGACACAGCGCACGAGTTCGTGGCGGCTGAGTTGGTCGCGGATGGGAAGACAATATCGCGAAACTTGATCTACCTGGTCCCCACCAAGCAAGTGCATTTGCCCGTGGCGCACATCAGGGCCGAACTTGTTGAGGCGGCGGACGGACTCCATCTCCAACTCTCGTCTCCGGTGCTGGCGCGAAGCGTTTATGTGACCTTCGGCGACGCAAGCCCGGAGTTGTCTGATAACTACTTCGATCTGCTGCCAGGTGAGACAGTCGACTTAACGGTGAAGGGCCGCGAAACGCTGGACACTTTGAAGACGAGCCTCAAAGTTGTCTCGCTGGCCGACGCCTTCACGGAAGCCCACGCTGAAAAGTAAGGGAACGCGGCAGGGTCGACCCCGCCATGACTGCGTAGGGCGGGTCGCCACTTTGATTTCGAGGGAGACACATCATGCGGCGAGTGGTCTTTTTGATGGGCCTGATCGTTCTGGGTTTGTTCCTGATCCTCAAGCCACCGTTGTTTACGAGCGCGGGAGAGGACAGTCGCCCGGCGGTGTTGGCCGCGCCCGCGGGGGACCGTCCGACCCACATCGATCGATCGGGCGAGACGGTCTTGCCGAACGGTCGATTGATTACACCCGAAGGCGCACAGGTTACAGTAGAGCCGCATCCGTACGGGATGGCACTAAGCCCCGACGGAAACCTGCTTGTGACCGCCAACACCGGCACTTGGCCGTTCTCATTATCAATCATCAGTGCACTTGGTGCTCCTGCGCCCGACGTGCAGCAAATTCCTCATGGCTACCCACCCAAGCATTCCGAAGTCGAACCCTCCAGCGTCTATATGGGACTCGCCATAGCCGGTGATAACCGCACCGCTTATGTTTCGGAGGGCGATACGGGAAAGATTGATGTTTATGATTTGCCAATTGGGCAGCGGTCGCAGGTCATTTCGCTGGACAGCGAGTACAACGGGAAGGCTTATCACCACAGCTTTTCCGGCGCGTTGGCACTGTCGCCTGACGGCAAGATTCTTTATGTGCTGGACCTCGCGCACTTCGAACTGGTGGGCATTGAAACGCGCGGAGGTAACATCCTTTGGCGCGTCGGCGTCGGACGGCTGCCTTTCGCCATTGCCGTGAGCCCCAAGGGCGACCGACTTTACGTTTCCAACGTCGGCACCTTTCAGTATTCGGTAATCCCGGGATTTGACGAAAAGCGGGCGGGAGAAACGGGGTTGGATTTCCCGCCCTTCGCAGCGGGCACGCCGGAGGCCCAGAATGGTACGTTCGTAGCCGGGAAGAGAATACCCGGCCTGGGCGATCCCAATGTGCCCGAGTCGAATTCGGTTTTTATCCTTGATGCCAAGGGTGCCACCCCAACAGTGCTGGCGCGCATCCGCACAGGGCTGGCGATTGGAGGTAAATCCGTGGGTGGGTCGAGTCCCGGCGCAGTTGTGGCGGGGCATAGCCGCGTCTATGTTTCGAATTCTGCGCAGGACAGCATCAGCATTCTCGATGCGGAGAGGAGCCGCCTTATTGCCACCATTCGCCTGGAGCCTTCCTCGGGCGTGGGTGGATTGCGAGGCGTTTTGCCCTTCGGCCTCGCCTTGAGCCCGGACGAATCGCGGTTGTACATCGCCTGCGCGGGAATCAACGCCATTGCGGTTTTCGATACGCGGAGCAACTCCGTGCTCGGTTATATTCCGACGGGCTGGTTTCCGGCGCGCGTGGCTCTGAGCAAGAATGGGCGCACGCTTTACGTGGCCAACGCCAAAGGTTACGGCGCCGGGCCCAACGGCGGCTCGGAGTTTCATCGCGGACAAGAGGGTGACTATATCGGGGACATTACGAACGGCACTGTCTCGATTATCCCGGTGCCGCCGGCCGGCAGGCTTGCGCCAATGACCCGTCGCGTCATGGCCAACAACGGCTTTGTCCCGGTTCGGGCCGAGGCGCCTCGACCCAAGGATTTTCCTATCCCCTTCGCCGGCGGACCCAGCCCGAGTATTCGGCACGTCGTGTTCATCGTCAAAGAGAATCGCACTTATGACGAAGTCTTGGGCGACATTCGCACGATGGGGGGTGAAGAGGTGAACGGCGACCCTACCTTGGCGCGCTGGGGACTCGACGCCGAGGTTCACGACGACGACCAGCCAACTTTGGAGCATGTCCGCGTCACCCCCAATCAGCACGCACTCGCTCAGCGCTTCGGCATCAGCGACAACTATTACGTGGATTCCGACGTGTCCTTCGACGGGCACCACTGGCTGGTGGATAGCTATCCCAATGAATGGGTTGAGACGGCTTGGCCTCCCGGTTACGGCGGGCGCTCGCACTTGTATTACGATAACGACGCTCCGGGCCGCCTCAGCCTTGGAGGGTCTTCTTCCCTGCGCCCGGAGGATTACCTCGAGGCCGGTTCGCTCTGGGAACATCTGGCGCGCCATCACGTGACTTTCCGGAATTACGGCGAAGGGCTCTCGGGAGGGGGGGACGAAGGTTACGAGCCCACCGGATTGCGACTGGGAATCAACCTTCCCGTGTCCGCACCGCTTTACGAAAACACGTCGCGGACCTATCCCACATTCAACACGTCGATCCCGGACCAGTACCGGTTCCAGCAGTTTCAGGAGGAGTTTGAGCAGCTCTACGCAAGCGGGCTTCAGCCGCTGCCGCAGTTTATGTATATCTGGTTGCCCAATGATCATACCGCAAAGCCGCGGCCGGCAGATGGCTACCCCTATCACGCCTCGTATGTTGCCGACAACGACCTGGCGCTGGGCAAGTTTATCGATCTGCTCTCGCATAGCAAATACTGGCCGGAAATGGCCGTCTTTGTCACTGAAGATGACGCGCAGGATGGCCGTGATCACGTGGATGCTCATCGCAGTCTCGTATTGGTCGTCAGCCCATATTCACGCAGGGCCGTTTCGCACGTGCATACCAGCATGTTGAGTATTCTCAAAACCATCGAACACATCCTGGGCCTTCCACCCCTCAACCAATATGATGCCGCGGCCACGGACCTTTCTGATCGCTTCACCGATATCGCGGATGTTTCGCCTTACAAGGCGCTGCCCTCGGACACAGAGATCTTTGATCCCGCCAAAGCGCGCGATCCGCTTTATAGCCTGCGCAAAGAGAAGCCGCTCCCGCCATCTGAGCCGCTCGACGACCCGGCGCGGATTCGCCGCGAGGTGAACGGAGCGCGATAGGGCAGCCCGGCCCGCCGCAATAATACGTCAATGGTCAAAATACAAACCCCGAGTAGAGGACTAGAAATGAGTGCGAAACTTGCCCCACAATTTGTCCTGGCCTTATGTCTGATTGGAATTACCCCTTGGCTCGCGGCACAAACGACTGTCGAAGCCTCTCACGAGAGAAATTCCACTGAACCGACTCACGTGAGTCTGAACGGTACATGGAGACTCTTCTATTTTCCTGAAGGCAAGTATCAGATTGCCAACCCGGACCAATTGAAGGCCCATGCTTTGACGCCTATCGATGCCACCGTGCCCGGTGAGGCGGCGCTGGACTTGTCGCGCCAGGGAGTGCTGCCAGGGGATCTGTTCTTCGGCGAAAACCTTAAGAAGCTCCAGCCCTACGAATTGTATGAGTGGTGGTATCAGCGCGAGTTCTCAACCCCCGCTGGAGCTGCGGGGCGCCGCGTGGAGCTTCGCTTTCATGCTGTCGACTGCCTCGCGACCTATTGGCTGAATGGCAAGAAGCTGGGAGAAACGGCGGACGCGCTGGTGGAACACTCCTTTGACGTGACGGGGATGCTGCAGAGTGCGGGGGCAAACCTTCTTACCGTTCGCCTGAGCTCCCCCATTGTCGCCGCAGCGAACAAACGGTATGACCCCGCCTATACGATCAACGCCGGAAAGACAAATCAGGAGGCGATATGGATACGGCGGCCTGCGCACTCCTATGGTTGGGATATCATGCCGCGCGCAGTGACGGCAGGCATCTGGCGTCCCGTGGAACTTATCGTTCATGCCAAGGACGAAATCACGGATTTGTATATCAGCACCGTCTCGGTCGGGACCGGGCGCGCCCGGGTGACCGTTTCGTACGAGCTTTCGGCCGACCTCGCACGGCTTCCCCAACTCGGGCTCAAGGTGAACGGCCGTTGTGGCCAGTCGACCTTTACGGCAAACCACAAATTGGAGTTCACGGCGGGGCGGTTTGAAATCGAGGTCGAGAACCCCAAGCTGTGGTGGCCCCGTGGTTACGGAGACCCGAATCTGTATCACGTGACAAGTCAACTTCTAGACGATGGAAACGTCATCGCCTCCCGCATTGACGCTGTAGGAATTCGCAAGCTCGAATTGATCCGGACCGAGACGACAAGCCAAGAAAAGCCTGGTCAATTTCTGTTCAGGGTCAACGGCGTGCCGATCTTGATTAAAGGTTCCAATTGGGTACCCGCAGACGCCTTTCACAGCCGCGACGCGTCGCGCTACGAGAGAATTCTCGCCTTGTTCATCGACTTGAAATGTAACTTCCTGCGAAGCTGGGGAGGAAACGTCTACGAAGACGACGCGTTCTTCGACATCTGCGACCGCAACGGGATCATGGTGTGGCAGGACTTCGCCATGGCCTGTGCGATTTATCCGCAAACGCCCGAGTTCCTCGAGGTCATGAGGAATGAGGCCCTCTCGGTGGTAAGAAAGCTGCGCAACCACCCTTCGCTCGCCCTCTGGTCCGGGGACAATGAAGTTGACCAATCGTACTTTTTCGCGGGCCTCGACCCTGCGCACAACAAAATAACTCGCGAAATCCTGCCGCAAGTAGTTTTCCAAGCCGATCCTTACCGGCCCTATCTTCCCAGCTCCCCCTACATGTCGCCGGAAGTGATTGCCACTGGAAATCTCCGCCTTATGCCTGAGGACCATTTGTGGGGCCCGCGCGACTATTTCAAAAGTACTTACTACACCGAACACACGGCGCATTTCGTAAGCGAGATTGGCTATCACGGCTGCCCCAGCCTTTCCTCCATCAAACGGTTCATTGGCCCGGAGCACATCTGGCCCGCCGCGGACAACCCGCAGTGGGTTCTTCACTCCACCGACTGGACGGGTAACCCCGGACGGATCAAGTTGATGTTCAATCAGGTGCAGGAGCTTTTCGGCGCTGTGCCGCCCGATATCGAGGACTTCATCCTGGATTCGCAGATTTCCCAGGCCGAGGCGACAAAATTCTTCGTGGAGATGACCCGCCTCAACAAATGGCGAAGCACCGGTCTGATTTGGTGGAATGTCATGGATGGTTGGCCACAGTTTTCCGACGCCATTGTTGATTATTACTTTAATAAGAAGCTTGCGTATTATTACATCCGGCGAGTCCAGGAGCCGGTCTGCGTCATGGTGGATGAGCCTCGGGACTGGCATTGCCGCGCCGTGGTGGGAGATGATTCGCGCGAAGATGCGGCCGGCCATTACCGCGTCTGGGACGCCGATTCCGGCGAGACTTTGCTCGAAGGCGATTACGCCGTGAAGGCGAATGAAAACCTGGAGCTCGGCCAAATTCCGGTTTTTCACTCCGGCAAGCGGCTCTTTCTTATCGAATGGACGGCGAATGGCAAGAAATACTCGAACCATTACTTGCAAGGTATGCCGCCCTTCTCGTTTTCGCAATACAAAGTGTGGCTCACCAAAATTGCGGCCCTGGAAAAGGGCTTTGACGCAGCGAACATCGGAAAGTGAGCGCCGCAGGAACGGCTTCTCAGGGAACGACAACCACACATTCATGTCCGGCAACGGCTTTCCATTCGCCCGCGCGCTTCACAAACGTATCTGTGAAGCGCACGCGGCGAAGGAAGTTTCCCTTCTGATCCATTACCACGTTCAGGCCTTTCACCACGGCCGCATCCCCATAGACGCGAACCCTGAGATCCTGAAGTTGATTCCGGTGTGGTGGGGTACTGGTTGATTGAATCGATTGGAGAATATCAGCTTTGGAAGACATGCTGCCGAGTGAGCCTGTATCCACGAAGTCGTCGGCCATGAGGCGGTCCAGCGTTTTGATGTCACGCTCTGTGATGGCCTTCGCCCAAGCCTTTTCATCGTCGACCAGCAGTTGTTGATCGGCGCTCAAAGTGGTCCCAGCGGCTGCCTTGCCAGTACCCGATTGTTGTGCGGGAGCGCCCCCGAGAGTAGCGGGCGCCAGCACAAGAAGCAAAGTCGAGGTCAGAATGAAATTCTTCATCGAATATCCTCGGATGAAACAGAGCGCATGCCTCACACCTGAAGACTGCGAAGGTAGGGCACGCTGGCCTTCATCAAGGGCAGGTTCATTTCAACAAAGTAATTCTTGATGCCCCCCGTTTTTGCCGCCGTGAAGATTTTCTTCCAGTCGAGCGTACCCTGGCCCACGGCCGTAATCTTCCGGGTTGTTGCAGACCAGCCCTGCACGTGCATCGAAATGAAGCGGCCGGGGTACTTGGTAAAGTATTCAGCCGCGTCATAGCCGGCGCTAATCGTGGAAACCTGAAATTGGAATTTCACCAGCTTAGGATCAAGAAGTTTAAATAACACATCATAGGTCCGGTGGCCGTCCACTTTGGTCAGCTCGAAATCTTCATTGTGAAGTCCTTGCTGGATGCCGGCCTTGGCGGCCTGCTCACCCATTCGGTTGTATTCATCGGCCGCTTTCTTCACATCATCCATCGTCGGATGATGGGGCCCGTCAAGGCTTGGTACCATCATCTGGGTCAGGCCGAGGTCTTTTGCCCAGGCAATGCTGGCTGCCTGATCTTTTCTCAATTCATTGATGTCGAAATGAGAACTGATGCACTTAACGCCCGCATCAGCGAGGATTTTCCGCAACTCCGCCGGCTTGTATTTGGCGAGGCCTGCGAACCCCGAATCGGCATAACCGACGGGCGAGCACAACTCAACCCTTTCAAATCCGGCCGCGGCGAGCACCTTAATGGTGCCGGGGAAGTCTTTGGCAATCATATCCCTAACCGGATAAGTCTGACATCCAATCGGCATGCCGAGCGGATTGCCGAATAGCTCCTGCACGCTCCCGGACAGGCACCCGGCCACGGCGGCGCCGGCTGCCGCATTCTTGAAAAAGTCTCTCCTGGAAATTCTCGACATAATACCCTCCCTTAATATGTATTCAATTTGAAACATGTTCGTCGAAGCGGCGGCATTATCTCACGATTCGCCAACGGCAAACAAACGCCGCAGTCCCGCGGCGGGTTATAATTGACTTCCTGCGTTCCTCCGTGTATCTTTTTCATTGCCTTTGTAATGGCATCGATTCGTTTCGGTCTCACCAACCCGCGGGTCCTTGGCTCGAGTTCAAATCCGAATATGGGGGCAGTCGGGATTCCGCATAGGGCATTCCAGGGTGCAGGTTTCGGCGCCAGAGGCAAGGCTCGGAGGAGGGCGATTTTTCTGTCCCTCAACAGGCAGGACTTCGCTCGCGCAACTCGGTGATGAACGGTCACAGCCGCGGAGAAGAATGAGCGGCAGGGGGATTTAGGGGGATGGGCCAATCTGAAGACACGGTGGAAGCCAGTCATGTGCTGACGAGCGAAGATGTTGCCAATCTCGCGCAGGAAGGCGACAAGCCTGCCGAAACTCTGATGAACGTTGTCGCTTTGATTGCACGCCGGTTCCGGACGGATGTTTGTTCCGTCTATTTGTTGGAGCCGGACCGCATCAACTTGGTGCTGGCGGCGACTGTGGGTCTTCGACCTCAGTGCATCGGCACTCTGCGCATGGCCACTCATGAAGGGTTGGTCGGGTTGGTAGCGGAGACGATGCGTCCCGTCGCCGTGGAGGAAGTGAAGAGTCATCCCCGGTTCAAATACTTTAGCGAGGCGGGTGAAGACGCTTACCGGTCGTTCCTCGGCGTTCCCCTGATTGATCAAGGATTGTTGCATGGCGTTCTGACCGTTCAGACGGTCGTCCCCCGCGTCTTCCATGACGAAGAGATTCACATGCTGTCGGAAGCCGCCACGCAGGTTGCCCCGGTCGTTAGCGAAGCTCGAACCCTCGACCGCTTTATCGCTCCGGCGCAGGAGCGCCTTTGGTCGCTGGCGCGCAATCTCTGGTGGAGTTGGGATCATGACTCCGGCGGTTTGTTTCTGGACCTGGACCCCGTGCGCTGGCGGCAGTTCAATCACAACCCCGTCTCCGTGCTCGCCCCGCTGCCACTGGCCGGGATTGAGCGCCGCGCCCGCGAGCTGGTCCTGCACGGGCGAATCAACTACGCGTACCGCCGGCAGCGCGAATATCTGCATAAGGATCGGACCTGGGGCGCAAAGAACGCGGGGGTTCTGAGGCCACGTCCGGTCGCCTACTTTTCCGCTGAGTTCGGCTTGCATGAGTCGATCCCGATTTACTCGGGCGGCTTGGGAGTTCTTGCCGGCGATCACATCAAGAGCGCGTCTGACCTCGACATTCCGATGGTCGGAGTCGGTCTGTTTTACAGCCAGGGATACTTCCGCCAGCGGTTGGATTGGGACGGCTGGCAGCGCGAAGAATATTTTGAGACTGACGTCAGCCAGTTGCCCATGGAAGCGGCCATCGGCAAAACTGGCGAACCGGTTGCCGTGGAAATCGAAACCCGCAGCGGTTCCTTGCGCGCCAAAGTGTGGCGGCTCCAGGTCGGTCGGTGCGTCCTGCTCCTGCTTGACTCCAACGTTCCCGGTAATGCTCCCGAAGATAGGGAACTGACCTCCCGCTTGTATGGTGGAGATGGGCGTGTGCGCATTCGCCAGGAATTGCTCCTCGGAGTTGGGGGATATAGAGCTCTGAAAGCTATGGGCATCACGCCGGGTGTGCTTCACCTGAATGAGGGGCATAGCGCCTTTGCCTTGCTCGAGGCCATCCGCGCTCGTATGGAAGATGAGGGCTTGAACTTTGAGCAGACCCTGCCGCTTGTCGGCCGGGAAGTGGTCTTCACCACGCATACACCCGTGCCGGCGGGTCACGACCGCTTTACCGCCGGATTGGTGGAAGAGCACCTCGGGCCGCTGCGTGATCGTTTGGGGTTGTCGCTCGATCGCCTGATGCAAATTGGGCGGGAGAATCCTAATGATCCTCACGAAGATTTCTGTTTGACCGTGTTGGGGTTGAGAATCTCTCGCCGCGCCAATGCTGTTTCCTCGTTGCATGGGCGCGTAACCCGCGCGATGTGGAAAGGGCTGTTCCCCGGTGAACCGGAAGACACCGTTCCCATTGGACATATCACCAACGGAGTGCATGTTCCCACCTGGCTGGCCCCGCAAATGTTTCGCCTTTACGACCGCCACCTGGGAACTGGCTGGCACGAGCACAGCAGCGAACCGCGCATCTGGGAAGGAATCGAGAACGTTGATGACGGGGAACTCTGGGAAACGCATCTCAGCCTGAAGCAGCGGCTTTTGGAATTCGTCCGCAACCGCACCAGTGAGCAGGCGGAGCGCCGCGGCGAACCGCTGGAAATGCGCCAGCGCCTGGCCCGCATCTTGAGTCCTGACGCCCTGACCATCGGATTTGCCCGCCGCTTTGCTACCTACAAGCGCGCTAACCTGATCCTGACCGACATTCAGATGCTTGCGTCCCTGGCCAACGATGCCAAGCGCCCCGTACAGTTTGTTTTCGCCGGAAAGGCACATCCGCACGATGATCCCGGCAAGCGCATGCTCCAGCAAGTGGCGCAACTCATGCGTGACCCCAAGTTTGGCGACCGCTTTGTTTTCGTCGAGGATTACGACATCAATGTGGGACGGCACCTCGTCCAGGGCGTCGACGTGTGGCTGAATAATCCCCGGCGGCCATTGGAGGCGTCCGGAACCAGCGGTCAGAAAGTGGTACTGAACGGCGGCCTCAATCTCTCCGTCCTGGATGGCTGGTGGGCGGAGGCTTACGACGGATTGAACGGCTTTGCTATCGGCACAGGCAGGACGCACACCAATATGAGCATCCACGATGCGCGGGACAGCGAGGACCTGTATCGCGTGCTGAAGGAAGAAGTGATTCCTCTTTACTACCAGCGCGACCGCGACGGCTTGCCGCACGGCTGGATCAAGCGCATGAAGCGCACGATTCGCACCCTGGGATGGCGGTTCAATGCCGACCGCATGGTGATGGACTACACATTGAAGTGTTATGTGCCGGCGGTGGGAGGAACCTCCGGGGACATGAGCACCACGCATTGAGTGGTGCTTGCCTAGCAACGGAACTATGTCTCCTGGCTCCAGCAACCCCCTTTCTTTTCTTGAATATAGTGGCATTAAGCCTATAGGTCCAACATTTTCAATGACATATTGGCCAGACGGATTTTGGCGCTTTTTTCTCCGTTTGTTTTCAATAACATTCCGGCTTCGTTCGGCACTTTTTTACCTCGCCGTTTTTTGGCCCTGGCCAAGGCAACTTTCGATAACTACTTTAGTTTCAATGACATGTAATTTCTTCCGTCACACCATGAATTTCACTAACTAGCTTTATTATCAGCAACATATTGGCCTGTTGTGAGCTCTGCCAGCGTTCTCCCCCCGTTCGGAGGAAAGTCATCCACCCTCTCTCCCCAGACCCAAATCGCGATGTCGATGTCCCACGCTCTTTGTAGGAAGTCTCGCCTCGCTGATTTTTCGTGCGTGACCACGGCAGAATTTTTCTCCTTGGCTTCGTGGAGTTGCCAAAGCCAAAACTTCAGCGTATCATATTATTACTGTGTTATCAAGTGAAAAGGTAGTTATTTTTGGCGCCTTGTCGGTACTGGGCCATCTATTGACACACGGACAAGATGTCCTATTTTCGACTGGAAGATCGGAGCGGGGCGTCCTCCGGCGCCCCTCCCTCCGACAGCTCCCTGCGAGGGGTCTGGTCTGTCGGCTGCCAGCTATCAGCTCCGTGCCATCGGCTTTCCACAACCACCCAACTGTTCAAAATTGTTTTGCCAGCGATAGGAAGAATTTACGTTGACGCCTATTGACACGCGCATGGGGCGAAGCCTTAGTCTATAGAGCAGCATACGCCGGTTAGTAAGTTGGGGTGGTAGGCAGTCGTATTGATGGCCGCCGCGATCGAAAGTTGTTACGCATACTCTTCAGCCCTGGCCTCACAGGAATCGCGAGAAATCCAGTTTAAAAGTGCCAGGGGTTCCAGGGGCAGGAAGGTGTGAATGCAGCTCAACTCGTATCAGACCGAGGGTTTTTACGACGAAGTTTTCGACGCCGACGGCAAGGGGCGCGCGGAGGCTCGCCTGCTGCTTGAAACCATCGAGTCGCTGGAAGAAGGCGAGCTCCTGCGCTGCCAGAGCGCGGCGGAATCGCTCCTCCTTCAAATGGGAATTACCTTCAACGTTTATGGAGACTCGGCGGGCACGGAGCGCATTTTCCCGTTTGACTTGATTCCCCGAATTGTTCGCGGCGACGAGTGGGACTGGGTTGAACGTGGCTTGATACAGCGCATCCACGCTCTCAACGAGTTTATCGACGACATCTACCACGACCAGAAAATCCTGAAGGACAAAATCATTCCCGAGGAGATCATTAATTCCGCGGCGTTTTACCGCCCCCAATGCCGCGGCATCAACCCTCCGGGTCGCGTTTGGTGCCACATCACCGGAACCGACTTGGTTCGCCACGGCGACGGACAGATCTATGTTCTGGAAGACAACTTGCGCGTGCCCTCGGGCGTATCCTACGTCCTCGAAAACCGCGACCTGATGAAGCGCACGTTCCCCCGCGTGTTTGCCGGCCTGCACGTTCGCCCAGTGGACATTTACCCCAGCAAGCTCCTTGAAACCTTGGAGGCCATCGCCCCCGCGCGCGCGGCGGATAATCCGACAGTGGTGCTTCTGACGCCGGGAATGTACAACTCCGCCTATTTCGAGCACAGTTTTCTGGCGCAGAACATGGGGATTCAGTTGGTGGAGGGCCGCGACCTGGTGGTGCAGGACGGCTGCGTCTGCATGCGTACGACCAAAGGATTGCGCCGCGTCGACGTAATCTACCGCCGGATTGACGATGATTTCCTGGACCCCCAGGCCTTCCGTCCCGATTCGCTGCTGGGCGTTCCGGGCTTGCTGGACGTCTACCGGGCGGGCAAGGTGTCCCTCGCCAACGCGCCTGGCAACGGAGTGGCGGACGACAAAGTGGTTTACGCCTATGTGCCGGACATGATTCGGTATTACGAGGGCGCCGACCCGATCCTGCCCAACGTGCCTACCTATCTCTGCTGGAAGGATCAGGACCGCCAGCATGTGCTGAAAAATCTCGATAAACTTGTAGTGAAATCGGCGAATGAGGCGGGAGGATACGGGATGCTCGTCGGCCCGCACTCGACGGCCGCGCAGCGCGAGGAGTTCGCGGCCAAGATTACTGCCATGCCCCGCAACTACATTGCCCAGCCCACGCTGGCGCTTTCGCGTGTACCGACCCTCGCGGAGGACCATTTGGAGGGCCGCCACGTGGATTTGCGCCCCTACATTCTTTATGGTAAGCATATTTATGTCCTGCCGGGTGGGCTGACACGCGTGGCGTTGCGTAAAGGGTCGCTGGTGGTCAATTCGTCCCAGGGCGGCGGGAGTAAAGACACCTGGGTTTTGGCCCCGGCCGGGAAAGGAACCGCGAATGAGCAGTGAAACCCCGCCGCTTCTCAGTCGGGCGGCCGAGGCGGTTTACTGGATGGCGCGTTACATCGAGCGGGCGGAGAACGTGGCGCGTTTCATTGATGTCAACCTGCATCTGCAACTCGATTTGCCTCTTGAACCCGAACACCAGTGGCAACCTTTGATTGACACCAGCGGCGATGCGGCCGTCTATCGCGAGCGCCATGGCAAAGCCAAGAAGGCCGCGGTCATCAAGTTCCTGGTCTGGGACACCACCAACCTGAATTCCATTTCCTCCTGCCTGCGCGCCGCGCGGGAAAATGCCCGCTCTGTCCGCGAGATCATCTCCTCCGAGATGTGGGAGCAGGTCAACAGCATGTACCTGAAGATTCAAACCCAGCGAGCGCTTCAGGATTCCGAGCGTCTGGCGGAGATCCTGCGCGCCATTCGCCTGGGCTGCCACATGTTTGAGGGGATTACCGACGCCACCATGAGTTACAATGAGGCGTGGCATTTCCTCCGCTTGGGCCGGCAGTTGGAGCGGGCTGATAAGACGTCGCGAATTCTGGATGTGAAGTACTTTATGCTGCTGCCCTCGCCCAACGCCATTGGCACCCCTTACGATGACATCCACTGGTCGGCGGTTTTGAAGTCGGTCAGCGGTTTTGAAATGTACCGCAAGAAGCATGGGCGAATCACCCCTCGCGACATTGTGGATTTTCTCGTGCTTGACCGCGAGTTTCCCCGCGCCATTCGCCACTGCCTGCGCGAGGCGGACGAATCCCTGCACGTGGTCACCGGCACTCCCATGGGGTCGTGCGTCTACCCCTCGGAGCGTTCCCTGGCTCCCCTCCGCGCTGAACTGGATTACACTTCCGTGGATCGCATCATCGGCAAGGGCCTGCATGAATATCTGGACGGCCTGCAGGCGCGGATGAACACCATCGATGACAACTTATCCAGAGACTTCTTCGCCCGGGCCACCAGTACCCAGTCCGCCAGCGTGGGAGGCACGACCTAATGGGGATTCGGGTAGGTCTCTACCACAAAACCACCTATGACTACGACCGCCCGGTAACGCTTTCCCCACAAACTGTTCGCCTTCGCCCCGCGCCGCATACTCGCACTCCAGTCATCAGCTTTTCCCTGCGCATCGAGCCGAAGGATCACTTCATCAACTGGCAGCAGGATCCGCAGGGGAATTTCCTGGCCCGATTGGTCTTTCCTCAAACAGACTCGCCGCTTTTCCCTGGAAGTGGATTTGGTGGCGGAAATGACGGTGATCAATCCCTTCGATTTTTTCCTCGAACCCTATGCGGAAAAGATTCCATTTCGATACGAAACCTGGGAGCAGCGTGAGCTGGAGCCTTTTCTGAAGGCCGCGCCCGCGGGGCCGCGACTCCAAGCGCTTCTCGACTCCATTGACCGGAGCCCACGGGCGTCGGTGGATTTCCTCGTCGACCTTAATCAAAGGTTGCAGCGGGATATCCGCTATCTGATTCGGCCCGAGCCGGGCGTGCAGACTCCGGAGCAAACTCTGGAGTACGCCAGCGGCTCGTGCCGCGACACCGGCTGGCTATTGGTTGAGGCCCTTCGGCACCTCGGCCTGGCGGCGCGATTTGTTTCCGGCTACCTGATTCAGCTCAAACCCGACGTGAAGCCATTGGAGGGTCCCGTCGGCCCGTCCAAGGATTTTACCGACCTGCACGCTTGGGCGGAGGTTTACCTGCCCGGCGCAGGATGGGTGGGGCTTGACCCAACTTCCGGGTTGTTTGCCGGGGAAGGGCATATTCCACTGGCGGCAACCCCCGAGCCGCGCTCGGCGGCGCCGGTCACGGGACTGGTGAGCCCCAGCAAGGTGGAGTTTCACCACGAAATGCGCGTCACGCGCATTCTTGAGCCCGCTCGCGTCACCAAGCCTTACAGCGAGGAACAATGGCAGCGCCTTTACCAATTGGGGGAGCGCATCGACGAGGAATTGGTCGCGGGTGATGTGCGCCTGACGATGGGTGGCGAACCCACGTTCGTTTCCATCGACGACATGGAGGGCGAGGAATGGAACACGGCCGCGCTGGGACCGGCCAAAGAACGCATGGCGGGCGAACTCCTGTTCCGCTTGCGCGAGGAATTTGGCAAGGGTGGGTTGCTCCACTATGGGCAGGGGAAGTGGTATCCCGGCGAACCGCTGCCCCGATGGACCTTCTCGTGCTATTGGCGGACTGACGGCGTCCCGCTTTGGAACGACCCAAGTTTACTGGCCGAGATCGACCGCGACTACGGATTCGGCGTGAATGCCGCGCGCCAGTTTGCCGAGGAATTGGCCCACAGGCTCGAAGTCGGACCTGAATTTGTTATTAACGCCTACGAGGACACGCTTGCCTACCTTTTGAAGGAGCGCAAGCTCCCCGCGAATGTCGACCCGCTCGACAACAAACTTGACGATCCTTTGGAGCGCGAGAAACTTCGCCATGTGTTCGAGCGTGGGCTTGGCCAGCCGGTGGGTTATGTCTTGCCGCTGAAGCGGGCGGAAACGAAAGACGGAACTAAGTGGAAAAGTTGTTTGTGGACGCTGCGTTCCGAGCACCTCTACTTGCTCCCCGGCGATTCGCCGGTGGGCCTTCGCCTGCCACTCGAAACTCTCATCTGGGAGCCGGAGGAGGAAAAGCAAAAGATCCTCGAGGTTGATCCCACCGCCTCCACGGGACCGCTGCCCGTTCCCATTCGGCGGGTCAGATGGATCTCAACTCTCCGGTAGAGTTTGTGGAACAATCGCGCGCGCCGGAGGTGCAACCGGCCAGTACGGGCACGCCATGGCGTGCCCCTACAGATCGGCGCGAGCCGCCAGCCGCCGCACTCGCGGCAAAACCGGATCAGGTTGTCCGCACGGCTCTCGCTGTGGAGCCGCGCGGCGGCAGGCTGTACATTTTCATTCCTCCGGTGGAGTCCGTGGAAGACTACATCGACCTGCTCGCCGCCGTGGAGGACACGGCCGCGAAGCTCCACATGCCGGTGGTCATAGAAGGTTACGCACCGCCCCACAATCCGCGGCTGCGGCACATCAAGCTCACTCCCGACCCGGGCGTGCTTGAGGTCAACATTCACCCCGCCGCCAGTTGGCGCGAGTTGGTGGCGAACACCAACACCCTTTACGAGCAGGCGCGCTTGAGCCGATTGGGGACGGAGAAATTCATGCTCGACGGGCGTCATACCGGCACCGGGGGAGGGAACCACTTGGTGTTGGGCGGGCCCACGCCTGCGGACAGTCCCTTTCTGCGGCGCCCCGACCTCCTGAAAAGCATGTTGGGATATTGGCTCAATCACCCGTCGCTTTCCTATCTCTTCTCGAGCACTTTCATCGGCCCCACCAGCCAGGCCCCGCGCGTGGATGAAACGCGCGCGGACTCCGTCTATGAATTGGAAATCGCGTTCAGCCTCTTGCGCCGTTCCGAGGCGGGTGAGTGCCCCCCTTGGATGGTGGATAGGATCTTTCGCCACCTTTTGGTCGATGTGACGGGGAACACTCATCGCGCGGAGTTTTGCATCGACAAGCTTTACTCGCCTGACAGCGCCACGGGCCGGCTGGGCCTCGTGGAGTTGCGATCCTTTGAAATGCCGCCGCACTCGCGCATGAGTTTGGCACAGCAGCTATTGGTCCGCGCGCTGGTGGCTTGGTTCTGGCGCGAGCCCTACGAAGAGAAACCCATCCGCTGGGGCACACGCTTGCACGATCGTTTTCTTCTTCCCTACTTTGTGCAGCAGGATTTTGGCGATGTTTTGAACGATTTGACTCGCGCCGGTTATCCCTTGGAGCCCGCGTGGTTCGCTCCCCAATGGGAGTTCCGTTTTCCGGCCTGTGGTGAGGTTGGTTACGATGGCGTCGATATTGAACTCCGCCAAGCCATCGAGCCCTGGTACGTTTTGGGCGAGGAACCTGGCCCGGGAGGCACGGCCCGCTACGTCGACTCCTCGGTTGAGCGCCTTCAGGTGCGCGCTCAGGGCCTGGTGAGCGAGCGGTTTGCCTTGGCCTGCAACGGACGGCGATTGCCCATGCAATCTACCGGCACTCACGGTGACTTGGTGTGCGGCGTGCGTTTCCGCGCATGGCAACCGCCGCACTGTTTGCATCCGACTATTCCTGTGCACACGCCGTTGATCGTCGAGCTGATTGATATCGCCTCCAAACGGTCGATCGGAGGATGCACCTATTACGTCGCGCATCCGGGCGGGCGCAACTACGAAACATTTCCCGTCAATTCCAATGAGGCCGAGGCCCGGCGCCGGGCGCGCTTCTATCCCATCGGTCACACACCTGATCTCAAGATTGTGCCGCCCCTCGAGGAGAATCCGGATTTCCCCGCCACGCTCGATTTGCGGCGGAAGGGGTAGGCCGGGCGCCCAGTCTGCCAGCCGGCGAAGCGCCCCGATTTTCTAGAGTTAGCTTCCAGGTCCTACGTTTATCATGCTTATACTGTAAATAAGTTGTAGGAAGCAGGAAGCCAAAGTGCAAAACGCAGAAGGAGTTAGTTCAATGGACAGCGACCTCGCTGGTTTACTAGCGGCCGTGGTGCGGAGACTTACCTACGTGGATCTTGTAGAACAACTGTCGCCGTTGATGCCGGGAAGCATACTGGTGCTCGGTTGGATGCTTTCGCAACAATCCAAGTCAGGGACCTTCCCATTGATGAACGGCCTCGGGTACAAGACTAAACTGGCAGTGCTCGTGCTTGGAGTTTACGCTGCCGGGCTGCTCCTCCGCTTTGTCTGCGAGAACTTC
Source organism: uncultured Acidobacteriota bacterium (assembly GCA_963808085.1). Taxonomy (GTDB): domain Bacteria; phylum Acidobacteriota; class Terriglobia; order UBA7540; family UBA7540; genus Bog-366. The sequence goes on from CAWEFC010000009.1 coordinate 211,145, forward strand.
GTAGCATACTCCCGTCTCGCGAAGGCCCCCAGGGTAAAGCCATGGGAGGACGGGAACTGGCAGAGACTTGCGGCAATATACGTCGAAAGGGTCACCGGTTCCCCAGTAAGTAAGGAACTCCAGAAGGACGACTGGGAATGGTGGTATCGCACTATGTCGTTCACAAGCCGCGAGCAGCCACTCGATGTAACATGGCATCTGGCCGTAACAGTGATGACCAGCGGCGTTGCAGGTTTGCTTCTTTCGCTTTTAATCCTCATAGGATCATACCGTTTGTGGTTGTTTCTATTAGCCGCAGGTGCGGTAGCTGTCGTGGGTGCGTGGGTTTGTTGGAAGGTCCTGGGACACGCTCTGGGTGACCAGTCCGAGCATTCTGCAGCGCGAATGCTGGCGGAGCTTAGAGAGGGGACAACAATGGAGACTGTACCCCACCAGCGGCAGTAATGATTCCGGTAGCCCTCAGATTATTCCTAAGCAGGCCACATCAGGGCTCTTGTCATGATGGGCTTTTGCCTGGATGACGAACCCACCGATACTTCCAAAGACGAATTGACTGCGGTGCCGTCGGGTCACAAAACCTCAGGCGCCGCTCGAACTGGAATCTCTGCCCTTGTAGTTTCCCAGTTTGCAGAACTCGGTCGCGGAGCTGACAGGAAGACGGCGAGGGCAGCCCCACCCGGACTAAAAACTCCGGCTCAGTCCAAAGGTGTTTCGGGTGGTTCGCCCTAGCGCGGGGGATACATACTTTCCCAGTGGTCGCGGCTGGTCGGCAGGTGTATTCTGTCGCGAAACAGGATGGAAATTTCGGCTCCGATAGTGAACTCGGGAGGTCATGCCATGAAGCGAAGTGCTTTGGTTCTGTTTGCGATTTCGTTTGTATGCACGTCATCTATGGGGAAGGATCAGAAAGGCCCAGATCCGGCGTTGGCCAACATTCACAAGGTGTTCGTAAAAGGGAACAGCGAGGCAGCAGTTCGTGTGAGGATGGTGTTGAACAGGGTGGGAAAAAGTGGCCCGAACAAAAGCGGGTGCCTTGAGTTGGTATCCAATGCTGCCGATGCAGATGGTGTTCTTGAAATTGAGGAACGGGCGGAACCGCGTAATCCAAACGATGTTCTTCCTGGTCTCAACTCCAATCACGTCTCTGGCACATTGACAGACAAACAAGGTAACGTGATCTGGAGCGGGGTGAAAGCGGGCAACAATATGCCCCTCGCTGCTAATCATTTCGTGGGCGCTCTCACCCAGGCGGCCGGCTGTAAATAGGGAGAACGGGGGCGATGAAGCGCGGAGCCGCGGTCGGCGTTTTCTTGACTGCTGGCTTATCCTTCGATGGCGAACAGTCAATTCCCAAGACGAATTGACGGAGATGGCTACCTCTTTGATTCGGGCCGGCTGGCACAGACACCCGTTTTTTGGTGTCTGCGATCCCGAAGGGACGTTTGGTTCCCGCCCCGTGCCGTCAAGAGGGTAGGCTCCTGCGCCGCGCCCTTCTTGAACCGCGTTTACCGTCCCAGTGAACTCGCTTCATCACAAGCAGGGGCCCATTCTGGTGGTCGGTGATGAGTTCACTCGCCCCCGCCTAGCTGCTGACGATAACCGGCAACCCTATGCGGTTCGCCCGCAATTAAATTCCCCAATCCGTGGCGACTACTAAGTGAACGGCATGGGGTTAGGAATCGACGCGGGTCCCGCCATGGCGGGCGCTTTGACGAGGACGGCCAAACCGCATAAGCGGCGGCGCGGCATCGCTGGCCATTCGGAAATCCGGTTGGAAAAGATTTTTTTATCGCTCCTCATAAAGGGAAATAGTTGACTCCTCTGCAAAAGATTGCGAAGTTAATGAAGACTAGCAGGTTGGTCGCGGCAGTGGTGAGCTGGTAGCGCATACCTGCTTCTAAAGGTCTGCGGGTTTTGGGCTGCAGGGCCGAACATCACGCGGACTCACAAGCCTCGTGCTACATAATTTCTCATGACCGACACTTCACTAGCACCAACGCAATCGGTGGCGGAGGAGTGGCGCTACGCCCCTCCCACCGGCTATTGGGACGAGGCACTGCTGCCTTCCGGTTTCCCGCGCCGTCACTGGCGTCAGCTTACCGTCGCCATCCGCCGCATGGGCTTCCGGCAGTTCAACCGTTATTGGCAGTCCGGTGTGCAACTGATCCGGGAAACCAGCATTTCGAACAATGTCGCGAACGATCCGTGGGGCAATGAGCGCCCGCTGCCTCTTGACCCCATCCCCTTGGTGATCGCGGAAGACGAGTGGACGCGAATTGAAAAGGCCGTCGCTCAGCGCGCGGGCTTGCTGAATGCCATGCTGTTCGACCTTTATGGCCAGCAGCGCTTGATGTACGAGCACCATCTTCCCCCGGCGCTCGTCTTCGGCAATCCCCAGTTTCTTCGCCCCTGTTTCGGAATTACTCCGCCGGACGGAGTACACCTGCACACGTTCGCGGCGGATTTGGCCCGCTCTCCCGATGGCCGCTGGTGGGTGATCGCGGACCGCACGCAGGCCCCGGCGGGAATGGGTTATGCGCTGGAGAACCGGCTGGTCAGCGCGCGGACGTTGCCCTCCGTCTTCAGTCAACACCGCGTTCGCCAACTGGCGCGTTTTTTTGATCTCCGCCGCGACGCACTTCTCAGCTTGGCAGCCAAGCGCAGCAATGCTCCTCGCGTGGTGGTGCTGACGCCCGGCCCCCACAATGACACCTACTTCGAGCACTCATTTCTCGCGGGCTATTGGGGATTCCCCTTGGTCGAAGGTGACGACTTGACGGTGCGCGACGGTCGCGTCTACTTGAAGACCCTGGCGGGCCTCGAACCGGTGGATTTGATCATGCGCCGCTTCGACGACAGCTTCTGCGATCCCCTCGAGCTGCGCGGCGATTCCTTGTTGGGCGTGCCCGGCCTCGTTCAAGCCGTCCGCAACGGCGCCGTGGCCATCGACAATGCTCTCGGCAGCGGCTTGGTGGAAGCGGCGGGACACCTGGCGTTCCTTCCCGGCCTTTGCCGCGCGCTTCGGGGCGAAGATCTGCTCATGCCCTCGGTGGCTACTTGGTGGTGTGGTCAGGAAAAACCGCGCCAATACGTGCTGGAACATCTCGATGAGTTGGTGATCAAGCCTTCGTCTCCCAGTTTTGGTTTTCAGTTGGATTATCCGGCATCGATGGATGCGGCCAGCCGCGAAAAGCTGGTCGGCAAAATTAAGGCGCACCCGGAACGGTACGTCGCGCAGGAAGGGATTGCGCTTTCCACCGCCCCGGCGCGCACTGATGCGGGCTTGGTGGCCCGCCATGTGGTGCTTCGAGTTTTCGCGATTTGGGACGGCCAGTCTTACACGATTATGCCCGGCGGCCTCACGCGGGTTACCACTGAAACCACTTCGCACCGGCTTCCCGTCCCCCTCTGCGGGGCCAGCAAGGACACCTGGGTGTTGGGAGGCCTGGAGCAGCTTTCACCCGGCCCGAACCTGCCTCCGGTATCGATTGACTCTTATCCCCACCGCGGCATGCTTCCCAGCCGTGTGGCCGACAATCTCTATTGGTTGGGCCGCTACACGGAACGGGTGGAAGCCAATGTTCGCCTTCTCCGAGCCATGCTACCCGCGCTCTCTGCGGAAGCGGATTTCGGACGCGCCGTAACCCTGGAGACGGCTATATATCTTCTGGTGGGGCTGCATTTCCTGCCTCCTGAAGATGCCAGGGCTTCCCTCGCCGAGCAACGCTGGCGCGTGCAACGCTTCCTTACCGACATGGTTTATGACCCGTCGCGGATTTCCAGCCTGGGCTGGAACCTCAAGGAGATGCGCCGCGTGGCCTGGCAATTGAAAGAACGGTTGTCGAGCGATACGTGGCGCGTTCTTCAGCAACTGGAAGCGGATTTCTCCCGCGCCGTGCCGGTCAATCCCGAGCACCGGTTCATTGCCCACATTGGCGTACTCGACCGCGCGGTAATGACGCTCTCGGCCTTTTCCGGATTGCTCATGGAAAATACTACCCGCGGAGAAGGCTGGCGATTTCTGGAACTCGGCCGCCGACTGGAGCGGGCTTTGCAAATGGCGGATTTATTGCGCGCGGGGATCGCGGAAGTTCCGCCCGATGCGCAACCGTACCTGCATGTTTTGCTTCAGGTGGCCGATAGCTCGATTACCTATCGCACGCGCTATCTGAGCGTGCTCAGGACCGATCTGGTGCTGCAACTCCTGCTGGCCGATGAGTCGAATCCGCGGTCCGTGGGCTTCCAGTTGGCCGCCTTGGTTGATCAGTTCGAATCCCTCGATGAAAGCGACGACTCCGAGCCCTTCCGGCTGGAGGCGTTGGCAGCTAAAGCGCTTCGTGAAATTCATATGGCGCCCATCGTCGAAATTGCGCAGCGCGATACCGCGGGACGATTTGCGGCGCTCGAATTGCTCATCGAGCAGCTCAAATTGAACTTGTACGAATTCTCGGAAGAGTTGACGGCGCAATACATGAGTCCGGCCAAGGCTTCGCGCCTGACGTCGTCATGGTGAGGTTGGATGCTTTACCGAATCACCCATTGCACGCGCTACCTGTACCCGTCACCCGTGACGCAGTGTTTCAACGAGGCGCACTTGACTCCGCGCGCTCTGCCCGGCCAAATTGTGCGTGAGCACTCGCTCGACGTTAATCCCTTCCCGGCCTTCCTGCAGAACCGCAAAGATTATTTTGGCAATGATGTTTCGACCTTCGCGGTTTTTGAGAAGCACGACCGCTTTGCCGCCATTGCCTCCAGCGTGGTGGATGTTGCGCCGGCGAGCGGGGAATTACTTGCCTCCCCTCCATGGGAAAAGGTCGGCGATCTGCTCGCACGGCCGCTCGATCCGGATTCCATCGCTGCCTCGGAGTTTATTTTCGACTCGCCCTACATTTCCGCTCGCGCCGAGCTGCGGGAATATGCGCGCCCAACTTTCACCCCCGGGCGTCCGCTATTCGAGGCCCTCGGCGAACTCACCCGCCGCATTCATGATGAGTTCACGTACCAGCCTAAATCCACGTCTATTGATACGCCGCTTCTGGAGGTCCTCCATAATCGCCACGGCGTGTGCCAGGATTTTGCCCACCTGATGATCGGGACCCTTCGTTCCCTAGGATTATCGGCGCGCTATGTAAGCGGCTATATTCGCAGCAGCCCGCGATTTCAAGGAGCGGCGGCGTCACATGCCTGGGTGTCGGTGTTCGATCCTGAAAACGGGTGGTTGAGCTTCGATCCCACGAACAACATGATGCCTTCCGACGCCCACATTACCCTGGCTTGGGGACGGGACTACGGAGATGTGACGCCGGTGAAAGGCCTCACCCTCGGCGGCGGCGGGCAATCGGTGGAAGTGGAAGTGCGAGTGCAGCCGCTGGAAAACTGAGGAACCGCAGCGCGGACCTGTTCTGTAGGTCCGCGGCGCTTCCCCGGTTGGAACGGAATGGCCGCGGAACTGCAATACAGGTCGCGCTACACCCGCTCGACCCAGGGGAACTATGATGAAGAAGCTATTTTTCGCCGGCTTTCTGATTTTCGCAGCTTTATCCATTGCCTCGGACTTGCCGCCACAGCGCTTGGCGTGGAAGCATCTATCTACGGCCACCGGCGATCTTCCCGTGCCCAATAAGGGAACGGAGCAGACTTCGTTGACCGTGGCCGATTTTGCTCACGATGGCCATCCGGGTTTCGTGTTAACCGAACGCACCGCTCCGGACTCGGTGGTGCTATACCGCCGCATGGGCAAGGGCTGGACGCGCTCGGTGATCGAGCCCCAGCCATTGCACATTGAGGCGGGCGGTGTCGCCATGGACGTGGATGGCGACGGCAATCTCGACTACATCGCCGCGGGCGACTATGCGAGCAATGAGATCTGGTGGTGGCGAAACCCCTATCCTCAGATCGGCCAGCCCTGGAGGCGTTACACCCTCAAACACGCCGGGGCCAATAAACACCACGATCAGATGGCGGCGGACTTTGACGGTTGCGGCAAACCCGAATTGGTATTTTGGAACCAGGATGCGCACGCCCTCTTCATCGCGAAGGTCCCGGCGGATCCCCTTCATGCGGACTCCTGGCCTCTCACCGAGGTTTATCATTACAGCACGGACAGCCAGCCGGAGCAGCTCGGCAAATCACCCTCGTGGAAGGGAGTGAACGAGCACGAGGGGCTGGCTATTATCGACGTGGACGGCGACGGCAAACTCGATATCGTCGGTGGCGGCCGGTGGTTCCGCAATCTCGGGGGATTGAAATTCGAGGAGAACTTGATCGACCCGCGCTACTCCTTCTCGCGCGCCGCGGCAGGAAGGCTGATTAAGGACAGCGCTCGACCGCAGGTAGTCTTCGTGGTGGGTGACGGCGACGGCCCGCTGCTCTGGTACGAGTGGGTGAAGGGAACGTGGGTTGCCCACAAACTTGCCGACATTCATTTCGGCCACAGTCTGCAAATCGCCGATTTCGATGGTGACGGCAACCTCGATATCTTCTGCGCCGAGCAACGCCTCGACGGCGCGAACCCGCAATCCAAAGCCTACATTTTCTATGGAGACGGCAAGGGCAACTTCACCAAGAACGTCGTCGCCGAAGGGCTCGACTTCCACGAATCCAAGGTTGCGGACCTGGACGGCGACGGGCGCCTCGACATCATCACCAAACCTTACAATTATCAGTCGCCCAGGATTGATATTTTCTTGAACCAAGGGACGCCGGCAAACAAGCCATGATCGCTGGTCAGAAACTCCCGCGCCTTTCCTTGCCAACCGGGGAAGAGACGCGGACCTACAAAACAGGTCCGCGCTACGCCCTGGTCACAAACGCCCGCGGCCCTTCCTTGCAAACCGGGGAAGAGACGCGGACCTACAAAACAGGTCCGCGCTACGCCCACTCACGGGGTGCGAGGTTCCCAATGCCGCTCGATTTCCTCCAGCGTCCTGCCGCTGGTTTCAGGAACGACTTTCCACGTGAATAGGATCATCGCGAGCGCCATCACCGCGAGGAAGCCGAAGGTTGCACTGCCGCCGGCATTCTTGAACATCCAAGGGAAGAAGAGCACCACAAGGAAATTGGTGAGCCAGTTGGTGAATACCGCTGCCGACATCGCCAAACCGCGAATCCGGCTGGGAAATATCTCGGACATCAGAATCCAAAAGACCGGGCCTATACACCCGGCGAACGACGCGATGAACAGCAGAATTAGGATTAGCCCGACAATCCCCTGAACCTTGCCGACTAGAAATCCGACGCTTAGCAAGATGAGGGAAACTGTCATTCCGGTCGCCCCGGCGATGTAAAGCGGCCGGCGGCCCACGCGATCCACGGTGAAAATCGCGAGGAAGGTGAGGGCAAAATTGAGGAAGCCCATGATGAAGGTCTGAAAGAGCGCCACACCGATGGTGTTGCCCGCCGATCGCAGAATGATCGGAGCGTAGTCGATGACGGTATTAATGCCGGAAATCTGCACCAAAATCGCGAGCGCAATTCCTACCAGCATCACCCGGCGGTACCGCGGCAGAAGCAAATCCCGGAGTGAAGCAGCCTCCTCCTTGAGCGGCTGCTGCATTTCGCTCATTTCCTTTTCGGCGTTCTCAATGCCGCCAACCTCTATCAGCACGGCCGACGCCTCAGCCCGCTTGCCGGCGCGAAAGAGCCAGCGAGGACTTTCCGGTACCAGAAACAAGAGACCGAAGAACAACACGGATGGAAACACTCCTGAGGCGAACATCCATCGCCAGTTCTCCGGCCCTGCCCCGCGCAAGAGGTAGTTGATGAGATAGGAGACCAGGATTCCTGTGGTGATGGCCAGTTGGTTCAAGGCCACCATCCGCCCGCGCATGGCGTACGGCGAGACTTCCGCGATGTAGAGCGGCGACACCATGGAGGCCGCGCCGACGGCCAACCCGCCGATGATTCTGGCCGCGACAAACCAGGAGAACCCAGGAGCTATTGCCGTCAGCACGCTCGTGAACGCGAACACCAGAGCGATGCTCACGAGGGTGCGCTTGCGTCCGAAGGCATCGGCCAGGCGGCCGGCGAACATCGCGCCCAGCATGCAGCCTGCCAGCAACGAACTTACGCCCCAGCCGAGTTGCAGTTCGTTGAGATGGAAATGCTCCTGCACGAACGGCGCGGCGCCGGAGATGATGGCGATATCGAAGCCGAACATCATGCCGCCCAGGGCCGCCACCAAGCTCACCAGCAGCATGTATGCGGGCCGGGCACGTCCGCTGACCTGTAGTTCTGTCTTCGCTTCGATCAACAGGGGGTCTCCTTCCGGCAGGCCGCCATCGAGACACCGCGGCAGGGCTCCGCTCAGAGTGCGTCAGCTTATCATTCATGTGGGCTTTTCCCTAGCGCGGGGAAACGGGTGTACGGCTCGAAATTTGAAGGCTGAGACCGTGGAGGTAGCACGGGCGTCCCGCCCGCTGGGGCGAGGGCATCCTGCCCGCGCGTTCTTGGTGGCAGCGGGACGCTCCCACGACAGCGGGCGGGACGCCCGCGCTACTTCTGTTCTTTCACTCTTATGCCGTAAACCCAAAGCGAAGTGCGCGCTATTTTGGGGATGCGGCTTCTGCCACCGGTTGATGGTATCCAAACAACTCGCGCTGCTTGATAACCTCGGCCGCTTGCGCGGGCAGGTACTGTTCCCAGTTCGGCGTGCCCTTTTGAATGGCGGCTAAGACTTCGTCGGGGAGCATATGAAGTTGTCGCGAGTCGAAGCTCTCGATGGCCTCGATCTCGCCCCTTTCGCGCAGGTAGGCGAGCAGGTGTTGCAGTTGGGGTGCGACTTCCAGAGTGGTGGACGTCGCCACCTTGCCGCCGGTGTTGGCGCGCGTGGGGTAAACATACAGCCGTACATTTCCCTGAAAAAGGCGCCCCAACCCTTCCAAAATACCACCCGGCAGGTTGGTGTAGTACTGCTCATCGAACACCGCGCGCAGGGTGGGCACGCCCATAACGAATCCCAGCCATTGATGGGTGTAACGCCGGAGCGAACTGGTGACGCTGTCGAATCGCCGGAAGTTCGACACCATGACCGTCTTCCCAAGAGCGGCGAGCATGTCGGCGCGAGCGAGAAAATCGTGAGGGTCCACCCCGTGCCCCATGTCCAGGTCCCGCAGCGTCATCCCCATGATCACCACGGGGTCCACATTCACCCCCGGGATTTTCCTGAACCGTTCTGCCGCGCCGTCCAGCATATCGATGCCGACGTTGGTTATGGGGCGGAACCTGCCTCGAAAGATGAGGACCGGTTTCTCGTAGAGGACCTCCGCCGGCTGCACGACATCTCCCTGCGCGGTAAACATCGTGGAGTCGGTCAATTCCGATTCCACAAGTTGCAAACTCGCGAGGCGATTGTCGACATGCGTAAAGGCCGGCCCGGAGAATTTGATCATGTCGATGTCCACGCGCAGCCGGCTGAGCCCCTCCATGAGCATCTTCATTAGCGCTTGGGGGTCGCGCTGAAGGAACGCTCCGTACACCAGGTTGACGCCCAAGACTCCCAGTGATTCCTGCTCGCCCACGGGGACCTGGTCAAGGAGATTGACATGAATCAGGATCTCCGAATACGGCGCCCTGGGTTCGTGTTGGAAGCGTACGCCCATCCAACCCTGTCCCATTTGATTTCGCGTGCGGCTGCGCGTCGCGACGGTGTCGGCAAAGACGAAGAAGCACGTCCGCTCGCCGCGCACCGGGTCAAGGCGCTCGAGCAACTGCGTCCATTCGTGGTCCAGCATGGATTCCAGGCGGGCGCGGCTGACGTAGTGATCCGCCGCGCCGTAAATGATGTCGCTGATCACCATGTCGTATGCTGACATCGACTTGGCTACCGTGGCGGAGGCGTGGCCCACGTGGAAAAACCAGCGCGCCACCTCCTGACCGGCGCCGATCTCGGCAAAGGTCCCGAATGTCGCGGTATCAAGATTGATGGCGAGGGCCTTCTCCTGGGTGCTCATCACCGGAAGAGAGTTCGCGTGCGTAGCAGGGGTTTGATCCATTCCCATTGTGTGTTTTTAGCCTCACACCATTTTAACTGATGGGATGCCTCCCGGTCGATGTTCTGTGCCAAGCCAAAATCTCCCCTTGATTATTGACAGGAGTAGGCGTAAGATGCGTTGTCGATAACTGAGGGGAGTGTGAATGAGCAAACCAACCGATCTGGTCCAGGGCACTCTGGACCTCTTAATACTCAAAACCATTGCGCTCGAGCCTATGCATGGGTGGGGCATCGCGCAGCGCATCCGGCAGGTGTCCAAGGAAGTTCTCCAGGTGAACCAGGGCGCGCTGTATCCCGCCCTTCATCGCCTGGAGCAAAGCGGGTGGATCAGGGCGAAGTGGGGCGAGTCCGACAACAACCGCCACGCTAAGTTCTATTCGCTGACGCCCGCGGGGCGCAAGTATTTGGGGAACGAGCAGGCCAACTGGGCAAGACTTTCCGCCGCGATTGGTCTGGTGCTGGAAACGAATTGAGGATTGCCGATTGTTGATTGCCGATTTGACACGGGCAGCAGGACTTAGCGAATTGCGGTTGGCGACAGCAATTAAGTCCGCCGTTAAGGGCCGATAACCAAACCGATGCGCTGGCTCTACAAACTTCCGCTGCGACTCCGCTCACTGTTCAAGCGTTCCCGCGTGGAACACGAACTTAGCGAGGAACTCCGCTTTCACCTGGGAAAACTGATTGAGCAGAATAGCGCCCACGGGATGACCCGGAAGGAAGCCCATTTCGCGGCACTGCGCGAAGTGGGCGGGGTTGAGCAAATCAAAGAGGAGTGCCGCGACATGCGCCGGGTAAATTACCTCGAGCATTTCTTGCAGGATGTCCGCTACGGCCTGCGGGTGCTCAGAAGGAATCCCGGCTTTGCCTCTGCCGCGATCCTGACGCTCGCGCTGGGGATTGGCGCCACCACAGCGATCTTCAGCATCGTCGATAACGTCATGCTCAAGCCGCTGCCTTTTCCTACCGCCGACCGCTTGGTCCGTGTCAAGTCGGTGATGGCCGCGACAGGCCATGGCGATGTGGCGTCCTATCCCGATTTTCTTGATTGGCGGGCTCGAAACCACGTTTTCGCCGGCATGGCGGCCTTTCGCACGGGCGACTTTACCCTGGTCGGCCCCCGCGAGCCGCTCCATTTGCAAGGGGCGGTGGTATCCGCGCAATTGCTTTCACTGCTCGGGGTGAAGCCCGAGCTGGGACGCATTTTTCTGCCCAATGAGGACAACCCCGGCACGGTGAGTGGCACCGATCCTGTGATCTTGAGCTATGGCTTGTGGCAGCGGGAGTTCAGTGCCGACCCGTCGGTGCTGGGGCGCACGATTCAGCTCGGGGACCAGCCCTTCACCGTGGTCGGAGTCATGCCGGCGGGATTCCAATACCCCATTCAGGCGGACCCTATTGAGCTGTGGACCACGATCGCGGCTGACGCCCGTGGTGCGTATGCGATGACGACCCAGCGCGGTGCACACTACCTTGACGTCGCTGCCCTGCTGAAACCCGGGGTCGAGATCGCGCAGGCACAAGCCGAGATGGCGACAATTGGAAGTGTGGTGAGCAAGCAGCATCCCGAGAACAAGCCGCGGACCGCGCAGGTCGTGCCGGAAATCCAAGGCGCCATCGGCCCTCTTCGCACACCGCTGCTCATCCTGCTAGGGGCGGTGGGCTGCGTGCTGCTGATCGTCTGCGTCAACGTGGCCAACCTGCTGCTGGCACGGGCCACCGGGCGGCACAAGGAGATGGCTCTGCGGGCTGCCCTCGGCGCCAGCAGACGACGCGCCACGCGCCAATTGCTTACTGAGAGTGTAGCGTTAGGCCTGCTCGGCGGCGGCCTCGGCCTTGCCCTGGCAATAGCGTCGCTCCGGGCGCTCGTGCGGTTCATTCCGGCCGAGGTCCCGCGCCTGGACGCCATCGGCCTTGACTTTCGTTTGCTCAGCTTCACCTTCCTTGTCTCGCTCGTGGCAGGAATTCTCTTTGGCCTCGCACCCGCGCTGCGGGATTCAAAGATAGGCCTGACCGAATCCCTCAATGAGAGCGGCCGCGGCGCGGGTGGTGGAGGTCGAGAGCACAGCCGCCTGCGCGACGCTCTGGTAGTCAGTGAAGTTGCATTAGCCATCGTTCTACTGCTCGGCGCGGGCCTGCTGATTCAAAGTTTCTACAATCTCACTCGGGTTAATTCCGGATTCAATCCCGATCACGTCTTGACGTTTCAGGTCGATTCACCCGCGGGCAAGCAGGGCACGCAAATACCCGCGTTCTTTCGTGACGTTGTGGGAAGTATGAGGGCGCTTCCGAGTGTTGTTTCGGCCAGCGCTGTCGCGTCGCTTCCCCTGACCGGAGACAACATCAGCTCGAGTTTTGAAGTTGATGGAGAGCCCATGCCCATGGGGTCGCGGCCCGGGGCGGACTTCAACGCGGTGGAACCGAATTATTTTCGCACTCTGGGAATAGCTCTTATCGCCGGACGGGACTTTACCGAACGGGACAATTTGAAATCCCCGCCGGTGGTGATTATCAATCGCACTTTGGCGCAGCGCTTCTTTCCCAATCGGGATCCTATCGGAAAGCGCGTCCGGCCCGGCATCGGCAATGGTTATGGCCCTGGCGAGTTTCCGATGCGCGAAGTTATCGGCGTAATCGAGGATGTGAAGCAGAGCGGCTTGGGCGAGGCAGCCTCTGCCGAGATCTATGCCCCGCAAGCGCAGAGCCCCTTTGGCACTATGAGCCTCGTAATCCGCACCGCCAACCCTCCTCGCACCATTGTGGAAGCGGCTCGCCGGCGGGTGCTGGCCCTGGACAAGAACACCCCCATATACCACGTGGAAACCCTTGACCAATACTTCGCGCAGTCGGTGGAAGAGCCACGGTTCATCACCCTGCTCCTCGGCGGCTTTGCTGGCTTGGCGTTGGTATTGGCCTGCCTGGGAATTTACGGCGTGATCTCATTCACCGTCGTCCAACGCACGCGCGAAATCGGCATTCGGCTGGCTGTGGGGGCGCAGAAAGGCGATGTTCTCTGGATGGTTATTCGGGAAGGCCTCAGCCCGGCACTGGCGGGTGTAGCGATTGGAATTATCAGCGCCTTCAGGTTAACGCGCCTTCTGTCGAGCTTGCTCTATGGCATCAGGCCGGCTGATCCCGTCACCTATGCCGTCGTTGCGCTGACGCTTACTGGAGTCGCGCTGCTGGCGTGTTACATCCCCGCGCGACGCGCGACGAAGGTCGATCCCATCGTGGCGCTGAGGTACGAATGAGGTCGTCAGTGGTCAGTTCTCAGTTTTCAGTGAAAGGCGGTAGGTGTTGGACTGGGAACTGAGAACCGTCGACCGGTCGCTGTTGACTCAGAACTGAAGATTGAGAACCGATGACTCATAGCTGAAGATTGTGAGCTGATGACTGAGAACTGACGACTGAGAACTCCCTATGCGTTGGATTTACAAATTTCCACTGCGGTTTCGCTCACTTTTCCGGAAGAGTGGAGTTGAAAAGGAACTGAGCGACGAACTGCGCTTTCACTTGGAAAAGCTGACGGCTGAACTCGTTAAACAAGGGATTGCGCCGGAAGAGGCCCGTTATGCGGCCCTCCGCCAATTGGGTGGCGTCGACCAAATCAAAGAGGAGTGCCGCGATATGCGACGAGTGAATTACATCCACGATATTATTCAGGATCTTCGCTTCAGCCTGAGACAATTCGCCAAGAGCCCGGGATTCGCCGTCGTGGGCGTTCTCATCCTTGCGCTCGGCATTTGCGCCAGCGTGGCCATTTTCTCCTTTGTGGACGCCGCGCTGATCAAGCCGCTGCCCTATCCGAACCCTTCCCGGCTGGTGGGTGTGACTGAAAGTGACAAGCTGTTTCCCCGTGCTTACCTTTCCTATCCTGACTACCTGGACTGGAAAAGGCTGAATACCGTTTTCAGATCTCTTGATGTGTGGGGCGGTACCGGCTTCCTGCTCCGTACGTCTCAGGGCGTGCAGCCTGTGCTGGGGGTTCGCGTGAGTGCCGGGTTTTTCCGCACGCTGGGAATTACGCCGATGTTGGGGCGTGATTTCTACGCTGGCGAGGATCAGGCAGGTGCGCTCAAGAGCGTGATGCTGACCTACACCGGGTGGCAGAAGTGGTTCGGGGGAAAGCCCGCGGTAGTCGGAAAAGCTGCTACGCTCGATGGTGTTTCCTACACGATCATCGGGGTACTGCCGCGGGACTTTCAATTTGCTCCCCGAGGTCACGCGGATCTATGGACGACTCTTCAGGGCACCAGCCCGTGCGACCTCCGGCGAAGCTGCCATGGCCTTGAGGGAGTAGCCCGCTTGAAGGAAGGGGTCACGGTCGAGGCGGCGCTCGCCGAAATGAAAACGATTGCCGCCGATCTCGAAAGGCAGTATCCCGGTTCCAATCGCGGCCAGAGCGCGAGCGTCGTGCCGCTCGCCGACGTGATTGTTGGCAATATCCGCCCCATCCTCTTAGTCCTTCTCGGCGGAGCCGGACTCCTGCTGCTGATTGCCTATGTCAATGTCGCCGGCCTCCTCGTGGCGCGTTCGGAAGGCCGAAGGCGGGAAATCGCCGTACGGGAGGCGCTCGGCGCATCGTCCTGGAGGTTGATCCGTCAGTTCGCCACGGAAGGATTACTGCTGGTGGCGATCAGCGGGGGACTGGGACTGCTTTCCGCCGCGTGGATGATCAGACTCCTCACCCGGCTCGTCCCTCCCAATATGATGGCGGGAATGCCCTATTTGCACGGTTTGGGTTTGAATTTTCACGTCTTGCTTTTCGGCGCCGCGATTTCACTGCTCGCCGCGGGGCTCTATTCCATCACTCCCATCTTGCGGTTGTCTCTTTCGGAGATGCGCGAAGGTCTGGCGGAAGGCAGTCGCGGTTCGGCGGGAACCATGTGGCGTCGTGTGGGCTCGAACCTGGTGGCGGTGGAGTTGGCCATCGCCATGGTGCTGTTGTCAGGCGCCGGCCTACTCGGCAAAAGCCTCTATCGTCTTCTCCACGTGGACCTGGGGTTCGATCCCGATCATGTGGCCATTGTGGAGATTGCCGCGCCGCCGGTCCGCTATGCCAAGGATCCGCAGGTGGTGGCTCTCGGAAGCAAGATCATAAGTGAAATCGCCAGCCTGCCCGGCACAAAGTCCGTGGGCATCGTGACCCAGGGGCTGCCCTTAAGTGGTAACGGTAACACGGATTGGATCAGGTTTGTGGGACGGCCGTACAACGGAGAACACAACGAGGTGAATGAGCGGCACGTGAGCTTCGCCTATTTCACCACCTTGCAGGCCAAACTGCTGCGCGGGCGTTTCTTTTCCGACGCGGATAATGCTTCGAGGCCCCACGTGGTCATCATTAACCAGGCGCTAGCGCGAAAATACTTCCCCAATGAAGACCCCATCGGCCAGAAATATGGTGATGACGGGCTGACTCCGGCTTCGATCAAGGAGATCGTGGGGGTTGTGGACGACATCAAGGAAAGCACGTTGGATTCGGAGACCTGGCCCGCGGAGTATATTCCGTTTGATCAGAGCCCCGACACCTATTTCGCTGTGGTCGTTCGTACCTCGCTGGCCGAACAGGCCATGCTGCCCACGATGGATGCCTTGATCCATCAAATCGACCCCGAGCTTGGTACGATGGGCGAAATGACCATGACCCAAAGGATTAATGACTCTCAGACGGCCTACTTGCACCGTTCGTCAGCGTGGCTGATTGGCGGCTTTGCCACCGTGGCGCTGCTGCTCGGAGTGGTAGGGCTCTACGGCGTGATCGCTTACTCGGTGAGCCGGAGAACCCGCGAGATTGGCGTCCGGATAGCGCTCGGTGCACAGCGCGGCACGGTTTGCGGGCTCATCCTGAAAGAGGCGGGCTGGCTGATTATCACGGGTATCGGCGGAGGACTGCTCGGCTCGATAGCCGCCGCCACCCTGATGCGTAACTTACTCTTTGGCACCCAGGCGTACGACGTGCCGACCTTGGCCGCCGTGGCCCTGATCCTTGCGATTTCCGCGCTTCTTGCCACTTATGTTCCCGCCCGGCGGGCGGCGCGGGTCGATCCCATGGAGGCGCTGAGGTACGAATGATTGATGATTTGCGATTGTCGATTGCCGATTGAAAACCGCAATCGACGCGCCAAGCGAGAAATCATCATGGATATGTTGAGACGCTGGAAATACAAATTGCCTCTGCGACTTCGTTCGCTATTTCGAAGGACGCATGTTGAAGGGGAACTGAGTGACGAACTCCGCTTCCACCTGGAAAAGCTGACGGAGGAAAACGTTTCCCGAGGGATGACGCCGGAAGAAGCTCGTTACGCGGCTTTGCGCGAGCTAGGCGGGCCGGACCAAATCAAAGAGGAGTGCCGCGACATGCGCCGAGTCAACTACCTCGAGAATCTCTATCAAGACATCCGCTGCGGCCTGCGCCAATTGCGCCGCAGCCCGGGTTTCACCGCGGTGGCGGTGCTGACGCTTGCCCTTGGCATCGGCGCGAATACCGCGGTCTACAGCTTGGTCGACACCATTCTTCTCCGCCCGCCCCCGTATCGAAATCCGGAGCGGTTGGTGGTGGTATCAGAAACCGTGCCCCAGATGGGTTACGAGAATGAAGTCGGGATGGCAGCGGGTGAATACCTGGATTATCGCGACCGCAACCGCTCCTTCACCGAGACGGCCGCCTATGAGCCTTCGGGTTTCAATCTGACCGGCGCGGGGACTCCACTGCGGGTGAATGCCGCCGCCGTGACGGCCTCGGTGTTCCCGCTGCTCGGAGTTTCGCCTCTACTCGGCCACGCTTTCTCTGCTGACGACGAACGGCAGGGAAGCACGCCCGTGGCCCTCCTTTCCTACGCCCTCTGGCACGACCACTATGGCGCGGATGCGGGAATTCTGGGCAAGACCGTAAAGCTCGATGAGACACCTTACGTGGTCGCCGGTGTGATGCCGGCATCATTCCAGTTTCCCTCTGACGGGGCGGCGCTCTCCGAGCGCGTCGACCTCTGGGTGCCGGAGATTTTCGCTCCGGATCGCTTGCAGGACCGGTTGCGCGAATTTGGCGTCCACTTCATTGGTCGGCTTAAGCCGGGGGTGACCGCGCAGCAGGCCCAGGCGGATGTGACTATGGTCGCTGCGGGCTTTATGGAGCAGTACCATTACTCCGGCACAATCCGCGTGGTTCCGCACGTGCATCCGTTCGCCGCGTATGCCGTCCAGAAGGCTCGGCCGCTAATGATCCTGTTGATGGCCGCGGTCGCGTGCGTTTTGCTGATTGCTTGCGCCAACGTCGCGAACCTTTTGCTCGCGCGCGGCAGCCACCGCAGTCATGAAATGGCGGTCCGAAGCGCCATCGGGGCCGTCAGACGCCGCCTGTTGGAACAGTGCCTGGTCGAGAGCCTTTTGCTGTCGATACTCGGAGCGGTCGCCGGTTTCGCCTTGGCGTTCCTGCTGGTTTATGGCGTGCGGACGTACGGCCCGGCCAATGTGCCGCGCTTGGGGGAAGTCGCTGTTGATCCCTCGGCGCTCCTGTTCACGGGTGTCCTGTCGCTCCTCACCACTCTGCTATTCGGATTTGTCCCCGCTTGGCGCCTCTCGCACACATCACCGCAGGAGTGCCTGAAGGAGACTTCGCGGGCGGGATCGGCGCGCGCAACGCTGCGCCTACAGAACCTGATCGCGCTCGCCGAAATCGCCCTGGCGCTGGTCCTGCTCGTCGGCGGGGGCCTGATTCTTCAGAGTTTTGTGCGAGTTTTGAACGTCCCGCTCGGCTTCCGCGCACAAGGGGTATTCATTGTTCGCACGCTGTTTGACCAGGAGCGCTACCCCGATCCCGTGAAGCGAGCCGCGGTGCAGGAAGAACTGGTCGAGCGCGTCAAACAGATCCCAGGCGTCGAAGTTGTTGCGGCGGCCAGTCATCTGCCGCTGAGCGATACTCGCCAGATTGGTTTTCGCCTCGAACACGCCGCGCCCGATGATTTTCACTGGGCGGAGAACTCGCTGGTAAGCCCCGGCTATTTCCACGCCATGGGAATCCCGATTTTGCGCGGCAGAAATTTTACTGAGCAGGACAGGCCCAATACACCCCCGGCAGCCATCATCAACGAGGCGCTGGCCCGCCAGTACTTTCCCGGACGCAACCCGCTGGGCGAGCGATTTCATTGGGGGGATCGCGCGCTGTTCACGATCGTCGGCGTCGCCGGAGACGTCCATATTTCCGCCCTCGACGCCGATCCGCCCCCCACGATCTACAACTCGATGTTCCAAGTGCAAAGTGGAGCGAGCGAACGTACCGCTCTTATCCTTCGCCTAAGCCCCGCCCGGCAACGCGGCCAGGGCCTCTACCGGGAGATTCAGCAACAAATCTGGTCGCTCGACCGCGACCTTCCCGTCTACCATTTCACCACGTTTGAAGAACTCATCTCTGACTCGGTGGCGCAGCGCCGCTTCACGACGGTATTGATGCTGTCGTTTGCGTTGATCGCGTTGGCCCTGGCCCTCATCGGTTTGTTTGGCGTGATGTCCTACCTGGTCGCGCAACGCCGGCGAGAACTGGCCATCCGCATGGCCCTCGGAGCCGGACGGGGGGAAGTCTACTGGGCGGTCATGAAGCGTGGCGCGGCGCTGGCTCTTACGGGCTGCGCGGCGGGACTGGCGCTGGTTCCCCTCGGCCGAAGGCTGATCGTGGCGACCATGTTCCAGACCAGCTCCTACGATCCGGCGACACTGGTCCTGGTTCCGGCACTGCTCGTGGTCGCCGCGCTTCTGGCGTGTTATATCCCCGCGCGCCGGGCGACGAAGGTCGATCCGCTCGTCGCGCTGAGATATGAATGATTGCCCATTTGCGATTGTCGATTGCCGATTGAAAGGCGGTACTCTCGGCGAGGTGTGAGCTTGGAGAAGTTAATGTGAGCTCGATAGACGGTCGCCGCGGGTTCGCTTTGATTCGCAACTGGCGAACTTCGCCTGGCCTGCCTGACGCAACCGGTCCAGGAATCAGGACTGAGACCGGAAGCATCTTCAGACACTTTTACCGTTCAGGACTGTTCTTCCTTCGTATAAGATTTTACAATATTCCCCTTGACAAATTTCCATGCATGGTCTAGACTATGGGTATGAGCAAGGAACGGGCTCGGGTGCTTGGCCAGCATACAAACCATCATGTCTTCGGATTTCACACCAACTCTAAAACCAAGCGACTATATCTATGATATCAAAGCAACTTAGTGAAGATTGCGGTGAGCGAGCCGAAATTCAAGTCATTGAAAATAAGGAGGTTACTTGATCGAGAATCGGGGCACGAATCCATAAAGATGTTAAAAGTGAAGGATGATCCGACTATATCTATGAAAACACAAGGCCGAGCGACAAACTGTCCGACGTAATCTGTGGCTTTTCTCGATCAATTTGCACGAATCGAGCGTCTTTGCGGGCAAATCGGAGCGCGGTTGCCCCAAGCGCCAAAAACGTGTTGAAACCCTGTGAGCGCTCAAGTAGGATGCAGGCCTAAACCTATTTGAGAAATCCACGAGGGAGCGATGTCTTCAGAAACGAAGGGACTCACCCGGGAACCGTTTTCTCTTTTGATGCGCGGGGCATTGGCCACTCTGGCGGTGTTGGTGATCGCGCGCCTGGTTTTGGAACTTGCCGGCATGCCCGAGCAATTCGCGCGATACGTTTCCAGCACCGTGGGAATGCTGCTGGTGGGCATTTACTTAGCAGCGGTTGGCCCGCTTCGCGGCGGCTTGCGCAAGTTCTCACGACTGCTGCTTCCCGCCTTGATCCTCGCAGCGTGGACGGAAGGCTGGGTCATTGTTGTAACCATCATTTCCGCGGTGCTGCATCTCTCGCGGACCCATTTTGCCGAGAGCGACGACTACGGCAATTGGGGCCACCTGGGTAGGCACTTGATGGGGCACCTCATGGAGATCGGCGTGTTCTTCGTCATCATCCTACTGCTGATGGCCATTGTCCACACGCTGTGGCGATGGCCGGTGACCGTCGCCCCGGGGGCCATGTTGGGAGTGTTTGTGATCATGCGTTTTTGGACCGAGGCCATGGGGCTGCCGCCTTTTCGCAGCGCGGCCTGGAGTACCACCATCCTGGTCCTGCTGAGCGCATTCTACGTCGGCGGGGTGGGGGCGCGGATAGGACTAACAGAGGCCCGCCAGCTTCTGGTTCCGTCGCTGGTGTTGGGATGGGTGTGGCGGGCGTGGGTCTATCTGGCCACGCTGCTGTCCGCCGGACCTTTCTTTAATACCCACTTCTTCAATCCTTCGGGCGGCGACGTTCCCATGCGCTTGCTGAAGGCGCTCGCGGGATCCGTGGTCGAGGGCTTCATCGCTGGGCTGCTGATATGGGGGATTGCGGTTTGGATTGCGTGTGCGACGCAACCTGAGCGGACTCACTCTATCGGGAGCGCTTGAAGGTAAGGGTAGCGCTTTTCGTAGCGCCGGCGTCTCGCCGGCTGGGGCGCGGGCATCCTGCCCGCGCGCTGGCGGGAGCGGGACGCTCCCGCGACAGCGGGCAAGATGCCCGCGCCACGGCGGTTGCCGCGAGGGTTCGGGCGGCTAAAACAGGTTCCACAGGTACTGCGTGTAGACCTCGTGATGGAACTGTACCTCGGGCGGCTTCACCACCGTTCCCAGCAATCGCGGGCAGCGGTCGGCGGACGCCTTCTTCAAATCGACAAACCGCTCCTTAACGACATCCCCAAGAAGCTTTGACGTCCACTCGGCATTACTAAAGTTATCAATTGCATCGTAGATGTTATCTGGCAAAAAGCGCTGGGCGCTGCGGAGATTCTCGACTTCGGCGATATCGCCCTCGATGCCGGTCCGGAAGATCGAGTACAGCAGCATATACGGGTTGGCATCCGGGGCGACAGCGCGAACTTCCAACCGCGCGCTGCGTGAATTGCCGAGGGGAATTCGCACCATCGAGCCGCGGTCCACGGCCGAGGCTTTGAGCTGGTTCGGGGCCTCGAAATGCGGGTCGAGGCGCCGGTAGGAATTCACGCTGGAGTTGAAGATCAGGCACAGGTCGTTGCCGTGAGTAAGGATGCGGTCAACGAACTGCCAGGCAAACGGGCTCATCTTCTCCAGCCCCTGCGGGTCCCAGAACAGGTTCTTGTTGTCCTTCATCATGGATACGTTGGAGTGCATGCCCGTGCCATTCACCCCGACGATCGGCTTGGGCAGGAAGCACGCGGTCAATCCCATCTTGGTGGCCACCTGGCGGCAGATCAGCTTGTAGATCTGGATCTGGTCGGCCGCCGCCACCACCTCCGAATAGCCGTAGTTGATCTCGAATTGCGACGGCGCCACTTCCGGGTGGTCCTTCTCGTTTTGGAACCCCATCGCCCGCTGCACTTCCGCGGCGTGGTCGATGAAGAGGCGCAGGGCGTCGCCGGGAAGGGAATGGTAGTACCCGCCCATGCTCACGTACTCGAACTTGCCGGTCTCGTGATATCGCCGCTCGGCGTCAGTCCCCTTGAACAGGAAGCCCTCGATTTCGTTGGCAGCATTCAGCGTGTACCCGTGCTTTTCATAGAGCTTCGTTGCATAAGCCTTGAGCACGGCGCGAAGGTCAGCGGCATAAGGCATTCCGTTCTTATCGATGACCTCGCCGAAGACCATGACCTTTCCGGGCCCGAAGACGTCCGAAGGTCCCCAATAGAAAGCGGGCCAATCGATGCCGAGCCGCAGGTCGCTCTCGTGCTGGGCGGAGAAGCCGCGAATGGACGACCCGTCGAACGTGAGGTTATCCCAGCTCTTGATGAAGAACTTCTTGTCGTAATCGAGCATGTGCAGCCGGCCCTCGAGGTCGCTGAAGAGCACCGTCACGGCCTTAATCCGCTTCTCGTCGCTCAGGTACTTGAGGCGCTCTTCTCGGACCTGTTCCATGGGAACGCGCGCGAGCCGCTGCTCCTTGGCGCGCAGATTCAGTTCTTCCAATTCGCTGTAGGGAAGTTCCAAGTGGCTTTGCAAATCGACGCTCATGCTTCTCCTTAGGGCCGGGAATCCCGGAAAGTGTGTTCAAGCTGAAGTCGACGGAGACGTTCACACCTTTGCGCGAGAACGCCGGTGCAGTCTCGGTCAGTTTAAAACTGGGTGAAGGTCCAACACTTCTATTGTTAACAACACTCCGCGCATCTGGCAATGGTTTTGCCCATTGATTTTCTTTATGGGAACGATGAGCGAGACGATGTGAGAGGCGCTCTTAAGGTTTGGGCTGGCGTTGGAGTTCGGCGGGAACGCGCTCGCGATCGAGTGGCGCGAATTCGAACGTCCACTTCACGGGGACGGCCTCGGGAATGTAGCACTCGTGGTCGTCGCAGGCCTGATACCGCAGCGAACCTTCGATCGTCATCTCGCCGCGTTCATTCAGCGTGGGTTTCACCTGGGCCTCCGTGCCGATGACAGCGTCCTCCGCCAAGCGAACGTGGCCGCGATACACGGGGACCGTCTCTTTGATCACGTCCAGCCGGAGCGTTTCCGGCCTGGGGTAACTTACCGGGAGGAACGTCGCTGCAGTCTCTGCCATCTTCCACTCGATCGCAATGTAGCCCCGCACTCCCGGAGCGTAAACGTGCATCTTGGGCATCAGGTTGATGTCCAGAAAGAGTGCCACCTGCTGGTAGGGGTGGACTGTGCTCGTGCTCGCCGAAGAGGACAGCCGCAGGTGCTTCGCTTCCAAGGTTGCAGGCGTCGAGTTGCGCGCGTCGCCGAGTCGCGCGAGGATTTCCATCGTGGGCGTGCGCTCTTTGAAGTCGTCCTCGAAAAACTTGGCGATGACCTTACCATTCGGCGTGACCACATAGGTTCCGGGATAAGGGATGCCGTGCGCCATGGAGTCTGCCGGAACGGTTTCGTTCAAAATACCGAATGCGCGAATGATTTTGGAATCGGAGTCGGAAAGCAAAGGATAGGTGATGTGCTTGCGGTCGGCAAAGTTCTTGAGCGCGGCCACGCTGTCGTAGCTGATCGCAGCCACCCCCAGGCCTTGTTCATGGATCATGCCGAGATGCTGTTCCAGCTCGACGAGCTGGGTTTTGCAGAAGGGTCACCAGTCCGACGAACGGTAAAAGACCAGCAGCGCTCCCTTCGGCCCCATGATGCTCTGCAGGTTTTGCGCGCTGCCGTTCTGGTCGGGCGCCTCAAACCCCGGCACTGTCGAGCCCACTTCCGGGCCGGTTTTTATTGCCGTTTGTGCCGATGCCACGGCGCAGGCAGAAAGCAAGATCAGCGCCGGCAGCAGACGCCAAGACCGGCGTGTGAATTGGAGCGCCTGGAGGTGGGAACCAATCCAACGCGGTAACAAGACTGCCACCGGTTGCTTCGTTTTCAAATCCTCACTGATTTCCCTGCGACATCTCTTAATGTTGATGGCCAGACCTCCACGCCGGAGTTGCTCAATTCCATTGGCGCTTGATCTTAAGGTCGCGGGACAATCGAGTCAACCTCCATTTGATGCCGCTCGTTTCCCGTCGCGTTCACGCCGGCTTGACGAACCGCAGCGCCACCGAGTTCATGCAATAACGAAGCCCGGTGGGCTGCGGGCCGTCATTGAAAACGTGACCCAGATGAGCGTCGCAGCGGCGGCAGGAAACCGCCGTGCGCACCATGCCCCAGCTCATGTCGGTGACTTCCTCGATATTCTCTTTGGCGAGGGGCGCCCAAAAGCTGGGCCAGCCGGTGCCGGACTCAAACTTCGTTTCGGAGCTGAAGAGCGCTGTATCGCAGCAGATGCAGCGGAAGATCCCTTTTTCGTGGAGATTCCAATAGGCGCCGGAGAACGCCATCTCCGTGTCGGCTTTCCGCGTCATGTCGAACGAAGAACGCGAGAGTTGCTTGCGCCATTCCTCGTTGCTCTTGACGATCGTCGGCACCTCGACCACGCCTTGCCGCACACCTGCGTCGGAGAATTCCACGATCTTGACCATCTTCGCTTGCCCTGCCGGCGCTGCCCCGGCCTCCACGGATTGCAGGCTGCGGTAATGCCACGCCGCAAGGCCACCCAGCGCCGAGATCGATACCCCAATGAATGCCCTTCGCGTTATCGGTTTCGATGATCTGTCTTGTCCTTTGTCGGGCATCAGCATTTCATCCTCCGCGAATTCGCACTCTTCAAGGCCTTGCTTGTACAGCCTCCCATCCCCTTCACCTTGATAATACCAGTACCGGGCCCAGATATTCCCCAGTCGAGCGCGGTCAGCGGCGGGTGGCCCGGGAAGCCGTAGAGCGCAGCTCCGCTCGCTGCGCTAGAAGAGGGGGTAGCGCAAGGCCCGCTCTCCGGCCTTGCGGTTCTTCGGTGCCAGCGCGCTGCCCACGTGGCGGATGAGTGAAGTATTGGGGCCATTAGGCTGGTCCAGTGGCCTGTTGGGAATCTGGATGTATTACTCGCGAAATTGCAAGGGCCGCGTCGCTGGGAAGGCCGCTGGGCCGGACTGCGGGCCCTGCCGCCGAGCTCCTAAAACCCTCACCGATTGCCGTGTCCACGATCATCGCCCACTGGAAGGCCCGCGCGGCGGCCGTAGCCCCTTGAGCGTCAACGCTGGTTTGGGGGTGTGGCCGGACGTTCTCTAGCCGGAGGGGGCGGAGCCGGGCCTTCTCTCGCCGGGGGATTGCTCGGGGGCGTTCGAGGAAATTTCTGGTCGACATACTCAATCAGGCTCTTCTTGAGGTTCTGTACCGCGGCCGAGAGTAATACGTCTTGGGGAAGTTCTTGGAAGCGCTCGTCAATAATCGCTCGGAGGTCAGTATTGATCGTCTGGGCCTGGTTGTTGAGGGCGCCCTGGGTCGCCCGACGGGAAGCGTTCTCCTGTTGCAGGGCAACTTTCATGTTAACAAATGCATCGTAGCTGAATTTCGAGTAGAGGGCAGCGTAGTCTCTCGAGTCGTAAATCGGACCGGTACACTGCACCATTTCATAGGTCCAGTTTTCGGTGGCATCGATCGGGGTATGGGTGAGCTGACCGTCGCAGACGTATCCCCCTCGACCCATCCTTATAGCCTGGTTGGGTTCCGCGATGGCCCGGATTTCTTGCGCTCGCAGGTGCCCGGCAGTGAGCGATAAGAGTAGGGCAAGAGATCCTGATCCGAACGTGAAACGAGCTACCATCCTAACTTTCTTCATGGCGATTGCTCCTTCCCGTGCGACGATGTCCTGGCTTGGTAGCGATACCCACTTCCGGCACAACACCGGGGGACACCGCTGGCGATCAGTTTGCGCGACACCGTCCAGCCGAAGAGGTCCAATCCGAGTTCCCCACGTCTTGTACCGTCGGTCGCGACCCTACGTCCGTACCTTTTAGCCCCGCGATTTTAGCGGCAAAGACCCGCGCAGTCCTGACCACTGAATTCTCTCATGCCCGATATCGTCCGGCAACCGCATCGCGCCACTCGGACTGCTTTCCCGGACTTCCTTTTCGAATCCCGTGTCGTTGGTGGCGATCGCACGATGGGCACGCGAGTGTTGCGAGCCCAGTGCGCCCCTTTAAAAACCGCTGTTTCGACGATATAATCGAGCCAATGGCAATTCACATGGGCAAATACCTCTTAATGATCGTATGCCTTCTTGGGGCATTCGTTATCCCATCGGCAGATTTGGTCGCTTACGGTCCACTTGTCCATGTGATTGTGGCGTTTCGGTCTCGCAGCCAGGTCGTGGACAGAATTCAATCATGGCATGGCCCACTCAGCGACTGGGACAAACAGAAGGTAACCTCCGCACTGATGGCTGGCGCTCTCGCTCATGACGTCGGGTATGTCGACGCAAGCCTGAGAGAATTGTCAGACCTCCTGCATTACGATGGCACCGGCGCTTTTGTTGACGAGTTTCTAACCGAAGCCATCCGGGATAATAAGCGCCCCGAGGTTATCGCTTTTGCGTTCGGGGCGCTCTCGCATTACGCCGCCGACCGCGAGGGCCACTACTGGGCGACCAACAGGGCCAGCGCGCGGCTGCTGGGGGTAACCGGCAAGGTGGGTGGGCGGCTTACGTACGAGGACAATGAGGAGTGCCATACCTGCATCGAAGCGGGGTTTGACGCGCTGGTTTTGCGCGACCTCTCCACCGCGGAGATCACACAGTTTCTGGCAGCCCTTGATGGAATGGAACAGTTCATCGAGGACAAAGAATCTTTGCGCTACGTCATCGCGCGCGCCCTCTCGACGACGCTCAAAACCGTTTACGGGCTTGAGGCCCGGGTGTTAGTGGCAGCGCCGTCGGGCCTGATGGAAGTTGAACTGGTGAAGGCGTATGGCGAACTGATGGACCGGATTGGGGCGGCTCTCGCGGAGGCGCAAACGCTCTACGGCAAGTCTTCCAACTTGCGGAAGACTACCTTTCCGCCAAAGCTCGTGGCGAGCGCCATTCGTGCCAAGTCCCTCGGATGTGGCAAGCTTGATAAGCAGGTTCAGGAGTCACCCGAGATTTCCGATTGGTTCAGAGATTCCCTCAGCAAGTCTTCGGCGCTTTACCAATCGTATCTTGACCGGCTAAGTCCCCAGCCAGGCCTTGGCCCTTCCATGTGGCCGGCAAGTGCCCGCCCGCATCAGATTAACCTCGATACTAATCTGCTTTCCGCCCGCGGCGAATACTTTCTGGCCGATGCTGTGGTGGATTGGGTTGATAAGAATGGCAAGCCGACAGGTTCATTCACCCAAAGTTTCGAAAAGGGATTCAAGCGCGGTGACTTCTATCTTGGTCTGGTTCGTGGACAGGACCTCCCCGGTCTGCCGGATGAGCTTACGCGGCTCGAGCACGGAGAAATATCCTTTGACTCGATCACGGCCCCCGGTCGTTCAGCGCCGCCTGCTCTGCCCAGCCCCCTCCCCGCTTATAAGCTTGCTGCGAGCCCGGAGTGCGAGAGGTCCGGCTTAACCGCGTTCAAGTTTGGGCCGGAGCCCGCGATCAATGTTGGCCCCGGGCTGGTCTGCATGAATGGCGAACCAAGTCTGTTAGCAGTCTGGACCGCGACGCTTACGTCAGCCGGGCAAGCGAACCGGGCCGAGCTCGAAAACTTCTATCTTGAGACTCGCTACGCGTACTCCCATGACCACACGGACTCGGCCAAATTCAAGCAACTCTGCGCGAGCGCTCGGTAACCACAATCAGTTTCAGCTCTCCATAACAGCGAGTAGCGTACCAAACTCCGGGTGCCATCCATGAGAAGACGTAGCGCAAGGCCTGCTCTCCGGCCTTGCGGCTCTTCTGGCGTGGCGCGCATCGATCGGCATGGACTCGGCTCTTCCTCTTGCCCCATGCCCCGCCTCACGAAACAAAAACCCCACGACCGAGAAAGCGTGTCGCGGCTGCCCGCTAGGGTTGACGTCCTTCGGCCTGTTGATATAATCCCGCCGCCATGAAACACCTATTCAATCTTCTTGCCGCGATTGGCCTTTGCTTGGAAGGTTTTTTGAACCTTCTATCGCGGAATCTCATGACAATAGCGAGGGCTAAATATGCTTAGCCGGCGATCGTTCCTGGCGATTTCGCTTGCCGCACCGTACGGTCTCCTCTCCGCCCGGGGCAACAACAAGCAGGAGCATCCCCAATTCGTTCGCGTCAGCCCGCGCGATTACCGTTATTTCGAGTTGGCCGATGGCTCACCCTATATTCCCATCGGCCTGAATATGATTTCGCCGCCGGAGGGCGCCCGCGATGACGAGGTCGCAGGGCTGAATGGCTTCGAGGGCTGGATCGAGAAGCTCGCCCGCAACGGCGGCAATTACATCCGTGTGTGGCTCAGCAGCCCGTTTTGGAGTGTTGAGCACGAGAAGTGCGGCGTCTATGACCCCATGAAGGCACGCCGCATCGATCGCTTGCTGGAGCTATGCGGCCGCTACCATATCCACGTCAAGTTGACCATGGAACACTTTCGCTCCATTGGTGGCGGGCCACAACCTTGGGCGGATAATCCTCTCTATAGCATCACTCATAACGGGCCGGCCACCTCCATTGCCGATTTCTTTGATGGCGAGGAATCGCGTGCACAATTCCGCAAGAAGGTTCAGTGGTACTCCCAGCGTTATGCGGATGACCCGATCATTTATGGATGGGAATTATGGAACGAGATTAACGCCGTACACGGGGGCGACTTCCTGCGCGTGGACAGAAGCGATGCTGCCCGAACTGCACAAAGCCTTTCCGAAAAACCTGGCCATGCAGAGCCTTGGCAGTTTCGACCGTGACCAAGCCCGCGAGTTCTATCGTCCTCTCAGCCTGATGGCGGGCAACGATGTGGCCCAAGTGCATCGCTACCTGGACCAGGGCGCCGAGCTGGAAGTCTGCCATGGTCCGGTGGACATCCTTGCTGTGGACGCCATCCGTGAGTTACGGAGCTACCATCCGGGGCGGCCCATCATCCTTGCCGAGTCGGGCGCGGTCGAACCGAGCCACTCCGGGCCGTCGCACCTCTATGCCAAAGACCGGGCAGGCATTATCCTGCACGACATCCTCTTTGCGCCCTTCTTTTCCGGGGCGGCCGGGAGCGGCCAGATTTGGCACTGGGAAGAATACGTGGACGCTAACAATCTTTGGTATCACTTCGGCCGCTTTGCCGAGGCCGTGCGAGGCCTCGACCCTCCAGCCGAGGCATTTGAGCCCGTCGTGATCGAACATCCGCGGCTGCGGGTTTACGTTCTAAAGGGTAAGCGCACATGGCTCGCCTGGTGCCGCGATTCGCGCAATGATTGGCGGACTGAAATCGAGAGAGGCGAGCAGCCCGAGGTGCTTGCGGATATTACCGTGGATTTCGGCAGGGAAGGATCGGGCCGCGTATACGATCCCTGGTCCGGGAAGTGGAGTGGCGCGAATCTTAGCGGGGGCAAGATACTACTGCCGGAGTTCTCACGGTCCCTGGTGGTTAGATTGGACACTGTCCAAGAGAAGACGTAGCGCAAGGCCCGCTCTCCGGCCTTGCGGCTCTTCCGAAGTCGCGCCTATAGCACAATGCGAAAATAAACGGGTTTGGCAGACGTTGCCTTTGGACCGCAGGCAAAGGGTTTTTTGATTTATCGTGCTTGGGGCGACACCCAGCCCGTGCCGCGGAAAGAGCCGCAGGGCCGGAGTGCGGGCCCTGCGCTACGTTGATGTTCTGGGCGAGCAAGCGTAGCGCGACCTGTTCCTTAGGACCGCGGCGCGCACGGACTGGTGCCGATCAAGGACGGTTTAGGCGCCGTTGGGTTTGTACCGCGACTGGGGGCGGTGGCCGGTTCGTATTACGAGAGGCACTTTGTGATACAATGATCTATATGAAGGCGAATGTGCAAGCGCGGTTGGACCGGCGATCCCAAATCGCTTTAGAACGGCTGGTGCGCCGTCTTGGCTGGAGCCCTTCCCGCGTGGTACGTGAGGGAGTGCATTTGCTCGCCGCATGTTATGTCGGCCCTACGGCCCAACGAGTCATCGGGGTGGGGCGATTTGCCTCTGGCCTGCCCGATCTCGGGTCAAACAAAAAGCACCTGCGCGGGTTCGGCCGGTGAAGCCCGTGCTCGTGGACACTGGCGTGATCGTGGCCCTATTGGACCGAAGCGAGAGCAGTCACGCGCGGTGTGTGGCCGCGTTGGAGGGTCTCGAACGGCCGTTGGTTACCTGTGAGGCGGTGATTGCGGAGAGCGCCTATCTGCTACGCGGCCTTCCCGGAGCGTCTGAGACCGTGCTCCAGAACGTTGAGCGCGGAGTCATTCAGATTCCGTTTCAGCTCTCCCGCTCCGCCGCGCCAGTACGAAGCATTCTGCGCAAATACCGCGATTTACCGGCAGACTTCGCGGACGCTTGCCTGATTCACCTCGCTGACGAACTGAATACGGAAGACATTCTAACTTTGGATAGGGATTTTCAGCTTTATCGCTGGCGCCGGAATCGGCCTTTTCATTTGTTGGTTGCGCTGGACTGAACTCAGAGCTACTAGCGCATTGCCGAGAGCTACCATCAGGCACTGATCCACTTAGGAAAGGTATCGTGCTTCTGATCCTCTGTGCCTCGGTGCCTCAGTGGTTTATGCCGCCCCGCTTCTACAGCACCATGCGTTTGATGCCTTGACGTAGTGCGGGAACGTTAAAATTGAGGATGAGTCCCGTATGGATGCCCGCGAGGCGCAGGTAGGTGAGCAGTTGCGCGTCGTGGATTGGCATGAGGTGGTCGACAGTTTTCAGTTCAAGAATCACTTTCCCTTCCACTACCACGTCCAGTCGATAACCGCAGTCCAGGTGCATACCCTTATAGACCACCGGCAAAGGCATCTGCCGCACAAAATCGATTCCGCCCAATCGAAGCTCGTGGCACAAGCATTCTTCGTACGCAGATTCGAGCAGACCCGGGCCAAGCGCCCGGTGCACCTCAATTGCTGCGCCGATTATCTTTTCCGTCAACGGATCATTTTCAACCATGTTTTTTCCTTTTCACCACTGAGGCACTGAGACACTGAGGCAAAGCAGATTTCACTTTGTTATTCTTCTCAGTGCCTCCGTGTCTCAGCGGTTTGCATCCTTACAAGAATCTCCCAACTTGCGCTCGTGAATTCGGCCGGCAATCATCTCGCAACCGTGGGTTAATTCCAAAGGTTTTTCACCACTGAGGCACAGAGGCACTGAGGCAAAGCAATGAAACACTGCGATAGAAGCTGTTTGCAGTCTAAAGTTTTCTCGGTGCCTCAGTGTCTCAGTGGTTTAATCACATTGCTAGACACTTTCGTAGTGCGTTCTCTATAATGAAAGTTAACCTCACGACGGAGGACGCATGCAAGACAGTCAAGAGATCCTGGAACTTAAGCAGACCATCAACCTACCCAAAACCGCATTTTCCATGAAAGCCAATTTGCCGCAGAACGAGCCCAAATGGCTGGCGGCTTGGGCCAAGGAGAATTTGTACTCGCAGATTCGCGAGGCGCGGAAAGACGCGCCGGTCTTCACTCTGCACGATGGGCCGCCTTATGCCAATGGGCGCATCCATTTGGGGACGGCGATTAACAAGATTTTGAAGGACTTCATCGTGAAGATGAAGACCCTGGAGGGGTTTAACACCCCGTACTTGCCGGGTTGGGACTGCCACGGGTTGCCCATCGAGATCAACGTGGACAAGGAACTGGGCGGGCGCAAGGCCCACATGTCGACCGTCGAAGTGCGGCGCGAGTGCCGCAAGTTCGCGCAGAAATTTGTGGACATCCAACGTCAGGACTTTATGCGCCTCGGGGTTTTCGGCGAGTGGGACAAGCCTTACCTGACGATGGCCTTTGACTACGAAGCGCGCATTGCCGAAGCGTTTCTGACATTCCTCGACGGGGGCTATGTTTATCGCGGGCGCAAGGCGGTTTACTGGTGCATCTCCTGCAAAACGGCTCTGGCCGAAGCAGAAGTGGAATACGAAAACGACCGCAGCCCGTCGATCTACGTGCGCTACCCGGTAACGTCGGACCCGGCGGCGCTCGATCCGGCTCTGGCGGGGCGCAAGCTTTGGGTCATCATCTGGACCACCACGCCCTGGACCCTGCCTGCCAGCATGGCCGTGGCGTTCCATCCGGAGTTCGAATACGTGGTAGTGGGCGATGACGATCCGCACGGCGACGCCTACATTGTCGAGAGCCGCCGCTTGGGGCCGGTAGTGGAAGCGACGGGACTGAAAGCTCCCAATGTTCTTGCGCGGCTTCCCGCCAAGGCGCTGGAGAAAATCGAGGTCCGCCATCCCTTTCTCGACCGCGCTATCGTTCCGGTGATGGCGAATTATGTGACCGCCGAGGATGGCACGGGCATCGTGCATACCGCTCCCGGCCATGGGCGCGAGGACTACCTGACCGGCATGCAGTACGGCATCGATATCTACTGCCCGGTGGACGAGTCGGGGAAAATCTTCGAGGGCCTGCCCGAGTATGTGGGCAAGCGGGTTTTCGACGCCAACGCTCCCATCATCGAATTGCTGAAGGCGCGCGGCGTGCTGATGGGGCCGGCGGGCACGCTCGACCACTCCTATCCCCACTGCTGGCGCTGCCATAATCCCATCATCTTCCGCGCCGCCGAGCAGTGGTTCATCGACTTGGATCACAAGGAACTGCGCCAGCACGCCTTGGATGAAATCAAGAAAACCCGATGGGTTCCGGCGTGGGGTGAAGAGCGCATTTCCAATATGATCGCCGAGCGCCCGGACTGGTGCATCTCGCGCCAGCGCGTTTGGGGTGTGCCGATCACCGTCTTCCACTGCGTCGATTGCAAGAAGCCGATCATGGACGCGAGTCTTTCCCGGCACGCCATCGAGCTTTTCCGCAAGGAGGGCGCCGACGCCTGGTACGCGCACACGGAAGCGGAACTGCTGCCGCCCGGCGCGCACTGCCCGGAGTGCAAGGGCACGAATCTGCGCCGCGAAACCGACATCCTCGACGTTTGGTTCGACTCGGGGTCCAGCCAGTTTGCCGTTCTCGGCCATCGGCCCGATCTGCCTTGGCCCGCCGATATTTATCTCGAAGCGGGCGACCAATATCGCGGGTGGTTCCACAGTTCGCTGCTGGTGGCCTTGGGAACGCACGGCGCCGCGCCCTATCGGCAGGTGCTGACGCACGGTTGGGTGCTCGACGCGCAGGGCCGCGCCATGCACAAATCCCTCGGCAACGTGATTGAGCCGCAGGAGGTCATCAAATCCCACGGCGCGGAGATCCTGCGCCTGTGGGCGGCGTCGGTGGAGTTTGGCGAGGACGTCTCCATCTCGCCCGACATGCTCACGCGCCTTTCCGAAGCGTATCGCAAGCTGCGCAATACCTTCCGCTATTGCCTGGGCAACCTTTACGATTTCGATCCGGCTAAGGACTGCGTGGAAGCGAGCCAACTCGATGAGATCGATACCTGGGCTCTGGTGCGCACGGCGGACTTGCTTGAGCGCGCGCAAGCCGCTTACGACGAATACGCGTTTCATAAGGTCTACCGCGGCGTGTATGACTTTGCCACGGTGGACTTGAGCGCGTTCTACTTCGATATTTTGAAGGACCGCCTCTACACTGCGCCCGCGAGTTCGGTTCGCCGCAGGGCAGCGCAGACCACGCTCTATCGCATCGCCGACGCCCTGGTGCGCGTGGTGGCGCCACTGCTCAGCTTCACCGCCGACGAGGTTTGGAAACACCTACCCACTCCGCACTTGCGGGAAAAGAGCGTTCACTTGGCCAAGTTTGTTCCTGCTGCCGACCTGCGCGCGGGGCTCTCCGCCGAACACTTGCAGCGGCTCGAAAATTGGCCGCGGCTGATCGCTCTGCGAGAAGAAGTGCTGAAGGCGCTCGAGGTGGCGCGCCAGGAGAAGTTCATTGGCGGGTCGCTCGAAGCTCGCGTCGTTCTAGGCGTCGGTCCGGAGCTCCGGCCGCTGGTCGAGCAGTACCGCGATCTGCTTCGCTACCTTTTCATCGTGTCGCAGGTCGAGGTTAGCCACCAAGCTGTGGAGGGCGCGACCGCCTCGGGACTCGCCGGCCTCAGCGTGGAGGTCGAAAAAGCTTCCGGCCAGAAATGCGATCGGTGCTGGAATTTTTCTGAACAAGTGGGGAAGGATACACGCTATCCCACCGTGTGCGAACGATGCTCGGCGGCGCTGAAGGAGATTGAGGCGGCGGCGTGATTTCGAGAGAAAACACTGTCGTTCTGAGGGGCCGTGGAGGGTTCTGAACGAAAGAGCTTCATCACGGAGACACGGAGGGCACGGAGACCACACGGGGAGAATCTTCGGTCAAAGTACAAGGCCTCGTGAGCGCCGCCAGCACCACTGGTCTGTCTCTCTGTGATCTCTTTGCTACTATTCCCGAGATTCTGCGCAGCGTGCAAAGATTTTGTGCCACGGGCATCCTGCCCGTGCTCGGGCATGGCCAGGATGGCCATGGCACAGCTTCGGTTGCGGCTCTGTGGTGAATTTTCCCTGCGGCTTTCTTAGCGCTTTGGGCGTGACGACAAAATGGGCGCGGTGAACTGCCGCGATCACGGACACAGGAAGCGAAAATCCAAAATCGAAAATCCAAAATCGAACCGCCCGCGGCCATGAATGCCCGTCGCATTGTCGTCACGCGTATTCTCATGGCTGCGATCGCTGTCGCCGTCTTTGCGGTCGACCAAGTGAGCAAGACCATCGTGGAACGCCGCATTCCCAGCGGCGCGGTCGTTTCCGTCGTGCGGGGCTTCTTCAATTTGACCAACAGCAAGAACTCTGGGGCGGTGTTCGGAATATTCTCCCAAACGGCGGTCTGGTGGAAGACACCGCTGCTGATTGTTATTTCCGCGGTGCTGCTGATTGCCGTCGTGACCCTGGTGGTCAAGACTCAAAACGCGCGATGGGAACTCAGCATCGGGATGGCGCTGATCCTCGGCGGGGCTCTTTCCAATCTCTTCGACCGCGTGCGCGCGGGCGAGGTCGAGGACTTCCTCGATTTCTACTTCCGCAGCTATCATTGGTACACTTTCAACCTGGCGGATAGCGCCATCGTGGTGGGAACGGGGTTGGTCATTTTGCAGGTGCTGCTGGGGGAGTAGGTGCCAGGTGCCGGGTGTCAGGTGTCAGGCCGCAAAACTCTGAGAAGCGAGATAGACACTGCCCGGGGTCCTATCGTTTGGCCGCTGGAATTGTGCAGCGTCGGGCGATCCAAAATGACCCGATTCCTGACACCTGGCACCTGATACCTGACACCTTGTGTACACATGGCGGAAATGCGACAGTTCATGGTTCCCGCGGAAGCCGCAGGCGACCGGCTGGACCTCTTCTTGGTGCGGCAAATGCCGGACTGGAGCCGCAGCCAGATTAAGCGCCTGATTCGGGAGGGGTTAGTCACAGTCGGCACGGCCTCGGCCAAAAAGTCCGGCGAAGTGATCGAAGCGGGAACGCCGATTAGTGTTTTAACCGAGCATGAGGAGTCGAAGGCCATCCCGGAAGATTTGCCGCTGGCGGTAATCTATGAAGATGCGGACATTTTGGTGGTAAACAAAGCCGCGGGCATGGTGGTACACACGGGTTCAGGCATAAAGTCCGGCACCCTCGTTAATGCTCTCTTGCACCGTTTAGTCCCCCTTTGCGGTTTATCCACAATGGGCGGCGGGGAAAGGCCCGGAATTGTCCATCGGCTCGATAAAATGACTTCGGGCCTGGTGGTGGTTGCCAAAAACGACGCGGCACACCGCCGGCTGAGTGAACAGTTCAAGTCGCGGGAAGTGCGCAAGACCTACCTTGCGCTGGTCCATGGGCGCGTGGCTGCTGACACCGGGGAAATAACAAGGCCCGTGGGCCGCGACCCTCGGCGACGCACGCGGATGAAAGCGGGGGGAATTGCACCCCGCGAAGCGTTAACGAAATACCTCGTGCTGCGGAGATTCGACCATTTCACTTTGGTCGAAGCCAAGCCTCGGACAGGACGCACGCACCAAATCCGCGTGCACCTGGCTAGCATCGGCCATCCCGTGGTTGGTGATACAACTTACGGTGCGCCTGCCCAACTGCGATTCGCGGAAGGCACGGAGCCCACGCTGCCGCGCACGTTTCTGCATGCCGCAAAGTTGGGTTTCACTCATCCCATGACCGGTGCGCCGCTTGAATTCGAGGCGCCGCTGCCGAGTGAACTTGCAACGTTCATTGCTCACATGGAAAGCCGCAAGGGCTGACATGGAAAGGTTAGTCGATTCACGATGGCGATTCTTGATAGCTTCAAGTTAGATGGCAAGATTGCGGTAGTGACAGGCTGCACGCGTGGTATCGGCAAGGCGCTGGCCGTGGCGCTTGCGGAAGCCGGCGCGGATATTGTGGGTGTCAGCAAATCACTCGGCCGGGCCGGCAGCGACGTGGAAAAGGCGGTCGGGCAAGCGGGCCGCAGGTTTCACGCTTACCAATGTGACTTTCGAGATCGCAAGGCGGTTCATGATTTCACCGCCCGCGTGATGGCCGATTTCCCCGTTATTGATATTTTCGTGGCCAATGCGGGAACCACGCGGCGATCGCCCGTGACCGATCACACCGACGATGATTGGGACGAGGTCATTCAGGTGAATCTCAATTCCCAGTTTGTTCTTAGCCGCGATTTGGGCAAGCGCATGGTGGAGCGCGGTTCCGGCAAGATCATTTTCATTGCCTCTTTGCTGTCCTTTCAAGGTGGCATACTGGTTCCGAGCTATGCCGCGAGCAAAGGGGGCGTGGCGCAACTCACTAAAGCGTTGGCCAACGAATGGGCGGGCAAGGGCGTACAGGTCAATGCCATCGCTCCCGGCTACATCGCTACAGACTTGAACATCGCGTTGCAGACCGACCCGGAAAGGAATCCTGCTATTCTGTCGAGGATTCCCGCGGGTCGTTGGGGTTCGCCGCAGGACCTGCAGGGCGCTGTGGTTTTTCTTGCTTCGCCGGCTTCGGATTATGTGAATGGTACGCTACTAACCGTGGATGGCGGCTGGATGGCGCGATAGGAATAATAAGGCTATCAGCGTTCAGCCCTTAGCGTTCGGCGCAGAACGAAAACGCACCAAGGTTTACAAGCGGAGGTTATTCGTCGTGTCAAAGAGATTTGTCGCAAGCCTGTTCGCTGTGATTTTATCCGTTTCCGCCGCACCTTCAGCCAACTTGCCTCTTACTCCTTATCCGAATCAGCTAGAGCTTGGCCAGGGAGTTTTCCATATGGGGACGCGCGTCGGTATCGATGTGATTGGCAACTCAGAAGAAGACCGCTTTGCCGCGTCGCTGCTATCTGCGGATCTAACTTCTCTCGACGGCGTGGCGGCGGGCAAAGGGAAGGGTTCATCGCGAATTGTCCTGGCGCGGGCCGAGAGTGCAGCGGGCAAGCAGATTCTGGAGAAATCGGGGTTACAAATTCCCGCGCAGGCCGACGAGGAAGGTTATGTTCTGGTGATCACGTCCCGGGAAGCCTCGGTTGTGGGCAAGACGCCTGCGGGCATTTTTTATGGCGTGCAAACGTTGCGGCAATTGATCCATCCAGTCAAAGGTGGCGGGGCCGAGGCGCCAGAGGTTCGGATTGTCGACTGGCCGGCGATTCGATGGCGCGGTGTGAGCCTGGACATCAGCCGCGGCCCAATTCCCACGTTGGCTTCCTTCAAGCGCGAGATTGCGCTTCTCGCGGAATATAAGATCAACATGATTTCTCCCTACATGGAGAACGCCTTTGCCTACCCCAGCGTGCCCAACTTCGCTGCTCCGGGCGGGGCCATCACTCCGGAAGAGGCGAAGGAACTGGTGCAATATGCCGCGCAATACCACGTGACGATTATCCCCGAGCAGGAGTCCTTCGGGCACCTGCACCTGGCCCTTCAGAATGAGCGGTTTCAGGATTTGGCGGAGGTGCCCTACGGACAGGTGCTCACGCCCACCGCGCCAGGCTCGTTCACTTTGATTGGCAAGATGTTCGCGGACCTGGCGGCGGTTTTCCCCGGTCCCTTTTTCCATATCGGGGCCGATGAGACTCAGGAACTAGGGCGGGGACGCACCAAGGCGGAAGTTGACGCGGAGGGTTACAGCAAGGTCTACGTCGACTACCTCCGCAAGATCGATGAGACTTTGAGCCCTTTCCATCGCAAGATCCTGTTCTGGGGCGACATGGGAGTGCAGCACCCGGAGCACCTCAAGGATTTGCCGCACGATATGATCGCAGTGCCTTGGGACTACGACGCCAGACCGTCTTTTGCAAATGAGATCAAACCTTTCCGCGATGTAGGCCTGGAAACCTGGGTGTCGCCCGGAGTGAGCAACTGGAGCCGCATTTTCCCCGATTACGCTGTGGCCCTGGCCAACATTAAACAGTTTGTGAACGATGGAAAAGCCCTGGGTGCCACGGGTGTTTTGAACACCACCTGGATGGACGATGGCGAGAGCATGGTGAATTTCACTTGGTACGGCCTTGCCTATGGCGCGGCGCACAGTTGGCAGAAAACCGTGGACGATGGGCAGTTCAACGACAGTTGGGACTGGACGTTTTATCGCGCCGACGAACACCACTTCGTAGGTGAAGTGGAAAGTCTTTCCGGCCTCCACAACCTGCTTCGCCAAGCGATTCATACCGACGGCCAGGACTCTTTGACCTGGCGCGATGCCATGACTCCCGACGGGCAGGCCTTCTACCTGCGGATGGAGCCGGCCGCGCACCAAATGCGTCTGACCGCGGAAGACGTAGTTGCCGACCTCCTGGAGAATTCTCACCTCGCGCGCCGCAATGGGGATTTGCTGGATTACACGGAATTCGCCGCTCGCCGTTTTGACTTCCTTGGACAAAAGGCCATCTATTCAAAATACATGGCCGACCTCTACTCTCAGGCAGAGGCCCAAGACTCAGACCGTGCCGCTGTCAACCAGGGCCTCGGCCGCATTAGTGGTTTGATCCGGGATATGGTCCACCAAACCACCCTGCAGCGCGACATGTACCAGAAACTCTGGTTGGGAGAAAACCGGCCCTACTTCCTGGGAAATATCCTGGCTCGCTACGACGAGGAGTTGGGCCGCTGGGAACAGGCTTCTAACCGGATTAGCCGCACGCGGAGA
Source organism: uncultured Acidobacteriota bacterium (assembly GCA_963808085.1). Lineage (GTDB taxonomy): Bacteria > Acidobacteriota > Terriglobia > UBA7540 > UBA7540 > Bog-366. The sequence goes on from CAWEFC010000009.1 coordinate 249,603, forward strand.
ATCTATGGCCAGCACGCTCTGCCACCCCTCATCGACCCGGCAGACCCTGCAACGAAATGACGCGGCGATTGGAGCTTCTCAAGGCGCGCGAAATTGAAACTCACACGATATTCGTGTACACTATTTTCGTATGAAAAACGTAACCCTCAGCGCCGATGAGGACCTGATCGAGCAGGCGCGGCTCATTGCCCGCTCGCAACGCGAGACCCTCAATGCGGCATTCCGTAAATGGCTTTTGCAGTACACCGCGCAGGGTGGGAGCGGGCGTGAAGTCGATTCCTTAATGAAGCGATTGCGCCACGTCGAGGCGGGCCGCCATTTCACCCGGGACGAGATGAATGAACGGTAGGTTTTTTATTGATACGAACATCTTCGTTTACTCGTTTGATCGAAGCGCTCCTGTGAAAGCCCGCCGCGCCTTGCAGTTGATCCGCGAGGGGGTTGAAACACGGAAGGGAATCATCAGCTACCAGGTAGTAGAGGAGTTCTTTAACGTCGCCCTAAGGCGTTTTGCGAAACGCATGACCCTCGCTGACGCCGAACAGTATCTTTCAACAATTTTTCGCCCGTTGCTGGCCATCCATTCTTCCCACGATCTTTATGGCGAGGCTCTCCGCCTCAGAGATAGGTTTAGGCTTTCCTGGTACGATTCCCTGGTGATTGCCGCAGCGATGCAGGGTCAATGCAGCGTCCTTTATAGTGAGGACCTCCAGTCAGGTCAACGAATCGGCGGCCTCGAGATCAAGAATCCCTTCTTGTAGCTGCATGCCCGATTTGCTTTCAAGCTGCATTCCTTGCTCGCACTCAACCTTCCAATGTATTACCATCTCGGCGACGATCATACGAGCCGAAGGGATTCTCCGCGAACAGGAGGAGAGAGGGTGGGAACGAAAACGAAGCCAATCGCTAAGGAGATCTACAATGTCCCAGACCCCCGAAGTGGTGACAGCATCAGAGCTACGACGTAATGTCGAAGAGTCCATCGAGCGCACTCCGGTGTTTGACGTTCACACGCACCTCTACCCCTCCAGTTTCGCGGGCCTGTGCCTGTGGGGAATCGATGAGCTGGTGAATTACCACTACTTGGTGGCGGAGCTTTTCCGGTCGTCCCCGGTGACCCCGCAGCAATTCTGGGCGCTCACGAAGCCCCAACAGGCCGACCTGATTTGGGACGCGCTCTTTGTAAAGAACACTCCGCTTTCCGAGGCCACCGCCGGCGTGGTTGCGGTCATGGCGAAGCTGGGGCTTGATCCCTGCCAGCCGGACCTGAAACAGGCGCGCGAGTATTTCGCTTCGGTCACGGCGAGACAGTACATTGATCAAGTACTGAAACTCGCCCATGTTTCGGACGTGGTGATGACGAACGACCCCTTCAACCCTGTTGAAAGGGCGGCGTGGGAGCGCAACGAACCTTGCCCCGAGCGGTTCCACCGCGCCCTGCGGATGGACCCCGTGTTGAACGATTGGTCGACCGCGCACGGGATCATGGCGGCGGCAGGCTTCAAGACCAGTGCGGATTTGACGCCGCAGACCGTGAGCGAAGCGAGACGCTTTTTGGACCATTGGATATCCCGCCTACGCCCGGTTTACCTCGCCGTTTCCATGCCTTTTACTTTTAATTACCCAGACGATTCTCCGCGCACTCGCTTGATCCGTGAAGTCGTCGTTCCCACTTGCCTCGAGCATAACATTCCATTCGCCCTGATGATCGGAGTGTCCCGACAGGTGAACGCTGCTCTGAAGGATGCGGGCGACAGCGTGGGGTATGCGGACACCGCCTCAGTGGAGCGAATTTGCGCGGAGAATCCGGGCGTGCGCTTCCTCGTCAGCATGCTCGCGCGCGAGAATCAGCACGCACTGTGCGTCGCCGCGCGAAAGTTCAGCAACCTGATGCCTTTCGGTTGCTGGTGGTTCCTCAACAACCCTTCGATTGTGGATGAGATTACGTCGGAGCGCTTGGAATTGCTCGGTTCAACGATGGTCCCACAACACTCCGACGCACGCATTCTGGACCAGTTGATCTACAAGTGGGCGCATTCGCGGCGGACTATTTCCCGCGCACTGTCGGCATCCTACGCGCGACTGATTGCCGATGGTTATCCCCTCACGCGGCAGCAAATTGACCGCGACGTGGAGCGTATGTTCTCCGGCAATTTCCGCCGATGGGTAGGATTGGGCGAAAATTAGTGATGGGCGGTTTGTGATTGGCGATTGATTGCCCCAAGCAGAGCGCCGCGACAGCTCCAGGGGAAGGGGAGATGAAAGCTTGAAGACCCTGATTCTGTCGTTACTGCCGCTGACGATCGTACCCGCTGTAGCTGCGGGCCAGTTCCAGTTCCGCGACCTCAACCCCGCCTCCATTGAGCTGACGGAAAACGGTGCTCCGGTATTTGTCTACAATTACGGAACCATGCTCAAAGAGGGCACCGCGCCGGACCGCGCCCGCTGCTGCTATCTGCATCCCGTCTACGCTCCGAACGGGATAGTCGTGACCGACGATTTTCCGCAGGATCATCTTCACCATCGCGGCATCAGTTGGATGTGGCCCATCGTTATTGTGGATGGTACGACTTACGACCTTTGGACGATCAAGGGTATCTTGGACCGATTCGAGAAGTGGGAGCGCAAAAAGGCCAGCGAGAATAGCGCGGTTCTGGCGGTTCAGAATGGGTGGTACGTCGGCGATCGCAAAGTGGTGCAGGAGAATGTGGAACTTTTCGCGCATTCCGTTGTGGATGGGCGTCGCGATCTCGACATTACGGTCACGTTGCGTTCAGTGGGCGCTGAGGTGGTGATTGGCGGCACGCACGAACATGAAAAGGGATATGGCGGGGCGCTCGAAATTCGCTTTGCGCCACGGACCGATACGACGATTCGCACGGCTGCACACGACGATGCGCCTGACAGTGACCGCGTGCCCGCCGCCTGGGCGGAGCTGACCGGCGATTTTGGCGGCAATGTGACCACCGCGCGCGTCACTGAAGACGGTTCCAACCCCGGGGCGCCCAATGGTTGGTGCTTGCGAGACTATGGATATGTTGGAGTGGACTACCCGGGATTGGGATTGCGCCGCCTTGATAGCAAGGTCCCTCTGACGATGAAGTTCCGCGTGACGCTTTCGGGAAGCAAGAAACAGGCCGCGGATTAACACAGATGAACACGGATCACAAGAAGCTTGGGGACAAGTCGGCAAAGCGGGACCGTGGGGCAGTAGTGTCAGAGCAACTGCTAGGTCTTTGCACATTGCTTTCGCTTTCTTGATCCGTGTTGATCTGTGTTAATCTGCGGCCCCTTGATGGTGAAATCATGCGATTCGAAAAGGCGGGATCGCGACGAGGTTTCTTGAAGCGCTCGCTCAGCGCCGTAGCCGCTGTCGGATTTCCCGCCATCGTGCCCGCCCGCGTCTTCGGCCCGAGCGCGCCGAGTAATCTAATCCAGGTGGCGCAGATTGGCTGCGGCCGCATTGCCCGCGTTTCGGAATTCCCCGGCATTCTCAGGAACAGCGATGTGGCCCGGTATGTGGCTGTGTGCGATCTGGACAGCATCAGGTTGGCCGACGCGAAAAACATGCTTGAGCAGGCCTACGCGAAGAAGTTCGGGGCAGGGAAGTTCTCCGACCTTAAAACCTATGGCGACTATCGCGAGATGCTTCAGGACAAAAGCATCGATGCGGTTGCAATCAGCACGCCCGACCACTGGCACGCGCAGATCGCCATGGAGGCGGCGCTCGCCGGCAAAGACATCTATCTTCAAAAGCCAGCATCTCTGACCGTCAAAGAGGGCCGCCAGATGGCAGACACCCTCAAGCGGACGGGACGGATTTTTCAGCAGGGAAGCCAGCAGCGTTCAGATTATAACTTTCGTACGGCCTGCGAGTTGGTCCGCAACGGGCGCATCGGAAAAATCCAGCAGGTTTTGATCGGTTTGCCGGTGGATCCTTCGGGGGATGTGGAGCCGGCGATGCCTGTCCCGCCCAACTTGAATTACGACATGTGGCTTGGCTCGACGCCCAGGGTCTACTATACGGAAAAACGCGTGCACCCGCAGGCGCCGAACCTGGACGCCCGCTATGATCGCCCCGGCTGGCTGCGTTGTGAGCAGTTCGGCGCTGGCATGATCACCGGCTGGGGGGCACATCATATCGATACGGCGCACTGGGCCATGGACACCGAATACACGGGTCCCATCGAGATCGTGGCCAGCGCCGAGTTCCCCAAGAAGGGACTGTGGGACGTTCATGGCGGGTTTCACGTGCGCGCTCACTACGCGAGCGGCGCCGATGTGTTTATCAGCGAGATGTATCCCACCGGCGTCAAGTTTATCGGCGAAGACGGATGGATCTGGGTCACGCGCGGCGCTTCGGTTACCGCCAGCGATCCCGCCTCGCTGAATGCGCAGAATCCAGCGCTTGACGCCAGCGACCGGAAGATGTTGGCGGCCGGCGTCAAGGACAATGAGATCCATCTGCACCATAGTCCCGAGAACGATCATCACCTCGACTGGCTCACCAGCATCAAAACGGGACTGCCCCCGGCGGCGCCGGCGGAAGTGGGACACCGGTCCTGCACCGCGTGCCTGCTTGCTCACGACGCCATGAAACTGAATCGCGAACTCAAATGGGATTCAAAGGCCGAGCGTTACATCAATGACGAGGAGGCCAACGCCCTGCTGTCCCGCCCGCAACGCGCTCCGTATGGTACGGACGGTGTATTGGCAAGGCAGAGTTGAGTGAGGATGTACAAAGTTGGGAGCCCATAATGCGGGAGATAAACATTAACAGACGAAAGTTCATGCAAAAGGCAGGGGCGGGAGCGCTTCTTGCCGGGTCGGCCGTCAATTCCACTTTGTTTGCGGGGGTGGCGTCGCCCCTGGGAAATCCGCCGCGCGCAAAAGGAGAGAGCGAATCCATGGGAGACCCCGACTTCGTCAGGCTGATCACGCTTGATCCCGCCCACTTCCACGCGGCTTTGGTGCAAAAGCAGATGTTGCCCGGAATCTCCAAGCGCGTTGCCATATACGCTCCGCTCGGGCCGGATTTGCTGGCGCACTTGAAATTGATCGAACAATTCAACAGCCGGCCTGTGAACCCCACGAGTTGGGAACTCGATATCCACTGTAGTCCGCGATCGCTCGAAGAGATGATTGCTGCGCGTCCTGGCAACGTTGTGGTGCTGGCGGGCCGCAATCGAATCAAAATCGGCAAAATTAACGCCTCGCTCGCGGCGGGATTGAATGTGCTTTCAGACAAGCCCTGGATTATCCGCGCCGAGGATATGCCCGCGCTGGAAACTGCCCTTGCCTTGGCCGACCAGAAGGGGCTGGTCGCATACGATATGATGACCGAGCGTCATGAAATCACCACCATCCTTCAGCGCGAACTGGTGAACGACCCAGCCGTCTTCGGCACGATTATTCCCGCGGACCCGAACCATCCGGGCGTGCTCATGGAAAGCACCCACTACATTCTCAAGACCGTTGCCGGAAGCCCCAACCCCCGTCCACTGTTTTTCTTCGACATCCTGGACCAAGGGGAAGGCCTCACCGACGTGGGCACGCACTTGGTGGATCTCGCGCAGTGGACGCTTTTTCCCGATCAAGCCCTCAATTATCGCCGCGACATTCGGGTTCAAGATGGCAAGTGCTGGGCGACCCCCATCACCCTGGCGCAGTTCCGGCAGGTCACCGGCGCGGCGGCTTTCCCAACCGAATTTGCCTCCTATGTTCACGGGGACCAGCTCGATTATCACTGCAACAATCAGGTTGACTACCAAATTCGTGGGGCCCAGGTGCGGCTGAGAGTGCTGTGGAATTGGGAGTCACCGGCGGGCGTCGATCTTCATCAATCGATCTACCGGGGAACGAACGCCAGCGTTGAAATCCGCCAAACCGAGAAGGAGAAGTTCCAACCGGAGTTGTTCGTCGCGCCGAACGGAACCGAGCGTCGAGATGCCGTGGCCGCGGCCGTGCGCCCCCGCGTCGAGCGACTGCAGGGAATCTATCCGGGGGTTGGAATCGAAAACACCGCCGACGAGCTGCACATTACCATTCCCGATCGCTACCGTGTCGGCCACGAAGCTCACTTCGCGCAAGTGGTGGAGGAGTTCCTGAAGTACCTGAAATCACCCAAATCGATGCCTGCGTGGGAGCGGCCCAACATGCTGGCAAAATACTTCGTGACCACCACGGGTGTGCGAATGGCTTCACCGGAGACCCGCAAGGAGAAATAGGTGTCAGGCATCAGGGGTTAGGGTTAGGTATTAGGGATCAGCGGCGGGCGAATGTCCTTTGCTCGTCCCGAGGCTTTCTTTTTCAATGGGGCCGCTCGGCAAATGAGATGGATGTGGTACGGGTTTGCTGGTACCCAACCCCTAATCCCTCGCCCGATTCCTCATCCTGCAATAGTTTCCAAAAATGATAAAGATCATTTATTGCTTGCAGAACCGATCAGGTGTATACTCACGCCCGGCCTGAAGACTGAGCTGTCTATCGCAGCTTACGCACCAATCGCGCCCATCCGAGCCCACAAATATCACGGTGTGAGTCTCAATCCAAAGATGCTCCACGTGCGCACCGGCCAAAGTGGATCCCTTTCCTGGGAGCAATTGCACGGCAAAAGGGAAAGCCCGACTACGCCCATTTCCGCTTGACCGATGCCCAGGACGGAAATCCACGTGAAAGGATCCTGTATGATCCCCGCGGCCGCGCATTCGTTCGAACCAACACAGGCTTGCCCCCCTCTCGGCAAAAACATCAAGGCTTTGCTGGTCTGGCCCAAAATCCCTCCATCCTACTGGGCCTTCAGCGGAATGTTGGACTTGCTTCCGGAAAAAGTGGTCATGCCGCCGCTGGGACTCGCAACGGTCGCGGCGCTCTGCCCCTCGAATTGGACGCTAAGGCTGGTAGACGAGGCGGTTGAGGATCTGACCGACCTCGACCTGCACTGGGCCGATCTGGTGATGGTAGGTGGCATGGAGGTTCAAAAACAGGGGATGCAGGCCGTTCTGGCCCGCGCCCGCCGCCTGGGTCGGCGCACGATTGTCGGCGGGCCCTACGCCAGCAGCGAACCCGCGCGTATGCTGGCAATGGCGGACCATGTGGTCGTGGGCGAGCCGGACGAAGTCTTTCCGGAAATCGCTCGAGACCTGGAGGAAGGCACAGCGCGACGGCATTACGAGATTGCCGAGAAGCCCGATGTCACGAAATCGCCTTTGCCTCGGTTTGATCTACTCAAGCTCAATAGTTACGCCTCGATGTCCATCCAGTTTTCCCGCGGCTGTCCCTTTCAATGCGAATTTTGCGACATCATCATTCTTTATGGCCGCAAGCCCCGCACTAAAACTCCCCAACAAGTGACGGCGGAATTGGACGAACTGCTACGCTTGGGATGGATGAAGCAAGTTTTCATGGTCGATGACAACTTCATCGGTAATCACCAACGCGCGCTTGATCTGTGCGTAGAACTGGAAAAATGGCAGCAGGCGCATGGATTCCCGGTGATGTTCTACACCGAAGCCTCCATGGATCTGGCCAAGAAGACCGCCCTGATGGACGCCATGGTGAGGGCCAACTTCTTCTACGTTTTCCTGGGGATTGAGAGTCCTTCCAAGGAAGCCTTGAGGGAGACCAGAAAATTCCAGAATCTGGCGATCGACCCGGTGAGCTGCGTTCAATTAATCCATGAGCACGGCTTGTGGGTGACAGGCGGATTCATCGTCGGCTTTGATTCTGATACCGACGACATCTTCGATCGCCAGATTGAATTCATCGAGCGTACCGCCATTCCCTGGGCCATCCTGAATTGCTTGCACGCGATTCCGCGTACCGCCCTCCATGATCGCATGCAGAAGGAAGGGCGCCTGCTGGCCGAGTCCCCCACTACCGGCGATACCACTCCTCCGAACTTTCGCACCACGCTGGCCCCTGCGACGATTCTGCGCGGGCAGGCAAAAACGCTCGCGGCCATTTACGATCCCGCCGCTTTTTACGAGCGCGCGTGGCGATCGATGGAAAGCTGGCAGACGAAGAAGAGTCAGCACGCCGCCCGGCAGCCTAGCGCCGTCGGCATCGCGGCTATCGTCCTTCGTTCAGCTTGGGAGCAGGGCTTCAAATCGAACTATCGCAAGGCCTACTGGAAATACGCGCTGAGGATTGTGAGTCACTACGCTCTGAATCCACCCAAAATTTGGATGGCCGCAACCATCATGATTTCCGGCAATCACTTCATTCCCTACTCCCGTATCGTCGTGGAGAAAATTGAGCGCGAAGTCGAGAGGGTCGAGACGCTACCGCTCCTGGTCCCCGCGCCGGCGGAGAACTAGAAGACGTCGAAAGCATACAGCCCGCTTATGCGTGCGGTCGCTGACTCAGCCCTTCGAGGTCGCGGGTCGCAGCAGGAAATCAAACAATTCGCTGAAGTAGTGCGCCGACTTCTTCTCTGACATGCGGTCGGGGTCAACGGCGTGTTATGGTGCCTGGGGAGGCGCACCCATGGCAACCTCAAAGCCTCATTGGACCTGCTGAGCAAGCACAAACTCTCTCCCGTCTGGCAAAGACATGTTCAGGAAGAACCCGAAACGTTTAGTGACAGCCTTCGGAAACATGGCTGCCTGGCTGTCGGACGTCTCGAAGAGCGCCTCGTGGAGGTCCAATGGTTCTAAATCCCCGCCGCCCCCCAGGTCGAAAACAACCTCCGCCGGTTCCGCCGAGACCTCCACAATTCTCACCACCGGTCCTTCCAATTCATGTGAGTTAGGAACGGCAAGCCACAAGAGCGTTCTTCGCATTTTCCAAATGTCCAGTAATCTCAACCCCTCCGCAGATGTAATCATCTTGCTCTCCTCCTGCCGGATTCCGGCCACGAGGTGGTGACGCCGCTGGCGCTCAATTTTCAGCGCCATGCCACCGTCTCGATTGAAGCTAACGGACTAGTGCCCGAACGCTATGGTGCGTGTTAGATCCCTTGCATCGGAGACCCAAGTGCGTTCAGCCTTCCGTCGCCTCACGAGGAAGCAGTGGAGGCCAGCCGACACTAAACCCTGCAAGTGCGCCAAGGTGAATGGCGGCCACGTCGGGTGACCACGTTAGGGTCTTTCCGGCTACGCTTTCCTCTAGTTCGTCAGGAGTTCACGTTCTGCTTGAAGCCAATCCCGAACTTCATCGCCTGGGATGGCTCCCCGTTCGAGGTAGAGCTCATAAGCTCGGAGTCGCACATCATGTTCGATTGTGGTCGTTCGATTGGGCTCCACCTGCTGAGGGGCATGAAGAGAATTTGCTTGTTGGGTTGCTGTGTGGCCATTTTCAGTAGTGACAGGTTGCTTCAGCTCGACGTGCGGAAGGGCGGGAAAAGGAGTGGGTTGTTGTCGTGCCGTAGTGCGTCCCATAGGGCACACCTCCATTCGATCTTTTGACGATAACAGAAACCTAGACGAATACGGACCATTTGTCAATCTCGAATGGCGGCTCTTCGGTTGGGGGGGGCGGAGGGGGAGGGGATGCGGCGTCAGAAACCTTTTTTGGGGAATGACTTACTTGGCTCAACCATCACTGTTGCCGAGAACATCCAGGAGTGCGGTAGCAGCAGCTACCGCCTTTCTGACTTCGGCGTTGCCCATTTTGCCGTATGGACCGAGAGCGGAAGGCGGTAGCTGCTGCTACCGCACTCCAAGCCACCGCGGCGCGTGGGTGCCTGTCCGGTTTGAAGCATGGGTGAGTGTAGTAAGTCATTCCCCTTTTTTGGGGCGTCCGGGGTCCCGCATCGTACTCTTCAACCCGAACTTCCCAATGGCGTTTGACACCCATTTGTCCGAGCCATACGGCCGGCTCCTCTGGATCGCATAACGGATCTTCTCAACTTCTTCGCGGCCTTGCGAGCGGTTCAGTCACCGCAGATAATCCGGCGGCTCGGGCGTCGGCCAGGGGCTGAGCATCTTCTTTTGCTCGGCCTTGCCGTAAAGGCGCACGTGAACGCTCGACCACGGCCATTCCTCGGCCTTCTTGACCAGCCCAGCGCGCTTCGCATTTCTTTCCACATACCGCACCACCGCCAGAAAATGACTGTCCGATTCCACCAGCAACGACTTGTAGCGGCCCTGGTAGACGTGGCACACACGGCTCAGGGTTGCCCTTCGGTAGAAGATGCAGAAACTTCCGGGAAGGGCGCTGCCCTTACCCTGGGCATAAGACCAAAGGCCGGGAACGTCGCCAGGTTCCCGTGCGCCCGCGGCCGCGCAGCGACATTTTGTAGCCTCTTTTGATTGTTTATTTTTCTTGACAGGCGTGTCGAGGTGGTATACAGTTAGAGGCTGTTGGCTGGAGGTGAATGAATGTCGCTCCGCAAATCTCCCGGCCTGACCCCGGCTCTCCTTGCTTCCAATCGGCGCAGTGCGCAGACGTCCACCGGCCCGCGAACGGCGCGGGGGAAAGCTTGGTCGCAACTGAACCACCTGCGGGGCGGATGGCGTTCGCCGGAATATCTCCGCTTGATTACGGCCCTGTTCAATGAGCCACCCGGGCTAATGGCAGCGACGGCACGGGCTCTCATCTCTTCCAAACTGGCGGTTCATCCTTTATTCATCGAGCTTGCTGAAATCGGTGCGCGGGCAGAGATAAACATCGGCAATGAAAGGTGATGGAGACGAGCCGAGGGGATGAAATAGAAAAAGGAATTCCTTTATTTAACGTTCGAAGCCGGAATGTCTATGAAAACAAACAACGACGAGACCATTTGCCCGAAAATAAAGCGACATTTTTACACAGCTTTCCAGCATTTGACACAATTGTGCCGGCATTTTGCAGTATCCGTCGGCTTTTCTGTTACTTTTCTAGCGGTGGGGCACGAACTCATCGCCTCAGAAAGTACAAACTCAATGGCTGTCGTAGCTGCTGCCACTACAGCCCATGGCGCTTTGCACGAATGCATGGGGATTGGAGCTTCCAATGACTTCAACGCTTTTGCCGATCGAACCCTCTCGCCATGCCCCCACCGGGCGGAAATCCTCCTGCCACTCGAAGCAGGCGAGGATCAATCGCATCTCACCGAAATGTGTGCCCAATAAGGCGCGGTGGGCTGTCCGGCTTTTGATATTATGCTTAGCTTTGTGCGCGCTTGCTTACGGCCAGGAGTCCGGAAAACCGGTCGCTCCCCTGCGCGCCCCAGCCACCACCGGGCCCCTGCGCCGCAATCCTGCCAACCCGCGTTACTTTACCGACGGCTCGGGAAAGGCTATTTACCTCACGGGCTCGCATACCTGGTCGAACCTGATGGACCGAGGCACACTCCACCCGCCTCAGGTGCCTTTTGACTACCCTGCCTACATGAAGTGGATGGTGGCGCAGAATTTCAATTTCATGCGGCTGTGGACGGCGGAACTTACCGACTCCGGTGATACCGATGACGTTGATGAAAACGTCGTGGCAATGCCCTGGAAGTGGATGAGAACGGGGCCCGGCAATGCCAACGACGGCGGCTTGAAATTCGACCTCAGCAAATTCGACCAGAGCTATTTCGATCGCATGCGGTCGAGGACGATCACCGCCGGCCAGAACGGCATCTATGTTTCCGTGATGCTGTTCAACGGTTACGAATTGCAATTTGAGACCAACCCCATCGACGGCGACCCTTATCGCGATTCCAACAACATCAACAGTATCAGTTGCCCGGGAAACTGCCCCACCGACGCCTCGCAGATGTCCCTCGCGGTCTGGGACATCCAGAAGGCTTACCTTCGGAAGGTCATCGACACCGTCAACGATCTCGATAACGTGCTCTACGAGGTCTCCAATGAGTCGGGCAGTCCGTTTTCTGACACTTGGCAGGCTAACGTCATCAGTTTCGTCAAGCAGTATGAAGCGACCAAGCCCAAGCAGCATCCGGTGGGCATGACGTTCCAATGGAAGGGCGGGTCTGACTTAACCCTTTACAAGAGCGCTGCCGACTGGATTTCCGCGGGCAGCCAAGTGCCGCCTTCCGACGGAACCAAGGTGATCATCAACGATACCGATCATGCCTACAGCGTGGGAGACTTGAAAAAGTATGGCGAGCTGGGGCAGCGCAACTGGGTTTGGGAGAATTTTACTTCGGGTAACAATGTGGCCTTCATGGATCCCTACCTGGTGGTCTGGCCCGGCCGGAACAGACCCGAAGGCAAGACGGCGGACCCCAAAATCGGATTGAAGCCGGATAATTATTACGCCCCCATCCGGGACGCGATGGGGATGACGCTGACCTACGCGAATCGCATGAATCTGGTGGCCATGACCCCGCAACCGTCCCTCTCTAGCACCCATTTCTGCCTGGTCAATCCCGGCGCGGAATATTTGGTGTATCAGCCCTATGCCGGGCATTTTACCGTGAACCTTAAGGCCGGGACGTACCAATTTGAATGGCTTAATCCCTCAACAAACCGAATCAGTTCCTCGGGAGTATTAAAAGTCACTGGTGGGAATCGCACTTTCAGCCCGGTATTCACCGGTGACGCAGTGTTGTACTTGCATAGCCTGCCCAATAAGCAGCAACGAAGTGGAGATTGATATGCAACCAACCCCTGGTCGTGCCAATCGGCCTGCCGCAGGGCTGTTGATGCTCTGCCTTGGCCTTGGTGCGGGCGCTTACGGCCAGGATGGCGGACAGCCGCTCACTCCCGTTCGGGCGCAAACCGCCACGGGACCTCTGCGCGCCAATCCCGCCAACACCCGCTACTTTACCGACGGCTCGGGGAAGGCCATTTACCTCGCAGGCTTGCATGCGTGGTCAAACCTCACCGAGATGACGTCAGGTCATGCGAGGTTCTTGAGCAGATCCAACGTGCGTTCGTTCAATTCATCGACGTAGCGCACGGTGTAAGGATCAGGAGTGAAGCCGGCATTGCGGCAGATCGCATTGGAGATTAATCCGCGCGCCTTCAGAAGGCTTTTTTCACAGTACAAGTACAGTTCGAAATGTTGAAAGCTTTGAAAACTGAAGAGCACACGCGGCAGCAGCTTTCCGTACAGGTCGAAAGCCTCATCGTTCTTGTTCTCAGCCCGAAGCTTGAAGACGACATTCAGAGCGTCGGCAATAGCGAGGCAAGGCATGATGCCGCAAAGTCCGTAAGGAATCAGTTCCAGAAGATAGAGTCCGCCGGTGCCCTCCAGAACGCCAACCCTTCCGGCCGTTTTTTCCGTAATGGCCACCAGCTTAGGCGCAAGCATCGGCTCTTCCATTTTCAGGTAGGCAAACTTTGGGCACTTTTCCAGCAACCGCGCCGTGAAATCCGCGCCAATGGTGCCGCCGGCAGGGGAGAAATCCTGCACCAGCGATGGCACATCCACACCGTTAAGAATGGGGACCAGGTAGCGCAGCAGGTCGTCATCGCTTAAAGCAAACTGGCGAGGGAGCGCGACGGAAATCAAATTCGCGCCGTTCTTAACGTGCGTCCGTGCCAGTTCCCGGGCGACGCGTGATGAGCCGTGATTGCTCTGGGCAATGATGGGTACGCGTCCCGCCGACTGCTGTGCCGCAATCTTGACCACGCGAATCCGCTCATCTTCGGTGAGTTTATAGAACTCACTTCCATAAGCAGGAAGGCAAATCGCGCTGAACTTCTTCTCCGCTGCAAACTCCACCAGTCGGCGGAGACTCTCTTCATCAATGTTTTCCTGGGCGTCAAAGGGGATGGGAATAATGGGGACTGAACCTCTGAGTTGAATCGGCTGGGTTGGTTCCACGGAGTTCTCCTCTCGAGATTGCAAATTATGATCTTCTTCGTAGCGCGTGGGCCTGCCGTTGCCTTATGGGGCATCGACCATCATGGAGGGTAGGACAAGCCCAACCCCTACAACGCCTGTCACCCTCTGCCCACAATCGGCGGAACGAACTTCACGGCTTCCTTGGTGCTGGGGCGCAGGAAGTCGAAGTCGCAGCCTTCATCCGCTTGCAGGACGTGATCGATATAAAGGCGCGGAAATCCCCGCAGATGTTCGCTGGGTGGCGGCGACCAGCGGGCAAGACGATCCTTGATTTCCTGCTCGGGAAGCACCAGTTCCAAGCGTCGCTCGGCCGCGCTTAGCCGGACGGGGTCACCGTTCTGCACGATAGCCAACGGACCACCCACTGCGGACTCGGGTGCAACGTGCAGGATTACCGTGCCACCACTCGTCCCGCTCATGCGCGAATCGCTAATGCGGACGAGATCGCGAATACCCTGGCGCAGCAGTTTGACGGGAATCGGCAAGGCGCCCCATTCCGGCATGCCCGGCACTCCGCGGGGACCACTGTTTCGCATCACCAGGACGCTGTCGGCCGTCACCTCAAGCTCCGGGGAATCGACACGCGCCAGCAAATCGAGATAATTCTCAAAGACGACGGCGGGCCCCGTGTGCTCCAGCAGCCGCGGTGTGGCCGCAGCCACTTTGAGAATTGCGCCGGAGGGCGCAAGATTTCCCTTCAACACCACCAGTGCACCGGCGGGAACAATTGGCGAGTCCATCGTCTTGATGACGTCACGATCAAAGCAGCGGGCCGCCTGAATGTTCTGCCCCACGGTCTTCCCCGAGACCGTCAGGCAATCCAAGTCAAGAAGGCTGGAGATTTCGCGCTCCACCACGGGCAAGCCACCAGCCCGGTGAAACTGGTCCATAAGATAGCGCCCGGAAGGTTTGAGGTTAACGATCATGGGGGTTGAATGTGAGATCTCGTCAAACAAGGCGAGCGGCAAGTTGATTCCCAGCCTTCCCGCAATCGCCACGAGGTGAATGACAGCATTCGTCGATCCCCCGATAGCGTTGAGCACGCGAATGGCGTTGTGGAAAGCCTTTTGCGTCATGATTTGACTGGGGCGAAGCAGCTCCCTGACCATTCCCACGCATCGCCGCCCAACGTTCTCCGCCGCCACTCGACGGCGGGAGTCATTGGCGGGGATGCTGGAGACGCCCGAAGGCATCATCCCCAGCGCTTCCGATAAGGAGGCCATGGTTGAAGCTGTGCCCATTTCGTTGCAGGTGCCGTAGGAGCAGGAGATGCACTGCTCGAGTTCGTTCCAACTCTCCTTGTCCAGCTTGCCCGACCGATAATCGTCCCAATAACTCCAAAGATCAGTAGCCGCACCGATCTCCTTCCCCCGCCAATAGCCTGTCACCTTGGGACCCGCGGACAACTGAATGGCTGGGATGTCACAACTGGCCGCGGCCATCAATTGTGCGGGAGTCGTCTTGTCACAGCCCGATAATAGAACCAAGCCATCGATGGGGTTGGCGCGCACAGTCTCTTCAATGTCCATCGAGACTTGATTACGATAGGGCAAGTCAGACGGCTTCAGCAGTTCGCCTCCCAGTGCCATGGTGGGAAACTCCAGCGGAATGCCGCCCGCCTCGGTGACGCCGCGCTTCACCATCTCGACGAGTTCTTTGAGGCCCATCTCGCACGGGTTGAATTCGCTGGCCGGGTTGCAAATCCCGATAATGGGCTTGCCGGAAGCCGCACGCGGGTCGAAGCCTAACGTCGTCAATACGCTGCGGTGGCGTATGCCGACTTCATCCGTGCGCACAAACCATGCATCACTGCGAAGCGGAACGCGATCCATCGGTTCTCCTTGGTTTCGAGCTTCAACATCTCCTGCTGCTAAAAGTGTAGAAACTCAACGTGGCATCCCGCATCGAAAGTCACTGCTTCCCGTCACTGCCACTCATCCTCGGCCAAGATAGGCCTGCTTTACCGGCAGAACAATGGCTTCCAGCATGTTGACGTGGGCGGGAAGGCTGGCCATCAGGACCGCGACTTCGGCGATCTCCCCTACCTCCATCTTGGGTTCTTTGGCGTAATCAGAAATGCCGGTCACGGATCCCACTTCCGCGTCCACAGTTTCCACCCGAACGTTTCCCGGATGTAGGCAGCAGGCGGAAATGCCGTGCGCCCGCCCCTCCAAACTTGTGGTCAGGGTCAAACCCCAGATGCCAAATTTGCTGGCGGCGTAAGCACCCGAATTTACGCGGGGCCGCTGTGCGGAGATGCTGCCGATATTGATGATTCGTCCGCCTCCCTGAGGTTTCATCACCCGCATCGCGGAACGAGTACAGAGGAAAGGACCGCGTAAATTCGCGGCGATAACCTTATCCCACGTTTCCACGGAGAGTTCATCCAGTGGACCCCCGTCCACTGCGCCGGCATTATTAACCAGGATATCGACCCGCCGAAATCGTTCCATGGTACTCGCAAACAGCGCGCTGACCTGCAACTCATCGGTGACGTCGGTGCGAATGGCCGCCGCCTTATGTCCCAGCGCCAAAATCTCTTCCACCGTCTGCTTCAAGGCTTCAATACGCCGGCCGGCAACCACAACTGTGGCTCCCTCAGCGGCCAGTCCGCGCGCAATCCCCTTACCGATTCCGCTGCCGCCACCGGTAACAATCCCCACTTTGCCGTCCAATTTGCCCATGAAGTTCTCCTGTGATCAAAGAGTCAAGACTTGGCAATCCGCGATGCTGAACACGCATGGAGCGCCTTGCTCTGCAGCGGCTAGTCGCCGCACACCAACGCACCCCGCGCAGCCATTTTCATTGAAGCAGCCAGCAAAACTCGATGGCCGCGACAACCCGCTAGAGTATTGCTATGGGATTAAAGGGTGAGCCAGTGCCTCTGGGAATAAACAGAGGGCACGCTACGACCATGAATTCCCATCGACCTTGCTGCGCGCAAACATTCAACAAATCTTCAAACTGGAGGCTGTCCGCGCAGGCCATGCCCATCGCGGCGATCTGGATTGCGTGAATGGGATAGGCAACCCCTTCCACGTTGCTCGGCACTGTTTCCCCGTCTCCATCGGGGAAAAATGCGGCCACCTTGCGCTCGTGGAGCAAACGCATCGTAGAAGGGTGCAGACCGGCTTGGCCCTGCCCTTCATAACTGTTGTCCCACGCACCCAATTCCAGGCGCCGGCGGTGGTGGCCGGTGCGAAAAAGGAAGATGTCGCCATCGCGCAACTGAACACCCTGCGCCTTTTCGGCGCGTTCCAACTCATCGGTGGTCACGGCGTGTCCTGGCTCCAACCATTTCACGCCGTAGAGGCGGGGGAGGTCGAGCAGAACTCCCCGGCCCACGATGCCGTTTACATAAGCCGTGATATCCTGCCGGACGGCGCCTCGGGAAGTGACGATGCTGGTCGGCTGCCCGTTATAAATTTGGCCCTTGTAGGCAACGTGGCAGAGGGCGTCGACGTGGGTTCGGCTGTCCCCGTGAATTTCCGTGCCCAGATAATCGCCCACGAAATGCGGTTCGCCGCGGGGTGAAAGGGGCAAATCGTACATCTTGACCATGTGGTGGACGGAGGGGCGGGGGTTGTCCGGCCCTGCCACCATATTCAGCGGCAGTGAAAGCGTCACGCTCTGGCCGGAGTGGACCAGCGCGGCAGCGTCGCGAATGTGCTGAGGGGTGATGTAGTTGAGCGTTCCTCTTTCGTCCTCCGCGCCCCAGCGCCCCCAGTTGCTTACGCTGCGGAAGATCTCTTCAAATTCCTCGCGGGAAAGAATAGCCGGCTTGGTTGAAATTTGTTTCATCGATTTGCCTCCGACAGGACAAATTGATGCCGCCCCCTAGCAGACTAGAAACAGGGCGGCGTGAAGTCAAGTTACCAGCTTGAGATGAAGGACGGCGGGACCCGCAAAAGGCGTGGGGAAAGTTCTGAGGCCACCCCCCGGAATGGTTTTCCACGGGGAAGTCGTTCCCGCCGTTACGTTGAACCACTCCGATGTGAACGTACCAGGAGCATCAGCAAGATTCACGGTGAATTCGCCCTTATTCCCATCCTGAAATACCAAGTATTCCTGGCCCCGATTCGCCAGGCAGTAATGTGTTTCCGATACCTCGCCGCGGAGGTCCGGTACCATATGCGCCAGATCAATTTTCTGTGACCAAGTCCGAGTTTGCCCCATGGCAATGCGAGCGGAATCCTGCCAGGTGGGTGAGGGACTAAAATCTTCCATAAGCAAAACATTTAGCCCCCTGCAAAAACTCTTCCACACCCACAAGCTGTCACCGCACGTGTGCCCGCAAAGGTGGTCGGTATCGCTCACGACGACCTTGCCGGTATAACCGGATGAAGGGTCGAGAAGATAGTTCTCCGTCGGTCCACCGGGATTCGGTGAAATCCAATCCGCCGGACTGTTATAAAGGGTAAGGTTAACACCAGGCGCCTGGGATGTCATGCCGACCGGATGCTGTTTCGCCTTGCCCGCCTCATACTGTTTCACAAAGTTAATCATGTAATATTGCCATTCGGTAGAGTAAGGCCCTGCCTCATTGCAAGTCTCATACAAAACGTTATCAAGATCGTTGACCGTGTCAACAACCTTGCGGACATACGCGTCCTGCAAGGCCAGCACCTTCTTACCGTGGGCATTGTTTTGAAGGGTGTTATATGTCAGCCCGGCTCCCACATACCCCGAACCCCCATAGTGCGCAGACCTAAGCCCTTCGACATCCTCACCGGCGGAAGCAGCCAAGTGCGGAGGCTTTTCAGGCGGTAACAGGTCCAGAGCGGGATCCGTAAAGACTCCATTTACATTATTGGGCCCATTGAAGGGGTGGTAGGTCCAAGCATTCGTGTACTCTAATTCCCAACCTTCGAAAAGCATGACGGACACATAGAATCCACGGTCACGTGCCGCCGCCACCCGAGCGCGGAGGCGGTTGAAATATTCCGGGTCAAACTGGGTGAGGTCGAACTTGGGTTTGCCGTCTCGCGCAAGGCCGGGCCCCGAGCGGACCCAAGGATGGGGCTGGCAGTATTTGATGGCTCCGCGAGGCTGGTCCTCGCCCCATTTGGGTGCCTCCCAACGCCAGAGCCTGAAAAAGTTGTGATTATAGCTTTGCAAAAAGTCCAGATGCGCGCTGTAGTCGAAGATGGGTGGAGGATCCTGGTCTTCGGCGCGGATCAGGCGAATCCCACTGTCTTGCATATTCCACCAGGAGTGAGACCCTGCAAGGTAAATCGCCTTGCCGGACCCGTCCGTAAAGTATCTTGGGTTGGAAATCAGAACGCTTAGAGGTCCCGTCGCCGGCGGGCGACGCGGCAGTTCACCAGGTACTTGCCGAACCGCAAATCCACTACCGGCTGGAGCGGATTTCGCCCGCAGAGCCGATAAGCTCAAAATTCCCCCGGCCTGGACGGTCTTCAGCACGAAGTTCCGGCGATTCATTGTGCTCATATTCTCCTTGAAGTGCCCGTGGCAGAAGCGTTTGCGGGTCATACTGGCGTGTCCACCCTGGCTCTAGACTTGACGCTGCGCCAAGAGCACTTCAGCGGGCAACTGGGAAAACCTCTTCCACCTTGGAGTTCCTCATCCCAAAAATGTAATTGTGCAGGCGCAGGGTCGGGTCGAGGGTATTGACCCAAATCTCGATCTGGTCTCCCACCTCGACAGGAACGGACGGATCCTGAATATCCATCAGGATGTGTTCGCTGTGGAGAGCCTTCACCTTGAGCCCGGGCAATCCTTTGATTTGAGGTAACCCGTTTCCTGGGCTCAGTGCCTTGGCTCCCGCATCAGCCACCAGCCTGTTGGCCACACTCTTACTGATCACCGTGGCGAGGACGGTCAAGGTAGGTTGGAAGTCCGCGGCATGAGGTGCGTACCAGGTATCCATCAGCAAATAGGAGCCGGCTTGGACCTCCGTGACACCGGGGAAGGCTGCCGCCTCTGAATAATCGCTGGTGCCGCCACAGGTTACGATTTCCACCGGAAGGCCTTCCCGCTCCAGGAGGGCCTTCGTATCTATCAGGCGTTGAAGGGCGTCGTAGGTTACCGTTTGCTTTTCCGGTCCTGCCGGGAGCGCGATATGCCCCTCATATCCCATCAACCCCCGAAATCGCAGCCCTTTGGACAGGACGGTCTTTGCCAGACTTAGCGCTGCCTCGCCCGGCTGAACCCCGCAGCGCCCTACCCGCACATTCAGGTCGACAACGACATTAAGTTCATGCGCCCGGCTCCCCGCTATGGCCGCCATCTCCGCCACGACGGAAGCACTATCGACGGCAACGATGACCGGCTCCCGATGTGACAGCTCGACAAAATGTCGAATCTGAACACTCCCGGCAATCTCATTGGCGATCAGAATGTTCTTGATTCCCCGATCGACAAGCATCTCGGCTTGTTCCAGGCGCGCACAGGTCATGCCACTTGCACCGGCGGCGATTTGCCGATGCGCCAATTCGACGACCTGCTGAGACTTAAAATGGGGCCGAAGTTTGGCCGGCTTGTCTCTAAAGAACTCCGCCATCCGCGAGAGATTTCTCTCCATGCTGTCCATGTCCAGCAGCAATACTGGGGTGGGGAGGTCTTTCACCTTCACCCCCGGCACTATGGGTGGCTGATTTTTTGAAAAACCTACGCCTTCGATGGGGGCTTTACTCCAACCCGCCCGAGCCTCGGACGGGGGAGTGATTGGCGGGTTCATCGAATCGCTCATAAGGTTTATTCAACGATGAGGTTTTCGAACGGCTGGTTTTCCCGGGCTGACCTTCCGGTACTGCTCAACTAACTGCCCCGCACCCTCCGCGATCAGACTCAGGTCATCCACCGCCCCAAAGAATTGAACCCGGAGTTCAATTTAGCACGCCGCTCCGTCCAGGTTCCCCGTGGTGGTACCGACGACATCGCCCTCCCACGGCTCTTTCAGCTCGGTCCGGGTGGGAAGGAACAAAACTTTTACTCTTCTCGGCGCCACTGGATAGAGCCTCCTCCATAGTTCTACGGACTCCCCGGCGCCGGCAAACTCGCGCTCGCGTCGTCGATGACCAACACCCAATCGTTGGAATCAGGCGGCGTAAAACTGCGCGTTCCAGAACTCGCGTAACTCCCGATAAATCTTGCGGACCCCGATGCCGGACTGTACCACCAACAGTTTGCTTGCAGGATGCCGCTCGTGATTTTGGACATGTCCACGGTCAGGGTCGCGGCGTTGCCGTTCGGAACATAGGCAATAATCGTCTGGCCTTCCGAGGTTCGGGAAGTCACCGTCAGGTTTGCACCCGAGCCGAACCCGGCGGTCACCACTTTGTGGCCAAGGTCAGCCACCATCTTCCAGTGCTCGCGGCTGCGGAATAGGTCGCCAAGGCGCTGTTGATCGAAGCAGGAGGGATGGTCCATGTTGACTTTCCACGACGGTCCATGCTGGCAGCAAGTGGCGCCGAATGGCCATATGCCTGAGCTCCCGAAGAGTCGCCCGAGATGCGCACCGCTCAGAACTTCCGTATACCCCTGTTGCCGAAGCTGCTCGTCAGTATAAGGGGCCTCGTACGGTTCATATTCGTAGGGATCCTCGATACTGAAGTACGGCACAAAGGGAGTCGCCCCCGTCTCGGTTGCGTTTTGAGCGACAATTTGCGCGATTTCCTCAGCGAAAACTCTGGCGGGCAGGCCTTTCGGATAGATGGTGCCCAGCGTTAGCCAGCCGTGGGGATTGCCGGCGCCGAAGGTGGACGACGACCAGTTGGTGGAGCTCGCCTCACCCCACTGATTGTTCGTGGCCTCGACTGCCATCAAGTGGATCGGGTCTGCCGACATGATGCCGCGGGCAATGGCGTCCTCTTTTTTTGTCACATCGCTGCCGCAGAGGCTGGCGTTCGCATCGCCCCCATGAAGCCAAATGATGTTCGGGTAGGACTTGTAGCGATTGCCCAAAAACGCGCCATAGGCGGTCAAGGTGGCGTCAGGAGTTTTTTCCATGCTGGCAAAGTACGGAATGCTGCAATTGTCGAATGATCCGTGAAAAGCCGTTCCCGCCAGGACGGTAATGCCATACGCAGCCGACCTTTGCAACACGTGGTCGACGTGCGCCCAGTAGGCCGTGGCATTGTTCATCCCGGTAAAGTCGGCGCCGCCATTCCAGGGATTGTTGCCCGAACAATCGTTCTGTATTCCGCCCTTGCCGTCATGCTGAATGATATCGATGACCCAGACCCAGATAGCGTTCATATGCTTTGCCGCCCGGTTGGCCAAATAAGTCTCGACATCGGAGTCGTGGCAAAGCTGGACGCTTAAATCCTGTGCCGTGTCTCCCGAGATGAAGACCGGCCGGTTCGTAAAGGTGTTCACCAGGTGGGTTCTGTCCGCGCTCAACACCATAAACTGGCCGGTGCCGGTCATACTGACTGTCTGCGGATTGTTGGTGAAGTTGAGGTGGGCGGGGGACGGGCCAGCCGCATTGGCCACGCTGGCGGCCCAGACGGTCAGGCCGACGGCAAACAAGCCATATCGTACGAGAATCCAGGCACGATCAAACATGAACCGTGGTTCCGACTTCAACATGAGTTACTCCCGAGTGGCAGGATCACTGACAAGAACCTTACGGAAGGGAGTGGCTCGGGAGTCCAAACCTGGAGGCCAAGCGGCAGCCGCTTGGCCTCCAGCGCTAATGACCTAGAATACCAGTCTCATTCCCAGTTGCATGGTTCGAGGACCCCAGTCGCTGGTCACTGCGCCATTGCCGATATTGTTGGCGCCATTGCAGGGCTGCCCCGGAAGCGTTGAGCTGGAACAAAACAGAGCCACGCCATTCCACTGGGGGTGGTTAAAAGTATTGAAGGTTTCCCAGCGGACTTGCAACGTTGCAGATTCCTTGGCGAACCAAGGAAGTGCGAAGTTTTTAATAAGGCTAAGATCCCAGTCGTTGCGGCCGGGGCCCGTCAAGGCAGACTTCCCCATGTACCCAAACATGCCGGGTTCGCCGTTCGAAAACAGTTGGGGAAGCGTGATCTGCCCGATCGTTGAAGGGTCGAACCAGCTCACCTCGGGCCCAAACTCAGGAGAGTCGTAAGTGCCTTTGTGTACCTGAACCTTGCCCAGAGAGTTGCACCCTTCGTTTCCACCCACCGCGGTGGCTGTCCCCGCGATACCACAAGTGAGACCTATGGGATTTCCAGTTTGGAAAGTGGCGATGCCGCCCAATTGCCATCCCCCCACTGCGCCACTGAGCAAATGGTTTTGGGAATGGGCAAAGAACGGTATGCGGTAAACAAAATTCATCGTCAAGACCTGCGCCTGATTGTCAGCAGAGTTGCCATACCAGCGGCTAAGGTGATAATCATCAAGGGTGTTACCCCCATTTTCGCTGCCGCCCGCGCCGAGCAGGTCGTCTAATTCATGGGCCCAGGTGTAGACAGCTTGGAAAGTCAGGCCGTGCCCGACGGGGTGACGAAAACTGAACTGTAAAGAATTGTAGTTCGAGATCCCCGAATCCTCCCACTGCTGAATACCATTGTAGCCGCGATAGGGGGCGAAGAAGTACGGCGCGTCGAGGGTATTGATCAGGGCGTCTTGCACGTCGCAGTTTCCCGCGGCGTCACAGTCGGTGGTGTTAGCGAGAGCCGGCACATTCACCGTTGTTGCTCCGTCCAAAACTTGGTTGAGATTACGCCTCCGGGTCATATGGCGACTCTCGTTCCCGACATAGGCCACGCTCAGCAGGTTGTTACCGGGAAACTCGTGTTCCACCGTCAGGCTATACTGGTTAGACTCCGGTAAGTGCTGTTCCAGCGGTTGGGAAACCGTGGATGCCACCGGCAGTGTTCCGGGCGGCGACACATTCGGGTAGCCCCAGCCATTCACATAACTCGCGGTCAGGGAGGCAACAGTCGGGACAGTTCCATTGCGCCCGGACGAGAGTATATGCGCATTGCCGGTATCAAAAATAAGGCCATAGCCGCCTCGAATGGACGTCTTGCCCGAGCCCGTGGGCTGCCAGGCAAAACCAAACCGCGGCGAGGGCGTTCGGTGGGTCACGGAAGTGCAACTCAAAGGCAATCCCCCGGTACCGCAGGGTTCCAACCCGTTTCCATAATTAATCCAAGTATCGCCTGTGCCCGGGACAAGCGCGCCACCGGCATTCAGTTGCGCCTGGTTCGAGGGGTTGTATCGGGCGGAGTCAAAGATTGACGAATTCTGAGGGACGGTGACATCCGCGAAGGGGGTCACGAAGTAGTAGCGAACCCCCAGGTTCAGCGTGAGCCGATTTGTAACTCTCCAGTCGTCCTGGAAGTACGGCTCCACGTCCCACATGCGCCAATGTCCCAGCGGCAATCCTCCTACCAGTTGGCCACCTACAGTCCTCCCGACTTGAGTATAGGAAGACAAATCGCCCAAGAAGAAGTTGGCCATCGCGTTCCCGGTGCTATTGGGGCCGGAATTCGAAAAGCCGAGGATTCCCTCGGTGTGACCTCCGCCAAAGGCTACGGTGTTGTCGATCCGGGCCAACCGGAGGTATCCTCCCAACTTCAGGGTGTGCTTCCCCTGCATCCAAACCACGTCGTCGCGAAGAACCGGGCTCGAACTCCACCAAACTTGTGGCACTCCTGCTGCTTGATAAAATCCCGGACCTCCCCCCCCCACACTGATGCCCGGCAACACCTTACCGAGCGGTGTAATCCCTGAGGCAGCCACCGGGAACATGCTGCCGACCTGCAAACCTGTGGGGTAAAGGATCGAGCCAGAGACGGAATCAATTCCCGTGACCGTAGGTCGAATGCCGTCGTGTTGCCCGGAATAGGCGAAACTCAAGGCATTGACCAAGTTCGGCCGAACTGAGTAAGTAAGGTTCAGGACCTCATTGGTCGCGGGCGGAGTCTCGATGTCCTCGGTAGTTGGGAACTCGTTGCCATAGTAGGCAGGGATAACGGTGGTGACGACGCGGTCCTGGGTAAAGCGCCCGAAGAGGCGCACGCTGGGCGTGATGTTTTGGTCCACCCGGACCGAGTCCTCACGGAAGTTGACCGGAGCGCCCGGGGATTTGGTATACCGATTCACGCCATTATTGGGCAGGGGAATGAAAGCATTGAGCAACGTCGTGGCCTGGTTACTGGCCGGGACGAGGTCGTTCGCATAGGTCATCCCGGTCGCCAAATTGGTGGGGAGCACGCAGCCGGAGGCCACCACCACATTATAATTGGCAGAGTTCGGATCGCATTCGCTGAAGTCCCCCTGACGCTCGCGTAGCGTGGGAACTGTGGTGTCGATGACCGGTGCGCTCCGGTCGCGGCGCCATTCTTCCGAAACGAAGAAAAACGTCTTCTGCTTGGTGGTGTTGTAGTGCCCGGGAATATAGAAGGGACCGCCCAAGGTGAACCCAAAATCGTTATGCTTAATGGGCTGTTGTGGGGCGCTGCCGCCAATCGTTTGATTCAAGAACCAATCATTGGCATTAAGCACAGAGTTTCGCACGAATTCAAAGGCCGAGCCATGGAACTGACTGGTGCCGGATTTAGTCGCGGCCTCAATCATCGCGCTGCCCGCACGGGCATATTCCGCGCTGTAGTTCGAGGTCGAGATCTTAACCTCCGCGATCGCCTCCATACTCATGAAGACCTGAAGCGAATCACTCCCCGAGCTCGGGTCAGACGTCGAAGCGCCGTCGTACTCCCAACCCAAGTTCGTACCGGGATTGCCGTTAATGGCAATGTATTGGTCTCCATACATACCCGAGGGCGTAAAAGGAGTAAAGGTGTTGCCCGGTGCGGCGCCGGGGATGAGCAAGGCGAGATTGGTGAAGTTTCTCGCGGGGATATTCAGCTCACTGATCTGACTGCTCGTGATGACGCTGGAGAGGGCGCCCGTTTCGGTTTCAACCTTCGGGACATCTCCGACCACGGTCACCTTCTGCTGCGCCGTTCCAACTTCAAGGCGGAGATCCACACGCAGCGTCTGACCCGTGCCGAGCGTGATACCGGTCCGCACGAGTGTCGCAAATCCGCTCGCTTCCGCGGTAACCGTGTAGTCGCCGAGGGGTAATTCCGCCGCCGTATACTCACCCACCGGGTTCGATCGGTAGGTGCGCGTGAACCCTCTGGCAGGATTTGAAACTTTGATGTTAACGGCTGGAATGGCGGCTCCAGTTGAGTCGGTGACCGTGCCAACGATTGTTGCGAGTTCCTGTGCCGAGGCAGCAACGGTGACTAGGAACACACAACACCCCAGGACGATAGAGCGCAACTTCATGTCAACCCTCCTTGTGAATGACGCAGCCCGACGTCAGACGTGCAGTAGCGCTACCGTACCACCATGAGACACTCGTGTCTATAATATATTCACGACTTTTTGTCGTTTTTCTAACTACGTTATCACGTGCGCAAAGTTGCGCCGCGACCTCATCCCGTCTGCCCATCACCTCCCCAGGGTGGGGGGCCTTGGGCCGGTGGAGTGACTCCGAGCAGGGCGCTGAAACCCCTTTTAGAGCAGCGACGACAGGGTTATCCCGCCGTGCTTCCAGAAGTTGGTGAGATATCCGGGTTAGCAACAATACTGTTCGCTTGGCGGGCGGATTTATGACGACACGCGCGAAGCGCCTTGGACTGCGGTAGCAGCAGCTACCGCCTTTCTTCCTTCGCCACGTGCGCCACGTCCACATGGACCGGAAGCGGAAGGCGGTAGCTGCTGCTACCGCAGTCCAAGGCGGGCTTCGCCCGCAATCAGAATACCCATTTCGTGAACATCACTAAGTGAACAGCGTTGGGGTTAGCAAGCCCGACGAAAGGGGCCGCCGGGTCATGGCGCAGACGCGTGCAAATACAATACGGCGTCTCCGGCAAAAGGTGCGGCGAACTCGTGTTCACCCACGGCAACGGTAATTGTCCCAGTTGCTGCGGCCCGGTTCGTGGAAGGATCAAACCACTCAAACTCGTAAGTTCCCGCGGGTAAATGCACCGTAAAAGCCTTAGGATAAGGTTGATAGAGCAAGTACTCAACCCCCGGATTGGCCAGGCAAAAGCCCGTGCTGGAAAGTGACCCCTGGGGCGTCATCGCCACCAGATTCATCCGATTCGCGTAGGTCTCGGCGCTGCCCATGGCGTCGCGAAGAACGTTCCAATACGGGTCCACCCGGACTCCGACTTCCGGGTCGGCGGTGTTGCCTCCGGGATGGTTTCGCTCCGGCCATTTTGTCAGGTAAGGGTCCATAAAGGCCACGTTGTCGCCGGCCGTAAAATCCTCCCACACCCAGGACCGTTGGCCAACTGGCCCATCATGCCTCAAGTCCCCCGGGCCGTAGGCGTGATCCGTATCGTTGATGATCACTTTAGTGCCATCGGAAGGGGGAACGTGGCTCCCTGCCGAAAACCAATCGGCGTGGCTGCTGTAAAGAGTTAAGTCGGAGCCGCCCCGCCATTGGAAGGTCATGCCCACGGGGTGCTGCTTGGGCTTGGTGGCTTCGTATTCCTTTAGGAGGTTGATGACGCGAAATTGCCAATAATCCGAATAGGGTGAGCCCGATTCGTTGGACACCTCGTAAAGCACGTTGTCGAGGTCGTTCACGGTATCCACAACTTTCCGGATATACGCCGCCTCGATGTTCCATACCGCCTCGGACATCAGGGCGGTGTCGCTCGGGCAGGTTCCAGGGCAATTGATGTGGTTGATGTTATTGCTTTCCACAAAAGGATCGCCATCTTTGGGGTTCGTGTCAAACTGCCATTCGAAGCCGTTGAAGAGCATGACGGAAACATAGATCCCGTTCTTGCCGGCGATCATCGTCCGCTCTCGCATACGGTCAAAGTAACTCTGGTCAAGTTGGGTGAGGTCGAACTTCAAGCCACCGTCGGTGGCGAGCCCCGGACCGGTGCGGCGCCACCTGGAGGGTGGGCCGACGAAGTTTCCTTCCGCATAGTCAGGGCCCGGACCAGCATTGGGCAGCTCCGCGGTCCAGAGCCGCATGAAATTGAAGTTGTGGTCCACCATCCATTTCATAAAAGCGGCATAGTCAAAATCCACGCCGGGGGGATTCAATTGGCCACGGTCAAGCATGTTCGCCCACGTATGCGATCCTGCGAGGTAAATGGCTTTGCCGCTGCCGTCGGTAAAGTAACGCCCGTTGGCAGGATTCTTCCGAAGGGGGCCTGAGGCTGTGGGATTTCGCACCGGGGTAAGAGGGGTTCCCTCCTCGCGAGCCAACGCCAGTGACGAACAGGCGAAACACAGGAGTAGCGCGCTTAGGGCAAAACCTAAAGCGGCCGGCACGGTGCGCCACGAAGGGCATTCAACGGGCCTGCTTGACAGTTTCTCGGGACTCAATATCGGTGATAGCATTTGATTTTCCTTGGCAAAAAATTCGCGTCCTACTATGCACGGCGACATAAATTGTAGCGTCGATCTCCGATCGACGACGGCGGTCTCCGACCGCCGCCTGGAGTTTCTACATTTACATAACGCTCTATCATTGAAATCCCAGCCCTCTCCCCCCAAGGGGGCGAGGGAAGGGAAGTCACGCGAACGGGCCATCACCACCGGAACTACCGCCGGCCCCGAGGCCGCTTTCGTTCCCTTGCTTCGGAAATGTAGAAACTCCAGACGGCGGTCGGAGACCGCCGCTACAGCCGGATGCGCAGGGACTTATATCGCTCCGTATAGCACCGGGCTTGGCCTTATCGGCGGAAACACGGAATCGCCACTTTTGTGGCCGGGTCGAAAAGATGCAACGCGGCCGTGTCCATGGCGACGGTTGTGGTATCGCCACTTCGCACTCCGGTTTGGCGTCCAACCCGGGCAACGATCTCCTCTTTAGACTCCGGAAGCGCCAGCATCAACAGGGTCTCCGCGCCCAAGGGTTCAACGGCGACGACCCGGGCCGGTATTCGAACCAGGCGCTCACGGAGCGCGGCGGGTTCATGCTCGTACAAATCCTCCGGCCGCACGCCGACAATGACCGCACTTCCTGCGTACTTACGGAGTTCCGGCAGAGCCTGGGCGGGAAGCGCAATACTGCTGCCGCCCACGCGCAGGAAGGCGCCACCGTCATGGAGCGCCACGGTTCCGCTAAGCATGTTCATTTGCGGATTACCCAGAAACCGGGCCACGAAGGTGTCCGCGGGGCTCTGATAGACCTCCAGCGGGTGTCCAATTTGCACCAACTCGCCATGGTTCATGATGCAGATGCGGTGGCCCATGGTCATGGCTTCAACCTGGTCGTGGGTCACATAAATCGTGGTGGTGCCCAGCTCTTTCTGTTGCTTGATAAGTTCGTTGCGGGTAGTGAAGCGCGCCGCCGCATCAAGATTGGACAGCGGCTCATCGAACAGGAATACTTGGGGCTCCCGCACGATGGCTCGGCCCAGAGCCACGCGCTGCCTTTGGCCTCCCGACAGCGCCATCGGCTTCCGCTTCAGGTAGGGCACCATAGCGAGTTTGGCCGCGGCGGCCGTGACCCGGCGGTCAATCTCCGCCGGCGGCAGCCCCCGCCGGCGGAGGCCAAAGGCGAGGTTCGAGTAGACGTCCATGTGAGGGTAGAGCGCATAAGATTGAAACACCATGGCGATATCGCGGTCTTTTGCCGGAACATCATTGATGCGCTTTCCGTTAAGCAAGAGATCGCCGGAAGTGATCGGCTCAAGACCCGCAATCATGCGCAGTATTGAAGTTTTCCCGCACCCGGAAGGTCCTAGCAGTACCATGAACTCGCCGTCCGCCACGGTGAAACTCACATCCTTCACCGCCAAGTCGGCATGGCCTTTGTACTCCTTGTAAAGCCTGTCGACCTTTACCACGGCCATGAGAATTGCCCTTTCTCCCGCCCGGCGGCGACTCTAGCGGACCGCCCCGGCCGTCATCCCCTTGATCATCGTTTCGGAGAAGCAAGCGTACAGGAGCAAAACCGGAAGAATCGCGATCATCAGGCCTGTCGCCACCATGCCCACATCAATCTGGTGGCCGCCCATAAAAAACATGATGCCGAGTGGCAGGGTGCGCTTGCTGTTATCCGTGAGTAGAACCACGGCATATAAGAACTCATTCCACAGCATAATGAAATTCAAGAGGCCGGTGGTGAAAACCGCGGGCATTCCGATGGGCAGCGCAATGCGCCAAAAAATCTCGAAGTCGGCGTAGCCATCCAGCTTCGCCGCGTCGAAAAGGTCCTGCGGAATGTGAGCGAAAAAGCTTTCCAGGATGTAGATGGTCATCGGGAGCTGCGTGGCAACGTAGACAAGCACCAACCCTCCAAGCGTGTTGTAGAGCCTCACCTTAAACATGATCTGGAACAGCGAGAGAATCAGCATCTGGGGAGGCAGCATCATTCCCGAAAGAATCAGGAAGCGCACGGCACGGTTTCCCCGGAAGGGATATCGCACCAAGCCGTGTGCCGTCATCGCACCCAGCAGGGTGACAATCACGACCGCCGTCACCACCACCAGGGTGCTGTTCCAGAAATACAGGCCGTAGTTGGAGTGAGTCCAAGCCCTAACGAACTTGTCAAAATGCGGGTGCAAAGGAAAACGGTAGGGGTGATCGAGGATTTCCGGCGTGGTCCGCAGCGATAAGGCCGCGACCCAAAGGAATGGCCCTCCGGTCGTGATCGAACAGAGCACCACGAACAGTAGAAGCAGGGTTTTCTTCATCGGAATCAAGGCATTTCGCATAGCCGTACTGCCGTCAGTATTCCATCTTGTCGCGCTGCCGGAGCAAGGTGATCAGGAGCGCCACAAACGCCAGAATCATGGCGAACCAGAGCACCGCGATCGCCGAGGGGTAACCGAGATCAAAGGTGTTCCAATCAAATGCCCGCTTGTAGACATAGGTCGATACCGTTTCCGTGGACCAGAGGGGCCCGCCCCGCGTCATGATCCAGACCACATCGAAAACCATCATCTTGCCCACAAAGGAAAGCACCAGCAGGCTCACCACGGTCGGGCGCAACATGGGCAGGATGACGTAAAAGAGCTTCGCCAGCCAGCCGCAATGATCAAGTTCAGCCGCGCCCAGAACATCCTCCGGCAACGCATAGAGAGCCGCCAGAAATACGATCATGTTGAAGCCCGCCCATTTCCACACTTGGGTCGCGAGCACGGCCCACAAGGCGGTATGGGGGTCGCCCAGCCACGCATGCACGAGGGAGCCCAGACCGACCCAACGCAGCACCGTGTTCACGAACCCCCAATCGTAGTCGTAGACCCATACCCAGATGATCCCGACGACCACATAAGAAATTAACACCGGCGAGAACCACACGACCTTCCAGAACCGTGCCAGGGGGATTTTGGCAAACAGGAGCAGGGCCAAGAGCAAGCCGTAGGCAACATCGAAGACTGTTCCAAATAATGCGAAAATCGACGTGTTTTTCACGGCCATCCAGAACACATCGTCGTGCGTCAGCAAAGCCCCATAGTTTCCCAAGCCCACGAATTCCACGACGTTGTGAGGTTTCATAACATGCAGGCTGTTATAAATGGTTTTCAATACAGGGAAGAGGGTGAAACCGGCATAGATGATCAACGCCGGGGCGATGAAAATGACGATGGGAATCCATGCGGGGGATTGCGCAGGGAGACGGCCGCGATCGTCACTGGGCTCAACTCGAACCACGGATGCCATAGGAATTTCCCGTTTAGCCTTTGTAACAGCCTCGATTCATCAGGCGGAGGGCTTCGTCAACCGAAAGCAACCCGCCGGGAAAGCTGGAGTTCATCACCTGGACGTAGGTATCCAGGCACGCGCCTTCGAGGAAGTCGGTCGGATCCCTGTCGAAATACTTCGCGCCCTGCTGGCGAGCCATCAGTTCCGCATAATAACCCGGATAGTGAGCGCTCGTGGGAATGCCCTGGGTCTTCACCGCGGTTTGCAGGTGAACGGTGTCAATCCAGAATTCTCCGATTTCCGGCGTCGACATGGCGTTCAGATAATCCGCCGCCAATTGGCGATTTGGACTTGCGGCGTTAATGGCAAAGCTGGAGCCGACAGCACGAACCTTGCACTCGTTGCAGGCTCCGTCATCCATGGCGGGGAATTGCATGATGCCCAGGGGAAAGTCTTCGGGCTGGCCGCCCTCGTCAACCGGCACGAAGGCGCGGCCGGTGTACCAACTTCCCATCGGCAGCATGACTCCCCCGGGCTTTTGATAAAAGTAGAAGTGCGATTCCCCGAGCTTGAGAGTCATGAAATTCTTTGGATATGCGCCTGCGTCAACCAGTTCTTTCACCCAACGAAACACCGACGCCACGCGGGGATCGTCAAACGATAAATGGCCGGCAAAGAGTTTGGCGTAATCGTTAAGTCCGAGCTTGTGGAGCAGGGCTTGCGTAAGGATGTACGCGCCAGGGTAATTGCGGTCACCCACGCCTTGCACAATGGGGGTGATTCCTGCGACGCGGGCCTTTTTGATCAAAGCGAGAAACTGCTCTTGCGAGAACTGGGCATTAGGCGGCAAGGTGAAGCCCAGTTTCGCCAGCAGGTCCTTGTTGTAATAAAGCTCATCGGTATAGACCTCCTGGGGCACCGCCCAGGTCTTCCCGTCACTAATCCAGGCTTGCCTTGCCCAGGGGTAAATGTTGCCCCAATCGATCAAATTATCGAGAGGAAGGACGTAGCCGTCGGTGATTAAATCACTCCAGTCCGCCTCGATATAGAAAACGTCCGGGCCCTGACCAGCGGGCAGCGCGGTCTTCAACGCGACCACCAGGCCTTCAGCGTCGTACCATGTAATCCGGACGTGAACCCCCGGATGAGTCCGTTCGATTTCCCGCGCCACTCTCTCCCGCACCGCAACCTTCGCAAGTTCGTCCGCCTCATGGCTCCAAATCGACAGGGTGATGCCTTCCTCCTGAGGCTTTTGGAAGAGTTCGAAGAACCCCCCCAGCGCCAGTACCAAGGCGCCTGCTATGGCAATTTTCCTCATCATTTACACGAAGGCGGCGCCGGACCGATCGAGAGGATTCAAGGGCAATTCACTCGGCCAACGGAGTCTCGAAGCCGGTTACGGCCTCGCTGCGGGAGCACCCAAAGACCCCGCGTGCAGAGTGGATCGCGCGTCGAAGACGACCGGACGCCTTTCAGCCCCAGGTTTTTCCAGTGTGATGACCCTGTAACTGACCACGCCGGCTAAGTCAGAAAAAGGACTCCACCGATTGCGCTCGGCATGCCTCCGGCAAGCGGCCTATTCCGTTTTGTGAACCTCAAGGACAGGTGCCCTGAATGTTGTGGCCTCCGCCTTCAACGAGAGTATATCCACATCAGTTGTCATATCCAAGGCAGAAGAGCGCTTCCCGCTCCGGGAAATTAGTCATGGTGTTCACTGCCAGATGGTAACTTGCGAGCGGGCTAACCGGCAACCGTGACGCCCGGCAAACACCCTTTGAATAACTCTGCCCCAACTGTGTACTGCAGTTTTCCGATGGGTGCCATCTGATACACATTGACGCGAAAATCTGGGTTCACTCCCAGCAACAGATAAGCTTGCCGCTGTGAGCAGCCATAGTCCCTGACCAGCCATTCCATCAACTGAGTGCTGGCTCGCCAAACGGCTTCTTCCAATGGGCGGGCACAGGCCAGAGAGACGATGCTGGCATTCTTTTCCAAACGCACGAACGGTAGGCGTTGGTGCTTGATGACATCGCAGTGTAAGGTAACGGCACTGCGCACTTCCATGGCCGTTCCGTAAAACTCGGTGTCACCTTGACAGGCGTGAACGTCTCCGACGTAGAGCAAGCCGCCCTCGTGGTAGCAAGGGAGAAGAACCCGTGTGCCTGGGCAAATGTCCCGCACGTCCATGTTTCCGCCCCAGCTTCCCTGACCTAATCCGCTCGTTTCCACCTCGCGTTCCGGTGCCACGGCGATGGTCCCAATGAATGGCGATTCCCGCACCCGCAAACCTAAAGCGTGCCGCTTGACTTTGCCGTCTTCCCAAGTGGCGGCTTCTTCCATGCGCACCTCTCCATCCTCGATGCGGCCAATCACTAAGGTTGGTAGGCTCAAGTCACTCCATTTGAGGGAATCGCCCAGGGGTTTATGACCCGGACGCCAATAAGTTGCACCTTGCGCGTCTAAGTCTAAACGCTCGACTTGGACGACGAGGGTATCCCCGGGTTCCACTCCCCTGATATAAACCGGCCCGGTCACGGGGTTGGCCATGGGAGGCGAATAATTCAGATACCACACTTCGAGTAGTCGTGCCGCATCGTCCAAACTGCGATACGCCCCGGAGGGGGCGTCTTCCGTTTCCACGGTGAACGTCTCTCCCGGCTCAACTTCCAGGACGGGTGGATGTCGAAAATCAAACGCGTATTTCAAGAGATCTCTATCACGTCCAATCTTTTTCATTGATTGCGAAGGTCCTCTCCTGTGCGGTCCCAAACCTGTCCAAATTAGCTGAGGATCTGGCTCGGGTCGTCTGAAATCCAGAGCAAGATTGAGCTTTGAGGTGTCTGCTCTGGAGCAGGTTCACCGTCCCGGGTCTCAGTGCTTTCGTGCACACACCGCCAGGGACGAGACCTGCGCGTACCTTCCCCAGCAGCAGGCAAAGAGGTCCCCCACGGGCACCTCGACCGATGGTGTTGCCTCGCCGTCCCAGTACATGCGCACGATGGAAAATCGGAAATTCCCCGCGGGAGTCATCCAGATGTGTTGAATCGCGCCTGGCCCCTGAATTTCCGCCAGCGTGAAC
This sequence comes from uncultured Acidobacteriota bacterium, assembly GCA_963808085.1. Classification (GTDB taxonomy): domain Bacteria; phylum Acidobacteriota; class Terriglobia; order UBA7540; family UBA7540; genus Bog-366. The sequence goes on from CAWEFC010000009.1 coordinate 283,984, forward strand.
ACCTCCTTGGGTGGGATCTTAATGGAGGGAGAAATCTTCCATCCCTGGCCTAGGCCGACGACCAGCATGAAGCCGACTGACCAGTAGGATCTCCTCATGGGTAGCTCCTCCTTTTTCGCGTGTGAATGTGTCCGGGCTCCATTTAGCTGTAAAGAGCCCCGTAGTTCGCGCAGGCGCGGTAATCGGCACCTTCGGGATCGTCGGTGCCGAAGTGGGTCCACGCGCTGGGCCGGAAGATTCTTTCCTCTCCCACGTTGTGCATGCACACGGGAATGCGAAGCATCGAGGCCAGCGTGATGAGCTTATCGCCCGTGTGCCCGTAGCAGATCGCCCCGTGGTTTGCGCCCCAGTTGTTCATCACCGAATAGACGTCGCAGAACGGTCCCCGGCCCGTCAGCATCGGCGCAAACCAGGTGGTGGGCCAGGTAGGATTGGTGCGCTCATCCAGCACTTTATTGACTTTCGGCGGCAGGGCCACGGTATACCCCTCGACAAGTTGCAGCACCGGGCCCTGGCCTGCGATCCAATTAATCCGCGCCATCGTGGCCGGCATCTCGCAGCACGTCAGGAATTGCGAGGAATAGCCGCCGCCGCGGAAGTATTCCAGCATCGCCGGACCCCATTGCGTGGCTTCGAGGCAAGCCCCAACTTCCTCGGGAGTAATTTCCCAAAATGGCTTCATGACGGATTTGCCGTCGCGCATCTGGCGCCCTGTTGCATCGAGCGTGGCCGCGCCCGAGTTGATCAGGTGCAGAATGCCGCCGCTCGCTTTGCCCGTCAACTTGTGTCCGGTCACGCGCTTCACCGCTGCCGGGCTCCAGTAAGTGCGCACGTCGGCGAAGATCTGCGCCGTATCGGTCAGCAGGTGTCCAAAGAGCATGGTGGCGCCATTCAGCGAGTCGTTTTCCGTGGCAAAGACAAAAGGCTCGCGGATGCCGTTCCAGTCGAAAGAAGAATTCAGAATCGCTTCCATGAAGTCGCCGTTGGGGAAATGATCGGTCCACTGGCGCTGGCCTTGAAAGCCCCCGGCGATCGCGTTGCGGCCCAAGGCTTCTTCGCCGTAGCCCAATTCCGCCAAGCGCGGATTGCCCACCATCAGGTCGCGCGCGATGATGGCCATCTTCACCGAAGTCGCCCAATCAGCGTCCTTCTTCTCCCGCGACTTCTGCGCCGCGGGAGGATTCCAGTCTTTCCCCTCGGGGCAATGCGCCTTAACCCAGGCCATGGCGCGATCAAACTCTGCCGGGTCGTAAATCTTTTCGTTGGGGGGCATGATCAACTCGTTCATCACTTTGGCCCCGTCTCCGTATGTGTTCACGGTTTGTTTCATGGGGGTTCCAACGACCGTCAGCCAGTTCATATGGGTTATCGAATAGGCGCCGGGCGGCTTGGCATTTTGCGCAGGGAGATTCGCTGCATCAAGCGCGAAGAGAAAGACTGGGTCAAAGAATACCAAGCGGAAATGTCGTTCGCTCATGTCTACCTCCTCACAGTATCAAATGGCCATCGCCTTCTAGTGGGCAGATTTTAAGAAACGCAAAATGCTGGCCCGAACCCTGCATGGGCAAGACCGACCGGCGCAATATCTTCGGGAGCCTCGTCGCGCCCCGACGGTGGGGCAGGAGGGAATCTGGGGCGTTCAACTTGCGGCGCGCAAATCGAACCTGCTGACCAAGCCCACCGCTTCCTCCAACAGGGCAGGGTACTGCTCTGGGGGTGGGAGGCGTCCGCCCCATCGAAAGACAAAGAGCCAGTCTTTCCCCTTCTTGATTCTAACGTTGCTGTCGTTGAGGGCGGTCAAGGCATCCATGAGGTTGGAAGTCAGCATGTGCCGCATCGCGGTTTGGTCAGCCGCCTTGACGACGTACTTCTTCGCAAATTCGGGATGACTCTCTATCACAACCGGGTCCTCAGCCGGTCCTAACACCTCCGGTACCGTTCCGGAAGGCCCGATCCTGGCCCTTCCCCTCATCCCTGGCGCTTCAGGTTCGCTCGCAGCGGGCGACTGGAAAACTCCATCCAGCAGGAGGACGTGCCGGATTTCGAAGTCCGGAATCGAGGGCGGGACCCGAAAGCCGACCCCCGTGTAAATCACGGGGTATTTATCATCCCGATGCGAGATGTCGAAGATGACCGTCTCGCCCAAAGCTGAGGTGCCTTTTCCGACCGGCGACAATATTGACGTGGCGAGTGAATCATTGATAATGCGAGCGGCCACTTGCGCCGACTCGAACGCCTGCTCGCGGGGAATCTCCAGAAAACCCATCGACTGAAGTACGGCGGAACGCTCTTTGCTCCGGGAGGAACCCTTGAACGCCCGAGCAATAAACATCAAGAGAATCAGGCCGATAAAGATAAGTTCTGGGAGTGAAAACTTGGGAAGTACGAAAGCTGCCATCGACATAAGTTTCCCCCTCTGCGGCAATTGAGCATGTCCCACATTTTGGGCTGGACACCGGGGCTCTATTAGGATAACCCCGCAGGGGTTTAACGTGAATAGTCGTTAACGCTCCAACGTGGCGCTCCATGAGCCCGCGGGAGTGCATTGGCCCATGGACTGTCCCGTCTTTACTTCGGCGCCCACCACTTTGCCGGTGCGGATGCAGCCCGACTCGATGATGGTGGCGTCGTTGCTGTCGCTTACCATGATCTTTACCGTGCTCCCCGTACTACTTTGAAATGTCGGCGCGTCATCTCCATTGTGGCCGGTGGTGGTATACGTCACGTTGGCGCCGTTGGCAAAATGCAAGCGCCAGACCTTTCCGGTGCGCATCCAGAAGGCCTGCGCCTTGGCCATTCCTTCCGTCTTTTGCCGCTCCGCCTGCTCTTGTTGCTGCGCCTGGGTCAGCTCCACCACAATCCAGGTGGAGGCTGACCCACCGGGCGTGCGCACCGTGAGCGTGCAGGTATCGTCCTTGTCCTCCACCGTTTCCACACCCTTCACCATCATCTTGATCAGGTTGTCGGAAACAACCTGGTAGGAAACGATCTTGCAAATGGAGCCGGATTCCAGATGCGCACCGGTCAGATGGAATCCGGGAAGGGTGACTTCGGTGGTGGCATCATTGGGAATTGACGACGGCTTGGCGCCGCCCCCGTGCACGTTGGGTTCCGGAGGCTTGGAATGTGCGCCCGCCGCCTGTGCTGCCCCCGGCCGCGGCGCCAGCAGTACCAGAAGCGCCGCAGTCACTCCGGTCAAAGTCGCACCTCGGAGTGTAATTTTACTCATCACTTCCTCCGTCTCCCCTGATCCCGGCCGCTTCCCGGCGCGCTCCGTGTGAACGGCGTCCTTGTACTTTACTGCTTCGGGATATTGAGGACTAGCGAGAAATTATCGCCGAGGGCAAGATAGTCCCCGGAAGTGCCGGTGGTTTTGGCGCTCCAGGTGAAGACGATCTTCTTCGTTCCAGCCGGCACCGGACCCGAGTTCTCGCACAGGCGCAGGCCGGTAGATCCCCTCTCTGCCTTCGGGAGTTGCGTCATGTTAACGGGTTGGGTTTGGAGCGTGCCGAGTTCCTTCCCCGCCGCGTCCTGAAATGAAGCCGTCAGGGTCGAAGTCGTATCAGCGTTTTGAAATCCGCCAAGGTAGGCGGAAATGGCCGCCGTCACGATTTTCTGGTCGATTTTTGCCGCCGCAGCGCTGACGTCGACCGTCTGGGACGTCGACGGCGCGGGTGCCTTGCCCTCGAAGGCGAGCCGCACATAGTAATTGTCGCAGCCCGTGCAACCACTGAGCCCCCAATCCCATTCACCGCTGTTGGACCCATACTTCGCCACCGTAAAACCATCCGCTGGCGACCAGTCGGGAACCTTCTTGTTGTCCTCCGTATCGGCCTCGACATTGCCATTCTTTAAGAGGTTTCGACCAAACATCGAGGGAATGGGTTTCGCCTTCGCCGGTAGGTGCTTCGTTTGAGACGCCGCCGCACTGGTTAGCAGCAAGAATGCTGCAACCGCAATCAAAGCAGAATAGAATCGCATACGCTTGCCTCCAGGGGTCGAATTCTCTTGCCGCCAAAAATCAAGAATCAAGCGCTCAGGCCATGGGGAAAGAGGGCTGGGGAGACTGATCCGCAGTTCTCACCTCTTCACCAGTTCCACCCGCCGGTTCTTCGCCCGTCCTTTCTCGGTGTTGTTGTCGGCGATGGGGTCGTCGGGACCGGAACCACCGGAAGTCATGCGGCCGGGGGCTATGCCGTTTGCCACCACGGCCGCCATAACCGCCGCGGCGCGCTCCTGGGAGAGTTTCAGGTTATAACTGCGTACCCCCACATTATCGGTGTGCCCGTTGATGGACAGATTCAAATCGGGATAAGCGGTCATGAGTTTCACCACCTGGGCAACGATGGGTTTTCCGTCCGGCCGGATGGTCGCTTTGTCAAAATCGAAGTTAATGTAGAGCGCCACCCGCCCGCTCTTATCCAACTTATCTTTCAGTTCATCCGCCGACGGTGGTTCGATCGTCCCCGCCAAGCCGATGACGGCCCACATGGTGGGTGCAAAGAGCGACGATTGGTCGCCATCCCCGCCCCACGAGCCGCTGGTACTCTGCGTCGCGATGAGATACCGCACGCCCCGGTTGAATTCCGGCGACTCGATGTTCACGCCGGCTTCCTTGAACGCATAGAGAACCTGCCCGGTGGCAAACGCGTCGGATGAGTGCGTGTCCGTGGTTGGACACCATCCCCCGTCGGCATTCTGCTCTTTTTTTATATTCTCGACGGCGCGCGCCGCTAGGTCCCGCTGCGCAGCATTCCCGTAACGCGCCAGGGCGATAACCTTGAATACCTTGTCCTGCATGGTGTCGGGCGTTGCCGCGGCGATGAAGTTAAGTCCCCGCTCAGCTTGCGCCCGGTACTTGGTGTTGCCCGTCTGCGCGTACACCTCCATGAAGCCCGCCACCGCATTGGCAGTGGAATTGATGGTTCCCTGCGCGATCGGAACGTACTCCATGTCTTGCGGGAACTCGCCCGTCAAACTCATTTTCCTGGTCATCCAGTCCGCGTATCGCTTCAGCACCGCATCGTCCTTGATACTGTTGGCTTCATCGTAATAGGCCATGCCCATGGCGGCGAAATGCGTCGGGGTGGTTACCGTGTCGTATCCATCATACTTCTCGTGCCCATCGGCGACCTGGAAGGCAGCCGTGGTGACGCCCAGATTGTGTAGGGTGTCGGAACTCACCAGATAATTATTCGTCTGCGCGATTGCCAATCCCATCATCGTCTGGGCTTGAACGTGGCACCCGAAACATTTGCGGTGTACCTGCCAATCCATGGAGTAAGGCTCAAGCCAATCGATGCCCCGTTGCGCGGCGTGCCGCACGCTCGTCTTCCATTGCGCCAGGTCGGGATGGCGCGCCAGCAGGGAGCTGTATCCAGGTTGTGAACCCTCGATAATGCGAATCCGGCGCAGCTCGAGGTTGTCGGTAGGACCAGATACCAAGCGCACCTTCACGAAACGCGCCACGACCGGTGCGAACGAAATCGTCTGCGCCGGCGCGGTGTTGTCCGCGAACTGTGCGGCCCCGGCCTGCTTGAAGCCGGTCGTGGGGCTTTCCGTCGAGGTCCAGATCTCGACGGCATTGGGTCCCGGCGAGTCCGCCGTGTTCTGCAGGACCACCGCCGCCACCAGTGCCGTGTCCCTTTTGTAAAAGGAAAAGATGATCTCTTGCGGGTAGGTCACCGGATTGTCCTGCTGACCGTCCGGCGGGCTTGCGAGGTTGTCGGGCGTCCACGGGGATTGCCAGGCGGCGTTGATCAAAGCCTCACCCTGAAGTCCCGGCCCGCCGTACGCGCCGCTAACGCTCTCGATCTCGCCGCCGAAGTCTGACGCCGCGACGTCCGTGCCGGGCGGAATAACTGCTCCGGGCGCGGCGGGAGCCGCATTAGCCGACGCGGCGGGCGGGGGAACGGGCGCCGGATTCGCCGCGGCCGCCGCTGCATTCTTGGCCTCAGCCCCGGGGGTTGAAGCTGTCGGCACGCCGGGGCGAACGCGGCGCAATATCATCAGCCCAACTGCCGCTAGCGCCAGGCACACTGCGCAACCAGCGGCGATGACCATCCACTTCGCCGGCTTTCGCGCCCCATCCGGCGCAAGTTTCGCGGGCGTTGCCAGAGGGAGCTGGGCGGCACGCGGCGACTCGAAGCTCAGAGGTTTGCCGCACTCCGTACAAAAGGGAGCCCCCTGATCCGCATTATTGTGACCACATGACGGACATACCATGTCCTGTGCCCTCCCAATCTAAACCAGCGAGTCCAGCCCAAGCGCACTCGGTTTGGCGTGGTTCGTTGCTTTGCCCGGTTCCCTGATTTCGCCCTTCGTGGAAGAGGAGTCACACGTTGAGCTCGCGCCTTCCGCTAGTCTCCCAAGCCCTTTTTCGCCAAGCCGGTGCAAACCTTTCCGGCGCTCTTGCCGCCGGCGCCGGCAAGCTGTTTCTTTATGACCTCGCCGGCCACCTGATCCAGTCCCTCGACAAAAGCCTCGTCGGCCGCCGCGTCACCCGTCTCTTCGCCAATCAGATCGCCCAGGGCGTCGCAGGCGGCATCGATCAGACAATCGGACACCTGTTCGGCCGCGGGCGTGGGGCTTCCCTCGCCATGATTCAATGTGACCTGGAAGTTTAGATTGTCGTCAGTCCCCACCGAGCCTAGAGCGTCCCCGACGGCGCCCATGTAACACTTCAGCACGTTGCCGTAAAACTTCGCAAAGGTCTCGGTCCACTTGGTGATGCGCTGATTTATTTCGGCGCTTTCCACCATGCCCTGAGACCCGCCCAGATTCATACGCCCCAGGCTGAAGCCGGTGGACGCATCGATGCTCCACCACCCGAATTGCTGACCCCCGTTCAGGCTAACCAGGCGTGCGGGGGCCAGCAGCGCCGACCCTGATTTTACGTCCTCCTGCAAGACGCTCTGCACGGGCGCGGGCACGGCCACAGCGCTGAGCCCCGCACGATCGCCCGGCCGGACCGTGACCAGCGCCACCCCCTGACTCGTCGCCGCCGACAGCAACGGCAGGGCGTTTGACGTGGCGCCGCCGGCGCGAAAATGGCGCTCCAGGAAAGTGTCCGCGATGCCCGCCTTCATGGCGAGCGAAGTGGTTTCTTCCGCGGGCCCCAGGAATCCAAAGGGTGAGTTGATCAGGTCAATGCCTTCCAGATAACGCACGGGTGCCCCGGGTTTTGACCAGTCGCGAACGACAAAGCCGTGGCGCTCAAAGGCCAGGCGCGGACGCTCGTAGTAGGAGCGCGCGTGCGGTGCGGCTTTCCGGCGGAAGCTGTGGCGCGCCAGGTCGCTCGACAAAAAATAGTTGATGAGATGGGCAGATAGCGTGGGGGCGGGAACGTCGTCATCGCCAACGTCTTCTCCCAGATAAAACTTTGCCCGCACCTTTTCTTCCAGCGGCTCCTGCGCGGCTAGGGCGGCAGCCCCCGCTTGGAAAGCATAGACGGGGTGAAACGGCCCCACGGCAATGGCGCCGTCCCAGGCAATGGCCAGCAGCGGCCGGATGCTGCGGTCATCGGCCAGCGCGGAAAACAACTGCTGCTTGTCGCCGTTCGCCGCCAGCCGATCCATCACCACGCGGCGGTAATCGGCTTCGACCAAGTGCGGACCGGTGCTGACGACTTCCAGAAACAGTCGGCCCAGCACCGGCTCGCCGTGCCCGGAAACGCTGGCTGCCGAGGGAGCCGGCGGCGGTGGTGGATTGGCGGGAGCATTCGCCCCGCCCCCGCCCCCCAGACCACCGCCCCCCAAACCTCCCATCCCGGCCATCCCGCCGCCCGCCGCACCGGCGTCACTCGACTGCCCGTCCACCAGGCCTTGCCCTTCGGTGGAGGATCTCGTAGCGGTTTCCGGCCGCAGGGAAAATGCCTGGCCCGCGGTGGTGTTGTCGCCGATCGTCAGCACCGCGCGGAAATGATTCACGTTGGCCGAGAGAGACTCCGGCTCGATCGCCAGCCGGATGTTCTTGCCCAATAGGTCTACGGAGTTGACCTCCTGCGCCAGAACCTCGGTGGCGCGCACCTGGCCGGATTGCAAGTGCTCAGCCACCACGCGAAATTTCAGACGTTGATAGAGTTTGTCCGGCAGGCTGTCGGCGTCCAGGGTCTCCGCCGCGGTGCACAAACTTTGTCCAAGCTGCGCGGTGGCGGAACTCGGGTCAAGGTCCACGCTCTTGTCATCAATGGTGGCCTGCACCCAATAATGATCTTCGAGGCTATCCAACTGCCGCGCCGTCGCATCCTGGCCCAACGCTACCCCTGCTGTTTTGAGTGCCGATTGGAGTTGCTGAAAAGTCTGATCCACCGCGTCATTCAGCTCCTTGCGCCGCCGGTTCACAGCATCATGAAAGGCCTCCTCATCCTCGGAATCCCCGCCCGCGGGGGGAGCGGTCTTGGGCAGCGTCTTGCCGATCTGGTCGACGGCGTCCGGCGCGCCCACAATCTGCTGCAACAGGCTTTGAGCCTGGGCGGCGGAGATCGTCCCGTGCGCGATCTTGCAATCCACGCCCTGTTGCTTGAGCAGCGCCGCGAGAAGGAGCGCGCGGTCCAGGTCATTCCCTCCGCGTGTCAGCAGCGTCCCCAGCGCACCCTTGAGCACGCCGGGATAGGGCTCCAGCGCAATCTGGTCGCGCACATACTGCAGAGCCGCTTGCGGGGTGGTGAGGGATTGCGCCAGCGCGTCGAGGTCGGTAAGAGGCTTGGGAAAGCTGTCAAGGTAGTTTTGCAGTTGCGTCCCGCGGGTCTGAAGCGCGTTCACCTCATTCTGGTAGGCCTGCTGCTTCTGGTCCGGCGTCATTATCGCCACGGACTTGGCAAGGTCCGCTTTCGTGGCCGTCGAGGGCGTGCCTTGCGAGGGGCGGCCGTGCAGCCACAACCCCACACCTCCGGCAATGAGCAGACAGGCCAGCACCACTGCGATCAAGATGCCCTTGGCGCTCCCCCCCGATGACCCTCTCAACTCCACTGCCGCAAACCCCGGACCTTGCCCCGGGGATGACCCTCGCGATGTTCGCCCATACCGACGCATAACACCCCCCTCATGCAACGCCGGAAGGAGAGAATTCCAACTCAATGACTGGGGCCTGAAGCCGCTGCCATACTTCGGGGAAACCGGATTTGGTCGCCTCCACAACAAAGATCAAAACGGATAAGGACGAGCAGCGTGAGAAATGCAGGGTGGCTTTCCTCCCGAGGTTATTTCCGGATGGCTCGATAAGCCCCGCCATCAATGTTTAGGCTTGCCGCGCATGGCCGACAGAGTGCTCTTTTCTAACTCCCACAAGAATTCGGAAGGAGAGCCTCTGGGGCTCCGTTCTCAATCGGCTAGCTTTTCGATGCGATCAAGTGGAATTCTAGAGGGACGAAATGTCCCAGTCAATTGCTTTGTTCCCTCCACACTGAATCCTGCAGAAACAAGTCGAGCCAGGAACGACGTCTTGACACACCGGCGGCCTAAATACGGGGCTGACAGTACCCCCGTTCGCACCCCCCCAATGAGTCAGGCGTTCTCAATAGTGTACGTAGTGTCGAGCGCATTGGGGATCTTGTTTTATTTGCACAATTCGCCGGACGGCGTGAATGTTCTCCTTGGACCACGGCTGGCTGCCTGCCGAGCCACTTTCGCCAAATAGGAGGGTCTGTGAGGTGGCTCCTCGATTGCCTTCTACTCATCGCAGATTCTTGACGGGTTGCCGCATGGCTTCGAACTTGCATTTCATCGAGAAAATAGGCAGATCCAACACAACAGGATTCGTAGCAAAGCATTGTCACCCGTTGTCCCATGCCCTTATATTCCACATAATCAAGGCCGGTTTGAACCAAACGTGGATGGCAAATGCATACCTGAAGGCCTGAGCGTAACTGCCGCTCGTACCAGGCTTCGCGTTCTTCCGGCGCCACCTGGGTCGTCAGCACCGCTACCCGGATACCTTCTTTCGCCAGGATGCTCTCCAACCGCCGCGTCACGTCGCGCTTCTGGGTATATACCGCATAGACTTGCACCTTCCTGCCAAGGGCAAGCGAGGCTTTGATTTCCTCCACCAGCCGTCGCTCCTTGGCATAGACAAAGTTCTCATCCAGGTCACGCGTAGCTGCGATCAGGAATGGCTCACGCCGTTGGGTTTCAGGATTGAACTCACGTCCGATCAAGTCCCCGAAGCCGAAGGGACGTTATATTAGCGATGGCGCGTATGTGTATGATACACAGCTCGTGTTTTCGCCCACTCCGCACATAGGCAGAAGAAAAAACCGTATGCGCATGTGGATGTTATCGGCTAGAACAGCGCCAATTGGTTCGGTCCGGCGTTCGGATTTGGCCGTTTCTGGCGGCGGACCAGCCTGCCCGCCGGCGGTGGGGACCCGAAGGTTAGCAGGCCCGCAACAGGTAGAGCGGCGGGTTGCGGGGCTGATGGCCAGGGCTCAACCGGTTCGGCGGGAGGGTTCACGATGGGGTCAGGGTCGTGGGCCACGGTGGGAATCATCCTGTTTTGCTCTGCTTGGATCTGTCGCCAGACCGCAGCGGCCGACTCTCCGATTCCACCTTCGGTGACCAGCTCTCGAGCCATGGCGGTCAGCATGTCTTCCCCTTCGCCGAGCGTCTGAAGTCCTTCTCCAGCGAACTTTCCCTCCATCGCCAGGGAAACGAGCAGCTTTTTCCCCATCAGTCGCAGGCAGGCCGTTTGCATCGTGTCCTCATAGTGCAGGTAGTAGACCCGAACCGGCTGCCGTTGCCCAATGCGCCAGGACCGCCGGCTTGCCTGACGTAGCGTGTGAAGAGAATAGCCTGATTCGTAAAAGATCAGGGTAGGGTGGCTCAGAAGGTCGAGCCCGGTCTCGATAATTTTGGGATGAGAGAGCGTTACCTGAACTCCCTCCTGCAACTTCTTCTCGATCCACGCCTCCCGTTTCTCCGGGGGCACGCTGGCGGTGAGCACGGCCACGCGGATGCCGTCGCGCGCGAGAATGCTTTCCAGGCGGCGCGTCACGTCCCTCTTTTGCGTATAAACCGCATAGACGTGGCAGCGACGGCCTGCTCTGAGCTCAGACTGGACAATCTCGAGCAAGCGGCGCTCCTTGGCCTGGAGACACTCCCGATCCAGATCCTCGGCTCGACCAATCAGAAACTTTTCCCGCCGGCCAGTCTCCTCATTGAACTCCCAACCCCACAACTCACCGACCTCGTAGGGTCTGTCAGGGTACATTAAGAGCGCACTGAGGCCCACGCTCATCACCGAGTGACTGCCGCGATGTTCCTTGAGGGCACTCCTGACGTCTTCCTCCAACTGACGGTAGGCCGCACGCAGGGGAGGATCCATCTCGATGCCAATCACGTGCTCGGTGTAGGTCGGCAAGTCGCACGAGATGTCTTCGAGGGAGATGAATGCTCCCAGCTCCATCAGAAAGCGCCCAAACAGCAGTGGGGAAGCTCCCGGCCGGCGCTTAACTTGCGTCGTCACGCGAGCCTTGGAGCAGGCATTGTCGGCGGGCTGGATCGTGGTGATTTTCTCCAACAGTCCATACGTTTCGGCGAAGGACCGCACCCCGGCTTCGCCCCACTCATAGCCACGGCCTGCCATTTTCCCCGGTTCCAGCCGAAATAAAAGATGATAGAGGTCATCCGCATAGCCGCTGAGCAATGTGCCGGTGAGAACCACCAGGCGGTCAGTGCAAGCGGCGAGAGTTCCGAGTGCGTTGCCTTGCGCCGTGTCGCCCGCCGTCAGTTGATGCACTTCGTCGCCGATGCCGTAATCGAACCAGTCGGGTAGATAACGACCGATGAATTCCATCGGCGCGACGCGGCGCACTCGTTTCCCATCGGCCTGCCAGAGCGGACTGTAAAGCTGGCGGCGTGCCTTCACGGTGGGGTCCTTTTCTTCGTCGGTCGCAGCCCCAATAATCTCGCTAAGCCTCACCTTGCCAAAATCCGAGGCGAGCAACCGCTCGTCGCCCACATACACGGGGCAGCCTGTATCGGGATTGGTCACGCTGCCTTGGTAGCGGCCACACTGGGCCACCTGATGGGCGTGCCGCCAGAACCATCCCAGCTTGGCTCTATCCCTTCCGACTATAAATAAGGATGGGCCCGAGCAGATCGATCGCCGCCAACGCTCCCGGGCACTGCGGTAATCCTTGCGCAGGCGAAGGTCGGTCAGCGTGGTGTGAAGTCCTTCACGGATGATCTTACCCCGGCGCAGCTTTACCTCGTTCACTCCGGTGGGCACTCCGTCGCGCACTCGGTCTCGCAAGGCGTCGATGAAAAAAACTCTAATTCCCGGGATCGTCTGAAAGGTTTCACGAGCCATCTTCGCGGTGAGATGACCGGGAACGAGCGCCAGGGCGGTATACGGTCGGCCCTCGGAATGGCAATGAATGGCCGCGAGCGCGATCAGGGTTTTGCCGGTGCCGCACTCGCCGATGACGGCAGCAGCTCGCGCCCGCTCCCAGCGCCGGACTACACTCATGGCCGCGATTTCCTGAACGCGGTAGGGCCTGCGGAGCAAGGTGTTCATCCGGGGCGAAACCGGGTCCTCGGGCTTGTGCAAGGCAGGATGCGTTTTAATAATGCGCTCGCCCAACTCGGCAGCGAACGCTCTGAGATAATCGCCAATCGATTTGAGATCCGACATACACATGCACTGACTCCTGGCAGCTCCTAATGTGAAGCCCAAGCTGCAACGAGCAAGCCCGCAACGATAGAGGGGCAGGCTGGTGGGTTTGTGGCCGCATCGCTCGTAGCATCAAAGGGTCTTGACCCTGCGGCTAAGGAGCGGCTCTAATCGAGGAGGTGGTAGTGGCTGGCTCGCCACTTTGTCGAAACGCTCGACTCGGCGAACCGTTCCGTGAGGATCAACTATGAAAAAGCGAAGGGCACGCGACGGCAATGCCAACCCCACGGCATCCGATTTCTACGTGGAGGCGGAATATGCCGATAGCATTTTTCGTACGGCTCTCGGTGACCGCGAAGGTGCTTTGTCTCGCCTCAAGCGGGCCTTGGAGTTGAAACCAACTTATGCGCCCGCGATTCTAAGCATGGGGTCGGTCGAGTACCAGGGGGGCAGGCGCGCCGAAGGACGAAGGCTCTTTCGATCGCTGCTCTCGTTGCCCGAGGATACACCAGACCTTTGCGAGATTATCGACGAGGCTGGAAGTTTCCTCATTCAGATTGGCGCATATGCGGACGGCTTGGCGTTGTTGCGAGGAGCCATCGAGCGATTTCCTGCCGTTGCTGCGTTGCAGCAGGGGTTCGCGTGCTGCGCTGGCCACGAAGGGTGTCACAACGAGGCGGTAGCGGCGTCGGAGCGCGCACTCCAGCTTGAGCCGGAAAATCAGAAGTTCGTTAACGATCTGGGTTGGAGTCTCCTGGAGGCGGGTCGCCTTGAGGAGGCTGAGAAGGTGCTCGATCGAGCGGTCTCTATGGATCCGTCCGACGAATTGGCGAGAGAGAACCTTCGCATCTCGAAGGCAAAGTCGGAACAACGGCAGAAGAGGACGCCCTCCGCACCGGATGTCTCAGGCGACCCCCAAGAGCCGGCCAGGCCTTAGCCGGCAGACAGACAGCAGGGGCAGAGCCGAACCCTGCCCCTGCCCATCTCGGCCCCTGGGTCGGCGCTCGGGTTGCTTCCCAGCAGTGCCCTATCCTCCGCCCAGGCCATCTTCAGTCTAAAGGAAGGGCGAGAGGAGCGCCAGATCGCCGGGTTGCCCAATCGGCATTTGAACTTACCTGGGGGCTTTGCCCCCAAACCCCCAGGATTTATCGCATTGGTGCCAAGATGGCTCTCAAGAAGCATCTTGGAGAATAGCGAGACCAGCGGTGCATCGGAGTTCAGATAGAGAAGCCGACCTGTCGCTCGTGCGCATGGGGCGGCGCGGTGACGGCCGCATTGAAGGCGCGCCGGTCGCCGACGAACACCACCTGTTCCATCCCACGAGTCAAAGCCGTGTAGATCAGCGTGCGGTCCAGCAAGCGGGTTCTTACGATGGGCACGATCACCCTTTTGAATTGACTGCCCTGCGCTTTGTGGACCGTGATCGCGTATGCCAGGTCGAGGTGGTAAAAATCTTCTTCCGGGATTTCATGCCGTGCACCATCAAGGGAGCACAAAATGGCCTGCCTGCCTTTTGAGTTCAGTACCTTCTCGATTCTGCCCAGCGAGCCGTTCCACAATTCCTTCCGGTAATCATTCACAAGATAAATGATGGGATCGCCCTCAGCGAACGCCCACCCTTCCAGTTTTGGTTTCGCGGCGGAAGTCATCGCGTGCAGCGTCGCATTGATATTCCTCGTCCCGTTGGCTCCGCGCTTCGTCACCCCGAGGACTTGCTTATCCTCACACCCGCGCCACCCGGCTAGGATGGCGACTATGTGATCCATGACATCGCCGTCGCCAGCATCGATAAAACTAACGCCGACGGAGCGACCGGCGAAGGCCGGCAGAGACGGTACAATGCCGTGCCGGATCTCGCGCGCGACCTGCGGGATGCCGCTCGACTGCGCCTGCCGGTGGACTTCGACCAGTTCCACTTTGGGGATCTTCGAACTGGCGGCGAGCACCTGAAAGATGAGACCGAAGCCAATCGGTGGTAGCTGGTGGGGATCGCCCACCAAGAGTATACGAGCGCGGGCCGGCAGAGTGCGAATGATGCGGTACATCAGCGGTACGTCCAGCATAGAGGACTCATCGATGACGACCAGCGGCTCGCTTTCCGGATGGACACTCCCTCGCTCGGCCGCAAGCAGAAAGGCAGCGATAGTTGATGCAGGGCGGCCCGTCGCCTCACGGAGGTGTTGGACTGCGCGCCCACTGAGAGCCATCTGCAGAATCGGCACTGCGACTCGCTCTGCGATCTGGTGGATGACTTGAAGCACGGTCGTCTTACCCGTTCCAGCTCCGCCCGTAAGAACGCTGAGCGGGTGATGGAGTGCCATCTCCACGCCCCGTCGCTGCTCGGCGTTCAATCGCAGCCCCGCGTCGTCCTCAAAACTGGCTATCGCTTCCGCAATGGTCGACGAAAGGTTGACCGAGAACAGGTTCCGTTCCGGGCCGGGAGGGCCAGCCAACAATCCCCGCAGATAGGTTGCGATAGTCCTTTCCATCACAGCGGCCCCGAGTGGCTGGTAACCATCCCGGGTGGCGACTATCGCGTGCTCGCCGAGCGCCCTGTCCACGGCCGCCGACGCCATGTCGGTCTTCCGCGTCCCCAATGCGAAGTCTGTGCTCTCCAGGAGCACCACGCGCGGTGTTAGGGTGTGCTTGGCATCCAGTCGTCTATATAGGCAGGCTTCTACGGCGGCGACCTGACGCCGCGGGTCATTCTGAGGCACGCCCAGCGAACGGGCCATCCGGTCCACTTTCTCCCAGCCTGCAAAGGCCAGCATCCGGTAGGGATTTGCCTCTAATTTGGTCAGCGTGTCCCGAGGCCAGACCTTACGGACTTTATCCGCCAGGCGGGCGTCGAAGCCGTGGTGATCCAAAAACGATATGACGGCGGCCTCTTCGGATACTGCCTGCCACGCCTCCACCAGTCTATGTGCGCTATCCTCTGGCAGTACATAGGCGAGTTTTTCGAGATCTCCTTGCCCGAGTATTTCGTACAGGTCTGACCCGAAGTTCTTCCATAGTCGCGTCGCCTTGGCTTTTCCGATGCCCAGGCCATCAAAGGCGGGATGCTTCAGGAGAAAGTCGATGATGAGCCGCCCCGTGGGTTGCACTAATGCGGCCTGTTCCACATGCACCTGATCGCCATACTTCGGATGTGGCCAGCTCTCTCCCTGCAGTGACCATACTTCTCCCACGAGGGGAGTGCGGAGGATGCGGTCGCCGTTGGCTATAAAGCGCAGAGACCTGCCCGCAGCATCGCGCCCTGAAAAGATCGCCCCGCCGCGAGGGCCGGGGTAGACCATGGCGACCGTGACTGTGGCCGAGATTCTCACGGGATCACTCGCCGGCCCGCTTGCAGCACGTCCTCCTCGATTACTTTGTAACGAACCAGGTTTTGCTCGGCAGCCGCAAGCCGCTTGCGCAGTTCCTCCGTCTCCGCCTTCACGCTGGCGAGTTCCTGCTCGAGCTGGAGGATGCGGCGATTCTTGATGTCCAGTTGCCTCTCAACCCGGGCCAAGCCGCCGGACGGTTTTGCGCTGCCATCGCTGCCACCGCTAAACTCGGCCAACAGTCGCTTCACCCCCGCATTGGTGTAAAAGACGTTGCGGAGCACTCCCGATGCCTCGGCAATGGCAGTAATGTTGGCCCGGCCATCCTGTAACGGCAGCGGTTGGCCGGCCGTTTTCAGGCCAGCAAGATAGCGGCGCACCCGCGCCAGATTCTCCTCACCCCGCTCCCGGCCGGATGTTGGGCTAATCTTCATGCCTGGTCACCACCTTCAACGGAACCCCTCTGCCGGCCTGAATCCGGCCGATTTCTTCGCGGAGGGAGGCGTTCTGCCGCTCGTAAACCGTCATTCGCTCGGCTCTCTCCCTCTCCTCAAGGACCAACTGGCCCATGCGGTTGATCTCGAGGGCGAGCAACCGGTTCTGCTCCCGCAACATTTCTACCGCGCTTCGGAGCTCAGCGATCTTCTCGTCTCTCGAATCGGAAGCGGTCACCACGTGCCGATGTTTGTTTTTGTGCTGCTCGAAGCGCTCGTTGATCTCCGGGAACGCCCACTCTCCGCTCGGCAGTTTCCGGACGAGGGTGTTGATGTTGACTCCCGCCTCCCGCGCCAGCGTCGTCTTGCTCCATTTGAATTCCGGTCCGACCGTGACGGTTTGACCACTCTCCATCCGGTCCAGCGCTTCCAGCAGTTTCAATCGCGTCTTGCCCGGACGTTCCGCGTGGTAACGGCGCAGGCCCGCCAGTTTCTTCGTTGAAGCTCTCATTTCAGGTCCCGCAAAATCTTGCGGCTGACGGCCTGGATGTCCTGGAGCGCCTTTTGGTAAGGCTCCGCCTGGGGCTTCAACTCCAACAGTTCCTCGCAGTCGCGTTGAACTTTTTCCCAGTGGGGCTTGTGCTCCAGCGTAATAATCGAGTTCGTACAAGCTCCCGGGTTACAGCGTTTGAGCAGCGGATGGTTCCCCTGGGTGCAAAGCGCCGATTCCGGCCGGAACCAGCAGTAATTTGACGCCGCACACGGATAGACGCGCTGCCCCGATTCCACCAGGTTACGGATCATCTCCTTGCGAAGATGGCTGCCCGCCTCTCCTCGGAACTCCCTCGGCAGGCGGCCGTCGGCAATCGCCTCGTCAATGTTTCTCTTCAGCCGCGTACCACCGGGACCGGCCATGTGCTCCGCCCGCAGGGTTTTGTCGAAGCTCTCAAAAAGCAGCTTCTCTTCCTCCTCTACCATCAGTGCCCACAGTTCCAAGTCGCTCCCCACGTAATAGTCCGTCATAGAAAGGGAGAAGTGCTTGAAGTGTTCCTTCAGGGCCAGCAGGTTCGTGGTGTCGTGCCGCACCACATGCCGGGCAAAGGTGCGGCGGAACATATGGGGATGAATTTGGAATATCCTACCCCGTAAATCCCTCAGGCCCAGCATGGTCAGAAAGCTCTTTAATTTCACGCGCAGGGTCTGGGCCACGAATGCGCTGTCGGGCCTCGCCTTCTTCAAAGCGGGTATCGACATCCAAAGATAGTTTGTCCCTACTCGACGGCGCACCTGCCGTCCCAACCGCTCCAAGACAGCCACAGCCTTGGCGCAGACTGGTCCGCCCAACCACTTCGTATGGCGACCATCCGGGACACCCTGCATTTTGAACACGCGGCCGCGCAGCCACACCAGGTCCGCTTGACCGGGTTCCTTCTGCGTTTCACAGCAGCCCGCTTGGAGTGAGAGAATCTCGCTTACTCGCATGCCGGTCGCAAAGGCGATCAACACGAAACAGGCCGTCTGGAGATAGCACAGTTCTATATTCAGCTGACGCACCGAAGCCAGCCCGTTTTCGAACTTGCTGCCCTTGAGTCCATAGGCGGCCGGGGCGTGTTCACGCACACAGCGTCTCGACCGATCCATAAAATTACGCCTTTGCTTGCGAATCTCCTCAACACGCTCACAAGTGTTCAGCAGGTAGGGGGCAAACCGATCCACATATTCCAGCGACGCCCGAACCAGCGGCCCGAGGATCCCATCGGGGATGATCTCGGTCTGCCGTTCGAGCTGCGAAGCATAGCCGTAGCCGACTACCTGGCGAACCGACTCGCCATCGAAGGGATGAATGACCAGTCCATCGGTCATCACGCGCCTGTAGGTAAAGAGCTTCTGGAGAGCATTAAGACAGTGATATTTGTAGTTCGGGCTGAGCCCCGAATGCAGCAGTCCCTCGATGTAATCTTTACAGTGATGAGGCAAGACATCCTTGAATCGAAGGATCGGAGCCGGATATCCAACGAGGTGGTCGATGAATCGTTTCGCGCGCTGGAATATGCTGGGCAGGGCGCTTGCCGAAAACGGCGCCGAGTCGATGGGGTGCCAGCGCAGAGCATAGATGAATTGCTTTAACGCCGTGAGCAGGGACCGGAATCGCGCGTCCGTGAAGAGGCGGCCATGGGGCAGTCGGAAGGACCAGCATATGGTCTTTTCCCCGTCGCCGCGCGCGGGGTTTCTGTCCTCGTTAGAAAAATCCCATAGATCCTCATGGAATCTCGATACGTGGGAGACTTGCGGATTTTCACCATTGCAGCCGACGAGCCGTTGGACCACCGGACCGCTTCTCAAGGCTCGGGTGGACTGAGGGTTCATGCCAGAACTCCCTTCGCCACCAGGAGCGGTCTTTGCCCCTGGTCCCTCGCCTTCGCTTCGGCGACCTTGACCTGCTCGGGTCGAAACGCGGCAATGATTTGCTCTTCAATGATGCGCACACTTTCGCCATAGACTCTCTCCCAGTCTTCCCGTCTCATCTCCATCTTCAAGGACCTCAGCCGATCGCGCGTGGCAATGACTTGGGGCAAGTCCTCCAGGAACCAAAGACCGTTCGGGCAGCTAAAACAGGCATGAAACGAAGTGCAAGGGCGTCCTCTCTCTTCGCCCGGCTGCGGCGAATCGTACGGATTGCGGCAAGTGCCGCAGCCCGTGTCGAACCGCCCGGCCACGATCTTCTGCGCCTGGGCCTTCGGCAGATCCAGTCGCGCTACACCCAAAACGCGTTGCTCCGGAACCACCGTGACCCGCTCCATCATGCGTTCCTGGGCCTTCTGGATCGCCCGCGCGTTGAAGGGCTCTGTAATGTGGTTGAGCAGATACTTTACCGTGGTGCGAAGATGCGCGTGCTGAAGGAACTGCTGGACTTTGCGCAGGTTTCCGCCCGTCTCCAGATAGAGCTGCGTCGCCGCCGTCGGTCGGATGTTCACCAGCGTAAACCGCACCAACCGGTGATGCTGTATAAACTCAGGGATTCGCGTGGTGAAATTCCCACCCGACCTCGTGCCCGGCGAAATGAGCCGACATTTAAGGGCGGGGTTCTGGCTGAAGTAGAGGAAAAGCTGGTCGCGATCCGGGGCATCTGACGCAGATGCCAACGGCGCCGTAAACTGACGCAAGAACTGAATCAGCTCCACCACACCCATCTGGTTCCGACGATCGGCACGATGCAACTGTCTTTGTTGTTTACCAGCGCGTGGCTTGTCCCAGGTGCAGTAGAAAAGGTTCTCGTCGAATTCATGCGGGCTAAGGCAATCTCTCTGCAGGCCATACAGCGCCCGCGGATTGATGCCGGTGCGGGCCGCAATGATCACCATGAACGGGATGAGATGCTGGGCGCTGGTGGGTACATCTCCCGGCTTGTAGGCGTCCCGGACTTGCTGTACGTCGTCTTCCGCCGCCGCCAGGATTTTCTGAAAGTCCGTGAGAGAGAGCACCCTCGACTCGGTGCGATCATTGTCGGCTCCCGGAAAGAGTTTCTTTGGCGTGGAGAAGAACGGCGGAAACTCATCGGGATAAAGCCGCTGCCCCCTGCGCAAGAAGTGGCAGCAGACCGTGAAAATGTTCGCGGCGGTCCTTCGCTTCAGTTTGTGCTTACCCACCAGCCAAACCGCAAACTCTTCCAATAAATCGGTGGTGAGATCTCCAGCGGTCTGCGCATCCGCTTGGCTCGCGGAGCGAAAGTTCAGAAATTGGTCGAATAATTTCAGAACTTCTGCTGTTCTCTTCACCGTTGCCCATCGCGGGCTGGGCTGGTAAATCGTCCAGAAGCTGTTGGCCAATACCCTGGCCAGTTCCGGGCGAGAAGAGAGAAACGCCAGGTTTACGG
>CAWEFC010000010.1:0-297317 GCA_963808085.1 uncultured Acidobacteriota bacterium
TGAGGCCATATCCGCGTTTGGACGGAGCGCCGCCATCTTGGCGGCTCCCGTGTCGGCTGGAAGCCGGCGGTAGGCCCCTAATCAGGGGAATGACTTACTACCCTCACCCATGTTTCCAACCAGACAGGCAGCCACGCGCCG
This sequence comes from uncultured Acidobacteriota bacterium, assembly GCA_963808085.1. Lineage (GTDB taxonomy): Bacteria > Acidobacteriota > Terriglobia > UBA7540 > UBA7540 > Bog-366. The sequence goes on from CAWEFC010000010.1 coordinate 142, forward strand.
CGGTGGCTTGGAGTGCGGTAGCAGCAGCTACCGCCTTCCGATCTCGGTTCATACGGCAAAATTGGCAAGGCCGAAGTCAGAAAGGCGGTAGCTGCTGCTACCGCACAGCGGGATGTTCTCGGCAGCAGTCGTGGATGAGCCAAGTAAGTCAGTCCCCTAATTAGGACACGACCAAGGTCGCGTTGAATCTCACCCTGTCAAGGCAAAGTAGAAATGTCCTAATCCCAGCAAAGTAGAAATGTCCTGTTCTTAGCAAAGTAGAAAGTTCCGTTTTTCGTTCTTTGGCGGCTAACCGGAGGAGCCCGGAGGGCGACGGAGGTTAGCCGCCAAAGAACCTCGGCGACCCTCCCCGGGTCGCGTCCGGCAGAATTACCCCCAAAGGAGGACTCTTCCGGAGATGGAAATCTTTCATCCAGTTGTGCACAATTTTGGGGCGAAGCCTCGGCGCGCTTGCCGGTGTCCGGGGTGAGGGCGTTTTCGGTTGAGCCAAACACTCCGTCACGCTCAGGTCGTACTGACGGAACTTCACCGCCATGCTCCCGTCCAACCGTTGCTCCACCCGCACCCGACTGCCCCGCAGTCCGGCTCGGATATCACCGCGCGCGATCTGATAGATCTTCCCCTGATAGCGAATCGTATAGTCGGAGGTCACCCTCCGTTCTTCCACAAGACTTAAGATCGCCGCCAGTTCATGCTCCGCGCGCAGGGGGCGATGCGCATCCGTGCTGCCCGCCGACAACACCGTGAAGGTCTGGTTCCAGTGCGGCAAGTACTCTTCCCCCAGATAAGTCTGCGCCGCTTCCAGGGTGTCAGCCCTCGCCAGACGTAACCCTTTCACCAAACGGTCTTGCGCCGTGCCGAAGAAGCGTTCGATGCGACCCTTGGCCTGGGGCGAATGCGCCGGGATCCAGCCGATCTCCAGCTCCCGCAAGGCACGCCCGATCTGCGTCAACTCTTCCTTCACCGCTTCATCGGCGGCTTCCAGCACCGGCCGGTTCACCGTAAACAGGCTGCTCTTGTCCGTATAAAACTCCACCGGCCGACCCCGATCCTCCAGGTACCCCCAGAGCACGCGCAGGTTCTCCTCCGTGCTGTCCTGCTGCACGAAACGTGCGTAGGCCTGGCTGCTGGCGTCATCGATCATGGCCACCAGGTACAGCCGCGGCCCCCGTCCTTCCAGCCAGTCGTGCACCGAGGTGTCCCATTGCACCAGCTCTCCCCGGCAACTCCGGCGCTGCCTCCACACGTGCACCTCCTCGACTTGGCGCCGCTTCCCACGCCGCAACCCCGCGGCCATCATCCATCCCCGCAGCGTCTCCTTGCTCACTTCCACGGCATCCTCCTTCGCCAAGTACTCGCACGCCAGCGTGGGGCCAAAGTCACGATACTTGGCCTTCACTAGCTTCAGCGCGCGGCGACGCAGGCTCTCCGGCAAACGTCGGTTCGACGTCCTTCCCCGCAGTCGATGCACCACCCCGCCATCGCCCTCCGCCGCGACCCGTGCCAGCAACCTCCGCACCTCGCGGTCGCTGATCTCTAACTGCCCCGCCGCCTCTCCTTGCGTTAAATGTCCCCACTGCACTTCATGCAACACCTTCAACCGATCCCGCTCTTTCCCACTCAACATCAGCATCTCCTGTTTTTCCATCCGTCGAGTTTGACGGAGTTCAACAGGACATTTCTACTTTGCTGAAACCGGACATTATCATTTTGCCGCGACACGTTGAATCTCACCCTTTACCCTTTATCTTTTACCCCTTACACTTGAGGCCGAATAACGATTATTCAACACCCGAGGATCCAACGTGTCCAACCAAGACCTGCGTGATTTTCTTGCCCGCCTGGAACGCGAGGGCGAACTGAAGCGCATCACCGCGGAAGTTGACGTTGACCTGGAGATCACCGAAATCACCGACCGGGTCAGTAAAGCCGGCGGTCCGGCGCTGCTGTTTGAAAAGCCGCGATCGGCCCGCGACGGCGTGAACTACTCGATGCCGCTGCTGATCAACACGCTAGGCACGCGGCGGCGCCTGGAGATGGCGCTCGACGTCGCCTCGCTCGACGACGTTACGCGGCGCATGGAAGATCTGCTCGACATGAAGCCGCCGGAAGGTTTTTTTGACAAGGTGAAGCTGCTTCCCAAGCTCTCCGAACTCGGCTCGTTTTTCCCCAAGAACGTGCGGTCGGGGCCCGTGAAGGATGTTATCGAGCGCGAGAATCTGTCACTAGCCCGGCTGCCCATCATGAAGTGCTGGCCGCAGGACGGTGGGCGATTCATCACGTTTCCGATGGTGGTGACGCGCAGCCCCAAAAATGGCCGGCGCAATGTGGGTTGCTACCGCATGCAAGTGTACGACGAGCGCACGACGGGAATGCATTGGCAGGTCCATAAGGGCGGCGCCGAACACTTCCGCTGGCTCGAGCGCCAGGGCAAAGGCCGCCGCATGGAAGTCGCCGTGGCGCTGGGGGCCGACCCCGCCACCATGCTCTCTGGAGTCCTGCCCCTACCGGAGGATTTGGACGAGTTCCTCTTCGCCGGCTTCCTCCGTCAGCAACCGGTGGAGTTGGTGAAATGTGAGACCGTGGATCTGGAGGTGCCCGCCCAGGCCGAAATCGTGCTGGAAGGTTACGTCGACTTGGACGATATCCGCCCCGAGGGGCCGTTCGGCGACCACACGGGCTATTACTCGCTGGAGGATAAGTTCCCCGCATTTCACATCACCTGCATCACCCGGCGGCGCGACCCGATCTATGTATCCACCGTGGTCGGCCGGCCGCCCATGGAAGACTACTGGATGGGATATGCTGTCGAGCGCCTGTTCCTGCCCCTGATGCGGAAACAGATGCCGGAAGTCGTGGACATGCACATGCCCGCGGAAGGCGTGTTTCACAACTTGATGATGGTGGCAATTCGTAAGAGCTATCCAGGCCATGCCCGAAAAGTAATGAACGCCATCTGGGGCATGCCCGGCGCCATGTTTACCAAGTGCATTCTGGTGGTGGACCATGACGTGAATGTGCACGATTCCGGCGAAGTCGCCTGGAAAGCCCTGAACCACATCGACCCCGAGCGGGATATCCAGTTCACGCTGGGCCCCGTGGACCAACTCGAACACGCTTCGCGCCTGCCCAACTTCGGCTCCAAAATGGGCATCGACGCCACGCGCAAATGGCCCACCGAAGGGTTTGCCCGCCCCTGGCCGGATGAGATTGTCATGGACCCTGACGTGAGAAAGAAAGTCGACAGTCTCTGGGCAAGTTTGGGGCTGAAACCCCTCGGAAAATAGAGGAGCACTGCGGCCGGGATGAAAGAGAAAGTCAAAAGGCAAAGTGCAAAAGGCAAAAGTGAAAAGCCATGCATCCTTGTGCCTGACGATTTCCCCGTGATCACGATCCGACGGGTTCGGGAACTTGCCAACGAGGAATGAATCGCGACCCACCTATTCCCCAATGCTTCCAAACTGTGTAATGCCGAGGGTATTTCCTCCCACTGCTTGTGCCAAACGACTTTGGCGCCACTCGGAGGGTTGCCATGGGCGGAAATCTTGCGGGCACCCGAACTTCATTGCGAACCACGCTCGACTACTGCGGCAGTCCCGGTGAGTCCGTCAGCACGCGCAGAGTAATAGTCCCAATCGTTTGTCCGTTGGCTTTCGCTTTCCACGTGAGCGTCTGCCACTCCGGCGTCGCGGTGGAAGAGGCGACGTAGTGCGTTTGCGCCGGGTAAGCCTCATGCGGCCTCACGGGATATCTCGCGGTTCCCTTCAACTCCCTCCAACCCGAGGGAACCGTAGAGGTGAGAGTCACTTCCACCGGCTGATCGGTGTCATTGTGAATCAAGATCGGCACGTGAACCTCCGCCGCGTTGGCCACAGCCACCTCCGGAGTTTTGATGAGGTCCGCAATATGATCGAGGTTGTGCGCCCGCCAGAATTCGCGATAGAAGGCCCAGGGCCCGCCGAGATCGATGGATACTCCCTGATGCATCTCCTGGTGGTAGCCGCGCACTGCCGCGAACGGAATGGCGCCGGGGGTGATGCCTTCAAAAACATCGCCCGTTGTGCTGCCCTGCACCAGCGATTTCCCCAGAGCCAGCAGAATCGGTTGTTGGAAGTAATGGAAGTCGCCCGTTTCCAGGGCATGTTTGGCCATCTGCCCCGAATCGTCCTGAGTCAGGTGACGAGCCATCTGCTCGGCGGCGAGTTTGAAGTACGTCTCGTGCTTGCTGGGTGAAACGTCGGTAGTGCTGTACTCAGGTCCCTGGCCCTTGAGGAAATCCGTATTAATGGCGTCGCTGAAGTAATAGATCTTCTTCGCCTGCCAGGGTTGGAGGCCTTCCGTGAGGTTGCCGATCCCCATGCGAACGCGCGGTGCGGAGACTTGTTCGGGGAACACGGTAGGATCGCCTGCGACGTCAAACGCCTCGGTGGCGATGACGGCGGCGGCCTGGTGGTCATCGTGGTTTTCGCCGGCGACGTAATCCGGCAGCCAGGTCATGATCACCTCCGGCCGCGTCAACCGCACCAGGCGCACTGCCTCCCAAAGCGCCTTGCCGTGGTTCCAAGTTTCAAGCGAGCGCAAAACGTCCTGGCCGGGTGTATCGCTGCCGCCCAGAAACCAGACGTGCAGGACGTCGAAATAAGCGAGCGCCTCGCGAGCCTCGATCATACGGACATCGCCGAGGGCTGCGGCTTGGGCGTTGCTCATTACGTCGCCGCCGCCGTTGCCAGGAGTGCCGAAAATCGCCGCTACGCGTTTGTGCTCATCGAAGATGGCCCGCGCCAGATAGCCGGTAATTTCCGTCTCATCATCGGGATGGGCCACGATCACCAGAATATCGGCTTTGAAGCGTGCGTCAGCCGGCGGGTTCGGGGGAGCTTCAGGGATTTGCGGGCTATCCACAATCGGCCCCCCGCCCGGACCGGCAGCCAAAAAATTTTGCGGCGATAAAAGTAGAATTCCGGCCAGCGCGAGTACCGCGACAAGGTTGGTACCCGAAAACCAGCAATGGCGTCTCATCGAATCGTCCCTCGTTTCTTCGATCTATTGTGGACCTAGAGTTTTCTCCAGCCATTCAACCATTTTCTTTTTGTAAAACATCCATTCCGGATGCCCTTCCCAATTCTCCATGCCGTGCGGAGCTTTATCGATCAGAATCACCTCGTGGCGCGCGTGAACTTCAGTGAGGCGCCGGACATACTCTTCCGTCCCCGGGTAAAGCTCATCCCCGGTGCCCTGGATGATCAGCATCGGAGGCAGGCTGGCACTCGCATGATACACCGGCGAGTACTCGCGGAGGGTGGCAAGATCCTGATTCGCAAACATGCGATGAAACATGCGATTAAAATCGGCATCGTCTTTCCAGCGCAAGAAGTCGTAAACGCCGTAGAACGAGACCACGGCTTGAACTTCGCAGCCGGGGCAAGGCATGGACGCCACCTGCGCCACCAGGTGCCCGCTCGCCGACTCTCCGAGTAATGCCACCCGATTCGGGTCCACATGGAACCAATCGGCATGTTGGCGGACGAAGCGCACGGCACTGCGCACGTCCCCCAATTGCTCGGAAACGTGAACATAAGGGGTGAGGCGATAATCGATGGAGAACCACGCGAATCCGGCTTGCGCCAGTGGAGCAAAGACGGGTGAAACATAGGTGACCTTGTCGCCGGCTTCCCACCCGCCACCGTGGACAATGATAACCGCCGGAAATGGGCCTTTTCCCTCGGGAATGTCAGCGTCCAGGAGAAGAGCGCGCCCATCGGGTCGTGAGTAAGAAACGTCCTTCCATAGGCCGCGGCGGTCGCCACGCAGCCAGGCGCGAAACTCTTCCTTCCAATACCACTGGTCGGGGTGCCAATTTTCAAAATTGTGAATCGCTCCGGAAACAGGGAAATAAGTGCAGTCATGAAGTTGCTTACAAAAGTCACGCACCTCCGGAGCCTTTACTTCCTCGTCGTCAGTGCCTTGAATCATTAGAATCTTAGTTGGGGCTGGAAAGTTGCTCGTGTGCTGACCGTCAAGCTTAGCGCCGAAGGTGACCACTCCATCAAACTGCGCGCCTCGCGCGAGAGTCAGAGCGATCCCGGCCCCCGTGTCCTCGCCGATCAGAACCACGTGCGAGGTAATGTTGAAGCGGCCCGGGCAGCGGATGTAATCGAGAGCGGCGCGGACGTCGTTTACCGACCGGTAGTCCACCGAAAACCAAGCATATCCCGCCTTGTCGAGGAGGGGAAAAAGTTGATTGACGTGAGTGCTCTTGCTGCCTGAACGCCCGTGGATGATGACGGCTGCCGGCCGCGGGTCACCTGCCGGGGCGTAGGCATCAAGCGAGTATCCGAGCTCATAAACGAGGTTGCTGCGTGCTCCCGGGAGCATGAAGTTCTCTTCAAAACCTTGGCTTACGGGAGGCGCGCACGTGCTCGGACGCATCATCAGCGCGGCCGCGAGAGGAATTAAGGAGAGCATAAAGATGACTGAGATATGGGGGAGGCGCGTGGAAGCGCGGACCTGATTTCCAGGGCCGCGCTCCACGGTTGTTCTGCGACGGGCTAGAAGCGGAAGTGCAATCCGAACTGCATCTGGCGCATGGCCGTCGCGGCATAGGTGATCTGGCCGGCGCCCGATACGTCGATGGTATTGGCGGGTTGCCCGTAATTGTCAATGTTGAACGCGTTATAGTTTTCCCACCGGAACTCCATCGTGTCGTGTTCAGTTATCCTGAACGTCTTTTCGAGCGCGAGGTTAATCACGTACTGCGCGGGTCCCCAGAGCGAATCGTTGGAGGCCGTGCCATCGCGATAGGGCGCTTGCGGGTCGCTGAACGCTGCCGGGTTGAACCACTCTGCGGTCGACTGATTCGCAACGCTGGGGTTACCGATTTTGTCAGCCCGAACGCCGTTGAAGTCGGCATTGACTGACGCCGTGTTCGAGACCATGGGTGAGAACGGGTGTCCGGAGTCGAGCGTGGTAATCCCGTCCAGACTCCAGCCTCCAAGGATCAGATCCAGGGCCTTGCTGTTGGCGGAGCCCCAACGCCGGCCGCGGCCATAGGGAATCTGCCAGACGTTGGTGAACGTCACAGCGTGGGTGGAATTGAAGTTGAGCGGCCCGTAAGATGCGCGCACGTCGTAATTGTTGTCGAACCCGCCGCCGCCGAAGCTACTGATGCCCATGGCTTTCGAGTAGGTATAGTTGAGTGTGAAATCAAGACCGTGAGAAGCGTGCTTCTCCAGTTTGGCTTGCAAGCCGTTGTAGTTGCTGGTGTCGCAGTTGCACGTGTAGTAGATTCCCTGTTCGAGTCCGAATTGCGGATAGAACGGCCGGCGGGAGTCGAAATCACCCGGGCCCGGGACCGCCTGGTTAATGTTGGGATTCTCGTACAGGTGCCGCCCCACGTTGCCGACGTAAGCCACTTGAAAAGCCAGCCCGCCGCCGAACTGGTGCTGCACGGTAGCGTTCCAGAAGTAGGCCTCGGGGATCCGGTAATGATTCAGCGGCCAGAACCAATTGTAGACGCTGATGCCGTCCGGAAGAGGATACGTCCCGTTCGACGCGATCGGGGGATTAACGGGCAGGGCGGGACCCGTCAGCAGGTTGAAATCCGGCGTGTAGGGGTTTGCTTGGGGAATTGTCTGCCCGTTGAGAATCGGTGGATTGTACTCAAGCCCCTGGCCGAAAATCGAGCCGTAACCGGCCGGAGTAAAGCCCCACCCGTACCCGGCGCGAAACACAGTGTGAGGTTGCAACTGGTAAGCGATGCCGAGACGCGGCGCGAATCCCAGGTTGTAAGGCTGGACTCCCAAACTTAGCGAGTTGGACCCGAGACCGGCGACAAGCACGTCCCCTGTGAGGGGATCGAAGCTGCCAGCGCCTCCTGCTTTTGCGGCGCCCTGGGGCAGGTAATTCTCCCAGCGCACTCCGTAATCCAGGGAGAGTTTGTGCGTGACGCGCCAGGTGTCTTGCGCATAGAGGAAGATGCGCGTTTCGCGCAGGCCGGGATACAACCCAATGCCGGTGAAATAACGCCCAAAAGACGACGGCTGGCCGAGCAGGAAGGAAGCCAGGGCGGCGCCGGTAGTGGCATTGCCATTGGCGAGCGCGTCGATCGCGGCATTTCCGGTAACGGAATCCGAAAAGCTGATTTCGCCGGAGCGGTGCTCGTCACTGGGAATGCGCTGCTGCTGGTCACGCGGAATCTCCGCTCCCCACTTGATCGTGTGGTTTCCATGTTGCTTGGTCCAATTGGTGATCCAGTCGAATTGATTCTCGGTCTCTTTCAGCGGGCAATTGCAGCCATTCACTCCCAAGGCGTAGCCGAAATCAAACCCGCCGTTTCCATTGACGTAAAAGGCCGGCATGCCGCTCGTTGCCTGGGATCCCAAGTTCAGATTGGGCAAACCTGCCTCCGTCGCCGGATCGGTACCTTGACCGAAGGGTTCCACGCGGATCCGATAGCGGAAGGTCCCGAAGCGGAATTCGCCGACCAAGGTCGGGCTGAAAGTGTAAGTGAGCCCCAGCGCCAGACTCTGGTTTCGGTCCAGGGATTGTCCCGCGAAGTTGAAAAACGCGGGCCCGCCCGCTTCCGCCCCAAATGCTGCCGGCGCTTCGATGGTGAAATCCGCCAGCGAATAGCGTGCGAAGAAATTGGCTTTCTCCGAGATGTTGTAATCCACGCGGACATCGGGCTGATCGACATCGAAAATCTCGGAGCCGGTCGCGGTGTAATTGTTAAAGATCGCGCCCGCCGCGCCCCGATTGGGCTGCGGGAGATAAGCCATAATATTGGTCAACGGCTGTGGGACCGGGATTACGTTCACTTGCCCGCCCGTGGTGATGGCCTCCCGACCCGTTCCGTCAGGATTGCCCGTCGTGGGGTCGAATACCATGCCCCCCTGCGCGGGAGCGGAGCCGCCCTCGGTGGTGGGTACCATCAGGGGATTTCCGCACGCGCTGGCGGAAACCGATCCATCAGCGCAAATGTAATTCCCCAGCAGACTCTGAAGATTCCCCCCCCGCTCTGCGGTCGTGGGAACCGTGGTAATCAGCGATCCGCCATTCCGCTGGCGCGATCCCTGGTAATCGCCGAAGATAAATATCTTGTTCTTCTTGATGGGCCCTCCGAGCGAGCCGCCAAATTGATTCCACCGGAGTGGCGGCTTCAATTGCGTGAAGGGATTGGCGGAGTCGAAGATATCGTTTTGGAGATACTCGAACCCCGTCCCATGCACCTGATTCGTCCCGGACTTCGTCGTCGCCTGCATCAGGGCTCCCGCGACGGAGCCGAATTCCGCGTCGTAGTTGCTGGTGGTCACCTTAAGTTCCTGAAGCGAGTCGATGTTGGGGTTGATGATGGCGATGGCCAACAAGGGGTTCTGGTTTTCCGTGCCATCCAGCAGGAATCCGTTGGCGGTGAAGCTCTGCCCGTTAAAATCAACCTGCAATCCGGATTGGGGGTTTTCGCTGGCGGCAACCTGGAAGCTATCCGCAAAGGCGCCCGGCATAATCAACATGAGATCCGTCATGTTCCGGCCCAGCACTGGAAGGGCCGCCAATTCGGTGGTGGAGAGGGTGTCGCTTAACTCCGCGCGGTCCGTCTTGAGCAGGGGAGTTTCTGTTGTGACCGTCATGGTGCTGCTGGCCTTGCCGATCACCAGGTGAGCGTCGACGCGCGTGGCGGCGTCGACATCCACGGTCGCGTCGGCCACGAACGTCTCAAAGCCGGACGGTGCGATGGTGACGCGATAGTGCCCGGCCAGCAGGTGGGTCTGAATGTAGTTTCCATCGGCGATCGTTTGTACGCTGTAATCGACTCCTCGGTCCAAATCCCGGATATTCACGGTCGCGTTGGGAATTACAGCCCCGGTAGGGTCGGTGACCGTACCGAAGATGCTCCCTGATACCGCTTGGCCAAAAGCGGGTTGGACCTGAGCGAGGGCAAATAACAGTGGCAATAAGAGGATGTAAGGCAACGGCGTTCTCTTTCGAATCATCATTTTCTCCATTCTGGGATACCTGCCCACTGCCTTTCGCGCCCCCTGGCATGGGGATTCCCAGCCATATCTCGGAAGGCTAATGGTTTTTGATTTACCACCGAATACGAGTTCGAATCTACGCTTCCAACTGCCCTGCAAGAATACGAAAACCCACTGCCGGACTTGCTTCCGACGGTGGGTTGGGATCAGATCGTTTTGATTAGCGCCCTGTTACGCAAGCCCTCCACACGCCGGTCATCGGGACAGACAACAGCATTGGTTCGCGAAAGCTTGGACACTCACTACCATATTTGAATCAACTATCATAATTCGGCCGGCTAGGAATGTCAACGCGGATTTGGTGGCTTTCGGTGGAATGGAGAGACGGATGCTTCCCGCAGCGCTCTGATCAGACCGTCAATTCGCGTGTCTTCCGGTCACTCCTCAGCTTCAGCCGCCAATCTTTACGATAGACCGAACTTCTACTGGTCCGCAAGAGCTTGCATCGGTGAGATGCGCGCCGCGCGGTTCGCCGGCAACAGACAGGCAACCACGGATATCAGTGCCATGATGCCAGCGGCGCAACTGAGCGCGAAGATACTTAAAGGCGGAACGTGGAAGAGAATGCTTTGCATTGCTTTCCCGGCGAGCCATGCGCCGACGCTGCCGAGCGCCGCGCCGCCAACGAACAGACGCAAGGCGAGAGTGAGAAATTGCCCGCGAATCTGGCGCGGCTGCGCTCCAAGCGCCATGCGAACGCCAATCTCTCGGCATCGTTGCGCCACGGCGTAGCTCAACACTCCATAAGTCCCAATTCCGGTGAGCAGCAGTGCAATCCCCGATAATAATACCGCCAGGAGCGCTGGTGACCGTTGGGCGGCTAGGCTGTCAGCGATGCGGTCGTCCATCGATTGGATGTCGTTCGCGGAGAGTTCGGGATCGATTTGCCGAACGACCCTTTGCAGCGTCATGCGGAGAGATCCCAGAGGGATGGCGGCGCGAGTGACGACGAAGATATCGCTCTCGGGACGATAAATATACGGATAGTAGACCGCGCCTTGAGCGGCCTCGTCCGTCAGCCCGGCTTGTTTAATGCTATCGACGACGCCGACGACGGTGAATGCCTCCTGATCGGGACCTGGTTGGGATCCCTGGAAGAGTTGATGGCCCAAAGGACCGGTGTGCGGCCAGTAGTGGCGCGCGAAATCCTTGTCGACCACGCACACTCGCTGCGGACTGCGTGAATCTGCCCCGGTAAGGAACCGTCCCGCCAGCAACCGAAAGCCCATGGCGCGAAAGTAATCACCGCCAACACCATACGAATAGTGGCCGCGGAGGGGTTCGCCGGGTGGGGGGACATACCCCTTCACGGTCGCGGCGCTCTTGCCGTTGCTGCCACTAAAGGGCACATTGTTCACCACGCCTGCCGACAGCACTCCTGGTTGGTGGTCGAGTTCCCCCACCAACTTTTCGATAAATGCCAGACCTGCCGAGGCAGAAGGATACTTCTTCCCGGTCATGGAGACTTGGGCGGTCAAAACGTGATCGGGCTGGAAACCCGGATAAATGGCCATTGCCCGCTTTAAACTGAGCCCGAGGAGCCCGGCGCCGGCCAACAGCACGAAGGCCAGCGCGATCTGGGCGACAACGAACCCTTGCTTGAGGGTTTGCGCCGCGCGGCCTGTGGTGGCGCTGCGGGATTCGGACCGAAGGGCGTTGCCTGAACCGCGAAGATGGAACCAGAGGATGGGCATGGCAAGGGCGATTCCCATGACGATTGCCGCGAGCAATGCGGCCAATGCCACGCGCGCGTCGAAGGCAACACTGGCCCCCAGGGGCAAGCGCTCGGCGCCCAGTGCTGCCAACAACCGGATTCCGCCGAGCGCCACCAGGATGCCGAGAATTCCGCCGAACAGTGTGATCTGCGTCGTCTCGACGAGCACTTCACCTACCAGATGTGTTCGGCTCGCTCCCAGCGCTTGCCGAACTGCAATCTCCTTGCTCCGGCTGTTGGCGCGGATCAAAAGCAGGTTGGCGAGATTGACCGTGCCGATCAACAGAAGCACCAGCACGCCGGCTTGCAGCAACAGCAAGATGGGACGAACCGCGGCGACGTGGTCGGCATGGAGCGGCGTGACGATGGTACGAAATCCGGCGTCGGCAATCATTTTGGCCTCGGGGTCGCCTCTCTCCAGGTTGGCGTTTTGCGCGTCGATTTGCGATTGCGCCTGATCGAGTGTGGCGCCTGGTTTGAGCCGGGCAATCATTTGGATGACATTTCCCCCGGAATGCCGGTTCGAAGGGGTGCGAGCTTCCGGACGCGAAGCCAGCGGGAAGTACAGTTGAGCCTGGGAGGAGAGAAAGCGAAAGCCCGAGGGCAAGACTCCGACCACGGTTATCGGAAGTTCGTTCACGCGAATCTGCCGGCCCACCACGCGAGGGTCGGCATTGAAATGCAGGCGCCAATAATCGTAGGTGAGGATCGCGACGGCGTCGGTTTGATAAGTTGTTTCCTGTTCCGTGAAGGCGCGGCCGATCAGTGGGCCGACCCCAAGAGTCGTGAAAAAATCCGGAGATACTTCGATGGTTTGCTCGCGCTCGCTTGAGCCCGGGTCTCCTACAATCGCGGTGCCGAAGCGGTAGATGGAGAGAGAACTGAACGCGGAAATGCGGCCGCGCCGTTCGTAGTAGTTGGTCAGCGAGGAGCCATCCCGCTCGACGCCCGCCCGCGGATAGCTATTGTACAAAGTCACCAGCCGCGAGGCGTCGGGGAAAGGCAATGGACGCAGCAGGACTGAGTCGATGACGGCAAAAATCGTCAGGTTGGCGCCCAAACAAAGCGCCACGGTCAAAAGCGCGGTGGCCGTGAATCCCGGCGTTTTTCGCAACAACCGGGCGGCGTAGAGGAACTCCCTCCGCAACTCATCGAAGACCACGAGGCCGCGCGCCTCGCGGCAGTCGACCTTGACCGTGTCGATCCCGCCGAACTCCATGCGCGCGCGTCGACGCGCCTCTTCGGGGGGAATTCCCGAGCGCACGAGTTCGTTAGTGTATTGCTCAATATGGAAGCGCAGTTCCTCCGTCATGCCGGCTTCGAAATCGTCGCGCGCGGTTATCGCGCGGAATAGAGAGCGTAGGCGGGCGAACATGTCATACCTCCTCCGTCGTCGCATTCAAAGCAGCGGCAATGGCAGATGCCAGCCGGTTCCAGCCCGCGGTTTCCTCGCGCAGGCGCCGCTGTCCCGCGGCGGTCAGCGTGTAGTATTTTGCGCGCCGGTTGTTTTCGCTCTGACCCCATTCCGTCGCGAGAAGTCCCTGATGTTCCAACCGGTAGAGCGCCGGATATAAGGACCCCTGGGGAATCTCCAGGGCGTCGCCGGAAATTTGCCGGATGCGAATCAGCACGCCGTACCCGTGGAGCGGTTCGAGCGACACCGCTTTGAGGATCAGCATGTCCAGCGTGCCGGGGAGTAGGTCAGCGGTTTTTGCCATTATCTTTGGCTCCTAGTCTGTCTAGGAGTATAACATGCCTCTCCTAGTCTGGCTAGTGGAAAGCTGGCAAGAAGGAATTCATCCGTTACCCCTCTCCGTTCAAACGGACGTGCTTCTCGTAGCGCGGGCGGGAGCGGGACGCTCCCGCGACAGCGGGCAGGATGCCCGCGCTACGTGGGCACTCGATAGTGGGACCCGACGAAGTTGGGTGATGGTAAAGTTTATAGTAGCGGACCGCGACCGGCGCCGGAAACACCAATCCCGGCATTCGCGCGCCGGGAACAATTCAAACGAAAGGCACGGTGGAAATGATGAGACGATTCAGTTCAAGAGTTTCGCTGGCACGACTGATAGGAGTTCCCGCTTCGATGCTCCTATTCGCAATGAGCGGCTTGGCTCAGCTTGGCGGACCCCCTCCTCCGAGCACGCCTGCTACTCCGCTTCCCCTCTCGGGGCGAAACGGGCAGGGCGGTAGTGTCGTTGCCACTGAAGCGCCGGTCCCCAGCACTACCACCAGCGTGAATGCCATAAACCCGACCATTTCAGTGTCAGGCGCATACAGCGGAAGCACCAAGAGCACGGCGGCGATGGCGTTTTCGGGGAAGCTCTCGCTGGCGGAAGCGATTCGCCGTGGCCTCGCTTACAACCTGGGCGCTGTGGGAATGAACCAAATGCTGCGGCAGGTGCGCGGCCAGGCGAGATCGGCCCGCAGCGCGCTGCTGCCGAATTTCAGCGCCGACGTCGCCGACACCGAAGAGACGTTCAATCTGCGATCCCTCGGTTTCAACTTCTCCTTTTCGGGGTTTGTGCTGCCCAATGTGGTCGGCCCATTCAACGTCTTGGATGTACGTGGACGCGTCTCCCAGAGCATCGCCGACTTCACGGCGATCAACAATTATCGTTCCGCCCAGCAACTGGCGCGTGCCAGCAACCTTTCCGCGCAGGATGCGCAGGATTTGGTGGTGCTCGCGGTAGCCGCCTCCTACCTTCAGGTGATCGCGGCCAGCGCCCGCGTGCAGGCGGCGCAGACCCAACTCACGACGGCCAACACTCTTTATCAACAGGACATCGACCGGCTGAAATTCGGCAAGATTGCGCAGATCGACGTCAATCGCAGCCGGGTCGCGATGCTGCTTGATCAGGAACGCCTGACGACGCTGCAGAATGAGCTCGCCAAGCAGAAGATCACCCTGGCTCGCCTGACGGGATTGCCCCCCAATGATCAGTATGAACTCTCGAACGCCATTCCGTTTGCGTCGGCTCCTCCCATAACTCTGGACGATGCCATCAAACAGGCTCTCGACCAGCGCGCGGACCTGAAGGCGGCGGAAGTTCAGGTGAGCGCGGCGGAGCGGTCGCTGGCCGCGGCGCGCGCCGAGCGCTATCCTTCCGGTTCGGTCAGCGCCGACTACGGCGGCATTGGCTCTCCCCTCCAGTTGCGCCCCACTTATACGATCTCAGCGACTCTCAGCGTGCCGGTCTGGAACGGTGGCCGCACGGCGGGAGACATCGAGCAGGCGCAGGCCGCGTTGGCGCAGCGTCGGGCCGAACTCGAAGACATCAGAGGGCAGGTGGAAGGCGACGTCCGTACGGCTTATCTGGACGTGGTGGCCGCCGCCAGTCAGGTGGATGTGGCGAAGCAAAACCTCGACGTCAATCAGGAAACTTTGGGTCAGACCCGGGTGAAATTTGACAGCGGCGTGAGTACGAATGTTGACGTCGTGCAGTCGCAGGACTCGGTATCCAGCGCCCAACTCGATTACATCAACAGCATCTTCGCTCACAACCTGGCGAAGTTGAGCTTGGCGCGCGCCCTGGGCGGCGCCGCAGATAAGTTGGCGCAGTTCCTCAGCGTGCAATAGATATCGTCGCGCTGGGCGCCGCGGGGGAGAAGATTCGCGCGATGGGCCGGAGAGGCGGCACCTTGCCGCGGAGCAGCGGCCGGAGCCCTGGCAACGCCTTGAGCACGGGTCCGTGCCCGGGCTAATTCTTTTCGTCGGACGGCGGCGTTTCGAGATAGACGAGATCGAAGACGCTCAGATTCCCTTCCGGCTTGACACTTACAATGTGTTGCCGCTCTTTTGTGCCTGCCTTGAGCAGAGTGTCCCCACTCTCGGGGTGGTCGTCCTGACAACCCAGCGCCTGCTTTGAGGCCGCCTTATCCCGATCCTCCTCCGCCTTCGCGGAGTCGCCGCAATCCAAGACTTTGCCGTAAGTGCGCAGAGCTTTGCGGTAGAAGGACGCAATCTTTTCGGGCGGATCGTTGGATTCCAACTTCAGTACGGCCAGCTTGAATCCCCACGTGTGACCCCACAAGCCAAGCCGCACCGCCGGACTGTCGTCGGACTTTTCCTTATGCGGACGCGCCCCGGGGTAGAGGGGCAGACCAACTTCCTTTGCATTCGCTCGGGCGCTGGCGACAAATCCGATACTGTCGCCGTTTCCCGGTCCGACCGAAACTGAATTTTGCTTTTCCTGGGCGGAAAGAGGCCGAGCTGCCACCGCGACCAGGCATATGGCGGCGACTAGAACTCCGTGGAACAACTTGCAGCCCTCACCCTGGCTGCGGTTTCGATCTACACATTGAGTCTTCATTTAGGCCCCCCCCTGCATCCTTATACGTGGGGCAGGGAAGAGGAGTTCATTTAATTGCGAGGGAAATTCGACCGAACTCGAAGGCACATGCCTGGGCACGCAGCCGAACTTGAAACTGTTCGCGCCCTCGGTGATAATCAGCGCCACGGCGACCGCCAGAATAGGGACAAGGAATTTCACGGAGGCGTGCTGACCCATGCCCAAAACCACCATCGACTTCGACACCGTCCGCAAGATCGCGCTCGCGCTGCCCGGTGTGCAGGAGGGGACGGCATACGGATTCCCGGCGCTCAAAGCGCATGGAAAGCTTCTGGCCTGTCTGCCGGCCAATCGCTCGGCCGAGCCCGGTTCGATTGTTGTTCGCGTGGATTTCGACGATCGCGCCGAGCTGCTTGCGGCGGCCCCCGATGTCTATTACGTGACCGACCACTACCTCGGCTACAGTGCCGTCCTGGTCCGGCTGTCGCGCGTCAATCCTGAAGTGTTGCGGGATTTGCTCGGCATGGCCCACAAGTTTGTGACCGCGAACGAATCGCCCCGGTTGTCATCGCGCCAGCGCCAAAAGCCCCGACCCGGAAGATAATTGCGAGCCTCATCCTGACGGTGGATCAGCTCCGATAACAAGCCTTGGAGGACAGACGCACCACAGAGACACGGAGGTCACGGAGAGAAGAAGCAAAGAAGAACCGCTGGTTTACAATCTGCTTGGTGGTAATCCTTATTCGCCCGTGCTGAAATGCTTCTCTCTGTGACCTCCGTGTCTCCGTGGTGAATTTCTCTCTTCTTGTATTCATTCAAAGTGGCCTAGCTTCGCCCCTACCGAACAGGTCCGCGCTATGGTTTCTCGTAGGGGTACCCCTTGTGGGTACCCAGACGGGGCCGCCTCGGCCCCTGCGTCGGCAGGCACGAGGCCCGCCCCTGCGAGGGTCAATCGGCAATGCCCGCGAAGCAATTTCCTACCGGCAGGAAATTGGAAAGAAATATCAGACGGAATGTCCTTTCCGATAACCACATTTATACGTATTTAGCTCGATATGGTCGCCAGCGTGCGAGCCTATGGTAGGGAGAAGGGTGGTAGCGTGAAATGGCGCAGGGGGGGGTGTTAGGTGTCGGGTGTCAGGGGTAAGCAGCAGCCAGCGAAAGGCCGCACCAGGAGCGCCTGTGCCACAGCCACTCCTGGCGGTGCTGTCCGAACACCGATTACCGACCACCGCCTGCTCGTCACTCGTCACTCATCCACTCGTCACTGCTCTCAGGAGGTCTTTATGTCTCTCATCCAAAAGCCACCCATGACCGATAACAATAGGACGGCGCACCAACGCAATGGCCGCCAGTCGCGCGGAGCGGCGACCGCCGCAGGCAAGGAGCGCAGCCGCGCCGCGCATTTGCGCCACGGGTTCTACTCGCAGCAGCGGGAGGAGGCGCTGCGTGCCCTGGGCGAGGACCCGGCCGAACTCGCCGCCCTGATCGCCTCGACGCGCGCCCAGTGGCAGCCCACCAACGATTTCCAGGAGCGCATCGCCGAGCGCATGGCGCGCCTGTGGTGGCGCACCGAGCGCGCCGAGCGCATGCAGGAAAGCCTGATCGTGTGGGAAATGCAGGAGCACCAGAAGCGCCGCCACGAGCGGGCGCAGGAACTCCGTAACGACTGCGAGGCCCAGGCGAGCGTGCTGGAGATGTTGCGGGATTACTCCGCCCAGCCGCGCTTCTATGTGCCGCGGTTTTTGTTCCACCACTTCCAGTTGGCCTTCGGCGGGGGCGTGCCAGGGCGGCGGCGGAGAATCCTCTGGCTGATGCACTCGTTGCGCCCGCCGCAAGGTGCAACGTCCTCGGGCGGGCCGAGCGGCGCGTGGCCTTCGGCTCCCCGCGGGTTCGCGCCGGGCGAGCGGGTCGAGGCGGCAGCCGAGGAAGCTTGCCCGCCGGGTGCGAGCGTCGAATCCGGCGGGGACGAGGAGGTAAGCCGGTCCGGCGTCGGGACCACGGAGGGCTGTCCGCCCGGCGAGAGGGCCGACGGAAATGAACGCCCTTCCGGCGGGGTGGACGGTGGGGTGCGCGACGGCACGGCGAAGCCCACTCCGATGTCCGAGGAACAGTATCTCGCGGAAATGCAGCAAATGGAGGATATCGACGAACTGGAATACGGCCTGTTCTCCATTCCCTCGTCCCAGACCCCGATCGCGGAAGGGGCCGAGCGCGACAGACTGCGGGAAGCGCTGGGAATTCTGGCGCGGATCGAGTTGAGCTTCGTGCACAAGGAGTTCGATCCCCAGATCGAAGAGCAGGAAAAAGCGCTGCCGCGAATCGAGCAGGATGAGGCGCAGGCGGCGCCGCACCAGCACGCGGAGTTGATGCGCCGCGAGGAGGGCTCGTGCTTCCGCCAGTTCATGCGCCTGGCCACCCTGCTGCAGAAGATGCAGAAGCAGGATGAGAAGAATGCCAGAAATGAAGGTTCATCCGGGGATGTTGATGAAAACAAAGAAGGCCTAAAAGCGGAGTGGGAGACAGATCGTCCTGAGCCGGTGAATGCGAGCACGAGAGGTAACGGACAAACAGTCCGCAACGCGGAGTCCGAGGTCCAAAGTCCGGAGTCCGAGGTCGCAGTTACGGAAGCTGAAGTCCGGGGTTCGGCGTCCGGTGTCGCAGAGTCACAGTCCGAGGCCCCAAGTCCGGCGTCCGAGGTCGGGAACGGTCCGTCGGCGGCGGTCAATCAGGCTGCCGTCTGCGACGGAATGCCCGAACCAGGGCTAAAGAGCTCAGTGAAATGGGGAATCGAGGTCGGTAAGACTGGGGTTGAAGCCGCATGTGGCCGGTCGGCGGAAGTGGGGCGCGCGGTTGCCGATGAACGCGCGGCATAAGCGGTGGAAGCTGTGGGCGCTCGTGAGCATAGCTGCGCCAAAGCGCTTCGCGCGGTATCTGTAAACCACTGCGGGCACGTGGGCATGCCTGCGGAAGACCGGGAGGGCCGTCGCGCCCCCTGCCGCGAGGCACCCGGCAGGAGCCTCAGCGTTGACCTAAGGCTGAGAACCGCACGCAAAGCCCGCGAAGCGGGCGCTGTCATGCTAGCCCACGGCGAGCCAGCCGTGGGACCGGGCGCGGGCGGGGCGCCCACGCGAGAGCGGGCAGGATGCCCGCGCTCCCAGAGAGAGCACTCGGTCGACTACGGCGCTTGTCGAAGGTTGGGACGAAGCGTAAGAGAGCCGTCGCTGTTCAACTTCTGATGACAGGCCCACGTTACGGGATGACGGATGCCTTTCACTTCAATTTCGGCGCTCAGTTTAAGTCCTTTCCAGTCGGTGCCTCCGGGCAGCACAAACTGTGCCTGCCGGATCTTTCCCGGCAACGGATACCCAGGATCGAGGCTGCCCCCCACGTTCACCTTTCCGTCATCACTTGTCACCTTGACACGCAGCGCCCCCGGCACACCGGCGATTCCATCGTTGGCAAAGCCCACGATCAGCCCCTGAGTTTCGCCGTCCTGGTATTGCCAGATAAACGACGGCCGCACGCGGTAGCCGATGCGGCGGGCGATCTGGTCGATGGCCTGCGGGTATTGACGGTAGTAGTTCATGATGTTGTCGGCGCTGATTCTATGAAAATTCCACAGCGACCAGTAGTGTGCGCCCACGTCCACGACATGAGCAATCACATTATCCGTGTAGGTCACCCCCTCCTCGACCCGCAGCGACTTGGGCGTCCCGTCCGACATGCCGACCTCGACAATCGCCCCAACCCAGGGAGGCCGATTACTGAGGGTCTCGATCTGCTCGTTTTCAATGAAGATGGTGTCGGTCCTAAGCCAATTCCCGCTTCGCACCGTGCGGTCGACAAGTTCGCTGTTGCCGACGCGGCTGAAATCCGGTTGAGTGTTGGTCGCCAGCGGCGTCTTGGTCCAGTGCTGCTGCTGCACTTCGAACATCTCAATCCAGGTGCGCTCCGCCGTCGAGTAATCGGGAAAGGGATTGTTCTGGAACGGCCAGGTGTGGCCCTCGCCCCAGAAGCCGTACATGAAGGTATCCATGTACTCGACCGCAGGGCTTCCATCCAGTTCCGCGGCGAGCAGGGCGTTCAGCTCCCGGTAGGCTTCCTGGAAGTAGGGGTGATCGTAACGAGGCTCATAGTAAGCTGCTTTTCTCCGCGGCCCGGAAAGTTCCGTTCTCCATTCCCCCAGCAATTTCACCATCGGAACTTTATCGAGCACAAAGTCCGGCAAAGCTTCCGCGGCATAATCGGGAGCCCGCATCTGGATTCGGAAGCCGACGCGCTTCTGATATTGCTTGGCCAATTCGAAGGTGAGCTTCCAGTAGTCCGGAAAATCCAGCCGGCCGCGACGCTGCTGCACCTCGCGCCAGGTCGGGCGGAGATAAAGTTTCTCTCCCAAGGGGAGCCGCACAAGGTCTTCGATGGCCTTGGGAATATTATCGGATTTGATCTCGGCCGTGCCCATGTCGGCAGTGATGTAGGTCACGAGTCCCTTGCCAAAGTTGGGCACAACCTCGGCGGAAGGGGTCGTTGCCATGACGACGTCGCCTCCGGGGAACGCCGCCTCCGGCGGATATTGAGGAAAGGGTCCCTGATTCAGGCGATTGGTGATCGTGGGGCCGAGCCCAAAATCGAATCGGTCCCAATTGTGAGCGGGAACATAGGCGCTTCCCACTCCGGCGCGCAGGCCGGCCGCCGCCAATCCCCCTGCCTTAAAGAAGCTTCGTCGGTCCATCAGATGCCCTCCTTTGCCGTTGATCTGCCACCGGGGCCAAGCGGGATTCTGATGCTTAATAAGATCCGCTGCAAGGCCAGATTGAGCATTTTTCGGCGGGCAGTGGTGAGAAGTCATGGCGCTGCAGTCTATTACAGGTTTCTCCGGCAACATCGCCGGGTTCGCTATGCGATTTTTGAAACTCCTCCGTCCCTCCGAACGTATTAACCTTCAGTAAGACGAGTTCGGGGCGCAGGGAGGTAAATATGACAGTCAAGATGAACGGTACATTCCGCATCGATAACCTTCGGCAGTATTCGCCCGAGACGGTCGAAACGCTGCGAGGCGCGCTGCTTGCCGGGTCGAACGCCACTGCCGACCCTCGCCGCAAGAACTTCTTCGACCTCGAAGCCGGGGATAGAATCTTCTACATCCATGTGAACCGGACCGGAACCGTTCTCCTGCTCGCCTGCTGGCGGAAAGAGCCTGTGCGCCAACTTATCCCTCGCGAAGCGTCGCTGCCCGATGCCGTCCTCAATTGCCGGTGGGCCGTTGAACCCGCAAAGCCCGTGCAAGCCTTCGCGGCCAACCGGTAAGTAGGGTGACACGTCAGCCATGTTTCGTAGCGGCGGGTTTACCCCGCCATGTGGCGAGGTGAACTCGCCGCCAGGACATGGCGGGGGTAAACCGGCCGCTACGAAATGGGTGTCCGAATCGCCCACACGACGCTGATCGTCCTCCTTCTATCGCTATGCGGGTTACACTATATCGTCATGCCGACTCGCGAGCAGGTTCTGGCCAGGGTTGTGAGAATTGTCACCGCGGTAGGAACGACGCTGCCGGTGGCCTACGCCCTCTCGATCGGCTTATCGGAAGTTTCGAACTACCTCGCGCGGCTGGACGTGCTCGAATGGATGTTCGACTATGCCACGCTCGCGAGCGTGCCATGGGAAATCATTGCCACGTTCATCGTCGTCATGCGTTGGCGAGACCTTCCCCAGCGCTTCTGGATCGTTTACTGCGTCAACGGATTTTTGGCCTACATCTCCCTGCCGATTTACTTGCACCACTTTGGGATTTACGGATGGCTGTGAGGAATGTCGTGGCGACATCGTGGCCAGCACGCCGCTGATAAACTTACAGACTCCCGGCTTCTGCTTCCAGAACTTTTTCTTGCTTGAGGCGGCAGCGATCATCTAGACTGATAGCTAGATTATTCGAGAGAGGCGCGGATGCGTACCATTGGATTATTTCAGGCAAAGAACGGGCTATCGGCACTCGTCCAGAAAGTCTCAGAGGGCGAGGAATTCATGATCACGCGGCGCGGCAAGGAGGTCGCTATGCTGGTGCCCGCCCGCCCGCATTCACGGCGTTCGCCGCGCGAAGTGATCGAGCACATCCGGCAGACGCGCGAGGGCGCCCGCCTGCCCAAGGGTTACACTCTCCGGCGCCTGATCGAGGAGGGGAGGCGGTTTTGACCCGTTTCGTCGTCGATGCATCCGTGGCGCTTTGCTGGTATTTCCCCAAGCAAAAGACGGCGTATACCGAAGCCGTCTTCGATCGTCTGGCAGCCGGAGATGAGGCACTTGCACCGGCTCTCTGGCCGCTGGAGATGGTGAATAGCCTGGTCGTGGCCGCGCGGCAGAAGGCCATCACCCCGGAGCAACTCGAAGCATTCATCGCCGATCTCAAAGACCTTCCCGTTTCCATCGATCTCGGCGGGGTTGGCCGGAGCTACTCTTCGATTGTCCGTCTCTCGCGGCTGCACCAGCTTTCATCCTACGACGCCGCCTACCTGGATCTTGCTCTGGTCGAGGGGGTGAGCATCGCGACCTTGGATAAGAACTTGCGAGCCGCCGCTTCCAAAACCGGAGTGGAGTTGCTTCGAGGTTAATCTTTCGGCCTCGCTGTTAAGTTTCGGGGTCGCAGGGAATTAAGGCTGAATGGCTTCGGCAGCGCTTGCCGATCGGAGCGACACCGTCGTAGCGCGGGCAGGATGCCCGCGCTACATTCTCCTTGGGTTGGAGTTTACGGGCGGGGCCGACTGGGTCTATGATGCAGTGGGTCCTTGGAATACCACAATTCAGGAGGGATTGAACTTGACGCTACGCGCGCATTCATTGCCGTCGCCGGTGGAGCAATTGGACGTGCAAATCGATCGGCCGGGAGGGTTGGAAGACATCGGGTACATGACGTGCATGACCATGGTGCTGGTCGGGAACTATTCCCAGACAGGGCATTTCGGCGGGCCCTTGGCGTACACGCCCTACAACGTGGCGGCGCACCTGGCGGGGCCGGCGTTGGGCGGGTTGCGCTATGACTATCGCCGCCCGAAGCACCCCTACGGCGACAAATTCATGCTGGCGGGCGGGCACAACATCCCTACTGGATACGCGCTGTGGATGATCATGGGTCAAGCCTTGGAACGTAGGTTCAAAGCCACCGGCGACCCGCGCTATCACGTGGATCCCAAGGTGGCCATCCTGCCGATTGACGTGCTGGGATTCCGCCGCGGTGCCGCGGCCCTGAAGCACCTCTTACAGGATCACGGCCTGGCTGACCTCCCATTGTTCGCGCAGGCGAAGGCACGCGGCATCAAAGCACTCGCCGGCCATGCGGAGAGCGTGGATGTGACCAACGACGTCAACGGCGGGCCCTCCGGAATCGGCATCGCTACGTCGGCCGGCAAGGCAGCGTTTTGGAACATCGTGGGCGCCCCAAGTTCTCTGAAGGTGATTGCGCTGGAAGGGGAATTTGCCTTGACCGAAGGGCACGCGCAGGAACTCAAGACTCAGGCCCTGGCGCTTCAGGTGGGCAAACGTCTACGCGTCCTGCTGTCAGACAACAACGCGGGAATCGACGACGTGCTTCTCGGTGGAGTCGTCGACCGCAAGTTTGACGCTTATAGCCTTGTCGACCAGTGGACTTCCTACGGCTGGAATGTGTTGACGCTGCCGAATGGCAACGACTACAGCCAGGTTCTTTCGGCGCTCAAAACTATGGAGGATTGGGACAATCAGGACCGCCGACCGATGATCGTGGTGGGCCTGACGACGAAGGGGTACTGGCCGGGCGCCGTCAACGGCAAGATTCCAGGGCATGGCGATCAGCTCGTCAGTTATCCCAGCCACCCCTACGCGCAGAAGATGAACTCGGATTACTTTGTGGGGCTGGCGAGCACGTTCGAGAAGCAGTATGGCGTGACCTTCGAGGGCATTCGTCAAGGGCCTGTCACCGATCCGCGCGAGCGTCTCGTCCAGTTCAAGACCAACATCGATGTGGTCATGTCGGTGCTCGAACGCGACGGTCTGGGAGACTGGCTGGCGGACCGGTTGGTCGAGATCGGCGACACCGTCAGGGACGACTTCCCGGTGCATTTTGACGTTCACCGCGACCCGTTCCTAGACGAGCGACTGCGCGTGGCGAATCTCCCCATCGAACCGCAAAAGGTGACGGTCACCAATCGCGTTTCTCGTGCCGAGAAGGAAGTGGCGATAACACTCTTCCGCAAGCCCGGCGAAATAGCGGGCACGCGCCGGGCGATCTCCGAAATTATCAAGTGGATGAACTACGTCACCGACAATCGTTTCTTCACCATTGCCGCCGACCTCTCCGAGTCCATCAACATGGAGCACGGCAGTTTGTGGGGGCATTACAACCCGGAGACCAATCCGCTGGGGACGCGCATCAAAGCGGCGATTCAGGAAGCGGGCAACGTTTCCACCGCCATCGGACTGGTGAGCCAGAGCGCCAGCGTCGATCCCAACCAGTTCGCCGGGGTCTGGGCGATGAGCGGCACCTACGGCGCGTTTACTCCGCTCATGTACACGCCGGCGCGCGTCTGGAGCCAGCAGAATCAGGACAGCCGTTTCCGCATGGGGGTGCTGCACATTCTCGCCGCCCATTCCGGGCCGGAAACTGCCGCGGACGCACGCACCCACTTCGGGATTTTTGCGACGCAAGTTTGGAAGCTGTTCCCTCGCGGCGAAACCATCCACCTGAATTTCTGGGATTACAACGACGTGGCGCCAGGGTATTTTGCCGCCGCGGAAATTGCCGCGCGCGACCCCAAGGTCGGCATCATTTCCATCGAAGTCGCGCGGCCCGACTTTAAGGTGGCCGACCGCGCCAGGTTCGCCGACTCCGATCTGAAAGCTGCGGCCAAAGGGCTGTATGTCATTCGCGATTTCGCGCCGGGCAAGCCCCGGTCCGGTTACGTGCTGGTGCAGGGATCGAGTTCCACCGTCAATCTGGTCAGCCTGTTGCCGCGCCTGGAAGAAGCCGGGCTGAATGTGAAAGTCGTCGCCGCCGTCAGCGAGGAACTGTTTGACCGCCAACCGCGGGAGTATCGGGTGTCGGTGTTGCCGCCCGAAGCGTATTACGACCTGATGGTGGTGAGCACGGGAACCCGGCGGGTTATGCCGGTCCGCAACCTCGGCCCTCTGACGGACGACTACTCGCTGACTTCGGATTGGGACAATCAGTGGCTCACGGGGGGCCTCGAGCCGGAGGTGATTGCTGAGGCGCACTTGGACCCGGAGTCAATTTTTGCCGGGATTCAGCGATTTGCCGGTGATCGCGATGTTCGCTTGTCGCGCCAGCGCGAGTTGCTGGCGTGAACGGCCTTCGGCGGGGGCACGCCGTGGAACTAGGCTTTCCAAGCGCCGGGGTGGTCCTGAACCGGCATAAATCACTCCGGTTTCTTCTTTTTTCCCGGATTCAGGACAACCAAATCGTCATCTACGGAGAAGACGTTGGGAACGGCGTTGGCGCGTGTGCGGATGAGGGTGTCATCGAACTGGTTGTCCACGACTCCTTCCAGCCGCACATGCCCGTTGTCGACGATGATATGAATCGACGGCAGCGCTTGATGACCGTACAGCATCCCGATCTGCGGATCGCCGTAGATAGCTCTCTGCTCGGCTCGACGGATCTGCCAATCCATGTCCGACATCGGCAGTTCCTTGATGTTGTTGATCACCTGGGTTACACCGGGGATTCGCTTCACCACGTTTTCCGCGTCCGACTTGATATCCCAGGGAGGTTCGGGCGGGCAAGCACCCTCGAGCGTAACCACGCTGCCATCCACCTTGAAGGCGAGGTCGGTGAAAATCGAGTAGTACGGCAACATCAAGAGCTCATGCCGGACCTTTTGCGCCAGTGGCGATTCGTTCGCCGGTCCTGCGGTAAAGGCATCGTTGTGCTGTGGGTTCTTGTCGGCCATTCCCAGGGCCACTGCCAAAAGAGTAACAGTTGTGATCCCGATGAGTGTGCGCATGGGTCATTCCTCCTTCACGCACTTGGATGCCGGAAGCGGCGATAGGGTTCTTCGAATACACTACGGACTTTTTATGATCGGGAGCTAACTCAAGGTGGGGCGAGGTGGGCCAGGGTCACTCTTGTGCCCCTTTTCCGTAGGCGCCATCGGTGAGGTTGTAATCGCGGTGGTGACGCTCGGCATCGTTTCGGACGTAGCGCTGGCTTCCAGCCGGCACCGAGCCGCCAATCATGCGTGGCGCGGGCTCCCGGTTTCGGGGTCTGCGGCTCGTCTGATCCCAACGCCGCACACCTTCGGGACCCGAGCCTACCGTCATGTTCGGAAGCGGGGTGGCCCTTACTTCGTGGCACGGCCCAGCGGGTCCGTAAGTGGCGTATACATTTCCGGCCGGCGGGCGGCGATGCGATCGAATTCCCAGGTTCCGGGCTGGCGGACCACGCGGTTCAGGTCGGCGGCGGCGGGATCGATCTCGGCGTAGAGGATGGTTTCCTCGGTCTCACCCGCTTCTGCCAGCTTGTTCCCTTGCAGATCCACAATCTGCGAGTGGCCGGCAAAACGGAAGCCGCGCTCCTCGCCGACGCGGTCGCAGGCAATAACATGCATATGATTTTCCGTGGCCCGCACCGGCGGGGTGTGCTGCCAGGTGTCGGAGCCGAGCGGCCAGTTGGTGGGAATGGCCAGAATCTGCGCGCCTTTCAACTTGAGGACGCGCCCGCTTTCAGGAAAGCTGCAATCGTAGCAAATGCTGATGCCAATCCTGGCGTGCGGGGTCGAGAAAACGGGGAACGGCTTGTCTCCCAGCTTCACGTGCCAGTCAATGCCGAGGCAGGGAAGGTGCAGCTTGCGGTAGGTTCCCAGAATGGCTTGCGGCGTGA
The DNA here is from genome assembly GCA_963808085.1 of uncultured Acidobacteriota bacterium. GTDB lineage: Bacteria > Acidobacteriota > Terriglobia > UBA7540 > UBA7540 > Bog-366. Next base: position 27,046 of record CAWEFC010000010.1, read on the forward strand.
CCACCGCGGCGGCGTTGAAGATCTGATCGCCCGCGCGCTCCAGCAACCCCACGATTACGGTGCAGTCAAACGTCTTAGCGGCGGCAAGAATTTTTTCCGTCGAGGGCCCAGGAACTTCCTCCGTTACCGGAGCGGCTTCCTCGCGACTGGTAAAGCAGTAGCCGGTCAGCGCGCATTCCGGGAAGATCACCAGCTTCGCGCCCGCCTGCGCGGCCTGCTCCAAGCGACTGAGAATTTGTCCGAGATTGTGCTCCCGGTCGAGAATCTTAACGTCCATCTGAACCGCTGCCACCTTCATGTGCGCCTCCTGAGGGTTGGTGAGTCACGTATTCTAACAGCATTGGCAATTTCGCGTCGGGTCGATGGGAAACCTTTCGGAGGCGGCCTGAGGGGAACCGTTCTGGGGATTACCCGCGCTGGCGCTGCAACTGACGGCACCTGCATCGAGCATGCGGCCTGCCCTAATCCACCCGCAACTTTACCTTCCCGGTTGTGTTTATGCTTGCGGATGGGGCTGAATCTCACTAAGATAGGTCCCATATACGTTCGGGGTACTACAAACTTTCAAATCTGGGAGGAAAAATGAAGAGGACGCTGATCACTATCAATGTCGTGTTCGCCGCGCTAGTCCTGGCGATTCTGCTGGGGATGCCCAAGGCGCAGACCTATAACTCCTCGGCAGCGATGGCTGCTCCAGCCCCTGCACCTATGGCGGAGGCCATGCCGAATCGCTGTCCGAACATCCATGGGGCACAGGAAGCTCTGCGCTCCGCCGAACAGGAATTGAGAGATGGAGCCCACGATTTCTGCGGCCATAAAGTCGAAGCAATGCGGGCCGTGCACGCAGCAATGGAGCAGTTGAGGATGGCAGAGGGATGCGATCGGTGCAGGTAACTAGGACGTAGGAAATCAGACATGAAGCCTCTGCCGGTTCATCAAGACTGAAAAGGAGCACGGCGCCCGGACCCATCGGGCTCCGTGCCCCTCAGTTCTTGTGGCTTCGCTCTGACTGGAGCGAGCATCACAGCCGCCCCCCACCCAAGAATCCTCCCCTTGACAAAAGGCGAATAAAAAGCGAAACTTCTGGAAGCTCAGGCGACCGGAGGTTCCGTATGCTTATTACTCCATCGGGGACGATTTCGGACCGCATCCCACTTGTGGGCATCGCGCGCATGGCCGCGGAAAGTCCATTGCTGCGCGAACGGGCGGAGGTGGAGTACTTCCGTCTTGAGGCGCGCTCGGCCCTGAACCGCGAATCCAGCGGGCGGATGCCTTTCGCTTGGACTCTCAACCCTTACCGTGGGTGCGAGTTCGGCTGCCACTACTGCTACGCCCGCTACACCCACGAGTTCATGGAGATGTACGACAGCCGCGATTTCGAGCGGAAGATCTTCGCCAAGAGTGACGCTCCCGAGCGACTGCGCGCGGAGCTGCGCCAGGGGCGTGACAAGGGGCTGTCCATCTCGTTGGGCACGGCGACCGATCCCTATCAGCCTGGCGAACGGCAATTCGAAATCACTCGGCGCATTCTGCAGGTCTTTGCAGAATTCCAAGGGCTCGATCTTTCCATTACCACCAAATCGGTCCTGATCCTTCGCGACATGGACCTGCTCCAATCGCTCGCGGCGCGGCATCGGTTCAGTGTACACATGACCGTGACGACTCCGGATGAGCGCTTGGCGCGTCTGCTCGAGCCCAAGGCGCCCACGCCAGCACAGCGGCTGGAAGCCGTACGAAAGCTGGCTCAGGCAGGAATCCGCACAGGCGTGAACGCCATGCCCATTCTGCCAGGCCTGAATGACGCGCCGCGCACGTTGGAATCACTGACGGCGCAAGCGGCGCAGGCGGGCGCACGTTTCATCTACGGCAACATCCTGTTCCTGATGCCATCCGCGATGAAGCAGTTTATGCCCTTTCTGGAAAAGGAATTTCCCCAGTTGGTTAATCGATATCGAAAACTCTACGCGCGCTCGGCTTATTTGCGCGGCGAATATCCGGAGAGAATAACCCGTCTGATGGCCGAACTCCGCGCCCGCTATGGCTTGGATGGCAATCGCGGCGAAGTGCCTCCCGCAGCACGGCACCCGCAAATGGTGCTGCCGTTCGATTCACCGTTGGACGGCGAGGCATCACGTGGGGCTTTAACTCCGTGCCTCAATCCACGTTGAACAGGCGGGCTTTAGAAGTCAAAAAAAACCCGCCGGCCTGATCCCCCTTTTGGAGGGCGGCCGGCGGTTCTGCGGAGGATTAACGCTGACAGGGTCAGCAAGGGACACACTTTAACGACGAAATCCGTAACCTCGGCCATAGAACCCACGGCCATAGAACCCTCCACCATAATAGAACCCAAAGCCCGGACCCCAATAGTAAGGGTAGTACGGGTAGGGAGCGTAGTAGTAGGGGGGCGGATAAGGAGCACATCCGGGTCCGGGGCAGCCTGGCTGGTAGCCGGCGGGGGGCGCGCCCTGTGGGGGACCCTGCAAAGCGGCGCGCTGTGAGGGCGCGGTGACAGCCACGAAAGCCTGGGGCGAATGCTCAGTCGAGAAGGTGACTGGCTTTGCCAGCCGGAAAGTCAACTGCGACTCGGGGTAGATGACGGTTGCGTGCCCGCGCGTTACCAGCACCCCCACCGTGCTCGCGACCAGCCCGGCTCCGGCGCCGATGGCAGCACCGGGCCCCCAAGCTGCCGCACCGCCAATGGCCGCGCCCACTGCGGTGGTTCCCATGATCGCCCCAGCATCACGCCCTTTCGAAGTTGGTCCGGTGATGCTCGTCAGCTCGGTCTGGATGGGAATCTGCTGGCCGTCTGCCAGGGTCATGGTGTTCAGCGTGATCTGTAGTTGGGAGACGCCCTTCACGCGTCCAGCTTTCTTGGCATCGACCACGTGCCCGCCCAGAGCTTCGCCCCGGCGCGAAACCACCAATCCGTCGGCTACCAGGGGCCTCGAGAGCGTTGCGGAGAAGCCATCGCCGGCCTTGTTCTTGTCGGAAGAGAGGAACTGGTCAACCCGCACGGTTACAAAAGCACCGGCAGGAAGCGTGAGGTGGTCCGGCACCGGCGGCGGAGCAGGTGCAGGATCGGCTTGCGGTGCGGCTGCACTCGGTGGTGCAGGCTGCACGGGTGGAGTAGAGAATCGATGCCATCCCGGCGTGGTCGCTGGCGGAGCCTGCGGCGGGTCCGTGGCCGGACTCTGTGCCGGGTTATCGGGCGGATTCTGCCCCGGGTCTTGAGCCGGGTCTTGACCAAACGCCAATACCGAAGCGGCGAAAACGGCCAAGGCTCCGTAGATTATTGCTTTTCGCAACGACTTTGCTAGATTCATCAACATGACTGCACCCCTTTGGTCAACGTCGTTTTCGTTAGAGGCAAATATTGTGCCAAACCGTTGTCTGCCCCTAGCCTGCTGAAAATAAGAGTTTTTTGAGGCTAGTGGTCACGCCTTCCTGGGCCTCCGGAATGGCCATTTACCACCAGCATGGTGGATTTCGGCCACCTTGTTTTGTTCTGGTTTGGCCGGAATCTTCATTGCGCCTGATGCCTTGATTCCATAAGCCCTGACCTTTCCGTTGATCTATAATCGAGGTGCCGGCCTCAGGCTCGTGCATCCTACAAGACAAGCCAAGTCCGAGGACCCTATGCCTTCTCGCCGAAATTTCTTGCGCCACGCCGGTGCCGGACTTGCCCTGACCCCTGGGCTTACGTCTGGCCTTTCGCCGAAGCCGCTCGCGGGGCAGGGGACTGGCGCATCCAGTTTTTCAGCCTCACAGCCGCCTTCCATTGCTGCCTTGAAATCGATGAAGGACCGGGCGAAGCCGATCACGACCGGCGAGCGGCAGGCGCGAGTCGAGAAGGCTCGCCGTTTGATGTCGGAGATCCAGATTGACGCGCTGATGCTGATGGGCGGCACTTCACTCGTCTACTTCTCTGGCATCCGCTGGGGGGGTGGGGAGCGGCTATTCGCTTTGGTCCTCCCCGCGAAGGGCGAGCCTTTCTTCGTGTGCCCCGCCTTCGAGCGCGATCGCGCCGAGGAGCAGATCGGACTGAGCCCGTTCGCCGGGAGCGGCGATATCCGCACCTGGGAGGAGGATGAGAGCCCCTACTCGCTGGTCGCGGAGGGGCTAAGGGATCATGGTCTTTCCAGTGGCCGCCTCGGGATGGAGGAGACGGTTCACTTTGTGTTCAGTGAGGGCGTGGGTCAGGCGGCGCCGGCCCTGAAGATCGTCAGCGGCACGCCCGTAACAGCCGGCTGCCGGATGCACAAATCCGACCACGAAGTTGAATTGATGCGGCTCGCGGCGCAGGTGACCATCACCGCGTACGAGGCGGCGTGGCGTGCCCTCGAGCCGGGCATGACCCAGCACCAACTCCGCCATCTGATCGACGCGGCGTACTCCCAGCTCGGATTTCCCGGTGAAGTGAGCGTCAATGTGGGCCAGTACTCAGCGTTGCCGCATGGCTCGATCCAGCCGCAGACCATTCACGAGGGCGAGATCGTGATGATCGACGATGGTTGTGTCGTGGAAGGCTACGGGTCTGATATCACGCGAACCTTCGTTCTCGGAAAGCCCACCGAGAGGATGCGGCAGGTTTTTGAGATCGTCCATCGAGCCCAGAAGGCCGCGCTGGACGCTGCCCGCCCCGGCATCGAAGCCCAGGCGGTAGACGCGGCGGCGCGCAAGGTGATCGTCGACGCTGGTTACGGTCCGGATTACAAGTTCTTCAAACACCGCCTTGGCCACGGCATGGGCATGGATGGGCACGAATGGCCGTACTTGGTGCGCGGCGATACGCTCAAGCTCGAGCCGAACATGACGTTCAGCGATGAACCCGGAATCTACATTCACGGCGAGTTCGGTGTCCGGCTCGAAGATGACCTGCACGTGACCGAAGACGGAGCCGAATTGTTCACGGGTCAAAGCGCATCGCTTGAGGAGCCCTTCAAGAAGAGCTAGAAGGCGCCAGATCCCCACCCATCATTTGAAGCCATCTAGCACCTGCAACTGCCGGTTCACGACCTCGCGCGGCAGCGGCGCATAACCGAGTGCCGAACACTGCTTCTGGCCGGAGGTCAACACCCACTGAAGAAGTTCAAGCATGGCGGCCTTTTTCGGGCCGTCTTTGGGTTGCTGCGGCAGGAGGAGAAACGTAAACGTCGCGATCGGGTAGGCATTTTTTCCTGCGGCGTTGATGATGGAGGAAGGCGAGGATGCATTCCCCGTGATGGCCGAATCGGCGGCAGCGGCCACGCTCTCGAGATCGGCGCGAACATACTCGCCGGAGGCATTTCGGACTGCGCCGAAACTCAATTCGTGCTGGATTGCGAAGACCAGCTCGACGTACCCAATCGAGTTCGGAGTGCGCTGGACGGCGGCGGCCACACCTTCGTTGTATGCCACCCCAGTCCCAACGGGCCAGTTAGGAGTCATGCCGGCGCCCACAGAAGTTTTCCATTCGGCGCTCGTCCTGGACAGGAAATCCGACCAGGCATACGTTGTGCCACTGCCGTCAGACCGATGAATCACCACAATGTCGGCGTCGGGCAATCGCGCGCTCTTGTTCGATCCCTTGATGACCGGGTCGTTCCATTTCGTGATTTTGCCCAGATAGATGCCGGCCAGTGCCTCGGGGGTGAAATTGAGATCCGGAGTCAGGTTCTTCAAGTTGTAAATCGGAACCACGGCACCCAATACGGAGGCAATTCGCGGGAAGCCCACCGCCGACGACAATGGGCCTTGATCTGACGGGGGCACATCGGATGCCGCGAAATCCACCTGATGCTCCCCGAGAAGTTGAGTCCCCAATCCCGAACCCACGGCGTCGTAGCGGATCCGAACTTCGGGATGTTGCCGTTGATAAGACTCGAACCACTTTTCATAGAGTGGCGCGGCAAACGTTGAACCTGCCCCATGCAGGATGGTCTGCGCCACGCCCGGTCCTGCCGACGGGCCAGTCTTCTCGTGAGCCGCAACCATCTCCCTGACGAGGTTATCGGCCAGATTATCGGAGATGCCCCCCCAGGAAAGTTTGCTGGGCGTCACCAAGTAGGACCACAAGACGGCGTTGTCAGCGCCGACGACTTCAACGGAGAGATATCCTGCGTACAGGGCTTCGCGATTCGCTGCGGGCGTCCGCGGACTCGTTGCGATATGGCCCTTAATCCAGATCTGACCGTTCGCGTTGATAACCGCATCCGCTTGGCCCGCATTTGCCACCACTTCGAATTCTCCGCTCTTTCGAAGTTGCTTCACCAGTCTCTGGCGCAATTCAGGCGCGCCATTTCCACCGCTCATTGTGGAGACGAATACCTTCTTGACCTGTGATAAGTCCGTGGCAGTCTGGGCGTGGAGAGACACGCCCGCCAGGATTACCATCCAACCTGCAGCCGTCAGTATTAACCTCCTCGTTCTGTTGAGACGATTTTGCATGATCATCAAAACTTGGAGCTCGACCGTTTCAATATTCGGTGTGAAACCGAAGGGCAAAGAGATCGATCGGCCCGCGGACATGGTTGTATCCCGGGTCCTGGGCGAATTGATAATCCGCCGTCAAATTGAAGTGCTTGGAGATTCTCCAGTTGTAATACGTTTCGCCGATGTGCTCCGCGCGGTAGTCGAGCGCCCCGTCGCCGACTAGAATCCCTAGACCACCCGCGGCAAGGTACTGCCGATGGACCGCGCTGATGCCGTTGACGATCACGGCGGCGCCCACGGTGTCCTCCCGGCGGCCCCACCTCGCCCCTTTCAGAGCAATACCGGCCGTGGCGGTGCGATCGACGTCCGTAAATTCATACGATTGGTTTTTGCCATCGTTCCAGCCCAGGCGCAAAAAGGCGCCAAGGTTCTTCCGGATTTCCTGCTCGCCATTAATGCCGAAGCCGTACTTATATCGATACGCTGCGGTCAGCACAATATTCTCGCCGAGGCCCGGATTATCGATGGTTTCTTGATAGCTCCCCATGTGGGCGCGCGTGTCGTAGGTCAGCAGGCGCAAAGTCCCCGGGTGCCCCTTCAGTGCAAAACGCCGTTCGAGTTCTGCCACCGAGGACCAGGCATGGGCCAGGTTCCAGTCCAGGCGAATTCCGTTTGCAACTTTCGAGACCTGGAAGATGCCCAGCCGGCCACTCCAGGCGTTGCTGTTCAATTCGGCCGCAACGCCATTCGTGTACCCTAGTGCGTCGGCGGGATAATCCCAGGCGCCATTGTTCACCAGGACCCAATTCAAGAACTGGGACCGGGGGTCCTTGGCGTAGGTGTTGCTGTCAAAGATATCTGCGGCACTGAAGTGGCCTACCGTAAACGTGAGGCTCCGTACGTCCGTTGATCCGCCCAAGCCGCTTTCATCCGCCTCCTTTTCCCCGCCGAAGCCAATCGTCTCGCGAAGATAAGCACGGCAGAGGTAGGCATCGGGATAAGTCTTGCCGACTCGATACGCTTCGCCGCTCGAAAACCCGGCGAGGCCGAGCGAGTTGTTCAGGCCATATCCTTGCCACATCAGGACGTCGCCGAAAAAGTCTCCACCGCGCCACAAACGGATCGCGCCCGTCGCATCAACGGAGATGGTTTCCCGGACGCTCGTGCCGGTGGTCATACTGTTCGCGCCCGTATATTGAGCAGGGAAAGTAGGGTGGCCTTGGCCCACCATCGTGGTCTGGAAATTCAGGGTATAGCGCTCGCTTTGCGTCGGGCCGGAGAAAGGCGTGTCCTGGGATTGCGGGTCCGAGTAGGAATTGTCCTGACCAAGCGCGGGGGGCCCAACCATGGCTACCAGAAGCAACATCGCCCCCAGCCATGCGTACCGCGCCCGACGCCCCCGGCCGTTGCCTACACTGGTCCGTCGTCCAGACCCGTCCGGAACTGAAGTGCCCCAACCCCGCCCTTGAACGGGAAAGGGGAGAAGTGCCCCCACCCCGCGGTGGAGCAGGGCATTCAGAATGTTGTTGTTACCCTTTATTTGCCTGGAGACAAGGTGTTCGATCAGCATCCAGTTGCCTATTAAAATCCCGACTTCCGATTGATTACGTGAATATGCCTACGCAACGTTGCCGGGGGCCAATAGGTTCCCCCAGCCGATTATTCGGAGTCTCCCATGTCTGTATTACACAGATGTTACAAAGGAAGGTTAGCCTGCCGCGGATATTGCTGCACAATCGCCTGTGCGGCGCCGCCACCAAATGAACAGCCGCGTGATTCCCATCGCACGATTCAAAATTCAAAATTCAAGATTGACGGTTCAAGATTCCGGATTTAAGACCCGCAAATCGCACGATGGGGCCTCGGGGAAAACAAGAAGGGCGGGGAAGCGATCTCCCCGCCCTTAAAAGTAGGTTACTATGTTGGCCTTGCAGGAGGAGGGCCGCAGGGCCGAACCGCTGGCCCTGCGCTATCCGTCCTGGTTCTTACTGTCGACTGTCAGCTATCGACTGTCAACTGTTCTTAGTACATCCCGCCGCCCATGCCGCCTCCGGGAGGTCCGCCATGGCCGCCGCCACCCTTTTCTTCCTTCTCAGGGTATTCGCTGACCAGCGCTTCGGTGGTGAGCATCAATGAAGCGATGGACGAAGCGTTTTGCAGCGCGGTGCGGGTAACCTTGGTGGGGTCGATCACGCCGGCTTCCACCAGGTCGCCGTAGGTTTCCGACTGGGCGTCGAAACCAAAGTGCGAGTTGTTATTGTTGCGAACCTTCTCCACCACCACGGCGCCTTCGTGGCCGGCGTTGGTGGCGATCAGGCGCAGGGGCTCTTCGAGCGCCCGCTTGACGATGTCGATGCCGATTTGCTCGTCGCCCGTGGCCTTGAGCTTGTCGAGCGCGGGGATAGAGCGAACCAGCGCCACACCGCCGCCGGGAACGATGCCTTCTTCGACGGCTGCCTTGGTGGCGTGCATGGCGTCCTCGACGCGAGCTTTCTTTTCCTTCATCTCGGTCTCGGTTGCCGCGCCCACCTTGATCTGAGCGACGCCGCCGACCAGCTTGGCCAGCCGTTCCTGGAGCTTCTCGCGATCGTAGTCGGAAGTGGTTTCATCGATCTGGGTGCGGATTTGCTTGACGCGCCCTTCGATTTCGCCCGACTTGCCGCCGCCTTCCACGATGGTGGAGTTGTCCTTGTCCACCGTGATCTTCTTGGCGCGGCCCAGGTCATCGAGCTTCACGTTCTCAAGCTTGATCCCCAGATCTTCCGTGATCGCCTTGCCGCCGGTGAGAATGGCGATATCCTCCAGCATGGCCTTGCGGCGATCGCCGAAGCCCGGCGCCTTCACCGCGCAGACCTGAAGGGTTCCGCGCAGCTTGTTCACCACCAGGGTTGCCAGGGCTTCGCCCTCGACTTCCTCGGCGATGATCAACAGGGGCTTTCCGCCCTTGGCAATCTGCTCGAGCAAGGGGAGCAGATCCTTCATGGAGCTGATCTTCTTCTCGTGAATCAGCACCAGCGCGTTTTCGAGCACGGCTTCCATGCGCTCGGGGTCGGTCACGAAGTACGGTGACAGGTAGCCGCGGTCAAACTGCATTCCTTCGACCACTTCCAGCGCGGTCTCCATGGTCTTCGATTCCTCGACGGTGATGACGCCGTCCTTGCCGACTTTCTTCATGGCTTCGGCAATGATGGTGCCAATCGTCGCGTCGTTGTTGGCGGAAACGGCGCCGACTTGCGCGATCATCGAGCCTTCGACGGGCTTCGAGATCTTTTCCAGTTCGCCCTTCACGTGCTTCTTGGAGCCGTCCTTCTGCGTTTCGTCGTATCCGCAGACGGCGCGCACGGCCATCTCAATACCCCGCTTGATGGCCATGGGATTCGCGCCCGCGGCCACGGTCTTGCAACCTTCGCGGTAAATCGACTGCGCCAGGACCGTCGCCGTCGTGGTGCCGTCGCCGGCCACGTCGGAAGTCTTGGAAGCCACTTCCCGCACCATTTGAGCGCCCATGTTTTCCAGGGGATCCTTCAGTTCGATCTCCTTGGCCACGGTTACGCCGTCTTTGGTGATCAGGGGAGAGCCGAATTTCTTGTCCAGAACCACGTTGCGGCCCTTGGGCCCCAACGTAACTTTCACGGCGTCCGCGAGCTTGTTCACGCCCCGGAGAATCGCTTGCCGGCTATCTTCGCCGTGGATAATCTGTTTTGCGTTTGCCATCTTACCTCCCTCCAATTCCTTTCCTCCCCTCCCGATTTATTGCCTCGGGATGGCGGAGTTGATGAGTTCAAGTTTGCCCCCGCAGCCAGCTCCGCGCTTTCCGGCGCGTGCGGCCGCAAAGATTGCGCAGCCGCACTTATTTCTTGCCCGCTGCTGCTTTCGCGCCTTCAATAACTCCCAGCACTTCGTCTTCGCGCAGGATCAGGTATTCGTGATCGTCCACCTTGATCTCGGTGCCGGAGTATTTGCCGAACAGGATGCGGTCGCCCGCCTTGACGTCCAAGGGAACGATCTTCCCGTCTTCCGTCTTCTTGCCATTACCGGCGGCGATCACTTCGCCCTCCTGCGGCTTCTCTTTCGCCGAGTCGGGAATGATGATTCCACCCTTGATGGTTTCCTTTTCTTCGATCCGCTTCACTATCAGTCGGTCATGAAGAGGTCTAACATTCATGATTGAGTCTCCTTTCCTCCTCAGATTCACCCGAAGCTGGACCCGCCGGACTTTGAGCGGCTGGTGCCCCCGCCCGGAGGCCCCCTCGGGCTATCGCAATTAGGCCATAGTCATTGATTTTTCGTGCTGCCCCGCGATAACGTCCGCGCTGCTTAGCACTCACCTATCGCGAGTGCTAATGTAGTCTGATCGCGAGAGATTGTCAAGCATCAAATTTCGCCTGAAATCAGTGATTTAGCACTCGTCGCTATTGAGTGCCAATCTTCCGTGAAATGGTGTCTGCGACCGTAAGATATCTTCAAGTAATTGAAACAATTAAAGTTACTTGGCTGTTCGATCTCAGGGATGGCCTCTACTTTGAGTTTCTCATGACTAGAGTTTACATCCTCTTCCAAATTTCGGTATGCCCGGATTCACTCCGGCCTGCTCCCCCAAATCAGAGCATAATTCGTTTGGGGATAACCCCGAATTTGTTCCCTTGAGCCTCTTCCTATATAATGCCAAGTCAACATGAAATACCCTCAGTGCCAGCCGCTCCCATTGTCCCTCCGATTGGTTCGCGGCTTCCGGTTATCGGTATTAGCTCTGGCCGCCTGCATCATGATCTTGGCTCCCGCTGCCTCCGCGCAGGAAGAGGACAAGGATCTTCCCTTGCCTGAAACGAAGGAAAGCCCAGCACCGCCAGATTCGCTGCTTCCTCAGATCAATGCCGCGATTCAGGGCGTTACCATACCGGATGTGGCGGTCCTCGCGAAGGCTCTGCGCATCGGCGAGACCCCGGAGGGCGGCGCGCCGCCAAACACGCTTGCTCCGATTGGCGATGTGGACGGCGACGGCGTTCCGGAAATGGTCCTGAAATGGGCGATCCCCGACGTCTCAGCGGGGGCCGAGGTGGCGCCTGCTCCCGATTCGAGTCCCCTGTGGGCCGTCTTTTTGCTGTCCTGGGACGGCGCGCATTGGCAGGCCTCGCGCCTGGTGACCGGAGCCGAAGACTTACACCTTGTCATGATCAACCTCGGCCCGCCTGTGGGTCACGCGCTGGCCGTCTTGATGCAAGAGGGCGAGCCTCGGGTTCCGCACCCGGCCGTGTTTCAGTTCAAGGACCATTTGGCGACGCTCCTTTGGGACGCGCAGTCGGACGACAGCAGGTTCCAGCCCCTGCTGCAAGGCCAGGTGAGTTTCCGCGACCATGCGACTGCCCCGGCGGAAATGGTCGAAACGGGTCGCGCCGACCCGGGGTTTCTCCACATTGCTCCGACCGGCCGTCGGGGTTTCGCGGCGCGCTCCGTCTACCATTGGGACGGAAAGGCGTTCATTCCCGGTAAGACCGGGTACACCGCCAACGAGGATTACACGATCTACCGTTTTATCTCGGCGCTCCATTTGCACGATTACGCCTCCGCTTACGCGCTGGTGGTCCCCGCCAAATTCCTGAATGCCGACGCGCCCACGCTCGATGCCTTCCGCCACTTCATCCAGGACAACTGGCCGGAGTTCCTTCAGAACGAGGTGTTCGAAGCGCCCGAGGTGGCCGCAGGCAGTCACGACGACCATGTCTTCGTGCTGCCCAAACCGGATGGCATCAAGGTTTATCACCCGGTCTTCTCCAGCGATGGTAAATTCCTCCTGACCGGACTCGCCAGCAGCCGGGAGCCGACTCCGGCGGAACAGTAAGCGCCGCGAGAATTCTGAATTGTGAATTCTGAATTGTGAAATTTGTAAGAATCGACTATCGGCCTGCGCCCGAATGAGCTCAAAGGAACCTGCTTTCATAATTCATAATTCAGAATTCATAATTTGATTTAGTCGCGAATAACTATGACGCTGCCCCATGGGATCCTTCTCTTCCTGGCCGCCCTCCTGGCCGGCGCCATGAATTCTGTCGCCGGCGGCGGCAGCTTCTTCTCTTTCCCCGCTCTGCTGTTTACCGGAGTCCCTCCCATCCCGGCCAATGCCACCAACACCGTGGCTGTTTGGCCGGGCTCGGTGGCGAGTGTTTTCTCTTACCGGCACCGGCTGCCTAAATCGGCACGCGTGATGGCGCCGCTGATTACCATCAGCTTGATCGGCGGAGTGGCCGGCGCCGTGGTGCTTCTGCACACCCCGCAGGCGACATTCATGTCGCTGGTGCCGTACCTGTTCGGGGTCGCCACCTTACTTTTTGCGTTTGGCAAGCGCTTGACCGCGAATCTGGGCCACAGGGTCAAGCGGACCGGGCCGCCGTCCTGGCCAGCCATCGTCGGCCTCACCCTGGTCCAGTTTTTCATTGCGCTCTATGGCGGATTTTTTGGCGGCGGCATCGGCATTCTGATGTTGGCCATGTTGGAGATCATCCAGATCGAAGATATCCATGCCATGAACGCTTTGAAAACGCTTTTGGCTGCCTCCATAAATGGCGCCGCCGTGGTGACGTTCATCGCCGCGAGGCAGGTGGAGTGGCCGCAGGCGATTCTGATGATCATAGGAGCCGTGGCCGGAGGTTATGGCGGCGCCCACTACGCCCAGAAAATCGATCCCCGGTGGGTGCGCGCCACGGTGATCACGGTCGGAACGGGAATGACGGTCTATTTTCTGTGGAGACATTAAGTTGCTCGGGATTAGGGGCTCGGGATTAGGGATTGGGGCCGTATCAAGCGTGTCGCAAAACGTCGAAGCCGGAGCCTCGGGATCTTGAATCTTAAATTTTGAATCTGAAATTCAGCCTTTTCCTTCCCGCCTGCTGGACCTCCGAGACGCGCTCCGCCCATTCATGCCCCTAGCCCCTACGCCAATAACTCCGTTTCTTCTCATGAATACTCTTGTCAAGAAAAATAGATTAGGGCGGGAGGCTACTTTTTGTCGGTCGCAGGGCGGAGGGAAAGTGCCAGGCGTCAGGTTTCAGGTGCCAGCGGCCGGAGAAAGGGTTAAAGGGTAAAGTGTAAGGGACAAAGGGCGGGCAGGTTTACATTTTAACCCTTATCCTTTACCCTTTCCTTCTGCCCCTGACACCTGGCACTTCCTTTGCCCCTCTGCGCCCCTGCGTTAAATCTGGCAATTCCCCACAATGGGAGCAGAACCTGGTTTGTTCTGGGTCCCTCCGGCGCGCGCGAGGTGGCTAGGAGTTTCCCCAAAACGCCGAGTTTACCCATGCTGGTGACAGTGTTGATCCCCGCCCTGCCTGCCAGGGCCCGGAGGAACGACGTAGCGCAGGGCCCGCACTTCGGCCCTGCGGCTCTTCGTTCGCCGCGGGTTTTGGCCGTGTGCCGAGCCGGAAATTCCGAACTGATGTGGGTGGTCCCAGCAAGGCACTGGCACGGAGGAAAAGCTGCAAGGCTGGAGAGCGAGCCTTGCGCTACGCCCTTGCCTGCGGGCGCGTTACTCTTCGCGGGATGCTTGGCGGATCTCCGCTTCGGCTCGCTTGAGAACTGCGAGTTCCTTGGGTTTCCAGCGGTTCTCCCCACCCATTTTGTAGGGCTTGCAGAGGGCGCAGGAGCGGAGTTTTCGTTTGAGGCGTTTTCGCATTGCTCAAGAATAACACGTAAAACTCGTGGAAGTGTCGGGGCTATCGGGAGAGGCGCGCTTACACGCCGTAGTGGCGAGTATACCTCGCCATAGGGCGGCGCGAAGTTGCACCCTACGTCAACCCGTGGCAAGGCTGTCGGGGACAGGCGGCGGGAAATCAGTAGGGAACGAGCAGGACGGAGATTCGAGATTCAAAATTCCAGATTCAAGACCCAGGAAACAGAATTCAAAATTCGAGAGTCAAATTCGGAGAGTCAAGATTCAAGGCCCGCGCTACGCCGCGCGGGCGATGTTCGGCCGGTGCGAGTGGAAACCGCTGATGAGCGTTTTGGACATTTCCTCGCGCTGAATCTGGTTGGTGCCTTCGTAAATCTGGGTGATCTTGGCGTCGCGCATGTACTTCTCGATGGGGTAGTCGTGCATATAACCGTACCCGCCGAAGATCTGGACAGCGTCGGTGGTGACTTCCATGGCCACATCGCTGGCGAAACATTTCGACATGGCGGAGTAGAGCGTGGGCCGCTCCTTGGGCTTGGTATCGATGTATCGCGCCGTAGCATAGACCAGCGCACGCGCGGCCTCAATCTTGGTGGCCATGTCGGCGAGCATGAAGCGCAGTCCCTGGAAGGAGCCCACAGGCGAGCCGAACTGGCGCCGGGTGCAGGCGTACTCGAGCGCGAGGTCGAACGCTCCGGCGGCTATTCCCACTGCCTGGGCGCCCACTCCCGGCCGCGAAACGTCGAACGTCTTCATGGCGGTGATAAAGCCCGTGCCTTCGCGGCCCAGGCAATTCGCCGCGGGCACTCGACAGTCCTGGAAAATCAGCTCGCGCGTGGCGGAGGCGCGAATCCCCAGCTTGTCCTCCTTCTTGCCGAAAGTGAAGCCGGGCGTACCCTTTTCCACAATGATGCACGAGGCTCCGCGCGGCCCCTTGGCGGGGTTCGTCAAGGCAATTACCGAGTAGATTTCCGCCTCGCCGCCGTTGGTGATCCACTGCTTGGTGCCGTTCATCACGTAGAAGTCGCCGTCGCGAATCGCCGTGGTGCGCACGGCACCGGCATCGGAGCCTGCTTGCGGCTCGGTCAGTGCGAAAGCTGCGAGTTTTCTCCCGGCGGCGATCTCGGGCAGCCAGCGCTTCTTCTGCTCTTCACTGCCGGAAAGGATAATCGGCAGCGTGCCCAGCGCCGTCCCGGCAAAACTGAGGGCGATGCCTCCACACGCCTTGGAGAGTTCTTCGGTGACAATCACCATGTTCATGATGGGAGAGCCGTCGCTGATCCCACCATATTCGTCCTCAATGTAGACGCGGAAAAGGTCAGTTTGCGCCATCACCTTCACGGCCGGCCAAGGGAACTTGGCCTCACGATCGTACTCCGCCGCAATGGGGCGGATTTCCTTTTCGGCAATCTCGCGCGACAAGTCGCGAATGGCTGACTGATACTCGGTGAAGGCGTAATCCATGGGGTTGCACTCCTTGGGATAGTCGATAGCTGATGGTCGATGGTTGATAGTCGACAACTAACAGTTGATAGTCAATAGTTGAAAGTCGAGAGTCGAAAAGTTAAAAAGTTGAAGAGTTGAAAAGTCAAAAAGATGAAGAGCTAAGAAGCTGAAGGGTTGAAAAAACAACACAACCGCTCACGAAGCGTTAATTCGATGCCGCGAAATTTCGATCCATTATCTGTTCAACTCTGCGGCCATTCAACTTCGTGTTTCTCGAACTTTCAAGCCTTCGCCGTTTTCGACTGTTCAGCTCTGGAACTCTTCAACTTCTTCGACTGTTCAACCCCTCGACTTCCTTGGGTCTCCGACTTTTCAACTCTTCGACTTTCAACTATCAACTACTAACTATCGACTGTTCTTCTCACGCCGCTCGCGGCAGACAGTCAGCGGCTGGGGCGGAAACTTCTGGCGTGTCGGACCAAAGGTTGGGCCGTGCCATCCAGGTTTCCCCCGCTCGGAACGAGAAGCGGCAATAGTCCTCCAGGTCTCCCGAGCGGAACGAGGAGACATCAAGTTCGCCACTGAGCGTACCTGGCTGGGCCATGTACCGAAACGCGTTGACCACCGTCAGGATATCGGCGTTGACGTCGCGAAAAGTCACTTCGATCCGGCGGATGGAGGCGTTAATTTCATAATCGCCCTGCGAGTACTGACCAGATGTCTTCTCGAGGATCCTGCGCAGGTCATCGGCGGAGTTCGGGTGGCCCTCAAAGCCCACCGCACCGTTCAGCCGCTGGAAGGGCTCGAAAACCAAGGTGACGGGCTGATTGAGAAAGGGCACCCACTGCGCGCGGACGTAGTCGGGCCGCGCCCAAGCGACCGTCAGAAAGCCTCCCTTCCACACCTTCAGGCGGACGTACTGGCCCGTCGGCCCGTCTTGATAAAGAAGGGCGCCGCCTGGAATCTGAATACGCTCGGATTCGGCGACCGTGTGTAGGAAATCCAAAAGTTCACCGGCCACCTCGCGCAAGGGCGGGACATCGTCCGGCTGAACGTGACGCACCACCAGGGACGAAGGCTCGGGCGAGTATTCCAACCAGGTTGCGCCAATCCGCTCCAGGCGCTTCTGCGTGTCATCCCCGAGAAAACCGAGATCGATGGACCCAGTACATCCCAAATGGCTGCGCATTTTCTCACTCCTGTTGCTTCCGGACCGACAGTGTGTCCGGAATATTCTCCACCGCGTGGTACTTTTTGCACTTCAATGGCCGAAGAGAGGCAAAAGGCACCTATTTGCCGTGAGGTAGATCAATTTATTAATGTGGAGGGCGGAATTTATGTCGGTTTTGGCCCGGGGCCACCTTTCGCGCTGGCAGGTTACGAATGATATCGCCGAGACAAGATTAGGTTGACGGTCAGTGGCTCCGATTTCGCTTGACACGTAGAATTCAGTGATCTATATTTAGATATATGTCTAATTAGATGGAGGGCTAATCAACGATTTTATGAATGCAATTTTCAAAGCTTTGGCTGACCCGACCCGTCGGCAAATTCTGCGGCTGCTGGGTGACCGCGAGATGACAGCGGGGGATCTGGCCGGGCATTTTGAGATGACCAAGCCGTCGATGTCGCATCATTTTTCGGTATTGAAGGAATGCGACCTGATCCGCTTTCGCCGCGATGGGCAACAGATCTGGTACTCGGTCAACACGACGGTGCTGCAGGACGTCATGACCTGGGCAATGGATTTGCTGCACTCGACGGAGAGCGGCGGGGGGAAAAAGCCATGACCCGAAAATATTATCTTGCCGGTCTTGCCCTGATCGTTATCAGTTTCGCGGCTGCGGCCGTCTTGTACCCACACCTGCCGGACCACGTTCCCACACACTGGAATATCAGCGGCCAGGTGGATGATTATTCCGCAAAGTGGACGGTCCTCGTTATCTTTCCGGGCCTCATGCTCGGAACGATGGGCCTTATGGCGGCCCTGCCCTGGCTGTCGCCACGCCACTTTGAAGTGGAAGCGTTCCGCTCGACCTACCTCTACATCATGGTGGTTGTCGTGGCGTTTATGGCGTACGTTCAGGCGCTGACACTTCGGGCCGCATGGTCGGGACAGATGAATATGAACAAGGCCATCATGGGCGGGGTGTGCCTGCTAATCGCGCTCCTGGGGAATGTGCTGGGAAAGGTCCGACGGAACTTCTACATCGGCATTCGCACGCCCTGGACAATCGCGGACGAACGCGTTTGGAACGCCACGCACCGCCTGGGCGCTAGGACCTTCGTCGTGGGTGGCCTTGTTGGATTTCTTTTCGCCATGGCGTGGAACTGGCCTTGGCTCAGCCTAGGGTCAGTGCTGTCGGGTGCTTTGGTGCCGGCAATTTATTCCCTCGTCTACTACAAGCGACTCGAGCACCGCGGAGAACTGACATAATGGCCCTCATGGAAGGGCGAAGGGCCCGCCGTCTAAGCCTTAACCTTTTTATGTTCTTTAACTTACAGGACATTTGCGTTCGGCGTAAAGCCCATGTTCCCAGCAGTATCGGGCAAAACATCCGAGAAGTAGGATCGCCACGATGCTCCGAGGACCTATTCAGAATGACGTGTCCCAGCCGCGCAAATTTCACTAAATTTCGCGCGGATGCGATTTTTACGATTCTCGGCTTCATTTAGCTCGTGAGCTTTCGGCAAGGCTGCGTTAGGTGAGGTACTGACGGCAGGATCGCGCGGGGCAGGAGCAGCACGGAGTCTGGTGCGTGATCCGGGGCGGTAGCTATGACGGCGAGCGGCGGGCGGTGGCTGTCTTCGAATTGAGCGGAACTTCTTTTGCAGTCAGGATGCCTTTTTCGGCGTTAATATGTGCCGCACCGAGGTCCGGCCGAGTTGCAACCGGCGTGCGATTTTTGATTTACTCATGCCCGCGCGGTAGAGCTTCCGGATCTTATTAGCGTGGAGAACCGCCGTGGCTAGGTCGCCCCAAAGCCTTGGCCGTTCTGGCGGGCATGTGCCAAGCCGGCGGGGAATCGTTCCCGGAGGATTTCCCATTCGAAATCCGCAAAAACGGCAAGCAAGGCGGCCACGGCGCGACCCCCCGACCGAATACGTCTGCGCCCCCGCCACACTTGCCCCGAGCAATAAATTGTACCCGAGCGCAACCGAAGGCAAGGACGGGATTAGGGTTTGGAGGTTAGCGTATAGAGATTGGGGCCTCGGCGCTAGGCGCTGGTTGCCGGGTGTTCGGGGACGGTGGCGCGACGTGCGGCTCCGCCATTAGCGGGTGATGCGCGGCTTGCGTCCGCTCCTGAAGCGTTTCACCTAAGAACCCTGGTCGATCGGCTCGCGCCCGAGGTATTCGAAAGCGAGTTTTGCCACAACGAAGGCCGGCCTTTGACCTCGCTTGCCGTGCGCTCCCCCCAACACATGCCTATCCCCCATGATTGGGTTGGGGTGATCTTGCTCTTGGCATGCTGAATTTGGAATTTTGAATCTGTCATCGCCCCCGGTCGTGAACCCCCTAATCCGCCACCTCGGGTCTGCGATCGACGGTTGTAGGGCCAAATAGCATTCGGCCAAGCCGAGCGCAGCTCGGCCCCACGCCCACTCCCGCGCCCGAATGGCATTCCGCCGCTGCATACCTCGGTGCGGTGACGCCTCGCTGGGCGGCGGAGAAGTCGTACTCCGGCCGCATCATATCGCGGTCACTTTTCCTGTTCGCCTTTCTCTTCGTAACCCCTTCTCTCGGCGGCTGTCGCGTGCTCCGCCGAAATCAGCCGGGTGGGCAGCGGCTGGCAGGCCGCTGTTGCGACCATACGTAGCCCGGGGCCCGCACTTCGGCCCTGCGGCTCTTCCACGGGCGCGGGCGGGACGCCCTGCCGTGGCGGGCGAGTTGCCCGCGCTACCCTTCGCGGCGCGGCCGAGCGCTGCTCGGCCTTACGCCCCACAGAGGCTTATGGGGCGATCACGATAACCCAGCTTTCACTTTACAGTTTGGCAGGTGACTTGCTCTCCAGATTAGGCTTGGCCTGCCCGGTGGGCGGCGCTGGGGGTATTTCTGCGCCTCCGGGCCTTTGGGCGGCTTCTTCGCGGCGCTCGCGAGGGCGCATCCTGCGCGAAACCCCTCCGGAGCGACGTCCTTTCCCACGGCGCCGAGCCTATCCGAAACGGTTCCGACCGCACGCGTCATGTGGAGCTGGAGGATCAGGTGTAAAGGTTCCCAATGCCCCGCAGACTCGATTTCAAGCTGATTTTCTCCCTCACGATTCTGATCGTCGCGATCAGTTGCATCAGCGGATATCTCAATTTCCGGATGCAAAAGGAGCGGCTGGTCGAGGCCATGATCCTGGGCGCAGACCAGCTGTCGCGCAGCATCACCAGCGCCACCTGGCACGCCATGCTCGACGACGATCGCAAGGCCGCGTATGAGATGATGCGCGTGATCGCCGACAAGCACGGCGTCGACCGCATCCGCATGTTCAATCGCGAGGGCAGGCTGGTGTTTTCCACCGACGCGAGCGAGCAGCCCGGTCCGGCCAGTCCCACGAGCGGTGTCTGCATGAGCTGCCACGGCGCAACGCCGGTGCTGGCGCGCCCGGCGATCAATTCCCGAGTGCGCTATGCCACCTCGCCCGTGGGCGTCAAGACCCTGAATATCGTTACCCCCATTCATAACGAGCCTTCGTGCAGCAATGCCAGTTGCCACGCGCATCAGGCCAGCACCAAAGTGCTCGGGGTTCTGGACGTGGCGCTGAGCCTCGACCCGGTGCAGCAACAGACGCGGGCCGTGACCCTGCAAACGATCCTGGTGACGGTGGTCGCCGTCATTATCGGCGCGGCGTTCGTCATCCTGTTCACGCGGCGCTTCGTCGCCACCCCCATCCGCGACGTCATCAAGGGGACGAAAGCCTTGAGCGCCATGCAGCTCGACCGGCCCCTGCAAATCCGGCGCGGCAGCCAGGAACTGGACGAGTTGGTGGATTCGTTTAACCTCATGCGGGAGCGCTTGAAAATTGCCGTCGATGAGTTGAACGAAATGCAGCAGACGCTCGAAAGCAAAGTCGAGGAGCGCACCGAACAATTGCAGGCGGCCCATCGCAAGTTGCTCCAGGCGGACCGACTCGCTTCGCTGGGTCAATTGGCCGCCAGCGTTGCCCACGAGATTAACAATCCCATTTCCGGGGTGCTCAACCTTTCTACCCTGCTTGAACGTCTGATGGCCGGCGGCAATTTTCCTCCTGGGCGCGAAGCCGAATTCCGTAAGTACCTCAGCCAAATCTCGGCGGAAACCACGCGCGTGGGCCGCATTGTTACCGACCTGCTGGCGTTTTCACGCCGGTCAAAACCTCAACGGGTTCCGGCCGATTTGAACAAGCTCGTCCGCAGCACCCTGCGCCTGGTGGGCCACAAGCTGAAGCTCATGAACGCGGAAACGGCTCTGGAGTTGCAGGAGACGCTGCCTCTGGTTGAGTGCGATCCTTCGCAAATCCAGCAAGTGATTCTCAATCTGATTTTGAACGGCGCGCAGGCGATGCACCCCAAAGGAGGCGGCAAGCTTACGGTCCGCACGCGCCTCGTTCCCGGGGGGGACTCGGTGGAACTCTGCGTGCGCGATACGGGTGAAGGCATCGCTCCCGAAAACCTTGCGAAAATATTCGACCCGTTCTTCACCACCAAGGCTGAGGGAAAAGGCGTGGGCCTGGGATTGGCGGTGCTTTACGGAATCGTGAAAGACCACGACGGTGAAATCGAAGTGGCGAGCCAGCGGAACGAGGGCGCTTCGTTTACCGTCACGCTCCCACTGAAGGCCAAGAGCGGCGCCATGGAAGAAAAGGCAGTCCACGTCCATGCGGAATGAAGGCGGTTCTGGTAGCAGCGGCGGAGAGGTATTATGAAGAAGGTTTGGCCCATCTTGGTGGTGGACGATGAAGAGGTCATGTGCGAATCGATGGCGGCGTGGCTGCGCGAGGACGGCTACCGCGTTGACACCGCGCTCGACGGACAAAAGGCGCTGGAGATGGCGCGGTCGACCGACTACGCCATCTGCTTCATCGACCTGAAAATGCCTGGGGGGGTGGACGGCATCGAAACCATGATGGAGATTCACCGACTCCGCCCCGAGGCATCTGTCATCATCATCACCGCCTACGCCACCGTCGACACTGCCATCCTGGCCATGAAAGAAGGGGCGCAGGAGTACATCGTAAAACCCTGCCATCCGCAGGAAATCTCCATGCTGGTTTCGCGCATTCTCAAACTCAAGAAGCTGCAAAGTGAGAATGCCATCCTGCGCAAGAAAATCAGCCGCCAGTACCGCCACCGCGACATCATTACCAAGAATCCCCGCATGGAGGAAATCCTGGCGCTGACGCGGGAGATTGCGAGCATCCGCAGCACCGTGCTGATCTGCGGCGACAGCGGCACGGGGAAGGAACTGGTGGCGCGCGCCATTCACTACTCCGGTGAGCGCGCGGAAAAGCGGTTTGTGAGCGTGAGTTGCGCCGCACTCACGGAAACGCTGCTTGAAAGCGAATTGTTCGGCCACGAGAAGGGCGCTTTCACCGGCGCCGAGGGCCAAACGAAAGGCAAATTTGAGCTGGCCGACGGAGGTACGATCTTCCTTGACGAAATTGGCGACATCTCACCGAAGCTGCAAGCAGACTTGCTGCGCGTGCTCCAGGAGCGGCGCTTTTATCGCGTGGGTGGCACCGAGGAAGTCAGCGTGGATGTGCGAGTGATCGCGGCAACCAATAAGAACCTGGCGGAAGAAGTGAAGCAGGGGCGATTCCGCGACGATTTGTATTATCGCATCAATGTGATTGAGATTCGCATTCCACCGCTGCGCGAGCGGCGCGAAGACATCCCGCTGCTGGCCGAGCACTTCGTGGAGCGCATTGCGTCGGAATTGGGAAAAGACATCGCGGGAGTCTCCGCGGGCGCGCTCAAGCTGCTGTTCGAGCACGACTGGCCCGGCAATGTGCGAGAACTCGAAAACGTGATCGAGCGCGCCATCGTGACTTCACGCAACGGAACGCTGGTGGAAAGCGATTTCACCTGGCTCAACCAGCGCAACGCCGGACAGAACTGGGAGATTCCTGACGTCCCACTGGCCGAGATGGAACGCCGGGTTATCCTGGCCGCGCTGGAACGAAAAGGCGGGAATGTTCGGGAAACCGCCGCCGCCCTCGGGATCGATCGGTCGACGCTCTACGACAAACTCAAGCGATACGAGATCGCGCACTGAAGCCGCGAGTTACCCTTCCAAAAACGTCGCCGCGAGCACGGTATCCCAGTCCGCCGCGGGCATGGAATCCATGAGATCCGGCATCAGGGTTCCGCCGTCGGCCAGGCAGGGCTGAGCGTTGGGCGTGGAGAGTTGCAGTTGCAGGCGCTCGAGCTCGCTGGCAAGCCAGCCGGGCACCTCTGGGCCGCGCAGGAGATGACGAAGGTCCACGGGTTCATGCGGGAGAAGCTTCAGATACCAGCCCTGCTGATCGGCACCGGTCGAGACCACCGTGCCATCCATCGGCGCGCGCACTTGAATCTCGTGACCATTCTTCATCATTCGCCAGGCGAGGCCGTTGCTCTCTACTTCACTGCCCTGGGCAGGCAATTGGACAGAGTCGGGGTGGCCGATCAGATGCTGGGCCAATTCATCCAGACCGATCGTCAAGGCGCCGTCTTTTTCCCGGCGCACCCACGTGTGGCCTCGATGGTAGAGCCGATCACTCGAGAAGCTGACGCCTGCCTCCGGGGAGATCGCTTTCGCCGGCAACGCCGCGAACTCCACGTATTGGGCGCAGCGGCGGCAATCAAAGGCGTTGGGACAAATTCTGTGCTCCAACCGGCCGGCGAGTTCGTGGCGGCAGCGGCGCTCGGCTTCCGGCAGCTCCGCAAAGTTCAGCCGCCAGCACGTCTCCGCGGCGTGATGGGTGCGGAAATCGGAGGCGGTCCGCCAAATCGCCCGGACGAACGTGGACACGATGGTCAAGACCACCGCGAAGAATAGGGAAAGAAAAATGATGTGATCCGGGCTCCAGTGAAATCCATCAACCCACGGAAACATTTTTGTCCACTCCTTTAGCTTGCCCGAATAGCGGCAAATAGCGATATGACAGCGAATAGAGAATCACGCCATAGGCAATCACGCCGGTGAAGGTTGCCACTTCCTGCCAACTGGGGACGTATTGCAGAAAGTCGTCAAAAGGCAGCGTGGGCAAAGCAAGGGTCTGCACGGTGAGGATGAACCGGTTCAGCAATACTCCGCCGCAGGCCAAGGCCGCGCCGCAGAGCACCCAGCCGCGTCTTTTGTTTGTTATGGGCAGGGCGAGAAGGAACGCAGGGAGTAAGCCCAGGGGAACGATCTCCAGAAATAGCAGGGCCGAGCCGAACGGCTTGTAGGAGTAGAAATCCCAAGGTGAAAAGCCTACCGCCCTCGAAGTGACATTGAGCCAAATCAGGGTGTCAACCGCTTTCGCCGCCACGTAGACACCGAGCAGGATTCCGGAAATCAATCCCAATTTGCGGAACACGCTGGGCTGCACCAATCGCCGACCCGTCAGGGTTTCCGCTGTGGCCGTGACGAGCATCAGGAAACTCGGCCCCACGGCGATAGCGGATAGGATGAAGAGAAAGAATGTGGACGGCCAAATGGCGAACCCCTGGCGAAATGCAAAGGGGCGGCCACGCAACACTCCGTAAAGTCCTCCAAGCGATCCCTGGTGGAAAAACGAAAGGAAGGCGCCGAGTCCGGCAAGCACCGGAACCATCTTATGAAGCTGGTATTCAAACACCAGGAATGACGGCACCTTGCGCAGTTGGCGATTCCGCAAGAGCACGGGCAGGTATTCCAGGATAAGCACGAACAGATAACAGGTAATGCAGAATGTGACCTCGGTGAGCATCGAGTGGGTGTTTGGGTGCCAGAAGGTGAACCATGCGCGCAGAGGCTGCCCAACGTCCACCATCAGGACGCCTACCGCGCCGCTATAGCAAATCAGCCCCACCACCACCGCGCTGTTCAGAATGGGCTTGAGATCTTCTTGCTTCAGGATGTAAACGAGAAAGCCGGTAAAGAAGGCGCCCGCGCCCATGGCGATCATTCCCAGGTCCAAATAGATCCACATTCCGAAGGCAAAGCGGTTGTCCATGTGGGTCTGGTTCAGGCCGTAGTATAAACATAGGGCGGCCGCATAAATTCCCAGCGCCACCAAGGCAATCCAAGGGGCAAGCCACAACACGAATCGTAGGGTCGAGGATCGCTCGACACCGCGGGCGATAAAACGCCGGTCGATCAGAAGCATATCAGCCATGCTGGGCCTCCGTGGCGTGATCCGAATCGCGCTCCGCGAGCGCTCTCACCCAAGGCTCCTGGGATTTGTAGTAAACCTTGGGTTCCGTGCCGAGCCGCGCCAAGAACCGAAAGGCTTCGGAAGAGTGCGCAGCGGAATAGACCGGATCGTTTTTGTCGGCCAGATTCCCGAAGGTGATGGCCCCGGTAGGGCACGCTTCCGCGCAGGCGGGGATGTAGTCTGCCGGATCGATTTCCTTCTTCCCCGCGGCCGCAGCTTTTTCCATGGCGCCGTGCAGCCTTGAGGGGCACATATTGCATTTCTCCACGACGCCACGCATACGAACCGCAACTCCCGGATTCAGGCTCTTCTCCATCCCCGCGGGCCAGGCAGGGTCCCACCAGTTGAAGTAACGGGCGTGGTAGGGACAAGCGGTCATGCAATACCGGCAGCCCAGGCAGCGCTGCGGCATCTGCGTCACGATGCCGGTAGCCTTGTCCACTTCCACAGCTTGCTGTGGGCAGACGGCCACACACGGTGTTTCGTTCCCGCAATGCATGCAAGCAATGGGAATAAACGTTTCGCGGCGTGCCGCTCCCTCCATGCCGTTCGAAACCTTGCGGACCAACATCGGTGTCAATCCGGTTCGAGGAGTGGCACGTGGAGAAGCTGGCGGAACATTGTTTTCCGCTGCGCACGCCACCATGCATGCGCCGCAACCGGGGCAGCGGTCCAAGTCAATTACGAATCCGTAGCGGACGCTCATGCTTGCCTCCCTGCCGGCACCTCACGCAAATTCGACTCCTGGTACAACTTCGTAGCCAGCGCCGGAAGTATGGGAGGAGCCCAAGCCGCGGCCCAATTGGTGGCGGGCGCCACGTGGCTGTCAGCCGGCCATTCCTTCAGTTCGCACCGAAGCTTGCCGGGACCCGGAGGATCACCCATCCAAACCGCGCCCTTGCGGAGTTGCTCTTCAAAATGCTGGCCCGAATCGATCTCGTTGAGCGCGAGCGTGTGCTCCCCATACACCGTACCCCGCTGAGCGCGGAAAATATCCTCGCAATGCGCGTGGATGACTTTATCCACTGCAGGTAACGTGGCGTCGATGTTCTGCAGGAACTGTGCGGCGCTCTGGACACCCGCGGGAAGTGCGGCCAGATTTTGGACCACGGCATAGGTCGCGCGAGCAGAGGTTGGCGGCGTGGGCACATCGGTAAGTTCTTCCAAAAAGCCGGGCGCCGGCAGCAGCCAGCCTGCTGTATTCCCGCCGCCATCCCATGCGGCGAAACGGAATGCTTCAGTATCGGCTGGGGCTGCGAATTCCCAAGGCACGGTCGAATCAACCAGCATGGCCCGAATCTTGCGGGGGACGGACTCCGCCGGAACCCGCGGGAGAACGTTTTCTGTCTTCCTGACGATCCCGCCGGGCGACGCCACCGCGCCGAGAAGAACATTCAGCGCGGCGATTGCCGGGTTGCCATCTGTCGCTATTACTACAACGGGCCGATTTTCGACCATCGTGTGGGCAAGATCGCGAATCACCTCCGTGGCCAGGCCGGTCTGAGCGGCAGCTTCGGGCAGAGTTATCTGCGGCATGGGCCCGGGCGAATGTACCAGGCGATCTTCCAGGAGAACCCGAGCCAAGCCCGCCGCAAGCTGCGCTTCCCTCCCCTCTCGAATAGGGACCCATCGCCATGCGCGGGCCGCGGTTCTAGACAATGACGGCTCGACCTGGATCAAGCGCAGTTGCGGGTCCGTGGCTCCGGCGGCCTGCGAACTCCAGAGTCTTGTGAAGCGGCCGGGTGTTCCCCAGCCGTCGAGGAGCGGCGCGCCAAAACTCACGATGGTGCGTGTGTTTTCCAAATCGTAGCCAAGCGAAGCCACGGGAACACCGCTCCAGTCGGCGTAAGGGGCGAGTGCCTGACTCTCCGCGCTCAGCACAGCATGGTAGCTGCCTCGGTGCTTTTGGGTGAATGCTTCGAACACGGAAGAAGCGGCCCTACCCGGCCGCCCGTCGACGATAGCGATGGAACCCTCGTCACAAGCCTTCTGGAAGGCCGCTTGCGCCTCCGCCCAGGACACCGCGCGCCCGTCGTGGCGCACTTCGCGCAATCGGCGGGGATGCCAATTCAACTGGTGAGCGGCAAAGGCAAGCGGGCACAGCGCGCCCTTGGTGAGTGGATGACCGCTGACACCGGCAACCCCCACAGGACAGTTCCCTGCCATGCGCACGCGAATGCCGCAGCCGCAATCACACAAAGTGCAGGTGGAGTGTTTCGTTTCCACCGGCCCGTGCGCCGGCTGAGGAATCCAGGGAAAGTTCTGCGTCCAAATGGAGACGTCACTCAGCAACTTCCACGGCACCGGACTTAATACCAGTCCTGCTGCGGCTCCGGCCGTGCCGATCAACAGGTCTCTCCGGGTGAACTTCATGTTTCTCCTTCATTTGTGGCAACCGAGGCAGCCGACTTCAACGTTGCGGCGATGGTGGCAATCCTCGCAGTCACTCATCTTCATGCCATCTCCCGGGGCACGCTCTAGACGGGACATGGAATGACCCCAGATGTCGCGGCTGTAGCCGCTGATGCGGTTTTGTTCGTAGATTCTTTGCTGGTCCGATTCCCCCATGGAACCGTGACAGTCTTTGCAGGCCAAGCCGGCGCGGCGGGAATGAATCGCATGCGAGAACCAGACGTTCGCGGGCTGCCTTGAATAGATCAGCCACGGTGTTTCGCGTGATGGCTTGACGTAGGCGTCGACCAGCGTGGCTTCGGCTTTGGATGTCCCCATCTTGTCGGCGTGGCAACCCGCGCAGCTTTCCACTTCCGCGATACCCCCGAACTCACCGTTGCTTCCGAGCACGTGGCAGGAATCGCAATGCGCGAGACCCGATTTTTCGGCGTGGGTCTTGTGCCGGAATTCCAGCGGCTGCTCGCGCTGGACGTAGAGAGCATGAGGGAAAGCGGCCCAGCCGGTCACCAAGGCGAGCGCCATTCCGACGCCAAAGATAAGAAGGTTCCTCTTCACGGTTGCTCCTTTGAACCCCAGTGCGTGCTCGAAAAAAAGCGCTGAAGCAAACACACCAGTTGTTGCCGCGTTAAGAATTGCCCTACTCCGCGCACGGGGTCGCCGCCGTCGCAGCTCAGTTTGTGTGTTGCATGGATTTCCTGCGCCAGCAGTTCCCGCTCTTCCGCTTGCCAGGCCGCGGCGTGGGGCCCACCGATGAGCCCGGCAGCCGTCCTCTCGGGCAGATGCCAACCAGCGAACAGCCATCCCGAGCCGTAGGGGTCAGCGAGGATTCGGTTGGGGTCGTTGCGCAAGTGGCTGTTTACTTTCTGGATGAGGAGCGGGTTGGGAAAGGTCATAAGCCACTCCACGCCATGGACGGTTAGTGCGACCACCGGGCGCTGGGTGCCGTGCGTGGTCACGAACGTTACCCCGTCAATGTTCGCAACCACACCTGCCAGAAAGGCGTCGATTCCGACGTGACATAGACCGGATTCGTCTGCGGCCAGCCAGAGATGGTTCGGGGCGTACAGAACGCCCGCAGGAGCGACAAGAGCATCGTTTGGCCTCGCCACCGAGAGATACAAATCGCAGAAGCGGTATCCGCCGTCGGCGCAACTCGAAAATTCCGACTCGCTGAAGGGTATGAGCTTTGTCGGGGATGCAGCCTCGCAATACTGGACGTGGACTTCTTCGAGGTGGGGACAACGGTCTCGCCTCAACTCATCCCGTCGAACGAGATCGCAGTGGTAATACTTCGATGACGCGCAGCGCCCGGCCACCGATGCCCCAGGTCCGTCGAGAATCAGTTTCCGGGTCGGGGCGGCTTGGCAGGATTGTGCGCTGCCTTCTTTAAAAAATGGACACGCCATAGTCTCACTCTTGGCTACTTTTCTTCTGGGTCGGTGCCGCTGGCAAAGGTTTTATTGGCTCGCCACCGTCCGCCATTGTGACTCCCAGTCCCGGCACTAACCGCCCGTCACCCAACATCGCCGACAATTCCGCGTCGAGGTTGGCCACATCGCGGGACTTCTTATAGCGGCTCACAATCTCGCAACCTAGCGCGTATGCCACAACCAACACCGCCAGAACCACTACAACCCCCAGCGCAATGTTCGTCGCGGTCAGCCAAAAAAACCAATCATCCTTCGGCATTTCAGGAATCCTCCTGTCTGCAAAGAAAGGCAATCGAACTTAATTAATGCAGATGGACTGCCATAACGTGTCTTGAGCAACTTACAGGTCGGAATGAAGTGGAGATTGCCGGATTTCCCGACAGCCTCGCCGGGATTGCCTACAGAGATGGCTTGACCGAAGTGCTCGGCAAGCCTGCTTGCGGCGGGCTTCCTGGTGTCTCCCATTGGTGCGAACTGGGAGGTGACAGGCGTGGTCCTGTTTTGCAGGTTTATCCAGAGAATCAGGATGATATCGAACATGCGGCCAGACGGGTGAGGCGCTTACGAAGGAACCATGGGACTTGACATAGCGGTGGGCTTACCGCGCCATATCGCGATAGATTTCTAATCGCGACTTCTACGTTAAACCGCCGCTACGTCCGAACTAATCAGCTTGCGGAAAGGCGCGTCCCTTCAAACGTGCCACAATCAGCGATTTCCCGCGGGCTGGGGCAGTCCCGGACTCGCAGTGACAGCCGAAGTCTGGAGCAGGGGTTCTATCGGCATGACAATCCAGGCGATAAGATAACCGAGAATTCCCCAGCCTCCAATGAAGGCCAGCATTAGCCAAAGGATTCGCATCAAGGTGACGTCTATTTCGAGGTACTCTGCAAATCCGCCGCAAACGCCTGCGATTTTACTTTCCGTGCGCGAGCGCATCAGCTTCTTCGCAGGTGCGCGCACAGGGATCGAGAGCGCCGTGCCGCATTGGCAGCAGAAATTCACTTGTTCCGAATATTCCTTACCACACTGAGGGCAAAACATTTTTCTCCTCCCCGGCAATGACCACCGCTATCTCTGTATACGGTCTTCAGGGCAAAAAAGTTCCTTTCGCAATGCTGGCCATTTCATCCTCAGCTGGGCTGGACTCCTCCCGGCCCTCCGGGAAACCGTCCCTTGGCGCGCAGTACCCGCGAAATTCGCACCTCATAGGGACAGTTTTGGAGTAAGATTCCGCCGTCATAGCTAATGTCTATATAGGGCTTGCCCTGCTGTCTTCCGCGGGCGAAACTAAGGTATGGTTTGGCGGCCGCGTAGAAAGTTTATCGTCCTCCTGCATGGTTTCTCCCTGCGCCGCAGGGTCGCCTTAAGCCTTGCGTTGGTGCGGCTAATCCTGGTGCCGGTCATCCTTCTAGCGGTCTACTACCTATTCGCCATGGGTAAGATTGTGGACCGCATCGTCAATGTCGATGCGCCCGTCGCCACCGCCGCCGAGCGCGCATCCGTCGAGATGCTTGACGCCCGGCGGGCGGAAACCAACTACTTCCTCTTGCACGACCCCGACGACATTGCCCGCAACCGGCAATCTCTGAGCCAACTCGAGAAAACCATCCAGTCCTGCCGCGCCCTCCAGCCCGAGGAAAAAGCCACTTTTGACGATTTGGACGCGGAGATTACATTCTACCGGATTAGCTTTAGCCACGCCGTTCAGCGGCTGGGCGAGAGCAATTTGCCTCCCGTTCAAAGCCTGCGGGAAGTGGTGCGAACCTATAAGAAGGATTTGGACGACGTCCTCGCGCATTCACCGCGAGAAAGCCGCGCGCGCTTGATCGATATGCTTCGTGCTCGGATTGAATCCTTTGACGCTGAAGTCGCGGCGAAAGTGGAGGAAAGCGACCCGGAGATTCGACAAACCTCGCGGGATCTGGCAACCGCCAGTCAGAGGATTATCAACCTCTCAACCGCACTCGAAAACCGCAGTTGGCAGCGCGTTCAAAGAGATCACCAGCGCGCGCGGGCCTTATTGATTCGCGCCGAAATAGTGGGCGGCATCGTATCCTTAATTACTTTGCTGGTGAGCATCTGGGTCAGCTTCACGCTGCCGCGCCAGGTGGTGAAGCCCTTGACCGACCTGAAACAAGCCGTCGATCATGCTGCCGCAGGAAACTACGAAATCAAGTTTGAGGTGAAAGGCGAGGGAGAAGTCGTGGAACTCGCCGATAGCGTCCGCGGGCTGATCGCCCACCTGCGGGATAAGCACAACGGCGGCGGGGCGGCATAAACTTGAGATCGCACGAACCGTCATGATTTGCATTCCACTTGACGAATGTCATGTTTCCATTTATCTCTGTTAGTCCGCTCGATTAGAGGAAGTGAGCAGAAAAGAGGAGTCAATTATGAAGGGCAAACCGGAAGTCATTGAAGTTCTGGCCAAGATGCTGAAGGAGGAACTTGGCGCCATCAGCCAGTATTTTATCCATGCCGAAATGTGCGAGACGTGGGGTTATAAGAAACTCAGCGACCACACGAAGAAAGAATCGATCAACGAGATGAAGCACGCGGAAAAACTCATCGAGCGCATTCTTTTCTTGGAAGGCACTCCTAATCTGAACGATATGCCTAAACTCGTCGTGGGCAAGGATGTGAAATCGCAATTCCAAAACGACTTGGCGCTGGAGAAAAATGCCGTGGCCGAGTACAACGCCGCAATCGCCACTGCCCGGAAAGCGGGTGACAATGCCTCGGCCGACCTGCTCCAGGTAATCCTCGCCGATGAGGAAGAGCACGTCGATTTTCTGGAAGAGCAACTTTCGCTTATCGACAATATCGGGATTCAGAACTATCTTGCGCAGAGTATGTAGACGAAATCCCCATGGCCCCGCGCTTCATGACCAGTCCTCGCGGGGCCATACCTCGATCGCCAGTCTTTCACCTGTCCTTCCGACCGCGGCGCTCTCGGGGTGACGGCGGTATCCCGCAACATAGCGCCGATCAAGATCGTCGTCATGGTGCTTCTCGAGATAAAATCCGGCACGCCTCGCGGATCAGAGCAGCACGGGTAAGCTGGTGAGCTTTTGCCTCATGGGAAAGGCGACAGAGGAGATCTTCTTTCATCGGGACCTTGATGACTTTCATTCGTTATCCTCCCCTACCCCTTGATCACTCCCATGGGCTTCAGACGCGCTACGCGGTGGGCCAAGCCCGCGTTGTGGACCACGTCGACGACCGCATCCACATCTTTGTAAGCTTCTGGAATTTCTTCCGTAATGCCATCGCGCGAGTCGGCGCGCACGATAATCCCCAAATCCTCGAGGCGCTGCCGGGCGTCCTGGGCGAACCGCGATTTCTTAGCTGCGGTGCGGCTCATCAAGCGGCCCGCGCCGTGGCAGGTGGTGCGAAAACTTTCCCCTATCGCGCCTTCCGCGCCTACCAATACATACGAAGAAGTCCCCATCGATCCGGGAATCAGAACCGGCTGTCCGACGGGTTGGTAGACGAGGGGCACATCGCGGTGACCGGGAGGGAAGGCGCGCGTGGCGCCCTTGCGGTGTACCATCACCTCCCGCTCGCGCCCATCCACTTGGTGGCGTTCGAGTTTGGCGATGTTGTGGCACACGTCGTAAATGACTCGCAATTCCTCACGTTCCCCGAAAATCCGCTTGAACGCCTGCCGGGTGAAGTGGGTAATTCCCTGGCGATTGGCCCAGGCAAAATTCGCCGCGGCGCGCATGGCGGCAAGATAGGCTTCCCCTTCCGGCGACTTCACCGGGACACAGGCCAATTGGCGATCTGGCAGATCGATTCCGTAGCGGTGCATGGCCGGACCCATATCGCGGAGATAGTCTGTGCACACCTGGTGGCCCAGGCCGCGCGAGCCGGAATGGATGAGCACAACGACCTCGCCCGCATAGAGCCCCAAAACCTCGGCGCGCCCAGGGTCAAACACCTGCTCCACATATTGAACTTCGAGAAAGTGATTGCCTGACCCGAGGGTGCCGATCTGCGGCAAGCCGCGCTTTTTGGCACGGTCGCTCACCATCGTGGGGTCTGCGCCTTCGATGGCGCCATTCTCCTCGCAGTGGGTCAGATCCTCTCCGCGCCCGTAGCCATGCCCGACCATCCACGCGGCTCCGTCCTGAAGCACGGTGTCGAGGTCAGAGGAAGATACTCGAATGTTACCGCTTTGCCCCGCGCCGGAAGGGATGTCGCGAAAAAGTTGGTTCACGAGTTCGCGAAGCTTCGTCTGTACTTCCCCGCGGGTCAGCGAACTGCCAAGTAGTCGCACGCCGCAGTTGATGTCAAACCCTACTCCTCCTGGCGAGACCACGCCATCGTGGTGCGGGTCCGTCGCCGCCACACCGCCAATGGGAAATCCATACCCTTGATGAATGTCGGGCATGGCGAGGGAACGCCCCACGATACCGGGCAACATCGCCACGTTGATCGCCTGCTCGAGCGACAAATCCTTGACCAGATCCTTCAGCAACTTTTCGTCGGTGAAAATCAGCGCGTCCGTAAGCATTCCTGGCTTCGTGCCGCGCGGCACAAGAAAACGGTAATTATCCAGCTTCTCCAGTTGATGCAATTCTAAAGGCATGGGACACCGTAAGGGACGGACCCGAGTTCGTAAGAATCTGCGCTTGATTATAACAGGATGGTGGACGGCATCGCCGCGATCAAAGGGAACGGTCTCATGGTTTGGGAGGCCATTGACGCCCGCGCGGGGTGGCCGTACCATTCCGTAAAGGTCACTGGGCACTCTCTAGACGAGGAGGTCTTGGAATGCAAAGACGCACATTTTTGAAGGGATCGGCAGCAGGAATCGGCAGCCTCACAAGTGGGCTGGGGATCGAAGGCTCCAAAGCAAGTTTGGCGGCCGAACCAGCGATTCCCGCTCCAGGCGCGAATGCCGATCAGATTGGGCGGCCCGTCCGGATCGTCAGCATTGGATTTCATCCGGGGCGCCCTCTGGAAGAGATCGCCGCCTTGGTCGATGCCGAAGGGGCGAGAGGGGCTGACCTGATCGCCATTCCCGAGACCTGTCGCGGACAAGATGAAAAGAGCGTCGAAGCACTGGACGGACCGACGGTAAACGCGATGGCCCAACTCGCCCAAAAGCATCGGACCTACCTGGTATGTCCGATCGACAGGAAGGAAGGGTCGCGGCGGTTCAATTCCGCTGTCCTGCTTGATCGCCAAGGCCAGGTGGCATGTGTTTACAACAAACTGTACCCGGTCTGGCAGGAGGAGTGCCTCAAGAAGCCCGCGGTGTCTCCGGGCAATTCGGCCGCAGTCTACCAAGCCGACTTTGGCCGCGTTGGGTTGGCCATCTGCTTCGATGTGAATTGGGGAAGCCTGTGGCAGCGGCTTTCGAACCAGGGAGCCGAATTGGTGATCTGGCCCAGCGCTTACTCCGCGGGAAGATCTCTCCAGGCTCAGGCGATCAATTTCCACTACTACATCGTCAGTGCAACCCATGTTCCCGACTGTCTGGTTTTTGATATCGACGGCGAGCAACTCGTCCACGACCAGAACAACCGGGGAGATCAGACGAATGTCACACGAATTACCCTGGACCTGGATCGCTGTGTTTTTCACCAGGACCTCAACGTCCCCGATAAGCGCGACAGGCTGCTCAAGGATCACGGCGAAGACGTCGCCCAGGAAAAGTGGCTGCCGATGGAAGGATGGCTCGTGCTCAAGGCCAAGCGCCCAGGCGTCAGCGCGCGTGAACTGGCTCGGCAATACGAAATGGAGGAACTGCAACATTACATCAATCGCAGCCAGTGTGAAATTGACAAGTGCCGGGGCTGGGAGTTCTCATAGGCGTGGCAGCACTTGACTCATAACGACGTGTGGAGTTGGCGACGCGAGCTACGCCGGCATTTCAGTTTTTGCGATGCACGCCCGCCGCACTCACCGCATCCCTGACTCTATATTCTTCGTGGTATTATGAGTCTATGATTCCGATAAACTAGGGCTCAGATCGCCAAAATCTAAGATTCGAGAGGAGGAACTTCGATGAGTCATCCGAAGCAAAACCGCCGCGAATTTCTGGGAAAGGTGACCGCGGGGGTGGCGGGCGTTGGCGCAGTCGCGTCGGGCAGTGCCCTCGCGGGCAGGCCCGAACGTGCCGCCACTGGTCAAATGCCTTATCGTACTCTTGGACGAAGCGGCGAGAAAGTCTCTCTGCTCGGCCTGGGCGGCTTCCATATCGGCCTCCAGAGCGACGAGCAAGAGAGCATCCGCATTGTCCGCACCGCGATCGATAACGGCGTGAATTTCATGGACAACTGCTGGGACTACAACGAAGGCAACAGTGAAATCCGCATGGGCAAGGCACTCCGCGACGGATATCGCAAAAGAGTCTTCCTGATGACCAAAATCGATGGCCAGTTGAAAGGCATTGCCGCGAAGCAGATTGATGAGTCACTGAAGCGCTTGCAAACGGATACGATCGATCTGCTGCAATTTCACGAAGTCATTCGCCCTGGCGACCCCGACCGTATTCTTGGCCCCGGCGGGAGCTTGGAAGCCGCGCTCGCCGCGAAGAAGGCCGGCAAGATTCGCTATATCGGATTTACCGGCCACAAAGACCCCGACATTCATCTCAAAATGCTCAATACCGCATTCCAACACAACTTCACTTTTGATGCAGTTCAGATGCCGCTTAACGTCATGGACATGCATTTCAAGAGCTTCGCCCACAAAGTCGTGCCCGTGCTGGTGGAGCACCGAATCGGCGTGTTGGGGATGAAATCGATGGGCGACGGCCAAGTTCTAAAAAGCAATGTCGTGACGCCCGTGGAATGCCTGCACTACGCCATGAGCTTGCCGACCTCGGTCGTCATCAACGGTTGCGAGTCACTCGAACGTCTGGAGCAGGGACTGCACGCGGCGCGCACCTTCCGCCCGCTGACGGAGACGGAGTTGGCATCGCTCTCCGCGCGCACTGCCGCTGCCGGGAGCAAGGGCGAATTCGAGCCCTTCAAGACTTCCGATATGTTCGACGGCACCGGTCATAACCCCGCGTGGCTGGGGTAAACCCTAACATCATCTATTTCACCGGAGGCGTAGCTTGCCCAAAATCACCGCCGTGTTTTCGGACGTGGGCGGCGTATTGCTGACCAATGGCTTGGATCACGGCGAACGCGCGAGGCTGGTGGAAAAATTCGGGCTGGACAGCGCCGATTTCGAGGGCCGGCACCAGATGGTGGCCCCGGCACTCGACGCCGGGCACCTCGACCTCGATCGATATCTCGATCGCACCATCTTCTATCGCCCCCGCGGCTTTCGCAAACAGGAGGTCAGGGATTTCGTATACGCCCTGTCGGAGGCGCTGCCGGGGTCACTCAATCTCATGGCGCGGCTGGCACAAACGCAAAAAGTCTTTATGGGTACGCTCAATAACGAATCGCGCGAATTGAATCTTCATCGCATCGAGAAATTCGGGTTGCGCAATTACTTTTCCGTATTTTTCAGTTCCTGCTACCTGGGAGTGTCCAAACCTCATCCCGAGATTTACCGCCTGGCTCTCGACCTCTCACAGAAGCAGCCGGCCGAGTGCGTTTTCATCGACGACCGCTCGCTCAATCTGGAATGCGCGCGGCAGCTCGGCTTGCACACGATTCAATTCCTGAACGCAGGGCAACTCGAAAACGATCTTCACACTCTCGGGCTGGCTTTCTAAACCAACCTACCATCTTCACTCCGGAGCCACAGCGGGTTGCTCAGTGGCGAGCTTCTTGGCGGTTTCCTTGACCAGTTTCAAATCCAGTTTTCCGCTGCCGAGGAACGGCAGTTCGGGCACCGGGAAAAAGTTTTCCTCGCGGGGAACCCACAGTTTGGGAAGGCCGGAATCACGCATGCGCTTGAGCAGTTCATCCACGCTCATTCCTAATTCCGTATAGAGCACCACGAAGCGCTCGCCTTTCTGCTCGTCGGAGACCGAGGTCACCACCATGCGCGGCTCAAAGCATCCGAGGGCGCGATGAAGCGCTTCCTCCACCTGAACGTGCGAAACCATTTCGCCGCCGATCTTGGAAAAGCGCGAGAGCCGATCGGTAATCTGAATAAATCCGTCTTCATCAAGCTGAGCGACGTCGCCGGTAATGTACCACCCATCCTCCCACATGACCTGGTGCGTCTTTTCCGGCTCGGCCAGGTAGCCCTCCATTACGCTCGGTCCCTTCACCAAAAGCATGCCCGGCTGGGCGGGGCCAAGGGTCTCGAAGGTGTCCGGATTGACGATGCGCACCGCGACTCCGGGAATCGGGTGCCCGACCGTGCCGCGTTTCGAGCCGATCTGCTTCTGGTCACTGCCCACGTACCCGGTGTTTTCCACCGACACCACCGGCGAGAGCTCGGTGCATCCGTAGCCTTGCAAGAGGTCAAGATGAAACTTCTCGCGGAAGGCGTCACCGAGTTCCGGCTTCATTTTTTCTGCGCCAACGATTGCGAGTCTAAGGGAGGCAAAATCCTCCGCCTCGCAGCGCCGCACGTATTCCCACACGAAGGTTGGAGTGGAAATCATGATCGTGACGTGGAATTTCCGGCAGAGTTCACCGATTTTCCGGGCCTCGAGTGGATTGGTGTGGTAAGCCACGCCGAACCCGGAAATGGCGGGGAGCCACAGCCCAATGGAAAATCCGAAGGAGTGGAAGAATGGCAGAATGCCCAACAGGCAATCGCTCCGGCTGACGTTGATCCCCTGCTGCACACCCTCCAGGTTAGAAACAATGTTGCGATGGCTCAGCATCACGCCCTTCGGTGTACCAGTGCTCCCACTGGAAAATATCACCGTCGCCAGCGAATCGAGCGTCACGTCGCGTGGAATCAGCCAGCGGCTCAGCATCGCGGTTGGAACAAGGCGGGCGAGGGCGGCCCAAACCAGTTTATCCGGCTTGGTGAAGGTCTTCGCCACGTCTTCGATCATCACCATGCCGGGCTGCTTCTCAATTCCCAACCGGCTCAGCAGTTTCTCCGTCGTGAAAATCGTCTTGAGCCCGGCGCGCTCCACGGCCAATTCCATCGACTGCTTCGACGAGGTGTAGTTCAGATTCACCGGGACGCGACCCGCCAGGCTGATGCCGAAGTTCATCAGCGCTCCCGGCACGGATGGCGGCAGCAGGATGGCAATCATCTTTTCCCCGGGACAATGCCGCACAACATGGCGCCGGAACAGCAGAGCACCGATCAGCGACTGCCCAAAGTTCACCTGGCGCCCGGTGGAATCTGCCATGGCGAAGCGCCGCCAGTTCCGTCGAGCGCTATCCAGATATATTTCCGGCAGGGGTCGCTGCACGGCTCCGCGGCGCGCGAAAGCATCCGCGCTCAGTGCCATTACCGCCTGCCGCACCTGGAAGGCCGTCGCGTCTCCTGGAAGGGGCGTGCCGAAACTCGCCGTGACGCGGTAAGGAATACGTCGAGGCCACTTGAAGAAGAAATGGCCCCGCTCGAAGCTGAAGATGCTGCCCCACACTCGGTCTAGGTGCACGGGAATGATGGGAACCGTGAGGCCGCGAGTAATCCGCTCGAAGCCGCGCCGAAACCGCAAAAGGTTTCCCGTGCGTGTAATGGCGCCTTCGGCGAAAATGCAGACCAGGTCGCCTTCGCGCAAGCGGTCCTGTGCCGCGTGCAGTGACTCCACCAATTCACGAGGCTTGTCGGCTTCCGAAATCGGGATCGCTCCCATCAGCTTGGCCAGCCAGTGAATTCCCCGCGTTTCATAAAAGTGCCGGTACATCAGGAAGCGGATGAAGCGCGGCGTGCAGGCCCCAATCAGGA
The DNA here is from genome assembly GCA_963808085.1 of uncultured Acidobacteriota bacterium. Lineage (GTDB taxonomy): Bacteria > Acidobacteriota > Terriglobia > UBA7540 > UBA7540 > Bog-366. The sequence continues at coordinate 65,541 of CAWEFC010000010.1, forward strand.
ACGGATCGGCGAATGAGATGTGATTGCAGACCAAAAGCGCCGGCCCGCGCCGGGGCAGATTTTCCTCGCCGCGCACTTCAATGCGATAGAACGTATGCGTCAGCAGGAAAAAGCACAGTCGGATCATGAAGTCGGGCAGGACCGTCAGGATGTGCCACGTCGCGCCAAACGAAATCGCCGCCATCACCAGCAGGATCTGATTCGCCTGCATCCGGCAGGGCCCGGACAGGAATTCGAAAATGCCCGCGCCCAGAAACACGCCGGTGAAGGTCAGTACGTTCGAGGTGGCAATAATCCGCCCCTTGGAATGCTCGCCCGCGTTCGCCTGCAAGTACGATTGCAGGGGAATGATGAAAATCCCACCGGAAAAACCCAGCAGAAAATGCCCGATGAAGACCTGGGGAAGGGAGTGTTGGCCAAAATAGAGAATCACGCCGAAAACGCCCAGGCCGATCGAACCGATGGGCACTAGGCCGAGTTCTACTCTGTCGGAGGACAGCTTGCCCGCAACGAAGGCGCCCAGTCCGATCCCGACCGATACCGAAGCGGTGAGGTAGCTGATGCCTGCGTTGCTCAGATGCAAAAGATCGCGGCCATACCCGATGACATTTTGCAGGTAGACCGCGCCCAGAAACCAAAAGAAAGCGATGGCCAGCACCGTTCGAAAAAGCGCTCGCGAGCTGCGAATCTCCGCAAAGTCGTGCCCGAACTCACGGAAGGCGTTCCAGCGGAATTTCTCTCCGGCAGCGATGGCCGGGACGCGACTGATGCCGGTAGCCACAACCAGACCGAGCAAAGCCGAGCCGACGAGCATCGCCACGGGGATGTAAGGTTTCAAAGGGAAGGCGTCGAGCAGCAGGCCGGCAGCCACGGGGCCTGACACGATCATCGTATAGACGGTCAACTGCATCAGCCCGTTGGCGCGCGAGAGGGCCTCATCGGGGAAAATTTGAGGAAGTATCCCCTCCTTGGCGGGATCGAGGAAGCAGGCGTGAATCCCCAATAGGAAAAGCACAGCGAGCATGGCGATGACGTGCCCTGCAAACATGGCAACGGTAGCGAGTACGAGAAGCGTCGCCTCAACCCCCTTCATGAAAATGATGACCCGGCGCTTGGAGAAGTGATCTGCCACCTGGCCGGCATAGGAAGACAATACGATATACGGCAGCACGTAGAGCGCGGTGCCGAGAGAAATGTAGAGACTGCGAGTGGCAAGGGAAGCCACACTCGCGGTGACGAATAACATCAGGAGTTGTTTGAAGGTGTTGTCGTCAAAGACCGCCAGCGCCTGCGCCGCCAGCAGGAAAACGAATCCCCGTTTTTTCAGAACGTCCGAGTAGCCCCGCGAGGTCGCCATGTGATGTCCCTTCTGCCTGGGTTCATGCCGCTCCACCTTCGGTGCCGGAATCGCGGGCATCGGGTCACGCCAATTTCGAAAGACACGGGAAGGCCGGAAGGTCTGTACTATCGCTCGTGCCCATTCTAGAGCAATTGGCGGAGAGACAAAAGCCCGATCGTCCTGCGGGTTCATAGGGGTCTCTCCAGAGAGCGGGCAAGGAGCACAAACGCTTGCAGCCATTCCTCGGAGGCGCAACGCAAGAACACTGCGCCGGAGACCGCCATGCTTACGATTACAACCGCCAGACTTGCTGCGGTGCCCATGTTTTTCACCCTCGCACTGGAGAATAAGCGCGGTGCGGGCCCGCCGCGACCGTGAGCGTTACAGTTTGTGAAGTGTCACAAGGGGGATAGGTGCCAGGTGTCAGGCATCAGGTGCCAGGGCACCTCGTATTTCTAAAAAGCGCGACGATCAAAAGGCCATCAGTCACCCGTGGAGGATAGGCGGCAGAGCCCTTGCAGCGGGCACTTTACCTCAGCGATTCTTTGTTCCGCTGGTGTAGGTCACCGTCTTCAGGTAGTGTCCTAGTTTGAACGTACCGCCGCCATCTTGGCGGCTCCTGTGCCGGCTGGAAGCCGGCGGTACGCCTCAAATTATGGCGCTTCCCGTCTTCACAAGGAGTTGAAATGAAGTTGATCGCCGTTGTGTTTGCCCTAGTTCTCTCCGCCATGCCCCTTCGTGCTCCCGAACCAGGTCAAAGCGGAAATCGAATCTGGATCACCGACGTCACTATCATTTCCCCAGAGAATCTTGATCACATCGCAAAGGGAAGCTTGCTGATCGAAGATGGACGCATTGTCAGGATCGAGCGGCAAAAAGTAATACAAGAAGCGAAGGATGCAACGGTCATTTCCGGAAAAGGTCAGTTTCTCATTCCTGGTCTCATCGACTCGCATGTCCATCTGGCTTCTGTTCCCGGCATGCCGTTGAATTTTGATGTAGGTGCAGCCAAGCCGCCGATGATCAAGGAATATTTCAAGCAGCTTCCGCGGTCCTATCTTTATTTCGGTTACACCACGCTTGTCGATTTGGCCGTGGTCGATCGCCGGACCTTGGACGACTTCCGGGAAGCTCCGCTGCATCCCGACTTATACGACTGCGGCCCGTCGCTGCCGATTGCCAATGGCTACCCGATGTCGTTCGCGCCTCCGGCAAAACGCTTCGAACTCTTTCCCAACTTCATTTACGACTCAAGGCAAGCCTCTAGCATCCCTTCTGAATACCGGGCACAAGATCACACCCCGACCGCAGCGGTATCCAGGGTCAAGGATTCCGGCGGGATATGCGTCAAAACGTACTTCGAGCGAGGCTTCGGACGGGACAGGAACTTGCCGGTCATAACTCCTGAAATTGTTTCCCAGATTCGGAAGGCCGCAACCCAAGACGGCTTGGTGCTCATGATGCATGCGAATTCATTTGAGGCACAGAAGTTTGCCGTTGACGAAAATGTGGACGTTATCGCGCATGGGATGTGGAACTGGGGGAGTCTAGAAAAGCAGCCGGAACTCCCACCCGAAATCAAGAGACTCCTGGATCGGATAGTGGATAAGCGGATCGGGTACCAACCGACAATTCAGGTCATGGGAGGGCTGCGCGCGTATTTCGACTCCGAATACCTGAAGACTGAGGCGATTCCCAAACTCATTCCCGCGAATATGCTGGAGTGGTTCAACTCTCCGCAAGGCAAATGGTTCAAGAAAGAAATCTCGGAAGATGATGCCCCGGACCAAGCCGTGCTCGAAGGATTCGACCGCGGCCCCATCCGGCGCGTCCGGCAGGTCGTCCGATATTTGGCGGCGAGAGACGCCAACTTTCTCTTCGGCACGGACACTCCCTCCGCTCCGACTTACGGGAATCTGCCCGGACTGAACGGCTACCTAGAGATGGAACAAATGCACCAAGCCGATTTGTCCCTCCAACAGATCTTGAGAGCAGCCACGATTAATAACGCTCGAGAATTCAAACTCGATTCGCAAATTGGAACCATCGAGCCGGGGAAAATTGCTAATCTCATTCTCCTGAACAAATCGCCGTTGGAAAGCGTCGATGCGTATGACAGCATCGTCACGGTTTGGGTTCATGGAAAACCAATCTCCCGTGACAGTTTGGGAGCCAATTCGAGCCGGTAGACCGCGGCTCATCACTATTTTCTTGACAAAGCCTAGCCAGGTGGTATACTAAACTTGGTTGACTGTGCTTTCGGACGAAAGGGCTCTGCGCATGCCGAGCTGGCACGATTCTGACCTCCGCCCGCCAGGGCGGATCGCTTACACTTCCAAAGACAAAAAGTCACAAACTGGGCCGTTTCCACAAAAAAGGAATTCCTTTTTATACGTTCGAAGCCGGAATGTGTATTAAAACAAAGGGGACGCAGACTAAATGCCCGAAAAGAAACGGACATTTTCGGCTCAATTTCGCGCATTTTCCCGAAAATCGCGCGGATTTTGCAGCATAATTACGCTTTTTTGGGCCTAAATGGACATTCGGATCAGCAAACAGAGCGAAGTTCCTCTCCGCCAGCAGTTGGCGGAGCAGATCGTCTTTCACATTGCGACGGGCAAGCTTCAGCCCGGACAGGCGTTGCCCAGCGTGCGTGAACTGGCGCGCCGGCTGAAGATTCACCACAACACGGTGAGCGAGGCTTACCAGGATTTGATCCGTCGCATGTGGCTGGTCGGTCGACGGGGAAGCCACGTTACGGTTCGAGCCTTGGAGGCAGGGAGTGCAGTCTCGCCAAGCCAGCGGCCTCGACGACCTTATCAACACGCTGATTCGGGTGGCGCGCGAGCAAGGCTACTCACTTCAGTCATTGCGTGAGCGAGTGCGCGACCGCTTGCTGGCCGAACCTCCCGATCATATTTTGGTGGTCGATACCGATGCGGGTTTGCGCCGCCTGCTTCAGGAGGAAATCCGGGCGGCGGTCAACTGTCCGGTAGAAGTCTGCTCACGTCTGGAGCTGGCGTCGAACTCCGGCCTGGGCATCGGGGCGCTGGCGGTGGCCGCGCACTACGCTATTGGCGACGTCAATTCTCTGCTGCCCAAGGACCGCCCCGCCCTGGCCTTGGAGTTCGGCGCGGCGGACGAACACGTGGAGATGGTCCGCCGTCGGCGGGAGCCGTCCGTGGTGGCGGTGGTCTCGGTGAGTGAAGGGTTCTTACAAACCGCACGCAGCGTGCTCGCGCCTGCCGTGGGACGCCGCCACGTGCTTCAGGAGTTCCTGCTTCCTCTCCCCGATCCCAAGGCGCTTGCTGCCGCCGATGTCGTCTTCGCCGATTCCATCGCGGTGCGCGAAGTCAAGCATCGCGGCCTCATCCCTTATCGACTGATCACTCCGGCCTCGCTCAGCTACCTTGCCAGCGCCCTGCGACCGCCCTAGATTCCCTCGCGCCAATCCGCCAGGGTCCATAGATTCCAGTTGAGGGGCATTGCGTGCCGAGGTCACTCCGATGTACATTGGTCCGCAGTCACCACTAATCCCTAAAACCCTAGCTATTAGCAGAGGAGAAGGACATGTACGCAGGTACCCGATTTTCCCCTACAGCCATCGCGAGAATGCTGATGCTCGGAGCATTGTTGGCTGGTCTCGGGCTCTCATCGCCGCGGTGCGAGGCACAAGGTCTGGTTAGCAGCGACCTTTACCGCTTCCGCGCCGTGGGCCAAGTTGCGCTCTCTCCCGACGGTCACCGAATCGCCTACACAGTCACCATGTACGATCGTCCCGGGCGACCTTATTCCCAGGTTTGGATCATGGACCTTTCCACGGCGGCGTCAACCCGTTTGGGCGGCGAGAAGGAGGCAAGCTCGACACCCAATTTGGTCCCCAGACGGCAAGTGGTTGAGCTACTCGGGCGGTGGGGGTGACAAGTCCGGGCTATGGGTGGCGCACGCCGATGGCTCTGGCGCAACGTTCCTGGCGCCGACGAGCGGCACCAACTCTCCATTGCCCGAGCAGGGCGAAAGCGTGACGTGGTCGCCCGACAGCAAACAGATTGCCTTCGTTTCCTCCACGCCAGGACCGGAAACTGCCGAGGCGAGCGGTGACCCGATGGTGATCACGCGCTACCTCTACAAGCCTACCGCGAGTGAAGGGCTCTCGCATTTCAATGACAATCGCCGTCTTCACATTTTCACCGTTGATGTTGCTACCCATCAGGTGCGCCAGCTTACGCAGGGCTCGAACGATGAGCATTCCATTGACTGGTCTCCGGACGGAAAAGAAATCCTTTTCGTCTCCAATCATGAGCCCAACGCGGATGAGTTCTTCAACTATGACATCTTCGCGCTGAAGGTGGCCGACGGCAGTGTGCGTCGCCTGACGGCCACGGAAAGTTTGGAGACAGCTCCCCGCTGGTCCCCCGATGGGAAACGGATTCTCTTCTCGGGTAACCGGCGAGGCCTTACCGACCGCGAAACCAATATGGAAGACTCGCACGTGTGGCTGATGGACGCAGATGGATCGCACCGGCACGAAGTGAGCGGCATGATCGACAACCGCCAGGGCCTCCCTCGCTGGTCGCCGGAAGGGAACGCCGTCTATTTCACCGTGCAGGAACGTGGCAGCGTCCGCCTGGTGCGTTTGCCGATTACCTACTCCGGCCTGCCAGGCCAACCTGAAACGGTGGTAAATGATCTGGGTGCAGTGGGCGGATTTTCCGTCGGACCGGAGGGTCTTCTGGCTTATTCGCATCGCCACTCCGCAGGACCTGCCGGAGCTTTATCTGAAAAAGGCAGACGGCGCGCCGCGGCAATTGACCAATTTGAACGAGGCGGTCCTCAAAGGGAAGCCGCTCGGCGCCGTGCAATCCTTCACCTTCACCAGCAACGACAACAAGTATGAAGTCGAGGCTTTCTTGACCAAGCCCGTGGGCCTCGCGGAAGGATTGCCTGACATGGCAGCGGCGCCCAAGCACCCGCTCATCGTGGTCCTGCATGGCGGGCCACACGGCCAGAACGGCCCGGCATTTGCTTTCAAAAACCAGGTCTACGCCTCGCACGGGTGGGCGACGCTTCAAGTGAACTATCGTGGATCCACTGGCTACGGGCAGAAATTTGCCGACGCCGTCTTCGGCGACCAGAACGGGAACGAAGCTCAGGACGTTTTGTATGCCGTCAGCGCCGCCGTCCGCCGCTATCTTTGGCTCGATCGGGAGCGCATGGGAGTTGAGGGCGTAAGCTACGGCGGCCAGCTTTCCGACTGGCTCATCACCCAAACCAACGAGTTCAAAGCGGCAATTCCCATCGCCGGCATTTCGAATCTCGTGAGTTATAACTATATGACGTATTACAATCAGTACGAAGAGATGGAATTTGGCCAATTCCTGCACCAAGGCAACTGGATGGATTTCGCCTGGCAGCGCTCCGCCCTCAAGTACGTGGCCAACGTTCACACCCCCACCCTGCTCATGCACGGGGAGAACGACCCCGACGTGCCGATCGCCGAGGCGGAACAGTATTACGTTGCCCTCAAGGATGTTGGCGTCGAAACCGTCTTTGTTCGCTATCCCCGCGAGGGGCACGGCCTGGCCGAAACCCAGCACCAGGTGGATTCCACCGATCGTTGCATCGCATGGTATGAAAAACACTTTCCGCGGCCCGGCGCCGAAGGGGTCACGAACGTACAGCCGTAGCTCGGTGGCCGTGTTCCACTGCGATCTTGTCCTCGATCTTGCCTTGACGCGAGACGGCGACGCGCTTATGGTTGTCGCGCAGAAATGAAGTTGATATCGAGAGCCGAGGTTGCCCCATGTTAGAGTCAGCGCCCCGTCAGACCCTGATGACGCGTCGAACGCTTTTGAAATCCGCCGGAATTGCCGCCGCATCGGCTGTGGGCGCGCCCCTCATGCTGCCCGGGCAAATGGCTTATCAGCCCACCTGGAGTTCGCTTGCGAAGCATCCGCAAGCGGCGTGGTTCAATGACGCGAAGTTCGGGATCTACTTTCACTGGGGCATCTATTCGGTCCCGGCTTTCGACGACGAATGGTATTCGCGCAACATGTACATCGAGGGACAGCGCGCCAACACCTTTCACAAACTGGTCTATGGGCCGACGTCGAAGTTTGGCTACAAAGACTTCATTCCCATGTTCCACGCGGAGAAGTTCAATCCCCAGGAATGGGCGGAACTCATCCGCAAGGCCGGGGCAAAGTTCGCTGGCCCGGTGACCGAGCACGCTGACGGATTTTCCATGTGGGACTCGAAGGTGAACGATTGGAACGCCGCTCGGACGGGACCGCGCCGTGACATCGTGGGGGAGATGGCCAGGGCGTTGCGCGGCGAAGGCTTGAAGTTCGTCGCGACTTTTCACCATCAATGGCTATGGGGATGGTACCCGACGGAGGACAAAACTCTGGACTGCTCGAACCCGGCATATGCGGGTCTCTACGGCCCTCCGGCTCCCTCCAGCCCCTTCGTTTATAGCAAAACCACGGACACGCCGCCTCCTCCCGAGGGATTCCAGGAAATGTGGGCGGCAAAGATCAAGGAAGTTATCGACAACTACCAGCCCGACCTCATCTATTTCGACAGCCGGTTGAACATTATCGATGAGCCTCGCCGCATTGACTTGCTGACGTACTACTACAACCATGCGGAACAATGGGGCAAAGAAGTGGTCCTGACATACAAGGAGAAGGATTTGGAAACAGGAGCCGCGACGATTGACGTGGAACGCGGCCGCCTCGCGGACCTTGCTCCATTCAAGTGGATGACCGACGACGCGATTGACTGGAACTCCTGGTGCAACGTCCAGAATCCACATTACAAATCCGCGGACCGAATCGTGGATCAGCTCGTCGACACCGTGAGCAAGAATGGAAACCTGCTGTTGGATATCACTCCCACTGCCGATGGCGTGATTCCCGAGCCCGTTCAGCAGCGTCTACGCGCCATCGGAAACTGGCTGGATGTAAACGGCGAAGCTATTTACGGCACGCGGCCGTGGGAAGTTTTTGGCGAAGGCCCCACGCAGATCAAGGCGGGCCAGTTTGGCGAGCAGGAATCACCCGATTTCACTGCTCAGGACATCCGCTTCACCACTCGTGGAAAGAGTCTTTATGCCATTGCCCTCGACTGGCCGCAGAAGTCTCCAGAACTTGTCATCAAGTCTTTGAATACCCGCGACGCTCTCGTGGCCAAAAACCAAATTGCCGAAATCTCTCTCCTGGGCTTCGATCAGAAAATTTCATGGGAGCAGGACAGCGAGGGATTGAGAATCAGGTTGCCGGCACAGCAAGTGGGCGACTTCGCTCACGTGTTCAAGATAGTGCTGAAGCAAGCGTAGCGGGGTCTGTTCCTTCCAAACATAGACTATTTACATAGGCAATCTACGCACGAGAAGTTGGGCTCATTCCTGCATCGGGTGCTTATGCTTCTTGGGACGCTTGTTATATTCCAGGATCTTCTTGCGCAGGCGGATGGTTTTGGGCGTGATCTCGACGAACTCGTCATCGGAGATGAACTCGATAGCTTCTTCCAGGGTGAGCGGGCGAAAAGGAATCAGGCGAATGGCTTCGTCGGCCACCGACGCGCGCATGTTGGTTTGCTTCTTTTCCTTGACCACGTTCACATCCATGTCGTCCCAGCGCGAGTTCTGGCCCACCACCATACCTTCGTAAACCTCGATGCCGGGCTGCACGAACAAGTCGCCGCGCTCCTGGAGGTTCCACAGCGCATAGGCGGTCGTGCGGCCGGCGCGATCGGCGACGAGCGAGCCGGTAAGGCGCGACGGCATATCGCCCTGCCAATCGATGTAACCGTCGAACAGAGTATTCATCACTGCCGTGCCCCGCGTGGCACGCAGGATTTCGCCGCGCAGGCCGATAAGTCCACGGGAAGGAATGGAGAATTCCAGCCGCACGCGCCCGCTCTGGGCATGCCCCTTGCCGTGGCTCACAATCTTGTTGTTGACGCCCTTGCGCATACCGATTTCCTGCATCAGCACTCCCACAAAGTCCTGGGGAACATCGATGATGAGCTGCTCGGAGGGTTCTTGAATCTTGCCGTCCACCGTGCGCGTGATGATTTCCGGCTTGCCGACCGCGACTTCGTAACCCTCGCGGCGCATCATCTCAATCAGGATGGCCAACTGAAGCTCACCTCTGCCCATAACTTTGAAGGAGTCGTGGGTGCCCATATCCTCGACGCGAATGGACACGTTGGTGAGCAGTTCCTTGTCGAGCCGCTCGCGCAAATGGCGCGAGGTCACGTAGGAGCCATCCCGCCCCGAAAAGGGCGAGGTGTTGATCGTAAAGACCATGGAGATGGTCGGTTCATCAATCGGGATGTGCGGCAGGGGCGCGGGTGTTTCGGCGCTGGTCACGGTCTCCCCGATGGTGATCCCCTCAACCCCGGCGATGGCCACGATGTCCCCGGCCTCGGCAGATTCGAGGTCGATGCGCTCAAGCCCTTCGAAACCGTAAAGCTTCGTGATGTGGGTCTTTTGCAGGCTATGGTCCAGCTTGGCAATGGCCACTTCGTCGCCGCGGCGCAGCGTGCCGGAGAAGATGCGGCCCAGCGCCAGGCGCCCGTGGTACTCGCTGTAGTCCAGGTTGGCGACAAGAAGCTGAAGCGTGGCGTCACGATCACCCGACGGAGCGGGAATGGCGCGCAGTATGGTTTCGAAAAGCGGCTGAAGGTTCTCCGATGTTCCATCCAACGTCTCGCGCGCGATGCCGTTCTTCGAAATGCAATAGAGAACGGGAAAGTCGAGTTGGTCTTCGGTGGCGTCGAGATCGATGAACAGGTCGTAGACTTCGTTCAAAACTTCCTGCGGGCGCGCGTCGCTGCGGTCAATCTTATTGATCACCACGATGGGAGGCAGCTTGGCCTCCAGCGCTTTGCGCAGAACATAGCGGGTCTGTGGCAGGGGACCTTCACTCGCGTCGACCAGCAGCAGCACGCCGTCCACGAGCTTCAGGGCGCGCTCCACCTCACCACCAAAGTCGCTGTGGCCGGGCGTGTCCACAATGTTGATGCGCGTGCCGTGATAAGTGATGGCGGTGTTCTTGGCCAGGATGGTGATGCCGCGCTCGCGCTCGAGTTCGTTCGAGTCCATGACCCGCTCCACCACGGGTTCGCCCTTGCGAAAAATACCGCTCTGCCGAAGCATGGCGTCCACCAGCGTGGTCTTGCCGTGGTCCACATGCGCGATGATGGCAACGTTGCGAATCGATGAGTTCAAACCCAATCCTCCTTCGTCCAAGGGCCTATGTCGAAGATTAATTCGCCAGGCGACCAGTACATTGTTAAAGCAGTTGCGCGTATCAGGCGGAGCTTCTTCGTGCGGAAGCTTGGCGGCATACCCGATAAAGGAACTACTTCTTCCGCGGCCCAAAGCCCGAAGCCGGAATCCAGACAGCGGCTACCTTCTAGAATAGCAGTGATTAGGAACGCGCGCCGGAAGAAAGTCGAAAGCCCTGCCGCGAAGTGGGACGACATACGGCAAAGGACGGTTTGGCGAGGCGTCTTGATGATTCAATAGCTCTATGTTACAAAGTATCATAGGTAGAGACTTTCGCGGGAGGTCTTTCATGTCGACCCTGACTGCTTCTAAAACTGCGTTAAAGGTCGCCGATGAGGTATGGATTGCGACGGCGCTGCTCCACCGAGAACAACCCAAGCTGGCCGACTTCGCTGTGGAGGACATCGTCGACCGCGCCCAAAAGGAGGGCCTTGTGCAGCCGTTGCGCCCGGGTGTCTATGTTCATGCCGTCCAGCATTGCGTCGCCAACCGCCCGCCGAACCCGGGTCGCTACAGAATGCTCTTCGAAACTGGTAGCGGACGCCGCCGCCTTTTTCGCAAGGGAGACATCTACCATCCCGCTCGGGAAGGGGCCAAGGTCACTCCCGCCCCGGAGGATGTGCCCGCGGCGTACAGGTACCTGCTCGCCTGGTATCGCGACTGGTCCGCGGCAGCGGCGCAGTCTTCGCGAGAAGGAGATCCCCTGCTCGGCCTTGTCGGCTCTGGGCGGGGCCTCTGGTCTGGCGAGCATGCGGACAAATACATCCGGCGCCTGCGCGAGGGCTGGGAATGAGTCGAATCTTCTGGGACACCAACCTGTTCATTTATCTTTTCGAGGATTATGGCGAACCCTCGAAACGGGTCACCGACCTCCGGCGGTCGATGCTCAAGCGGGGAGATCAGTTGGTGACCTCCACCCTCACGCTCGGCGAGATTCTGGTGAAACCGTTTGAGCATGGTGAGGACGAACTGGCGCGAAGATACGAGCAAACGATCATCGCCACGTCGCAACTGCTTCACTTTGATATCAAGGCGGCGGGGATCTACGCCCGACTGAGGGGCGACCGGTCGATTCGCGCTCCCGACGCCATCCAATTGGCTTGTGCGGCTGCGGGTGGCGTGGATCTCTTTCTGACTAACGACACGCACTTACAAGCTAAGCACGTGGAAGGCATCCAGTTCATTGTTTCGCTGGAGCGGGCGCCGGTCTGAGGCCGGACGAAGTAGGGGCGGTTCGCGAACCGCCCCTACCCCCTGATCCGAGGTGGTAAGTTTAAACCTCCGTTCGGTGCAAAGCACTCGGAACCCGTCAATCCGCCATCTTAGCAATATGAACATCGAAACCCGTTCCAGGCAGCAGCGTCGTGAGCGAGAAGGCGGTGAAATCGCTGCCCGTGAGCTCGGTACGCCGAAAGACGCCCGGCTCGGTTTCGTCCGTTTCGTGGCGCGCGCCGAAATCCTGCAAGAACGCCTGGGCATCTTTCTCGCTAATCTGCTCGGAGTTCTTACCCTGGGTCAGAGCTTCGGCCGCGTAGGAGCGGATGAGTTTGGGCCAGTATTTTTCCAGCAGCGCCGTACTGGCAAACATGTCGGCCCAGATGATGCGGCCGTTCACCGCCACGACCACACCAACGGCATTCCGCTCACGGAGTTCGCGCATCAGCCCGAGGTACGATTGCTCAATCGGCGCGGCGACGGCATCAACCCGGCGCTTGACCTCGTCATTGGCCATTACTCCGGCATAGGAGGAAGTTTGCGCCATGGCTTGCGCGGCGGGAGGGCTGGCAGCCCGGCCCAACGACTGCGATGCGGAGTGAACTTCCGACCACACCTTTTGCTGGTTTTTGTCGGCCATGGCGCTGCGCCGCACGCTGGGTTGCGCCATTTGGGAGCTAAAGGAACCGAAGTGAGACTTGGCGGCCACCCAGCGTTCGGGCTCGACACAAAACACCGAGAGATCGATGGGTTCGCTCTTTGCCGGAACGATGCGGTCCTTGCCCACTACGCGATCCTGCTTGCCTCCGGTCACAATTTCTCCCGCCAGCAGAATCAGCGGGCGGCCGGAGTCGTTCACCAGAACCAGGCGGTTCACCTCGGCGCCATCAGAGGGAATGTAGCGCTCGTGGCCGCGGACGAGCGGCCGCACACTTCCCGCCTCGCTCACCACCACTTCGCCCGAGCGGATGCCCTCGTCCAAGGTCAGGAAATTCTGCGTGTCGTGCGTGCGGTCGGCAACCACCGGAAAGATGGTCAAGTTGCCACGGCTGATGGGCGCCAGTACTTTGTAATTCGAGCCCGCCTGGCCGGCCTCCCCCAGGTCCGGCGCCCAGGACAGGACTATGCCCGATGCCAACGTCAAAACTGTAGCCAATGTCAGTAGTCGTCTGCCTCTCATCCGAGCCTCCTCTTTGCAGGATTGACCAGATATGAAAGTCCCGGTCTGTGGGGAGAACGAATGAGGGTATAATTCTTGCATCCAAGTCTCTGGAGCCCGACTGCGGCTGTGGATGGAATGACTTGCCGCGATGGTGGTGGATCAAGTGATGTAGCGGCGGCTCTGCGCTGCCTTAGGGCTGGATCAACTCACCGCTAGATCAGCGGGTACCGCCGGCGAGCCTGACAGATTGGAGCAGCCCGCGCGGCGCAGAGGTCGATTTCATGAGCGGCAGCCCGGAAATCGCGGTCCGGCCAATGAAACTCCAGACTCCCGATTCGCTGTTGGAGCGGCTTCACCGTGAAGCTGGAGCGGAGAAGCTCGGATTGACGCGAGCCGCTTTCGCCGCCGTCCTGCAAGAGGTTGCGAGCAAGTATCTGCCGGCCGACGCAAGCGCCCCCGAAGTTTCCGATTTTCTCTCCCACCTTCGCGTTGAGGAATTGGCATTGGCGCGCGCCTGCGCTTCGGGCAACGAGGCCGCTTGGGAGATTTTCCTAACCCGGTACCGCGAGAAGCTTTTTAACGCGGCGCACTCCATCGTGCAAGGGGATGCGAACGCGCGTGAGTTGGCGGACTCACTCTATGCCGATCTATTTGGAACGCGGGCAACCGATGGCCGCCGAATTTCCAAACTGGATTCGTTCACGGGCCGCGGCTCGCTGGAGGGCTGGCTGCGGGCCGTCCTGGCGCAGGAGTATGTAAATCGCTTTCGCCGCCAGCAACGCTTGGTGAGCCTGGAAGAACAAGCCGAGGCGGGGGTGCAGTTTGAAGCTGAGACGCCCGACCCCGCGCAGGCCATCGATGCGCGTTTGCGCGAGGCGACAGATGAGGCGCTGGGTTCGCTCGCGGCGGAAGACAGATTCATTCTGGCCAATTACTACCTTGATGGCCGGCGGCTGGCGGAAATCGCTCGCTTGATGGGAGTACACGAATCCACCATAAGCCGGAAGATCGAGAAGATTACGGCCTGGACGCGCAAGGCCATCCTCTCCGGACTGATGAAACGCGGCATGAACCGGAAAGAAGCGGAACAGACCATGGAGGTTGAGGTTACCGAGCTCTCCCTGGACGTCCGCCGCAGACTTATGCAAGAAAAGGGTGAGCAGACCGTTCCATAAGAGGAGGGGTAGGTGGCAGGTCGAAGGTGGTACGTGGTAGGTCGCAGGCGGTAGATGGGGAAGGGGCGCCCAAACCTCATCCCGGCGAAGCGGAAGGGGGACGAGGTCGACAATGGGCGCGGGCAGTAGAGCGTGAGCGGTAGACACTGATGGACGAATTGATGAGTGACACCTGACAGCTTCGAAGTGGCAACAAGAATATGCCGGGATTTCCAAAAATCGCGCTCGCACGGATGAAGGCAAAGCCTAAATCGGTCGCCCCTCTTTTGGGCGCGGATGCTTTTCAGGGCGCCGACCATCCTGACGCCAATATGCTCGCGGCATTTGTGGAGAAAACGCTTACGGAAAGAGAGCGCGGCCAATTGCTCGATCACCTCAGCCAGTGCGCGGAGTGCCGCGAGGTTGCCGCCCTCACGCTGCCCGCGGACGAAGCCGCGGCGGAGCCCACTCGCGTCGCCGCACTGTGGCGGTGGAGACCTGGGCCAATTGTCCGTTGGGCCGCGCTGGCAGCGGCGCTCGGAACCGTGACCCTCGTTGTAGGTTTGCGCCCCGGCATGAGGAAAGAGGGCCAGGAGATTTCAAAAATGACGCCCGCGCCGGCTCCCGGGGAGAACATCAGCAGTTTTCCGGCGCCTGCCCCAACGCCGCCGTTAGCCCAATCGCCACTTCCGTCCACCCGCGCGGACGTGCCTTCAGCGGAGAAGAAAGCTGCCGGTGATGTCGCGGCGACCCGCGTGTCTCCCCGGCGCGCGGAAGGTCTGACGCAAGATAGTCTGAAGTTGCGAGGCCAAGCGAGTCGGCAAATGTCCTATTCGGCTAGCTCGGGGGACCGCGCCATGGCGAAGGTGGCAGGTAATCCCCCCGCGAGCGCTGATCGGGAAAAATCACAGGGAGGAACCGCGACCACCGCGCAGGCTCTTCCGGCGCCTTCCCTCCCTTCCGCGGCGGCCGGAGAGTCCGTGGCGGCATCGGGACAGGCGGGGAAAGCGGGAACCGGTTCGATGGCGACCGTGGAACCCTTGGCCAAGGGAGCCTCACACTCCGCGTCGCTTGGCATGAAACCCAGCGCGACCACAACAGTCGCTGCTCCCGCCAAGGCTGCTCCTCGAGTGACGGCGCAATCAACCTCGCGCATGACGGCTCAAGCGGGCATCGGCGGATTCCGAGCAGTGCAAAAGGCCCTGAGATCCGGAACTGTTCCACCCGCCGCTCTTTGGAACGTTTCAGCGGATGGCAAACTTCAGCGTTCGGCCGACAGTGGAAACGCGTGGCAGCCGGTGCAAGTTGCGGACGGCGTCACGTTCCGGGCCGTGGCGGCTCTCGGCAACAATATCTGGGTGGGTGGCAGCGATGGAGCTCTTTTCCGTTCCACCGATGCGGGCGCCACCTGGGCACGCGCCAACATCAATTTCGAGGGGAACACCGTCACCGAAACCATTACGGGCATTCAATCAAGCGACCCGCAGCACCTCACCGTCACCACGGCTTCCGGAGCGCAATGGTCCAGCGAAGACGGTGGCCAAAGCTGGCAGAAGAAACCGTGACGGACTAAAACGGAACCTCGAAACTGGAACCTCGAAACTGGAAACTGGAAATGGAAACTCGAAATTGCAAAAGGGGATGCACGCTCGTAGCACGGACCTTTTTTTGCAGGTCCGCGGATTTTCCCCGTCCACAGGGATCTGGCCCAGAAGTCACCAGAGCAGGCTCACGCCACGTTGCTCATCAATAACTGGCTTTGTTTGCTAGAACATCTCGGGGTGGTGGGGTTTGGGCGGGCAAAACACTCACTTCTTGCAGCTATCTTTAGTGTTTTCAATAACATCTCAGCATTTTTGATAACTGCTTTGATTTCAATAACATCTCAGGGTAGCCGACAAAATGTCCATGGTCGGTCCTTTGTTTTCAATAACATCTCAGGAGCAACCTTCATTTTTCATCGTATTGCGATCCCTCCAGGTGCTCAATAAACGGTCAAATTGACCCCTGGCAAGCCTCGTCAGTACTCGACCACAAAATTGCCAGAAGGTCGCGCGGGAAACGCTGTCCTGCACCCAAAACGTCGAGCACGCAGTACTCATCCTTCAATACTAATCTAACCGACTACCGTTTGTCAAGCAAAATCGGCAAACGAACTAGCCGTGCCTCTTCGGGGAGAGAGACTCCTGGAAGCCAGCGACGGTCTGTCAAGCAGGTGCATCGGTACCCGCCGGGAGTATAATAGTTTAGGAGAATCCGGGGGGCCTCGAAACCTCTAGCGCACCTGGGCGTTGGCACGCGAATTTCGAATTTCCAGCTTCCATTTTCGATTTTCCAGTTTCGAGTTTCGGTTTTTCTTAGGGGTCGTGATTCATGGCCACGCTGCAGGATGTTCTTAACGCCAATGTTCGCGAAGGAGAGCTTTACGAAAAGCTCGACCGCGGATTCGTGCGCTGTTTTGCCTGTGGCCATTGCTGCCGCATTCCGAAGGGGCAACTGGGTGTCTGCAAGGTTCGCTTCAACGAAGGAGGCAAGCTCCAAGTTCCCTGGGGCTACGCCGCGGGAGTGCAGTGCGACCCAATTGAAAAAAAGCCCTTTCACCACGCCTACCCCGGCGCACTGGCTTACAGCTTCGGCATGCTGGGCTGCGATCTGCATTGCTCCTATTGCCAGAACTGGGTCACCTCGCAGGCCTTGCGCGACCCGCGCGCCGTCTCCCGACCGATGTACGCGACGCCGCGCGATCTCGTTCGCGATGCCTTGCACCAAGGCGCGAAAGTTTTGGTCAGTACCTACAACGAACCGCTGATCACCAGTGAGTGGGCCGTCGCGGTGTTCAAAGAAGCCAAGGCGGCCGGACTCGTGACGGGTTTTGTCTCGAACGGAAACGGGACGCCGCAAGTGCTGGAATACTTGCGCCCGTGGGTGGACCTCTACAAAGTCGACCTGAAGAGCTTCGACGACCGCCACTACCGCCAACTCGGTGGCCGCATCGAACCGATTCTCGCGACGATTCGCAGCCTGTATCGAATGGGCTTGTGGGTCGAGATCGTCACCCTGCTCATTCCCGGCTTTAATGACTCCGACGATGAGCTTCAGCGGCTCACCGAATTTGTGGCAAGCGTTTCCGCCGACATTCCCTGGCACGTCACGGCTTTCCACAAGGATTACAAGATGACCGACCCCGCCAACACTCAACCACGCGACCTTGCGCGGGCGGCGGCGATCGGGCGCAAGGCCGGCCTGCGATTCATCTACGCGGGGAACATGCCTGGCCAAGTGGGCGACCTTGAAACCACCCGGTGTCCCCAGTGCAGCGAATCGCTCATTGAACGGTTTGGCTATCACATTTTGGATTATCGGCTGACGTCGAAAGGCGCTTGCCCCCAGTGCGGCAACGCCATTCCCGGCCGTTGGGCGGAGAAGTTTGAAGGCCAAATCGCCGACCTGCCGTATTTGCCGCGTTTGCGAAAGAAGGAAGAACGCAGGTAGTAGGCCGTGCGACGTGTCATCGAGCAGAAAGGATACGATGCGCCCAGCTTTTACACGCCAGAGGAACTTATGGGGGAAGATAAGACATGAAATGGGAAGACGAAATCGTTGAAGAGGTCCGCAGGGTTAGGGAGTCCTATGCCGCGCAGTTTGATTACGATCTTGAACGTATGTTCAAGGACTTGAAGAAGAAGGAAGAGCTTGGCCCCGCGCCCCGCGCAGACTTGAAACCACTAAAGCGGAACGAACACAGCACGTGATGCTCCAACCACGACATAGCGCAAGCCCCGCCGTCAACTGATCCTACCGAATCCCGTAAAAAAAGTACCCCGGCCCGACGCGCATGTGATGAATCATCGCATCGGGCGCGACTGCGGCGAGGAGGAGTCCTCCTACCGCCTGTGCCAGTGCCAGGGGCCAAATGTTGCGATAGCGGGCGAACACCTCGGCAAAGACGAGCCCCGCGATGAAAGTGGCGACCATCAAGATGAGGTTGGGAATGTGGGTGGCGCTGAACATGATTCCGACGACGGCAGAACTCAGATGGCGGTTGCGAATAATCAGCATCAGCCGATTATTGAAATAAGACTGGGTCAGGTATTGCTGAAACACACACCAACTGCCGTATCCGAAAAGTGCGACGAGGGAGTACCAGGAGGGGTGAAGAAGAGCCAAGCGGTGATGGTAAAATCCATAGATCAGCATTGGGACATACAAGATGATGGCCAGCGGCAGCACCCACTGGGCGTTGGCTCGGAGATCGGTCGTGCCCAAACCAAGCCCCCGCAGCGTGTCCCGATGCAGGACATGACTCACGAGAATCAAGGCCCAGAGCGCGATCCAAGCGAGCGGGATGGTGTGCTGCCAACGCCAAATGTAAGCGAGAATTCCGGCAAAAATCAACGCGACTTCACAAGCGGTGGCGATGGCAAGCGGGCCGTTGGTCATACCGGCGTTTGATTCTTCGGCTGGGGCACCCTGACTCATGAATGTTCCGAGGTCTATTGTACTCCCGAATTTTCGCGGGTCGCTGGGGGGATCAGCAAACCCGCACAAGCTAGGCACCCGATGACTTTCAATTCCTGGGCGGCGCAGGGTCAAGCGGCGTTGAGGCGTCGGGCGCGGGCCGCGTCATGCTGCGAAGAGGAAACACATAGCGGAAAGTAAGGTAGAGCACCAGGGCGAGAACAATCCCGACGGCTTCCAGAACCACCATGCGCAACAAGCGGCTCGCCGGTAAACCCAGGTGAGTGCGGAGCCAAACCCACATGCAATCGTCGTAAACGTAGGGAGCGAGCCGGCAATCGCGCGTTGCCAAGTCGGCCGTGTAAAGCACCAGGCCCACGAGGGCGGCTCCTAAAATAATGCGAAAGGACTTTTGCATAAGAATCGGAAACAAGCACCCGCGGCATCTGATGATTGGGATTCTTAACCGGGGTTGGCGAGCAGCCTCCAGCCCAACCTGAAAATATTGCTGAAGCCGAAAGTTCTCGGAGATAGGGTTCCGACATGAGTGGCCAGTAGCCGGTCAAACAAATGCGGCTCGCTGGCGAATGCGTCGAATGCACGGCGCCGGAGCCAAGCACGGTCCTCGATGGTGAGCAACACCTGGGACATCAGCTCCGACGGGCGATTGATGCGCCGGTGCGCCACCTCGTAACGGTCCAGATCGCTTTGTGCCAACGCCTCGGCCAATGCATTTGCCTGCCGGAAAGCCAAGCCCAGCCCCTCGCCGGTGAGCGTGTCCACAGAACCGGAGGAGTCACCGACCAAAGCGAAAGGCCCGCGGGAAACCCCGCGGATCATTCGCAGGGTCGAAGTTGTGCCCATCTCTTTGGTGACGGCTGGACACCCGTCTAGTTTTCGAGTGAGCTCCGGGAATTCGTTGAGAGCCTCTTTCATCCGAAGCCGGCGCGATCGCGACATCAGCACCAGGCATAGCTCGTCCGGGCTTACCGGAGTGACCGCGATCTGGCAACGGCGGCCCCAATGGACTTCCACGAAGTCGGACCACGGCGCGACGCGGAAATGCTGGCGGAACCCGATGCGCGCTTCCCGCGGGCGCCCTCGGTCCAAACCCGACCACGTGCGCACGCGCGAGTTCTGCCCGTCGGCACCGATGATCCACCGGCACGGGATCCTGCCCGAATCCAGCCAAACCTCTCCGCCATCAATGCGCCTGACGGACGATCCCCATAGACATTCCACGCCTGCTTCCGCCGCTCTTTCGACGAGGGCGTGGTGCAACGTAGTGCGGCGAACTCCCAATCCACAACCCTCGGAAAATACGCCCTCCGCCACTCGCCCTTCGCCGATGAACCGAATCCCGCGAAAGGGAATGCCCTGCGCGTGCCCGAACGTGACGCCAAGCGTTTTCAGCTCAGCCACCGTCTGGGGCATGAGCCCTTCGCCGCAGGGTTTGTCAATGGGAGGATGTGCGTGATCCGCCACCATCACACGCAAGCCCCGTTGCCGGATGGCGATCGCCGTGGCCAGCCCCGCCGGGCCGCCACCCACGATAAAGACATCGGTCTTCAGCATCTCGGAACCCATCAATTCCACCGGAGAAGAAGTAATTCTGAACAAAAGCCCGGTCCCATGGCGGCCAGCACGGAATATGTGCCGGGCTCCGGGCGGCGCCGTTTGAAAACCTCCTCCAGCACCAGCAACACGGAAGCCGAGGAGAGATTGCCGACTTTGCGCAGGCAATCCCAGGAGGCATCCAACTGCTCCTTCGACAGGCCGAGCGCCGTGCCGGTTGCCTCGAGGATTTTCGGCCCGCCTGTGTGCAGGATCCATCGGCCGATATCCTTGCGGTCCAGGCCGTGGTCGGAAAGGAACGCGTCCACGTCGTGACCGAGGTGATCGACAATCAGTTGCGGTAGTGTGGGTGAGAGCACAATCTGGAAGCCTTTTTCCGAGATATCCCAGCCCATAATGTGTTCCGTCTGCGGATAGAAAACCGATCGCGTGTCCAGGATTTCCGCTCCAGAGTAATCTCGCTCCGCCCCCACCACGATCGTCGCCGCCGCGCCATCGCCGAACAGCGCTGAGGAAATCAGGTTGGCCATGGAGACATCTTCCTTCTGAAGGGTCAGCGAACAGAGTTCCACGGAAAGCAGAGCGGCAACATGATGGGGAAAGGCGCGGACGTAATCGGCCGCGCGCGCGATTCCGGCTGCGCCCGCCACACACCCCAGCCCAAAAATGGGAATGCGCTTGATACGCGGAGATAGACCCATACGATTTACCAGGCGGGCGTCGAGCGAAGGGCTGGCAATCCCGGTGACCGAAACCACGAACAAGGCGTCGATGTCCTGAGGGGTAAGCCCCGCGCCCATCAGAGCATGGCAGAGCGCCTGTTGACCAAGATCCTGCGCACACTCGATCCAGGCATTGTTGGCCTGCCCCCAAGTCGTCATTTCGTAGTAAGCGTCCGCTGGCAGTGCTAGAAATCGGCCGTCAATTTCGGCGTGCGCATGCATCCGATCCACCACATCGGGGTTTTTGAGGCGACCGCTCCAGAACTTCTTTAACCCCGCTCCGAGAAACTCCTGGGGGTAATAATGCTTGGGGAAGGCGCTGCCAACGCTCGCAATCTTCATGTGACCATTTTACCCGCGACGGGGAATAAAGGAAGCAGCATCTACTGGAGTCGCGAGAGTTCTCTCCTGTAAAGCCCGTTGTTGGGAAATTCCTTGGCTAGGTTCTCAAGCAGTGCTTTCGCCTGGTCACGTTTCTTGTCCCGCAGCGCGGCGACGGCCAACAGCAGCCGCGCAAAGGGCAGCAGGTAGTGCCCTTTTGTAGCGGTCAATTGCAATTTCTGAATGCCCGCCTCCTTGTCCGTTTCCGCTCCGTAAAGCCGCAGGAACCATCGCACCGGCGCGGGACTCAATCCGAGGATGTAGTTCTCAACTCCGATGGCCAGATACGCGTCGTAGCAGGCAGGATCGACCGCCAGCAGCTTTTCAGCCGCGAGTCCGGCGCGTTTCGTGGCGGCAAGCGAGGCCAAGTCACGCTTTTCCACCAGCGCCAGATAATCGGATTCCAGGCCCAAGTTCAGGACCGTAGCGAACAATGCATTGCGGTCGCTCGGAGAATGCGCGAGGACTGTGTCCGCCAGTTTTTGACTCTGAGCGATGGCGCCGTAGAATTTCTCCCGCGCCGCAGGGTCGGGCGACGGTTTTTCTCGTCCCTTGAATTTGTCGTCATCCACGAACAACTGGCTCTGCAAAACACCCAGGCGATTAAACTCGGCAAACAGGTAAGCCGCGCCATCGGACGTGGGGCCAAAGGGATCGTCAGGATGCGTCTTGACGTACGCCTCGAAGGTCTTGTGGGCATCGCCGAATTCGAGGTTATACATCTGGCGAAAGCCTAAATCCAAAGGCGCAGAAGGGGGGAGCGAGGCGCTGATGGGGCTCAAGACGCCCTGCGCCAAGATAAAAAGAAACAGATGAGTGCAATGCACGCCCATAGCGCACGACGGTAAAAGCCAATGAGTCTCTAAATAGCCCCGATAATTCTGGTTAATCAGATGCCCGACTTCGCTTCGTGGTTGGTAGTATGGCGACTCTATCCGGCTAATGGCGCGGTAAACGCGTGGTAGCGCCGGGTTACGTGCGGCCGCCTGGCCTCCGCAAACCGTCCACTTCTTTGGCGCTAAGTTCACGCCACTTCCCTACTTGCAACCCCTTGAGCGTCAGCGGCCCAATGTGCGTGCGAACGAGTTTCAAGACTTTGAACCCGACCGCCTCGACCATGCGCCTGACCTCGCGGTTCTTGCCTTCGGCTAAAACCACATCCAGCCACGTGTACTTGCCGCGATCTTCGCGCCGCTGCACGCTGAGCGGTTGGGCAAAATCGCCGCGCTTCATTTCCACCCCGGCATTGAGGCGCGCAACGATCTCATCACTGAGCAAAGCGTTGGTCTTCACAAGATAGGTCTTGGCGACTTTAGACTCCGGACTGTTGATGAGGTCGGCGAACGCAGTGTCATTGGTCAGCAACAGCAACCCGGAAGTATCTTTGTCCAGCCGGCCCACGGGCGAAACCCACTTGATCTCTTCCCCCAGGTATTTATAAATCGTCTCGCGGCCGTCGGGATCGCCGTGGCTGGTGATCACTCCCTTAGGCTTGTAGAAGAGCAAATAGCGTTTGCGCGCGGGCTTAAGGCGCTGGCCGTCGAGGTGAAACGTTTCGTGGTCGGGACTGATCCAGACGTCGGGGTTACGCTCGACGCGGCCGTTGACCTTCATACGGCCCGCCAATATCGCCTCGCGCGCCACGGTCCGCGAGGCAAGACCAAAACGCGAAAGGACCCGGTCGAGGGTCATTGTGGGTTTGGTAGGCATGGGAAGGACTAGTCCACAGTTGATGGTCAATAGTTGATAGCGACCTTCGAATTGGTCTATGCGCCTAGACCTGCGGTTCTTGAACTATCGACTGTCAGCTATCGACTATCAACTCAATTCCACCTCCCGCCCCACACCCGCCTCTCGCGCCGCTTCCAGCACCAGGTGCGCGGCGACAGCATCTTGCACCGCGACGCCTACGGATTTGTAGAGCGTAATCTGATCAGCAGAGGTGCGTCCGGGCTTGGCTCCGGCGATCAGTTCGCCGACCTCAGCGTAGATGTGGTCTGCTGCCATCAACCCGTCGCGGATGGGCCATTTCAGGTCGTTCGCGCCGCCAGCGTTGGGCGCGAGCGCGGCCTGGCGCGACTCTACGACCACCAGGGCTGCCAACACCGCCGCGGGATCAACTTCACGTCCGCGAGAATTCAAGCCCACCGAGGTCACGTGCGTGCCGGGTTGGAGCCACCCACCCTTCACCACCGGTTCGGCCGAGTGCGTCGCCGCACAAATGATGTCGGCATCCGCAAAAGTCTTCGCCGAGGCCTCGACCGCGCTGGTGTGGATGCCCTGCGCCCTTGTGATTTCCGCCGCCAGACGCGCGGCCTTCTGCGAATTGCGGCCCACGATATGAATCTCCCGGATGGCCCGCACTAGCGGAATCGCCAAGGCGTGGGCGCGGGCTTGTACACCGGTTCCAATAATCACCAAGATGTGCGAGTCTTCGCGGGCCAGAAGCCGAGCGGAAAGAGCTGATCCCGCTGCCGTTCTCGCCGCCGTGATGAACGTCCCATCCATCAGGGCGCGGGCCGTTCCCGTCTCCGCGTCGAAAACCAGAACCACCGCTTGGTGGCTGGGTATGCCCTGCGCCTCGTTCTCGGGAAACACGCTGACCAGCTTCGTCGAAAGCGTGCGGGTGACGCCGCGGTACACCGGCATGGCCGCAAGCAAGCCCCCGCGCTCCGGTACGTGCGTCACGATGCGTTCGGGCATGGAAACGCGCCCCGCGCTCAGCTCAGCCATCGCGGGCCCCAGCGCCTCGATCAGTCGGCCGAGATCAAGCAGACTTTCGACTTCACCGCGGTTCAGAAGGAGCATGCGTGGAATCCCTTTCGCGACACGTGGAAAGTTGATAGTTCATAGTTGAGAGTCAATAGCAAACCCGGCGCACGCCTCATCCATGGTGGTCGATCGACCCGGGACGTTGTTCTATGAACTATCTACTATCAACTCATATCAACTATCAACTCACTTGCCGCGCGCCCCAGCGGATAGGAACGAGACCTCATCAAGTTGAATGAACTCCTGAACCATGGGTACGGAGGATTGGTCCATTTCCGGGATCGTGCCGAAAAAACCGACCCGTCCGTCCACGAGAAACACGACGCGGTCTGCCAGCTTGCGGGCCAGTTTCATATCGTGCGTCACCACAACTGAGGTCAGGCCTGTCTTCTTCTTAACCTTGAGGATCAGGTCGCCAAGGGTTTGGGCCATCAGCGGATCCACCATCGTGGTGGGCTCATCATAGAGGATGCACTCGGGGTCCGCTGCCAGAGCGCGCGCAATCGCCACGGCGCGTTTCATGCCGGTGCTCAGGTCAGAAGGCATCAGCTCGCGCATTCCTTCCAGTTCAACGTCCCCCAGCAGTTCGTCAACGCGCTGCTGGATTCCATCCTCGTCCAACGCCAACCCGCGCTCGGCCCGCTCGCGCAATGGGTAAGCAACGTTTTCGCCGACGGTGAGGGAATCGAAAAGTGCGCCGGACTGAAAGACCATGGTCACGCGCCGGCGGACGTCCATCAACGCCTCTTCGCTCAGTGCGGAAACCTCGCGTCCCGCCACGAACACCTGCCCCGCGTCCGGCTTCAAGAAGCCCAGAACGTGTTTGAGCGTTACGCTCTTGCCCACCCCGCTTCGGCCGAGTATCGCCACCATCTCGCCGCGGCGAACATCGAAGCTCACATCTTCGAGCACGCGCAGGTCCCCAAATGCCTTGTCGACGTGGAGGAACTCGATGTACGGATCTTCCTTGGTCGGGGATTTCGGTTCGTCAGTCATTCGAATCAATTATGAATTATGAATGACGAATTATGAAGCTGAAAGGGAAGACGGCCCCCGCTCTATGGCAAAAAGCCTTAACCCTAGACGAGGATTGAGCCGGCCTCTCTACCGTCACACGCAGAGTCTGGCCAAGATCACTTGGGCGCGTCCACGGGTTTAGCGGGCTCGGCAGGCTTCGCCTCCTTCAATTTGGCCATCGATTCGTCCACGCGCTTCTTGAAGTCATCCCGATCGTTGTGCTCAACTCCACTGTAGTTGGACACGACTTGCATCTCACACGTTGGCCCTTGCGGTACCAAGGTGACCTTGTTCTTTCGCTGGAGGACCGTCTCGGTGATGGTGACATGAACGGCGTGCTTCACCTTGTACGTAGCCGTCATGTTGGCATCGTTACTGTCCACCACGGTATAGTTATCCGGATTGCTTAGCGTGTCTTTGACCCCACCCCAGACCTCGCCGCAAGGAACGGAATAGGTGCTCTTGTAAGTCTTGCCGAACACCGGTAGGGCAAGAGAAAGCGACATCAGTACTGCAACCACCAATCGCGTCTTCGTCATGGCATGTCTCCTTGTAAGAATGCGTTTGTTAGAACTCATACCGAACAGGGTTCCCCGTTTCAAGACAACTGAAGAACAGTCCCTTGAAACATTCCCCTCACCTAGACAGCGCAATGCAGGCCAAAAATGCCTCAATGTTTTGCGAGTTCCGTCAGGGAGATTCGACCTTATGTTTGACCTGCGTTCGGGAAGCGTCTTCGCCACGGAAGTCGCTGTCGTAGCGCCGTCCTTTAGGGCGGCTTGCAGAAGCGGGGGCCTTACGCCGCCATGGCGAGGCAAACTCGCCGTTACGTCAGCGCGTGCCGGGCTGAAGCCCGGCGCTGCGAGTTCCCGTTGCCTTCTCGCGGGCGGCGCGGTGCCGGCAGATGCTGCTCGAAAAGCCGCAGGGCCGAAGTGTGGGTACTGCGCTGCGGTTGCTCACACCGGAAGACGTAGCGCAAGGCTCGCTCTCCAGCCTTGCAGCTTTTCCCGGTGCCAGTGCCTTGCTGGGGCCACCCACATCAGTTCGGAATTTCCGGCTTGCCGCCCGGCCAAGGCCCGCGGCGAACGAAGAGCCGCAGGGCCGAAGTGCGTGCCCTGCGCTATGCCGGCGGGCTGCGCACCGGGCGCTACTTCTTCAGCCTAATCACTCTAAGTATTTCGCCGTACGGGGTTGCGCGTCTGGTAGCTGTAATGTGCTTGTGGGGATTACGAGACTGTGTGTTGCCCGCCTTCATGGGCGGCCGGGCGCTCCGTTCCGAGATCGACCGAGGAGTGAGAGGAGTGAAACGATGACTGAACAAAACTTGAAAGCTCCAAATCCGCACGCCTCTGGGACCCTCACGGACGACCAAATCGTCACGGTAAGAAAGCTCCCTCGGCGCTCATTCTTGAGTGCCACCGGAGTAATCCTGGCCGGCGCCGCCGCCGTCGTGACCGGCGCGAGAGCTATGGCGCAGGATCCGGATAAGAGGCCTGCCGATCCTGACAAGAGGCCAGCCGATTCGGACAAGCCGGACAGGAGGAAGGACGACAGGGACAAGGGAGATAGAAAGTGAGACGACCGTGATCGGAAGCAGGACGATCGGGACAAGAAGCCGGTTGATCCTGATAAGAGGCCTGGCGACCCGCCCCACACGCTAAGCCAGCGATTCCGATAAGGCCGAGAACTTTTCGATCCGCCCAACGCCCAAGGGGCGGGCGACGCGAAGTTTCTCTCTTGAGGATTGCACAATATAGTGACGAATAGTTCTCGTAGCGCGGGTGTCCCGCCGATGGGGCGTGGGCATTTTGCCCCCGCGGTGGCGGGAGCGGGGACGCTCCCGCGACAGCGGGCAAGATGCCCGCGCTACGGATCGCCGCCGTTTGTGGCGCGCGCCTAAACAAATCACAGAAGGGTCACATCATGCCCACTCCCCTTTCTACTACGGTCCTGCAAGCGGAGGAACCCCGGGTTTTCCCCACTGGAACCCATGCCTCGCTACAATGGCTGATCGACCCCATCAGCAAACAAGAGCTTTTTGAGAACTACTGGGAGACGCGGACCCTGGTGGCCAACCGCAATCAGCCGGACTACTTCCGCTCGTTGTTGTCATTGGATGAAGTCGACCGCGTGATCACCACACTCGATCGGCATTACCCGGACATCACCCTTAAAAACGCGAGTCGAGAGATTACGTCCAGCGACTACACCCTGAATAGTGACGGCCTCGACGTCGCCAAGGTCTATCAGCTCTTCGCGGAAGGCTCCACCATCGCCCTCTCCTTCCTCGATACTGTCGTCCCCGCCCTAACTCCTTTTTGCCGTAACCTCGAAGCCGAATTCAGTCACCTTTTTCAGACCAATGTTTACCTGACGCCACCGTTTACAGTGCCGCCCGCACTACGCCGCCCTCGGCTCGCACAGCGGCCCCATTGATGACGGCACCTTGAACGCTGGCGATGAAGGCCACGACCGCGCCGACTTCTTCCGGTGTTTCGAAGCGCTTCAGCAGGGAACTGGGGCGCGCCTTTTCGAAGAATTCCTTTTCCACCTGCGCCGGGGTCACCCCCTGCTGCTTGGCCATCTCTTGCAAGAAGTTTCCCACCCCCTCAGAGTTGGTCGGTCCCACCAAAATCGAGTTCACCGTGATGCCGGTGCCGGCGACCGACTCCGCCAAGCCGCGCGCCACGGCCACTTGCGCCGTCTTGGTCATACCGTAATGAATCATCTCGACGGGAATGTTTACGGCCGACTCGCTCGAGATGAAGATTACCCGTCCCCAGTTTTTCTCCCGCATGCCGGTCAGGTAATGGCGCGCAAGGCGCACTCCGCTCAGCACGTTGACCTCGAAAAATCGCAGCCAATCGGCGTCGGATATTTCCGCGAAAGGTTTCACTTCGAAGATTCCCAAATTATTCACGAGGATATCGGCCTGGGGCACGTCGTTGAGGAATGTCGCCGCACCGTCCTGCGTTCCCAAGTCAGCGGCTACACCCTTCACTTGCGCGCTTGACACCTTCGCGCGAATGGTTTTGAGCGCGGCGGCTACGCGCGCTTCCGTGCGCCCGTTAATGACCACCGACGCGCCCTCGGCGGCGAGAGCCGAGGCAATTCCCAAACCAATGCCCGCCGTCGAACCCGATACCACCGCGGTTTTACCTTTAAGTCCTAAGTCCAAGAGAATCTCCAATTGAGGATTATAGGATGGAGTGACGGGCTTTTTCTGAAGCGCGGGCGTCTCGCCCGCTGTCGCGGGAGAGTCCCGCTCCTGCCAGCGCGCGGGCAGGATGCCCACGCCCCAGCGGGCAAGATGCCCGAACTACGCCCGCTCGCTACAACCACTCGCATAGGCCCGAATACCGGACCGGCGGCGTCTCGCGGCCTCATGGCGAGGTAAACTCGCCGCTACGTCCGATCGTCACACCTAGTAGATGTCCCGGATGGGTCAGAGGTTCCTCGATCTTTACCGCGACGCCAGACTTTTTGACGCAGCAGAAGCTGACAATTGATTGGTAGCGCCGAGGTGGTTTACGTTCAATCCCAACGCGGCCTGAAACTCGATCCGGGCCTTGGCGGTTTCTCCCTTTCCCAGATTTCCCAAGCCGATCAAGTAATGCGCGTCGGCCCGCTGGAAGCTGCTCGACTTCCTCTGCCCGAATTTGGCGAAGTAGTTGATATCCGATCCTGCCGCCAGTGCCTTGTTTCCTGTGTCGATCAGGGCGTCGAAGATCTGATTCGCCTGCGCGTTCCGCCCGAGTTTCAGTGCGGCGAGGCCTCGGTAATACCGCATCTCGGCTTGTTGGGGGGCTTCTTCGCGCTCCGGCGCGGCCAGGGCTTGCTCGAACAGCTCGCGGGATTTCGTGGCATCCCCGAGTTTCTCGTAAGTCAGCGCCAGCAAGTAATCAACCTGCGGCAAGCGGATTTCGTGATAGGGGCGGCCGACTTCCAGGTTCGCGGGGTATTCGAGCGCGGCTTCATAATCCTTCAAGGCTTCCTGGTACTTTCCTGCTCTGAATTCTCCCTCGCCCCTGCAAGACACATGCATCCGCATAAACGTCATGGATGTCGCCTTCCCCCTCCCAGTTATGAAAGCGGTGGGTCTTCAGCAGTTGAAGGGCCTGATCGTATCGGCCCGCCAGCAAGTAGACCTTCGCCTCCTGCATCATGGCATCCGAGCGCGTTGTGGCGATGGATGAGTTGGATTCAAATGCTGCAAGCCTTTTCTGCGGGGGGATGTTACCCGCTTCGTATAATGTGTCAAGTTCATACAGGAAACGTGCATTACTCGCGTCGAGCGCCACGGCCTTTTGCATGGCGGCAATAGCCTTGGCGGAATCGTTTGAAGTTTGCGCGTACGCCTGGGCCAGATTCCGCCACACCATGGCGAAGCTGCTATTGATGGCAGCCGACTTTTCCCACTCCCTGATGGCGGCGGCAGGCTGGCGGTCGTACAGAAGGTTCCCGACGTAGTACGGGGCTCGCGCGTCAGCAGGATTCGCCTGCATGGCCGCTACCAGCACTTTTATGGTCTCCAGCCGGAAGGGAAACACATAATCGGGTGGCAGTTGCGCCGCCGCGCGGAAATATTTGGAGGCTTCCTCAGGTTGCCGGCTTTTGAGCGCAATATATCCGCGGTAATAATAAACAAGCGGATTTACTTTGTTTTGGTCAGTGCTCGCCGCGACCAATTGCTTCAGGACCTGCTCCGACTCACTCACGAGGCCGGCGTCATAATAGTCCACCGCCAGTTCCAACCGGGACTGTTCGGTGTTACCCAAGCTGACCTCCGCGTTCTCGCGCCCGTCTAATAGCGCCACTTCATTGAGGGCCCAGAGGTCCAGCGGGTCCACGGCCAGAGCCTTGTTGGCCGCTTCCCTGGCGTCGCCCGAGCGCCCCAGCCGTCTGAGCGTTGCCGCCTTAAGATCCCAGGCGCGGCAATTGAGCGTGCCATACGCCAGCGAATGGTCGAGGTCGGAAAGTGCTTGCCACCAGGCGCCCTTTGCTCCATCCAATTCGGCGAGTTGATAGTAGCTTGCTGCGGTCCACGCTACGCTCCAGGTGGCTCGGTGGAAAGCGGCCTCGGCCTCCTCGCTTTTGTCTTCGCCTCTCAGGGCGACACCCAGGTAGTAATAAGCCTCGCCGTCTTTGGGGCGAGTGTAATTCCGCGTGGCGCGGTCGAGGGCCGCCGTCAGCTTCTCCCGCGCCTCCGAATAGAGGCCGCGCTCGCAGTAGAGCCTGCCTAGCGCGGTGTTCACATCGTAGTCGCCGGGGTCCCGCCGCAGGGCCTCTTCGTAGTAAGGGTACGGCTCCAAAGCGGGATTGTGGAATTGTTCGAGGCGGAGTCCGACGCGATAAAGCTCATCGACCGAGTTAATCTCTTTGGGTGGCAATGGAGGTTTCACAACCGGCGGCGTGGGCGCGGCTTCTCGCTTCACCGGCTGGTAGCTGATCAGCTCCTTATTCGTCGCGTCCAGGACGGCCACTTTGAGATCGGTTTCTTTGATCCCGGCGGGCAAAGGAATCTCCTGAACAAACGGCTTGTCGGGACCAATATCGATACTCTGTTCGAAGAGCTTCTGGCTTGCGGCGGTGAGAATGACCTTGGCGCCGCGAAACTCCTGGGTGGCGTAGAAGCCGAAGTTGATCTTTCCCGATGGTCCCACCTCGAGGTTGACCGCGCCATTCAGATTCGCGTTCTTGGCGCCGCCGATGCCGCGAATGGGGAACCAGTAGGCAGTGGCCACCTTGGTTTCCGTAGGTTGAATCCAACTATAATCGGGTTGGTTGTCGGAGAAGTTTCCCGACATCAGCTCGAGATAGTCGCTCTGGCTATCGAGCACCTTGTCCCACAACTTGCCTTCCGGGCCGTTTCCCCACTCGAAGAATTTCGCGCCGGGCGAAACATTGTGGTCCTGAACGGCGATGATTCCGGCATCCTTGCCGTGGTCGTATCCGCCAAAGAAATCACCGTCGAAATTCCAAGCGAAAAATGACATGGGGGCGGGATGGTTTTTCCACCAATCGAGGTCCACTCCCCGCGTGTAGTCGACGCCTTGAAAAACATCGTGCGAAAGCGGCCAATGGGCGAACTGAACTTTGGCATGATAAACCGCGAACTGGGTGTCGGGCGGAAAAATCACCTGGTAGTTTTCGTTGGCATGCACAGCCGTGTTGGTGAAATCGAGAAACGAGTGGACAAAGGGCGTGCGGTTCACCAGCGTTGTCGTGACCTTCATGTAAGACTTGTCGGGGTAGACCGTGATCGCGACGGCCCATTCCATACGATGGCGAAGCTCCACTTCGCCAATCCAGATGGTGCTGCTGCCGTCGGGATTCGTCACCAGCCGGTGGTCCACGGGAAGATAACTGGTGGCACGATGATGGTGCGGGATGTTCCACTCGACCCCGCCGGAAATCCAGGCTCCGATCATGCCAATGAGCGCGGGCCTGATTTCCGTTTGCCGGTAAACGTAGTCATAGCCGTCGGTCTTGTCCGTCGCCGACAGAATGCGGCCGCCAAGCTCGGGAAGTACGCAGATCTTGATGTACTTGTTCTCCAAATAATCGGCTTGGTAAGTTTTATTGTCGCGGACATCCAGAAGGTTGTCGTAAAGCGGATAAGGATAAATCGCACCTTGGGCGCCCTGGTAATCGCGCCCCGCATAAAACATCGGTTCAAGGTCGGGGGGCCCAATTTCGTACGTCGGGAGTGCCAATGGTTCCTCCCGAATGCTTACCGGCGCCTGCGCCCGAACCTGCGTCACCGATGCGAGCAGGAAAACGACGATTATAATCAATTGCATAAATCTATTATGATGTGTCATTCCATAACTCCTAACGCCTAAGATTCAATGAAACCGCCCTCCTCCTGGGCTTCGAGAAGGTCAGGAAAACAGCGAGTGCCGCGCCCGCTCATTTTGCATTCGGCGCAAGCACGTAATATTGGTAAGACATTTCCCAGGTGAATTCGCTGCCGGGCTCGATGGTCATGGAGATAAAAGGTTCGACGGAGAGAACGCTGCGAATCGACCACAGGTGCAAATCGGATAGCGGCCGGTTTCCACGGATGAGCATTCCCGCGCCGACGCGGTGATTATCGATGCGAATCTCGTTGTCTTGGGGGCTGTCGCTGAACCCTAGTAGCGGGCAAAACGCCACATCTTGATTCGCCAGTGTTTTGAGATAGACAAACTGGTTTCCACGAATCTCGGCCAGATTTTTGTCGGGCGGGTGCGGGGAATGGATTTGGAAAGGAACCGTGAGGGAGTAGTCCGGGCCTGGGGCCTGGTGGTCAAGCACCAGAAAATTGTGGTTGTAAACACTGCTCTGAATGGTCCGGCGGCCGGTGTTTCTCAGGCTGTGTTCCAGCACCATTTCCGGCTTCCCGGGGATCAGCCTCACGGTCTTGTGATAAATATAGCCATAGCCCGTGGCGGGATCGCTCAACTCCTGGGTGAAATCGACGGAATCGCCGCGCGCTTCGACCTTCCATCGGCCTGGATTCACCATCTCGTACTGCTTCACGTAATCGTATTCCGCGGCATCCTTGCGCAGCACGCCGACGCCGACCTTGATGAAGGTGCCGCCCACGGGAGCCTCGTCGAAACCCAGGGCACTGTGGTTGGTGGTGAACTCTTCCACGGGGCCGGAGATTCCCGAACACGTTGAGGCGACGATATCCGCGCCCACGTACTCGAAGTCGTGCACGCGTGGATCGACTCGTTGGTACCACGGACCGTAGTAGTTATGCCCTTGATATTCGAACGCGGCAATGACCCCCGACCAATCAAATCGAGTCCCGCGATAGTATCCACGGTGAACGTCGGGCAGGTAAAGCTTGGCGCGAAGTTGGCCGTTCGAAATTTCGGCTTGCGGAACATCGGAGGTTGGTGTGTCCCAATAAGCTGCCAATCCCAAGACTGCACTCAATGCAATGATCGAAGTCATTCATCTCTCCCTAGTAGAATTCTCACTTGTTAACTGGCTGTTTGGCCTGCGCCCGATAAGATATACCTGACCGCCCGCGAATACAATTGGCAGTCGCGACTCTTCAAGGATGCAGTAGCCGATTCTGACAGAGCGGGCAGGATGCCCGCGCTCCCATTCCCCCCGACATGTAACACCGGGTGTATAATTCCGGATGCCGGAATGCGCAATCGGGGAATCGGGGTAGATCGGTCTCTGTTAACTCGAGGGCTTTGGCGCAATGTTGAATCTCAAAAAAATCCTCTTGCCGGTTGATTTTCCGGTTTCTTCGCTGAGCGTCATTCGCCAAGCCGCGATCCTGGCGCGCCATTTCACTTCGGAGATCGTGGTGCTGCACGTGGCCACCGAGCGTAGCCATGCCGCCGGTGTGCCGGAGGACGCCCGCGAGATGGCCGGATGGGATTTGCTCGCGGCCATCATTCGCCAGGCTCAGGATCAGGGCGACCCTGCCATTGGCTCGGACATTGCGGGACTTAACATTCGGTGCAAATTGGTGAAAGGTGACGTGGCTTTTGCCATTGTGCAGGCGGCGCAGGAAGAAAAGGCCGACCTGATTATGATGCCGTCCCATAGCTTCACGTTCTACCGGTTTCTTTTGGGTTCTGTGAATGCCGAGGTGGTCCATGGGACCGAGTGCCCGGTTTGGACAGGCGCACACGTGGAGGGATCTCCAGGGCAGAGCTTTGCGATTCGCAGTGTCCTATGCGCGGTCAAATTCGGGACCCGGTCCGATTTGGCCGTAACCTGGGCCTCCCAATTGGCCGCAGATTTTGGCGCCCGCCTTACGCTGATCAATGTTACCGGCGGGGTGGAGCTTTGGGGGCCCGGTGGCGACTATGTTGATGAAAAGTGGAAACAAGCACTTGTCGGCGACGCTACGCGGCAAATGGCCAAGCTTCAAGAGGACACCGGCGTCAAGGCCGACGTGATCATCAGCAGTGGAGACGTGCCCAAGGAGCTGAGCCGGGCGGCGAAACAGACGAACGCGGATTTGCTGGTCACCGGATGCTACCCTTACGAGGGTCACTTGCGCACCCATGGTTTCGATACCATTTGTGCAGTCCAGATTCCGGTGTTGAACGTGTGATGGCTCAGCCCTTCGAGAGGAACTCATGAAGACCGCGGAAGCCGAAATAGAAGGACGGGTTGGTGCAACGGTTGCAGTCTTGACCTCGCCACCGCGCGTCGAGAGGCTCGTATCGCTCGACGCGTTGCGCGGGTTCGACATGTTCTGGATCACGGGGGGCACCGCCATTCTCCTCGGGCTGGGCAAGGTCATCCACCGCCCGCTTTTCGACAAATTCCTCGAACAATTCGAGCATGTGCCCTGGCAGGGCCTGCATTTCTACGACCTCATCTGGCCGCTGTTTATGTTCATTATGGGTGCTGCGATCCCGCTGGGGGTGGCGAGACGAAGGGCCAGGGGCCAGACGGACCGCACGCTGCTGCTCCACGCCTTGTGGCGGGCCATCATTATGTTTTGCCTGGGAACGGTTACGCAGGGAAATCTCCTGTTGTTCGATTGGTCGAAATTCCGCCCCTGCTACAGCGTGCTGCACGGGCTGGCAGCGGGATATTTGATCGCGACCATCATCACTTTGAAAGTGAAAGCGCAATGGCATGCGGCCACCATTGCCTGCTTGCTGCTAGTTTACTGGGCTGTGGTGATGCTGATCCCCGTGCCCGGTGTGGGCGCCGGAGTGCTGACTCCCGAGGGTAATCTGCCGACCTACGTGGACCAATTAATCCTCGGCCACCTGCACTACGGCCCCAACACGTGGTTCCTGAGCTACATGGGCTTTGGCGCCTCGGTGATGCTCGGCGTGCTGGCGGGGCAGATGCTGATGTCTGACGCCACATCGATGAATAAGTTCTTTCGCCTGCTGATCGCGGGAGTGGTGAGCCTGGCGGGCGGAATCGTCTGGAGCTTCTCCTTCCCTGTGATCAAGCTGATGTGGACCAGTTCGTATGTGCTGATCGCCGGCGGCATCAGCTTTGTGGCTTTGGCGCTCTTCTACTGGATCATAGACGTGCGTGGCCACAAAAAGTGGGCTTTTGGCTTTATCGTTATTGGGATGAATTCTATTGCGGTTTACGTGGCGACTGAAATTTTTGATTTCCGGCACGTGGGAAATATTTTTGTGGGGAACCTGCTGCCGCTGATCGGCCGTTGGGCGGATTTGGTCGACGCCAGCGCGGCATTTGCCGTGGTCTGGTTGATCCTTTATTGGATGTATCGCAAGAAGGAGTTCATCAGGATCTGATGGGCCATTCTATGCCGAGCGATTCGCAGGGGATGCAGGATTGAGATCCCCCACGACGAACCAGTAGGCGAACACTCCGAGCACCAAAACCCCCGCCGCAAGTGCGAAACCGGGAAGGTACGTGTGGGTGCGGGCAATCAGGAATCCCGTGGCAATGGGCGCCAAAACCCCGCCGATGTTTCCGGCGAAGTTTTCAAACCCTGTCCAGATGCCGAGTTCTTCGCGCGGCGCGCAACACTGAATGATCGCGTACAAGTTGCCCACGGCCAATCCGACCAAGGAGCTTCCCACCAGGAAGGCGAGAGCGGCATGTGGGCTCTCCGCGCGCGCGGCGGGAATCAGCAAAAGTCCGGATAGGAACGCGACGGTGATCATGGATTTGCGGGTGCGGGTTTCCGGCCAGCCCCGGCGAATGAGCTTATCGGTGAGCCATCCCCCCAACGCCTGGCACACACCGAAAACCAGATAAGGCAATGCCGCGTAAAAGCCCGCGCGCACCAATGTCAAGTGGCGGACGGTGACCAGATAGTCGGGGAGCCAGGTGACGAGCAGGTACCAGTAATAATCAAAGCAGAAAAACCCCAGACAAATGCCGAGCAGATTGCGATTGATGTGGATCCGCTTTGGAGGTGAGGAGCCGCGCGGCGCGGAAGTACGCTTGACTTGCAGATACTTGGGTGCGAGGAGAAGCCAGGGGACCACCCAAATGATGGCCGCGAACCCGACCAAAACGAACATCTTGCGCCAGCCGCCGAAAATAATCAGTGTCGCGATCAGCGGAGCTCCCACCGCCAAGCCGAGGCGCGTGCCGCTATCGAAGAGTCCGGAAGGGAAGGCGCGCTCGGCGGAAGGGAAAAGCATGCTCACAATTTTGGTTCCGCCGGGAAGGTAGATCGACTCTCCAATACCGAGCAGGATTCGCAAGACAAGCAATACCATCAGGCTCCCGGCAAAGCCCGTCAATCCGCAGGCAAGCGACCACAGGGCAAAGAGTCCCGCGTAGAGCCAGCGGAGATTCCATCGATCCGAGCACCAGCCAACCGGGATCTGCATAAGGGCGTAGGACCAGAAAAAAGCGGAAAGGACCAGGCCTTTGATTTCAGGGCCGAGATGAAGGTCGACCGATATGAGCGGCAGTGCCACTGAAATCGTGGCGCGGTCAAGATAATTGATGAATGAGGCGACGAAGAGCAGTCCGACAACCACCCAACGCCGGGAATTCGAAATCGACAAGAGGCCGGAGTCGGAATCGCTCCCGGCTGGAGAAGAATTGCCTGTATTGACCATCACCCTCTCTCTCGGTGCAAGGTTTCGGCAGCATATCGCAAACTGCCGATAGGTCAAGGGAAGAAAATTACGCCAAGCCGGAACAGTGTTCTCCCCGCTGCTTTGGCTCTCGCGCTCATCCCGGCAAAAGGTACAGGGAATGCGGGTCCAGGGTGGGCGAAGGCCGACGCGTGATCGGCGATTATCTGTCCATCGCTTATCGGACAACGGTCCCAGAATGCCGGGCATCTAAATGTTATTCAGGACAGGGCATTCGTAATCTTCGCTTGACGCCGGGGTAGCGCGGTTATGAAGGGACGTGTTCAGGCAGTTTTCTGTCTGCTTCTCCTGCTCGCCACGTGGAGTGTGGCAAGCCGGATCGCGGCCGGCCAAGCAGAGCGCGTAGAGCGCGGGACGCCTTCCACACAGCGCGCTGCACCACGACACGCGTTCGATTCTTCTTACCCGATAGTTGATGATGGCTTAGACCATCTGTTTGCCGTATTCCAAACCGACAATATTCTTCGACTTCCAATCTCCCTCGCGTCCCCTGGCGACGCTTCTGCGCCGGGTGTCGAGAGGGACCTCCTGAGCCTGACCCAACAGCGACGCGAATAAACCCTCCTCCCTCGTGCTCTGCTTTTTGTCATGGGCATCGCCCGGCTTGCCCGGCCAAACCTGATCCGTCCTAACGTGAAGCCGCGCAGGGTGTCACGGAAGGGCGGAGACCAAGTCCAATTTGCTTCAAGGAGGGAGCACAATATGGTAACAACCGATCGCCAAGTGAGTCCGCCATGTCTTCTCGTTATGCGGGGTAGGGCCGTTGTGATTGAGCAAGACCCAAAGGATATTAAGGTCTACACGGAAATATTGCAGCGCCTCGGCTTTGAGGTGAGGACCTTTGCGCATCATCAGGAGGCGTTTCCGTACCTGGAAAGGGAAATTCCGGATTTCGTTCTGGTGAATCAGGGGAGCAGGGATTTTGAATCGCGCGAAGTGGTGAAGCGAGTCCTTGCGCGCAATCGGCACACTCCCGTGGTGGTGCTGACTCGAATCCTCGACATGGGATGCTACTTCGAGGCAATGCAATTAGGGGCGGTCGATTACGTGGAGAAGCCGCTGCCGCCTGGCGAGGTGGAGCATTTGGTGACCACCCATTCACGTCCGCGCAGACGTGTAGGCAGCACCGCGGCCTAGCCCAAGTAAGGCTGCTCGCCTTTGCTGATCGCTTCCACTCAAAGCGGTCACAGGCCCAGGGCGGAGTTCGCGGATATCATTTAAGTACGGGGATTGACTCATTAATTTGAGATCGTAAGCGCGGAGTTAAACGTCATCTCCGCTCAGCGAGTCATTGCAGAATCGTATGGCTTTCTGAACAACCAACAGCGAGGAGCGGGTATTGCCTAGTGTTTAAGTTTTAACCCTTCATTTGCGTTAGATCAGATAAGCCTTTATTAGTCTGACGGTTAGAGCTATGCGTCCGGCGCTCGCGGTAGTTGGTTATCAATTTAAAAATTCCTTGACAAACAAGTATTGATTGATTACTCTTGCGGGGTAATCGATGGACTCCTGTTTCATAGTTTATACGGAAAAGACATGACGTGCCTCACCGTCCTCGGTGAGAGCGGGATGTTTGAATAAACGGAAGCCGAATAGGTTTCCCGGTCAGTCTTCGCGAGGGAAGCCAGATATTTTGCAAGACTTTGCAGAGGTTTACTCGGTTTGGAGCAGGCGTCGAACGCAACCCATACTGGAGAACTCCGATGTCAACCGACTTATTTGCATACCGAAGACCCGGGTTTGTCGCTGGATCGATAAAGGTCCTACTGGTCGATGAGGACGCGGGCGACCTTCGGATCCTCCGCCTGATTCTACAAGGCCAAGGAATGGAAGTTTTCGCCTTTGGCACTTACGAAGATGGACTCCAATGCCTGGAGACGGAGCCCATTGATTTTGTGGTCGTTAGCCAAGGCAGCCGTGCCTTTGAGGGTCGCCGGGTGCTGGACAGGGCGACGCAGTTGGATCGCCAGAGGCCGGTGTTAGTAGTAACGCGCCTGACCAACATGCAGTGTTATCTCGAAGCGATGCAACTGGGTGCGGTCGACTACCTGGAGAAGCCCGTTCCTCCCGCGGATTTGCTACGGTTCGTGCACGGGCACGTCCAATACTCCCGGTCCAGAATGCAGAGCAGGGCGGCGTAAAACTTCGCCGGAGGTAAAAGTCCGCAGACCCTGCCTCAGTCTGATGTTCTTCGGCATGAGGGTCGCTACCGGCCAGTAACCTATTAATCAATCGCGGCCGGTTGGAGTCTAGGCGCGAGTAGTTGAACGAAGCCCAGGGCGACCAGATATGCAGATCCCGCGATAATGAAGACCGGCAGGTACGATCCAGTGAGCTGGAGCAGCCAGCCGGTGAAGGTGGCGATGAACATTCCCCCCACGGCGCCGCCACAACCCCCCATTCCCACAACGGAAGCCACCGCCCGGCGCGGAAACATATCCGAGGCGACCGTGAAGATGTTGGCGGAGAATCCCTGGTGGGCGGCGCAGGCGAGACTGATCATGGCGACGGCGGTCCACAATCCGTGCACTCGCGTGATGGCAACAACCGGGGTTACGCACAGTGAACAGATCAGCATTGAGACCTTGCGGGCGCGATTGACCGTCCATCCCCGGTCCAGAAATCGTGCCGGAAGCCACCCTCCGACAATGCTGCCCACCGTTGCGCAGTTGTAAATCACGACGATGGGCAGCGCGACTCCCGTTAGTTTCAGATGGTGTTCGCTCACCAGGAATTTCGCCAGCCAAAACAGGTAGAACCACCAGATGGGGTCGGTTAGCGACTTGCCCATGACGAACGCCCACGTCTGCCGGTGGGGCAGTAGGTGGGACCAGGGAATCTTGGTGGTTGGCTCGGGCGGATCACTCAAAATGTAGGCAAGTTCTGTCTTTGAGACGCTAGGGTGCTCTTGCGGCGGGTGGTAAACCATCAGCCAGACGACGAGCCAAATGGCGCTGAATGTGCCTGTTAGCAGGAAGGCGTAGCGCCAGCCGTAATGCACCGCGACCCACGGCACGGTGAGAGGAGCAAGCGTAGCCCCCACATTGGTGCCACAATTCAGCAGGCCGGTAGCGAGCGCCCGTTCTTTCTTAGGAAACCACTCCGCCACCGTCTTAATGGCGGCCGGAAAGCTGCCGGATTCACCCAATCCCAGCGCAAAGCGCGCCACGCCGAAGCCAAATGCCGACCGAACGAGGGCATGCCCCATGGCGGAGAGGCTCCAGATCGAAATGGAGAGTGTGTAGCCGAGCTTCGTGCCGATGCGGTCGATGAGAGGGCCCATCGCCAGCAGTCCGAGGGCATAGGCCGCTTGGAATGCGGTGACGATGTAGCCGTACTGGACCTCGTTGAACCCAATCTGGGACTGAAGTAAAGGCGCGAGCAGCCCCAGGACCTGGCGGTCGACGTAATTGATCGTGGTGGCAAAGAAGAGCAGGGCGCAGATTCGCCATCTAAAATTACCCATTCTTCACCCAAGCATGTTGCGGGTCCTCAGCCCAGGCGCCATATCGCCGCTCTTCACCTGCGAGTACCCAAGTGTATTGCAGTTCGTAGCCAGGCGCCCCCACGACGGGGTGATAGCCCTTGGGCAGCAGGACAGTGTCGCCATCCTCGACCACGAAAACATTGGAGAACCCCGCGGGGTCGCCTGGAGAGGTGTAGGTCCAAATAAACCCGAATCCCTGCGCGGGCTTGACGCGAAAATAGTACACCTCTTCCATCACGGCTTCTTGGGGCGGGTTGGAGTGGTCATGCTTGTGGGGCGGGAAACTCGACCAGTTTCCCGGCGGGTTCAGGGTCTCTCCGGCCAGGAGACGTTCCGCAGGAACGTTTTCACCCAACGCTGAGTAGACGGTTCGCTGCCAGTTATCGCGGCCCACCTGGGAAGTCGTCACCGTCGACCCCTCTAGCAGCGCTGCCGGGGCATGACAGTTGGAGGGGGCGGAAAAGATCCCCAATTCCGCTGGAGTGTCCGCCCTAATTTCGAATTGCGAGTTGGGGGGGATGTAGCTCATGACGGGAGCGCCGGAGAATACATCCGCTCGTTTCCCGATCCTGCTGTAAATCTCCTTGCTGCGCCCAGTGGTATCGATGACCAGCGTTATGGAGCCTGAAAAGATATCGAGTACGTACTCGCGGGCCCC
Organism: uncultured Acidobacteriota bacterium; assembly: GCA_963808085.1. GTDB lineage: Bacteria > Acidobacteriota > Terriglobia > UBA7540 > UBA7540 > Bog-366. The sequence goes on from CAWEFC010000010.1 coordinate 106,355, forward strand.
TGTCGAGATGGTGTGGCGATCACCCTTCCCCAGTTGCAACGTGGCGAAGTCGAGAAACCGGAGGGCGCCGGGCTCGATAACCTGCCGGAACTTTCCATTCTTGTGGGCTTTGATTAAGCGATCCATAAACACCTCGAGAAAGCTGTCTTTAGCCGCTAGTGGCCAAAGGTCGGCGCGATAAAAAGGCTGTCATTGTCCCGCCGCGTAAGCGTTGTAAGCCTCGGCAACATGTGCCTCGGACGGGTCTCCGTGGTGGATCAACACTCGGTAACGAAGGGTGAGCGATTCGCCGGTCGAGATCGTTACGCTTCCGTCGCGCTTGGGGTCCTGGTAGAAATCGTGTTCGCCGAAAGGGTTGACCGCAAATAACCCGTAATCGCGCGCGTGCCAATAGGTGGGGTGCTTGATGTTGGTGGGATTATCAAAAATGGCGATGCCGAGGGATTCGCCCTCGACATTTGCGGAATAATCCACCCAGTTGGCGCGCTTGCCCCAAATGTCTTTCTCTCCCACCTTGCCATCCGAGTTCAGCATCTTGACGTTCGGGGCGGAGAGGCCGCTCGCGACCCGAATGGCAAACGTGCCCTCTTTCGTGTCCCCCATTTTAAGCGGCACGCCTTTGTTGGCGGTCAAGGTGAAGGTGCAGTCAATGACGCGGGTGGAGGCATCGCCCCTGAAGATGTATTCCTGGCTCTCACTCCCGATGGTCTTGCCGTCAGGGCCCACCAATTCGAACTCAGCCTTCAACGTTCCGCTTTTGCCGCGACTTTTGACTTCATCGAGCTTGAGGAAGACGGTGCGCCCGGTGGGCAATTCACCACTTGAGGGGTAATAGACGCCGTTGGCGGTCTGGGCTGCCTTCGTGGGCGGGGCTTCGCCCCAGAAATCGATCCCATTGATGTTTCCGTGGGCGAAGAACAAGGCACGGTGGTGCGGGTGGTCATGGCTTTCGCCGGGAATGTCTTTCCGCATGGGGAATCCACGCGTCACCACAGTGCCTTGCGCCGAGCGCAAAGGCGACATATAGGGCTTGGGTGAGTTGGGGCCGAAGTAGTAAGTGGTGAAGACCTTACCGCCGATCGACACCTCGACTGAATCGTTTTGCTTCTGAAGCTTTACTGCCTCATCGGCGCCGAGCAGTGTGGTACAGGAAAGAAATACGGTGATTCCAAGCAAGCAGAGCGTCTTTCGAAAATGAGTCATAGGCTGAGGCCTCATGCACAATGAATGTTAATCGCAGTTACGGAGAATTGCTGCAGCATCCGCAATCTCCCCAATCACCGGCTGGAGAAGCAGCTTATTGGCAGTGAGCCGCAGACGCGAAAGAGATGGAGCGCATGCCACAACCTTGGGATTATCGGTACCCGCGCGAGGGCTGTCAAGACGAGCTAAAAACCGATGAGCTAAGAACCGATAGCGGGATATCTTTTGCGCTGCAGGGGCGACTTGGCCGAGTCCAGGTGTCAGGGGGCGGCCGGGCCGCGCGTTCTCGATACTCGCAGGGTCAGCCCTCCGTCAAACGCCGTTTCAGGTTCCACCAATTGCCCAAAGGCGAGTAACGTTTTTCATTTCGGTCCCCTCAGTATAGTAGAATATAGGGGGCGACGTCCGTGCCCTGGCAATCTGTACCATCCTCCTTGCTCCGTGAAATCGGCACATTTGTGACCGGGGCTTGGGGAACATTTGTGTTTGGGCTTAGAACCGAATATGTCCGAATCACTTCCCGTTATGCCGTCGTCCACGACGGTTACCCTCAGCGAGAAGGCCGGATTCAGGCTGAAGCAAATCCGCGAGCGGCTGGGTCTGACCTTGCGCCATGTGGAGGAAGCCAGTCTGGAAATCGCCGACACGGAGCGAAGCTCCGAGTACGTAGTCTCCACCGCGCGCCTCAACCAGATTGAAAACGACGGTTCCCTCCCAAGCATTTACAAGTTTTACAGCTTGGCGGTCATTTACCGGCTGAGCATCGAAGAAATGATGGGGGTGTACGGGATCAATTTGGGTAAGATGGACCAACATCGCCACGCCACCCTTCAATCATCCACTCACCTGTTCACTGTGGAGCTTGGCGACCCCGCGCGGCCGATCCGGTTTCCCGTCAGGTTCGATCCGGGCTTTCGGCCGGAAAAGACCGCTTTCCTTTCCCGTTTGATTGAGTCTTGGGGCGAGATTCCCGCGGGATTGCTCAGCCAACTCGATCTGAAGAAATACCGGTACGGTTTTATTGGCTTGGAAGATCAGATGATGGTACCGCTCTTGCGACCTGGGTCCGTCGTGCAGATTGATGACTCGCGGCGCAAGATCATGAACTCTGGATGGCTGACTGAACACGACCGGCCCATTTACTTCCTGGAACTGCGCTACAGCTATGAATGTTGCTGGTGCTACCAGCGCGGCAAGGAAGTAACCCTGCTTCCCCATCCTTTGTCTTCGGCCGGACCGCAAACGATCCGCCTTCCCGATGATGGCGAAGTGCTAGGACAGGTCGTCGGCGTCGCGATGCGAATCGTGCAGTAGCGGCCAGAGATCGGTTTCGCGCAGGATTCTCAGCATAATGTCAATGTTCTTGTCAAAAAGCTCCCGCGCCAGGGGATGACAATCTTCCGGTGGAAGAATCTGGTAGGATTTTAGCCGCTTCCAGACACCCACCAATCGCGTTTTGTCTTCTTTCAAGGACTCGAAAAAACTCAACAGATCTTCGGTTTGCTCCTTCAACGGCAGGGCGACGAGCTCTTCAAAAATCCGCACGTGGCATTGGCGAAGTCCCGCATCAATTGCTTCGGTTGTGTATCGTGACTCCAATCCATAGTGGTGGTAGCGGCCAGTATTATAGTCGCGCAACGAGGCGAGATAAACCAGTTGGCAGAAATACCCCTCCAACCCCGGGAGTGTACGCTCTTCGAAGTCGCGCACCAGACGTCCGATTTCCTCCTGGTTTGTGGCCGCGCCCGGACTGTCCATTTCGTTCTCGGCCATGAATGTTAGCCTCAGAGCGGAAAGCCTCCCGCGGACGAGACCCTCGGGAATTATACATGCGGAATCAGGCCGCGTTCGAATGAAACTGCCACGAGCGGTCAGGAAGGTGGATGAGAGCGCATGACTCGCCCACATATCACTCGTCAATTCCGAGCAGGATGGCGGCAGAAAGCACGGTAGTCCAGAGACCCCGCTTGTCGCCAATCGCCGATTGTGTGATATGCATCGTGCGGACAATCTTGTTGGAGATGAGGTAGATTTCCTTTTTTTCATTCCAGCTTCGATCAGGATCGAATTCCACTCCCAACGTGGTGGCGAGCATTTCGGCGGCTAGCTCTTCCGCGTATTCGCCTGCTACCTCTTCAGTTTCTCCAAACGAATGGTGCTCGGAGAGGTAGCCAAAGGTATTCCGGTCACTGGGGATGGCGACGCCGCACGAAGCAGCTATCAAACGATGTGGTTCGCGCGTGGAGTTTTCGCTAATGACTACGAACGTCACTTGCCCAGGCTTCAATTCCTTCATGCCTTCTGCGCGAGGAATCAATTTACAGCGGGGAGGGAAAATACTGGAAACTCGCACTAAATTACAAGCCGCAATGCCGGCCGATCGTAAAGCCAGTTCAAAGCTCGCCAGCTTTTCGCGATGCTTTCCCACACCTTTCGTAAGGAACATCCGCTTCGGTACGAACATTCCAATTCCTGCCTTCTCCTGGACATGATGGATTCAGTGCGTGCCTTCCAAAACGATGAAATCGGGGCCCAGGAAGGGAATTCCGCTCTTTCACGGACGACTTTCACCGTAGCAAGAAATTTCGAAGAGTGTCAATGAATATTTGGACGTTGCAAGATGTTACAGGCCTGTTAAATTTCGCGCCGAGGGATGACGATTCCTGGCAAATTCCGCCCTCTGATTCGGCACTTTAGTGAGAATATTGAGAGTTCGTCGCCCATCTTTGTCGATATGATGCGTTGACGGCAGCACCTTGGGCCCGATGAAGGTCCGTTTCGGTGTAAAGTGGATCTGTCTTCAATTTGGAATTTGGCCCGAGTCCACAACACACCAGAGAAGGTACTAACTTGAAGCTCACAGACCTGCGCGGAATTCTCCAATACATCCCTCAATTCCGGGAGAAGACGTTTGTAATCGCCGTGGATGGAGTCATCGTCACAGACGAGAACTTCGTCAACATCCTCCTGGACGTTGCCGTGCTCCGCTCATTGAACATTCGCGTGGTGCTCGTGCACGGGGCGGCAGCCCAGATTAAGGCTCTCGCCGAGAAGCAGGGCGTCCAAGCCTCCGACCTCGACGGCACCGGCGTGACCGATGAGGTGACCTTGCAGGTGTCCATGGACGCCGCGAACCGCCTCACCCACGAAATTCTTGAAGGCCTTTCTGCCAACGATCTCCGCGCCGCCTGCACAAACGCGATCATTGCGCATCCGCTGGGAATCATCCAGGGCGTCGACCACCTGTTCACCGGGAAAGTCCAGCGTGTGGACACCGAACTTCTTCAGACGCTGCTCGACCGTGGCATCATTCCTGTCCTTCCGCCTCTCGGCTTTGATGGAGATGGCAAAACGTACCGGGCGAACTCCGACAGCATTGCCCTTGCAGTGGCGGAGGCCTTGAAGGCGAGCAAGCTGATTTTCTTTACCGCCCACGATGGACTGTGGCACAACAATCAACTTATTCACAAGATGCTGGTGAGTGACTTGCAGAAACTTGTCCATACCGCACCCAGCGGGTTTCCGGGAGAGATGCTTTCCCGTGCTTCCCATGCGGCGGCCGCTTGCGCTGCAGGCGTGGAACGGGTTCACATTGTCAGTGGCCGCGACGATGAAGGACTGCTTGCCGAAGTGTTTTCCAATGAAGGCATCGGCACGTTGATTTATGCCAACGAATACGAACAGATCCGCCCGGCCAAGAAGAAGGACATTCGGGCTATCCAGAGGCTGACGAAGAAGGCGGTGGAGGCCGAAGAACTCATCCGGCGGACCCGCACCGAGATTGAAAAGAATCTGGCCGATTACTACATTCTGGAAATTGACAAGAACCCGGTCGCGTGCGTGGCTCTGCATCTTTATCCCGAGCAAAACCAGGGCGAACTCGCCAGCCTTTTTGTACATTCGGCACACGAGAACCAAGGTCTGGGGCGAAAGATGATCCAGTTTATTGAAAATAAGGCGCGCGAGCTTGGCATGACGGAACTCATTACACTCTCGACGCAGGCGTTTGCCTACTTCCAGTCGAAGGCCGGCTTTGTCGAAGGCACGCCTGATATCCTTCCGCCCGCCCGCCGGACAAAATACGACCAAAGTGGGCGAAAATCGAAAATTCTGGTGAAAAAGCTGAGGGTTTCGGGATAGTCAAAACGTTGGTTGCTGCGCTCCCGGCGGCACGAAACCGGGACGGTTATTCCTCGTGTCAGAAATCCGCTCTTATAACGACGTGGCCCCGCGCCATCACTGGTTCACATGCACGACCTTGGCGGGTGGGAATCCGTTAAACGATGTGCTGCTGGCGGCAGAATAGGCGCCGATGTTTTCGGAATAGAGCAGATCGCCCATATCTAAATCCGGGAGCTGGGCGGCCAAGGTGATGGTATCCAGGGCGTCGCACGTGGGGCCAAAAACGGAACAGATCTGGGTAGGGCCTTTCTTGAAACTTCTCATGCGATAGTGGCAATGGTCAAAGATCTGGCCGCTATAAGTGTGATAGACGCCGTCATTGATGTAGTAACAAAGTTTGCCCTCGCGGACGGCCTTGCCGATGATCTGGGAGATGGCCGTGGCGGAAGTGGCCACCAGGAAACGCCCGGGCTCCGCGAGGATTTCGATCGGTTCGGGGAACAGCCTGTCCAGCTCGGAGGTGATCGTCTTGGCCAGTCTCCTGAAGGGCGGGATGGCTTCATCGTAATGGGCGGGAAACCCTCCGCCGATGTCCAGGAGCTTGAGATCGAAGCCGCGAGACTTGGCCTCGGCGAAAATGTTCGCGGCCAGGTGGAGTGCCTGGCTGTAGTTTCCCGGGTTCGTGCACTGGCTGCCCACGTGAAAGCTCAGTCCCTCTACCACGAGATTGTTGTTTTGCGCGAAGACCATTAGGTCCACGGCCTCGCCGGGCGATGCGCCGAACTTGCTGGATAGCTCCACCATCGATCCGGTGTTGGGCACGCTCAAGCGCAGCACCAAGCCCGCGTGCGGCGCGTGGCGGGCAATTTTGATCACTTCCTCATGGTTATCGTAAGTGACGAGTGGCTTATAGGGATCCAACTGCTCGAGAGTTTCAATCGCTTTGATCGGGTTCGCGTAAATGATGCGATCCCAGATGAAGTCCTGCCGCTCCTTGGCCGGAAGATCCTTGATCATTTCGTGAACGTTCAAGAACTCAGCCAGGCTGGCGACGTCGAAACTGGCTCCCGATTCATAAAACGTTCGCACGATCGCAGGGTCGCTGTTCGCCTTGACCGCATAGTAAACCTGGACGCGCGGCAAGTACTTGCGAAACTGCTGGTAATTTTGGCGCAGCACTTTATGGTCCACGACGACCAGTGGCGCGCCGTGCTTCTTTGCCAACCGAATCAGTTTCTTTTGATCCATAGATTACAGGTTTGACTGAAGTGCGAACTTGACGCGCGCGGAATGCTCTATGGCGAGTTCAACCAATTCCCCTTGCGCCGCGGTGCATTTCAAATGCCATCGCCTTCCGTGATCAAAAAATTCTTGAACTGCCACACGTCGGATGTGTCGAGTTGCGGCATGTTGTATCCGCCAAAAGTGTTGGAGTAGTGCTTGAGCGGGGTCCAATCCGAGCCCACAGATACCCACTTGCCCAGGTAGGGTTTGCTGACGCCCAGCACGAAGTCATGGGGCAGGTCGTCAGGAACGCACAGCCCCCGCCGCGGATTCTCGACCATCCACATACAGGCGGCGACAACAGAGACGGCCACCTGCATCGTGGTCGCATTCTGGTGTGGCACCAGGCGCCGCGATTCCTCGATGTCCAGGTCGGAGCCGCACCACCATGATTGGTAGGGGTGCCCCATCACTAGCGCGCCCAGGATATCGGCGCCGCTGGTGATTTCGTCGGTCATGATGCGGATGTCCGGTTGCAGCCGGTAGTCGTAGCCGCGCAGTTCGTGGAGCGACGCGATAGCCGAATCGCACGGGCAATAAGCGTAGTGGACCGTGGGGCGGTAAACCGCCTTGCCTTCTTCCCAAACGGTGAGTTTCTCGGTAATGGTGAAAGCCTCGCCGTGGCGTACGATCATGCCGATAATGTTGTGGTCCGGTGGTACCCAACTGGCAACGTAGGTATTGATGCCCATGCGAGCCAGGCAGATCTGGCTTTTGGGGCCGTCCGGGTGCTCGAAGGCGAAGGCGGGCAGTTCTTTTTCATGGGTGCCCCATCCCATTTCGGCCGTAGTCGTTCCTTCTTCCCGGAAACCCTCGACGCTCCAAGTGTTGACGAACTCGTTGACCTGTTTGGGTTGATCGGTAATCTGTGTGTCGCGCTCGCTGCAATGAATCACCTTGACGCCGAGTTGACGCGCCAGGTGGTTGAAGTTACCCGCCTTGGCATGGTGGGCAATCTCCTCGGCCAGCGCGCCACTGAATTTCTTTTCTGCCAGCGCTTGCTGGGCGATGTCTAGAAGCGCCTGCTTGGTGAAGTGGCTGATCAGGCCGGGGTTCGCGCCGTGTTCAATCACCGCCGTCGGCCCCGGCTCAGTCCACTGGGAAATCATCCTGCGCAGGTTCATGTGGCGCCAGTAGAGGGTGCGCTCGGTCGGATGTTTGTTACCGGCCCCCGCGTAGGGGTCCCAAAGCTCGACCGAAGTATTGATGTACATGATGCCCCGGTCATGGCACCACTGCACGATTTCGCAACAATCGATATTCCACGCCAGGTCGATCAGCAGATCTCCCGAGGAGAGGTGCTGGCCCAACAGGCTCCCCATATTTTCCGGAGCAACACGATCCTTGATGAAAGTCACGCCCTGGGCGGTCCAAGGTTTCAGGGCTTCGTCGACCTGGTCGAAGTCAATCACGGTGATGCGCTTGGGGTCGATCTTGAGGTGGCTGGTCAGAATGGGCAGAGTGCACCGCGCCACCGCTCCAAAGCCCACAAACACGACTCGATTCGGAAATGTAACCATCGTTCGTTATTTCTCCCCTTCGGGGCGGCCGACGATAAACAAGCCACCACCCGGAAGCCATGCGACGGTCCAGGCAAACCGAACCGTTCCGCTTCGCGAGACAAGTAGTTGCGACAAATGCACGACTAAAATAGCAGGGTCGGGAATTTTCAGCAAGCCTGTGCGGATTTGGCTCTGAATGTCCTGGTTTCCATGCACGGGATGTTCATATGGTGGCCCGATCCGCCATGATCCACCGCGGGAAATTTCGCATCGCACGCTAACCCAGCCCACTAAAAACGGGGCTTCCATAGGGGCTTGACTAAACCCGGAGTGAGGGATATCTTGACGCTTCGTTTCAGCATGTTCCGCATAAGTATTCCTGATAGCGGGGAAAATTTATTTTTATGGAGGGGTGAATGAACCCGAAGGCCGTTTTAGAGTTCGCGGCAGCGAACAACGTCAAGATGGTCGATTTGCGCTTCACAGACCTGCCAGGCCTGTGGCACCACGTTTCGTATCCAATCCATGAACTGGACGAGGCCTCTTTTGAGGAGGGGTTTGGAATGGACGGCTCCAGCATCCGCGGTTGGGCCGCCATCCACGAGAGTGACATGCTCCTGATGCCTGATCCGAGCTGGTACATGCTCGATCCCTTTACCGATACCCCTACGCTGGTGATGATTGGCGACATTATTGACCCTGTCACCAAGCAGCATTACGTCCGCGATCCCCGTAACATCGCCAAGAAGGCGGAGACCTATCTTGCCTACACGGGAATTGCGGATAAGGCATACTTCGGAGCGGAAGCGGAATTCTTTATCTTTGATAACATCCGATTCGATCAAGCCCAGCAACACGGTTATTACTTTATCGACGCCGAGGAAGGGCGCTGGAATTCCGGCCGCGAGCGCGACAACCTTGGCTACCGGCCGCGCTACAAAGAAGGTTACTTCCCGGTTCCCCCCACCGACCATTACCAGGATTTGCGCAGTGAAATGGTCCTGACGATGGAAAAGGCGGGGCTCGACATCGAGTGTCATCACCATGAGGTCGCAACCGGCGGGCAGGCCGAAATCGATCAGCGCTTCAACTCCATGTTGAAATCCGCGGATGGCATGATGATTTACAAATATATCATCCGCAATGTGGCCTATCAATACGGCAAGACGGTGACCTTCATGCCCAAGCCGATTTATCAGGACAATGGTTCGGGAATGCATAGTCACCAGAGTTTGTGGAAAGAGGGAAAGCCGCTCTTTTCGGGTGACCGCTACGCGGGCCTGAGCCAATTGGCCCTCCATTACATTGGCGGACTGCTGAAACACTCTCCGGCGCTCGCGGCGTTGATCGCTCCCACCACCAATTCCTATAAGCGCCTGGTGCCGGGCTTCGAAGCGCCTGTCAACCTTGCCTACTCCCGGCGGAATCGCAGTGCGGCATGCCGCATCCCCATGTACTCGGCCAGTCCCAAGGCGAAACGCGTCGAATACAGGCCCCCGGATCCATCCTGCAATCCATACCTGGCCTTTGCTGCGATGTTGATGGCAGGCTTGGATGGAATCGAAAACAAGATTGACCCCGGAGAGCCGCTGGACAAGGATATTTATGATCTTGGCCCCGAGGAGATGAAAGCTGTTCCCTCGATGCCCGGCTCACTCGAAGAATCGCTCCACGCCTTGGAGAAGGACCACGACTTTCTGCTCAAGGGTGACGTTTTCAGCGAGGAACTGATCGAGACGTGGATCGAGTACAAAATGAAGAATGAAGTTCAGGCCGTGAATACGCGCCCTCATCCATACGAGTTCGCGCTGTATTACGACATCTAGGAAGCAGTTGTTCATGGATAATGCTTAGCGCGAGGCTGGTGCAGTCCTGCGGGCTGCGCCAGCCTGCTCCGATTCGCGGCGCACTTCCCCAATACAAGCTATAATCTCCCGAATGCGGCCGGAATTCGCAGCGATCAAATTTGAAGACCTTGCCAAAGCAGCCAGCAATCTGGAGCGCCTGGAGGAGCAGTTGGCGCCCACCTTGCTGACGCCTCTGGCCTCACTGCTGTCCCAGTCACCTGATCCCGATGGCGCGCTCAACCTCCTGGAGCGATATGCGGGCGGCGCTCCCCCCCAGGTTCTCGGTGAGTTGGCCCGTTATCCCGCCGCGCTCTCCTATCTCATCGCCGTTTTTGGCTACAGCGGATACCTAGCCGAAACTTTGCTGTCGGAACCGCAGTTGGTGGTGCAGTTCGCGCGCGACCGGAACTTTACCAAGCTAAAATCCAAGGAAGACCTCATGCAGGACTTCGCGCGGTTTTCCACCACCAATCCGGACCCCTGGCTGGCGGCTTTGCTGGCGCGCTTCAAACGCCGGAACTATATCCGCATTGTGCTGAAGGATGTCCTTCGGCTCTCGACGTTGGGTGAGACCACGCTGGAGCTTTCGACCCTGGCCGATGTGATTCTTTCTGACGCCTACGTGTTTTGCGACGGCGAGTTGGAGAAGCGTTACGGCCGGCCGCAATACCGCGATGCGAAGGGCCGAATCGTGCGTGCCGGATTCAGCATCGTTTCCCTCGGCAAGCTGGGCGGAAACGAATTGAATTACAATTCTGACATTGATCTGCTCTTTTTGTATTCTCACGACGGCGAGACGGCCGGCGGGAGTGAGCGCGAGTCCATCACCACCAACAAAGAATACTTCGTGCACGTGGCGCATGCCATTACGCGAACCATCACCCAGGCGACCTCCCAGGGAGAGGTCTTCCGTGTGGATCTCCGGCTGCGCCCCGAGGGTGAACAGGGCGACCTGGCGATCTCGCTGAATTCCGCCCGCGAATATTACGAGCACCGCGCGCGCGACTGGGAATTGCAGATGCTCATCAAAGCGCGCCATTCCGCCGGCGACCCCAAGCTTACGCGCGACTTCCTGCGTGGCGTGGAGGAGTATGTTTACCGCTCGCCCGGGGATTTTGTGGCGGTGGAAAGCATCCTCCTTTCGCGCGAAAAAATATCCAAGAAGCTGCGGGAAAGCCGCGGACAAGCGATTGATGTTAAGCGGCATCGTGGAGGCATTCGCGACATCGAGTTCCTCGTGCAGTGTTTGCAGCGGCTACACGGCTTGCAGGACCACTGGGTGCGATCGGGAGGAACGCTTTTCGCCCTGCGCAAGCTCAATGACAAGGGCTGGCTTTCGAATCGAGATTACGCGCGGTTGACCTCTGCCTACGAATTCCTGCGCAAGGTGGAGCACAGAGTCCAAATGGAAGCTGGCCAACAAACGCACCGCCTTCCCGCTGATCCCGGCGCCCTCGATCGGCTGGGACGTAGAACTGGCGTGGAGGCAGGGCCCGACGAGCGCCCGGGTGATGTTCTGCTGCGAAAGGTTCGCGAAGCCTTCGCGGTGGTGGATGAGATCTACCAGCACGTCATTCATCCCCGCGACGCGGCCGTGCAGGGCACGGCTTTTGAGCTCAAGCCTGCTCCTACACTCCCGCCTGATGCCGGGCGCCAATCATTTGATTCTTTGCTGAGCTTCCTTGACGTTCAGGCGCCGGAGGTTGCTCGTATTGTGCGGGAAGCGGACCTGCCGGAACGCGCTCGCCGCAACACCATCCGTCTGCTGACGGCCATGGCCAGTTCACCGGAACGGTTTACGCTGGCCCGCGCCAAACCGGCCACCCTGCGGCGCGCCATTGAAGTGACGGCGGCGAGCGCCTATCTGACGGACCTGTTGGTGCATCATCCCGAAGACATGGAGACCCTCGATTCCGTTGATCTGCCATCACCTGACGGCAACGCGGAAGGGCAGTTGGACATGGGCCTGGAAAGCTCCCCCATCGTCGACGCCTATCCGTGGGCGTCGGAGGCCGGACTCGACCTGCGCGAAAAAATGGCGGCCTTGCGGCGTCAATACCGCACCCGGCTACTGGAGTTGGGGGCTGCGGACTTGGCGCGTGGCGGCTCCGCCTTCCAGATGCTGAAACGTTGGACGGCCAGCGCCGAGCGCTGTATCGCCAGCGCCCTGGTGATTGCGCGTAGTTCCAGCGTGCCTGAAAGAGTTGGATGTGAAGGCGAGGTCCCTTTCGTCATTTTGGGCTTGGGCCGCTTGGGGCTGAGTGAATTTGATTTGGCTTCGGACGCCGACCTGATTTTTGTGGCTGGTTCGGAGGCGAAGCGGGAGGACCTGGAGTGCTGGACGCACTGCGCGGAGAAGACGATTGAGGTGTTGTCCAGCTACACGCGCGATGGAACGATTTTCCCCGTGGATACGCGCTTGCGGCCGCGCGGTCAGGAAGGGGAACTGGTGGTAACTCTCGATGGGCTTCTGAGTTATATCGCTGAAGACGCGCAGGCCTGGGAATTGCTCACTTACTTGAAGGTTCACCCCTTGGCCGGAGACCCGCAATTAGGGCAGGCTGCCGTGGACCGGGTGCAGGCGGCAATTTACGGCCGGTTTTCGATCTATAAGGATTTTGAAGGTGAAATCCACCAAATGCGGCGGCGGCTCGAGCGGGAAGTTACGGTTCCGAATAGCAACACCAAGACCACGCCGGGGGGATATTACGATGTGGATTTTGCGGTCTCGTACGCGCGGTTGCAGCGCCGCGTCCCAACCTTGGCCGGCGCCAACATGGCGGAGCAGATTGGAGCGTTGCGGGCGGCGAATGCCATTTCCGCCGAGGATGCCTCGGCTTTGACTGAAGGCGCTGGGTTCCTTCGTTCACTCGACCACATCATTCGCTTGGTGACGGGCAAGGCGCCGAATGGCTTGCCCGAGAACGCGGCCTATGCGGAGACCGCTGAAAGCGTGGCTCGTCGTTGGAACATGATTTCTGAGGGGCTGGCTCTGGCGCCAAAGCTGTATGAAACACAACAACAGCTTCGGTATGTCTACCGACGTTTAGTCGACTCAGAGTGAGTACGTGTCACCTATTGACCGCCGTCGAATGACGATTGAATAAAATCGTCATTCGACGATTCGTTCGTTTGCAATCTACCAGTCACGGCGACGACCACCGCCCCCGCCGCCTCCACCACCGGAATGCCCTCGGCCACGGCCCCCACCACCGCCCCCCGGGCGATGTCCACCTCCCCCGCCAAAGTCGTTGCGGGGTGGGCGTGCTTCGTTGACGGTTAATCGGCGGCCTTGCAGGGATTGTCCATTAAGGCCCGCTATGGCCCGCTCCATGTCCTCGCCCTCGGCCAGTTCGATGAAACCGAAACCCCGCGATTGTCCTGTCATCTTATCGCGAATGACTACGGCAGAAGCCGCCTGAAAGCCGGCACCGCTCACAAACTGACCCAGTTCACTGTCTGTCACCTCGTGGGGAAGATTGCCCACGAACAACTTTTGCGGCATGAGATGCTCCCAATGGCGTGGCGGCCTCGATTCGCCACCTTCGCCTTCTGAATTTGCATGACCCTACAGACCCGTCTCCGCCATCGCAATTTGTGATGCAGGGATGACGCGTGAAGGCCATGCCCCACTTCTTGCCGCGGGCCGCGAAAGCAAATGCCGTTTTAGCCGGGTGGCTGCCGCGAGACAGCGGTATTTCCAAACTGCGAGGGCGATTCTAGCACGCTTTTGCCAGACGAAAGGAAAAAAGCTGGAGAGGGCGGGTCTGCCCACATTATCCAAACTACGCCTCTTGCAGGATGCGGGAAAAGTGGTTTGGGTCCGCCGCCAATTGGGCGGAGAACGCGGCGGCTTGGCGGAACCGGAAGAGCAGTTGGTCCTGCGCGCTGGACGCGAAGACGGGCTGAGTCTTGGCGGGTGAATCGGCGGGGCGCACGCGGTCCCAGTCGGCATCCAGCCGCTCGAGAAGTTCCTGGTCCCGCGTGGCGATTGTCTGGATGAGCAGCTTGGCAGCTTGCCCGCTGGTTTTACCTTGAGCCTCGCGGGCCACGGTGGTGCTCCGCCAAAAGAGATGCTCCAAGTACTCGACGGTGAGCGCAAAGGCGGCGAAGTCTTCGAGGTTCTTCCGCACTGTGCGGGCGCAGAAAACCAATTGGCTCCGCAGGCGGGTGTAGGGCGGGGAATCGATCACCCCGCCCCTAATTGTAGCCGCGAGCTCCTCGTCGGTGTGCCAGGGTGCGATGAGGGTCGGCTGCATCCAAGGCGCGCAACAGGCGGGGGAGTACGGCGCGGTGTCGTAAATGGTCGTAAAGACATCTTCCCAAGTATTCGACCAGTCGGCGGCATAATGCTTTCCCACGAAGCGTCGAAAGGCGGTGTGGCGCGCTGCAGCGCTGCCCTCGCGCAGGGTAACCGCCGCGTACGCGAAGCCATCCCAAAGCGCGTCCCCAAGGTACCGGCCGGGCACCCAGTTGGTGACGATTACTCCCAACGATCCGTTCAGATGAGTGTACGCCTCGGCGAACGCATCCAGGTTGTTGAACTGAGTGCTCCCCGGACGCGGTCCCCAGCGACAATAGATAAGGCCGGGAGCCCCCATGGCGCGATGACCGCTGTTCACCGCTTTTTCGGCGAGGCGGCGAAGCTTGGCGGGATCATCGTCCTCGTAGTCCCAGTCCATCACGATGATGTCCTTGTTCAGCAAACCCAGAATTTCCGGCTCCCGCCGCAGTACATGATCGCCCCAAACGATCAGTTCTTTCCCCTGACCGCGCGTGATTTCATCGAGCGAGTTCACGTAGCCCGCCCAGATTTCGGTGCGGGTCTTGTTCTTCAGCGCTTGCTGGGAAAGCTCCGAGCCGCCCCAGCTCACCTCGTCGCAACCCCCGTGAATGTAGGGCGAGGCAAATAGGGCGGCGACCTCACGGTAGAGATCGCGAAAGATCTCGAGTGTCTTCGGGTGAACTGGAATGATGCCGGTAAAGTCCGCCTGCGCCCCAGCGTTATGGTCGGAAAGCTCGGCATACCGTGGGACCCCGGTGATGTAGTGCGTGTGCCCGAAGGACTCGATCTCGGGAAGAAGCGTTACCCCATGCTTCTCGCCATACTCGACGAGGCTGCGCATTTCCGCGGGTGAGAAGGCGTTTGCGTGAGTCAGGAGTTCAGGGTGGCTTTCAAAACGCAGGGCGCTCCCCTGGTCGTCGGTCAGCCGGAACTGGAGGGCGTTCAATCCCCAGTCCGCGCTAAAGTCGATGAGGCGCTGATAGTACTCGAGTTTCTCCGGGAGGCGCGCTGCATCCGCCATGAGCCCGAAAATGGGCTTGGCATCTGCCGCCGCGGCTTCGGACGCGCTGACGGCTCCCCGCGGCGAGATCACCGCCCGGCCCGATCGTGGCGTCATGGCGACAGCCTTGCCCATGGAGGCCGCAAGGCTCGCGGCTCCTGCGGCGTGCTTGAGAAATTCTCTACGGTTGGGCTCGAAGCGGTTCATGGATCCCTCGAGACGGTTCGAAATTGGGATCGCCCCCAAGCTATGACTGGCGGACGGTATTCTACCACGCCTGCCAAGGTTCCCGATCCCACGGCCAGGGCCACGCCAAAGTCCGCGAAGTTCCCCGAAGGGGAACAAGATCATTAGCCGTAGGTGAAACCTACGGAGAAGGGGAGGCGAGATATTCGACCCCGCAGGGGTCGGGTAGTGGTGTCATTTGGTGTGGCACGGCCATCTTGGCCGTGACCGTTCACGGGCGGGACGCCCGTGGCACTTCCAAATGACACCACTACCCCGGGTCGAATATCCTCTGGCCCCGCTTCCGACGGGTTCCACCCATGGCCTGGAGTTTCTACATTTCGGATGTGGTGTCATCTGGTGTGGCACGGCCATCTTGGCCGTGACCGTTCACGGGCGGGACGCCCGTGGCACTTCCAAATGACACCACTCCCCCGGGTCAAATATCCCCCTGGCCCCGCTTCCCACGGGTTCCACCCGTGGCCTGGAGTTTCTACATTTCGGATGTGGTTTCG
Organism: uncultured Acidobacteriota bacterium; assembly: GCA_963808085.1. GTDB lineage: Bacteria > Acidobacteriota > Terriglobia > UBA7540 > UBA7540 > Bog-366. The sequence goes on from CAWEFC010000010.1 coordinate 122,338, forward strand.
CCGCTCCGGCACCATCACAGCCCCTCTCCAGAAACACGGTTAAGCCGTATTACGACCAAGTGGAGAGGCGTGCAGATTCCGGACATCCCAGAACCCCGTATCTGGGGAGCCATCTGTGTCGGCGGCGCTCTTTGACAAATTCGTCCTGCCAATATCAATCGATATTTGGCTGGCCTTACCGATAGTTTCAAGGTAGAATTAGTTTCATATATGAAACTAAATGGACCAGCTCCGCACCGGCTCGGGACACTGGTTTACCGCTTCCTGGGTGCGATGCACCGCTACGATGCCGGCCGCACGCTCCCGATTCTCCGTGACGCCAAGCTCACCACGCCACAACTCGCCGTGCTGGAAATCACGCGTGAACCCCGGACGGTGTCCGCCGTCGCGACTTACCTGGGTCTGTCGCGGCCAGCGACCAGTCAGTTGGTCGATAAGCTCGTGCGCGGGTGCCTCGTCCGCCGCATTGAAGGCACGATGGACCGGCGAGAGCGAAATGTCATGCTGAGCGCAAAAGGCAAGGCGCTGGTCGAAAGAATTGCCGCTGCCCGTGCCGCGAGGTTTAACTCATCCCTTGCCGTTCTGGCACCTGCCGTTGCGTCTCAGTTTCAATTGATTCTCACCGAAGTCGTCGACGCCTTGAGCGCGGCGGTTCCCCCAGGCCCAAGCCGATCCACGCCTTCTCGGTCAAGGAGCCGAAACCGATGAACCCCGCAACCTTTCTTATCCTGAATTTTGCCCTGGCGTTCTACAACGTCGGGACGATCTGGGCGCACGAGGTCGACATCTTTCGTTCTTGGAAGTTTGTCGGCCAGGATGATTTTCATCACCTTCAAGCCGCCCACTGGCGCAAGCTCCCGTATTGGGTTTTTCTGCCCGTCGGACTTGCTCTGGCCGGTTCCGTCAGCCTAATTTGGTTTCACCCGGCCAATTCGCCCTGGTGGGGAGTGTGGTGCGCTCTGGGTTGTCAAATAGCGGCGCATACCCTCACGGCCTTTCTGTGGGGCCGATGGCAGGCGAAACTCAGCAAGGACCCGCTCGGCTCCGCGAGCCCCTATCTCGCCAAAATCCTCGCCACGCATTGGATTCGAACGCTGCTAATCAATGCCTACGCCTTCATCCTCCTTTTGTGGGTTGTGAAATGCTTAGCGCGGCAATAAGACCGGCTGGACCGGCGACCTCGGTTTGGATGGTTGCGGGCGTGGTCGCTCTGCTCGCGGCGCGAACTGCGGCGGCTGCGCCTCAGACGTTCAAGCTCTCGGGGCGGGTCTTGCGCTCGTCAGGAAAGAGCGTTGTCTACGTCGCCCTGTGGCAAGCCGACGGGTTCCTCAAACGGCCCGTCCAGCAAGTTCGAATCGTACCTGGGGCAGCGCCGGTCTTTCAGTTTGAAGTGCCCGCCGGTCGCTGGGCGGTCAGCGCCTTTGAGGATCGCAACGGCAACGGCATTCTCGATATGGGTTTGTTTGGGCCCAAGGAACCCAGCGGCTTCTGGCGCGCTTTCACCGATTGGCATAAACCTCGATTCGACGAGGTGGCCTCGATTATCGAGCGAGACACCCCAAACGCCGACATTACCCTCAAATAACGACGGGCAACGACAACCAGTTGAAATGGAAGGTGCAACAAGCAATGCACACCATGGGGCCCAAGAAGTCCGCTTCGCGGCCTCGAAACCCGTATCTCGGGGGTTAAGCTGTCGCCTCCGAGCAGTTGGCCGACAAATAAGCGGGTGTATGACTTCCGAGTGGACGATTCGGCCCGTGAACACTCCCTGCAACAGCTAATGGGCCCAAGTGGTCCCAGCGACCTTCGTGGTGCTACTCCACGCCCCCCCACTCCTTAAGTAGCGCAACCGTCCTCCGCTGACTGTCGCTGCCAAAAAGCAGCGCATACCCCAGGGGCGTACACTCCACGATCTCGCCCGGGCGCTCGTAGTTCCCGGGAATCTTCACGCGAACGGTGAGGTCGGCACCGCGTTCAAGCAGTAACTTCGTTATCGGCAAGCCGTAATCGTTGACTTGAGACGCCGAATGGAAAATGGCCGTTTGCCCCCCGCTTCCGGCCTCATCGACCGTTGCGCGGGCATTGACGTCGGCACCGCGTTCGAGCAGCAGAGCGGCGGCCGCAAAGTTGCCGTATTCCGCAGCCACGTGCAAAAGCGTTCCTCCCCGTAGTAAGAGGAGACGTCCGCCCGTCTGGCCGCAATCGAGTTCGGAGAAACGTTTGTGCACGAGCCCGGGATCGGCGCGAGTCAGCTCTGCCAGATCATCGAGCCGGCCGCGCAGCACTGCCAGCACAGGTGGCGTGTCGTATCGGGTCTCGCCGCCGGCCTCAAGAAGGACCTCGATACAGGCGCCCAGCCGCTCCAGGGAACGCGCATATGACGCGATGAGGTAGTCAAGAGCCGTGCCGGGATAGGGTCGGCTGGCCGCGCTCTGGCGTGGATCTCGAAGATTGGGATTGGCGCCGTGATCGAGAAGCCATTTTAGAGCTGCCGCATCCATCGACTCGCACGGGGCAAAAATGATGGGGAAATGTCCGTGCCACATGGCGTTCACATCCGCGCCATGTGCCACGAGCAACTCCATCATCGGGATGCGATATCCGTTAAGCGCCGCTCGCATGAGGGGCCCGTCGCCCCCCTGGTGCACGTCCGATCCGTGTGCGATCATCCATTCCGCTATGGCCAGCCTCGCAGGACTCGGCGGCTCCCACGGCACGCGGCATTCGGCAACCCACGTGAGCGGCCCATCCTTGCCGTATCCGAGTGGGGCACGGTGCAGCTCCGGGTTGCGCTTCATCATGGTCTTGACGCGCGCGATGTCATTGGCATCGATGGCCTGCTTGAGTTGCCCGATCTCCTCCAAAGACTCCACGTGAGCCTTGAGTTTGGGCCAACTTGCAAACTCGTAGAGACGCGCGATCTTGAACTGCGCATCGGCGAGTGATGACGCTTCGCCGGACTTGAGCAGGTCCTTGGCTTGGTCCTTCAGATGGCGAAGATTGGGGCGTTCGGGAAGAGGGCCTGTGCCCACACGTGAATCGGTCGACATGCGACCTCCTTTCATCAAAGTGCCCGTTGTCCGCTCAGTCGGGCTGAAAGAAGGTTGCTGAAACCTCGAACTCGAAGGTGGGCTTCTACCCTTTCCGCGGACCGGACGCGTCCTTCACACTACAACAATCCTATCACGGATTTCCAAATCCGCAGCCAAAGATCCCCATACCGTACTTTGGGGGAGAAGCTGGAGGAGACCGTGATTCCGAGCGCACGACGAGCCACTCAGAAGTAATTCCGGTCCCGAGTCCCCATCTGGGAACTTACCGGACCTGCTTGCGATCACTTGGCTGTAGTCGCTAAACCGTCTTTCTGTTAATTTGGGGGGATGTGAGGGATGGCGCGGCCCAACGCACATTCGGAAGTGTTGAAACTCCAGCCCACGGGTTCCACCCGGGGCTAATGACCTTCGGCCGCTGCGGGGCCGCCACCCTACCTCAACTTTGACGGCTGAGGGCCACGCCCAAGTCCGCGAAGTTCCCGCAGGCCCAGCGGAATGGAGGCGAAAGCAGCCAGGGCGCCGGAGAAAAAATAAGAGCACCTCCCTTTTTCCGTTGATTATCGGGCAGTCTGTCGGCGTCGACGCTAGGTTTGGAGGCCAAATTGCTGGCCTAATAGTTGGTTGAGTCGAATGGCCCACCCGCGGTGGGTGGGGAAGGTCGCTCCAGCGGGCGAGAAGTCGCGAGAGGAAGAAACGAATTGACGCCTTCGAAAGCGGTACAAAGCGACATTTTATCGATGCCAACCAAGCCCACTCACGAAAATAAAAAAAACATCAAAAATGAAGGGTGGTCCGAGTAAGTTGATGAAAACAAACGGACAAATATCGGACAAAATGGCGTATCCTAATAAGTATTTGAAAACACGGTAGTTATACTAAATAGCCGATTAATTATAGAAAGCAAAGCTAGTTACATCGATTTTTGACTCCAAGAACTCCCCGTTTTTCCCCTTCATTCCCGCTATCCTGATAACTTGCAGATAACAATTGCCTTATAGCTCAGGTATTTCGTGTATCCGGATAAGTGTATGAAAAATAAGTCAGTTGGCGGAGGGCCAAGTACGCCCAGATCCGAATCCCGGCGGGGTCGACGATCTCGTCCCTCCTTGGCCACCGGTTTCACCGACGGCTAGTGATCTTGCTCCCCTGCGGGGAACATTGCGGACTTTGAAGGGACCCTGATCCCGCGGCACTTCGCTTGCCGAACAAGGCCGCCGCGGAAGTTGGCGTTGACGCCCAATGACCCATAGGGCATATTTTGAAAGGTCGCTTGTACGGGTTCTAAATCCAGACGCTCAGGCGGGTCTGAGTTTGGCTCCGTAGCGGCGAGTTTACCTCGCCATGCCGCGTTAGCGGCAAGACGCATCCCATGGGGCGCCAATCCGCCTCCACAGAAGGACATTGGACATGACTGAATCGTCGGCCGCCGGCGCGAACTTTGGAGGTCTGGAAGTGGTGGCCTTTGAGAGCCGCCACGCCAAGGAAATGGCCGCGCTGATAACTCGCTACGGTGGTGTGCCGCGAGTCGCGCCCGCCCTGCAAGAAGTGCCCTTGGCGGAAAATGCCGCCGCCTTGGAGTTTGGGGCTGAACTTTTCGCGGGCGGGCTCGACGCGGTCATCTTCATGACCGGGGTCGGCACGCGCCGGCTGTTCGAGGTCATGCAAACGCGCTACGACCGCGAGAAGATTGTGCAAGCGCTCGCGGGGATTACGGTCGTGGCGCGTGGGCCCAAGCCGACGAAAGTCCTACGGGAATTCCTTGTGCCCATCACGGTAATGGTGCCCGAGCCCAACACCTGGCGGGAAATCCTGCAAGAGCTGGACGAGAACCCGAATGGATTCACGCTCGCGGGCAGCCGCGTGGCGGTGCAGGAATACGGCGTGCCCAATGAGCCCTTCCTCGCTGCGCTCAGGGCTCGTGGCGTCGAGGTGCGACGTGTTCCCGTGTACCAATGGACGCTCCCCGCGGATGTTCAACCGCTGCGCGAAGCCATCCATGCGCTGTTTGAGGGCCGCGCACAGGTGGCACTGTTCACGAACGCGGCGCAGGTGGAGCACCTCTTGCGCGTGGCGGCGGACGATGGAACGAAAGAGCGGCTGCTCGAGGCCTTGGGCAAAGTCGTGGTCGCTTCAATCGGCCCAACTTGCTCGGAGACGCTGGTCGAGCATGAGATCGCCATTGACCTGGAGCCCGCACATCCCAAGATGGGACCGCTAGTGCAGGAAACCGCCGAACGCGCGACGGAGATCCTCCGGAAGAAGTCCGGAGGACGAAGCCCGAAGACCGGAGTGGAAGTTCCCTCGCCCCGTATCCCGAATCCCATGTCCCGTGCCCCGTGGCGCGACTCTCGCTTCCTCAAGGCCTGTCGAAAGGAAGCGGTTGACTCCACTCCGATTTGGCTGATGCGCCAAGCGGGCCGCTATATGAAGGAGTATCGCGAGCTGCGCGCGCGCGTGCCCTTCCTCGAACTGTGCAAGAACCCCGCATTGGTTTCCGAGGTCACCGTTACGGCCGCGGAAAAGCTGGGCGTAGACGCGGCCATCATCTTTGCCGACCTGTTGTTGATTGTTGAGCCTCTGGGTTTGCACTTGGAATATGACAAAGGGGAGGGGCCGGTCATTAGCCCGGGACTGCGCGCAGCCGCCGACATTGATCGCCTGCGCGAAGTCGAGCCGGAACAATCTCTGGCATACTTTTACGACGCCATCCGGCAAACGCGTTCCGACCTCGATTCACGGCTTCCGCTAATTGGATTCGCGGGCTGCCCCTTTACCCTGGCTTCCTACCTGATCGAGGGGGGCGGGTCGCGGAACTACCGCCACACCAAGGCCCTGATGTACCGCGATGGGGGCGCCTGGCGCGCGCTGATGGAGCGCCTGGCGCGCAATCTGGCCCGCTATATCAACGCCCAGATCGACGCCGGGGTGCAGGCGGTGCAGGTTTTTGATACCTGGGTGGGGTGCCTCGGGCCCGCCGATTATCGTGAGTACGCCCAGCCTTACACCCGCATGATGCTCCAAGCCGTTAAGCCCGGAACGCCTATTATCCATTTTGGAACGGGTACCGCCACGCTGCTGGAAGCCATGCGCGACGCGGGCGGGGACGTGATTGGTGTGGATTCCCATATCGAACTTGATGGGGCGTGGCAGCGCCTGGGTTCGCGCGTGGGCGTGCAAGGGAACCTTGACCCCATCGCCCTTTACGGCGACCTTAACTTCATCCGCGTGCGCGCAAAGCGCGTTCTGGACCAGGCCGCCGGCCGCGCCGCGCACATCTTCAACCTCGGCCATGGCCTGCTGCCGGACACCCCGTACGAAAATGTCGTCGCCCTGGTCAAGATGGTTCACGACATCAGCAGCGAGAGGCAAGGCAAAGAGGAGTAAATATAGCGCGTAGGGGTTCGTCTCCGTGACAATTCCCTACGCGTCCCGGTCTCGTCGTTACGCAACGAATTTGCGCGGGTTACCCATTACAATGCGGCGGAGGATAGCAGAGGACGCTTGCCGATGATGATGACCGTCTACTTTGGGGCTTCCGGAGAGACTCGAGGTGATGCCGCAGGGGGTGCATTGACGGGAGGCGCTAGCTGGCCCAAGGTACCCTTCAGCCACCACTCCATGGCAACACGATCCGGGTAGACCTCGGTCAGTGGACGCGCGCGGTACTTACCACCTATTCCTGTTTGCACCGCTAGGAGGGCAAACCCTCTCCGCTTTTTCCAAAGTAATTTACCGGCTTGGCTCCAAAGGCTCATATCGGCGGTGGCGGCGTAAACCCAGCCCCCTCCGACCAGCGGTTCCAGTGGGGATAGGGCGCGGGACTTCCGCGAAGCAACGGGTTCGGTCATGTCATCCCAGGATGCGATGGAGGAATGAACATGGGCTTTCACTTTGATGATCCTTACTTCCAGCACGGCGTCTGAGCGCGTCTCCTGCGCGATGGCTGTTACCAACGAACCTTGCGCCACCAAGTACCGCTGCATATCGACGGTGCCGGTGTTGGGGTCGATCGCATCGAGTGGGGAACCCGCATCCTTGGCGCGGCTCGCGATTTCCAGTGCTAATTCAGGCGGCGCCACGAACCACCCCGCATTGTCAGCGAGGTAAGTGGAAATCGCGCTGATCAACCCTTCGGAATCGTCAACACCCTCGGGTTGCGGCAAGATGATAATACGTTTGATCGTTGTCCTGAGCGAGTCCGCCGGTACGAATGACCCGCTCGGGGGGTACACGATGTCTTCGAGGCGATTGACGCCACCTTCGGGTTTATACCAGACCGTCACTGGCGCCGCGATCCCGACCAGTGAGGTATAGTCCTTGTCGGTTTGGATTTGAATCTCCTGATTCTTTTTGTCAAACACCGTGATGCTATTCGCTGTGACCACCGTAGCATAACCTTCCAGCTTGATCCCAGTGTGCTTGGGCTGTTGCCCCGCGTGTCCACAAATTGCGCAGATCATACAGGAAAGGTAGGCAGAGATAAAACTCATGCCCCATGAATGTAGACGATCCGAGACTGGATTTCTCTTCATACGTGTTCAGAGGATGCGTTGACATGGCGGGAGGAAATGGCCCCCGACGCTCAATCCCTCGCTTCCGCAATTGCCCCGGCACGTTCTAGCAAATCCGCGGAGCTTACTCCGGGATCACTTGATTCCGATGACGTACTTGCCTAAGTAGAGTTTTGCCGGCACTCCTTTTGAGGCGGCCACGGTGAGCGGCTTCGGTTGTTTCACGCTCTCATCCTTTTTCGCGGCACATTCGCCCACCTTCTCGCCAGCTTGATTATACAGCCGGAAAGGGGCATCGGCATTGCTGCTAGCGGCCGGGCGCTCCAGCCCGAAGCCGTAGCTTCCCACTCCAATCTCATTTCCGCACACTGAGACTTTGGTCTCTGTAATTATCATGCCAATGTACTTCTGCTGGATTTGCGAACTATACCCCGCTGTGTCGAGAAGGCCGAGAACCAAGCGCGCCCCCGTTGGATTTTTCAATAAAACGGCATTTCGTTTTTCGACAGGGATGCGATTCCCTTCCAAGTAAAAGTCGGCGGGCACTGCGTGATTGAAAGCGTCGCCGGTAATAAGATCGAACCCCCGCTGGGCGCGCGCCTGATTGGGCCAAGCTGCCAGCGAGCAAGCTATAAATCCAATGATCAAGAGTGATTTTTTCATGGGTTTTCCCCTTCATTTGCGTGAATAGATAGATTGTGACAGCCTCGGGTCAGCCGAGACGGGCGAAGTCTATCATGGATGGCACGATCAAAATAGACGTTCTACTTTCCTTGGCATTATTCCCTGCGCAAAACCTCGCGAATTTTCTCCCGCAACACCGCGGGAGCGAAAGGCTTCTGAATGAATGGCAGACCTTGACCAAGGACGCCATGGTGTACAATGGCATCATTCGTGTATCCTGACATAAAGAGCACTTTGATTCCGGGGCGCAAGGCAGCAACCTTGCCCGCGACCACGCTTCCGGACATCTTGGGCATCACGACGTCCGTCAGCAGCAGGTGAATGGGTCCGTTATAGTTGCTACAAGTATCCAGGGCTTTATCGCCGTCCTCGGTTTGCAAGACTTTATACCCGGCTGATTCCAATGCCATGTGGATTAGAGAGCGCACCGCCTCCTCGTCTTCGACCACTAAGATCGTCTCCCCTCCCGAGGCTGAATCTACCTCCAGACTTTTGCCCCTCCTCGCCGCGGGGCCCTCATTGACCTCGGGAAGGTACACTTTGAAGACGGTTCCATGCCCAATTTCGCTGTAGACCCAGATGCTGCCTCCGGACTGTTTGACAATGCCGTAGACGGTTGCCAGACCCAGACCAGTGCCCTTGCCCTTTTCCTTGGTCGTAAAAAAAGGCTCGAAGATGTGGGCTTGGGTCTCGGGTTCCATTCCTACTCCCGTGTCGCTCACCGCCAGCATAATATAGGGGCCGGGCTGGACCGTGACGTGGCCACGGGCGAAGGTTTCATCCAATTCCACGTTGTCTGTCTCGATGGAGATGCTCCCTCCCAGGGGCATTGCGTCGCGGGCGTTAACTGCGAGATTCACGATGACTTGCTCGATCTGTCCCGGATCAGCCTTCACCCGCCCCAACATGGGATCGAGATACGAATACAGCTTGATGTCTTCTCCAATCAATCGCCTTAACATATTCTCCAGATTGGCAACCACTGTGTTCAAGTCGAGCACCTGAGGTGCCAGGACCTGCCGACGGCTAAAGGCCAATAGTTGGCGGGTTAGAGAGGCGGCGCGTTCCCCGGCATCATAAATCTCCTTGAGGTGAAATTTTGCCGGGGCATCCGCTGGGAGTGCATCCATGACGAGCTCGGAATATCCATTAATGATAGTCAACAGGTTGTTGAAATCGTGCGCGATTCCACCTGCCAATCGGCCGACTGCCTCCATCTTCACGGCTTGACGAAGTTGCGCCTCTAGTGCCCGGCGCTCGGTTACGTCCTGTTTGGTGGCGATGAAGTGGGTGATTTCGCCTCGTGTACCCCGGACCGCGGCAATGTTCATCTCCTCCGTGTAGTGCGACCCATCTTTCCGTTGGTTGATGATTTCGCCGCGCCAGGGGTTCCCCTGCAAAATGGTTTCCCAAAGCTGCTGGTAATACTCCGGATCTTGCCTGCCCGACTTCAACATCCTGGGGTTTTGTCCCAGAAGCTCTTCGCGCGAATAGCCGGTAATCCGGGCGAAGGCCGGGTTGACGTACTCTATCGTGCCGTGGGTATCGGTGATCATCACTGCTTCCGCCGCCTGCTCGATGGCGGTTGCCAGGCGTGCTTTCTCAGCCTCCGCTTGTTTCCAGCCGGTGATATCTTCCATCGTCCCCTCGTAATAGAGAGTCTTACCCGACGCGTCGCGCACGGCCCGCGCGTTTTCCCGGACGTAAAGGAAGTCTCCTTTCTGATTGCCCCACGCGCACTCTAGCCCGACGACTTCCCCCTCTTTCTCCATGAGTTCCATGAACTTGGCTCGTGGGTAGTGATGTCCCTGGCTGTACGTATCCAAGTTGATTTCTGCTAACTCCGCAAACGACGAACACCCGAACATTCTGATGAGAGCAGGATTTCCGGCAAGCATGCGTCCATCCGGGGTCGAGCGGTAGATACCCACCGGGGCGTTCTCAAACAAGGTCCGGTAGCGCTCCTCGCTGTGCTGCAACGCCGCATCGGCCCGTTTGCGCTCAGTGATATCCCGGATGACGCTCGACACCAAGACACCTTCCTCGGTCTCCAACGGGCTGAGACTGATTTCGACGGGAAACTCCGTGCCGTCCTTGCGGAGGCCGTGCAATTCCAAACCCACCCCCATTTCGCGCACGCGGGGCTCGGCATAGAAACTCGTTCGGTGGCTCGTATGCCTGGCCTGGAACCGCGATGGCACAAGAGTCTCAACCGGCTGCCCCAAGAGTTCTTCACGCTTGTAGCCGAACAGTCTCTCTACCTGCGCATTCACCAGAATAATCTTCCCCTCATGGTCCAGCACGACGATAGCGTCGGGAGCGGCTTCCAGCAGGCCGCGAAATTTCTCTTCCGCCAGCTTCCGCTCGCTGACGTCCAGCGCGATGCCCAACGTTCCAGTAATCTGTCCCTCGGCATTGCGAAACGGCTCCACATGAACATCGTAGTCGCGACCCTGAATGGTGAGCTCATAGCTAAGCGATTCTCCATTCAGAGCCCGCCGATTGTCCGGACGGTTGGGCTGTGGCCCATGGCCTAAGATGTACTCTTCTACTGATTTTCCCACCAATTGGTTCGATTCGACTCCGAGAGCCCGCAGACCGGCTCCCAGGTGCGAGGTGAATCGCAGTTCCTTGTCCGTGGACCACACGATGGCCGGCAGTTGGGAGACCACCAAGCGCAACCTCGCCTCGCTTTCGCGCAAGGCTTCTTCCGCTTGGCGGAGCTCGGTGATGTCCCGGGTGATGCCCCATACTCTGATCAGCATCCCGTTCTGGACAATCGGGATTTCCGTCCGGAGCAAGTGTTTGAGGTTGCCCGCCTTGTCGCGACCCCGAAATTCGACGGTCCGACTTCGGAGCCTTCCGCGGGCCGATTCTCGAAAAGTTTCCATCCTTTCTTCATCCGCGGGCGGGAACAATTCTCCAATGTGTTTGCCGATCAGCTCCGCGGTGGTGGAGTAACCCATGATGTGCGCAAAGGGCTCGTTGCACTCCGCAAAGTAGCCGAATTGCAAGAGCCTCCCGACGAACTCCTCGACGGGAAGGTCGACGGGGATGGGCTGTTCCAACTCCACCCGCCACACGCCTTCGCTGCTGTACTCAATGAAGTCGCGATAGCGCTGCTCGCTCTCTCGAAGGGCCTGTTCGGCGCGCTTGCGGTCGGTGATGTCATGGGCGAAGGCCATGACGTATTCCTTCCCCCCGAACTCCAGGTAATCTGCTATCACCTCTACCGGGAAAACTTTCCCCTGCTTGGTTTTGTCGCAGGCTTCGAAGGTCATCGAGCCCTGCCGCTTGATCTTCTCCCAAGACTCCTTCCAGGTGTCCTTGGGAAAGGATGGATCTATGTCGGGAATCGAAAGGGAAAGAAGCTCGTCGCGGGAGTATCCTAAAGTGCGGCAGCGGGCCTCGTTGGCATAGACAATTCGGCTTTCAGGGTCCACCCAAAAAATGCCGTCCGAGGCATGCTCCACCGAGAATTGTGTCAGTCGCAGCTCCTCTTCCGCCCGCTGACGCGCAGTGATGTCGCGAATGACCGCCACATGGACCGTCCGTCCCTGATTGACGAAGTTGTTACCGGAAATCTCAACCGGGAAAACCGAGCCATCCTTCTTGCGATGCCACCGCAATTGCGCCCCCGTCCAACCACTCGCGATGGCGGCACGGGTCTTCTCGGGTTCAGCGAAAACCTCTTCGGCGGTCAGGCAGAGTATCTCCCCGCGACTGTAACCATAAAGAGTCAGCGCGGCGGCGTTGGCATCGAGAATTTGGGTGCTGTCGAAGTCGATGAGGAGGATGGCATCTGACTCCACTTCGAAAAGGCGGTGGTAGCGCTCTTCACTCTCTCGCAGGGATCCCTCCATCGCCTTGCGGTCACTGATGTCCTGGACCATGCCTAGACCATAAAGTGGAACTCCGTTCGCGTCTCGAATCACTGATGCCACAAGGTCGGTCCAAATGACTTTCCCATCCTTGCGGATCACTCGCTTTTCGAAACGGAAACTTGAGATCTCTCCTCTTAGGGTTTGACCGGTAAGTTCCACGTGCCGCGCTATATCTTCAGGATGCGACAAGTTGGAGATTTTGACCTGGCGTAGCTCATCTTCCGTATAGCCATACATGGCGCAGAGCTTACTGTTTGCCCGAATGAGGCTACCGTCCAGCGCGATAATACTCATCCCAAGTGGACCCTTCTCAAAGACCGTGCGGAAGCGTTCCTCGCGATCACGCAAAGCTAACTCCGCCATCTTGCGTTCGGAGATGTCTCTTACGAGGGCGAGAAGGTGTGCCTCTCCCGCGATTTCTACGCGGCTGAGCGTCACCTCGGCTTGGAATGTCGTCCCAGCTCCTCTGAGACACTGCCACTCGAAGTGCAGAACCTGTCCTCCCAGGGCGAGCTTCACTTGCTCGATCGCCGCCTCATGAGAATCTTGGCCGTCTGGCTGCCGCGGCGGGGAGAAGGTGGAAAGCATGTTCCCGATAATTTGCTCGCGGGGGCAGCCAAAGAGCTCCAGGGCTTTCCGATTGCAATCGACGATGCGATCTCCCTGGATCAGAAAGATGCCATCTCCCGCCGCTTCAAATAGAACCTTGTAACGACGCTCTCTCTCCGCGAGCGCCACGTGCCGCTTGGCCCTTTCTTCGGAGTCTCGCGCTGCCGAATGTCGATGGATCGCCACCAAAACCGATCCAAACATTAAGACCGAGAGGGTTCCCAACAGCCCCTCCAGCATCTCGCGACGGTGGAAGTGGAAAAGGGCTTCATCCCGATCCACCTTGCACGCCACAGCATCGCCATCGGCGTTGATCGGTCGCGCAACGCCAAAAACCCGCACCCCTCGATAGTCCAAAAATTCGCCGAACGGCACATAGCCCTCTCGGGCCGCGCTCGACTCAAAGGATTCCCCGTTCAATTGCCTCCGGAAGATCGAGTCCATTCCCAGGCCTTGGAGGCGAGGAGAGAACACAATAACCTCTCCGTCCTTCTGCCACACAAACAGCGCGTCGCTGGTGTGTGTGGAGGCGCTCTCGAAGACCACCAAGGGAGTCACGTCCTTCCACGGGTCCGACACCATAACCACTGCCCCAATCCTGCCGCCAGAGACTGGGCTTTGTGGCGCGCCCCCAATGCTCGCGATTACCGGCACAGAGAGTGTGAGCCACAGGTGGCCTCGCTCCGTGCCGAAGCTGTCAACCCGGAAGTCGCCTGAGTGAAGGATTCGCCCGCAAGCATCATTGATGGCTTGCGATAACTCCGGCTGGATGCCGACCTGGGCCGCGATTCGGCACTCGCTGTCCAACACGGCACCTGCCATGTATCCATTTCCGTGTCGCATCGCCTCGAGTTCCGCCTCCGCCTCTCGCCGGGGCGCATGAGCCTTGTCGAGGACTCCCGCAGCAGAAAGCAAGCGTGCAATTGCGGGGTTTATGATGGCGACCCCAATGTCCATCCGCCGCTCTCTTCGCCACAGGGTCACTATTCGGCTCCGAGCTTCGGCAGCGCTGGACAATCGCTGGTCCCAACCGGCAAGAGTGTCCCGGTAAGCCCGTTCCAGGTCAACCCAGACGAAACCGACGACTAAAATTGCCAGGATCAAGAAGCTCAGCGCATAGGGCGAAGAGATTGTCTTGAACAGACTCAGCGGGCCACGCTTCTCCCTGTCCTTCTGTCCTTCCGGGGAATTCGGGCTTGCATGCGATTGTGAAATTTCCATGTACACACCGCGTCCGTATGAGGAGAATTACAGGAATCTACTGTAATCAAGCCTTCGATAGTCTTCGCGCATTTCATCGCCGTCAGAATTGCGCAGGCGGCGAGTCCACGGGGCGGAAGCTGGGCAGCTACGCTCTCCTCCTGAAGAGGTTGTGCGCAGACACACGACAACCGCGTGTTCGCCTTTCGTTTCCCGATTGATGGTGGTCCCTCAAATTGGCAACAGCTCACATTATTGCGCTATCGCCATTGCTTATCAATCACTCGTTGCGTGTCAGGTGGTGACTTGATATACATCCGCGCATAATTAAAGGGACATTATAGCTAGCAAAAAGGCAGCAGCCTGGGTCGGATCAGCTCAGGATAGGATTGCATATCCCCGAAGACCCGGGTCAAAGTGGCGACCAATTCGCCTTGACTGGCGAAGTAGCGATCATGAGTTCCGGTTTTGCGGGTGTATTGCCACAGCCGCTCGGTGGGATTGAGTTCGGGCGAGTAGGGCGGGAGTTGGTGGACTTCCAGCCAGTGGCGGTTGGACTTGAACCAGCTCCAGACCTCGGAGTCCTTATGATACGAGGCGTTGTCTTGAATGAGAATGGCCCCGCGGCGGCGATAATGAGGGGCCAGGCGATGCAGGAAGTCCAAATAGGTGGAAGCATTGAAGACGGGGGCTTGGCCATAGTGGAAGCGGGCACTCCAGAGCTCGATGGCGCCCAGGATCTTCACGCTCTTGCGTTCGCCGGTGACGGGGATTTCGGGCGGATGGCCGAGCCGGCTCCAGGTAGCGTGCAGAGTGGAGTCCTGCCGGAAACTGGCTTCGTCGGTAAAGATCAGCGCCCGGTTCTCGGTGCGGGCTTTTTTTTAAGGCGGGGATAAAGGTAGCGATGCCAGCGGTCCTGCTGGTGGCGGTCGGCACGGGCCAGCACCCGGCGGGGCCGCTGCACGGAGAAACCCAAGTCATGAAGCAACTTGCGCACGTGCCCAGGATGGTAGACGACGCCGAACTCTTCCTCCACCACCCAGGCGATCATCGGCGAAGTCCAGATCCCGGTGTCCAACCCATAAGCCACCGGGCCGCTATCCAGGATGTCGCCGAGGCGGCGGTGCTGGGCCGCGCTCAAGCGCGCGGGCCGTCCGGACCGGTAACCTTCCAGGAGGCCCTCGACGCCTTGCGCCTGATAGCGAGCCAACCACGCGGACACCTTGGAGCGCGGCGCCTTCAGAATTCTGGCCAGATCGCCGCTGGTCCGGCCTTCGGAATTCAGGACCACGGCTTGCAGGCGTTTCGCCACGCGGTACGCACCTTCCTGCTCCGCCTCCTTACTCATTCGAATCAACCGACGATAGGTCAAGGGATGCAACCGCAGCAGGCGAGGAAGCATAGCTACTCCTCCTGCGAGAAGTATGCCATACAGGGGCAGCTCATGTCCCTTTAATTATGCGCGGATGTATAGAAGGAGATTTCCGAGATGCATACTGAGCGTCCTTGCCAACTGCCTACTGCTTTACGCCAGTAGCTGAAGGTGGAGTGGTGGGCGCCTTTGGGGTGGAGACTTCGTTTTTCGGAGGTTCAGGCGATTCTCCCGGAGGAGTAGTTTGCGGGATGGGCTTACTTGGCGCAGGGGCCGAGGCGGTGGACGCCGCGGACCCCAGCAAGCGTTCCGGCGCTGCACTGGCCAGAATTTCCTGTACCTGGTCGGGCGATTTCAGCAGGGGAGAGTGGGTGAAATCCTCCCCCGGCTTGTCCTTTATGATCTGCCCCATGAAATCGAGCCAGATGGGCAAGGCCACGCGAGCGCCCTCTTCTTTATTCCCCAGAGTGCGATGGTCGTCAAAGCCTACGTAGACTCCGGCGGTGAGTGAAGGCGAGAACCCCAAGAACCAGGCGTCGGTAAAATCATTCGTAGTTCCGGTTTTTCCGGCCACCGGGTACTTGGCCGCGAAGGCTCTTCCCGAAATCGCCGTGCCGGAGTTAAAGACCTCGCGCAACATCGAGACCATGATGCGCGCCGTCGCCGCGGGAATGACGTCGGTCACTTCCGCAGGGAAGTCGTCGATCAGCCGTCCATCGTAGTTGGTCACGCGCGTCACCATGCGCGGCGAAATATGGACCCCGTCGTTGGGGAAGGTGGTGAAGGCCGACGTGTGCTCAAGTAAGGTCAGGTCGGAAGCGCCCAAGGCCAGCGGCAGGTTGGGGACAAGGCGGGAGGTAATCCCGAATTTGCGGCAGAGCTTGATGACCTTGTCCACGCCAATGCGGGCGAGCGTGCGCACCGCGGGAACATTGCGCGACTCCGCGAGGGCGTGCAGCACGGTGATGGTTCCCTCGAATTTATCGTCATAATTGTGCGGCGCCCAAATCCCGGACGAGGTCCGGTAACTGACGGGCGCATCCACCACCGTGTCAAAGGGCGAAGTGCCATCCATGATCGCTTGGGAGTAGACATAAACCTTGAACGACGAGCCCACCTGGCGCTCCGCCTGCACGGCGCGATTGTACTTGCTCTCCGTCCAGTCGTACCCCCCTACCATGGCCTTGATCTCTCCGGTAGAGTTGTCAACGGCCAGGAGCGCACCCTGCACATCGGGTTCCTGATCGAGCGTGGCCTTGGCCGTGGTTCCCTTCGCCTCCTTGATCTGGAAAAGGTCGACATCCCCGGGCGCGAACAAATCGGTTGGAAGGGTCTTCTTGGTCCAGGAAAAGTCGGGTGGCGTAATTCGCGCCGTCACGCTGCCAAATCGCACGTCGGCGTGGTCGGCCTTCACATCCATCACCAGGCCGTGAATCAATTTATCGGCGGTGACGGGCTGATTCCAATCCTCGTCAACATAGGTTCCGAGCGTGACCGGCCTGCCGTTCGAAGTGAGTAAGTGGCTTTTTAGAATGTTTTTCCATGGCCCTCGCCAGCCACGGCGCTTGTCGTCGTTACGCAAGCCCCTTTTCAAAGATTCTTCCGCCAGTTCCTGCGTCTTGATATTGAGCGTGGTGTAAACGCGCAATCCTTTTTCACGCACGGCTTCCGGCCCATACTTCCTCTCCAGGAACTGCCTGACCTCTTCGACAAAGTACGGAGCAATGGTGTAATTCCAGCGCTGGATGTTTAATCCGAGAGGAGCCTCGGTGGCCTCGCGAAGCTGCGTGGAATTGATTTTTCCTGTTTCCAACATCGCGCGGAGCACCTGGTCGCGCCGGCGCCGCGCCAGCTCGGGATGCACGATCGGGGAGTAAGCGGTCGGCGAGCGTGGAATCCCCGCCAGGGTCGCGGCCTCGGGCAGGGTTAGCTGCAGCATGGGCTTGCCAAAGTAAAATTGCGATGCTGCTTCGAATCCGAAGTTCCCGTGGCCCAGGTCCACTTGGTTTGCGTACATGGTGAAAATCTGTGACTTCGTGAAGTATCGCTCAATCTGAATGGCCAGCAGCATTTCCTGAAATTTTCTGCGAAAGCTCTTGTCGGGCGTGAGAAAGAGCATTTTGCTGAGCTGCTGGGTCAGGGTGCTGGCGCCCTGCGTTTTGCGCCATTCCACCAGGTCTTTGCTGGCCGCGCGGATGATGCCGACGATGTCCACTCCCACATGGCTCTCAAAGTGCCGGTCCTCGATCGCAATCACCGCGTCGCGCAGGAAGGGAGGAATCTGGTTATAGCTCACGATAACGCGGTGTTCGAGAGCGAAACTGCCGAAGGCCGTGCCGTCGTCCGCGTAGATTTCCGTCATCACGTCCGGCCGGTAGTCCTCCAACTCACGTACCTTGGGGAGGTCCGAGGAATAAACAAAAACCAGTCCGCCCATGGCGCCAATCCCGGCGGAGAGAAGGAGCAGAATCAGGAAAACGAATTGACCGAAGATTTTCCGGCTGCTGACGTGGCGTGGAGGGTCGCGTCGCGGCGGTGGGGAAGTCAGGGAGTAGAAATCGGGAGCCATCTAGAGTTTATCCAAACCTCATTTTAGGCATACCCAGGATAGCAGTCAAACCCGCGGTAAGTGCCCGCTTCGAGAGATCGGCCGAAATGCAAGGAACTCCAGGCCGTGTCAGCTCACCCTTATAAGGAAGAAGGAAACATCAGGTTCTCCTTCTGCGTTTTCAGTTGCGGCCAGTTTGGGCGTGATCTATTCTTTTAGCTGGCTCGGTGCAAGAAAAGGAGCCGTGAATTTTGGGGAATGCCTCGGCGGGAGTATGAGTTTGGCGCGTGATCTGAATCGAGTACCATCGCGAAAGGTCCAGCATTTTCCGCTAAAGATCGCCCTCCCCTTTTCAAGTCTTCTTTGGGCAGTGCTCATCACAGCACTGCCAGGGTTGGGCGCGAGTTCGACCCTCCAAACTCCTCCCGAATACCGCCTCCGCCTTTATCACACTCACACGAACGAGCGGCTGGAGCTCGTTTATCGCCGCGGCGATACCTATTTGGCCGCTGCACTCGAACGGCTTGACTACTTTCTGCGCGACCATCGCACTGGAGATGTTCATCATTTCGATCCGCGGTTGTTTGACCTCCTGCATGACCTGACCGCATCGCTCAAAGATGCGGGCGGCGAGATCGACGTGATCTGCGGCTACCGCACGCCGTGGAGCAACGAATATCTCCGCACCCGCAGCGCCCACTCAGGAGTTGCGGTACACAGTCTCCACATGCAGGCCGAGGCCATCGACATTCGACTTCCGGGCGTCCCGACCTCCGCATTGCGCGATGCGGCGCTCCGGCTGCACCGTGGGGGCGTGGGGTATTACTCCGCTTCTAACTTTGTGCATGTTGACGTGGGGCGGGTGCGGCGCTGGTAACCGTGATTCCCCGGCGCCGCGGGTATCCTCTAGCCAGAGCCTTTTCCAGGCGCGCATCGTGCCCGTAGATATCCTGAAAGAATTTCACCTCTCCATCCGGCAGCACGACAGCCGTGGCGTAAATGATCACCACCGGGCGCTTCTGCGGCAGATTCACTTGCTGTGAGTCAGTGCCGTTGTTCATCGCCTCCACGATCTTATCCTTGGTCCAATTCTTGTTCCCCTGGAGGATCCATTCCGCCAGCACGGCAGGATCTTCCACGCGAATACAGCCATGGCTGAAGTCGCGCCTGGTGCGCGAGAACAATTCCTGTGCGGGCGTACTATGGAGGTAGACGTTGTGCTCATTGGGGAACACGAACTTGGCCAAACCTAGCGAGTTTTTGGGGCCAGGCCTTTGCCGGATGCTGAGCGCGCCGGAGTTCAATTTGGCCAACTGCTCGTCGCTAACGGCCGACGTGGTGACGATGTTGCCGTGTTGGTCCACAACCTCGAGTTGGTTTTGCGGCAGGTAACCCGGATCCTTTTTGATCTTGGGTACAATCTCGTCGCGTTGGATGGAGAGCGGAACATTCCAGTAGGGCCGGAACACCAGGTACGACATCTCCTGTGAGAAGACGGGCGTGTGCGCGCGGTAAGAGCGGCCCACGACCACCCGCATGGTCAGCTCAACAGTTTCCCCTGGCCCGAAGCCGCGCAAGATGAACTCCGGGATATTGACGAGTATTGGCGGGGGATTGTAAACGCGAGGCGCCCAGCGCCAGCGCTCCAAGGTGAACTGGAGTTGGCGCACGCGCGTGCTGAGCGGCGTGTTCAACTGGTCCAGAGTGTCCTTGCCGATCCGCCCGTCCGGCTCCAGCCCGTGCCTCTCCTGGAAGTGCTTCATGGCGTCGACAATCGCACCCTTATAGAGCGTGGAGTCGGGTGCCACCGCCGCGTCCGGAGGGAGATCGCCTACCAGCTTCAGCAGGCGCACGAGCCGCGGTACGCCCGGATACGTGTCGCCTGGGTCAATCGTCTTCTTCTTTGCCGGCGGTGGCAATTGCTCGCCGTCGTCTTGACTGGCCATCTGCATGTATTTATGGAGCGCATCCTCCGTTCGCCGGTACAAGACATACGGCGGTTCAAGCTGCGCGAGAGCGGCGGGAACATGACTCGAACTGATGATTTGATCGCGAAGGTACCGCGGTAGATCGAATTTGCTGCGTGCGTCGTCGTCGCCAAGACGCACCCGCTGGGGTTTCACCCGCCCGAATTGTACTTCGGAGATGTAGCGCATCATTGAAACTGTCAGCGCCAGGTCGAAGCGCGCCTGCACGTCCTCGGAGGCAGGATGACCACCAGCACTCAAAGCTGCAATGCGGTCCTTCCAGCGCGGTCCATCGTAGTCCTCGGGGCTGAGTCCGACTTGGTCCGCTTGTTCTAACACAGTGATTGCGACCAAGGCTTGACTCGTGGGATGTCCATCGGCAATCCATGCGAGCGAGTAATTCGCGGCCTCGTAGAAGCTCTTCGCGTCGTCGCGGTGGCCGGAAAAGTCGGGCCAGCGCAGGTCCGCGAGCGTCCCAGCCTCAACGAAGGCGCGCAACGCTTGCTGCTCCGAAGTCGCGGCTTGCGGTCCAGAAGGCGATGCTGCGGCCGCGACGGCCGTGGCAAGCATGCAGAAGACAACATACAGGAGCGAAGCCTCGTTCGCCCGGCGAACGAAAACGGGAATGTTCATTGTGTGTATGCCCTCGCGCCTACCCCGGGCAGATCTCCATCGCCCGGAGCCTTGCGTCATTGCCCCCAGTGTACCACGATCCCCAGCGGACGGGTGGGGAGTGCCGAAGCGAGCCAAATGTATCGGCGGGCCATTATTTGCCGCCCTCCTTCAGCCGGGATTGCAGACCCTCAACATCCTTGCGTGTCGCTTTGCCAAAAAAGTAAGCGGCGCGATATGTGTAGGGCTGATTCTTCGCGGCGAATTCCGGATAAATCAGGCGAATCGTTGCGGCATGCTGGTGGACAGCAAGTTGGGTCTTGGCCAGGGGGCTCAGGGAGAGCACCGCAAACGTTTCGCCCGTGTGCCTGTTGATCGTCCCAACGATGCTACACGACGAGGGAATATCTACGCTTTCGCCAGGAATGAACTCTTCCGGCGTGTGGCCTGCGGCGAACCACTGGCGAAAGTTCTCAGGCTCGTTGAACATCTTGAACGTTACGGAATTTTCGAGGACATACGCTTGCGGGCCTTCGACGGCGCCGGGTGTGAGCGTGGACGTCTGCAAGTAATAGCTTGCATCACCCGGAAGAGTAATGGTGCGCTCCACTTTCACGCCTTTGGGATAGATATCGGGCGCCGTGTACTCCAGGTGCAACGTGGCCAGGGCGCCTTGCCCCGAGATAATCCGGAAACTGTAAGGACGGTTAAACAAACCCAACCACTCCGCTCGAGTCCACTCCGGAAGGCCGCGCATGTCCTCGGGCAGGAAGTGGGTCGCAAAGTTGTCGCGCAGCCCCCCGACGGAATTGAACGCGTTCGCTCCAGTAGCCTTGCTGACGAAGGCGTAGGCGCGGCCTCCATCGTAGGGACTGATGAAGAGCCGTACGGCGGAGTTCTCGAGGATGACGTCGGGAAAACCGTCGCGATCATAGTCGAGCTGGTATGCGACGGCTTCGCCTTTTCGCCATGCCGCGACCATTACATCTTCACTTTCCTTGTAGTCGCCGGAGCGCAGCTCGATCTTAAAGCCATACACTCCCGAACCCCCGCTGGGCGCAGCGTGAATCTCGAGTTGCTGCGCTCCGTTCGCCGGAAGCACAAGTTCGGTTAGCCCTGGCGAAAGCTCCAGGTTTTCACCGGCGGCCGCCACT
The DNA here is from genome assembly GCA_963808085.1 of uncultured Acidobacteriota bacterium. Taxonomy (GTDB): domain Bacteria; phylum Acidobacteriota; class Terriglobia; order UBA7540; family UBA7540; genus Bog-366. Next base: position 143,935 of record CAWEFC010000010.1, read on the forward strand.
GTCACCGCCTCTTCTTGATCCCGCCAGTTCCTGACCCGCAGACGGAAAACGGCGGTGCCCGGCAATTCTAAACTGGCCAGGGTCGGATGCACGATGGGCAACTGCACGTCTTCGCGCAAGGGGAACGTGAGTGTGGGTCCCACGCTGTAATCAAAGGGGCGATGGACGATCACTTGCGAATGCGACGTCCACGTTGCGGAGGTATCTTTCTCGCGCAGCGTCGCGGAGATCTCGACGGGCTGGTTGGGAGTGGCCTGCGATGCTATTTCTACAGGAAAACTAAACTCCCTCTGGGAACTCGGGGGAATGCTCACACGCAGCGGCGGGTTCGTCGCGCCGTAGAACGGGTCCGCGTGCAAGTCCAGGTCGCCTTCCAGTCTCGTGGGGCGGGGATTTTCCACACGCACGCGCACCGCGCGCGTCTCACCCGAGATCCAGGGTTCACGTGCATCAACCGCAAGATGCGGGCCTTCTTGTGGGTAGGCAAGATCCAGGGTGCGGAGATAGTTTGGGGCTTCGCCGCGCGCCAGCTTCACGATATAGAGATGGCGCTCCGCGTCTTCCCGGATCGTCGTGGGCTCGCCATCAAGTGTGGCGCGGTCTGGCCGGCGGGCCAATCGCAGTGCCACTTCCGCCGCGGCGGGCGCCGTGAACTCGAGCTTCAAAGTTGCGCCGTCATATTCCAAGTGGCTCAATTCGGCGGTCGCGTAATAGACTTCATCCGCAGGATCCAGACCTGGGGCATGGGCCCAGTTCGGGTTCAATAGGGGCATGCGTACGGGCAACATCAGGGACTCGCGAGGTGGCACCGACACGCTCGGCAAACGCATTGAGTGCGCAGATCCGCCGCCGAGGTCAGTCGCGCGGGGATCGGTGAGAACGATCTGCGCGCTATGCGTTTTATCGATGCTGAGGTTCGTGGCGCCAACGAAACCATAACCGCCGCTCGAATCGGCGCGCCTCTCAAAAGGCAAACTGCCCGCGTCCGCAACCAATTCCGTAACGTACAACCCCAGGTCGCGCGCTTTCTCCGATCTTTCCTCGGGATAAACCTTGCGTGCCCCGCCCGATTCCTTCAGCAGGGCGGGCAGTGCCAAGCGGGCGGCGGCTTGAAATTCTTCGGGATAGTCGCGCGCGCCGGTTTTCTGCGCTTCGTCCGACAGGAATTCCGTTCCCGCCGGCAAACTCCACGTGGAGGGATCCGCACCGAAAAAGATGATCTGACCCTTGCCGTGCCCGAACCGCGCACCCACGATTCCGCCACGTGCGTCGTGGGCAAACACTTTCATTTCGGCGCTTGCTTTCTTGGGCAGCTTCAGTACGGAATGAAATTCCAGGGCGCGGGTCGAGGTGCCATCGGAAAACTTGACGGCGCTTTGCCCCGGCACCAAACGATCCTTACCGAACGGCTCGAGGAGGCGGTCGAAGACCTTTCCCCTGGGTAACGAAGGGTAAATAATAAGAGTCCCGCCCGAGGTGACGTAATCACTGAGCAGTTGCTGTGCCTTTTCGGAGTACTGCTCAAGATGGGGAAAGCGTTTTAAATCCTCCTTGCCGTTCGCGGCGGTGGAAGCGAACAGAATCCGGTAGCGCTGGAAATTTTCAAGGGGGGAGTGATCGGAATCAACCAGCTCGAAACTATAGTGCTCGTAGGCGCCGGCCCAGAGCAGGCGGCCGGCCAGGGTTACGATATGGTGTGTTTCCGGACCCGTCAGAGATTCCTGTGGATAAGTCGCCATGGGATAGACCACGCCCGCGTCCGCAAGAAGATGGGCAGAGGCCAGAAGCGGTCCCAGGCCCGCGATCAGGCGCCCGTTACGCCGCACGTAAACGGCGCGCGCAGTTTCCTTGCCGGCCAGACTCAGCGCCGCTTCCCACACATAAAAATGATTGCTCCAAGGCACCGTGTAGCCGGCCGGGTTTAGGGTGTCGTTAGGGGGGAAGTAGCTCAGCCCTCTTAGGCCATTTTGAAACATCACCCGCGACGCCATAAGCGTATTGGAGGCGTCGGTCAATCGGGCGAACGTGTCGTCCACCGTGGGCCACCAACCGGCTTGGAATTCAATATGCGAGGGAATGAAGAGGGGCTGAGTCTTGAGAAGCTCCAGCAGAAACTTGTTCTTGGCGGCCTCAGCGGGCATCGAGTATCCCTCCGGGCCGGACGAGGAATAGTCCTGCCCCTGGTTCCAAAAGGGCTCGGGGAGGACATCGCCGGACTCGGCATTCACCCGCATCTGCTCCCCATCGATGAAATAGATCAGGGGACGGTTATCGGTGGCCTGCTTGGCGAACCCGCGCAGGGTGTCCATGTACTTCCAGAAGTTGAGGCCGTTGTAGTTCTCCACTCCGATAGCTTGGTCGTCATCCACCTGCACCGAGAGGATGGGTCCCCCGCCATCAGCAAAGAAAGGCGAGGCAAGGCCCAGCACGTCGCGGTAATACTTCCGTGTGTACTTGAGGTGAGTTTCGTTCTTCAACCATTCGGCGGCCGCGTCATCAGAACGTGAATACTGCAACGCTGAAGCGTGCGGATAGCGGCCCTCCAAGATTGCCTGCTGCGACATGCGATACTCCGGCCGGCTAAGCAGCCAGTCGGGATAGCCACCGTTGCGCCACTCGTTGGTGTCGTAAGGCCCAGGCCGCAGGGTGATCTTCAGACCCAGGGAAGCAGCCAGCTCGAACACGTGCTTCAAGTCACGGCGCGGGTTGGTGTGCCCGTCATAGTCCGTCTGGCCTTCCTCCGGCTCATGCCAGTTCCACATCGGCAGCACGTCCAGGGTGTTCAGCCCCATCGCTTTCAGTGCCAGCATCTCCTCGGCCCAACGGTCACGCGGCAGACGGTAGTAAAAAAAGGAGCCCGCATACTGAAAGAAAGGCTTCCCATCCACCCAGTATTCCGGGTAGGTATTCACCACGCGCATTTGATTGTTAGGTGAACCTATCACAAATCGCACGCGGTCTTGCGCTCGATACGATGACCCCGTCGCCAGAAGAATCAGCGCGGCAGCATCGACAACTGCGAGTCGGATTTTAGTCATTTGAAGACGTGCCTCCTGAAGGGCAGCAAGGCTCAAGCCGGGCGGAATCGATCTTTACCTCGCTGCTTAACGGCCGACGCGCAAGGAACCCCTGCCTTCGAGCGACCGGTATTAACAATGCGAAGGGATTGGAGTATGGCTCTCGTTGATACGATCGTCTTGGGCAGGCATCTTCGAACATCGGACGCACAATTGGGCGGCGCCGTTCGGCGCTGAACATCGGTGTAGGGACGCATGGGCTAAAACAACAGCATCACGCCGCGTGCCGCGAGGCTGACAACCATGGCCAGGGCCAACAGCGCGCCGGAGGCGGCCAGCGTCAGGCGCCAGCCTAGCTCGCGCGCCATTGAGGCCAGGGTGGCCATGCAGGGAATGTAAAAGGTCACGAACAGGGTGAAAATCACGATTTGTGCCGCGGTCATGACGCCCAATACGTGTGTGGTGCCGAGCGCCTGCATCAACATCAACAGCGACAGTTCCTTGCGCAACACGCCGAACACCAGCGTCAGGCCTACCGAGCGCGGCAGTCCCAGCAGCGCGGTGAAGGGCGAAAGTGCGGCGTTGATGCCGTGCTGCCAGCCGTAGAAATCGACGAGGCTCAGCACCACGCTGCCGACCACCAGAAGGGGAAATGCCACCAGAACGAATTCCCTCAGCCGCCACCAGGTTTTGAGCGCCACCACGCGTGGAGCCGGCACGCGATAGGCGGGTACTTCCATCAACATGCCGGGTGAAATCTCCGGCCAGATGTGTGCCAGCACGTGACCGGCGATGGCAATCACTACGATGTTCAGCGCGTAAATCCCCAGCGCGTAATTCGCACCCAGGTAGAATCCCACGAGTGCAAAGATCACCGTCATGCGGGCGGAGCAGGGCACCAGGACGGCGAGAAACGCGGCGATGAAGCGGTCTCGCCGGGAGGTGAGAATGCGCGTCGCCATCACCGCCGGTACGCTGCATCCGTACCCGACCAAGATGGGCAGAGTGGCCGTGCCGTGCAATCCCAGGCGATGCATGGCCGCGTCCATAAGATAACCTACCCGCGAGAGGTAGCCGATGTCTTCCAGAATTGCCAGGCCTACGAGGAACGGCAACAGGTAGGGGAGCACAATCGCCACCGCTCCCGCCGTCCCCAACACCGCTCCCTTGGCGCTGGCAAACATCGCCCCTTGCGGATTCATGTGCTGAGCGAGTGCTGCGACCACGACATCGAAAAGGTTGAGGATGCGATCCTCGCCTAACTTGCCCACATCGAAAATCAGCCGGAAGAATCCCAGAAAGACTCCCATCAACACCGCGTAGCCCCAAACGGGATGCATGGCCACGCGATCGACTTGCTCGCGCCAGTCCGCCTTGGGTCTGGTGATCCGCGCCACTCGCTCAAACAGCGTCAGGCAGGCGGCATGACGCGCCGCGGAGATCGCCGCATCGGCGGGCTGTCCACAACGCACGGCAATTTCCGCCTGCGCCCATTCCACAAAGGGCTGTTCGGGGTTCGAAGTCCGGAGTCCGGAGTCGGCTGCACCCTTTATGGCCGGATTTTGGTGGGGATCTTTCTGCACGAGCTGCAGTGCCTGGAAACGCGCTGGAGGGAAGGCTAGTATTTCCGATTGGTGATTGGTGATGGGTAATTGAGACTCTGACGCCTCGGGACCTGTGGATGGCAGAACTTGAAGCACCGCTACCGCCGCTGTGACTCGCTGGTTTTGGTGGCTTTCCATCGCCGGGGAATGTCCGCAGCACGCCGACGAGCAACGCCGTGACGCGCATGGAATTGCGGCGCTATCAAAAGTGGGTGAGTGCCTTAAGTTCCGGTTCCTGGCTGCTGATTCCCCCGTACCCTTTGGCTTCAACCCCGATTGCCCTTGCGCGCTCGCGGCAATCTTTCCCGCGAGTTCTTCAACCATGCCTTCTGCTTCCGGCGCGTAAATGAACGCGTGCGGCCGCTTGCCCGATGCTGCGACATCCTGCGCCATGCAAAAGGTTTCGAGGATGCCGCGGCCCCTTCCCCCAATCGCCTCGACCACCGGCACTCCGAGGGCAAGTTCCAGGGCATGTGTATCGATCGTCATACCCTTCCGCGCCGCCTCGTCTATCATGTTCAGGCAAAGCACCAAGGGGGATTCCAGGTCCAGCAGTTCGAGCGTCAATTCCAGGCTGCGGGCCAGTTGCGAGGCATCGAGCACGTTGACGATGACGTCCCAATCGCCTCCCAGCAAGTAGTTACGGCTGACCTCTTCCACGGGCGAGGTGGGGTTCAGGGAGTAAAGCCCCGGCAAATCAATGAGATCCAATATCTTGCCGCCCACCCGCGCCTCGCCGTGGGTGTACTCCACGGTCGTTCCGGCGAAATTTGAGGTGAGCGAGCGGTAGCCTGCGACCGCATTGAATAGGGTACTCTTGCCCGAGTTGGGTTGGCCGACCAGCGCGACCTTCACTGGACGACTTCGACGCGGATCTTTTCCGCGAGTTGCTTGCCAACCGCAACTCGAGTGCCCTGGTTGTCGATCATCAACGGGCCGCCAAAGGGGGCGCGGCGCAACACTCGGACATGGTCGCCGGGCTGGATGCCCATCTGGTTGAAGGAACGCCGAACCTCCCAACCGCCAGTAATTAAAAGAATTCTAAGCTCGGCTTGGTCACATGCTTCGTAGAGGTTCACCGGTGAGTCAAAGTTCGCGGGGTGTCTCATAGCACCCTTGATAGGGCACGACCCGTTCCAGACCACCGAGGAATCTCGCAACAAAAGGCGATGGCCGAAAGTGCCTAATTGCAAGTAGTTTGCAACTAATAGTGTCCCCAATCGGTCCTAACTTAGGCCTTTCTAATGACCTACGGTGAGTGGGATTCCACACCATCCCCACTGCCTTAGCGGGGTAGCACCCGCACACGGCGGACACGGAGGCACGGGATACGGGAAGCCGCCATCGACTTCATCGCTGAAGCTCCGGCCGGAGCCCCGATCTCCTGTTGCCGCTCGCCCGGCAACCTGGCCGCAACCCAGCGAAGCAGGCATCGTGTCTCATGGCACGATTCCCGTGTCCCCTGTTCCGTGTCCCGTGTCCCGTGTTCCGATCTTTTCCATTCGCGCCTCGATGTCCCGTAGCCAACGTTCGTCCCGAATGCTACCGAGGTTGGCCCGGACGTTTTCGATTCCTCCGCGGCGGGCGGTTTCGGCCAAATTGACGGCCGCGCCTAAGTCCGACGCAGCTTGGGGAATGGTGGATCCAATTAAGCTCAAGATCTCTCGTGCCACGTCTGCCGCCAACTCTGCGGTGTCCATGGGGACGGCAGAAGCTTCCTTGCTGGCGGTCTCGATCGCCTGGTCGCGTGTGGCTTGCTCCGCCTCGGTGGACTTGGGCAGCTTGAATGCGCGCATGACGCCTTCATAGCTTTTGGCGTCAAGATCGATCGTAACCATCAACCGCTCGCGCAGCCCGGCCAGGCGCGCTCGTGTGGCTTCAATCGCCGGGTGGTGCGCGCTGAGCGACTTACGCTTTAACGACAGGCCGCAGACCATCTCTCCCAAAGCCGCCGCCAATGCTCCTGCCAAGGCTGCCACGCTGCCGCCCCCGGGAGTGGCCGTCGGGGCCGCCACCGTGTTTACAAAGTCCTCGACCAACGCCCGCAGCGGGGCGTCGGGGTGTGCAGTCCGACGGCCCTCCTGCTGAAGAGCCGCAGGGCTGGAGAGCGAGCCCTGCGCTACGACCTGTTCCAACCGGTTTTCTACGATCATCTCGGGCCGGAAATTCTCGATTCGCAGAAGGTGAACGGCGTTGTCACCGAGCGCCTTACGCGGAACCAGGCCCACAACTTCGCTTCCCACCACCTGAACGCCCAGCGCGGCAGCTTCCCGGGCTACGGCCTCGAAAACGGTGGTCATGGAAGTGGTTTCAAAGTCCGTCAGGTTCATAGACACTTGCGCCAGGTTGTGGGCTTTCAATTCCACGCCCATCGCCTTCACGCACGGGAACCCGCCGCTTGAAGCTCGAATCTTCTTGGCGATGGCCTTCGCGGGCGCCACGTCCGGGGTGTTCAAATTGATGTTGTAAGCGATCAGGAATTTGCGCGCTCCCACCACCGTGGCGCCTGCTGTGGGATGCAGCGCGGCATCGCCGAAGTCCGGCAATCGCACCGGGTTTGACCTGATTTCCTCGCGCACTCCTTCAAACTGGCCGCGCCGGATATTCTCCAGGTTGACGCGCTCCGGCCTGCGCGCCGCGGCTTCGTAGAGATAGGTTGGAATTTTGTAGCGCCGCCAGGTTTCTTCCGCGACCCATTCGGCAATTCGGACACAATCTTCCAGCGTGACGCCGGCCAGAGGCACGAATGGGACGACGTCGGTCGAACCCAGCCGCGGGTGGGCGCCCTGGTGATGGTTCAGGTCGATTAGTTCCGCAGCCTCGGCAATGCCGCGCAAAGCCGCGTTGCCCACACTTTCGCGCGTTCCGACGAAAGTGACGACCGAGCGGTTGTGGTCAGCATCCATCTCCCGGTCGAGCAGGTAAACATCGGGCCCGTCGAGCATTGCGCGGATGATGGCGTCCACCACCGCCGCGTCGCGGCCTTCGCTGAAGTTGGGAACGCATTCAATGAGAGTTTGCATGGTGCGAATGTAGCACGATATGTAGCCTGAAGCGCCGGTTTTGGGGTTCGACGTTGCAGCGCAACCCGCGCTAGCATCAGCTCAGAGGGAGCACCCAGGCGCTAATGCTGACGGCCGAGGCAAGTCTACGGACGTCGGGCGCGGGACTTCGGACTGGTGTAGATGACCTTCCCCCGCTTCACCGTCATCACGCAATGATTCACGGCAAAGTAATAAGGGATTTCGCGGTAATCCTGAACGGCGAGCACAATCAAGTCGGCCTGCTTGCCCGCTTCGAGCGACCCCACGCGGTCGGCGCGGCGGAGGGCGGCGGCGCCGTTGACTGTGGCGGCGGAGATCGCTTCCGCTGGCGTCATCCGCATCTGCGTGCAGGCGAGCGACAGTATGAATTGCATATTCAGGGTGGGGCTGGTGCCGGGATTGAAATCCGTGGCCAGCGCCACCGCTGCTCCCGCTTCAATAAGCCTGCGCGCGGGTGGATACGATTTCAATCTCAAATGGAAATTCGCTCCCGGCAGTAGCGCCGCGACCACGTCGGACTGGGCGAGAGCGCGAATATCCGCGGCCGAAAGGTGGTCGAGATGGTCGGCGGAAGCGGCATGAACCTCGATCCCGAGGCGCGCAGCGCCGGTGCGCGCAAGTTGTTCGGCGTGGAGGCGCGGAACAAGGCCGAACTTGGCGCCTGCATTTAGCACCCGGCGGCAGTCTTCTACGCTGAACGCGCCGCGGTCGCAGAAGCAGTCGATGAATTCCGCCAGCCGCTGTCGCGCTGCGTGATTCTTGGGCTTCGTAGCGCCGCCCTTTAGTGCGGCACTCGGCATTTCTGGGCCGCCCTCTCGGGCGGCGGATGCCGGGCTAAAGCCCGGCTCTACGTCACGCGTTCCGCTTCCTCTCGCTGCCGCGGGAATCAGACGATCAATCACTTGGTCCACATATTGGCGGGATCGGCCCCGGAAGCTTTCCGGAAGGGCATGAAGGGCCATCAGCGTGGGAATCAATTCGAGAGGGGTTTCCGCTTGCAGGGCTCGAATGGCGCGCAGGATTTTTATTTCCTGATCGACGTCCAACCCGTAGCCGCTCTTTACTTCCACCGTGGTCGTACCGTGCGCGGCGAACTGATCGAGAAACTCCCCCGCCCGTTGCGTCAAAGCCGAAATACCCGTCTTGCGGATTCCCGCGGCAGAGGATTGAATACCGCCGCCAGCCTGCGCGATTTGCTCGTAAGTTTTTCCCCGCAAGCGCAGCTCGTCGTCATTCACGCGGCTGACGGCAAAAATCAGGTGGGTGTGGGAATCGACAAAGCCGGGCATCACGACGCGCCCGCGGCAGTCGATGGCGTCGGCGCGCAGGCGCAAGGCCTCGCGTTCGAGCGAGCGCGTCGGGCCGACTCGCAGGATCGTCTCCCCCTCGGTCAGGACTCCGCCATGACGGACGATTCCCAGTGCGCCAAGCGTCACTCCGCGACGCGGCCCAGGCGACCCCGCCAGAGTTAACAGTTCCGCTGCGTTGCGGAAGAATAGCGAGGGTGGAGAAGCGTGTGGCATGGTCGGTGGCCATTCTCCTTGCGAAATCCCGCCCGAACGGAGACCGGGTGGGGCTGAAGGGTCGTGCGCTACGTCCGCGCCCGCGATGTTCGCTTCCTCTGAAAACTGATCTGATCCTTGCCCGGCGGGCGGCCAAGCTTGCGACTTAACTCGCCGCTTCTACGCTCAGTTCGCTATAATACTGGTTCCACACAGACCGGAGGATAATGTTTATGCCCAGCTATGAATACGCCTGCAAAGAATGCAAGAAGGGTTTTACCCTCACCATGACCATGTCCGATCACGACAAGAAGCGCGTTGCTTGCCCCAAATGTAAGAGCCGAAGAGTCGAGCAACAGTATGGCTCGTTCTTCACGGTGACGTCCAAAAAGAGCTAGCGACGGGCAAGCGAAAATCGAAACTGGAAACTCGAAACTCGCCACGGTTTTCAAGTTTCGATTTTCAAATTTCGGCTCTTACTCGCTTGTCATTTTGGGAATTTGCACTCCCGCCTTCTCCGCAAACGTCGCCGCTTCGTCATAGCCCGCGTCCACGTGGCGCGCCACTCCGATTCCGGGGTCGTTGGTTAGCACTCGATTCAACCGCTTGGCCATTTCCGGCGTGCCGTCGGCCACGGTCACTTGCCCGGCGTGCAGCGAGTATCCGATCCCCACCCCGCCGCCGTGGTGAAACGAAACCCAGCTTGCGCCTGAGGCGGTATTGAGCAGCGCGTTCAGGATGGGCCAATCGGCAATGGCGTCGCTGCCGTCTTTCATGCTTTCGGTCTCGCGGAAGGGCGAGGCCACGGAGCCGCAATCCAGGTGATCGCGTCCGATGACAATGGGGGCCCTCAGTTCACCCTTTGCCACCAGATCGTTCATGCGCTCGCCGAAAAGCGCGCGTTCGCCATAACCTAGCCAGCAGATGCGCGCGGGCAATCCCTGAAACTTCACATGCTTCCGCGCCAGGCGAATCCAGCGGTCGAGGATGGCGTTGTCGGGAAAAAGCTCGAGCACCAAGTCGTCGGTGCGATAGATGTCCGCCGGCTCGCCGGAAAGCGCCACCCAGCGGAACGGCCCGCGGCCTTCGCAAAACAGCGGCCGGATGTAGGCGGGGACGAAGCCGGGGAAGTTGTAGGCGTCCTTCACGCCGTGCTCGAAAGCCATCGTGCGGATGTTGTTTCCGTAGTCAAACGTGGCCGCTCCGAGCTTCTGCAAGTCCAACATGCCCGTCACGTGCCGCGCGATGGAATCGTAGGATCGGTTGAGGTAATCCTCGGGATTCTCTCGGCGGAGTTCCGCGGCCGCGTCCAGGCTCAGGCCGGATGGGACGTAGCCATTCAAGGGATCGTGTGCGCTCGTCTGGTCGGTGAGCAAATCGGGGACGATGCCGCGGCGCGCGAGCTCCGGGATAACGTCCGCGCAGTTGCCCACCAGTCCCACTGAGACAGCACGCTTTTGGCGCACCGCGTTCTTGAGGATGCGGATGGCCTCGTCCAGAGAATTCACGCAGATGTCGCAGTAGCCCGAACGGATGCGGCGCTTGATGCGTTCGGCATCAACCTCGATGCCGAGGAAGGCGGCGCCATTGAGCGTGGCAGCCAGCGGTTGCGCTCCGCCCATGCCTCCCATGCCTCCCGTCACCACCAGCTTGCCTGCCAAGTCACTCGCAAAGTGCTTGCGCGCGGCCGCGGCGAAGGTTTCAAAGGTACCTTGCAGGATTCCTTGGGTGCCAATGTAAATCCAGCTCCCCGCCGTCATCTGGCCGTACATCGTCAGGCCCAGGCGCTCGAGCTCGCGGAATTTCTCCCACGTCGCCCAGTGTCCCACCAGGTTGGCGTTGGCAATCAGTACGCGCGGTGCAGCTTCGTGCGTGCGGAAAACGCCTACCGGCTTGCCCGACTGCACTAGGAGCGTCTCGTCGTTTTCAAGCTCCTTCAGCGCGGCAACGATGGCGTGATAACACGCCCAGTTGCGCGCGGCCTTGCCCGTACCGCCGTAAATTATCAAGTCCTGCGGCCGCTCGGCCACGTCGGGATCGAGATTGTTCATCAGCATCCGCATGGCGGCTTCTTGCTGCCAGCCCTTGCAGGTCAGCGCTGTGCCGCGCGGGGCACGCACCGGCCGGTAGGAATTGGTCTCCGATGTTGTGCCATTGATGGTTTCCGATTGTGCCATGTTGGTTCTCTCCGAGAGAATCTCAGCCAAACGGCGCGGCAGAAGTAGAGGCGGCGGATCAAGTGCTGTCTTAATTAATTCTGCAACTTGGTAGTCAGCGTATGAAAAAGGCGATTACAGTTCCGGGAAGCCTTTCGCACCTTGTTCGGATCGATGATTTTGAGAAGTTTCCAGGCATGCCTGCCTTTGTGGTACTCGCCCTTCGCGGTATCGTGGGTAGCGTTCTTAAGGCACGGTTCGAGGTCATCCTTGGCAATCTGCTCCACATCCGCATAACCAGGGATTGCGGCGCTACGAAAGCCTTGGCCATAGAATTGGGAAAGCGCTTTAGTGTCCGCTACAAACCACGCCTCCATGGCTTGAGTCATGAAGTGGCAATGATCGTCATGAGGCTGTTCTTCGTCCCACTCCCCGCGGGCTTGTAGGTGTCGCCAGGGAGTGGCCTGGATTGCCGATTCTGAATCCACCAACAGGACGTTGAAGGCTTGTGCGTGCTGACGTATTGCGGTTCTGAAGGCATCGATCGCAGCTAGCCTTCCTCCGCACATCACAAGGTGCCAGCGTATGCGGTTTTCTCTTGCCCTGGAGTTTAGATCATTCAAAAATGTACTGAAACCTTCCCGGAGAAACTGCTTCGTGTCCGCAGAGTCTCCTCCCCCTTCCACATACATTCGAATTTCTGTCACCACCGGGTTCCCCCTAATTCGCCCATTTTCCAGAGCTCTCCCAATTTGTATCGCTGCAGCCAGTCTTGCAGTTTCTCTGATTCCAAGCGTCTAAGCTGAGTGCCATCCTCATCGCGCTCACAGACCAGTACGCTCTCTGCGAGGTCGGTGAGGGCGGAAACCAGAGTGTCGGAGTGGGTCGTGACAATCAGTTGGCTGCGTTCAGATGCCTCGACTAGCAATTGCGCCACGGTCGGTAGAATGTCCGGGTGTAGACCAATTTCGGGTTCTTCGAGGCAGATCAACGGGGGAGGCTCAGGGTGGCATAGAACGCATAGCAAGCAGAGGAATCGCAGGGTGCCGTCCGAGACCCGAGTGGCAGAGATTTCCTTCAGTTTGCGCTCGTGGAGCACGATTTGAACGGTGCCGCCGTGCAGTCGCGCGGTCACTGCTTCCATCGAATCGCAAAACTTTTCAAGGTATTGATTAATGACCTTGCGAGTTTCCGAGCGGTTCTCAAGGTCGTTTAAAACGAGGGGAAGATTGTCGGCATTGTCGGAGAGAAAATCGCTCGGGAGGTCGACCTTTTGGGGTTTTCGCGGCTCGGTATTTCGACCCAGGTTCCATTCGCGATAAAGCCGGATCTTCGAAAACCGGCTTCCGAGATATGTTATTTCCGGATACTGGTCTGGGTCCTTGCGCTGGGACAGGATCGATTGATTGGGAACAACCTCCTCTTTCCGAAGGGATCTTCGCACTCTGTCCTCTTTGCTAGCTCCCGCCGCCTCGGTTTTGGCCCGCACATTCACTACAGGGTTGCCTGATTGATAGCGGTAATAGAAGTAGACGTCCGCCTCCCCAGGCTGCGCAGAAGGGTTTTCCACGACCTCGTCAGTTACCTCGAAACGCTGTCCCATCATGCTAAATGCGAGGCGGTACTTGAGCGGGCCCTTTCCTTCAGGGTAGTTTACAATCGCCTCGATCCTGGCGGCCGGTTTGCTCTTTGTCGGTGGACCTTTCCACAGGAAGTCCTCGACTCCCCCGCCGTCGCGAATGGGTTGCGTCACGTCGCTTGGGGTAGCCCGCAGAAGATCGACGGCCTCCAGTAGGTTAGATTTTCCTGACCCGTTCGGACCGATGATGACGTTCAAAGGAAGTAGTTCAATAGTGGGGGCCCCGGGTCCGTAGGAAAGAAAGTTTGTCAACCCAATGGACTTCAAGAGTCGGCTCATCGAAAACTCACCCTATCTCCACCCGTTCCTCCTGTGGGAGTGCGATGGGGGAACATAGCTGAACACCTCTGGCACCGAGCTCGCCAGCCTCGTCGGGTGGGTCTCAGTGAGGATATCACACCGCTCCAAACCGGGAAGCGGCGAAAATGATTATGCTAAGATGAAACGTGCTCCCGAGGTGGGACCACACGCAACTCCATGGGCACAATGGAAATCACAACCCTCAACGAGTTATTTCTCCAGGCGGTGGCCAAGCACGCCAAGCCGGATTGTTTCCTGTTCAAGACCGAGGGCCAATACCGGGGCGTATCGTCGGAGGAGGCGTTGCGCAAAGTGGCCGCGCTAGCCTCATTGCTAAGCCGCTTGCACGTCGAGCGCGGCGACCGCGTGGCCATTCTCTCGGAAAATCGCGTCGAATGGGCGTTGACCGATTACGCGCTATTGGGCCTGGGCGCCATTCCCGTGCCCATTTACACGACCCTGCTCGAACCTGACGTCGAATATATTCTGCGCGATTCTGGGGCCAAGGGAATCGTGCTGGCGACGGAAGGGCAACTCGCCAAAATCGTGAATGTGCGGCCTCACTTGCCGGATCTGAAATTCGTCCTGGCCATGAATTGCGACAACTTGCAGGGAACCGGCGCGGAGTGCTTCGAGGGCAGCATCGCGATGGAAATGGGCCTCGCGACCCACGCTGTGGACGATTTCAAAGCGAAGGCCTTGGCCGCTCAGCCCAGTGACATCGCCACCTTTCTTTATACCTCAGGCACCATGGGCAAGCCGAAGGGCGTGATCCTGACACATGCCAACATTGTTTCCAACGTGCTCGCATGCGCGAATCGGTTTCCTCTGACGCGCGACGATGTCTGTATGTCCTTGCTACCGCTTTCCCACATCCTGGAGCGAACGCTCGACTTCCTTTGTTTCCACTTGGGTGCGTCGATCGCATACGCTGAAAACCTGGAGGCGATGCCGCAGAATCTGCGCGAGGTCAGGCCCACGTTGATGGGCGTGGTGCCGCGCGTGCTCGAAAAGATTCACGATCGCGTGATGGAAGTGGTCCGCGCGTCTCCCCGGGCGCGGCAGAAAATCTTCTATTGGGCGCTGGGCGTGGGAAGACAAGCCTTTCCCTATCGCCTCAAGGGCCGGAATTTGCCGTTTGGGTTACACCTGAAGCATGCCGCCGCTGACGCGATGATATTTTCCAAGGTGCGCGAGCAGATGGGCGGACGCATCTCCATACTCGCTTCCGGCGCGGCTCCGCTGGCTCGGGAACTGGCCGAGTTCTTCTACGCCATGAACCTGCCGGTGTACGAAGGCTATGGCCTTTCGGAAACCTCGCCGGTGATTTCCATTAACTATCGTGGCCACGTTAAGCTCGGAACCGTCGGCCCGCTTATCGAAGGCGTTGAAGTTAAGTTCGGGGAAGAGACCCACGATCCGGAGGGTGGGGCAGGGCGTGAAATCCTGGTGAAAGGGCCCAACGTCTCGCCGGGGTATTACCACTTGGATGATGAGAATCGAGTCGCCTTCGACAGCGATTGGTTCCGCACCGGCGATCTGGGTGCGATGGACGAAGATGGGTACCTGCGCATTACCGGCCGCAAGAAAAACCTTTTCAAAACCTCCGGGGGGAAATACGTTTCACCGGAGAAACTCGAAAACCTGTTTCAGAGCCACCCCTACGTTCGCCAAATTGTGGTGCTGGGAGAAGGGCGGAAGTTCGTGGGGGCGCTGATTGCGCCGGTTTACCAGCGATTAGAGGAGCATGCGCGCGCACGTGGCGTGACCTTCCGAACCCGCGAGGATCTGATGGCGCACCCGGAAATCCACGCCTTCATGCAGCAGCTTGTGGACGAGACGACTCGCTGGCTTCCGCCGCACGAAAGAATTCGCCAGATTGTCTTGTTGCCCCGCGAACTGACCATGGACGCGGATGAGGTGTCCGCAACCCTCAAGGTCAAGCGGCGAGTGGTTGAGGACAAGTACCGCGATGCCATCGAGGAGATGTTTTCGCGTCACGCGCCACAAATTCAGGAGTCAGAAGTCAGGAGCCAGCACGATGAAACACAAATCGTAATGCCTGTTCCCAAACCCCTAATCCCCAAGCCCTAACCCCTTTCAAAAGATATGCAGCTTGATGGTCAGATATTTCTTCGGGTTCTTGCGGAAATCCGACAGAAACTCCTTGAGAGAAACCGAGCTCTCGCTCAGGTTGTTGAAAAGTGTGGGGTCTGTGGAAAGTTTTCCCAGCGTTCCCTGACCCTGGTCAATGCGCGCCGTGATGGTGTCCACGTGAGCGAGCGCTGAGTTCATGTGATCGTAGAACTGCTCGTCTTTGACGAGTTTCCCCAGCGTGCCATGCCCCTGATTGATACCGTCAATCAGAGTGTTGCCATTCGTCATCAGCCGATTGAGGTTGTTGAAAGCCGAAGGGTCGGAGATGAACTTGGCCAGACTGCCGTCGCCATGCTGGATTTGATCGATGACCTTGTCCAAGCGGTCGAGAGTTCCCAGCGTGCGGTTGTAAAGAGTCTCATCAACCATGAGTTTGCCAATGGTTCCTTGGCCCTGCTCGGTGCGGTCCATCAGCGTCTGCGCGGTGGAAATCGTGGCGTTCAGTTTGTTGTAGAGCGTTTGATCGTAAATCATTTTGCCGATTGACCCCTTGCCCGCCTGGACCTGTGTGGTGATGTCTTCGAGCTTCGCGGACAGCGAGTTGAGGTTCATAATGACTTGATTCGTGTTTTGCATGACCGCAGCGATGTCAGCCTTTTCCGCAGTTTTCACCGCGCCATTGTCCCCGATTACTTCATGCCCCGGCGTCCCGCGAGTAATATTGACGTAACCGTCGCCCAGCAGCCCGACCGTTTCCACCGAGGCCAGAGAGTCATCGCGGATCTGGTTCTGATAGGTTCGCGCGATCTTAAGGTCAATCTCGACGGCGCGTTGCTTATCGGAATAAGGAGAGATACTGATTCTGGCGACGTTGCCCACGGGAATGCCCGCCAGCCGCACTTGCGCGCCCTCGCGCAAATCGCCGGCGGTGGAAAGGTAGGCCTTCAGAGTGTAATGCGAGGTGAAGAAGCCGCCTTGGCCGCTGATAAAGAAAATTGCAATGGCAAAGAGCACCAGGCTGACAATGACCATGATGCCCACTCGAAGTTGAGCCCACTGCACACGTTCGTGTTGAGACATGGTTGGTCGCCTCCGCGAAGTTCAAAGGTCCATTGTAGTGCATCCGGAGGGCGGTGGTTAGGAGTTAGGGATTGGGGGTCAGGGATTTGGTATTCGGAATCATTTACTCGGCATCTGGGATCGGAGTTTCGTCTGAGCGTCAAACCTTGATGCCACGACGCTGAGGCCCCCACGGGGGTCTCGCCTACCAATCCCTGTTTGCCTAACCCCTAATCCCTAATCCCTAACCCTAGTTCTTACGCCAGGAACCGCCGCAAATAGGGGTCGGTCGATTCGACAAGTTCCTGTTCGTCCCCGTGAAAATAGACTCCGCCGTCACGCAGCACCAGGAAGCGCGTTGTCGCTCGACGGCTTGCCGGATTACCTTCGGGGAAGGGAACCAAGGTTTGTTTTTCCCGAGAGAAAACGTAGTTGGCCAACTCATAGGCATCCTGTAAGCGCTGCGTGACCACTACCGAAGTGACGTGTTGTACGTCGCGAAGCTTGGCGATCAGCACATTAATGGTGAGGCAGGTCACGGGATCGAGCCCCCCGGTGGGGGAGTCGTAAAGCATGATGGAAGGGTTGCTGACGATGGTGCGTGCAATGGCCACGCGGCGGCGCATTCCCCCGGAAAGCTCCGAGGGCATTTTCTCGATGGCTTGTTCCATTTCCACGAAGCGCAGAACCTCGCGCACACGCGCTTCGATGGCCGCCTCGTCGCCCGCGTGTTCCTCGCGCAAGCGGTAAGCAACATTGTCGAGGACGGAAAGGGAATCAAACAGGGCGCCCTCCTGAAAGACAATTCCCATGCGCTGGCGAATGGGTTGAAGGTTGGCCTCGGAAAGTGGAACCAGGTCCTGACCTTCAATCAAAACCTGCCCGCCGTCAGGTTTCAGAAGGCCCAACATCAGTTTTAACAAGACGGACTTTCCCGAGCCCGTCACTCCCAGCAGGAACAAGGTCTCGCCGGCTCCCAGGGTGAAAGAGACATCAGTCAGCACCTGCTTGCTCTCAAAAGAGAGGGAGACGTTGCGAAGTTCGAGGGCGGGGGGGGCGCTCATCAAAAGAAGCCAATCCCAACCAGAAACTTGGTGATGAAAAAGTCGACCACCACAACCAGTACCGAGGCAACCACCATGGCCTGGGTGGTCGCGCGCCCAACGCCCTCGGTCCCACCCGTCGTATGCAGCCCTTGGTAGCACCCCACTAGGGAGATGAGGACGGCGAAGAAGAAAGGTTTGATGAGCCCCTGGGTGACATCATGGTAGGTAAGAGCTTGATAAGCCGAGGTCCAGTACTCTTCCGTGGTCAAGCCCACCGTATAAAAGCTGACGAAGTATCCGCCTAACATGCCGCAAAAATCCGCGAGGATGGTCAGAAGGGGAAGGGTAATGACCGTGGCAAACAAGCGCGGCATAACAAGTTTGCGGAGGGGGTCGGTGCCCAAGGCCCGCATGGCGTCAACCTGCTCGCTCACCACCATCGAGCCAATTTCCGAAGCGATGCCGGAACTGTTGCGGCCAGCCATCATCAGCGCTGTGAGCACGGGTCCCAGCTCAAGAACCAGGCTTAAGGCGACCACCTTGCCCATCAATCCGACTTCGCCGAAATTGGACAATGTGCGATACGATTGCAAGGCCAGGACGCCGCCGGTGAAAAAGCCGATCAGCACGACAATGGGCAGGGAGCCAAAGCCAATCACGTCCATTTGCATGAGCGTGTCGACAAAGTAGTGTGGAGGTGTGAAGGCATGCCGCAGCGAATCCACCAGCAGAAAGGTGAATTCTTGAACCGCCTGCACCCAGCGCTTCAAAGCACCTGTAATCATGGCCATGATCATCCGTTCACTTGGGTGCCAGCCCCGGAGTCCTCAGCGAGCCGACGAGGTCCGCGAGGTGCAGGCGCTTGCGGCGGCAGTAATCGCCGATGCCCTCGATCATTCGAATCGAGGTTCCGGGGTCGTAGAAGTTGGCCGTTCCCACTTGCACGGCGCGCGCCCCGGCAATGATGAATTCTAGTGCGTCTTCTGCGCTGGCAATGCCGCCGATGCCGATAATGGGGATCTTCACGGCACGGGCGGCCTGATAGACCATGCGCAAGGCCACCGGTTTGATGCCCGGCCCGGAAAGCCCGGCGGTGACGTTGGAGATCCGCGGTGCACGCGTTTCGGTGTCAATCGCCATTCCCACAAAAGTGTTGACCAGGGAGAGTGCGTCGGCGCCCGCACCTTCCGCCACGCGCGCGAACAGCGCGATGTCCGTGACGTTGGGCGAGAGCTTTACGAAGAGTGGATAGCGCGCTACCTTTTTTGACGCGGCAACCACTTCCTCGGTCAAATGGGGGTCGCTGCCGTACACGATGCCACCACAGCGCGTGTTGGGGCAGGAAATGTTCAACTCATAGGCTGCGATGCCTTCCCCCTCATTGAGTATCTCAATGCACCGTACGTAGTCTTCCGTGGAATAGGCAAAGACGTTCACCACGGTCCGGGCTTTGATGGTACGCAGAAAGGGTAATTTCTCGCCGAGGAACCGCTTTGCCCCCACGTTTTGAAGCCCGATGGCATTCAACATTCCCGAGTCGGTTTCGTAAATACGCGGCGGGGGATTGCCCTCCATGGGTTCGGGCGAGATGCCTTTTACACAGATTGCACCAAGTTTGTTGAGGTCGATTAGATGGGCGAATTCCTTTCCATAACCAAATGTCCCACTGGCTGTCCACACCGGGTTTTGAAATCGCACTCCGGCAATCTCGATTTCCATTTGCGGAGAGAAGTCTACCGCACTTGCCTGTGAGGTCGCCGTGCCCGCAGTCGCATGCGCTATCCCTGCGCTCCCGCCCGCAGTCTTGGGATTCTGCGCTTGCTCATTCGACTCGATTTTCCTATCCGTGGTAATGGACAATCCCAACCTCTAATCCCTAATCCCTAAAGCCTTATCTGTTTCCCAAACAACCTTGTCTGACCAAAAAACCGGCCCTTCGGTGCAAACCCGCTGGTAGGCTTCGTGACCGGTGCCCTGGACACGAATCGAGCAGCCCAGGCAGACCCCGAGCCCGCAGCCCATGCGATTCTCCATGGAAACCAAGCATGGGTGGCGAAAACGTCTAGCCAGTTCCACGGTTGCGCGCAGCATTGCCCAGGGGCCACATACCATGAACAAGAACTTCTTGTTGGTGTGCTTTGTGAGGTACTCCTCCAGCGGGCGTGTTACATAGCCGCGGTATCCTTGCGAGCCATTCTCCGTGGCCACCAGCATGGCGCGGACCACCGGCTTGAAATCCTGAACCCCCACGAGGTCCTCTTTGGTTCGTGCCCCGAAAAAAAGGCGCTGTTTGAATCCCGCCTCGGCTAATCGCCTTGCTGGAAGCAATAGGGCCGCGATGCCGATGCCTCCTGCGACGTGGAGAATTTCGTCGCATTCGTGCGCGCGCGGAAGATACTCCTCCTCAAAAAAGCCATGGCCAAGGGGTGCCAGCAGCCCCACCTTGTCTCCGGGCTTGAGTTCGGCCATCAAACGCGTGCCTCGTCCCACGATCTTATAGAGAAGCTGGAGGACCCGCGGCGCAGGCAGTTGTCGGCCCGAGTCGGTCTCGTCGCCGCGGGCCAATTGGATATCAAAGATGCTCATGGGACGGCGCAGCAGCACGTCGGACCGTCCGAGGATTCGCACCATGGCGAATTGACCCGGGCGCGCCGCCGGCGCTTGCCGGGGTGCATCCAAACTCAGCAGGAAATGGCCGCCCGTGAGGGAGCGATTCTCGATGACAGCCACAGTTTCGTCGTACATCGTCACTATGCTACCACAGGTACCAGGAGCCCAGTGTGCTACCACAGGTGCCCGGTGTCGCGTGCGGGGAGTGCAGTACCTCAGGGCGGCGTGCCGGGCGCTGCGGAACAGATCGGACCCCAGCGCTTGCTCCTGTACCTGGCACCTGACACCTGACACCTTCCTTTACAAGTGTTTCTCAATCCATCGGCGGATGTGGGGAATGGAGCTGCGGGGAAACTTGTGCGGGGAATTGTAAAAACGAAAATCGAGCGAAGCGGCACGCTGCCCCAGTTGACGGCGGAATTCCAGGTTTTTTTCCCGCGAATACCATTCATCCTTCTTAGCCGCGATGTGCAGCACGTGCGTGGACGCGGGCCGGTAGTGCGGATTCTCCATCCAATCGCCGGGGACACCTCCGCACACGCTCACGGCGCCGCGAATCGCTTGCGGGTGGGTAAACACATAGCGGTAGTTTAGGGCGCAGGCTTGCGAAAAAGCCACTAGGAAGATCCGCTTGGGGTCGGCGTGGTATTTCCGCACGGCATGCTGAATGATCGTTTCGATATCCCGATGATGGAGCTGGATGGATTCCTCCATTTTATATGTTGTACCCCAGCCAAAGCCCACCCGAAAATTCGTGCGGTTTTTGCCGAAGCCGCGAAGAAATTGGTACGGGCCCTGCAGCGACATTACCACCATGTTGCCATGGGCGATATGCTGGGCCACTCGCATCATGGAATCCTTATTCCCTTCGTAACCGTGCAGTCCAATCAGCAACGGCCAGCGCCTGCGCGCGGCGTGGTCGCGCGGCAGTTCAAGTTCGTAGTAGCGGCGAATCGCGGTGCGAAAGAATTTTTCCATGGCAGCAGTAACGATTCGGGTGAGGGCACGATCTTCCAGCGCATATCTCGTCCCACACAAGGGAAAAATAAATCTTAGCACATCCACTCTGACCCCGGTCGCGGCGCAGGTAGGTCGTGCATCGATCTTGCACCAGCCGAGCATCTAGAGGTTTGTGCTGGGTCGCTGGGCAGGGGGAGATCTGGACTTTTTCCGAATCGTGAAATAACAGGCCGACGTGTCGGAGAATCCGCTGAAGTCGGCGCCGAGCGGATGAGATGGTTGTTGCGGCACGGAAACCAACGGCCGATCCGTTGGTGCCGCTACCAGTTTCCGGGGCAACCGACAAAACGATGAAGTTCCACGGGACACAGTGAAGTTTACTGATTCTGTGCCGATAAGCCTATCGGAGGGCACACCCATGCAAGTTTTGCGGCCGCTCGGCCGACGCCTGCCCAGTTTGTGTCTCGCGGTGTTGATGCCGGCGGCAGTATTCGGGGCGACCGGTGAGAACTTGTTGCCAGATGGCGTTTGCGGTAATCGACAAACCATGTTGCAGGCCTCCGAGACAGGCAGTGCTATGGTTCAGCAGGCTTTTGCCGAGGGCATGCCCTGGGGCGAGAAATCCCTGAATGAATATGTTAACCGATTGGGGCAGAACTTAGCCCGCAGCAGCGGAAGCCAGGAGGCGTTTTCCTTTTATGTTCTCTACAACCCGACGGTTAACGCGCAAGCTTTTCCCGGCGGATACATTGTGATCAATTCCGGTGTGATCAGTCTGGCGGAGAGTGAAGCTGAATTGGCTTCCGTGTTGTCCCATGAAATCGCCCACGAGAATTCGTGTGATTGGCGAGCAGCGCCTCGAAAGGGCAGTCTTTTTGAATTAATCTTCGTGGTACCCACCGTGATGTTGGGAGGGCCGGCTGGTATCGTGATCGCGTCCGGGGGCAGTTGGGCGGCGACGTTGGCGCGTGCCCGGAGCGCTCGCACCACCGAGGAGCGGGCAGACCGCTTGGCGGCCGAGTACCTGGTTCGTGCCGGCTATGATCCTCATGCCGCGGCGGAGTTCTTTCAGCGGCTTCAGGCGGAACAGGAGCGCGCTGGGGGAGAGGCGGCCGGTCTGCTCGCTACCCACCCGCGCACCGTTGATCGTCAAAGGAACCTGGAGAAAATCATTCCCAGTCTGCCCCCTCCCGAATACGCACAGCACAACGAGGCGGATTTTCTCCGCGTGCGAAGCGCGGTTCGCGAGTACGACGAAATGTATTCGCGACTGGTGGGAGTGCGCGTGCCTGGAAATGACGCCCCTTCACCCAAACTCTCGCGCCGTGCGCCCACAAATACCACACCCTAGGATTTTCGTTCAAGATTCCCGCGCCCCTCAGCCACTTGGAGTTTTGACCAGTGTCGCCTACAATGGTTCACTCCCAGGTGTCGTATGTTCGTCTTGCTAAAAGCCTCTTTGATCATCGGTTTGGTGGCGCTAAATGCTTTTTTCGTCGCCACCGAATATGCCCTACTGAGTGTCCGGCGCACCCGCCTCGAGCAGCTTTCCAACGAAGGCAATTCGCAAGCAAACCTGGTGCTCAACCTACTCTCGGATATGGTGGCACTGTTTTCCGGGACGCAGTTGGGCATCACTGTTATTAGCCTGCTGATGGGCTGGATGGGCGAAGCGATCATGGCCGATGCCATTGAGCATTCGCTGGAGGGGTATCTTGACCGGCTCGCACGCGCGGCGGTAGCTCACTCGATTTCCGTCGGCATCGCCTTTTTGCTCATCACCATGCTGCTGATGGTGTTGGGCGAACTCGTCCCCAAAGCCATGGCCTACGATAACGCGGAACAGTTCGCGTTGGGAGTGGCGCGGCCCATGTTTCTTTTCCTCAAACTGAGCCGCTATCCGGTCCGCCTGCTCGACGCCTTGGCCAACGGAGTCCTTCACTCGCTGCACCGGCATCCGGGCCGAATCCACGGGCCGCTGCCCACAGCGGAAGAAGTAAAATTGATTGTTTCCGGAATTCGCAAGCGGGGTCTGCTCGACGAAGAACAAGAGGAGATGATCCATAGCGTCTTCGATTTGGACCGGGTCCGCGTGCGTGAAATCATGGTGCCCTGGAATCGGATCACCTGCCTGCCATTGGCGGCAGATCTGGCGACGCTGCTGGACCGAGTAGTGCGCGACCAACACTCCCGAATTCCCATTTATGACGGTCTGCCCGATCAGCTCGTCGGCGTCCTTTACACCAAGGATCTGCTTGCGGTCATGGCGGAACGGGCGCGCGCATTAGCCCCGCCGGGGTTAGCCTTTGACCTGCGCACCATCCTTCACCAGCCGATGATTGTTCCCGAGGGGATGTCGTTAACCCAGATGTTAAAGGAGGCCCGCCGGCGGCATTCGCAAATGGCACTCGTAGTGGACGAGTTTGGAACTTTTGTAGGCCTGGTGACCATCGAGGATGTGCTGGAACAGATCGTGGGAGAGATTCAAGATGAGTATGACCGCGAGGAAGCTGCCATTCGGAAGGTGGGGGAAAACGTACTGGTGGTGGATGCCGCGATGAGCCTGCGCGACTTGGCCAGCGAGCGCGATATCGTCTTGCCGCGCGGCGCGGGATACGAAACCCTTGCCGGCTTTGTGCTGGCTCAACTGGGATTTATCCCGCGGGGCGGCGAGAGTTTCGTCTTTGAGTCCCGTCGCTACACCGTCTTGGAAGTGGAAAGCCGCCGCGTATCGAAGATTCGCATTGAAAACCTGCCGTTGGAGGCAGCGGAAGCCAGTAATGAGAATTCAGGAAGTAACCCCACCTATTCCGGTTCCTGATTTTTGGCCTCTGGCTCGTTGCTCCCCAGCATCACGCCCACATCGACGCCCCGATTCACGTTCAGGATTTTCGCGGCCGAGCCCCGATTCGTGCAGATTTCGATATAGCCCGAACTGCCTACGATGGCAAACAGTTCGCCTGGCTTGCCCATCGAATATGCCAAATTCAGCCGTGTAATTTCGTGCTCGTTGATGATGATTTTGAAGTCTGGCGGGTTTTCCGTGAAAAGTTGGGGGATGTCTTCCGGCCTCAAATTGCTAAGGATGTTGCCAAATTTGTCGACCTTCAGGGCGACACCTTTAATGAGATTGTCACTCACCCATTTGGGCTTGGGTGAGGAGAATTTGACGTAATCGCTGATGGGCTCGCCGAATTTTCCAACTTCCACCCCTTTGCTCAGCCAGGCGACAACCGGAGCAAAGATGTCGCGTCCCTGAAATGTGGCGCTGACGGGATTGAGGAAGTAATGATCAGAGGTGATGTGGCGAACCTCTACGCTCTCCTCCCGCTCGTAAATCAGCGAAAGCACTCCATTATCGGGGGCCACGAATTTGTATGCCAGGCTGCTCGCCAGTAGGGGACGCCGTGCTGTTCCCACTCCCGGGTCAACTACCACCAAATGAATCGTATCAGAAGGGAAAAAGCGATAGCATTGAGCAAGCGCAAAGGCAGCGTCGAAGATGTCGTAGGACGCCACCTTATGGGTAATGTCCACGATTTCGACGTCGGGATTGATGTTGTAGATGACGCCTTTCATCGTGCCAACGAAGTGGTCGTTGGTGCCAAAGTCCGTAATCAAAGTAATAATAGGCTTGCGGGCCAAAGTTTTCTCCTGTTCTGGCAATGGGTCAATTTGATTTCGTAGCGGCGACTTTACCTCGCCACATGGCGGCCTAAAGCCGCCTCTACATCCGATGAGAGATACCCGACCGGCGAGACGATCTCGTCCGCAAAGGGAATTAGAGTGGAGGGCTTATCCGTCAGCGAAGAGGACCCATGGCGGCGTAGCCCCGCCTCTACACCGGTTAGACCAATTCAACAAGAACGTCCGCCGCGCTTCCGGCTTTCACGTCACTCGCCGGATTCGGACCAGGTGCGTGAAGTCGCATTGGGGGTCCATCTCCAAGGCGCGAAGCCAGGCACGGATCGCGTTATCGATCTCCCCGAGTTCGATAAAGCTGAAACCCAAGGCCTGATGGACGAAGGCATCCCCTACGCGATAAGTTAGGGCGTCCTCATACGCCTCCTGGGCGCCCACCCAGTTCTTGAAATGAACGCATTGATACCCACGCTCGCAGGCGGCGGCCCACGGCTGGAGTTCGGGTGTGATCTCCATAGCGAGCGGCCATTCCTGCTGCAATTCCAGCAGGCGATGCGCGCATTCCTGCAAGTTGTCGCGCGCCGGGGAGTTCTCAAACAGCGCAACCGAAAGCGCCAGCTCGCGCAGGGAGCGGTTCAAGTCATCAGTCGACGGGTTCGCTGAGTAGAGCAGGCTCAAGCCTGAGCGGTAATGTTGCCGGCTCTCAATCAGAGATTCCACCTTGATCAGGAATTCCTCCGCCTTGGAATGTCGGGGCTCAATCTCGAGGGCTCGGCGGTAGCATGCGGCGGCCCGATCGAGCTGGCCCATGCTCCCGCAAGCGTTGCCCAGAAGATAATGGACCTGCGCGTCCTCCGGGGAGGCATGCACGGCGCGGGAAAGAGCTTCCACGGCGTCGGAGGGTCGCTGAGTTTCCAGGTAGCACACGCCGAGCTCGCTCCAGGCGCGAGCATTCGCCGAGTCGTCCACCACCAACTCCTCCAGCAGACTGATGGCGGCGGGAAAATCCGCCTGCCCGAGCGCCTCGAGGGCGCGCGCCAGGCGGTCTTCGGAATCACTGCCGGTCATAGTTGTTGCCACTCACCTGCATATAGAAAATCGAAACTCGAAAATCGAAGCTCGGTCCAGCAAACGTATTTCAATGTCGGCTTTCTTCCGCTCTCGCGTCTTTTCTCTCCGCACTGAAATGGAATGCCGAAAATTGAACATCCCGACCGATCATCGAGCATCGACTTTCGAGTTTCCAGTTTCGTACTTACTTTTCCACGGTCATTGCTTAAAGATGGCGCGGAACTGCTCCAGCTTGAGGGGCGGCATCTGCGCCGTTCGCAGGTTTTCGGTGACGTGCTCGCTCCGGCTCATTCCCACCAGCGCGGAAGATATGCCGGGCGTGGACCGAACAAACTGAATGGCCCTTTGCGCGTCCTTCTCGAGGCCGGGGAACCACGTGCGGGCTTCCTCCGGCAGATCCGCCGTCAATTTTTGCTGAAGCAGGCTGGCACTGGCAAAAACCAACATTCCATGCGAGCGTGCCACTTGCAAAACCGGGAGAGCCTTGCCGTCGACGTGCTGGGTCCGGGCAGACAGAGCTTCCGGCATCGCGAGGTTATAGGGAAGTTGAATGGCCCGAAAATGATGGCCTTTCCCGCCTACTTCCTCCGCCAAGCGCAATAAGTCGCTGAGCGATAGCGCCTCGGGCGACTCCTGCCCAACGCGGTAGGCATTCCATGTCGCCGTACCGTAGATGCGGATTTTGCCTTCACTCACGGCCATCTCCAGAGCGGAAAAGGCTGCGCGTAGCCGGCGGTCGAACTCCCCGCGAGCGACGTGAGCGGCCTGTGTTTCGGGATTATGGAGATAATAAATGTCCACGGTCTCGACGCCGAGATTCCGGCGGCTCACATCGATCTGGTTCTCGAGATACTTGGGCGACATTACATGGCAGCCGGCTACTACCTCCTCCGGGCGGAAAAGGCCGGCATCGATTAAGGTCCTCTGAAAGTACTCAGAGGGATCATCCGGCTCACTGCCGTCAAAGGTTAGAAAACCGCCTTTAGTGGCGATGATGACTTCGTCTCGTTGAACCTTGCCTGAGGAGGTTACCGCGGCCAGCGCCTGCCCGATGGCGCGCTCGCTACGCTGGTGACGGTAATTCACTGCCGAATCAATGACGTTGATTCCGCCCTCGATCGCGGCCGTTACCGCGTCACAATAAAGCGCGTCGTAGGCCGCCGTCGGTTCGCCCAGGTAGGTCCCGATCCCAATGGAGGAAACCCAGAGGCCCTGGAACTCGCGGAAATGGCCGGGCAACTTGGCTTCGAAGCGGCGGCGAAAACGGCCCGTCCCTTCCGGCGTAGCGTGCCCTGAGATTTGCATGTGGTGGAATCTCCCGAAGTTCCGAATCACTTTAACACGAAAATCGAAGCTCGAAATTCGAAACTCGCCGCGATTTCGAATTTCCAGTTTCTGGTTTCGAGTTTCGGTTTTCGGCTTTTTCAGTCCATATGCGCCTTGACCAGGAAGATTGGAACATTACTTTCGTGGCGAACCTTGGTAATGGTGGTACCGTGGATGACATCAGATATCAATCGGTGTCCGTGGGTCGTCATTGCGATCAGGTCACAGTCATCGGCCTCTGCGGTCTTCAGGATCGCCCGGGCCGGTTCACCTCGGGTGTGGCGCACCGTGACTGGAAAATTCTCGCCTCTAATTTCCGTACTGATCTTTTCCAAATACTCCCGATCTTCTTTTATTTCCTTTGAGTCGGACAAATTTAGGTCTTCCTGCCACTGCGCCGCCCATCCGGTGGAAACGTGCAGCAAAAGGATTTCCGCGCCCGTCAATCGCGCCAACTCCTTAACGCGCGGGAGGAGGAAGGAATCGGCCTTGCTGTGATCGAGCGCAACAAGAATTCTTTTGAACATGGCAAGCCTCAGATTATCGGGAGATCGAGCCATCGGGTCATCGAGTCATTGTAAGAACGTCGGATTCCGGCAGACGGTTTAAATTAGCCACTCTCCGTTAGACACATGCCACTCACCGCTGATTTTTAATGGCCCGATGACCCGATCTCCCGATGACCCGATCACCGCATCCAGTCTCGAACCGTCACTACCAAGAGATACGCATTCAGCGCGGCAATGACCCCTGCTGTTAGCCACGCGAGGATTTTCAGCCATCGGGGATTTACGAATTCTCCCATTTTGCGCCGATCGTTGGTGAAAATCACCAGGGGCACGACGGCGAAAGACAGTTGTAGACTGAGAATCACCTGGCTGAAAATCAGTAGCTTGGCCGTCCCCGCCTGGCCGAAGAAAATGACCGTGATGACTGCGGGAATAATGGCCATGAGGCGGGTGATCAGCCGGCGCAACCAGGGCACCAGCCGCAAGTTGATGAAACCTTCCATAACGATCTGTCCTGCCAGGGTTCCGGTCAGGGTGGAATTCTGCCCCGAACAAAGCAAGGCGATGGCAAACAGAATCGCGGCCATTTTCGTCCCCAGCAAGGGCGTTAGGGTGTGATAGGCCTCCTGGATTTCCGCGACCTGGGTGTAGCCGGCGCGGTAAAACGTTCCCGCGGCCATTATCAGAATTGCGGCATTAATCAGAAATGCGAAGTTCAAGGCCATGAAATAGTCCAGGAAGTTGTAGCGCATGGCCGTCTTCATGCCTGCCGGCGTGCGATCAATGGCACGCGTTTGCACCAGGGAAGAATGCAGGTAAAGATTGTGAGGCATCACGGTAGCGCCCAGCATGCTGATGGCGATGTAGAGCATTTCCGGGTTGGTAAGGATTTGCGGCGTGGGGACGAAACCCTTGGCGATCAGCGCCATGTCGGGGCGTACCAGGAGGAGTTCAACGAGGTAGCACCCGCCGATGACTCCAATCAACGTAACCACCACCGCTTCGAGATAGCGGAAACCCTTGTTCTGGAGGTAAAGAATGGCCAGTACGTCGAACGCCGTCAGGCAGACCCCAATAAGCAAGGGAATGTGAAAAAGCAGGTTGAGAGCGATGGCGGAGCCGATCACCTCCGCCAGGTCGCACGCGGCGATGGCGATTTCACAAAGCACCCAGAGGATGATGCTTGTTCGATGCGAATAGTGCGCCTTGCACGCTTGCGCCAAGTCCATTTGCGTGGCAATCCCTAGACGCGCCGCCAGCGCCTGAACCAGAATTGCAATGAGGTTGGAAATCATCAGTACGGAGATAAGTTGATAGGCGAAACGCGACCCGCCGGCGATGTCAGTAGCCCAATTGCCGGGGTCCATGTATCCGA
Organism: uncultured Acidobacteriota bacterium; assembly: GCA_963808085.1. Lineage (GTDB taxonomy): Bacteria > Acidobacteriota > Terriglobia > UBA7540 > UBA7540 > Bog-366. Next base: position 172,892 of record CAWEFC010000010.1, read on the forward strand.
CCGCAACGAGAAACCCCGGCCCCGAAAAGGCCAGAACTTTTCGCCAGAATCCCGCCCCGGGAGGGACAATCACACTGCGGTGAACTTCCGGCAAGGATGGGTTTGCCGTCGCGTGATGGTCAGAAATGGCGGGCGCGGGGTCCATGAAGCCACAAGTATAAAGGGTAAAGGGTGAAGGATAAAGGTGAAAGTAAAGGACTCATACCGCAGGGCCACGTCAAAGTCCGCGAAGTTTCCTCGGGAACCAAATTCGATTTCTGTCACTATGACGGGACTGGCGCAAACTGCCGCCTGTTGCTGTCTGCGGTCCCGAAGGGGCTCGCACATTGAGATCGTCCAAGGCGGGGTCAGGAGAAACGCAGACACTGAACTGCGTGTCTGCGCCAGCCCCGGGTCGGCGCGACGCCCTCAAGGACGTGAATACGGGCGCGCCACATCCAATCCCGGCACAACCTGAAAATGTTTGAAATTGAAGGTGTAGAGGCGCGCGCTCCGGGCGAGGGCGGTCGCGGCGATGAGACAGTCGGGGATGTTGAGGCCCGAACTCAACCGGTGGGTCAACAGCAATTGGTAGGCAGCGGCGAATTCTGAGGGCTCCGGCCAAACAACTTCGAACGTCGCCAGGAACCGTTGGATTCGTTCCAAGTCGGAACGATCATGGCAACCCATGACCAGTTCCATAGCGGCCACCGCGGGGACCGCGAACGACTGTGTGGCGACTTGTTTGAGCCACATTTGGGCAGGATTTGTTCCGCGCAGGCAATCGACCAGAACGTCCGTATCAAGAAGGATCATGAGAGGAGGTGTTCCACCCTTGCGACCGAAGCTTCCTGGCGAACTCGACGCTATCGCTGATGTCGGCGCGGTCGCGCCACATCCCCAAAAATTCGGATTTCAACAGGTCGTCAAAAGTAGAGGAGGTTGAAGACCCCGTAGGTGAGACCATAATCACAATCGAGGCGGACCCTGTAGGCACGTCAGCAGGCAGCGTGATGCGCAGTTCCCGGCTGAGGGGAATGTCCGCGCTAAGTGTGACCGTTTTTACCACCCTGGCGTTACCTCACCTTTCACCATAACAAAACCCCTGCGGATTCACAACGTCCCGCCAGCACGACGGCCGACTGCGGGCGCTCTCTTCGCCCGTGTCGCGTGTCCTGTTTCCCGCGTCCCGTCTTCTGCTTACGCGGGGCTGGCGCAGACTGCCGCCTGTTGCAGTCTGCGGTCCCGAAGGGGCCCGCACATTGAGATCGTCCAAGACGGGTTCACGAGAAACGCAGACACTGAACTGCGTGTCTGCGCCAGCCCCGAAATCATGCGCATCCTGAGGCCATAGCTACTCACTGCTGGAATTGCGGTCTCCAGAAGCAAGGCTGGGGTTGGTTCTTGGGGAGCAGATGCTCCGCTAGTCGCTTGGGGTTTTCAAGGACATAAGCGTAACACTCTCCACTCGGATCCAAATGGCAATCCTTTATCTCGACGGTTCCGACGACCTTCCCTGTTGGGAGCTCGCCCGGACGCATCCCAAGTTCTCGCCAGTCGGAATCCTCGCCCGCCGTCAGGGCCGCATACAAATACACTTGCCCCCGAATCAACGTCCGGTGCGAACGATATTCCTCCCGCTTCGTGCCCCGCAGGATCATCTCCACATAGGGCTGGCGAATGCTGATCGCTCTCGGCGTGCTCGGATTGGCAGTCGTGGACGACTCTGGGGTGGGATTCGCGTCCTCCTTCTTGAGCGGACCGAGGCTCATCGTTCGCCACGCCTTGACGGCAGCCACCTGCATTTTCGATACTCCGACTTCAACGGCAATCTCTGCTGCATCGGTTTCACCCTCGGCGAGTCGTTTGAGAACTTCGTCGCGCTGCTCTGTGCTAATCATTTCTTCCTCCATCCTCCGTTGAGGTCCTTTGCTCTCTATCCCAAGACTCAGCGAAGACCCCTCCTGAGAAGGGCCGATTGTTCCCGCTGTGGGCGCGGGTGACTGGTCGGCCTTTTATCATTGGGCAATAACGTGGATGATGAAGCTTTCACGCCAACGGCCGGCGAGGCAGGCAAACTAGGCCTACTCTTGCATCTCCTGGCTCGGCCGTCCTATTACTTCAGACCATATTTTCTAATGGTCGCGGCGACTTCTTCGCACCACGCGAGAATCTTTTCAATCTCACCGTCGTTGAAAGCCCGGTCAATCAAGCATCTCAATTCCTGCCCGGCGGGCTGGAATAACCCTGTTGCTTCGGCCTTGTTCCGTATTTTCCTTACTTCGTCCTCTGGAACTTTCGTCTTCGTACTCATGCCGCCGTGGCCCATGAGTGTCGTATAGAGGGACTGTTTGAATACCGAATCGGGAGGGTAACAGAAGAAGACGCTAACGTCTGTTCCTTCCATTTCGATATTTAGGGAGAAGCCTTTTGTCCCCCAGCGGGTAGGCATCTTACTCGCACGAGCGAAATCGAGAAGTTTCTCAAAAACGGTTTTGCCATTTTGGTCCACGGCTCCAAGGAATTCCTTCTCGGTGATTTTAGGCGTCCGCTTGCTGGGGCCTCGCTTTTTATTCTCCTCCACCACGTCTGGGGCCACGGTAAACGTCCGGACGAGGAACTCGCGTCCGCTTTCCTCTTGAAAGAACTGGAAGCGCACAGCATTGATATCCACACCGTAGGTTTCCGACAGGTAGCGAATAATGCGTTCGGTGCTGTCGTCAATTTCTGATGCGACGACCAACATGGCATGGTGCTCGTTTATGACCTCGGGAAGTTCGACTCCAAATTTGGCCTGGAAGACGTCTTCCAAGCCTTCCCCGTCGAGGTACTGAGTGGCGATTACGCCAATTCCCTCCAGGTCCAATTCTTTTACCCACGAGGCATAATCCATCGCTTGGGCTGTCACTTCGCGAGGCGTCAGATCCCGCTTGAGTTCCACGATGACCAGATTCCCTGAACTGTCGATGCAAAGCAGGTCAATATAACCCCCCGAGGCGGTCCGGACCTGCTCTCCAATGATGAGCAAATCCGGGGACAGCAGCGTGACGTCGTTCTTAATCCATTTTTCAATCCGCGCTTCGCGGTCAAGCGTCGAGCGCTTGACTTCCGTAAGCGCGTCCGCCTTGTCGACTCGCCAAATGCGAACTTCATCGGCCATAAAAGCACCTTCTTCCTAAACTGGCGAAAAGACCGGGGGGATTAGACTACTTATTAACCTGAGATGCGAGGGGAAAGCGCAAGTGTCAGGGCCGGGAAACGGAATTCGGGGCTGGGTGGCAGGCAACTGTCGTAGGCCGCGCCGTCAACAGGGCACGGGTACAGATAACAGAATCCCGCTTACCGAAGAGCGACTTCGAGTGGCGTCTTCTTCAGGGAACTGACACGCAGCACGGAAAACCCTATGACGTTTCCTTCCTCGTCCACTCGTTCCATCACCTGATCGTTCTCGGTGGGGCGGGAATAGCCCGGCTTGTTCTCGAAAGTGACTTCCAGGAAGTCGGCCTCGGGATCCAACCACATCTTCAAGATTTTTTTGGCCATAAAGGGTACCTCTCCTCACCCGGTCTGTCAGTTACCGTCAGCGGTGGGTGTCGTTGCTCCCGGGGCCCGCACGGCGCGGCCGGTGTTTCTGGATGATTCCCGCCAGAGCGCGTAGGGCGTCGTTGGCCTGTCCCGCACTCGGAAACGCGGCGGCTACGTCCGGCTCAAGCACCACCACCGTGCTGTCCGCTAGGTTTGGAGGCCAAATTGCTAGCTTAATAGTTGGTTGAGTCGAATCGCGCACCCGCGGCGGGATGGCAAATGTCGTTCCAGTGGGCTGGAAGTCGCGAAGGGAAGAGACGAATTGACCCATTTGAAAGCCGTACAAAGCGACATCTTATCGATGCCAATCGAGCCCACTCACCAATAAAAAGATGTTAAAAATGAAGGGTGGTCCCGATAAGTTTATGAAAACAAACGGACAAACTTCGGACAAAATCGCGTATCCCGATTAATGTATGAAAACAAAAGAGTTATACAAAATAGCCGATTAATTATAGAAAGCAAAACTAGTTACTTCGATTTTCGACCCCAGAAAGTCACCGCTTTTCCGCTTCATCCCCGCTATCCCGTTAAATTGCAGAAAATAATGGTCTTATGGCTTCAGTATTTCGCGTGTATTTCGCGTATCCCAATAAGTGTATGAAAAATAAGTCACTTGTCCGGAATTCAGAACGGCCACTTCCAATCACGAATCGCCGGCATGTCATCGCCGACTCGCTCGATGTACTCTTTGTGTTCGATCAGTCTGGCTTGCAGGCGCTGCTTGGCGAGCGCGGCCATGTTGCACAGGCGCGGCACACGGTCATACACGTCCATGGCCAGGTGATAGCGGTCGATTTCATTCATCACCGTCATATCAAACGCCGTGGTCGTGGTGCCCTCTTCCTTGTATCCGCGCACGTGCAGGTTGACGTGATTTTTGCGGCGGTAGGTCAGCCGGTGGATCAGCCACGGGTATCCATGAAAGGCAAAAACGATGGGCTTATCGGTGGTAAAGAGGAGATCGAAGTTGCGGTCGGAGAGCCCATGCGGGTGTTCGCTGGCGGGCTGCAAGGTCATGAGATCCACCACATTGATGACGCGAATCTTCAGGTCGGGAACGGTCTGGCGCAGCAGGGCCACCGCGGCGAGGGTTTCGAGGGTAGGGACGTCGCCCGAGCAGGCCATCACCACATCGGGTTCGGAGCCCTCGTCGTTCGAGGCCCAATCCCAAATACCGATTCCCGCCGTGCAATGAGCAATGGCCGCTTCCATGGAAAGCCACTGGGGCGCCAGTTGCTTGCCGGCCACAATCACGTTCACGTAATGGCGGCTGCGCAGGCAGTGGTCGGTGACGGAGAGCAGGGTATTGGCGTCGGGCGGCAAGTAAACCCGCACAATGTCGGCCTTCTTGTTCACCACGTGGTCGATGAAGCCCGGGTCCTGATGGCTGAAGCCGTTGTGGTCCTGCCGCCAGACGAGCGAAGTGAGCAAGTAGTTGAGCGAGGCGATGGGCCGGCGCCAGGGTATGTGCCGTGTCACCTTCAACCACTTGGCGTGCTGATTGAACATCGAGTCGATGATGTGAATAAACGCCTCATAGCAGGAAAAGAAGCCGTGACGGCCGGTGAGCAGATACCCTTCCAACCAGCCCTGGCACATGTGCTCGCTCAGCACTTCCATGACGCGGCCGTCGGGGGCAAGGTGGTCGTCAGTAGGGAGAATCTCCGCCGTGGAAACGCGATTGGTCACCTCGAAGAGGTCTCCCAAGCGATTGGAAGCGGTCTCATCCGGGCCAACAACACGGAAGTTGCTGCTGTCAGCGTTCAACTTCATCACGTCGCGCAAGAATCGTCCCATGATGCGGGTGGACTCGGCTTCCACGCCGCCGGGCTTGGGAATCTTGACCGCATAGTCGCGGAAGTCGGGCATCACCAGATCGCGCAACAGCAGTCCACCGTTGGCAATTGGATTCGCGCCCATGCGCCGCGTGCCTTGTGGCGGGAGCTCGGCAAGTTCTGGCCGCAACGTGCCATTTTCGTCAAAGAGCTCTTCCGCCTTATAACTTCTCATCCATTCTTCCAACATCTTCAACCGGTCGGGATGCGTGGCCAAGTCCGCTAGCGGCACTTGATGCGAGCGGAAGGAATCTTCCACTGGCTTGCCGTCCACGAATTTAGGCCCGGTCCAACCCTTGGGCGTGCGCAGGATGATCATCGGCCAGCGCGGGCGCGTGCGGAATCCGTTTGCACGCGCGTCCTGCTGGATCGACCGTATCTCCGCGAGCACCGTTTCGAGAGTCGCCGTCATCGCGCGGTGAACCGGTTCAGGATCATGGCCTTCGACGAAATAGGGTCTGTAGCCGTAGCCTGCGAAAAGGCTCGCCAGTTCGTCCTTGCCGATGCGGGCGAGTACGGTGGGGTTTGCAATCTTGTAGCCGTTGAGGTGCAGAATCGGTAGCACGGCGCCGTCACGCACAGGGTCGAGGAATTTGTTGGAATGCCAACTTGCCGCCAATGGGCCCGTTTCAGCTTCCCCGTCGCCAACCACGCACGCCACAATCAAGTCGGGGTTGTCAAATGCCGCGCCATAGGCATGCGCCACAGCGTATCCGAGTTCCCCCCCTTCGTGAATTGATCCGGGAGTTTCGGGTGCCACGTGGCTGGGAATACCCCCGGGAAAGGAAAACTGTTTGAACAGCCGCTGCATGCCCGAGGCATTTTGCGGAATGTTCGGATAGACCTCGCTGTATGTGCCCTCCAGATAGGTGTTCGCCACCAGGCCCGGTCCGCCATGTCCGGGGCCGGCGATGTAGATCATGTTAAGGTCATGTCTTTTAATCAGGCGGTTCAGGTGGACGTATATAAAGTTCAGCCCTGGCGTTGTCCCCCAATGGCCGAGCAGTCGGGGCTTGACGTGCTCGATTTTCAGCGGCTCCTTGAGCAGCGGGTTGTCCATCAAGTAAATCTGCCCCACCGAAAGGTAATTGGCCGCCCGCCAGTAAGCGTGCATTCGGCGAAGCTCCTCCGTGCCGAGGGCGCTTTCCGGAGTTGCTGTGGGCGCGAGATGAGTCGACGATGTATCCATTGGAGCCTCCAAGTCAGGACGCGGATGTTCTTTTAAATTCCGCGATACCCATTTTACCAGTGTTGGATTGAGCCAAGATTACATTCCGATGAAGCCCGTTGGTGGGGATTCATTACCTCATCAGGCTGGCACGGATCTAGATCGGTCACGGCGACGACTCACTGCAAACGACAGTGGAAGGGGTTTTTCCCGTAGCCAGGTTAGCCCCAGCCGATTCTTACCTTTCCCAGAATCTCACGCCTGACGACGGTTCCCCGGACCCGGTAAGGTGTTGCCTCGTCCTTTTTTGATTTCCTTTTCCACATACTCGACCTCGCGAATGAAATCGCGCGCATCGGGCGGCCGTTCCTTCGGGTCTTTTAGAAGGCAGTGCATGACCAGTGCGTTGAGAATGTCCGGGATAGCCCAAATCGGCGTGTGCCACGCGAATGGGGATGGGTGTTCCCTGAATATGCGCGATCATGAAGTCACTGGCGTGGACTGCCTTGAAGGGCAACTCGTGGGTGAGCATCTGGTACAGGAGGACGCCCAGGGAGTACAAATCGGTGCGGCCATCCACATCTTTGCTGGCTCGCCCCAGGGCCTGTTCCGGCGAGAGATATTGGAACGCGCCGATGACAGTATCGGGGGAAGTGCGAAACTTGTCGCCCACCAGGAATTCCTTAAGTTGCGAATCGCCGAAACCTAGAAGCTTGATCTTGTCTTTTCCCCGTCCGCTCAATACGACAATGGATTCCGGCTTGAGTTCGCGATGAATCATGCCGCGGTCGTGCCCCGCCTCGAGCCCGGCGGCAATTTGTTTGATGATAGCCGTGGCGCGGAACGGAGCAAACGGTGCCTCTTTCTGGATCAATTCCTGAAGACTTTGGCCATCAGGGTACTCCATGACGATGAAGGGGAGGCCGGACGGAGTTTTGTCAATGCTCTCAACCTGGGCCACATGAGCATGTCGGAGCTTCATCAGTTGGTCCGCGACTCGCTTGAAATGTTTGACGACACCCGGGCTAGAGGCTAAGTGGCGGTTCATCACTTTCAGGACGCGGAACTGCCTGCGCTTGGGCAGGAGGGCCTTGTAGACAGTGCAAGCGATGTCCTGGCTGATCTTGCCAAGGATTTCATACTTGCCGTCGATCATCGTGTCCTCGGGCCATTCCTCGGCCTCCACCAACGGTGCGCGGTCGCTAGGGCACTCTTCAACTTCGCGCGGGTACGCCAAATTACATTGCGGGCAGATTTTCATAAGTCCGATCGACCAAAGGGCGGTAAACGAAGATTAACGCATCTCGGCGTACTTATTGCAAGGGCGAACAGGACAGGGCACATGAAGGCTCCCTGTTGCATTTGCGAGATTCCTCACTTGGTGGCGAGCCATTGTGACGCGTCACTTCTTTCTGGGGTAACGTGCTTCCACCAGCGTGCGCATGCCGCCGCGTGCGGAGAACTCACCCTTTACGACGGCCCATCTCGGCTTGCAGGCGCGCGCCACGTCATCCAGGATTCGGTTGGTCGCGTTTTCGTTGAAGATTCCGAGGTTCCGGAAAGCCACAATATAAGACTTGAGTGATTTCAGCTCCAGGCAGAGCTTCTGAGGAAGATAGTGAATTGTGATGGTTCCAAAATCAGGTTGTCCGGTACGCGGGCAGATGCAGGTGAACTCGGGAATCGTGATGGTGATCTCATAGCCATCATACTGGTTTTCCCAAGTTTCGATTTCCGGCAGCGGGGCCTTAACGCCCCCACGGGCATGTTCAGACGTGTACTCGGGCTTGCGAGTCGTTTGCGGCATGGTTTCCTCCAAGTAACCAGAATAGACTGAGACGGAGCGGCATTGCACCTGCCAATCTTAACGCCCGGATTCAAGGATCTCGTTTTGGCGGATGTAGGGGTCAGACAGAGGTCGGCTGAGGTCCTGGCCGGTCCCGGCGGAAGTCATGGACCGAGCGATCCCGATCCCATGCGAGCGAACGCGACCCAAATATCATTGTGGATAGCCCGCAATACCCCAAAATTACTCGCAAGAAGTAGCAGCACAACGCTGAAAGTAAATAACTTAGCTGAGTTTCAAAATTTATATTGACAACGCTATGCTCAACATTTATTCTAGTTGGCGACTAATAGGGCTGGTCAAGCATCTATTAGATTTGGGAGTGAGCTTGAGCAGGCGGGAAGGCATCCGCCGATTGAGAAGGGAGTGAGCGATATGGGCAAGATCATAGGAATTGACCTTGGCACCACCAATTCCGTGGTGGCGGTCATGGAGGGTGGTGAGCCGACGGTGATCACTAATCCCGAGGGCGGCCGCACGACCCCGTCGGTGGTGGCCTTTACGAAGTCAGGCGAGCGTTTGGTGGGACAGGTGGCGAAGCGGCAGTCGATCACCAATCCCGAGAATACCGTGTATTCGATCAAGCGGTTTATGGGCCGCCGCTACAATGAAGTTCAGAGCGAAATCAAGACGGTGCCTTACAAAGTGGTTGCGGGCCCACAGGACAACGTGCGCGTGGAGGTAATGGGCAAGGAGTACTCGCCCCCGGAAATCTCTGCCATGATTCTGCAGAAGATGAAGGACGCCGCCGAACAGCATCTGGGCGAAAAGGTGACCCAGGCGGTCATCACGGTCCCGGCCTACTTTAACGACTCGCAGCGCCAGGCGACCAAAGATGCGGGCAAGATTGCGGGCCTCGAAGTGTTGCGCATCGTGAATGAACCCACGGCGGCGGCGCTGGCCTACGGTCTCGACAAGAAGAAGGACGAAACCATAGCCGTCTACGACTTCGGCGGCGGCACGTTCGACATTTCCATTCTGGAAGTGGGCGAAGGCGTGGTGGAAGTGAAGTCCACCAATGGCGACACCCATTTGGGCGGCGACGACATCGACAAGCGCGTGATGGACTGGATTGTCGCGGAGTTTAACAAGGACCAGGGCATCGACCTCGCGAAGGACCGCATGGCCCTGCAACGTCTGCGCGAAGCGGCGGAGAAGGCCAAGATGGAGTTGTCCACGGTGCTAGAGACGGAAATCAATCTGCCCTTTATCACCGCGGACGCTTCCGGCCCCAAGCACTTGGCCATGAAGCTGACGCGTGGGCGCTTCGAGCAAATGTGCGAGGATATTTTCCAACGCTCGGTAGGTCCGGTGAAGCAGGCGCTGAAGGATGCCGGCATCACCCCCGACAGAGTCAATGAAGTCGTGCTAGTGGGCGGTTCCATCCGCATCCCCCGCGTACAACAGATCGTGAAGGATCTCTTCCTCGGCAAGGAGCCCCACAAGGGCGTCAATCCCGATGAAGTGGTGGCGGTGGGTGCGGCGATTCAGGCGGGCGTTCTGGGAGGCGAGGTCAAGGACCTTCTGCTTCTCGACGTGACCCCGCTGACCCTGGGTGTGGAAACGCTCGGCGGCGTGATGACCCCGCTGATCCAGCGCAACACGACCATTCCGACGCGCAAGACCGAGACATTTTCGACGGCGGCGGACAGCCAGACCTCGGTGGAAATCCACGTTCTTCAGGGCGAGCGGCCGATGGCGAAGGACAACCGCACCCTGGGCAAGTTCCATCTGATTGGCATTCCACCCGCTCCGCGCGGAATACCGCAGATTGAGGTGACGTTCGACATTGACGCCAACGGCATCCTGAACGTCTCCGCCAAGGACATCGGGACGGGCAAGGAGCAGAAGATCACCATTACCTCTTCCAGCGGCCTCAGCAAGGAAGAGGTGGAACGCATGACCAAAGAGGGCGACCTCCACGCCGAGGAAGACAAACGGCGCAAAGACGAAGTGGAGATCAAGAATAAAGCCGATTCGATGGTGTACTCGGTCGAGAAGCTGCTCAAGGAGAACCGCGAGAAAATCTCTGATGCCGATGTCAAGTCGATCGAAGCGGCGTTGGAGGAAGCGAAGAATACCATTCAGGCTGGAGACTCGGCCAAGATCAGCGCGGCCGTCGAAAAGTTGACTGCGGCTTCCCACAAGCTCGCGGAGGCCATGTACAAGCAAGCGGCTTCCGCGAAGGCTTCCGCGGACGCGAGTGCGGCAGGGCAGCAGCAAGGTCCCGCCGACACAGGCGAGCAAGCCAAGGACAAAGCCGAAGGAGATGTGATCGACGCCGAGGTGGTGGAGCCGGACGATAAGAAGAAGAACTGAAGTCAGAAGTCAGGAGTCAGAAGGCAGAAGACCGCGGACCAGCGGTGCGGTTTTTGCTTTTCACTGTGAACTGTCAACTGTGAACTGTGGACTGATTTATGGAACATCGTGCTCAAGTACCCGTCCAATGCCCGGTTTGCCATTGGCGGCATTTTTTGGAAATTCAAGCCGAGGAGTGGGATCCGGCGGCAGGGGCGGAAATTCGCAAGCACCTGGAGGCCTGGATCGCCTCGCGCTGCCCGGACCACCTCGGCCCGATTTTGGAGATGAGTAAGAATTGAGGAAGGGCGGGCACTGGTCATTTGTCACTTGTCCTTAGTCCCTGGTCCTTTGTCATTAGTCTGTGGTCGGCAACCAGTTCGGAATTGGAAACTGGAAACTAGAAATTGGAAACTAGGAATCAGAAGCTAGAATCTCACGGGTCGCATGGGATTTCGGGCGACTGCCCCCTGACAAAGGACCAATGACCAATGACAAGTGACAAATGACGAAGGACAACTGACGTTCTTCTGTCCCGGTTCCAACTATGCCTTCTGCCCCACAAAAAGATTATTATGCCGTGCTCGGCGTCGCTCGTGACGCCAAGCCGGAGGAAATCCGCAAATCTTACCGCCATTTGGCGCGCAAGTATCATCCCGACGTCAATCCTGGGAACAAAGGCGCCGAAGAAAAGTTCAAACAACTTTCCGAAGCCTACGAAATCCTGAGTGACGAGAAAAAGCGCAAGATTTACGATCAGTACGGGTTCTATTCTGACAACCTTCCTCCCGGCGGCTATGGTCCCGGCCCAGGTTCTGGGCGGCCCACGAGTTCGCCTCCACCCGGCGTCGATTTCTCCGGTTTCGACTTTTCCAATATGGACGATGGAGGCGCCGATGCCGCACGGCGAAGCACCGGGTTTGGCGGCGGCTTCCGCGATATCTTCTCCCAGATATTTTCGCGCGGCGAGCGCGAAGCGGCGAGCGAAGAGCCGGAAGCGGGCTCCGACATTGAATACCGGATGCACCTGGGATTTTGGGACGCCATTCGCGGCGCCCAGGTGCGCATTACCGTGGGGCGCGAGGAGGCTTGCAGCACCTGTCACGGAACCGGCACGACCCCTGGCCCCGCAGTCACCTGCGCCAATTGCGGCGGCTCGGGCAAGACCATCAAGCAGGTTGGAGCCATGCGCTTCGAGATGACTTGCCCGCAATGCGGAGGCACCGGCAAGCAGCGCCGCCCATGCCCCAAGTGCCACGGCACGGGCGCCCTCAGCTCGCCCGAAACCTTGAACGTAAGGATTCCTCCCGGCGTCGACACCGGCTCGCGCGTGCGGGTGCCGGCGAAAGGCAATGCCGGAATTCATGGCGGGCCGCCGGGCGATCTCTACATCGTAACGGAAGTCGAGCAACATCCGGTCTTCGAGCGCAAAGGCGACAACTTTTATGTGAAGCTGCCGGTCACCATCACCGAAGCGGCGCTGGGAGCCAAGGTCGAGGTCCCGACCATCGACGGCCTGAGCACCATCAAGATTCCTCCCGGCACGCAAAGCGGGCAGAAGCTGCGCCTGCGGGGAAAAGGAGCGCCGTCGCTGCGGGAGTCTTCCGGAGAGCTGCGTGGCGACGAATTTGTGGAAGTCCAGGTGATGGTCCCGCGGGTCGCAGATGAACGTACCAAGGAAATCCTCCGCGAACTCTCGCGGTTGAACCCCGACGATCCCCGAAAGGACCTGCGGGCGGCAGGGACAAGGCCGTAAGAATTATGAATTCTGAATTATGAATTCTGCAAGCTGACGGCGGACGGGTGAAGGATGAAGGCTGAAGGGTGAAGAGGCAAAGGTGAAGCCTGAACGTTCGCTTTTGGAAGTTGTTGGCTGGCGTTTTGCAACTGCTTGAATCTCGGTTTTGACAATTGAGTTTTGACTCTCGGGTTTTGACAATTGAGTTTTGACTCTCGGATTTTGACAATTGAGTTTTGAATCTCGGATTTCGGCGATTGAGTTTTGACTCTCGGATTTTGACAATTGAGTTTCGAATCTTGGATTTCGGCGATTGAGTTTCGAATCTTGGATTTTGAGCTTTGCAGTTTGAGTCTCGGATATTGAACTTTGGATCACGAACTCCGCTTTTTGAATCTTGAATGTTGAATCTGGAATTCTGAATGGTTTGTTGTTAGCTGTCGACTGTCAGCTATTGACTGTTCCCATGGCCAAACGTGGCAGAAAAACTCGCGGCAAGGCTGGCTACATGATCTCGGCGGTGGCCGAGATGTACAGCATCCATCCCCAGACGCTCCGCATGTATGAGCGGGAGGGCCTGCTGATCCCATCGCGCTCGATGGGCAACACGCGCCTTTACACCCAGGACGATTTGGAGCAGCTTGAAACCATCCTGAACCTCACCCGCGACCTGGGAGTGAACCTGGCGGGGATCGAGATCATCCTGAACATGCGCAAGCGCATGAACCAGATGCAGGAAGAGATGCAGGCGTTCGTCGATTACGTGCAGAAGGAATATCTGGCGCGTTCGGAGAAAGACCGCGAAGGAATTCAGAACGCCCTGGTCCGAATCGCCCCGCTGCAAATGATTCGCGCCCGGAAATAGGTGGCAGGGGGAATTATGAATTCTGCATTATGAATTCTGAAAGCGGACGGCGGAAGGTGATGGTGAACTGCATCGATTAAGCTCGGGTGTGAATTCTGAAATCGGACAGCCCAAGCCACTCGATGGGTAACATCCAATCAAGCTAAGGAATGATGATTCTGAAATTCAGAATTCAGAATTCATAATTCCCCCTTCCCCCCTTTAAACTTTACCCTTTATCCTTTATCCTTTCCTTGCCATGCCGCAAAAAGACTGCCCTCAGTGTGACGGAACGGGTTGGAAGCCGATCGAGGTGGATGGCATTCGCCGCGTCATGCCCTGCGATTGCAAGAATCTGGAGCAATCCACCAAGCTTCTCAGCCAGGCGCGAATTCCGCCCCGATATGAACACTGCGAACTCGAGAATTTTGCCGTGCGCAAGCTTCCGGGGACTGACCAGGAGAACCCCAGTTTGCGGGCAGCCAAATTCACGGCAACAAAATTTGTGGAAGAGTATCCGACCAATTTCGGTCTGCTCTTTGCGGGGACAACGGGCGTAGGCAAAACTCACTTGTCCGTGGCGATCATCCGCGAACTGATCTTGCGTAAAGGGGTGGAATGCCTCTTCTACGACTTCCACGATTTGCTGAAGACCATCCGTGACAGCTACAACCCCGGAACTCAGAATACCGAGCTCGGCGTGCTTCAGCCCGTGCTGGATGCGGAGGTTCTGCTGCTCGACGAGCTGGCGGGCTCCAACCCCAGTGACTGGGTGAAGGAGACTCTGCATCATATTATCAACTGGCGATATAATTATAAGAAGGTGACGCTGATCACCACCACGCTGCTTACCCGCGATTCCGCCGCGCGGCGATCAGTTCGCCAGCCTTCCGGTGAAGATATCCCCGATTTGGATTACACCTTGAACCAGTTAGGGGTCACGCTGCGGTCGAGGCTTTACGAGATGTGCAAGCTCGTGGAGATCAGCTCCGACGATTTCCGCAAGGCCGTCAAACAACCAGGAAACAAGTTTCGCGTGGAATGATGTTTATACCGCGGGCATCCCGTCCCGTGGGGATGCCGCAGCGCAGGGCTCGCTCTCCAGCCCTGCGGCTCTTCCGCAGTCACGCGGAACCAAACCCAAAAACCGCAGGGCTAGAGAGCGAGCCCTGCGCTACCGTCGCCTGTGGCGCACAACGCGGCCCTACGGATCTTACTGCCTACTGCTTTCTTTCTCCACCGAAACCCAAACCTTGCGCGCGGCGGCCTCGCCCAGCATGATGGCCTTCTTGCCCAGGCGCAGGCTGAGGGTCCCGTCATAATTCTGGTCGATCACTTTGGCGCAAACGCCGGGACGGATCCCCAGGGCGTCGAAGTATTCCAATAGTTTTCGATCCCGCTCGTGCATGCTATCAATCGTCACGCGCGCGCCTGGCGGCGATTCCCACAATAATTGCAGGCCCTGCTTCCGCAGTTCCGGCGCGCTCTGATTGAGCTGGTTGCCATGGGGACAGCGGCCGCCCGCGCCGAGCATGGCGATGAGCCTTCGCTCGACGTCTTCGGAAATAGCGTGCTCCAGGCGCTCGGCCTCGTCGTGGATTTTGTACCACTCGATTCCGAGCAGTTGGTGTAGCATGCGTTCAACCAGGTGGTGGCGGATGAGCAGCTTATTGGCGATTGCACGGCCAGCCGCAGTTAACGAAATTCGGCCCTTGCGGTCCACCGTGGCCAGCTTGTCGCGGCGCAGCCGGCGCAGCGCCCAGGCCACCGCCGGAGCGCTCACCTGGAGCCAGCGGGCAATGGTGGCGGCAATCACCGCTCCCTCTTCCGCCTCCGCCTCGGCAATGGCTTTCAGATAGTCTTCCTTCGAGATCGTAAGTTTCATGTTGAATTCGTCGCGGTCCCGGGTCTCGTAGGGGCACCCACGAGGGGTGCCCCTACGAGCTCTGTGCTCTCCGTGTCTCTCCAGAAACTTCACGTAAGTTATTGATTATTCGTGACGGCAACTGGAAGTTTCCGGCACTATGGACCCGCCAACGGCGGGCAGACACTCTGTGGTGAATCTCATTTCCGCCGTCATTCTCCCATGCCACCCGCAAGTCGCACCGCCATCATCCTAACAGATCGGCGTTTGAAATCGATAGAGGCAAACACATCTTGACTGTGGCACACGATTTATAGTTAACTATGGTTAACACAAAACAGATAGCCGGGATAGAGGAGGCTGGGGAGCGGATGCAGGACACAGTTATGAGGGCAGGGGAACGAAGAAGGCGCATCAAAGAAGGCAGGAGCATTCTGGCGCTCGGCCCATTGATTGTTTGTGCGCTTGTTTTTTCCCCCTCCCGGGTTATGGCGCAAGGCGAAACCACCAGCGCCATTGTGGGCGAAGTCACTGACCCGACCCATGCCGCCATCACCGACGCCACCGTGACGGTGGTAAATTCCGAAACCGGCCTCGAACGTCATGTACGGACAGACAATGAGGGCCGCTTCAATTTCCCCCAACTGAGTCCGGGCACTTACACCGTCAAACTGGAAGCGCAGGGCTTCGAGCCGCAGCAGATTGACCATGTGGTGGCGGGCCTCGGGCAGAAGCAAACGGTCAACTTTGTCTTGAAAATTGCGTCCGTGCAGCAGGCCATAGAGGTGAGTGGAGCCGCTCCGCTGATCAACACGGAAAACGCCAATACCTCCGCCACGCTCGCCGCTCCGGCGCTCGAAGACCTTCCCAACCCCGGCGGGGATTTGACCTACCCACTGCAATTCGCCACGGGCGCCCTGATCAACACCGCGGGGAACGGCAATGACTTTGTCGGCGGTTCGAACGGATATGGCAACGTGGAATTCAATGGCCTGCCCGCGCTGTCCAACGGCTACATCGTCGATGGGCTGGAGACGAATGACCCGCTCACGAACCTCAATAGCGGTCTTTCGACCAATCTCGTGCTTGGGCTTAACTCGGTTTCTGAAGTCACGGTTAACACTCTGTCTTATGCCGTGGATCAGGGACGATACGGAGCGTCGCAGGTCAACTATGTGACCAAGTCCGGCACCAACCGGTTTCACGGGAATCTTTACGAAATCTGGAATGGGTCGCTTTTGAACGCCGCCGATTTCTTCACCAACTCCACGGCGGGAAATCACAAGCCGCGCTCGACGGTGAACCATTTTGGGGGGAGTTTAGGCGGCCCCATCGTGCGCGACAAGCTGTTCTTCTTTTTCGACAGCGAATGGGTGCGCATCGCCCTGCCCATTGTCACACCGACGACCGTTCCCACAGAGGCGTTCCAGCAATATGTTTTGCAGCAACTGCCGCTTGGGGGGACTGACACGATCACCGGAACAGCATACCCGGCGGCGCCGCAACTGGTGCCTTTCTATCAAAGGATGTTTTCGCTGTATGGCAACACCAGCGGGACGCCACTTTCCATCCTGGGATGCCCCTTCAATTCCGATGGCGGCGCGGCCGCGGGCGCTCCCGCCAACGGCAACGGCTGCGCCAACCGGCAGAGCATTTCGCACTCGAGCGACGATCACGAGCAGGTGCAAACGGCGCGTGTGGACTACAACTTGAGCGAGAAAGACACCGCGTGGGTCCGATTTCAGTCGGATACCGGCGTGCAAGCAGCCTACACCGATCCCATCAACCCGGTTTTTGACTCTGTCTCGCCGCAGCCTCTCTACTCGCTCGCAGCCGGCCACACGCACGTGTTTTCGCAGAATCTGGTGAACTATTTCAATCCGGCATTTTCCTGGTATTCGAGCCTGTTCGCTCCCGCCGACCTGCAGAAAACCCTGGCCGCGTTTCCGATCGTTTTGCAGGGGCAGGGAGCCAACGCTCCGTTCACCACCATCGGAGGTCTGGACAACACCTGGTTGCAGGGCAGACGCGCGACGCGCTTTTTTATTAATGACAACCTGGCCTGGAACCGCGGCGCGCATGAATTCCGGTTTGGCACCAACACCCGCATTTTTCGCCTGAATGATTACGACTTCGACGAGGGCACGGTTCCTACCGTGAGCTATACCACCTTGCCGCAATTCATTTACGGCGTTGCCTCCACCGCGACGGAAACTTTCCCCCAGGCCGCCAATCAGCCGTTCAATTTTCTGAATCTGGATCTCTATGCTCAGGACACCTGGAAGGTGACTTCGCGGTTGACCTGGACCTTCGGCGTTCGCGATACCCTCAACTCCAACCCGCTCAATCCCCACGATCAGGTCGCACGCCTGCGCGGATCATTCAATTCGATCGCGCACGATGTGAACGAACCGCTCGACCAGGCGATCGAAACGCACCTCGGCAACCTTTTCGTTTCGACGCCCGTGGCGATCCTTCAGCCGCGCACGGCGCTGGCATGGCAACTCACTCCCCACACGGTCCTGCGCGGCGGATTCGGCATTTTTAGTGACATCCTGCCGGGAAGCGTGGCCGACACTCTGGGCATGAATCCACCTTATGTTCAGACCTTCCAGGGCGGATTGCTCGGCACCGTAGGCGGGCTCGGAATTGCTCCGGGAGTGCCGGGAAGCGCGGTCGGTGCGACAGTGGCAGCCAATCAGGCCTTCAGCTCAGGGTTTGCCGGCGGCGAACTTTCCTGCGCGTCTCCGCAAGCCGCTGCCGGTGCGTGCCTGCCACCGGTGGCGATGACGGCAGCGCCGGGCGGGGAACTGCGCGCACCCTATTTTCAAGAGTGGAGCTTCGGGGTCGAACGTCAGTTCGGAAGCACCACCAGCCTGCACGCCCAATACGTGGGCACGCGCGCGTTGAACCAGCCGTATCTCACCCAGGAGAATGGCTATCAAACGGTTTGCCCGGGCTGCTTTGCTCCGTTTCCTTACATGCAGCCGGCCGACGCCAGGTTTGGGGCGGTGGCGCAACTTTCCACCGGAGCGAACAGCCACTACAACGGATTGCAATTGACCGCGGAACGGCGCATGGGGCGCGGCCTTAAAGGGCAAATCAACTACACGCTCAGCCGCTGCCGCGACGAGGTTTCAAACGGCGGTTTCCTCCAGTTTTCCTCGGGAGGAATTCTTTCCCCGCTGCCCGGAGAACTGGCCCGCGACGATGGTCCGTGCGATTACGACATCCGCGACAACCTCACCGGTCAGTACGTTTATGAACTTCCGGTCAAGGTACGAAGTCATCGCCTGGGATACTTCTTGAATGACTGGCAGGTGTCGGGCACGGCGTTCTGGCACAGCGGAATTCCATTTTCCGTCGAGAGCATTCCTTATTCCGACGGAGGGAACGGCATCGTGCAGGGTAGCGGACCGGAGTTCGCGAGCGTGGTTCCGGGTGTGCCATTGTACGAAAAGAAACCCATCGCGGGCGTAACCGACCCCGGCACGCTGCAATGGCTGAATCCCAACGCCTTCGTTTCGGCCGTCGATCCCAGCACGGGCGCCTGCGCGGGCGGCGACAATCCCACGAACTGCCAGTTTGGGACTCTCGGCCGCAACGCGCTGCGCGGGCCGCAGTTCTTTTGGAGTGACTTCTATCTGACCAAGTCGATTCCTCTCTCCGAACACGTTAAGCTGCGGCTGGAAGGACAGTTCTTTAACGTCTTCAACCATCCCAATTTTGCCCTCCCCAGCATTGTCCTGGCCGGGATTCCGGGAGAGTCCGGCACGCAAACGGGTTTTGGCGCGCTCACCAGCACCACTTCACCGCCCACCGGCCTGCTGGGGGTTGGTTTGGGTGGCGACAACGCCCCCCGCATGATCGCCTTCCACGCACGAATTGAATTTTGAGCGACCACGTAGCGCGGGCGTCCCGCCCGCTGGAGCGTGGGCATCCTGCCCGCGCCATTGGCGAGAGCGGGACGCTTTCGCCCCAGCGGGCAAGATGCCCGCGCTACGGCCGCCGTACGGCCGCCCTACTCCCGCTGCCTCAATGCAACATCCTCTTTAACCTTATGTTACAACCCGTTTTCTTTCTGTAGGCCCGATTGACTTCGGTTTAGGTGCAGAGGTAGAATGGCCCTTTCCTGTTGGTCTGCGTCGGGTACTAGGAGGGAGGCACGTTGATGTCGTTGGAGGATAACCGCAGCTCACAGGAGGTCGGAACTGACCTTGAACAGCCCGTGGAATTGAATACAGTCACCTCGCAGGATTCGGGAACCGATAGTGAACACCCCGCGGACCTGAGTGCGCTCACGTCTGGCACACCCGAAAGTACTGAGATGTCAAACCTGCTCGAGGGTATGGAGACGCTTTCGGGTGATCCCTTGGCGCCAGGGCAGGTTGTGCAAGGGAAGATTCTGAAGGTAGCGGACGGAGAAGTTGTTGTCGATATCGGCTTGAAAACGGAAGCCACTGCCCCTTTCTCCGAATTCCTGAACAGCGAAGGTCAGCTCAGTGTCGCACCCGGCGACACCGTGGATATTTGGATCGAGAGTTATGATGCCGAGACGGGGCGGGTCCAGATCTCGCATCAAAAGGCGGCGCGGCGCAGGGTTTGGGAAAATATTGAGAAGGCCTTCCAGGATCAAACCAACATCGTCGGAAAGGTGCTCGACCGCATCAAAGGCGGCTTGACTGTAGACGTGGGCGTTCCGGCTTTTCTCCCCGCGTCGCACGCCGATGTTCGCGCGCACCGCAACATCGATGAGTTGAAAGGCCAAGAGATCACTTGCAAGATCATCAAGATCAATCGCAAGCGGAACAACGTGGTGGTCAGCCGCAAGCTGGCTCTGGAAGAGGACCTCAATCGGCTTAAGAGCGAGTTGGCCGGGCGCCTGGTGGAGGGCGCGGAAGTGGTGGGCAAGGTCAAGAACCTCGCGGATTATGGCGTTTTCGTGGACCTGGGCGGAATGGACGGACTCCTCCATATTACCGATCTGGCCTGGGGGCGCGTCGGCCATCCCTCGGAAGTCGTGCAAGTGGGCCAGGAGGTCCGCGTCAAAGTCCTGAAACACGACATCGAGAAAGGGCGCGTTTCGCTCGGTCTGAAGCAGCTTAAACCCGACCCCTGGGAGATGGTGCCCCGCACTTACCATGCGGGCGACCATGTGAGCGGCCGCGTGGTGAGCCTGACCGATTACGGAGCCTTCGTGGAGCTTGAGCCCGGCGTGGAGGGGCTCGTTCATGTCTCCGAAATGAGTTGGAGCAAACGCCTGCGCCATCCGTCGAAAATTCTGACCATCGGCGGCCATATAGATGTCGGGGTTCTGGAAGTCGACATGGCCAAGCGCCGGATCTCCCTGAGCCTGAAAGCGAGCTTGCCGGACCCCTGGACCACGATCAATGAGAAGTATGCCGTCGGCGCGGTGGTGCAGGGCCGCGTGCGCAACATGACGGATTTCGGCGCGTTTGTGGAAATCGAAGATGGCGTTGATGGTCTTATTCATATTAGTAATATGTCCTGGAATCGTAATATTAAGCACCCGTCGGAGATTTTGAAAAAAGGACAAAAGGTTGATGCCGCTGTCCTCGCCCTGGACCCCGCAAACCGGCGGCTGGCTTTGGGGCTGAAACAATTGGAACAAGATCCCTGGGTGGCTTACTTTGCCAAGCTCCATGTGGGTGACAGGGTTCACGGCAAGGTCTCCCGGCAAGTTTCCTTTGGAGTTTTCGTGGAACTGGGCGAAGGGATCGAGGGCCTGTGTCACGTTTCAGAAATTGATAATGCACAAGGCGGCCCCGGGAATGCTAAACTGGAGCTGGGGAGCGAGCATGAATTCCGGGTCCTGCGTTTGAACGGCGGAGACCGGAAAATTGCCTTGAGCATGAAGGAAGCGGCGCCTCCGCCCCTTCCCCCACCTCCTCCTGAGCCGGTGGCCCCGAAGGCGAAGGAACCCGAGAGATTGTCAACCATGGCGGAAGCACTATCTTCCGCGGGCATCACATTTACGAGTTAATATTGTTAGGAGATCAAAATGACGAAAGCAGAGTTGATCGAGGATGTTTCGCGTGTCGTGGAAATGAGCCGCAAAGACTCCGAAATCATCGTCGAAACGATTTTTGACAGCATCGTGAAGTCGCTGAAGACCGGCGACAAGATTGAAATCCGCGGATTTGGAAGTTTTCGCACGCGGCAGCGCAAGCCTCGCATTGGACGCAATCCCAAGACCGGAGCGCGCGTGGACGTTCCGGCCAAGAAGATACCCTATTTCAAGCCGAGCAAGGAATTGAAAGACCTGGTGAATACAGCCCCGTCCACGGAGACCCCTGCGGCTCCGACGCCTCCCCCGCCCGCGGCCCCGAATCCGGCGACTCCCTAGGAGTTGACGGTCCCCCCAAGGGGCATTCGGAAACTATGGACTACTTGTGGAGTCCCTGGAGATACCGGTACGTCAGCCAGGCAGGTAAGGGTGAAGGGTGCCCATTCTGTCAGAAGTTGGGACTCGACCCGGCGCAAGACCGCCAAAGCCTGTTGCTCTACCGCGGGCGGGAGAATTTCATCCTGCTCAATCTCTATCCTTACACCACGGGCCACGTGCTGGTGATTCCCAACGCCCACGTGGCTGCCCTCGACCAGGTTACCCCTGGAACCCTGGCGGAAATGATGGTGCTGACCCAGCGCCTCCAGACGGCGTTACAACAGATCTATCATCCCGAAGGATATAACCTTGGCATGAATTTAGGGAAATGTGCCGGGGCGGGCGTGGCGGATCACTTGCACCTTCATCTGTTGCCGCGGTGGACCGGCGATACAAACTTTATGACGGTGGCGGGGGAATCGCGCGTCCAGCCGGAAGACCTTTTGGCCACCTACGACAAGCTTGCCGCTTTCTTTCCGCGTTCCGAATAAACCCTTAGCAAACTCGACGGACTAGCGCGAGCGTGAGACCAGGGGAACAGGCTGATCCGCGTGGGTCGGTTCCAGGGCCGCTGCTACCGCGAATCCCCGCGTCTCTTCGCGCAGGCCATCACCCACCAATTCCTGCCGAAGGGGCTTGGCCGCCAACTTGATCCTCATTTCGCCGCGCTGGGTGATTTCGTTGGGGAGTAGCAGTTCCAACTGCAACGGCTCGGTCGCATGAATTGCCGTTGGGACCACGAAGTAAATACCCGTCCGGGAAATCGATCTCGCCACGCCCGAGGCCTCACATGCGTTGCCGTCGGCATCACGCCAAGTGACGCGTAGCGGCAGCTCCACGTGATATCGGCGATCGGCCCTGCGCTCGCCGGCTCCGGCTTGGATCGGATGGGCAATTCCCCCCTCGGGAATGGTGATGGTCAATCCCTCATTCGCGCCCCAGGTGTTCGGGAACTCCTGTCGCGCCCTCATCACCAGGGCATCGATATAGGAATCATCGCTATCGGGATCATGGTGGAAAAGGATCAAACTCTTCACGCCGCATTCGTGGGCAATATGCACGCCTTCGAGCCAGGAGCTGTGCCCCCAGCCTTTTTTCTCGCCGTTCAGTTGTTCGGGCGTGTACTGGGCGTCGTAGACCAGAACGTCGGCGTCACGGGCCAATTCGCGGAGGGCCTGATCGTGCACTGGCGACCCGGGCTCGTTGTCCGTGGCGAGGACGAACGTCCCACCGTCGGCTTCAATCCGATACCCCACGCATCCCTGCGGATGGTTCAGAGGTGCAGAGCGCAGAGTTGCCCCGTTCACGCTGATCGGGCTGCTGTCCAGATTGGTAAATCGGCGCTCCGCCCCCATCACTCCCATGTTTACGGGAAAGTAGGGATTGGCCATCTGACCTTCGATGGCGTCCCTCAGCCCGGAGTCGGTGAGGAGCACGGAATGGAACATGAATTTGTTCCCCCGCCGGTAAAGGGGCTGGAAGAAGGGGATCCCTTGAATGTGGTCCCAGTGGAAGTGGGTTAGAAAAAAAGAAGCCTGGATGGGCTGCTCGCCAAACTCGCTCTGCAGGCTTTTGCCTAGAGCGCGCATCCCACTGCCGCAATCGAGGATGATCAGTGCATTGTTGGCGAGTCGAACTTCCAGGCAGCAGGTGTTGCCGCCGTAGCGGGCATTCCGCGGTTCAGGAGTGGGGGTGGAGCCCCTTACGCCCCACAATCGTATTTGCATTCAGCACCGTCGCGCTCTGCGAACGTGGTCGACTTGCACGGGCCGAGTTCCAGCGGTAGATGCCTATGCATGCCGTGTATCGGTCGGATATTAAACTCCCCGCCTGCAACCCTAATGCCAGCCTACCAAAACCCTCCCTGGATGTCTACAGCTTTAGGGAGGGAATAGCGCTTCCACCTGCATACGGAGTGGCCACCTTGACCCCGGCTTTCTCCCACCGATAGAATCGATTCTTGTGGGCCGGGTATGCACCTTCGTTTTGACACTCCGTTTGAGGCTGGCGCCGCTGGAGACGACCTTCCCTTTCCATCGCGCCCCGCGGTGTTCGCCGTCTTTCCCGCCCCCCGTGAGGGGGTTCCCTCGGCGCCTTACCTCGGGAGGACCAACGATTTGCACCGCCGTCTCGCCCGGTTGCTTTCCCCCCGGCGGCAGAATTCCAAAATGCTGAACCTGCGCGAGCTTGCTGCGCGCATTGAATATCAACCGGTGGGTTCGCCGTTTGAGGGAACGTGGCTCCTCTACCTACTGAACCGCCATTACTTTTCCCAGCAGTATCGCGATCGCATGCGCCTAAAACCCCCGCCGCTGTTGAAATTGAAAATGCAGAACCGCTTCCCGCGCTGCTACCCCACCCGGCGAATGACGCGGGACAACTCGCTCTATTACGGCCCTTTTCCCTCGATGGCGGCCGCGGAACGATTCTCGGGCGAGTTTCTGGATTTTTTCAAAATCAGGCGCTGCGTGGAGGAACTGAATCCCGACCCTGCCCATCCCGGATGCATCTATTCGCAGCTTCACATGTGCCTGGCGCCTTGTTTTGCCGGCTGCACGGATGCTGAATACCAGGGGGAAGTCCAACGCGTGGTCGAGTTTTTGGATTCGCGGGGCAAATCCCTCCAGCATACGCTGGAGGCGGAGCGCGCCTTGGCCTCCGAGTCGCTGGAATTCGAGCAGGCTTCCAAGATCCACCAGCGGATTGAGAAACTGAACGAAGTGCTGCGCCAGCGGTCCGACTTGGTGAGGAACGTTCGCGACCTCCACGCTGTGATGGTCCTGACGGGGGCGGAAGCGAAGTCGGTGGTTTTCTTTCGCATCATCGGTGGCGAGATTCGCGGCCCGTCGGCTCTCTCACTCGATGAAAACGTCCCCAATCCCACTCCCCTCGACCGGCAACTGCACGACCTGATGGAATCGCTGGACAGGAAAACCGAACCTCCGGGCTCACCCCCCTTGCCGCCCTGGGAACACCTCAGCCTTCTCACACGGTGGTATTACAGCAGCTTCCGCCAGGGTGAACTGGTAATGCTAAACCCCGACCAAAGCATACCGCACAGCCGTTTGATTCGCGTGTGCCGCAAGGTGCTGGCGCCCGCGGCCGCGGCGACGCCGTGATATGGCGGCGGAAATCAGCGTTATAGCTGATCTGCAGATGGATTTCTCTCGACACAAAGATGGTGTATCCCTATCACGGGCAACAGGGGGTGATTTCAACCAAGCCTGAGCGGGCGAGAGTACATGCTATAATGATCAACAGAGTTGGGAGGAGCGAGTGTGACGATTGACGATTACAAGACGATTCTTCATTCTCAGGAAGACGGCTCGTGGGTGGCGGAAATTCCCGCGATCCCGGGTTGTTACGCCCTTATGCCTACCCGCGAGGATGCTCTTGCCGAACTCACTAGAGTCTTCGAGATGATTGCCGAAGAATACCGCGAAAAGAGTACGCCCCTCCCCGCTGACACGACTGAGATCGTACATGCCTAGCGCCACTGCTCAGGAATTCCAGGAGGCAGCCCGTCGCCTGGAACCAGACAAACCGGAAGTCATGAACGTTGGAATCACCCCGACGGCCGAGCCGTCACCGTACCCTTGCATGGCGGACGAGAGATTGGCCCGCCACTCTTTTTCAAAATCCTCCGCCACCTTGGTATCACCGCCAGCGAGTTTCGTGACCTGCGATAGCGCACACTTAAGGCAATAGAAACCACTGGGATCAGCCCGCAGCCCGGACCTACAAAACAGGTCCGCGCTACTCTTCTCATGCCAGCAGGCGGCAAAACGGCGTGAGGCTGGGGAAATCGGCGCTCCGGTAAACCATGCAGAGCGACATAATTGTTTGCGCATCGGACAGTAGCGGCGGTCTCCGACCGCCGTCGTCGATCGGAGATCGACGCTACAATTTGTGTCGCTTTGTACAAATTCCTACGGGTAGGAGTTTGAAAAGATAATTCGACACGAGTCTTGCCGGTATAGGACAGTCTGTCGGCATCTGCACGGAGTTTTTCAGCAACATTGCTAGCCGACAGATTGAGAGGGTGCGCCTGCGAATTTTCGCGCACTCTGTCCGGATGTCGCGATGCCCGAGGAAGGTGACCATGGCCAGCCAGCTTAACTCTGCCGGTAGCCCAGTTGATAACTTGGCGGAACGTTCGAGGGGGGATCAATCTGCACAAGTCAAAGAAGGTGACGCATTGTCGGTTTCAAGCGAGCGATTTTCCAAAACTAAAAAGATGTCAAAAACTGAGGGTGGTCCGAATAAGTTGATGAAAACAGAAGGGGAAATAAGCGACAAAATGTAGTATCCGGATGAGTCTATGAAAACAAACGAGTTGGCAGAAATAAGCTATTAGTTGTTGAATTTAAGCCAGTTACTTCAATTTTAGGACCTTCAAGCTTCCGATTCGTCGACGGTTTCCCTTCAATCCGAATAACTTATAGAAAATAAAGGCCTTATAGTCTCGCCCTTTATCGCATCCGGATAAGTAGCTGAAACATAAGCGATTTAGCGGAGGACTATGGTGGATGGGAGGAGATCGGCGTGCCAACGATTCGGACACTGCACCTCGCGGGCGCCGGAGGATCTCATCGCCTGGCCGGGCGGCGCCGGACACGTCTCAAGCGCCACGCTCAAATCGTGCCTGGAAGAAGCGCAGATATCTCGGCTCGTAAGTCATGCGTAGGCCGCGCGCCTTCTCGCGCTGCTCATACACCTCGAGTACTGACTCCGCCACCACATCCATATGCGCTTGTGTGTAGACGCGGCGGGGGATGGTGATGCGCACGAGTTCCAATTTGGGGAAGTGTTCTTCGCCGGTTTTGGCGTCGCGCCCGGCGGAGACGGCCCCGCGCTCCATGGTGCGGACTCCCGAGTCGACGTACACATCGCAGGCTAGCGCCTGCGCCGGATACTGCGACTGGGGAATGTGCGGGTAGAATGCCCGGGCGTCGAGAAAGACCGCGTGTCCGCCAATGGGTTTGACGATGGGTATGCCCCAGTCGAGCAAGTGATTGCCGAGATATTCCACCTGACCGATGCGCGTGCGGATATGGTCATCCTCGACGCTCTCGCTGATGCCGCGCGCCATGGCTTCCAGGTCGCGGCCCGCCAAGCCGCCGTAAGTATGCAAGCCCTCGTAAACCACAACCAGGTTGCGCGCCTCTTCGAAGAGACCCTGGTCGTTGGTGGCCAGCCAGCCCCCGATGTTGACCAGCGCGTCTTTTTTAGCGCTCATCGTGCAAGTGTCGGTGTGGGAGCAGTACTCCTGCAAAATCTCGGCCACCTTCTTGGACTGGTATCCCGGCTCGCGTTGCTGAATGAAGTACGCATTCTCGATGGCGCGCGTGGCGTCAAGGACGATGGGAATGTTGTGTTGTTTCGCGAGGGCGCGGACGGCACGGATGTTCTCCATGGACTGTGGCTGTCCACCTGCCATGTTCACGGTGCCGGCGATTGAAACATAGGGAATCTTGCCGGGACCGGAACTGTCGATAACGCGCTGAAGTTTTGCCAGGTCGACGCTGCCCTTGAAGGGGTGCGGATTCGCGGGGTCGTGAGCTTCATCGATAATCACGTCGACGAACGTGCCCCCGGCGAGTTCCTGGTGCAGGCGCGTGGTGGTGAAGTACATGTTGCCGGGAATGACGTCGCCGGGATGAATCATGATCCGCGACAGGATGTGCTCCGCGGCCCGCCCCTGATGCGTGGGGACGAGATGCTTATATCCGTAATACTGAGCTACGGCCTCCCACAAGTTGTAAAAGTTCTTGCTGCCCGCATAGGCTTCGTCGCCCAGCATCATGCCCGCCCACTGGCGATCGCTCATGGCGTTGGTGCCGCTGTCGGTTAACAGGTCAATGTAGACGTCCTCGGAGCGCAGCAGAAACGTGTTGTACCCGGCGTCCTTCACGAACCTTTCGCGCTCGGCGAGCGAGGTCATGCGAATGGGTTCGACCATCTTGATTTTCCAGGGCTCCGCCCACGATCGCCGGCTGGGTTTTGGATAGGACATATGGTCTCCTCTTCGCCGCCTCGCTCAAAATGCGGGGAGGTATCATAGCAGAATTGCCGACTGTCGTTTGCCACTGCACGACTGCCGGGATTGGGAAGCTCAAGCCACTGAGCTTAATGACGGTTGCAAGATATAGTCTCAAATACCTACGTAGCGCGGGCATCCTGCCCGCTGTCTCGGGAGCGTCCCGCTCCCGCCCGGCGTGGGCAAGATGCCCACGCTACAGCGGGCGTGACGCCCGCGCTCCGAAGGCAGTTCGTCACTCTATTTCGTAAACGGCAGTAATTCGGCAAATCCTATCCGCAAATCCAGGTGCGCCAATGGGCAACTAATGCTAGGATTTGAGCGCACACGATCAATGGGCCGGGCCCAAGACTCAAATAGCTCACGTCCGCCGAGGAGGCGCTGATGAAGAAACTCGCTCGCACCACCTGGATATTTCGCTATCTGCTGTTGGCTCTGACGGCGCTTGCGGCCGTTCAGGCGATCTCGCAAGAATCCACACCGAACCTCTCCGGCATTTGGCGCTGGAATCCGGATAAGAGTCAAGTGTCCGGACGGCCCGCGACCAACCGCCGCGTGAAAATCGAACAGCAGGGCTCCGACCTTACGATCTCGGTTCGCACCGCCAGCGAAGTAGGGGATGAAATCCATAAGTTCCATTACACGATTGGCTCGGACGATAACACGAACGAAATGATGGGAGCGTCATTGAAGAGCAAGGTCCAGTGGAAAGATGGGGCGTTGTCCGTGGAGTCTCGCGCCACCCGTGACGAAGGCGAGATACACATCAGCGAAACGTGGACCTTGTCCGGCGACGGCAAGACTCTCACGTATCATGCGAACCGGACAATGGGCGACCGTCCGCCGCGCGAAGATACGATCGTCTACGAAAAGCAGCCGGAGGCCGATTGGGAAGCCCAGGAGCCACCCAAGCTGGCGAAGGACGTTTACAAGAACATCCAGATTCTCAAGGGAATGCCCGCGGCCGACCTCATGAGCGCCATGCAGTCCTTCTCCCACTCGCTGGGAGTGCAGTGCAACTTCTGCCACGTCATGGGGGCGTTTGAAAAGGATGACAATCCGCATAAGCAGACGGCGCGAAAGATGCTGATGATGGCGCACCAGATTAACGGCGATAACTTCGGCGGCCACATGCGCGTGACCTGCTGGACATGCCATCGCGGTGCTGCCGAGCCGGAGTCGGCGCCGAAGTAAGGCAAGTGGCACAGGCACTCCTGCCTGTGCCAGATCTCCTCACGGGCGCTTGATTCCGAACTTGTCCAATCGGTACTGTAAGGTGCGGAAGGTCATGCCAAGCAGTTGTGCGGCGCGGGTGATGTTTCCACTCGATCGTTGCAGGGCTTCGACGATTTTGGCTTTTTCGTGTTCTTCCCATGAGCCCTCGGCGATGATGGGCGCACTTCCGCCTTGCACGGAGGGCGTCGGCGCGGCCGACTGTTTCCGCGGGAGCGGCGGCCAGCGGCGCGGGTTGCAGGATTTCCGGGGGCAGGTCGTGGAGTTCCACGCTATCGGTTTCTCCCAAGACCACGGCGCGCTCCATGGCCCACTCGAGTTGACGAATGTTGCCGGGCCAGGAGTAGGAGCGCAGTGCTTGCAGGGCCTCGGCGGAAATCCCCTCGACGCGCCGGCCCGCGACCAGCGCTGCCTTGCGCATGAAATGGTGGGCGAGGATGTCGATATCAACGTCGCGCTCGCGCAAGGGCGGGCAGACGATGGGCAGCACATTCAGGCGGTAAAACAGGTCTTCGCGGAATTTGCCTTCCTTGACGCGCTCCGCCAGGTTGCGGTTGGTGGCGGCGATGATGCGCACATCGGTTTTGAGAGGTTCGATTCCCCCCACCCGAAAGAACTCGCGCTCCTGGAGCACGCGCAGGATTTTCACTTGCATGCCCAGGCTGGTGTCGCCGATTTCGTCCAGAAAAAGGGTGGATTGATGGGCGCGCTCAAAGACCCCGCGCTTCATCTGGTGGGCGTCGGTAAAGGATCCCTTCTCGTGACCGAAGAGTTCGCTTTCCAGCAAGGTTTCGGTGAGAGCCGCGCAATTGACGGCCAGGAACGGCCGGTCGCGCCGCGGGCTGTGCTGATGGATTTCGCGCGCCACCAGTTCTTTGCCGGTGCCACTCTCGCCCAGGATCAGCACCGTGTGCGCGCTCGGCGCGACCTTCAGGATCATGCGCATCATGGCCTTGGTGGCGGGTGAATCGCCGATGATGGTGCGCTTCAGCGTGGCCAGGCGGTGGAAGACCTCCGCCACCACTTCCAGCAGCGTGTCGCGATCGACGGGTTTTTCCAGATATTGATAGACGCCCTTGCGCGTCGCTTCCACGGCCGATTGAATGGAGGGGTAGCCGGTAATCATGATCACGGCGATGGTGGGGTCATCCGCCACAATCTCACTGAGCAATTGAAGGCCAGTCATGCCAGTCAGGTTGAGGTCGGTGAGGACAAGGTCGAAGCGGGTTTGCGCGAGCAGTTTGAGCGCGGCCTCGCCGCTGGCCGCGGTTTCCGCTTCGTAGCCTTCTCCCTGCAGAATGTCGCGATAGATTTCGCGCTGCCGTTCTTCGTCGTCAACTACCAGGATATTGCCTTCGGGCATTGGAAAACCTCGAGATTAGGGGCTAGGGTTTAGGGGTTAGGGATTCGGAACACCATTCTCGCGAGTCTGCGCTTGCCCGCATGGGCCCGGGATTAACGGTGAAGGGCGGCTTTTTCTAACCCCTAACCCCTAATCTGTAACCCCAACTCCCATGTCCTGGTTGCCAGCACTGGCAGCTCTATTACCATCACAGTTCCAGGCGCGTCGTCCGCGGCCACGAAGACCCTGCCTCCGTGGTCGTCCACGATCTTCTTGGTAATCGCCAATCCTAGTCCAAAGCCGGTGGCTTTAGTGGAATAAAACGGGGTAAAGACCTTTTCGCGGTCCTCGGGGCGAATACCCGGGCCGGTATCGCGAAACCGCAACTGTAAAAACTCGGCGCCTTCGAGGCTGGTGATGTTCTTTGTGGTGATCTCCACTTTGCCTCCCTGCGGCATCGCCTGAATGGCGTTGGTCAGAATGTTGAGGAAGCAAGTTTTGATCTGCCCCTCGTCGAGTTCGAACCGCGGAATGTCTTGGGGCAGGTCAGTGGTGATCTCGACGTTTTGCCGGCGCGCTTGTTTCTCTGCCAGCGATACGGCTTCGGCGAGAATCGTACGCACGTCGCAGGGCGCGAGCGCAGGAGGCACTTGCCGTCCGACAGAAAGGAAATCATTCACCAAGTGATTGAGACGCCCAATCTCTTCCTTGATGTTGTGAAGATTACGCTGCAACTCGGTGCGGGCTGCCGTGTCGCCGTCGGTGTGCTTGGCGCGAATTTGATCGATGGAGAGATTGATGAAATTGAGCGAATTCCGGACCTCGTGTGCCACCACCGCGGCAAATCGCCCCACCAGTGTTGACTTCTCCGCCTCGTTCAATCGCTCCTGAAGTTCCCGGCTTTGGCGGAGCCGCTCAACCATTTGATTGAATGTTCCCGAAAGCTTGCCGATTTCGTCGCGGCCGCCCTGGGGAAGCGAGACATAAAGATTGCCCGCCGCCACCTGCTGCGCCCCCACCACCAGCAGGTCAATAGGCGTGGTGAATCGAAACGCCAGATAGACTACGGCGAACATTCCCGATAGCATCGTGCAGAGAATCAGGGCGAGCGTGTCCACATATTTCTTGTGAAGCAGCTCAACGACGGTGTCCATCTCGCCTTTGATTTGCACGTAACCCAGCACTTTATCTCCCTGCACGATGGGGAATTCAATGATGTGCGTCCTGGGTTCCACGCCGGGGTCGAGGTCCACATCGCGCAGCTCGGCGGAGATTTGCAGTGGTTTTTCTTCGCTGGTCGGGTGGCGCTTCTTCAGGGGGATTTTCTTGCCGACTTGCGCGGGGTTGGAACTAGCCACTACTTCGCCCGAGGGCAAAGCCACAATCGTTGACAAGCCGGCGTCCTTCAGCGCCTGGGAATAGAATTCCAGGGCCTGCTTGCGGTCGGAATTCTGCGGGATGTGCGCCTGCGCCACATTGACGATTTGCAGAAGGTCGGAGGTCAGAACCGTCGTGTAAGCCCTTTCTTGGCGGTCGTGGCGCACATAAGCAACCACCAGGACTACGGTGGTACACGCCATGGTCAGGAACATCACCAGTGCCAGGCGGGTTCGAAAACGAAGATTCAGCACGCGATGCCTTTGGTCCTTCCTCAACCCACTCGATCTGATTGCAAATTCTAGCGAAAGCGTTGTGCGGGGTCAAAGGGGATCGGGACATCGGGCGATTTGGTGATGGGTGATTTGCGATTGACGGGTCTTTGCCTTCTTTCCTACTGTCTCGGTGACCTCCTTGCCGGAGAAGGCCCGACAGAGAGGTTACACAGTTACTCCCTGCAATCTGTGTCGAAGCTCGAACCAATTATGCCCGCTCTGGAAAACCATGCTGCCTTACGATAGACTCTAAGCCGGGGCGCGTGACAAGCTGCCGCGTACGGTCCGTGAAGGAACCACCATGGCGACTACCATCGATTTTGCCCAACAAATGGGGGAAGAAAGATTTGTCCTCGAGCACGTTAGCTGGGGCACCTACGAGTGCTTGCTGGCGGACCATACGGACGCCAGTACACCTCGCTTTACTTACAGCGAAGGGATGCTGGAAATCATGAGCCCGTCGACCGAGCACGAGAAAATAAACCTGGCCCTCGCGATGATCGCTGAATTGGTGGCGGAAGAACAGGAAATTGAATTTGCGACGCTGGGCTCGACAACATTTCGGAGGCGGGATCTCAAGAAAGGAACTGAGCCCGATTCCTGTTTTTACATTCAACACGTGGAGCGCATCCGGGGAAAAAACGAAATCGACCTTACGGTGGATCCACCACCGGACTTGGTCATCGAAGTGGAAATCACCAGTCCCGCAGTGCCCAAACTGCCTGTTTATGCCCGCCTGGGTGTGCCCGAGATTTGGCTGTACGATGGCCGCGCCCCAAGGATTCTCCGGCTTGTAGACGACCGATACGTAAACAGTGACCGAAGTGGTGTCCTGTCCTGCCTAACCGAATCGATGTTGTCGGAGTTTTTGGAGCGGAGCAAGACTTTGAGCACGCTGCAATGGCGCCGCGTGGTTCGCACCTGGGCGAAGCAACAGACTCGATAGCGAATCACCGTGCCCGCCTGAAGCTCCGGCCAATCCCCCGCGTTCCGTTAACCCCCGAATCGACTCCTATTGAGGCTAGCGAATCATAGTGACGGACTGCGTTCGTAGCGCGGGCGTCTCGCCCGCTGGGGCGCGGGCAGGATGCCCACGCTACATTCGCTCAGCATTCATCGGTGGCCATACTTCGAGCGCAGGCGGAGCAAAACTCGGCGTTTTTCAGGTCGATGCGCTCGACGCCGTTGGACGAGCTCATCACGCAGGTGTAATCGAGGCAGTGGCGCAGCCCGTAGGTGTGGCCCAGTTCGTGGAGGGCTTCTTTCAGCAGCCGCTCGTGCAGGAGCGCGGGGTCGGTAGGCAAGCCGTAGAACTCCTGGCGGAGGCGATGGGCGGAAACCACCGCTCCGCCTTCCGCGAGCTGCGCCTCCCCGAACACAAAGGTCAACACGGGAATATAGAGATCCATTTCCGTCACGCCCAGGATCCTACCGGATTCGCTCGAGGGCCGGGCCAATATCTTCTTGAGGATCTCAGTCGAGTGATATTGCCGGCGAAGAGGATTGAATGCAAACTCCGCTTCCAGACTGTCGGGTTGAATTGAGCAAGCCACGCGCAGCCGCTGCGTCAACCCCTCGGCGAGGGGCTCGAGCAGCGCGCGGTCGACCCGCCCAACTGGTCGCAGGGAGATGATTCTCATGATGCCGTAGCTGCGGTCACTTTCTTGAAACCATACTTTTTAATCTTGTTGTAGAGGGTAACACGATCGATGCCGAGCGCTTTGGCGGCGCGGGTTTGATTCCACTCACAAGCTTCCAGTACGTGCTGGATGTGCCCGCGCTCCACGTCGTCGAGCGCCATGCTGCCTTCCGGTACGGGCGCCGCCGAGACCTGGAGAGGGAAGTCCGAGGCCGTGATTTCCGGCGCGTGCCCTATTACCATGGCGCGCTCGATGGCATTTTCCAACTCGCGGACGTTGCCGGGCCATTCGTAATTCATCAACACTTCGAGCGCCGGGCGGGCGATCCCCGTAAAACGCTTGTTCATGGCGCCCGAGTATTTTCGCAGGAAATGATCGACGAGCATGGGGATATCCTCTTTGCGTTCACGCAGGGGCGGCAGCGGGATCCGGAAGACGTCGAGGCGGTAATAGAGGTCGGGGCGGAATGTGCCCTCTTTGACGAGCAACGTTAGATCCTTGTTGGTGGCGGCGACGGCGCGAAAATCCACCTTGATGGTCTGGTTGCCACCCACGCGGGTGATTTCCTTTTCCTGGAGGACGCGCAACAGGTCGGTTTGCGTTTTCAGGCTGATGTCGGCGATCTCGTCGAGAAAGACCGTCCCCCCTTCGGCAACTTCAAACTTTCCCTTCTTGCGATACTGCGCGCCGGTGAACGCGCCCTTTTCGTGCCCGAACAACTCGCTCTCGAGCAGGGTTTCCGTGAGCGCTCCGCAGTGAATGGTGACCATTGGCATAAAGCGCCGCGGGCTTAAATTGTGGATGGCCCGCGCCACTAATTCCTTGCCAGTTCCGCTTTCACCGTGAATGAGTACCGTGGTGTCATTAGGAGCCACGGTGCGGATGCTCTCGAGCACCCGCTGCATCGGCTGGCTCTGACCCACCATCTCGACCGCCTGAACTTCTCCCAGGGTTTCGCGCAAGCGCAGGTTTTCCTCCTGGGTGCGGCGATGATCGAGGGCCTTGGCGACGGCGTGGGCCAGGTCGTCGGGGTCGAACGGCTTCATGATGTAGTCATAGGCGCCGTCCTTGAGCGCCTGGACCGCCGTCTCAACCGATGCGTAGCCGGTCATGATAATGACGATGATGTTCGGATCGACCTCGCGAATCTTGCGGTGCAGTTCCAGGCCGTCCATGCCGGGCATCTTGATGTCCACCAAAGCCAAATCCCAACGCTGGCGAGGCAACTTCATTAGCGCCTCGCGCGCGCTGTTCGCGGTGTCCACACTGTAGCCTTCTTCTTCAAACCATTTTCCCAGAGAGTCGCGGACGACGTTTTCGTCGTCAACGATCAACAGGCTGGCCTTTGGATTCATGTTCTTACTCCTTCTATTCGGGACACGGGATTAGGGGTTAGGGATTAGTACTACTACGTTAAGTTAAGGTGCTCGGTTGCGCTTGCAAATTACGCTGCCACAATATGCACACTCACCGGTCCAGGTGAACAGGAGGCGTTGGATCTCACGACGCGTCTGTGGCAGGGTCCACCCAGAAGTTTTTTTTGCTCCGCAACATCTCCAAGGTCAGGAAAGCATGCGCCAACATGACCAGGGTGACATGATGATGCCAGCCCGTCCAATTGCGGCCTTCGTAGTGATCCAGTCCCAGTTCCTCCTTGAGCTGCTGATAGTCCTGTTCGATTTTCCAGCGGCTCTTGGCGACGCGTACCAGCCGCCGCAGGCTGTAGGTCTTGGGCAGGTCGCAGAGAAAATATTTCGTGGGCTCTTTTTCGCCGGGGGGCCATTCCACCAACAGCCAGACCTCCCGGTGGGGCGGGTCGCCATCGTCGAAGCCGTGCGCGGGCTGGACACGGGCCGCGTAGAAGCGGGACTCCAGCCA
This sequence comes from uncultured Acidobacteriota bacterium, assembly GCA_963808085.1. Classification (GTDB taxonomy): domain Bacteria; phylum Acidobacteriota; class Terriglobia; order UBA7540; family UBA7540; genus Bog-366. The sequence continues at coordinate 208,243 of CAWEFC010000010.1, forward strand.
GCCTTTCGTACCTTCTCGCCAGCGCACTTGCTTCCATCCCCGGGCCTTCTCCGCCACTTCCCGCACCGCGCCCGGCCGCTGCTCGCCGTATTGGTAAACCTGCGGTCGGCGTCCTCGCCCCCGTGTTTTCCGCACCCGGGGCGGTTTCGTCCACACCCGCACGGTGGAAGGAATCCCCACGGCATAAGGAAGGTGGCGATCCTCCAGTCCCTGGCGGAATTCCGTGGCTTCCCCGTAGCCGGCGTCGGCCAACACCACCCCACACCGCAAACCCCACGTCCGCGCTTCGTCGATCAATTCCAGCGCCAGTTGCCACTTGGTCCGGAATTTCACCTCCGCCGGGATCCTCGCTTCCGTTCGCCGCTGGGCATCCTGCGTCCAGCTTTCCGGCAAGTAGAGGCGCCAATCCAGGATCGTGCCTTCTTCGCCTGCCACCTGATGCAGACTCACCGCCACCTGGCAATTGGCCGTCTTGCCCAGCGTGCCCGAATATTGCCGCGCCACGCCCACGGAATGACGACCCTGTTTGGGAAATCCCGTGTCGTCGATGACCCACACCGGTTCGGGCGTCAACTCCGCCGACATGCGTTGCGCCAAGCGCTGCCAAACCGGCGTCCAAAGCCAGGGACTCTGGCCGATCAACTGCTGCATCGCCTGCGCGTTGCCCTCGGGCAACCGCGCCGACATGGGCTCGATGGATTTGCGTTCGCCGTCCAGCAAAAGGCCACGCACATAGACCGAACCCCAGTGGCGTCGCTCGCGCCGCCCCAACGGCTCCAGCAGGTCGGCCAAAAATTGTTCCAAACGCTTTCGACATTTCTCGATTTCGCTCTCGGTCATGGACCGGAGATTAGCACCTCTCGAATGAGAGGTCAATAACTTAACGTAGTAGTATTAGGTGTTAGGGATCAGGCCCGTGCTTTGCGAGATTTCAGCGCCCCGATCAATCCATTTAGCATTTTGCCGATTTCCTCAATTTCCCCAGAAACTACCCCTAAAGCATCCGGGCTTATTAGGTGTAGATTGCATGAGACAATCAAATGTGTTTCTACTTCCATCAGCGACCCCCTAGCTACCATCAGAAATTGGATGTATTCTCCGATGGAACCCCTTCCCCATCCTTCGGCGATGTTGGCGGCGATTGAAACCGCAGCTCTTCGGATTTGTGAAATGAGACCGAATCGCTCGGCGCTTGGGAAACCAGATGTTAGTTGGTAGAGTTCGGTGGTGAAGGCGACTGACTTTTTCCAAACATCCAACTCTTTGTAATTGTGAATCATGAATTCCTCTAAGCTACGGGGTTAGGTTTAGGGATTAGGGGTTAGGGATCAGAATCCAGCCTTGGGAGATTTCAACGCCACCTACTCGTGCGCGTCGAATATTGCCGGTCCCTAGCCCCCAACCCCTAACCCCTAAACCCGCCCTTTCACGCCGCGCTAACACTCACCGGCGGCTCTTCCGGCAACAGCACCGTGAACGTCGTTCCCTTCTGCTCGCTAGATTCCACCTCGATGTTTCCTCCGTGTTGCTGGATGATGCCGAGGGCGATGGCGAGGCCGAGTCCGGTTCCTTTGCCCTCTTCTTTCGTGGTGAAGAAAGGTTCGAAAATATGAGAGAGGACGTCAGGAGGAATTCCTGTCCCCTCGTCGCTCACGACCACGCGGCCTAGGCGGCGCGCCGGGTCGTAAGCGCTCTCGATGCCCAGGCGGCCGCCGTGGGGCATCGCTTCCACGGCGTTCATCAGAATCACCAGCAGAGCTTGTTGAACCTGGCCAGCGTCGCAATAGAGTTGGGGGAGTTGCGGCTCCAGCTTTTTCTGTAGCTCGATGCTTTGCAGGTCCATTTGATGTCCGACGAGCAGCAAACAGCGTTCGATGATGGCATTCAGGTCGTTCTTCTGGGGATTGATGGGCGTCTGTCGCGCGAAGGTAAGAAGGTTTTTGACGATGCCGCCGCAGCGCCGGCTTTCCCCTTCGATGATTTGCAGGTAGCTCTTGGCCTCGCCCAGACGCTTGTTGTCGCTGCAGGACTTGTCGGCCATGCGGGAAATCAGCTTGCTGTAGGTCAGGATGCCGGCCAGGGGATTGTTGATCTCGTGCGCCACCACCGCCGCAAGTTTTCCCAGGGAGGCCATCTTCTCCGATTGAGTCAGGCTGCGATAGGCGCGTTCGAGTTCTTCGGTTTTCTGCCGCACGCGGTCTTCGAGCGTTTCCGTCCACTGACGATTTTCCGCCTGCGCTTTCTTCAGCTCCTGGGTCATGTGATTGAAGGAAATGGCCAGGCTGCCAATTTCGTCCCGGTTGGTTTCCGGCAAGACATAATCCAAGTTGCCCTGCGCCACGGCGCGCGTGCCCTCCGTAAGCTGATGCACCGGCTTGTGCACGGTCAGCCAGATCAACCAGGAAGTGAACAGGCTCACGACCAGAAGGGAAGCTGCGGTAAAGATCACCGCCCGGCGCTGGTGCTGCGCCACGGCAAGGTCCATGGCCGCGAGCGAGAGGTTGGTATCGAGCACCCCCAGCACCTGGCTGCTATCCGTGTGGGCGTGGCAGGCGGCGTTGGAACAATCCGCCTCGTTCTCAATGGGCCGGATCAGTCCCAGCACCCGGGTGCCGTCATGCGCGCTGTAAATGCGCATCCGGTCCGGCCGGTCGAGCCGGGCCAGCGGCTGGGCCTGCGCGTGACAGGCGTAGCACGCCTCAGCCTTCTTATCCACAAATTGGCCAACCTCATTGGCATCCGTGGAAAAGCTGATCTTCCCTTCCTTATTGAAAATGCGGATGCGGCTGATGCCATTCTCATGCCCGATCGTGTTAATGATGTTGAACACATCCTCGCGCTCGTTGCGCAGCATCGAGTAGCGGATGCTGCGCCGAATCGTGTCACTGATGCGGTCGGTGCTCTGGAAAATGATTTCCTGCTGGGATTGCCGCCAGAGGCGCAGGTTCCAATACCCGTAAATCGAAAACAGTAGCGCCATGCCCCCCACGACGCAGGCTGTCAGCTTGATGGCGAGACTATGAGTGATGCGAGTCATAAAGTAGGTTTCAGGTGCCAGGTGTCAGGTCAGTGGCGTCATCCTAACGGTTCTAACCTGGATGTTCATTCCGACATCTGATACCTGACTTGTTCCTAATTACCTAGCACTCGATCGGCAGTTCTCACTGGCACCTGATGCCTGACACCTTTTTGTTCCAGATCACCGGTGCAAGGTTAGTGGCTCCAGTTCGGATGTTTTCTCTGACACCTGACACCCGACACCTGGCACCTGCTTTTCCATCACGTTTAAGTACCGCACCGCCAAACTGAACAGCAGGAAATCCCACTCCCACGATCGACAGGGTGACGGCCACCTCTGTCCAGCGGGGGAAATAGTGCACCCCGGAAGAGGCTTCCAAGCCGGTTATCGAGACGTTCAAGCGGTTCAGAAGGAAGCCGGTGATGACCAGCACCGAAACCCCGAAAAGGCTGTCGCGATCTTCGCGAATCTTGCGGAACAGAAGCATGGGCAAGGGAATGAGCAGGCCCAGCGTAATCTCCAAAACGAACAGGAGGGTTTCCGTGGAAGGTTCGCGGAGATGGACCAGCGCCCCGCGACTCCAAAGATCTTGGAATTTCAGAAGACCGTAAACCGCCAGGACGACCGCCAGTGCCCGGCCCAAAACTTCCAGCAACGGCATTTCAATCTCCCGGCCGAAACGCGCGCGCGCTCAGATTGGATTCGAAAATCACCATTGCCAAGCCCACACTCACCGCGGAGATGAAGAAGAACACAGGCAGAAGCGGCGAATACCAGTAGGGATAGAGCTTCTCCGGAACAATCAGGTAGAGGCTGCCCAGCGACGATTGGTGCAGAGTCGAGAGCAGAACGCCGGCGATGACCAGCGGAATCGTCACGGCTTTAACCACGCGCAGCGGCCGGTGCAACTGAAAACGTTCGAACACCACCGGGGAGAACTCAAGCGCCAGCACCGTCAAATAGAGCGTTACGCACCAGGCAACCTCGAACATTACGGAATGCGGGTTCCACATCACCAGGGGATGCCAAATGTTGTAAGGCTTGCCCAAATCGAAGAGCAGAGCCACGGCCACAAGTGAATAACCCAGGAAGGCGGTGAGAATCGATGGGCGAAGTACGGGGTAGAAGCGCTTGGCGTGGAAAATATAGACAATCGCCGCCAACGTAAATCCCCCCGCTGCCAAGCCCACCCCGCAGACCACGTCGAAACCAACCCAGAGCCCCCAGGGGAACTGGTCGGAGAGGTTCGTGGCGGCCCCCAAGCCTTTGACGAAACGCAGCACCGTGGAATAGAAGCCCGCGGCGAGAACGAGCACCAGAACGGTCCGCCAGAAAGTGAGCTTCGGAAACTTTGAGAAGATCATCGGTTTACTCCATTAAAGCCGTTCGTGGTCGCTGATTGGGTCATCTCCAGGCCGATAGCCGATTGAAGGAAATCGAAAATCGGCGATCGGCAATCGAAAATCGGCAATGCTTATTTCTTCTCTGCCTTCGCCACTTCTTCCCGCCGGTTGGTAATCCACCAAATTCCCCCTAAAAGCAACCCCCCCAGGGGGACAAGGCTGGGGATCTTGGAGAGCACCCGATAGGTCAACAACGGCATGGGGTCCGTGGGCAAGTTAGCGGGAAAACCCAGTTGCTCAAAGGGCACGGCCGAGAGATAAAGCACCGACGTGCCGCCCACTTCGTCCTTGCCGTAGATGTGCTGAAAGTATTTCGCAGGATCTGCTTGCAGGCGCTTTTCGGCTTCGGCCAGTAACTCGTCGCGCTCGCCGAAAATGCTGGCCTGTACCGGACAGACTTCCGTGCAGGCGGGTTGCAAACCCTTTGCCTGTCGCGGTGCGCACATGGTGCACTTCTTCACCTTGGGCAAAACCGCCTTCCACTCATAACGCGGAACGCTGAACGGGCAGGCCATCATGCAATACCGGCATCCCATGCATTTGCCGGCATCGTAAAGCACCGGCCCTGTCGCGGTTTTGTGAAGTGCGCCCACCGGACAAACTGACGCACACGTGGGTTCCTGGCAGTGCATGCAAAAACGCCGTACAAAGATGCTGCCATGCGTCTGCACGACATTCAGCGTCTCGGCGGACAATTTGCCGTCCACTTCTCCGTGTCCTTGGGCGAAGGCCACGAGGGCGTCCTCACTCACGGGCTTGGCCGGCAGATCCTTTGCGGCGCCCGGCTCGTCAAGTGGAAGGTTGTTGGCGATCTTACAGGCTGTTGCGCAGGCTCCACATCCGATGCAGCGTGTTGTATCAACCAGAATGGATTTGCTCATTTTTTAAACATCTCCCGCGAGTACTGGTTGGGCATACTATCCGCGTAAAAGGTCCAACCCATTAAAGGTATAAGCACGCCATGTGCCGAGAATTTCATCAATTGGGGCACGTAATAGGTCTTTAAGTCCGAGTTACCTGCACCTCAGTTGCATTCAGCCTTGTCTGTTGTGAAATTACGCAATCGAGCCTTCCTGGGCGTGGGAAACGCAACGCCCGGCGTCGGGCGACTTTGCCCGCATTTCTCACCAGATCGTTGATGCGTATGCATCCCGGTTTGACCCCCAAAGGGGCGAACTAACAAAGCCCAGGCCATCGGCCTGGGAATGTAGAAGGAGGAGCGACGGAGCCCTGAAGGGGCGCGCCATGTTCGACGCGACAGACGGTAGTGGGTAGTGGGTTCCCTCTTTGGTGAGGAACTTCGAGTCAATTGTGCCAGGCAGGAGAAAAGCTACCCGCTTTCTTCCACATTCCCCGCGTCCCCCCAACGAAAAACCTAATCGCTTAGGATTTGTGGTAAGATTTCCTGGTGCCGACAGTTTTCAGATTTGACGGGCTGCGGGTCGTAATCTATCCCAACGACCACCGACCGGCTCATGTCCATGTGATCGGAAGCGGCCGCGAAGCGGTATTCAATTTGAACTGTCCGGCGGGGCCGGTGGAGCTTCGGGAAAACTACGGATTCTCACGGCGGGAAACTACACCTCTCCCAGCCGTGCTGACGGAACACTTGGAGGAGTTGTGCCCGGCATGGGAGGAGATTCATGGCGCACGATGAAAATTTCGAACGGGCGAATCAGCGGGCTAGGGACGTTCAAGCGTCCATTCCCCGGGCCGTCTCGGCGCGTTACGACCGCAAAAACGGGCACATTGTGATTCATCTCAGTTCCAACCTGATTCTGAGTTTCTCACCGCGGGACGCGCAAGGACTCGAGAACGCCAAGCCCTCGCAGCTTGAAGAAATTGAGGTCAGTCCATCAGGCTTCGGAGTTCACTTTCCCAAGCTCGATGCCGACCTCTACGTACCAGGACTCCTGGAGGGTTTCCTCGGTTCGAAAAAGTGGATGGCCTCGAGGCTTGGTCGCGTGGGCGGCCAATCCCGCAGCCGCGCCAAGAGGGCGGCCTCCAAAGCCAATGGCAGGCTGGGTGGTAGGCCCAGGAAGGCGCTCGCCCTCTAGCGCCGTTCAACTCCACCGAGCGGGGGTAGCCATAAGCGCTAACTTGACGCATCGATCCCATTCTGAAGCCGCGTAGCGGCGACGTCGTGTGGCCCACGGCGAGCCAGCCGTGGGTTAACAATCACGGAAAAATGCTTCTCCAGCCCCTTAGGGGCGACGTCCGGCAGCCGTTTGACCTGACGTCGCCCCTACGAGGCTCATAATGATTGTTGTCGAGCATGCATACTTAATCTCCGAGGGGCATTATCGTCCCAGACCTCTCTCGCGAGATTTTCTGGGTTGACATCTTGCCCACAGTATGAATACTTGGGTTATATGTCTACCCGAAGGGAAAATGAACGGCTGGAGCTTTTGCAAGGCACGCTAGACCTGCTGATCTTGCGGACGTTGATTTTCGGTCCGCAGCACGGTCAAGGCATCGGGCACGCCATTCAGCAGACGACGGAGGACGAACTGCTGGTCGAGCACGGAGCCCTTTATCCTGCGCTCCAGCGCTTGGAGGAGCGGGGTTGGATCGCGGCCGAGTGGGGGACCTCCACGAACAACCGCAAGGCGCGTTTCTACACGCTCACTCCTGGCTGTGCGACAGAAACAACACAGGCAAGAGTGCCTGTGTCACGCTGGCTGGCGCAGACCCTGTTCTTGGGGGTCTGCGATTTCCCGAAGAGGCTTGTTGGAGTTTGAAAGGCAGGGGCGGCAAAAACGGCCTGAAGGGCAGTGACGGAAAAACAGTCCGAGGTCGGGAAACCAGTGACAAGTGACAGGTGACGAGTGACGAGCAAGGAACTCCGAGGTCGCGAGAGCCGGGGCTAGGGATTGGGGGCTAGGGATTGGGGGCCGGCACCCGCGCACACTGCGCCCGGAATTGGAGATTCCAAATTCAAGATTCAAAATTGGCGGCCGCGGTACAGGGGGCGGGGCGCGGCATTGGAGATTCCAGATTCCAGATTCAAAAATTGGCGGGGTGAACCCGCCGCTACGGGTCTGGCCCGCTCACAACTTGCAACGTGCGAGAATTTCCCGTATCCTGAAGGCCATGGAGATAAACTTCGCCCCTGACGTGGAGAAGAAGCTCAACGACCTCGCCGCGCTGAGCGGACGCGGGCCCGACGAGCTTTTGAAAGATGCCCTCGCCGGATATTTGGACGAGCTAACGCGGACTCGGGACATGCTCGGCAGCCGCTATGACGATCTGAAAACCGGCAGGGTGCAGCCCGTCGATGGCGAAGAAGCCTTTGCCCGCCTGAAAGCCAAAACCCAAGCACAGCGCAACCACTCAGCATGACCAGCGGCTTCGCGCTCCACCTGGAAGCCTACGCCGACCTCGACGACATTCGTTATTACCTCGCTGAGGAAAACCCGGACGCAGCCGATCGGGTCATCTCGGAGATTTTTGACTCCCTTCGGCGGCTCGCGCATTTTCCCCATCAAGGCCACCGGCGCCCGGACCTTACTTCACGCCCCTTGCGGTTCATCCTGGTGCGTGAATACCTTATTGCCTACGCACCCGAAGAAAAACCCTTGTGGGTTATCGCAGTCATGCACGCACGTCGCAACCCTAGAATCATGGCCGCCATCCTGAGAGGCAGGGAGTGAATTGGGCCTCCGAGGAGCAGGGATCGCCATTTCCCGAAGGGACTTGTGGGAGCTGGGAAAGGCAGGGGCGGCAAAAACGGTCTGAAGGGCAGTGACAAGTGACGGGAAGAACAGTCCGAGGTCCGAAGTCCGAAGTCGGAAGAGCCGGGATTAGGGGTTGGGGGCTAGGGATTGGGGGCCGGCACCCGCGCACACTGCTCGCGGCATTGGAGATTCCAGATTCAAGATTTAAGATTGGCGAGCTAAACTCGTCACAACATCCTGCCGCCTAGCGCATGCAGCATACTGATGTATAATGAATAAATGGGCAAGCATCTGATCGACATGTCGGAAGCGGAAGCTGCCAGCGACTTTGGGGCGGTGCTGGCGCACGTGCGCGAAGGCTCGGAAGTCGTGATCAACAATGGCACACGGCCCGTCGCCGTGGTGCGTCCCGCCGAAACCCATGTCCGCCTGCTCTCGGAATCTCTTCGCCTCGCCCGCGAGCACGGCTCGACGGCCACTCTCGATGAGGATTTCGCCAAGGACGTGGCAGCCGCGATCGAGAGCCATCCCGAACCACTGAAGCCGCCCGCATGGGACTAATCCTCGACTCCAGCGTCATCATCGCTGTGGAACGTCGCGGTGAAACGGTCGAACATTTGATCGAACGAGTCCTCCGCGCTACGGAAACCAGGACGCGGCGAACATGGAAATCTTGAACGTGTTCTCGATGTTCAGTTGGGTGAGTGAGGGGATTCTTAATCAAACTCCATGAGAAAGCGAAAGCCGTCTCCATCTCCAGCCAATCGAGTCCAGGGTGAGATCCACAAGAGAAGGGATGAGTTTCTTTGGAACCTGCGTAGATTGGCGAAACGCGGCGATGAAGAGGAGTTTAAGAGTTACCTTACCGAGACGTGCGGCGTGCGGCCCGAAGACCCTGCGTACCAGCCTGCGTTGAGCGCGTTCTGGCGTGCCGTGAGCGAGTTTGAGCGCGGGCTTTAGCATGAGCCTGGTCAATCTTTTCTAGCCTCGCCATGGCTTCATTTTCAGGCAGGGAGGATAGGTGACCTTTAATGATTTCGTAAATGCTTTCCACTGACGACTCTGCGGAATTCTTTTTCTGGATCATCTCACCTCAACTCTGGTCTGTCCTACGGCGATGGCTCCCTGAGATTCGTTACGCCACCGTACGATAATGTGACACTATTCTTCCCAAAAGTCAAAGCTCCGGCGCCGAGGCGGCTGCCTGAGCGCCCATTAATTCTTGTGGGTCGGCCGTTTTCCGGTGGGACTTGAGGGAATAAAAGAAGGTCCGACGTCCGGGGTCGGAAGGGCAGTGACGAGTGGCGGAAGAACAGTCCGAGGTCGAGAAACCAGTGACAAGTGACGAGTGACGAGCAAGACAGCAGGGTAGCGCAGATTTATCCATCAGCCGACGGATTAGTCCGCGGCTTCACGGTCTATTGCAGGGATAGAATGGTGAACGCGCGCTTTTTACTAAGATCCGCGGAGTAGGGCAGAAATGCGCACAATTCCGCGCTACCCCGCTGAGAGCATTCAATAGCTCATCCAGGGTTATTCCCGGAGTCTTCCTCGTCGATACTGTGTCTTTCTGGCAGCATGCGTTGATGAAGGATGCGAGATACCAGGATGCCCCCTGCTTCAATCCGATAAAACACCACATGCCGGGCATGCTCCATGCGGCGTACGCCGGGCCGGATGTGGTCGCAGGGGCGGCCTGACTCATGGTGGTCCGCCAGGTGCTGGCAACAGGTTTCCAAGCCGTCGAGGTAGCGGAGGGTTTGGTCTTCGCCCCAGCGATGCAGGGTGTAGGCACCGATGTCCATGAGGTCGGCCTCGGCAAGGCGGGATAACCGGAAGGTCGGCACCCTTTAGCGCTTCTTTCGGGAAAGTTTAAGTGCCTGGCGGACACGCGCGAAGGAGTTTCCCCTGGCTACTCCGCTCGCGTCGCCGGCGTCAATCGCCGATTTCAGCGCGGCTAGCTTGATCTCGTACCGCCGCTCTTCATGCTCCAGGGTGCGCAAGGCGGCGCGCACAACCTCACTGGCGTTTTCGTAACGGCCACTTTCGACCTTGGCCGCCACGAAGCGGTCAAGCGCGTCAGTCAAATTCACATTGCGCGTTGGCATGGGCGTTCCTCATGGGGTTATCGATCCCCAAGAGAGCGTACCAGAATTGGCAAGGTTTGCCAATAAAGACCCTACAGAAGTGTCTCGGCGGCAAGACGGCCGGTGTTGCACGTCCGCGCAGCCCCCAATGTTCGAAGTCCGAGGGGGGCTGAAAGCACTCTAAATGCAGCGCCGCAGCCTCAAGATTCACACCTGCATGGTCGTGAATCCCGTCTCCAGTTCACTAATACACACAACGCTCAGAAACGACGCGCCCAAATCCGGAGCCGCCACCCAGTTCTGGACTTTGGGTTCCGGCCGCGGTCGCATCAACTCCGAAAGAATATTGGTGTCGAAAAGAAAACCGCCGTTCACGACAGGTCCACCGGACGTGCGGCGGAGGGGTTGCGAGTCAGACGGATGATTTCGGCCCTTTTCTATCCCGGTGCTGACAAAATACTGTCAAATCAATCGAGCGGTCCCGAGAGGAGGAACCGCTCGATTGATTCCCGAAGTCGATTATACAGAGCGACATAAGTGTTTGCGCATCCGGTTGTAGCGGCGGTCTCCGACCGCCGTCGTCGATCGGAGATCGACGCTACAATTTATGTCGGTCGGTATGGCTTAAGCCTGGCGAAGGAAATTTGCCTCGAAGGCGCTCCAGGCTCTGGGGCCAAGTTCGCCCAGGCAGCCGACCGCGGGGAGTCCCCCGTCTTGACTCGTGACGCCCAGTGCCAGGTCAGGCGAGGTTTGCGCGGACACGAACTCGCTGAAGCGCACGAATTCCGCTTCGAGCCACTTGGCGGCTTGCTCGCCGATTCGCATGCCACGGGCTGACCGCTCCGCTCGCGTCGGAGTAAGGTGGCAGACCCAACCCCTTCCGTAGGGGTCGAAGGTCAATAACTCCGGTGTTTCGGCCAGTCGATAGTTTACGGCTGTCACCCGCCCCGACAGCGTCGAGACAATGTCAACGCCGCAGCCATTGTTTTCCAGACGGACGAGCGGTTGTCCCACTGTCACCACGTCGCCGACTTTGGGCAGGGCGATCCGGCGGACCGCGCCGACCGCGCGCCCGATCAAAGCGTCGACGCCGATCTGCAAACCGCCTATGGGATCTGGTTTCACCCAAGTGTGTTGGTTCGAGAGGCGAACGCCGTCAGGCACTTGGCACAGCGTGTCAAATCCGTACATTCCGGCCAGAACTTTAGGGTTTGTGGACGCGGCAGGGTGCGCGACGCGCCACACTCGCCACTTTTCAATCCCCAACTCGATCAGAATCAGACCCACAAACATGAGTGCCACAAAAATTGCGACCATCGTTAGCCTCCAAACCCACCTCAATCTTTGCCCGTGCCATCCACATCACGAGCCTGGACTTAGCCGAGCAGCATTTCTTCGACAAACTTTTCCCACTGGAATTCCGGGACCAGGCTCAACACGTCACCGATCGCATGACCGCCGTCTTGCAGACGAGTTTCCGAACCGGGGCTGAGGCGCGTGTGAAGGGCGCTGACGGATTCCTCCATCCAGCGCTGCGCCAGGCGGCCATGCAGCAGGTTCTTCATGTTGCCGTCCACCGCCGGAGCTTGCACCGCTACCAGCCAACCCGCTCCATACGGATCTTGGTGGGCGAGGGAGGGGTCGCGGAGCACCTCGGGGTTGACTTCAACCACTTCGCCCTCGATGGGTGAGAGCATTTCAAAGCGATGGCTGCCCCGGCCAACTGTCCAGCCGCGCTCGCCTTGCCGCAGCCAACGTCCACGCGCCGGGAGATCAATCTGGTCGATCTGCCCCAACACCCGCGCGGCAAAATCGTCCAGCCCGATGCGCACCAGTTGGCGCGATTCTTTCATCGCCCATCCATGCCCAGGGTGGTAGGCAAGGTTCGCGGGCGCTTTGAAACCTCCTACGACGTTCATCGGGAAGGCCGCGGCCTCTTGGTGAACTTCCGGCGACGTGCTCTTCGCTTCCATGCGCTGCGCCTGCCGCCTCTGCAGGTAATAATCGTGCCCAACCAAAAGAATGAATGTAATCACAACCAGTGTCGGAACCATTTGCCTCTCCCCGTGCTCAACTTCCTCGCTACGAAGCCGTGCACTCGAAATTCGTCTTGGATAAAGGCAGGTCAATGGCCAAGGTCGCCTTAATCGGAAGCGTCGGTTAATTCGGTAAGAAGCCAGGATTCTTACGGTTAGAGAGGATGGGGGAAGCTCAGTTCATGTGGGACAATCTTACCGAATCCGCGGCCTTCGTTGCATTTCTCAATACCATCCTTTGCTTAGAGTGCCCAGTAGTCTTCTAATGAGTTGTGTTATCTACCGGATGTCAAGCTGTTGCGCAACGCAATGGCGTCCGTTTATTTATTCAACAGCTCGGGTGTGCCGGGAATGGTCGGGAGTCGTACCGCGTCACTCCAAGTCCATCCCGGACCTTGAGGGACCGCCGCGCCACTGCTATTCTGATTTGGTATGAACGTAATCCGCGGGCTTCCCCTCGCTGACGTCAATCTTGTAGCTGCATATTCAATCTTCATCGCCAGTTATTTCGTCTTTGCCCTTGGCAAGTTCCCCGGACTCAAAATCGACCGGCCCGGCGCGGCCATTATTGGTGCGGTGGCGATGGTGGCCTTCCGGATCGTTCCCCCGGGCGAAGCCATACACTTCATTGACTTTCCCACCTTGGTCTTGCTCTTTTCGATGATGTTGATCGTAGGCAACCTGCATTTGGTCGGGTTCTTTGAGTGGAACGTGGAATTTGTGCTGAGGCGGCTGAAACCTGCCTATTTGTTGCCTGCGGTAGTATTCGCCTGCGGCGTATTCTCGGCCTTCTTTGTGAATGACATCGTGTGTCTGGTCATGGTGCCCTTTGTGCTCGCCATCACCCGGCGAATGAGGCTCGCACCGCTACCTTATCTGTTGGCCGTGGCCACGGGGTCCAACGTTGGCAGCGTCGCGACGATCACGGGAAATCCGCAAAACATGTTGATCGGATCGTTTTCAGGGATCAAATACCTCGACTTCTTCTTCCATCTCGGTCCCGTAGCGCTGGTGGGATTGTTTCTGAACTGGGCGGTGCTGCACTGGATGTACATGCGAGGCAAGACCCAAGTCATGCCCGTGGAAACCATACCCGTGGCGCCACGCGACCTTTCGCGATTGACCAAGCCCGCAGTAGTGGTCACGGTGGTGATTGCCGGATTCGTCTTCGGTGTCCCGCCCGCCATGATGGCCGCGTTGGGCGCCGCGGCCCTGCTCATTACCCGGACCACCGAGCCGCGGAAACTTTACCAGGAGGTCGATTGGGGGCTGCTGGTTTTTTTCGTCGGCCTCTTCCTGATCGTAGGTGGAGCGGAAAACGCCGGCATCGTGACTCGCCTGCTGGGGTTCGCACGCCACTGGAATCTCCAACGCCTCGACGTGTTTTCCATCGCTGTGGTGCTGTTCAGCAACATCGTGAGCAATGTGCCCGCTGTGATGTTGCTGAAGTCGCTGGTGCCCGGCTTCAGCGATTCGCATACGGCATGGTTGGCCCTTGCCATGGCGAGCACGCTGGCCGGCAATCTCACCATCACCGGCTCCGTGGCCAACATCATCGTGGTGGAAACGGCCAAACCCGACGTGAAAATTGGCTTCTGGGATTATTTCCGCACGGGCTTCCCCATTACCCTCCTGACCCTTTTGTTCGGATTGCTTTGGCTGTACATCAGCCAGGCATAGATTCGGATCTCGGCCGTGCTGCATTCGCGGTGCGGGGTCCGCCGCCACAAGTTTTCCACGACTGATGATCTCTGTCCCGCTTTGCCCTTCGCAGCGCGACTCGTTTGGTAACTGCCCTCCGTCCGCGGACGTCTATCATGGGGATCAATCTGATTTCGGACGAGGAGGCATGATGATGAAAAGAATCGGCTATTTTCTGGTGTTAGCGTGCGCATGTGGGACTCTGCTGCTTTTGGCGGGCAACGCGCAGGCGGCTGACGAGCCAGCAAATGTTGCAGGTAATTGGGAAATGTCATCCGAGGGACCCAACGGGACCATGACCCAGACCCTCGCGATCCAGCAGGACGCCGGCACAATTAAGGGGACGGTGACAGGCCGCCGCGGTGAAGCTCCGCTGGAGGGTACCGTCACCGGAAACAAGGTAAGCTTCACCGTGAAGCGCCAGACCCAAAATGGCGACACCATGGTCATCGAGTACACCGCGACGGTGGAAGGAGATTCCTTGAAGGGGAAAGTGCACAGCGAACGCTTCGGTGATCGCGACTTTACCGCCAAGCGCACGAAGTAGTGCGGAAAATCCGTACGGCCCCGGCCTCGAGGAGCTTGCTCGCCCCGATTGCCGGCTCTACAACCTCTAAGCGTGGAGGTCTGAGGGCGGCTTGGATTACTGCCCAATTACCTCCAGGCTCTCCGAATCCGCTTGAGTCCCAGTCGCGCTTCCCTCGCGGCTCAACTTCCGATTGGCATCATTCCAGTGCAGGCGAGTGATGTGTATGTCACCCTTTTCATACGCATAAGTCTTCCCGTCATCGTCGTAAAGCGTGAAATCGGCGTCGGCTCCAGGATAAACGCGTAGCTTGGCAATCTTCTGGACCTCGGTAGTATTCTCGACCGCAGATCCCAACGGCAGGATTGACCCTGTTCGAACGAAAAGCGGGAGAGTGTCGATAGGAGCATCGACTTGAATCGATTGCCCGCCGTGGACGCGCTCGTTCGTCCAGAAGTTGTACCAGTCGGTGCCGGCGGGAAGGTAAACCAAGCGGCTGGTCGTGCCCTGTTCGGTTACCGGCGCAACCAGGAAAGCCGGGCCGAACATGTATTCGTCGCGAACATCAGCCACCTTCGGGTCGCTCGAAAAATCCATGAAGAGCGCACGCATGAAAGGCGCGCCGGTCTGGTAGGTGTTGTGGGCAAGCGAATAGATATACGGCAGGAGCTGATATCGCAGTTTCAGATACTTTTCCAGAATCGGCTCTGCCTGTTTTCCATACGACCAGACCTCATTATAGAGGCGGCTGCCGTGGGCGCGGAAAATCGGGAGAAACGCCGCATACTCGAACCACCGCGTGTAGAGCTCAGGGTAGTCGTCGTATCCGCCCACATTCTCGCGCGCGTCGGACGAATCGAGCAGGGGCGGACGCGCGGGGTGATGCGCGCTCGGCAGGTACTGCCAGCCTCCGATGTCTTGGGTCCAGTAAGCTAGTCCCGAAGCGGTGAAGCCGAGGCCAGTCGGGATCTGGCGCTTGAGCGTATCCCACGTCGGAGAGATATCGGACGACCAAAACATCGTGCCATTGCGTTGCGCACCGAGATAGGCATCGCGGGAGAGAATCAACGCACGATTGTGGATATCCCGCAAATAGCCCCGATAAATCGCATCGGTGTGAAACAGCGGGTAGACGTTGTAATACTCGGTGCCGGGGCCTATGGAGAAGTAGCTGCCGTTGGGCGGCAGGTCGGGCTCGGTCTCGTCGGCCCAAATCGCGTCGAACCCATTTCTTATGATGTTGTTACGGATAGTTTCCCAGTACCAGCGAGCGGCGTCGGGGTTGGTCGTATCGATATCTGAACCGGCGCGATCGTACGGCAGCCCGTCGGTGGGAGTGCCGTCGGCGAGGTGTTCGAACCAGCCGTTCTTCAGCAGCAAGTCGTAGAATCGAGAGCCCTTCGTGAATCGCGGCCAAACGCTGATCATGGTCTGGAAGCCCATTTTGTGCAGTTCGCGATTCATCCCCGCGGGATCAGGCCACTTGTCGGGCGCAAAGTCCATTTCCCCCATTTTCGTATAGTAGAACCAGTCCACCACCAAAATGTCCGCGGGAAGATGACGCTCGCGATATCCCCGGGCCACGCCCAACATCTCTTCCTGCGAAGCGTAGCGCTGTTTGCACTGAATGTAGCCATACGCCGCTTTCGGTAGCAGCGGAGTAGCCCCAGTCAGTAGCCGATATCCCGCATAGATTTCGTCGAAGGTGCGGCCGGCAATCAGGAAGAACGACACGCGGTCGCCCACCTGGGACGTCCAGCGCGTCTGCTCGTTGAATCCCGGCTCGATGACGGTTTTGGATGGGTTGTCCCAGATGATACCGTAACCGTAATTCGTGACCATGAAGGGCACGCACACGCTGGGTCCGCCCGTGGCCAGGTAGTTGTGCCAGCAATCCACGCGGTGTCCGCGATGGTCGAGGAAGCCTTCCTGGTTCTGGCCGAGGCCGTAGTAATGCTCATCATCGGGAGAAGCGAAGCTGGCGCCGACCTGGTAAAACGGCGGGTCGGAAGGCCGCCGGTCGTTAAGCAGCGCGGCGTTGCCATCTTTGTAATTCGGCACCGACATCCACCAGCCGGTCATGTGCAGCAGCGTTTTGCCCTCGGGTGTCCGGAACGATAGATCCGCACCTGGCGTGGAGCCGCTGAAGAACTTGCCGATATCGACTTGAGTGGCGACAGGCTTACCGGGACGGCTTCGAGCCACGCTGACAATCAGGCGGGACGACCGATAAACCTCACCCTGCTCCGTTTGTTGGCGCGACCAACCCTCCGCCGCGGGAGTGGCCACGAACCCATAGCCGGGCTTAGCCAGGGCGCGGTCCTTATTCATGCTGAGGGTCACGCGAATGATATTCGGCGCGTAGGGCTCGAACGCGATGGTGCTTCCGCCGTGATCCAAAACGACGGGGGAGTCCTGGGCCTTAATGACCCCCGCCGAGAAGAGGATGAGCATTAGAATCTGCAACGCGCGGCGCATAATTCCCGTTGGACTATCATGGGTTCGTGAAAGCGGTGGGCGGAAGATCGTTGGATGAGGACAGCGATGAGATTGAGCTTCATGCACTCTGGCACCTCGGTGATGAGTATTGGCGCTTGTGGAGCGCGGGCATCTTGCCCACGCCCCAGCGGGCGTGACGCCCGCGCCACAAGAAATTTCCTCACAACGCAGAGGCCGACCGCCGTTCGGCCCCACGAAGCTACCGCCAAAGCCGCATTGCTGCTTCCCGCGCCAGCAGGAGCGCCCGCAGCCGGGCTCACATGCTTCCGTACTTCATCCAGGCATCGACGATATCTTTCCCGTGGAAGGTCCACGTGCGTTCGTCGAGGCGTTCCACCCCCTCGCGCGGCCGGATGTCGCGTTCGCCGCGCGTAGTGAACTCCACTTTCACCTCGACGGGGCCGGAAATGCGGTAAGGTTGAAATTCACTCAGGCGTTCCATGGCGCGCTGTGCTTTCCGGCGAATCAGATCGCAGGCGGCGGGGTGGGGAAGCATGTAACCGGCGGTGCGGCTGACGCCGGATTTCACCTCCGCGCACTCGGCCTGGGGAATCAAATCGTGCAGTTCGGCGCAAGCGGCGGTGTCGCCGGACAGCATGATAACGGGAATGCCATAATATCCCGCCAGCAAAGTGCGCGCGCCGATTTCGCCGGTAGGTTTACCATTGACCCAGATATTCTCGATTCCCACTGAGTCGAACGAGTGGCTCAAGATGCCGTTGCGCGCGCCCGCCATGGCATGCTGGCCGATAAAGATCACGGCGCTATAAGATGAATCGAGTTCGAGCGTGGGCGAAAACGGCCGGCCGGTCAGCAGTCGCGCCTTGGGATGAATGTCCAAGGTAGAGAGCGACTGGCCGGAGTCATGGCCGTCGAGCACCACCACCTCCGTCGCGCCGCCCGCCAGCAGGCCGTCCACCGCCGCGTTCACCTCACCCGTCAGCAGCTTGTGCGATTCCTCCCAGCGCGGACTCTTGTAGGGAAGGCACTGCAAGTCGCTGTCAAAGACTCCGCTCACCCCTTCCAGATCGGTAATCATGAAAACCTTTTTGGATTTGGAAGTCTGCGCGAATGTCACCATTGCGCCGGCGGCAAGCACGATGGCAACCGCGACGAGTTTCTGAATTGCGCGGGGAATCATAAACCTCTCCTTTGCGAGGTAGTGGCGTAATTTGACCGTAACGCCGCCATCTTGGCGGCTCCGGTGCCGGCTGGAAGCCGGCGCTACGCCTCAAATTAGGACACTACCCTTTGCGATCTGATGTTACCAATCCGCCCGAGATCATAATCGATTGCCGGCAACTTGTCGCCGGATTCCATGATGTCCACGTGTGGCCGAGCCAGCCGTGCAAGGTTCCGGCGGATGGCACGTGGAGCCAAACCGTGGCCACGGGCATCGAATCCCGGTAGGGGGGTGACGAAAGATGTTTCACGTGCGCCAAGAGAACCTGCCGTTTGTTGGTAGTTCGCATGAGTTTGTTGGAGCTGAGCAGGGAAACACCAACGTTTCGGTGTTCCTGTTCCATGGGGAACCCGGATCGGGACCGGGTCCGCATCGGCATCCCTATGACGAAATCCAGTTCATCCGTGAAGGCCGCGGAGTGTGGACAGTCAGCGGCAAGACCTTTGAGGGCAGGGCGGGGGACATCTTTGTCATCAAGGCGGGCGAGGTCCACAGCTTCAAGGCGATGGGTGACTCACCCCTCATACAACTCGACGTTCACCTCAGTCCCCGTTTCATCCAGGAGAACCTCTAGAGGTTCCGGCGGTTGCCCCGCCGCCATGCAAAAACCGGCTTTCTGGTACTTCAATACTATTTCCACGCTCCCTGCCATACGCTATATACAACCTATGACCACCATCGACAAAATTGCGCTGTCTTCCGAGGACTTGCAAAACCTGAATTTGATTATCCAGACATGGGGTGCGGAGACCGAACTGCTTCGAGAGGACATCAAGATTTATGAGCTCGCTGCGGTCGAGGCAAGAAGCGAAGCCGTCTTTCTCCTCAACAGCGGCGAGCAGATCGCCATCAAGACGTTCGGCAATTGGGAAATAAGAAGAGCCGACGGCTCGACCTATGAAAAAGGCCGGGGCTGGAAAAGCCTCTTCGGAAGCTGAATCATTTTCCGGGCAGCGACGGTCGCACCGGCTTCTGACGAAGCCGTCCGGCGGCGCATGGGAAAATCTAAAGCATTTACCAACGACGGGCACTTCCGGGTCGCTGGATTTGAAACGTTGTTTTGAGCGAGGCACCGCGCACCCGCCGCTTGTACCCCGCCGCGGTTCGTCCTCCGGCCCTGTGTTTGGAGCGGCTTTCCCATGGCCCTCCAACGCGGGCGCCTCGAGCGGTGGCCTGTGCCACACCCCACACCGCCCATGACAGGCCTTGCACCCGCGTCCCCAACCGGTCGTTTCCCGATCTAGTGCCGCAGGGGAGGGCCGGGTACTCTCACCTCTACTATCTACCCGCTTTGAGGCCCAGGACACGGTGGGTCCTCAGCGCGAAGAACCGATCGCTCAAATTGAAAGGAAGTTGACCCTCAAGAGCGGGGCGCAATTGCTATTTACAGTCGGCTCGAGTGTGGTGGGAAAAGACGTATAATGGGAGGCTCCAAACGCTGAGATGAACCACTAACATGAAAATGTCTCCGATCACTCGAATCATCATCAAGAGATTCCGCAGCTTCCCGACGGCCACGCTCACTTTTGACAACCCCCTGTTTTTAGTTGGCCGCAATGGCTCGGGAAAAAGCAATCTGGCGGATGTCTTCAGCTTTGTTTCTGAAACCATGGCGCAGCCCCTTCAGGCGGTGTTTGACCGCCGCGGTGGCATCGCGGCAGTTCGCAACCGAAGCTCGGGACAGCGAAGCTATCCTCCGAACCTCGGGCTCGCCTTTGAGTTTGGTCCCATCAACGGTATTCAAGGGGGGCGGTACGCCTTTGAGGTTAAGGCTCTGCCCAATTACGGGTATCGTATCGATCACGAGCAGTGCCTGGCACGCAAGCAGGACGGCAGGCATTGGTGGTTCGACCGGGTGGAAGGATGGAATAGCAACGCGAAAGGACTAACTCCCGCTTTGGAGCCGTCCGCCCTGGCGCTTCCCCTTGTGGCCGGCGATGAGCGTTTTGCACCCATCTTTCGCTTGCTGGGGGCGATGCGCGTCTATTCCATCGAACCCGCCCGGCTACGGGAAATGCAAGACCCGGATAGCGGCGTCACACTGAGGCCCAATGGTGGCAACGCCGCCAGCGTTCTGCAAGAACTGCTGCGGGGAGGGAATGGCAGTACGAACAAGGCTGAAATAAACAGGATTTTGGAATCCATTGTTCCCGCTACCAAGGCGGTCTCCCCCAAAAAACATGGCAATAAACTCTCCTTGAGCTTTTCGCAGGAATGGGGATCGGGAAAAAAGCTGACCTTCGACGCCTTCAACATGTCGGACGGCACGCTCCGTTCTGTTGGCCTTATTATGGCTATTTTTCAAAAGCCCAGCCCCAGCGTTCTGGTGATCGAGCAACCGGAGGCAACGATTCACCCGGGGGCTTTGGGGGCAATTCTTGACCTGATCCGCAAGGCGGCGAGAACCATGCAGGTGGTTGTGACCACCCATAGCCCGGAGCTGCTCGATGCCAAATGGATTACCGACCAGAACCTGCGCATTGTGTCGTGGGAGGCAGGAGCGTCCCACCTGCTCCTTCCCTCCGAGGCGACGCGAAAGGCCATGCGTGAACACTTAATGGGTGCGGGGGAACTGCTGCGGTCAAATGCCCTGCATTCCGAGGAATTGTTCTCGGTCGCCAGCGACCTGAGCCAAGGGAATCTCTTCGAGACGCTGGCATGAAGATCTATGTCCTGGTAGAAGGCCACGGGGAGGTGGAAGCCGTGCCGGTTCTCCTGCGCCGGCTGCTGGTGGAAGCTCAATGCTATTGCACCGGTGTGGGACCTCCCATCCGCCGAACCCAATCTCAGCTTCGCAGCCAACAGAGAATTCAACGTGGGGTCAGGCTTGCACTGCTTCAACCCGATTGCGCGGCGGTGGTGATCCTGTTTGATGGCGAGGATGATTGTCCCGCGGAACTGGCCGCCAGGGTACGGGAGTGGGCACAAGCGGCTGCTGGTAATACACCCTGCGATGTGGTGATTGCCTACCGCGAATACGAAACCTGGTTTCTGGCGGCGCTTGAATCCTTGCGCGGAAGCCATGGCATTCGCCCTGACGCCTCGGTCCCGGCGAACCCGGAGTCAAGGCGCGATGCCAAAGGAGCGCTGGAAGATTTCATGCCCGCCGACCGCGCCTATTCGGAGACCGGTGACCAGCCGGGCATGAGTGCGCTCTTCGATATGGCGCTTGCCCATCGTCGCAATCGGTCCTTTCGCAAGCTGGTAAAGGCGCTTGGTGACGTTCTCACGCAACTGGGCCAGCCCCTTCCCGCGTGGCCCCCAGCCGCGTGGCACTCTGACCAGCGCCTCCAAACCTCATGAGGAACAAACAAAGACTGGAACTGAGGCGGGTTGGGAGGCAGTGTGGAAGTGGACCTCCGTTGGCCTCCTCCGCGCCTCGCCGTCTGTTTCCATGTACGGAGCGCCTTTCGCATGGCTATCAAACGCGGGTACTCTGACCGGTGGCGTGGTGACACACGCACTCCTGCCTGTGGCTCGGGCTGATGTATTTCATACATAGCGCACAGGCAAGAGTGCCTGTGCCACACCCCACGCCGCCCATGACAGGCCTTGCCCCCGCATCTCTATCCTGCCCATCGATGTGAATTGAGTTTTTGCCCGTGGCGAGTCCGTTTTCTTTTCGCCACGTTAGTGTTACCCTCGGAAATTGGTAGCTCGGTATGGCTCAGATCAAAATTCCGATTCCCGTCGAACGTGTCCGCGCTTTCTGTCGAAAGTGGAGAATCGCTGACCTCTCGGTCTTTGGCTCGGCGCTTCGGGATGACTTTCGCCCCGACAGCGACGTCGATTTGTTGGTAACGTTCGCTCCGGACGCGCAATGGGGCCTTTACGATTGGATGAACATGATTGCCGAGCTGCGAGAGATATTTGGCCGCGAGGTCGACCTGCTCTCCCGCCAATCCCTGCGAAATCCCTTCCGTAGGCACGAGATCCTGAAGACCTGCGAGAGTTTGTATGCAGCCTGAGGCGAATGTTCTGGCGCATGAATACGGCGAAGCTGACGACTCGCTGGTATGGAGAGTGGCCACCTCACGCATTTCCGAGCTCATCAGCCAGATCGAGCCCATTGTCCCGCCCCTGCCCTGAGGCGCACTCCTGTTCCACCAAGCAGCAGAGGCGGAGGTACTTTCGCCTCCTCCGCGGCCCGTCATCTGCTCCCATGTATGGAGCAGCAGTCCCATGGCCATCCAACCCGGGTGCTCCGAGCGGTGACCTGGTAGCGCAGGCGCTCCTGCTTGTGGCTCTGGCTGATGCATTTCATGCATCGCGCACAGGCAAGAGTGCCTTTGCCACACCGCATGCCGCCCATGATGGGCCTTGCCCCCGCATCCCCAAGCGGTCATTTCCCCATGCCGTGCCGCAGAGGGGGGCCAAGCCCACATGCACCGTACTTACTGCGAGAATAACTCGTCACCTCTAGGAGAGAATCTACTTGGTCCCTGATTATGGCGTGGATCTGGTATTCTTCGGTTGTACGAATTGAGGTGTCGTAGTCTCGGAGGGTCTTGAAAATGCCCCGCGCTAATGGACGGGTCGCAGCAAGGCATATTGCTGGGTTATTGGATGAAACTTCTCTAAAATCATTCCGTTCGGAATTGGCTTCCTTCCTGGGACTCCCCGCGCCGTTCCGCCAAAGGCTAGAAAGACTGGCGGCAGAGCCGAATCCTAACCCCGAAGACATTTCGAGGGCCTACCGCGCGTTGCCATTTGGGGCTGTTCACATCCTTACTTACATCCTTTCGCTTGATGCTAACGACTTTTTCAATCTAAGAAAGCAATTGGGTGCGCATGCAAGGGACGTGGACGATATTAAAGCGAAATTCGACGCCTTAGCACCTCGCTTCAAAAATCTTGACGACTTGTCTGACGGTATCACCAACTCTTGGGAGTCGTTTGACCACAACATCTTATATAATTTTAGTAGGGAGTACCCATCGTTGGAGTATTGGCTGTTCGACAGCGTGGGTAAGCAGATCTTCTACTCTCGTTCGGATGTGGACGACTTCGGTTGGCTTGCAGATGCGTTGCTCGAAGGTGTGTCGGAATCGATAAAACGGGCCAAGGACCATGGCCTGCCGCTAACCAAACTTTGCACAAAAAACGTGCTTGACGCGGCTACCAGCATTGAACAGCATTGCCAGAAAATCAGGGAGACTTTGTCCCGGAAGTGATACCAAGGTCAATGGTTTCAGTAAACCCTTATCGAAGTGACAAAGAGAACCGGCGCTTGCGAATGGGCAGCGCGCTTTCCACAATTTCGTCGCCGCGAAACACCGCCCGTGCGCGTCGAATGGCCCGTTTCGAAAGCGGTGCCGCCCGAATGACCGTTTCGGGAAGTCATATAACAGGGTATCCAGTTCCCTGTAACCCTTCCAATGCGGGGGGCAGGCATTCCCCTCGACGAGCACCCCTTAACACTAAGCCGGCCTCGACGTGGTGGGCGGAAATGGCGCTCAAGCGCCGCAAGCCCCGATCAGGAGCTTACTTCGCGATGGATCCCGAACATAGCTTCCGACCACCCAAAGGACTACGCTGGAAAAGGACAGCTAGTTCGTTCAATCGCCGCTCATCTTATCAAAAATGGCATGGCATTCCTGCGCCCGCGCCTATAGCACGAACAAGCATTGTCATTGATGCGGAACGTGAGGGATCTGAGTTCAGGTGGTTAGCGGTCAATCAGCGACAGTACGCGGGTCGATGGGTTGCATTGGATGGTAATACGTTGCTGGCAATCGGGAACTCCGCGCGGGAAGTCTACGCAGCCATCGCCGGACACAAACGGACGCCTCTGGTAACGTACGTTGAGAAAGAGAACGAACCCTACTTCGCGGGGTGGTAGAACCTGGCGACGACAATCAAATTCAAGCACACGCATGACTACGGCGCCCAAAGCGCTCATGGAATCACGATTCCAATCATGCTTTCGGTCGGCCGAAAGTCGGTGCGGCTTCACGCAAAGCTCGATACGGGTGCCGATTACTGTATTTTCGCCCGAGAGCATGGCGAGGAACTCGGACTTATCATAATAGAAGATGGCCAGTTGACCTCCTTTTCAACTGCCAATAGCGAGTTCAGGGCTTACGGGCATGAAGTAACGCTGACCTGTTTTGAGTGGCAGTTCGAGTCAATGGTATACTTCGCGGAGATGCCTGAGATTCGCCGCAACTTGCTCGGGCGTCAAGGCTGGCTCCAGCAGTTCCGCGTAGCGCTGGTCGATTATGATTCGGTTCTCCACCTAAGTCATTACAACAAATCATTCTGACCGTCGGTGGCCCATCCGCCCCACGTGTTTGCTCACCAATCGATCCGTTCGAGAATTGGCCAAGCGCCAGGCCCACAAAAGCGGAGCTGCTGCGACCGCACTCCGAAAGCGCTGCGCGCAGGATGCAGCCATAACCGGTCTTAAATGGGCAGGGAAGTCACTCAGAGGTCCAAAATGTTTGCTAGCAAACAAGCCTTCAGGGAATTGGCATAGAGAAGCAAACGTCCTTTGGCCCGATCCGTTCACTCAAGTTTAGCGCCGGTTTCTATTTCACGGCCTTTTGGAAAAGTTGGTCAGCGAGCTTGGGGTCAAGGGTTTTCAATTTCTCGTATACCGTCTTGACCTCTGCTGCCTGGCCCTGCTTCTTGTAGACCAAGCCCAGCAAGTACCACGCCTGTGCCAAGTCCGGTTTAAGCCGAACGGTCTCCTGCAAGGCATTCGCCGCCTCGGAATAGTTTCCGAGGTTGGTGTATGCAGCGCCCAGGCCGTTCCACGCCTCGGCGAGATTCGGGTTCAGGCGTAGGGCCTCGCGATACTCCGCAATCGCACCGTCCCAGTCACCCTTCCGGGCCAGCGCGGCGCCAAGGCTGTAGTGCGTCGCGTCCTTATTGGGGTTCAGGTGCAGCGCCGCACGGTATTCCGAGATCGAACCGTCCACATCGCCTTTGCTCGCCAGCGCGTTGCCGAGGTTGACGTGCATGACTTCATCCTTGGGGTCCAGGCGCAGTGCTTCACGGTATTCTTTAATCGCACCGTCCACGTCGCCTTTGCTCGCCAGCGCGCCGCCGAGGGTGAGGTGGGTCAATTCATCGTCGGGGTCCAGGCGCAGCGCCTCACGGTATTCTGCGATCGCGGCTTCCACGTTGCCTTTGCTCGCCAGGGCGTCGCCGAGGTTGACGTGTGTGACTTCGTCGTCGCCGGATAGGCGCAGGACCTCGCGGTATTCGGCGATCTGCCCGTCCGTGTCGCCCTTGCTCGCCAGCGCGTCGCCAAGGTAAAGGTGGGCATTGACAAGATTCGGATTCAGACGCAGGGCCTCGCGATACTGTGCAATCGCACCGTCCCAGTCACCCTTCCCGGCCAGCGCGACACCAAGGCCGTAGTGCGCCGTGTCCTTATTGGGATGCAGGCGCAGTGCCTCACGGTATTCTGCGATCGCCCCGTCCAAGTCGCCCTTGTTCGCCAGCGCATCGCCAAGGTTCCCGTGCGTGACTTCATCCTTGGGATCCAGGCGCAGCGCTTCACGGTATTCTGTAATCGCCCCGTCCTCGTCCCCTTTCCTCGCCAGCACGTCGCCGAGGTTGACGTGAGTGAATTCATCGTTGGGGTCTAGGCGCACCACCTCACGGAATTCCGCGATCGCCCCGTCCACATCGCCCTTGCCCGCCAGCGCGTCGCCAAGAGAAAGGTGGGCATTGACAAGATTCGGGTTCAGACGCAGAGCTTGGCGAAACTCCGCAATCGCCCCGTCCCACTGACCCTCGCCTCTTAACGCGGCTCCGAGGCCCAGGTGCGCTTTTTCACTCGCGGGGTTCAAGCGCAAGGCTTCACGGTATTCAGCGATCGCGCTGTCCAGATTACCCTTGGCTGCGAGAGCGGCACCGAGGCTGATGTGCGCGTCCTCGTTCTTCGGATTCAAGCGGAGAGCTTCGCGGTCCTCCGTGATTTCGCCATCCCGGTCGCCCATGTTTCCGAGTGCCACGCCGAGGTCGTAGTGGGCCATGGCATTGCCGGGGTTAAGTCGCAACGCCTCGCGGTACTCCGCTACGGCTTTGTCCTGATCGCCCTTCCGCCAAAGCGCCGCGCCCAGAAGGAAATGGGCCCGATCATTCGCCGGGTTCAGGCGCAGTGCTTCGTGTTCCTCTACGATCGCGCCGTCCACGTCGCCTATGCTCGCCAGCGCGTCGCCGAGTATGGAGTGCGCCCGATCATTGTTGGGGTCCGAGCGCAGCGCCTGGCGGCCGCAGGCCACTGCGTCGTCCCACTTTTCCTGCTTATCCAGAACATACAGCAGGCTGGAATAAAGGCCCCCGTTCTGTGGGTCGAGTAGCAAGGCCGCGCGATATTCCCGCTCAGCCTCCGCGTACTGCCGCTCATTGGAGAGTTCCGCTCCGCGCGCCACGTGCTGCTCCAATTGGGCCTGCCGCGCCTGCGCCGCCGGATCAACCGTCGCGGGCTTCGTCACCTTGGCGCTCTTGAGCGCGTTAATGAGTTCGTCGTCGCCTCCGCCCAGACGAACTTGCTGGAGATAGTCGTCCGCAGGCGCAAAATCAATGCCGCGCTCCCGCACCAACGAAGACACCCGACGGTTCGGCACCTGGCCCGCTAACAACAGAATGACTTGCACTTGGTCGAGGGGCTTGATCGCGCTCGTGGGCTCGGGCGGCTTCGCCGCTCGTAACGCCTTGAGAAAGGTCTCGTTCGCCCCTGCGGCCTTGAGGGCCTGAAGGAAATCCTCGGTCGGGGCGAAGTCAATCCCTCGCTGATCAATCAATTTCGCGCCCGAGTCATCACCCAAGCCGGACCGGACCAATCCTTGCACTTGGTCTTGGGTCAAAGGCGTGCGCTGCGCCCTTGCGGGCAAGGCAAGAATTGAAAGCACCAATAGGATGATTGTGGCTCGTCCGCACATCTGCTCCTCGCATTCCTGAAGATTGACACGACTCAACCCAGCAATCAACAGGCTGCCATCCTGACGCAGGCGATGACGCCTTCGTTGCAAACTTTCGATCCGATTACGACCTCCCCCGCGGGAGTGGTGGCGCAGTCGGCGGGCTTGGCGGGAGCAGTAACGACGATGTTTTTGGCTCGCCGGTGGGGCGGGCGGCGGGCGGCGCCGCGCTGGAGGGAGTCGGATAAACGCCCGTCACCAATCGATTCGTTCGAGGCCCTTGACCACGTCGAAGTGGCGGTCCCGGCTGATGAGCGGCAGCGAATGCTGGCGGCAAAGTGCGGCAATCCAAAGGTCGTTCGTGGGAATCGGCTTGCCTGATCTTCTCAACTCCAAGCCAATGGCGGCGTAGTGATGCGTGGTTTCGTCGTCGACATCAAGCACCGTCACGGTCCCAGTCCACTCGCGCAGCCAGTTTTCGTACTCCGTCCGGCGCCGCGATTGCGCGATGCCCATCCGATACTCCCCTAGGACAATCACCGGAACTGCCAGGAGTTCGGCCTTGGCAACTACTTCCAGCGCGGCGGGATCACGGTCGGCAGCGGCCGACAAGGCGTTCGTATCCAGTATCAACGCCACATCTCCGCATCAATTTTCTCCGAGTCCGCCTCGATCAGACGGTTGATGCGTTCCGTCTCTTCATGCAGATGCTTCAGTTTGCCCATGTGCTTTACCCAGGGCCTCGCAGAAAAGGCGGAACTGGCCGCCAGCTTCTCCTTAACTGCCTGTGTCACAAATTCACGGAGCGGGACTCCACGCTCGGCGGCCGCGGACTTCGCCCGGCGAAAAATGCGATCGGGAATCTCCAACGTCGTTTTCATAGAAAGAGTCTCCCATATTTATGGGACAGGGGTCAACTCGCAACGAACTTGGGTAGTGCGCTAATAAAGCGTTGCCGATAAAAAATTCCCCTACAACGCAAATGGTAGCGCTGGAAATGGTTGGGCGCATGAGTGGAGAAGGATGATAAGCGTAGTTATGGTGGGATGGAGGTCGCTAGTAGCCCCCTCACACTCGCGGAGCTTCAATCTTGTGTCCGTGCGGGCAGTGCAAGCCGTCCCATCGCCAAGTTCTTATATCGGCTTGCCGCTCCTCTTCGCTGGTTTCAGGGGTCCATATGGCGAATACTGGCAGTAGAGTTTTGCAGTCTTCCTTTTCGCATGGTAGCCATTTTAAGGCAACCGCATGTCCGTCTATGGGTAACAGGTCAGAATAGTCGAGAGGGCTATAGTCCTCAGAATTTTCGAACAGCGAATAATTACCTACGAGCTTGCAGTGAGGGCATACAACGCCTACAGAGTCAGCGTCGAATAATCTCAAACCTGGACCTTCAAATACATTACCAAGCGTTTCAACAGGGAGCCGCATGGGCCTTCCGCAATCTTTGCAATGAAAAACATATTGATGTGGCACAGGAATCCTCCGGCGATTTAGGCGGTAATGATACCAAAAGCCAGCCGTGAGAGCTGGCTTAAAGTGGTGGAGGTTTGGGCCAGATCGGCCAACAAGAGAAGCTAGTCATACGATGGCCTCAACCAGTTCTCCGACCGTCCAAACGTGGTCAGTTATTCCAGCAGCCATGGCCGGCGTGCAGCGCAGGGTGCGGTGAAAATGGCACAGGTTGTACCAAGCAAAGTACAGACCGAGAGCAGCTTTCAGGTTCGCCCATTTCTTACTGAAAGCGTTCGTAAGGCGCGTAAGTCTACGAATCTGCATCCGCATGGTGAGGTTTGCTCTTTCAACGTGAGACGTGCAAATCCTTTCGGGGTCGGGGTTTCCCCACATGGGCTTCGCTATGGTGTCCACCACCTGGGGTGGCGAATACCGATGTTCTTCCTCGGACGAAGCGGCATAGACCTTAATCAATTGGGCGAAATCAACGCGCGTTCCAAGGCAGGTGTGGACGGCATCGAAGTAGGGTTTAAAGCCGTCACTGGTAACTTGGAAGTGTCCCGAAGTGGCGCCCTCCAATTTCTCGGTAAAGGCCATAGTGTCGCGGGCACTGCGGCGTCCAAGGTGCCAAGTCAGGACGAGCTTCGTATTACGTTCGATTGCGACAAAGGTATAGGCATCGCCACGAAGCGGGTCGCCGTTTGCGTTTCGCTTTTCCTTGCATCCCACGAAGCCCCAGATCTCGTCGAGCTGCACATCGGACACCGGGATATTGCTGACCCGGCTCTCCAGGAGCCTTTCGCACTTATCCCCCACAAGGACGAGCAGGGCAAGGATAGTGCGGTGGTGGATGCCAGTCAGGCGCTCAATGGAGCGCACAGAGCATCCCTCGGTGAGAAGCTCTATGACCCTGGTAGCGTCCTCAAGATGCGTGCGCATGGAGCCAAGCGGCGTAGCATGGTCTTCTGTGAAGGTCTTGCGGCATTGCTTACAGCGAAAGCGCTGAAGGCCGTTACGGTGCTTTCCAAACTTTTTGCAGCGGGAATTGCAGTTGTGGCAGGTCATGAGACTCTCCTTGATTTCTCAACGGAGAAGCCTCACAATGAAGGTGTCACGTTCATGTGCGGGCTTCGTCCGCGCTTGGATTTAGCCCCGTCAATAGCTAGTAACTATTGGCGGGGCTTTATTTCTTCTACAGACTCAAACTTTCCGTTTAGCAGCTTCGATCTGGGCTTTAATCATCTCGTTGGAAGTCCTCGACAAACTTCTGGAAGCGCCAAGAGATTGGCCGATGAAGGCTCGCCTCTTTGCCTCACGCGAGGATGTTCTCGGAAATCTTCTAATGCCCTTCCACGAATACGTGGTCTTTCCGTCTCTCGTTCCGGTCTCCACCTCACCGGCAACAAGAAGTCGTTTCAGCACCGTATGAATCGACGCAAGCGGATTCGAGTAACCATCCACATTGAAACCGATCTTGGAAAGGCCGTCTTTAACTTCGGTTGCGGAGAGTTTCTCAGTTGTGCGTTGAAGAACGTCACGAACTGCGTTGGTAAATCCAACGGGTCTGATGGTGTCTTCGAGCTTTTCAAGATAACCTATCAATTCCTTCTCATCCTCGACGAGAGCCAAAAGACCCCTTACCGCCGCTTCGTGCCTGCCTATTGTCTCTTCGATCTTCTGACGTTCAGAAACGGCCTCAGCCAATTTCTGGAATTGGATTTCAATCATTTTCTTTTCGGAGTCAATTAACATGTCAACCTCGAATGTAGTTTGCACGCGTCTAAAGAACCTGTCAAGTGAAAAATTGAAGGTGAGTGTAAATTCTTGGGATTCGGCAATTCAGAAGGCCAAGCTTCGAATCGAGGAACTGAAGGTGTCAATTAGAGTCTTTAAACAGCAGAAGGAAGCAGGAGAGCCGTGGCCAGGAGAGAAGGCGTAATCTTCATCGGATTCCAGCCAGCTTTGCTAGGTGAAGATTGACGGGTATGAAACCGGCTGCGTAACCAATTATGCCAACAACGACCACCAAGAATACCTTCCAAAAGATCGCAATATATCCTCGTATCTTGGTGTTTTTCACGGTGAAACAGGCGACGAGTAAAAGGATGAGGATGATGAGGTTAAGAGGCGCAAGCAAGTGATTCAGGGTGTCAAAAGCACCGCGCATAATGATTCCACCGTAAACAGCGGAGATTAATGGAATGGTTGCCCCGATCAATGCAGCCGTCAAAAAAGGAACCACGCCGAAGAGAATGAAATTCTTTAGTCGGGAATTCATGCGTTCTCCTTATCGAAAGGGTTGGCTAGGAGTTCTAAAGGCACTCTTAGTGGGTGACCGTAGAAACACGTTATGCCATAAATTTTCCATTCGGCAAGCTCTTTTTTCGGCTTATTACCGACACTCCCGCTGGCCGCTAGCGTATGCACTCTGGCGTGAGCTGCGCAGCTTGCCTTTTCGCATTTTAGCGACACATGAAACATTGGGGGATCATGTGGGTGCCGATCTGGGTGAGAGGTTTCAAAAGTACGGAGGTCGGCTATCAAATGTCGGTACCCGTTGCCGCAAATTTGGACATACAAAATCTACGGTGTCTGTTCCCTTGGGTGACACCATTGGATCTAGAGTTATTTCTTCTAGGACGTGCTGCGGGAGAGTACTGTCAAGCTGGCAGTTCATGCACGGGACGACATATTGAACTGGCATTAGCGACCTCAAGTACAATCGCCCGCGTTACGCGCGGAGTATCTATTGTCGGCAAATAAGTTTTGGATTGTAGCACTGAATCGCCAAAGTGCATTTAGCGAAGTGCCAAGGATAAACTAAATTTACAAGGAGCAAAGCTAGCAACGCGCTGTTAGCGCACTATCCGAACTTGGACTGGCGCGGGCGGTTGGTGCGAATGATTTCCTTATCCACTCAGGGGGCGGCTTGCGAGGCCTGGACGGCGCAACCTCGGGTGCCGGCGCCGTTGCAACTCTCTTCACCAAGGGAATTGAAGTAGATGTTTGACCCGGGGCTGGCGGAATTGTTGTCGATAATGATCGCGCTTGAGCCCCCCGTAACCGCTAAGCCCGCCGTTGCCGTTCCAGTGTGCGTCGTGGTGTTGGTGGGGACGGAGTAGTTATAGATGCAGGCGCCCGTGCAGGCAGGCGATACAGTTTGGTTGCCGCTGGCCGTGACGCTGAGGAAGACCCAATCGTGGGTGCCATTGTAATACTCGGTAACGGGGGTGCAGGTAGCCGCGCCATTGGCGGTGGAACTGTACGAATGGAGCGTGAGCGAAGGAGTTGTAGTGCCGCCGATCGCGACCTGGTAAAGGGTTGGATGCGTGCCATCGGTCTCGTCGCCCATGCAGACGTAGAGATTCCCGTTGTCCGCCGTTGTATGCTGGTTGTCAAAAGAGCCAGCGTAAACTAGCTGCGCGGTGCTCCCAGTTCCGATTTCCTGGTAGGTACCGTAGCTGGTAAGGGTTAAGGCCTCCGCAGCGTCAAAGACGTTGATGTAGGAATGATGGTCGGTATCGCATCCGTAGGAAATAAAAATATAGACGTAGGATGTGCTGGATGCGGTGTCGATCAACGGCGAGTCCGTCAAGCCTGCCGTGCCGCAGTCGTTTTGCTCGGCCGTAGTCTCTGACGACGCCGATCCGGTCGCACTCAACGAGTGCAAATAACCGGAGTTACTCGAGACGAAAATCGTCCCGGAATTCGGATCGACAACCGGACCTGTCAAGTGCTTGGCGGTTTCGCCCGAAGCGGTCGTCACATTCGTCGTCCATCCGACGGTGGGTGTGCCGTTAAAAACCGTGGTAAATTGGTGCAAATTGCCGGAGTCATCGCCGACGTAGAGTGTGTCAGTTCCGTAGTTGTAAAAGGGCGAAGAATTCGAATCCGTTGTGCCCAGGCTGAATTGCGTATAGCAGGGCGCCGAGCAACCATGATAGCTCGTGGCGGCGGTTGCGCTAAGGCTCTTAACGGTGCTACCCGAATTCGCCATCGTCAGCAGAATCAAATAAGCCGTCCCACTCACAGTTTGGACATACGCAACCTGATTACCCGACAGGCCGAGCACCGGCGAAAGCGTGGCAAGCCCGCCACCGGTGTTGTAAGCCCAGTAAGTCGATGGGCCGGAGGTGCACCCTGTCATGCCCGGATAGAGGTCCGTGAACGCCGTGATGGTGGCTTGAGTGGTGCCGCTGCCCGCGACACCCGTGGGGTAGACCACGTAATCGCTGCAAGTCGCGCTGTCAGTAAAGTTCCATTTTGCCGGGTACTGGCCGGTGGGAAAGCTGGTGTAGGCGCCGAGCACCTCTTGCCAGTCCTTGCTCAGCTTATCTGCCCCGCTCTTGGCCGAAGTGACGGCCGACAAGCCGGACACGGCGGAAACGTCGGGCAGCAGGTTCATGCCCTCCGGGGTTAGAGCGAAAGAACCGGACTTGTGCGCGGCTCGAGCCCGCCTCATCTGCTGGATCTGGAAGCGAGGATCGGTGACCGCGCGGTACCATTGCGTAAATTTGCCCCTGGCCAGAGCCTCTGCCGCTGTGCCCATTTCGGTATAGTTCACGTGATGGTGCGTCCAATCTTCAGGAAAACCGTGGACGAGTGGAGAAGCGCCTACACGGGAAACTACCGAGGCCACACAGATCACCAGAAACGCTCCCAAGGCGAAGAGAACAAAACTGTGTATCCTTATGTGCCGAAGTTGCATACTTTTTCTCCTCCACCCGGACCTTTTTGCCCCATTGATAACATACACCCGCCCACCGATGATGGCAATTTTCAGTGGCGGCGATTCGCTCACGGAATTCACGCCCCAACCTTGATGGTACTCATCGCCTTCTCCTCGTCAGTTTGCAAGCGTTATCGATTACGAGTGACATCAGTCTGTAGACATGCGCCAGGGGAGGAGAGGCAGATTCAAGATTCAGAATTCAAGAACAGAGCAAACGCGGCGTCGGACGTCGGAAGGGCGGGATTTCGGACACGGGGACGAGTTTCGGCCTAGCCGATCCCTTGTGGTGCCGTCCGATGCGACGGACAGCACCATCTGCTCAATGACGTCGGCGGCGTAAAAATCGGAGTCGCGTCCAACGTAATCGCGAATTGCCCGAAGGTCAGGGATGGCGGGATCCGTCCAGACGATGTTTTGGCCATTTTCCATCTCCTGGGTTGAACAAAATTGGTAACGAGCTGAGTTCATCATACGTTCGATCGAACCCGGCATGCTTTCCAGCGGGTCCGGAGAGGCCACAAGTCTGCGATCGTGACTACCCAACTGCCACGGGTAGTAGCGATAGTCGTGCGTTTACGAAGAGAATGCCCTGATCTTAGCATCGGCGACCGCGGAATCAACGATAATTTAGCCCTAGCGCCGGCTTCCAGAGGGCAAAGGAACCGCCAAGATGGCGTCATTCCATTCTGATTCGGACACCACCCTGCGCTTCTCGTTCGCATCAATGTATAATGAGACTCAATTTCTTTGACGGACCCAGGAGAGATGAAAAATCCATTAGTGTCCTTGTTTTTAAGGCCCCAAGCCTTTTTCCTTTTTCTTTTTCTATGCTTCATCGCCAGCCCTTATGGGATTTGCGCCGCAACCGCATTTCCCTGTGCCGGCAGCTTGAACGTCAGCCGCTTTCGGCTGATGATCCAGCCAGCCAAGGGGGGCACGCCGCTGCCGCTGCAAGATATGAACATCATCGAAGCCGGCGAAAAGGTGAAGTACGAACCCCTGCACATTCCACCCGCCATCCGCGACCGGGCCAGAATCGCACTGATGGTGGTTGCCGCTCCCAAACCCAAGTCGGCGGATGCAGCGAAGGGAAAAGCCGACGCCGGCAAGGAGGGCGACGACGAGAAAGAGGAGAGCACAAAGGAAGAGAAGAAGGAAGCGAAGCAGGATATCCACGTGCTT
Organism: uncultured Acidobacteriota bacterium; assembly: GCA_963808085.1. GTDB lineage: Bacteria > Acidobacteriota > Terriglobia > UBA7540 > UBA7540 > Bog-366. The sequence goes on from CAWEFC010000010.1 coordinate 242,616, forward strand.
GAGTCCTTGCCGGCAAAAGATCCGCAAGAGTGGGAGATCCCGGCTCGCGCCAGCGTGGTGGGCGTGGTCTTCGGGCCGCACGGCTTGGACGTGAAGAAGGTCAGCGCGATGGTCATCAAGAATCCCGACTTGATTCCTGAGTTGACCGAATACGCGGAGGAAACGGCCAAGGTGGGAGCTTTGGTAGAGACCCTCACGGAATACGAGCAGCAGCCGGATCCGACCCGCGACGTCAATGCCGCGCTCGCTGGGTTTGGTACCGACTACAATGTGGCGGTCCCCAAGATTGATACTACGCAACCAACCAACCAACAAGCCGCCATGCTGATGCAGGCGATGATGCCCTCGTTGCAAACTTTCGATCCGATTACGGCCTCCCCCACGGGAATGGTGGCGCAGTCGGCAGGCTTGGCGGGCGCAGTAACGTCAATGTTCTTTGGCTCGCCGGTGGGGCTGGCGGCCGGCGGCGCGGCGCTATTCTTAAACATGCGCACGCTGGTCTTTCCCGGCACCGATTTCCGCTCCGCCTTCACCCAACCGTTCCAGACCACCGGCTTGGCGCTGTGCGCGAAGAACGAGCCGGATAAGCCCCGCACGCGGGTTGCTTACTTATGGATGATGAAAGTCCCCGACGCTGAGGCGCCCGCGGTGGCTCTTCCGGAGACGGAGTACCTGCCCATTGGCAGTAAATGCACGATTAAAGTACCCTTTAAGAAGCCTGCGGAGTGCAAGCTTTTGGGGCGCGCGCACGGTTGGGAATTGGTTTCGGACAAGGCTCACGCCGACGTTCCCGTTAAAGTGCAATCAGGGACCCCGGACGATTCCCTGGACCTCGATCTCACCCAAACCAAACTGCCGCCGGGCGAGTATCACCTCGCTGCACTTTGGGATTGGGCGCCGCTTCAAGTGAAAGGCGACGTCGATCTGCGTCCCTTGGGAGACATCACCAAGGCGAAGGTCGCCGCCGACTCCGCCGACCATCTGCTGGAAGGCGCGGGCGTGGTGAAGACAGAGCTGACCGGCACGGATTTTGAGTTTGTCAATAAAGTTGCCATGGCGAAAGCGGACGACAAGAAGGCCACGCCCAAGGAGATGACGTTCAATTTGCCCACGGGCGAAGCGAAGGGCGACCAGGAAAATATGGAAGTGGACGTCGATACGTCGGCCTGGGCGGAGGGCAGCTATCGATTGATTCTGACCCAAACCAATGGTTCCACGCACGACGTCGCGCTGGTGATTCATCCCCCGAATCCCACAATCGATGACTTGCCTCTGCGCGCGAACCTGGGCGAGACGCAGCAAACGGTGATTTTGCGGGGGACGCGACTCGAACGGATCACGCACATCATCAGTCCACATGCCGCGTGGGATCTTGCACCCGTGAAGTCTGATGCGCACGATTTGAAGGACCGCAAAGCGACCGTCAAGCTTCAAGCGGAAGCTCATCGGGGAGAGTTGCTGGCCGCGACCGTTTCCGTCGAGAATATCCAAACTCCAGTTCTTTTTTCCCAGGCGCTGCAAGTGGCAGGCCCTCGACCCAAGATCGCCGGCGTAAGCATGTCGCTCGCACAGCAGCCTGATGTAATTCTGAGCGAAGGGGAAATTCCGGCGGGCGCGCCTGTCAGCTTTTCGCTGCTGATCCACAACAGCGACGCGCACCCCACCCTGAGTTTGATATGCACCAACGATGGCTTCCTTAAAACCCCAGTGGTCCTGCATCCGGGAGACAGGACCGCAGGCGCGCAATTGGATTTCGCCGGGGAGGATGGGTTGTTTCTCTCCGTTGATCCTGGCGTCGTCGGCCAGTCCGGATGCCAGTTGGCCGCGATCATCACGACGGAAAGTGCCGGGAGCTCCGACCCAACCACACTGGGCCGCCTGATCCGTCTGCCGCGCATTGAGAAGTTTGCGCTGACAGACGACAAGCTCGAATCCACCCTTTACTCTGGAATCCTTACGGGAATCGATCTTCAGATCATCGAGAAAACGGGCTGGGATGGTAAGACGGGATATCCCGTGCAAGGCATTCCCACACCTGTGCCCGGAAGCAACACCCAAGAACAAACTTTAAAGGTGGAGTTGCCGTGGCCGCCGCCCTCGCCGCATGCGCCGATCTACGTCTGGCTGCGGGGCGAAACTACCGGGCGGCTTACGGATGTGAAGTATTGAAAAACGTTGTCAGCCATCAGTTATCAGTATTTAGCAGATCCCTTTGGGTGTTGCCACGTTCACTCACGACTCCCTTCGGGTGCGGTCGCATTTACTGACAACTGAAAACTGACCACTGATGACTTCCATCTAAAGCTGGATGCCTCCGGCACTCAGCACGCCCCGCTGTTGCAGGGGCACAACTTCGCGCTGATCGTAGCCGGTATAAATCTGGCGCGGGCGCGCGATTTTCTGCTCTGGGTCCCTTACCAGTTCGTCCCATTGCGCCAGCCACCCGGCTGTGCGCGGAATCGCGAACAACACCGTAAACATTTCCGGCTTGAATCCCATGGCCTGGTAGATGATGCCGGAATAGAAATCCACGTTGGGATAGAGCTTGCGCTTAATAAAGTACTCGTCTTCCAGCGCGATACGCTCGAGCTCCAGCGCGATTTCGAGTTTGGGGTTCTTGCCGGTGATTTCAAAAACCTGCTCGGCGGCTTTCTTGATGATCTGGGCCCGCGGGTCGTAGTTCTTGTAGACGCGGTGGCCGAATCCCATCAGCTTGCCCTTGCCCGCCTTGATGGCAGCGATGTAGGAAGGGATATTGTTCTTCGAGCCGATTTCGTCGAGCATCTTCAAGACTTCTTCATTCGCGCCGCCATGCAGCGGACCGGAGAGCGCCGCGGCCGCCGCCGCCGTGGCCACAAAGGGATCTGCCTGCGAGCTTCCCACCGAGCGCATGACATTGGCGCTGCAATTTTGCTCGTGGTCGGCGTGCAGAATAAAGAGGATGTCGAGCGCGCGCGCCAACACCTTGTTCGCGTGGTATTTCGGCTCGGCCATTCTCCACAACATGTTCATGAAGTTTTCCGTGTAGCTCAAGTCGTTGTCGGGGTAAACGTACGGATATCCCAGGCCGTGGCGGAAAGTGTAAGCCGCGATCGTGGGAACCTTGCCGATCAGCCGATAGATCTGGAGCCGGCGCGAGTCGGGATCGTGCACATTGCGGGCCTCGGGATAGATAGTGGCGAGCGCCGCCACCGTGCTGATGAACATAGCCATCGGATGCGCGTCGTAACGAAAGCCTTCCAGAAAATGCTTGGTCGATTCGTGCAGCATGGTGTGGTACGTGATGTTGTTGATCCAATCTTTCAATTGCGGCGCCGTGGGAAGCTCGCCGTTTAACAGCAGATAGGCGATCTCGAGGAACGTGCATCTCTCCGCCAGTTGCTCAATCGGATAGCCGCGATAGCGCAGAATTCCTTTGTCCCCGTCGATGAAGGTGATGGCGCTGTGGCACGAGGCCGTATTCATGAACGCGGGATCGTAGGTCATCAAACCGAAATCGTCCGGGCTGGTCTTGATTTTCCGCAAATCCATGGCGCGAATGGTGCCTTCGTGAAAAGGAACCTCATAAGTTGTGTTGGTGCGCTTGTCCAGAATGGTCAGGCCATCGTTTTCCATGATCTTTCCTCCTCACGTTCGCTGGGTCGCCGCTTCTTGGCTTGCCCTCGGGTGCGCCCGGGCGGAGGTGGCGGCATGATGGAGATTATATTTACATTTTCGCAAGATTGCTCAGGAGAATTGTCGGATTTCTTTAGAAATCGCCGTGAAAAACGACAATTTATCGCTATCTCAGCTCGGCGGAAGAAAAATGCCGTCATGGCCCTTCATCCTGCTTAGGAATTGGCCCTGCGATGTCGAACCCTTGATTGTAGCGCGGCTCGTGATCTGCTACCCTGACCGCGCTGTTTGCCCTGCGGGTGCACCTGCGTCAGGAGGCGCGGCGAGCTGATTCAGCGGTCGACTTGCTGGACCGGCCTGCCATTTAGCATGAAAGCTTTTCCCCCGTCCGTCGTCGAACTCTTCCGCCGCCAGCAACTCTACGTATTCATGGCCGTCGTGGTGGGCGGGGTATTCTGGGCAAACCACGAGCGCATCAATCCCTGGACCATCATTGTCTACTCGCTCTGTATCGGCAACCTGCTGACGCCTGCCTTGCGCCTCAGCTATCGGCTGTTCTTGAAGCGCCCATTCTCATATAACTGGCCGAGTTTTCTCGTCCTACTCGTCATCCTTATTCTTCCTGTCTATATCATTTCGAGCGTGGTTGTCTGGTGGCTCGCACCACCCACTCCCCAGTCACTTTCGCACTTGCTCAAAACGGGTTGGAATTTCCCTTGTCTCATAACCTTCATCTTCGGCGTTCTCAATTTTCAATACGACAAAACCAAGTATCGCCTCGAGCGGCGCAATGTTGAACTCCAGGACGCCATCAAGACCCACACCGCCCAGCTTGAAACGCAGGATCAGGATTTGCAGCGCGCTTTGGAAATCCAGCGGGCACTGTTGCCCAAGAACATCCCACAGGTTGAGGGATTCGAAATCGCCGGGGCGTGGCAGCCCGCGCGCGTCGTAGGGGGCGACTACTATGACGTGCTCGCGCTCTCCCCAACCCGCCGGGGAGTCTGCATTGCCGACGTCGTGGGTAAGGGTGTCTCGGCCGCATTGCTGATGGCGAATCTGCAGGCCGCCGTTCATGCCTTTGCCCAGGACGCCCCGTCGCCCGCGTGGCTCTGCGACCGGGTGAACGCCGTGCTTTGCAGCAACATTGCCGAGGGCAAGTTCGTAACGTTCTTCTACGGTGTTCTCGACGCCGCCGCGCGCCGGTTCGAATTCTGTAATGCCGGGCATGTCCCGCCCTTGCTGATCAATGAGACAGGTTCCATCTGCAGGTTGCCGGCAGGAGGTCTTGTGCTTGGCATGTTCGAAAACGCCGCATACGTCGACGCGACAGTGAGCGTCGCTCCGTGTGACCGCCTTCTGCTCTTCACCGATGGAATTACGGAAGCTTTTTCGCCCGCGGGTGAGGAATTCGGAGAAGAGCGCGTGGCGGCAGTCGGGACCAAGCACCGGAGGCTTTCCGCGCAAGATTTGACTCAGCTCCTGTTGCGCGAAGCCAGCGATTTCTGCGAAGGACAGTTTCACGATGATGCCACGCTCGTGGTCATCGCGGCAAATTCAGGCCCGCGGGACATATCCCAATCCTGAACGCCGAACCGGCACAGTTCCCTCTCGCCTGTCATCGAGGAATCAAACTGTCAATGTTTGTGCCCGTGGAGGTGTGGGTGCGAATGCGTTTCTCCTGTGGCGTGGATGTGTCGATGGGCATGGATGAGATTGGTCTGTTCGAGCAATGGTGTTTGGTGCAGGATTTCCGTGGGCGTTCCCGCCGCCACAACGCGGCCCGACTGAAAAACAAAGCATTCATCGGCGATGTCTTCCACGATGTCGAGGTCGTGTGTGGTGGTGACCACGGTCTTCGATCCCCCATGTAACCCGACCAGAAAATCGATCATTTGGCTCGCACTCTTGGGATCCAGGGCCGCGGTGGGTTCGTCGAGCAGCAGCACCTCGGGATCAAGCACCAACACGGAGGCCAGCGTAACGCGCTTCTTCTCTCCGGTGGAAAGGTGATGGGGCGAGCGCTCCCGGAGGTGAGTAATCTTCATTACCTCGAGCATTTGCTCCACGGCCGCACGAACTTTTTCCTTGGGCCACTGAAGCTGCAACGGTCCAAAGGCAACTTCATCGAAAACGGTGGGGGAAAAAAGTTGGACGTCGGGGTTCTGAAACACCAGGCCCACGCGCCGCCGGAACGGATAAGCGATATCGGGATTCTGCAGGCGCAATTCAGTAAGGGGCTCGCCGCAGAACACGACCTCGCCCTTTTGCGGAAAGGCCAATCCATCCAGCAGCCGGAGCAAAGTGGACTTGCCGGAGCCATTCGCCCCCATCAGCGCTATGCGCTTGCCGGACGGAATGGTAAGGCTCAGGTTGTCGAGCGCCGCCACCTGTTGGTAGCGAAAGGTGACCTCACGAACGTCAAAGACCGGAACAGGCATAGAGTTTTCGATTTTCGATTATGGACTCTCGGGGTGATCGGCGCCCACATCGAGGCCGAACGCCGTTCGGCCCCACGATCCAAAACGCAATATCCAAAATAGCATGGGCAATCATCTGCCGTAATAGATTGCGGCGGCTGCGATGGCCGCAATCAAACCCAAAACGATCCAGTCGACGGCGGCGGTGTGGAAGTCATCGAGCATGGCCACCTCGCCGCGGAATCCACGGGCCAGCATGGCGCTGTATACATCGCCCGAGAGTTGCAGCGTCTTCGACATCAAGACTCCCACGCTTGATGCAGCCAGGCGGCGGCGATCAGGGCCATTCAGCGCGCCCACCATGCGGCTGCGGCGCGATTCCAGCATATCGCGAGCGCTCTCGAGCAGCAGGAAAATATAGCGGTAGGCCATGCCCAGGATCACGACCACCACCACCGGAACCCGCAGCACCCGCAGCGCCTTCAAAACGTGTGTCCACGGCGTGGAGAGGATCAGCAACACTGAGAGTGTCGCCGCCGTTTCAACTCGGGTCACCAGGTATTCCGCACTCAACACTCCTTGCGCAGTCAGCGGCCAACCCAAGCCCGGCAGCCGCCAGACGACCCGGCCTGGGATCACGAACGGCGCGGGCAGAGCGATGATGCCGGTGAAAAGAAGCACCGGAATCCATACCCGTTTGGCCAGGAGTAGTGGTGACACGCGGGAGGAAAAAGCGAGCAAGAGAGCGACCAGAAAGACCGCGCCAATTACCCAGAGCTTGTGAGCGGTTGCCGCGGCAATAATCAGCGCGAGGATGCCGACCACCTTGACGCGAGGGTCAAGGTTTTGAAGCAGACCGCGCGCCGTGGCCAAAGCTTCGGCCCGAAGCGCATGGTCCATGGCATTTAGAAAACTCGCGAGAGTGCGTTCAAGAAAGTTCATAAATGCAGTGACAAGTGGCGAGTGACGAGCAAAACCCAGCACCGCGCTTGCGTGGCCTGACACCTGGCACCTGACACCTAGTTCTTGCTCTTCCCCCTTGTCGACAGCGAGCCAGCAGCGAGCGACACGAGAATGATGGCGCCGGAACCGAACATGGCGGAGAGCGCGTAGCCCACCGCCGGCCGCCGCACGAACGATGGCGCATACTGCGGGAACGGCGCGGTCCACAATGATGAGAGACGCTCCAAGCCTCGAGGAGGTTGGACGGGCGGGTCTGCGTTCCGCGAGGCCGCGGCCATTTTCTCTCGGGCTTGGAGACTCGAAAAATCCCTCGCGCTCCACTCGCCCCAGGCGGTTCCCGCGGCCAAAATCCCCAGCGGCGTCAGCACCATGAGCAGTGCCAGCGCAATCCACAGCGGGCGAACCGTTCGCCACATGCTGGGGCTTTCACCGCCTGCAATCTGCGGCTCTGCCTCTAAGTTGGCCGGCGCAGTGAGCTTCAATAGCCCAGGGTTGGTGCGCTGGAAGTAAGCCACCACGCCCCCGGCGAGGACGAGTTCCGCGAGGCCGGCAAATGTCAGGTGGCCGATCATCATGGCGGGAATGGCGATGCTTAGCGGGTAGGGAGCGTAAAGCGGGGCTCCGCTCGGGTCCTTGAAGAAGAGCGGTTGAATCCCGAATTCCACCGCCGCGCAAAGCGCCGAGGCATTGATGGCCGTGTAGCCCGCCAACGCCGCGGCCACGACCCTTCGCGAAGAGGTAAGGGCCACGCGCCCCGCCGCCAGCCGATAAACCGCGTAGGCCACAAGCGATCCCACAATCGCCATGTTGAAGCAGTTGGCTCCGAGCGTCGTGATGCCCCCGTCGCCAAAGAAAACGGCTTGGATCGCCAGCGCAATGGAGATGGCGAGAATCGAGGCCCAAGGTCCCAGGATGATGGTTGAAATTCCCACGCCCACCGCGTGCCCCGTGGTGCCGCCGGGCAGAGGCAGGTTGAACATCATAATGACAAAGGAAAGCGCCGCCATCACTGACAACAGGGGTACCAGCCGCGTCGTGAGGCTCTTTTTCACCCGTCGCAAGGCGGTATACCAGAAGGGCGCGGCGGCTGCATAGAGAACCGCGCAAGTCGACGGGCTGAGATATCCATCGGGAATGTGCATGCTGCTTTCTGAAACTTCAACGGCGAAGACGCTGCCGGCGCTGGGCGCAAACCGCCATTGTATCCTATTCCTTCGAAGTTCCGGCGCCGCACCCCGAGCAAAACGTAGCGCCAGGCTCGCTCTCCAGCCTTGCGGCTTTTCCTCGCCTCGCCCGCTCGATATTTCCCCGTGGGTCGCTCTCCTGATGAATGTTTGCAGCCGCATGGTGCGACGCGTCGAGGTCCACGCAGCCCCACCGCGCGATGCCGGCTCAAAAATAGAACTTGGCGGCGATCTGGACCAGGCGGGGGGCGTCGGCGCTCACGACTTCGCCGAACGTTGGGCTACTTATGTTGCCATTGACGGCGGCGGCTCCGTAAAACTGGGCGTGATTGGGGGCGTTGAAGGCTTCCAGGCGGAATTGGAACCACTTCGATTCGGTGAGGTGAAGGTCCTTCAGCAATGCCAGGTCGAAGTTGTCGATTCCGGGGCCATAGAAATAGCGCGGGGCGGCGGTGCCGAGTTGTCCGAGGGCGGGCAGGCTGAAGAGCGAGGCGTTAAAGGCGGGTCTCCCGTTGCGCGGATTGGTGTTGACCTCCAAACGGCCCGGCGCGACCTCCGGTGTGTCCACGCCGTTGTTGTTGATGCCATTGGGGATCGTTCCCAGCAGGGAAGTGTCATTGTTGTTGTAAAGTGTCACCGGAAAACCGGTGCTAAAGCGTGTGACTCCAGTCAAGCTCCAATCCTCTGTCAGGCGATTCTGGCGGTGAACCAAGTGCCCAATCGGCAGGCTGTATTTGTAACTCACCACAAAACTCTGACGCATATCGAACGCCGATAGGGCTTTGCTGAGGCCGGGATTAAGGGGGTTTACGGCTTCCGCCAGGCTCGACGACTGGTCGAGCGACTTGCCGTAAGTGTAGCCCGCCAGCAGCTCCACGGGCCCGCTGTGGTGGCGCAGGTCAATTTCGAGCGCGTTGTAATTCGAGTTGCCGATGGTCTTCTGATAAGTGATGGCGTCGAACTGCGAACTAAACGGGCCGCGTGTCCCCTGCACCACCCGCCCGGAGCCTAGGGTGTAAGTGCCGCCTTCGCCAAACGGGCCGCACGTGGCTGTGCCCGGCTGCACCTGGCCCGGCTGGCTCACGCTCAAACACTCCGCCGCATTGCCCGGATTGGCAGAAATCAGAACCAGCAGGTGATGGGCTTGCGATCCGGCATAGGTAACGCTGAGCAGCGTATTGGGAGTGACCTGGCGCTCATACGAAAACGTGTAGCTAGCCGTGTACGGAGGAACATTCCGGTAATAAAACGACGGGACACCGGTAATGGGCAAATAAGTGGACCAAGCCACGTTCGGGTTGGGTTTGGCAGCCGAGGCGCCGAAGCTGGGAATAGGCTCCGGAAACCGCTGCCCTAGACTTTGTCCGCTAGCGGCCGTGACGAACGGATCGGAAAACAGCGGCGGCGCCAGACTGGTGTAGTCATAGCCATAAGGAGGGTTGGCGCTCATGATGCCGGCGGAGAGCCCCTCGAACGCTGTGCCAAAAAGTCCGAAACCGGCGCGCAACCCACTCGCCCCGGCGCCTCCCAGGACCTTTGCCAACCATCCCGAACCGAAGTCCGGTGAATACGCTGCGCCAATGCGCGGAGCAAAATCCGTGTACCGGGTGGGCGCCAAGGTGGACGGAATCCCAGGATCGCCGGGAAACACCAGACCCTGCGGTGCTCCCGGATATACGCGCGACTGTTCTCCCAGGACCAGGGTCTGAAGTTGGTTGTACTTCTCCCGCCACGGAGGGAGCACATCCCACCTTAAACCGTAGTTCAGGGTCAAATCCGGCCGCACGCGCCAACTGTCCTGTGCGTAAAGTCCGACGTACCGATTGCGAAGATAGAAAGCCAAGGAGTCCCCTTGCGCGTAGCTGCTGGGCGCCCCCAAGAGAAAGTCGGCAAAATCGGAGCCCGTCTCCGCGCCCGTGAAGGAGAACGCGCCGTTGAAGGTGGCATCGGGGTTGATATTGACCTGGTCGAGATGGAATCCCGCCCCTGCTTTAAAGGTGTGCGCCCCCATGACCTTCGAGAAGTTGTCAGACAACTGAAAAGTGTTGTTGGCTTCCACGAGTCCTGTGGTGTCCACGCCGAGGGTGAAGTCGTTGAACGAGACATTTTCAATGCCCTCAATCTTCGGCGCCAAGGCGTAAATGGACGGATTCCCCGCGCTATCAACGAACCCCTGGGACGCAAGGCTCGGGCCCACTCCTCCCTGGGGCCGGCCCACGTTGTTGGCATCGCGGAGGTAGCTCAGGTGAAATTCGTTCACCGTGTCGCCGCTCAAAATCGTAGTCAGCCCCAAACTCGCGAGCTGCGAGCGTCCGAGCGTGATGGCATTGAAGCCGGGAACACTGGCTCCGCCCTGCGCCGTCGGGTAGGGATTATTCAGCGCGTAGCCGTCAAAGAAGTAGTAGGCAGTGGCGGATTCACGCCCCTTGTGAGCATCGATTCGCGCCGCGGCCTTGTCATCGCGAAGGGATTCGTCAAACGCCGACGTGGAAAAACCATTCGCTCTCTGATTGGGCAGAGGGATGGCGCCAATCAGCGTTTTAGCAGGTCCCGACCAGGCGCTGAGGGGAATATTCGCGCTGGGCAAGACGCATTGCCCGCGGTTTTCGCACCCAGAAAAGTAGTAGGGCTCACCTGCCGACACCGGGTAACCCAAACTCTGCGATAGGCGATCGGCCCATGATTCGCCATTGACGTTGCCTTTCAGTAAGCCGGCGATTCCCGTCAAATCGCCGGCGCGCTCGTCCAGCGAGGGAACGGAAATCAATCCGGTTTCGACGCCCTGGTTGATGCGCGTGCCCTGGTAGTCGGCGAAGAAGAACGTCTGGTCCCGCTTGAGCGCGCCCCCCAAAGTGCCGCCAAACTGGTTTTGATCGTACTTCGCGCGGTCGGGGCTGTCGAAGGGGTTGCGCGCGTCGAGGTCGGTATTGCGCAGAAACTCGAAACCGCTGCCGTGCAGGTCGTTCGTTCCCGACTTGGTCGAGACCACCACCTGCCCGCCGCTGTAATTGCCGTACTGAGCATCAAAATTGCCCGTCAGCACGCGGAAATCCTCGATAGAATCGAGATTGGGAATGAGTGCGGCTCCCATGTTGAAGTCTTCTTCGACAATGCTGCCATTGAGGACAAAACCATTGCTGGTTTCTCGCTGTCCATTGATGGAGAGGTTGCCGGGATTGAGATCTCCGGAGGGAGGCGTGCTGGTGCAGCCTGACATGACCACGGCGTTGGCCTGCCGCGAGCTGATGGGAACCACGCCGGCCTGAAGGGCGAGCATGTCGGTAAAACTGCGCCCGTTCAACGGAACTGACGAGATCTTGGTCGCCACAATCGTGTCGCCCAGCGCCGTGTCGGTGGTTTCGAGGTGCAGACTCGATTCAGTCACGGTTACTGCGGTGGCCTCGTGGCTTATTTCCAGCTTCAAGTTGAGTGTGACGGTCTGGCCGGTTTCCACAATGAGCCCCGTCTCAACAAGCGGGCCAAATCCCGATTGACGGATTTCGATCTGGTAACTACCTGCGGGTAGATCGGAAGAAGTGAATACCCCTTCCGAATTCGTGGAAAGAGTCTGGTGAAGTCCCGATTCTCGGTTGGAAATGATGACCGTTGCGCCGGGAACCACCGCGCCGCTGGGGTCTGCCACGGTGCCCGTGAGGGTACCACCTTGGCCAGCCCAACATGCCGCGCAAGCAAATAGGAATATCGCCGCGAGGCAACTTGCCACCCTTTTGATGATAAATGTTGCCGGATGAAAGGATTGGCTCATTGGTATTCTTCTCTACCGCGTCAGAAGGTCGCGGCCGTATCTTAAGGATTTGGATGGACCCAACCGGACCTCAGGTTTTTGGAGCATGGCGCCTGGTCCAACCAGCCCTAAGCTTCTTGCAACTTGCTTGCAACTAGTCATACTCAATTTCGACTGCAGCTTTATCTGTATGATGGCACTCAGCTTTGACTTCGTTCCCTGCATCCGGCGAACGTAATGCCAATAAAATGATGGCCTTGCTTGCGCGCTCGCGTGCGAAATATCGCGCAGCTCGCCGCGTGGCCTTGCGCCACAAGACCCGCCTCACCCGCAGTCTCAATTGCGAGAGAGTCACGCCCACAACACTGCCTCGGTGCTGGAGCTGCGCCGTCGAGTGCCGGTTACTCTACCCCTCAATATTTATCGGACAATATTACTCATATCGTACATAAATCACTTGACATTTATAGACTATACGCGTAAACTAAAGTTGCGGCTATTGCTCTTGCGCCGCGAGGCGCGGCAGGGGGGTTATGGCTTTCGACCGCAATCATCTTCGCCGCGTGCGGATGGAGGTTCCAACGTCCTTGATGAAAAACCCAAACAGGACCGCAAAGAGACTTGCTGCCAATCAGCGGGACGGAAGGCGCGCCCGTCGATGCAGGAATGCGCGACAGAAATCGCGCTCAGCTCTCCCAACATACGGCCCATGCGGGCAAAGCAATCTCCGCGGAGCTTTAGAGTGCGGCAGCTTGCTGCCGCTTTTTAAGCAACCAGCTTCCTCGAGACCGCTCTTACCACCCCGCCGACAACGGCGGAGTTGTCCGGCCACGTTCCAAAAAGCGGTTGAGATATCCGGGCAAGCTCTGAAATATTTGTCGCGAACCTTGAATGTTTATGAAACAAAATGAATTAGCTCGGAGTCGAGAAGCGGTTGAGGGCCAGTGCCTTTGAGCCAAATGCATGAAATTAGGGCATTTAGAAAAACACCACGGGCCGCGAGCGGCTGGCCCTCGCGAACCTTGAATGTTATAGAAAACACAATATGTTAGCGCTGAAAACGACAAAATGGCACTGGCTGCAATCTTCTGAAAATAGGCAAGTTAGGGCAAACGCCACGGCGAGAGGGCGAAAAAAAAGGGGTAACAAATTGGGGGGGTATCCTAGAATGTTATAGAAAACAAATCAGATATAAATTGATATTGCGCAAATTCTCTCCGAACCTTGAATGTGCATGAAAAATAAGCCACTTATCGCTGCGAACCTTGAATGTCATAGCAAACAAAAGGGGTTGAGGGTTTTAGGCGCTCCGGAGAGGGAGCAATGGGACCGACGTTGGAGGCTAGAGTCAGTAAGCGTAGCGCGCCGTGTTTTGGAGGTTCGCGGCTACGGGCAGGGAAAAACCGCGGACCTCTCGAACAGGGCTACGAGAGCAAACCGGATTTGCCGAATGTCTACCCTTTTGCAGAAAACTGCTGCTTTTCGTAAGGCACGATGGACGCAAAGGATGGTGTATACTTTGCCCTTCCGAATCCAACTTAACTCGGTCGCCTTTAACTTTCTGGGAGGTATCGTTTCTTGACTAGCATCCGGCGCATGTTCGCGATCAGCCTCGCTGCATTGGCAGGTACGTTGGTTTTTGCGTTGTTTGCTCCGCCTCGAATCCACGCCCAGGAGATCGATCCCGGTCTATTCTCCGGAATGCGCTGGCGTCTGATAGGACCCTTTCGCGGCGGCCGGGCGCTCGCTGCCACCGGCGTTCCCGGCCAGCCCAACGTGTTCTATTTCGGGGCGGTCGGGGGAGGCGTGTGGAAGACGACCAACGCCGGGCGAACCTGGGAGCCGATCTTCGACGCCGAACCGATTGCTTCCATCGGAGCCATCGCCGTCGCCCCTTCTGATCCGAACATTATCTATGTGGGCTCCGGCGAAGCGGACATGCGCGACGACATTTCCTACGGCAATGGCATGTACAGGTCCACGGACGCCGGCAAGACCTGGACGCGAATCGGCCTCGAGGACAGCCGCCAGGTTGGCCAGATTGTTGTCGATCCTCACAATCCCGATCGGCTATGGGTGGCGGCTCTGGGGCATGCTTACGGGGCGAACTCCGAGCGCGGCGTCTTTCGCTCCACCAACGGCGGTCAAAGCTGGGAGAAAGTGCTCTTTAAGGACGAGAACACGGGCGCCATCGATTTGGCTCTCGATCCCCGCGACGCCCGCACCGTGTATGCCGTGTTGTGGCAGACGCGCCGGCCGCCCTGGGACGTTTATCCGCCTTCCTATGGCAAGGGGAGCGGGCTTTATAAGTCGACAGATGGCGGCGACACATGGCAGCAACTTTCGGGACACGGGCTGCCCGCCGAGGGACTGGGACGAATGGGCATTTCCATTTCTCGCGCCTTGCCGGACCGCATTTATCTTCTGGTAGACGCCAAGGAAGGCGGCGTCTACCGTTCGGACGACGGGGGCGCCAACTGGCAGCGGACAGATTCTGAAGCGCGAATCTGGGGGCGCGGATGGTATTTTGGCGGCATCACCGCCGATCCTGCCCACCCCGACGTGGTCTACGTGTGCAACACTTCCACGTACCGGTCCACCGACGGCGGCAAGAACTTTGACGCCGTCAAGGGAGCGCCCGGCGGGGATGATTACCATAGCCTCTGGATTTCTCCCGAGGACCCCGCCCGCATGATCCTGGCAAGCGACCAGGGCGTGGTGATCAGTGTGGACGGAGCACGAACGTGGTCCTCCTGGTATAACCAGCCCACCGCCCAGTTCTACCACGTCGTCACCGATACGCACTTCCCCTATTGGGTCTGCGGGCCGCAACAGGATTCCGGCTCGCTGTGTATCGAGAGCCGTAGCCACGCGGGCACCATTAGTTCTCGCGACTGGCGGCCGATTGGAGTGGGCGGCGAAAGCCAATATGTTGCCCCCGATCCGCTCGATCCCGACATCCTTTACGGCGGATCGTTTGGCGCGGCGGTCGGCAAGTACAACCTCGCGACTGGCGAAACTCAGGACATCGCGCCCTCGCTTGCCCATCCCGGTGACTATCGTCACACCTGGACGCTGCCCACGGTGTTCTCTCCGCGCGACCCGCACGAACTTTACTTCAGCACCCAGATTCTCTTTCGCACCAAGGATGCAGGCAACACGTGGCAGGTGCTGAGCCCGGACTTGACGCGAGAGGATCCCGGCGCGCCGCCCAACCTCGATCCGGTCACGGCCGCGGACGTGAATGCGGGGAAGGGAAAGCGCCGGGGGGTTATCTATACCATTGCGCCGTCGCCGCTGATGGCCGGCGAAATCTGGGTGGGCACAGACGACGGGCTTATCCAGGTTACGCGCGACGACGGGAAAACGTGGCGCAACGTGACCCCGCCTGGCCTTACGCCGTGGTCAAAGGTCGGACTGCTCGAGGTCTCGCGCCACGACCGCAACACGGTCTACGCTGCCATCGACCGCCACCGCCTGGAAGACCTTAGGCCCCACATCTACCGCACTCACGATGGCGGCAAGCTCTGGCAAGAGATTGTGAAAGGCATCCCCGAGGGAAGTTACGTGAACGCGGTGCGCGAAGATCCGGAGCGTAAGGGTCTGCTCTACGCCGGCACCGAAACGGGTGTGTTCGTCTCGTTCAATGACGGCGACGAATGGCAACCGCTGCAATTGAACCTGCCCAATTGCTCGGTTCGCGATCTGGTGATCCATGCGGACGACCTCGTGATCGCCACGCACGGGCGGTCCTTTTGGATCCTCGATGACCTGACGCCGCTGCGGCAAGCAAGCGACGCGGCCGCTGGCTCAGAGGCGTACCTGTTCCGTCCGGAAGTTGCCTATCGTATTCGTGCCGGCGGCTTCGAAGGGACACCCATGCCTTTTGATGTGCCGCAGGGCGAGAACCCTCCCGACGGCGCATTCGTCGACTACTACCTGAAGCAGGCGTCGAGCGGGCCGGTCAGCCTCGAGGTGCTGGACTCTCGCGGCAGGCTCGTACGCCGCTATTCGAGCGAAGATAAAGAGCCCCAGGTTGATCTCAAGCGGTTGGACATTCCAGCCTATTGGATTCACCCACCCGTTGCCCTCGCTCTCGCGGCTGGCATGCATCGTTTCGTTTGGGACCTTCGCTATCTCGGCGTGCCCCGCGGCAATCCGATGATGAGGATGTTCGGAATGGGCGCCGGTCCGTGGGCACTGCCGGGTGAGTATCAGGTGAAGCTGACCGTGAACGGGAAGAGTTACACCCAGCCGCTCATCCTCAAGATGGACCCGCGTGTGAAGACCTCGCAGGCCGACCTGGTGAAGCAGTTTGAGATGGCCGAACAAATCGGCGAGGCGCAAGGGCAAGTTGGCGCGGCGCTGGCCACAGCCAATCGCTTACACGGCCAACTTCAGTCGCTCGCCACCAAGACCGGCGATCGAAAGGCGCTCACCGACCAGATCGCAGAGCTCGATCGTAAGACCGTGGTGCTTGCCGGCAGCGCACCCGGCGGAACCCACTTCGAAGAGGAGGAGGTTTTTGCATCGGATATCAAAACTCTCCGGTCCTTGAACACCGCGCTCGACAACGTCGGACGGGCCGTGGGAAGCGCTGATGTCGCGCCCACCGGCGACGCCGACACGGCCTACCAACGCGACCGCGCGGCAATGCAGAAGATTCTTGCGCAATGGGAAGAAGTCAAAAATCAAGAAGTGCCCAAGCTCAACAGTTCTCTGAAGGAGGCGGGCCTGCAGCCCGTGGTGTTGGAGGAAGGGGCTCGGCAGGAGGGAAAATAGCACCGGGCAGCGGAAGTGCCACGGAGCGTCGGGGCAAATCGGACCCGCCCATCTCCGTGGAGCAAGTTATGAGATGCGTGGAATGTAGAGCCCGAGAAAACCCGACGCGCGGGACTGACCTAATCCCGCCATGTCTTTGATGCGGACGCCCGAGTGCCCTTATCATCGACCGCCGTCACCACGACTTCATGCGCTTGGTTAGGTGCTCCAGTGCCAACTTGGTTCCAGGTCTTTTCGTACGAATCCATGGGCGGGGACAGATCGTCATCGCCGATTGAGAAACCGTCCAGAACTGTCGTGACGTTAGCGATGAGTTGGCCCGCGCCCCCTTTGATCGACACATCAACCCATTGGTTTGCCAGATCCCGACCACCTTGTATCTGGATGTCCATTGGCGTTTGCTCCTCCGGTTCATTCTCGATTGCTCCGTATTGTATCCGCTTCCACACGAAGGTGCAGAGATGTTTTCAACTGTGTTCACATCTTTCGCGCGCCACCGACTCATGTCGCCGCGACCCCGTGGAGGACGAAGCGGTTGCGGCTGGAAAAGCCCGGAGCGAGATGCGCGTCGATCTCAGTCCGCCCTTGCAAATTGCTTCGTGACGGAATATTCTGCGGCCCACTTTCAAAGCGGAGGTTACTATGGCTAAACCCAAGGTGATGGTGGCAGTCCGTGACGGAGCTTCAATCGAGAGCTTGGTGACCTTGGCGTGCCAATTATCCCAAGGCATGGACGCCGACCTCACGGCTCTGCACGTGGTAGAGGTTCCGCTCGCTACTCCCCTCGACGCCGAGGAGGAAACCCTCGACCACGCGGGCAAGGAAGTGTTGGCGCAGGCTAAACGCGTGGCCGAGAAGTTGTCCCGGCAACTTTCCACCCAGCTCCTGCGCGCGCGGGAAGCGGGTGAAGCGATTGTGGGCGTGGCCAAGGAACAGGCCGTGGAGTTGTTGGTGATGGGCCACCACAAGCCCCATCCGCGCGCCATCACTGAGACGCTGTTGGGAGGGATCGTTCGCTATGTGGGCCACCACGCTCCCTGCCGCGTCATCGTGCAGATTCCCGCACCGGAACCGAAGTAGCGTGGGAGTCTTGCCCGCTGTGGCTTGGGCGTCCCGCCGGTGCCCTATCATGGCCAGGATGGCCACGGCACAATCGACGTTTGCAATCTCCAAGGAAACTTCCCGCTCATGACTGAATCCCCGGTTTCTCCCTCCCCATCCCAACCGCGCAAAGGCCCGAAGACCAGTCACATTCTCGCCGGATTGATTCTTGGCGCAACGGCGGGAGTAGTGGCGAATCTGGCGTGGGGAAAATCCGCGGCCCTCGCGAGCATCGTCCGCTACGGCACCGAGCCACTGGGACAAATGTGGCTGCGCGCTCTGATCATGGTGGTAATCCCACTGGTTTTTTCTCGATTGAGCCTGGGCGTGGCCGGGTTGGGCGACTTGCGCAAGCTGGGCCGCGTGGGCCTGAAGACCATGCTCTTCTTTCTGATGGTCACGTCGATTGCCGCCGTGTTGGGGCTAACCCTCGTTAATTTGGTGCATCCAGGTGTGGGACTTTCGCCGGAGGCCCGTGAACGCTTGCTGGCGACATATCAAAAGGATTCAGCTCCGACAAAGGAAGCCCTCGGGCGCGGCCAATTTGGAATCCAGACGCTGGTCAATGTGGTGCCGCGAAATCCGCTGGGAGCAGCCGCCCAGGGTGACATGCTGGGCGTGATTTTCTTCTCCCTGGCGTTCGGCGTGGCGTTGGCGTTCCTGCCGCCGGAGCGCACTAAGGCGCTGGTCGATGCCTTGCGCGGGCTGGGCGACGTGATGATTGTCATCATCGATCTCGTGATGAAGCTCGCGCCGTATGGGGTCTTCGCTCTGCTCTTTACCGTTGCGGCGAGATTCGGATTGGATTTGCTCGCGCGCCTCGGTTGGTACATCCTGACCGTGATTGCCGGGTTGGCCATTTTCGAATTCGGCGTTTACCCGGCGCTGATCAAAGTGTTCACGGGCTGGTCGCCGTGGAATTTCTTCCATCGCGCGTGGACGGCAATCTTGACGGCTTTCTCCACCAGTTCCTCGAACGCCACGCTTCCCACCACGCTGGAGGTTTGCGAGGAATCTCTCGGATTGCCGCGGGAAGTCTGCGGTTTTGTCGTGCCTCTCGGGGCGACGATGTGCATGAATGGAACGGCGCTCTTCGAAGGCGTCACCGTGCTCTTCATTGCCCAGGTGTTTGGAATTCATCTGTCGCTCTCATCGCAGATCGTGGTGATGGTGACGGCGATCCTGATGGCCATGGGCGCCGCGGGCGTGCCCAGCGGCGCCATCCAAGTGTTGATCCTGGTGCTGGAAGCAGTGGGGGTGCCGGGGGAGGGAATTGCCATGGTTGTTGGCGTCGATCGCGTGCTCGACATGTGCCGCACCGTGGTCAATGTTACGGGGGACATGGTTGCTGCCACTTTTGTAGCGCGCTCGGAAGGAAGGCGGGCGTCTGTGGAAAAGGATGCGGCACCGGCCGCGTAGGGCAATTCAAAGCTCCGCGGGACTTTCAGTTTTCCTTGGAGTAGATGCGCGAAAGCGGGCGGCGCAAGCGGCTGCGATTGGCGTGGTCAATCTCGATCACTTCGAAGGACATCTCCTGCGGCCGTGCTTCCCGAACCAGGACGCGGGCATGAATACTCTCCATGCCAGACTTGACGGTCAAGGGAACGGTGGTGCCGGGTTTGAGGTGGCACTGGCTAGTAGCCACGCCTCCGCCCAAGCTGAGTTGTTGCACGGAAACTTTAAAATTTCCCTGGTCCGGGCTGACCACTCCATTCAGTGGACTGGGCAAGGTCAGGCGTGCGTATCTCCGAGAGCGCAGCCAAGGCGTCTCCGGCGCGGGATCGAGAGCGGTCAGATTCAAGTCCGCCGCGGTCAAGCCGCTTTGGGGCAGGAACTGCCGGGTCCAGTCGGGATCGATTTTCTTGAGGGCTTGCACGGCCGTAATCCGCAATTCGCGGGGATACTTCCAACGCCAGAATCCCTTGGCCTCAGCCAGTGGGCGAAGCAGGACTTCCGCTTTAGCTTCGCGAAGGCGGCCCAAAGCTTCAATGGCTTTGATTTCCAAGTAGGAATCGGACTGCCCCCCCGATCCCTTTTCCACAATGCCCAGTAGCCGCGAGGCGGAGCCCAGGTCGCCCGACATTCCCATTTCATCCACGACCTCGGGCAAAACGGTGGCGTCAAGCAGGTGATAGACCTGATTCAGCAGCCTGCCCCGCTGCGGCGACAGGCTGTTGGCCAACTGCCGGACCACCTGGTCGTGCGCTGGCGCGTCCCAATCGCGGAGGCGCTGGGGCAGCACTTCTTCCAGATCGTGGGGCCCCAGCCGGCTGAGCAGTGCCACCTTGGAAGTAGCTTCCGACGCCGGGCGGGTCTCGAGGATTCTACGAAGATGGATAATCGCCCCCGGCCCGATCGCCTCGACCATCTCCAGCAGGCGTGCCCACTCGTCGCGACGCGCGCAACGTTGGACGCGGCTGGCGACCTGGTCGACTGCGGCGTGGGGCATCCGGCGCAGGACATCGACCAAGCCTTCCGGAAGACTCGGAGCGTGCAGGGCTTCATCGATGAATTCCGGCAGGGGATTGCCCACTTTAATGCGGGGCCAAAGAAGCCGTGCCAGGCCCGGCTGTCGCTGCTCGAGAATCTCCATTGCCTGGAGCGCTTCATGGACGGCGGGATATTGCCGGCGCGCCGCGGCTTCGTGGCTGAAGCGCACGAAGGAGGCCCCCAGCATCGTCTGCAAGTCCGGGTTGCCCTCCAGGCTCAAGGCCTCGCCCATGTGATGCAGGCTGGATTTGAGCAGGGAGTGGTTGGCCCGGGAGAAGAGATCGGCCATCTCCGCCAATCCCGCCGAGGCTTTGCGCCGGGCATCCACGTCGGTCGTGTGCACACACCGGGCGTAGTTATCCAGAATGGCGCGGGCGGAGGCGACATCCTCCTTCTCCAACAACTCCTCTACAAATTGGCGGATGTTTCGCGGCGGCACCGCCCAGGCTTCGGGGGAGAGGAGCATTTTCCGCTTGGCTTTGTCCGGCACGCGCGCCCAGAACTGGCGGTCCAGGACGTCGGCATGAGATTCCACATCCATGCCGGCCTGCCCCATCTTTTCTTCGTGCCCTCTGAGGATGTCGCGAAGCGCGCCGACCTCGCGCTTCAGCCGGTCCAGCAGTTCGACGACGGCGTTGGTTTTCACGTCGCCGCGATCGTATCGCTCGAGCGCAAACCGCACCGCGACTCGTTCGGCGAGCTGGACCAGCAGCGGGTCGTCGGGCCGGGGCGGCTCGTTTTGCGAGCTCATACTCATCAACGCCTGCGCCAGCGCGGCCTGCCCGGTCGGGGGCAATTGACTGAGGTCCCGTTCGACCGCGGCGATTTGCTCGGGGGAGTCCGGATGCTCTGCCGTCTGGCCAAGCTGGGCGAGCCATCGCAGAACCTTGAAGACATCATCCTCCTGCGGTGGTGGAGCACCGGCCGCAATCGCCGCCGCCGTGACGCCGGGGACTCCGGGTCCACCAGACCCGCCAAATCCGCCAATGCTACCGCCGGCACCCGCGGGTTGGCTGCGAGCGCCTTCTGCCGCGGCAATGAGTTCCAGCAACCGCTGAGGGTTTTGAAGCAGAGCTTGCAGCCTCTGCCCATCTGCCCCCAGAGATCGGGCGGCGAGAAGCGCGGCCATGCCGGCATCGCCCAGTGACGCATCTTGGGCTACAAACCGCACTTCGTTCACTCGAATTGCGCCCTTGTCGCCGCCGAGAGCGGCACTCAGTTCCGCCGCCAAGGGTCCGACCTTGGACGAGTGGGAAGAGAAGGCCCGTACAAATTGCCAAAAATCATCGACGTTTGCGCGCGAAGAAAAATTGATGCTGGCCAGGCCGGCGGAGGTGAGCAAGTGGGCAAAGCTGCGGTCGGTGGGGCGCTTCTCCAGAGGGACGCCATCCAGCAGAACCTGGGCGCCGGAAACTCCCAGGAGCAATCCCGCTTCGCCGGAGCCTTTTTGCGCCGCGCGCAGATCATCCCACGCAACTCCGAAAAGGCTGGTGGTGCGTTCGTGGTCCACTCCATAGAGGCGGACAGTCTTCAGCAGGATATTGAGACTGCGCGCGAAACTTCGAGCCGCGACGAGATTGGATGGGACTTCCATGTTCGTAGTGCCACATGCCGCTCCGCCACTTTTCGACTGAGCCCCGGCATGACTCAGCGGTTCTTAAGTACCATGACGGCAAGTATTTTCCAAGAGTACTGAGGTACTGTTGAAGGGCTGAATCGCCCGCGCACCATCAGCATTTCTGCGTCGAGGCTGGCTGGCCGCGCAAGCTCGCGCGTCGATCCTTCGGCGACGGCACCAGCTCGGGCAGGCCGGACGCCGTACTCCGCCAATTTTGATCAAAGGGCTTAGTTCCGCGAATGCTGCTGGACACCCGTCCCCAAGCTTGGCAAAATGGTGGGAGTGTCCATTTCGGGGCGTGGCGCAGCCTGGTAGCGCGCTTGCCTTGGGCGCAAGGTCAACCATTCCAATACAATAACTTAGCGGCACGGTTGGCAACCAAAAAGCACGCTAAAACACGCTTCGAACGCTCAAGTTGTACCGGTTTTGTACTCGCAAAATTGCAGTCCAGATTATTCCTTTTTGGGTTCAATGAAGGGGTGGACGGAATTGCTGATGTTTCGCGGCATGACCGCTGCGTCGCCTATGTTCTTCGGAATTTTCAGATTGTTCATGTTCACCGGTTGCGTGGGGCGATAGCCCTTCGTGAATTCGTGTATCTGCGGCTGGTAGCCCTGTTGGACCCTTCGAATCTTTGCGTCTTCGGTCATACTTTCACCTCATCGATCTCGAAGAAATGAATGCGTTCCAAATTTTCCATCTTCACGAGCGCCCCAGCGGAGCCGTCAATTAATTCTACCAAATGCCCGTTTTCATCGAGTCGGAGTATGGTAGCGTTGTTGGTGGGGGAATCAGAATACACCTGTCCAATGCCACCAGACCTCTTGCCCATTAACAGCATTCGGGAACTGCTCGAATGGTATGAGCAAAACCTTTGCGCGGCTCTCCATCATGATCCCCGTGGCTATCGGGTTCGTTTCCTGCCAGAAACACTCATTCACCTTATACAACTTAAAACCAAATATGGCGCGGAACCAAAGAACAAGCGCCTTGCTCTTGACCAAATCCGGTCTGGGCGGATTCAATTCGTCGCTGGCAGGTTCGACCCGCAAAGGACACAGGAATTGTCGTGGGCTTGCGAGATTGCACGGAATCCAGATATCATCTGTCGGAACTGGCAGGTCTTGGGAACTGGAGCCGAAGCTTACGTGAGAAACTTTGGGTCGAATGAAGAGCCCCAGTTGCGAGTTATGATTTGCAAAGTTGTGGGAACTCTGCGGGAGGTCATTACCATTTTCCCTAGGGAGCGGATTGGGGATAAAGAACTGCTGGCCAAAATATGGCCCTAAAAAACGAGGGGGCCGCCGAAGCGGCCCGCTCTACCGATACTCTAGCCCTCGGTTAGGGAATAGCTGATCTCGGAGACCAGCAAACTTCAAATATATGATGCCACAATCCAGCGAAAAGTCAAGTCCAAAGCGGGCTTTGCAAGCGCTCTGAACAAACCACTGCCTATGGCGCACAGAGTTAGACGCGCGGGAAACCATCCGTGCTTCCGCGTGAACGCCGGCTGGCCAACCACCGGTTGGCCAGCCGCCGTTTTTGGGTTCGCATCACTCGCGCGAGTAGCCGGCGCGAAGGATTTGGTCGGCGGCGCGGAAGATGCGTTGGGCTGACCGCTCGGTGAAGGTCTGGCCGTGGCCCCATGATTGGACGTAACCACGGCTGTACTCCGCTCCTGGCAGGCCAAGGGACTCACAGCACAGCAAGGAAACGGCCTCGGCTTCCATTTCCCGGATATCCCGTGGTGTGCGCTCGGTGTCCGCAAGGTCGCCTTCGTCAATGTGGCCAAGCATGACGTGGCCGGCTTCATGGAAAAGGGTTTTTACCGGGAGAGCGGCAATCGGGCTGACCGCGATCTTCCGGCCACGCTTCGCGTAGCCCTGGGTGTTGCCGTCCAGGTCCTCGAACGGTACGCGCTGGATGTCCAGCGCGGCAAGGGCTCTTTCTTCGTTCCATTCCGGGATGGCGGGCGGCTGGTATTCCGTGCCTTCGGTCTGCGCAAGAACGAACCAATGGGCCTTGTAGGTGAAATGGGTAAAGGAAAATTCCTCTTCCTGGTCGGTGCCGTCGTCTTTCTTGACCGTCTTGGTGCGCTTGCAGGTCAGAGGCATACATAGGGTCAGCGCCTTCTGGCCCTTCTTCACAAATCGGCCTAGCTCTTTCCACTTCGGGAAGGTGGCCAGCGGCCCCGGCTGGATTCCGCGCATAAAGCACTGGAACAAAGCCAAGAGTTGATTTCCGAGTGAGTAGTTGTGAAAGCGGCTGTAGGCTTCATGAATGAAGCCGGGCTTTTTCACGGCCTCGTCTAAGAGCGCTGCCCACGAAACCATAGGCTTTCTCTCTGCGCCGGTCGGCGCATCCCCTGTGCGAACCTGCAACGAACCCTCAACATTAAATTGACCTCGATTGGTCTGTTTGATTTGCTCGATCATTTGTTTTTTCTCCTTTTCTGCGCCCGTTTCTCGCGGGGCACGAAAAGGGCGAGTGGGGCCTGCTCGCAAGTGCCAAGGGCTGCCTTTTTGCGGGGGAGCCAAGAAACTTCGCTCTTCGTTTTGTTTCTTGGGGGAACCGCAAACCCGGAGGGTGGCCGTCAGCGGACGGACAAAGCAGAAGCCCGCCGTGCCGCCAGCGCGCAGGCGGCTTTCCCATCTCGCCGTGCCCGCGAGAAAGCGGTGCCAGAAAAGGGAATTGAGATTGCGTAAGCTGGCCCCAGAAAGTGCGAGCTGACGGCCTGTTTCAAATGAGTATGGCGATCCGCCCGGATGGGCCTGCTTTATGGGACTGGTTCACACGCGAAGGGCGCCGCTGTGAGCCAGCCAACGGGGGGTGAAATCATGCTTGTGCCAAGCCTAAGAGTCGTACAGGGAGTGGAAGATGGTAAATGTCATCACATTTTTCTCAGTGGCGCAGTCCAGGTGTCCTAGCAGATCTCTACCTGTCATTCAGTTCTTGAAGTATCAGCAAAGTCTTCTCGGCATTGCGGCTGACGCGGCGCGATGTCGTCTTATCACGAAGGCTCGTAATGTACCGCATGGCCGTTTCGACGCTTATATGCGGCTCGTTGGTGTGGGTCTGGATCTTCCAGCCCCCTTGAGGCGCAATCGCCGCTATGGCGCCGGCGCTCTCTAGGGATTTACCGAGACTGCCCGCACGCACGAGGCGGAACTCAGATTGCTCCTGTAGTTCCGCGACAATGCCCTGATCGAGAGCTCCGCTAGCCAAATCGAGTTCCCAAGACAAGTGTATTCGACCATGACACGGCTGCGGTTTCATCCTCGATAAACGCATTACCAATAACACTCTTGCGCACGACGCTGGCCGTCGGTGGGGCTCCGCCTGCCTTTTCGGGAATGAGCAACCGTGACACCTCTCGACGTCCGTCGGGAGTCAGCCTTTTGCCAGCGGCGTCTAGGTCGCAGAATTGTGTTACTACGGCTGAGGGCGTAGGGCTAATGTCCCAAGAGATGTGCAGACGCCCCAGCCGATAGCCTTTCAGGGCCGCGATTGCAACGTCTGCGTTCCGGCCCACTGCCGGGTCCGCGAGCCTCTGGGTCAGATAATTCATCGCGGCAGCCACACTGACGTGTGCTCGCGACGGAATGACCTGAATGCGCCACGCCAAGTCGCCGTGTCGAAGTGTCATCTTACCATGCTGTCCCATGGCGTTCTGTTGGTCTGTGAGAGCAAAGTTGTAGGACTCTCGATATTTAACCGGGGCGTCGGGAGCTCTGCCTTCCTCACGGATAAAATGGAGAGACGGTCGATTTACCCACACGCGGTATTCTATTGTGACCAGTGTCGTTTGTCCGACCGCCTTCGGGCCGTACAAGGTGTAGTTTTCTACAATCACGACTTCTCGATTTGCTCGCCATGGGACGGGCGAACCAAAGAAACTGGCCACGTTCTTGATGCCTTCAGGAGAGAGGAGGGCTCCATCCATGTCCATTAGACAAAATCGACGAACAATCTCAATTGGGGGTTCGGTCGCGTGAGAACTGTGTCCCGAACAAAACACAACCTGAAAGAACAGCCAAGTGATTAGCCGCAGGACATCCCTTAATCTGGCCTTCCCCGGGGGGATCGAAGCCTCGTTGCTTGGCACGTGCAGTATGTTGGCAAACCCTCATTAAAACCTCCACACTTTTGCGGCTCGGGCTCATTCGGTCTAAAAAGACATGGTGAAACCCTGCTTCCTCCAAGTGGGGGCATCTAAAGAGGCTGGGTGCCGCTCGCCTTGGTTGGCACCGCCGCCGTCGGATCGTTACTGAAGAACATACCCACTTTCCAGGCGATACAGTCCTATTAAGCTGGTTCGCAATTAATTGGGCAATCGAGTTGCCTCCCCCCTTGATAGGACGCAGCCCGGCATTGCACGCCTTTACGGTGATTGTCGTGTTCGGGCCAAGCTGCGTATTGGTAAGTAGGTTTAGATCAAGGGCAGAAACATTGTAATATCCCAGATCCTTGCCCCGGCGCGAGAAGCGACAGATACGTCCCATCTGACTGTTCCATTTGCGCGCCGTCGCGAAGAAGGTGATGCCGCCATCTATATAACCGTTCGTCGTAATAGCGGACTCAAAATCCTGGATCGAAGAGATGCGGACCGGGATTACAACATCAGAGCCAGAAGTTGTGAGAGCAGCGGCTTCGGTTGCAGCAGAAAGTACAAAACTCTGACCCACATTATGACAATGAGTTGGTCCTGAGCACAGTTTGTCGAAGTTTCAAACCCGGATCGCCGATAAGCTGGACATAGGTATGGGAGCTTCCCCCTGATTGTCCAAATGCAAATTTCGGTAGCCCACCGACCAGACCACGGTAGATGGACCTCAAAGCCTAACTGCGATAGCGTTCGTTCACAAGCTTTGAGGATAGGACAGGAAAGTTCAACGTCGAAGCTAACAAAATTGGCGCGCTGATTTGATTCCAAGGAGATGCGTAGTCTGCTAACGGAGGCTTCGGTCGCCGGCCCAAAGGCTCTTGGGCGCGACCCATGGGGGAGCCAGCTTAGATGTAGTCGTCGAGTCGGACTGCACCTCGCAAGGACACAGAGGCATCGCGACTCCGTTGTGCGAAGGATTACCAGATACTTGGGATGCATAACTGCCTGGGTCGATATAAAACGGATCTTCTCCAGAGTCCGACAGCGTCCCCTGTGCAGCAGCGTATGACTCTGCCGCCCACGAGATTGTGGCACCGGAGTCCGCCGTTTGGTCGGTGACGTTGCCGCTTGGGTCAGGGTGTACAACGTGCCGAGGGTTTGGCTGCACGACGTCCCTGGTGTACACTGGCTGGAACTGGTGACGACGACGCTGCCATCGGAAAGTGTGTACAAAGGTGTAACTGCGGTCGCAATGCCATCGGGATAGCAATCCTGTGGCGGGCCGGGAGCAATCCGCTGCTGCCAAACAGGATAGCTGGCAGCGCCACCTGTTAGGTCTGTTCCGCCCACATTCACCGCAGCGAGGATGCTCTGCTCACTCATACCACCATTCGAGCACGTGTTGAAGGCGCCGAATCCCGCACCAATGTAGCTTCCGTCGCTTCTCTGCAGAGAGGGTGCAAAAGTCTCAATCGGAATCGGTGTGACCGACCCTGCGGCGTTCTGGGTAACCAAAATGGCGTCCGTACCGTAAGTCACGGGATCGGGACTGTAGTACTGATGAAAGACCCCACCGCTGTAGTAGAAGGCCACGTAGTAATCGGCGGGAGGCGCCATCCAAGGGATGAATACCCCCACTCCACTGTCGGCATTGGTGATGACCGTCACCGGCCCCATCGAATAGCGGCCCGTTAAGTGCAAATCGTATCCCGACGAAAGACTGTTGGGATCGGTATCCGAGGGTAGCCAGAACGAGCAGGTGGTATTCAGAGTGATATCCTCCAGCGGAGTCTTGGTTGCGGTTCCGCTGGGCGTAATTTGTAAAACAGCGTGGTGAACCACCGTTTGGCCCGTGTACGACAAACCCGCGTCCTGATAGGAAATCGCCACATTGTTGCAGAAATCGTTTCCCTGGCTGGTCTGATCCGAGTAGGTATAGGGAATGTACGCATTCCCATCGCCCGCCACGATCAGATTGCCGGAAAAGTTGCCGGGTCCGGCAGATTCCCCATTTAGCGTTGAATTGTCAGGGATACTGTCCCCATGTTCCCTGTGAATCGGCAAGCACCCGGAGCGAGGGCTGGCAGTCAGGCGTTTTGAGAATCCTATAACCCTCCAGTACACCGGTCAGCCCCAACGTTATCGCGGGAAGAAGGGCAAAGAAGACAAAGCAATTTTCGCTAAGATGGACTCCCATCGAATTGGTGTAGAAAACGAAGGGAAGATATTTCCAAGATCCTGCGACAGTGCTCGCGATCCCCGCAAGCAGCACTATTGCCCCCAACGCCCGCTTTCGCCTTCTCCTTTTTTGAAATACATACACTACGGGAATAATTAAAGGAAGCCAGGTAACTGCATTGAGGGAAAGAAAGAGAGGACCGAGCAACCACGCGTGCTTCAAAGTCCCCTCGCCAAGGTCCGGGTTGATATCTTCACCAAGCAGCCTTTGCCAAAGCTGGGGGCTGCCAGGGAACGGAATGTAACGCAATTCCTGCCATCTGTTCTGGAGGTAGGGAAACCACAGTGTTAGCAGCCCCGCGATCAAGCTGGCCCGAAGGATGATCAGAATGGTCTTCGACATGGCTAAGCCCCCTTATGAGACGCGCGTGACAGTTCTTTTAGGTGGCATAAGATATTCAAGGTTGCAAGCCGCTCGTTAGGCAACGCAAATGCCTCGTACGCTGCTCGCCCAGGTAACCGCTTCAAGTCGGTTAAGGGGAGATCTCTACGAAATGTTAGTAGCACGACCACCTTCGGGCCCTTGCATCTTCCTCCCAACCGTAGGGATTCAGACTAGGTGAACGATAATCCAAGTTGCTTTGGGTGACAGTATCGCTATACGTTTGATTGACTCCAGAAGTTGATGCACGTCTCGCTCACATTCTCGTCTCTGGTGGCCTGCTCGCTAGACGGAAGTCCCAGTCTTCCTCGCTTTTCCGATATGCTAATTAGGATGGAGCAGAGACTCGTGTTCCGGGTCATCCCGCCGTGGTCCTGAGCAGAAGACATGAGCCAAGCGAAGCGCCTGCTCCCGCGATTATTATGGGGACGTAGGTTGAGAAAAAAAAACAATCCTGGCAAAGTCGGCGTTCACTATCCGCTCGGAACAAAATCGCGCATCCCCCAACGAACAAACTTATCAGGCCTACGGCAAGGACAACGATATCCCATGTTCGACTAAGGCGTCGGTCCTTAGGAAATGAGCAGAGGAGCGCAGCGGCAAAGGGCACAAGAACAACGCTGTTGAACAGAAAGACGAGGAGGCCGAGCCCCGCATTCTTGAGAGTTAAATCCTCGGTTGGAACCAGTGGAAATCCCACCCGGTAAATTTCCGGGTAACACAAGCTACAGGTATCGCTAGGTATCCTGGCAGGACCGGGAACAGTAGTCATTGCCATCCAGCAAGGATCGACGCTGCCATCACACTCCTCAGGACGAGTTGTCGGTTCACGAGTCGACTCCCTTCGTCTATACGACAGCGCTCGCGGGTTCGGCCATGCGCATCGCTTTTGCGAAGCATGCCTAAGTGGACGATCACGAGGGTACGGCTCTTTAATCAAAGGCCGCACCTTCAATTTCATCCCTTCCATGTGAGTTAAAAGCACTGGAAGCGCTTCACGACGGACTCAGTTTTGAGCCCCCTACTATACGGAACCCTAAGCCAAAGCCAAAGTCGTTCAGAATCACCGTACCCCAGAAGAACTACGGGGCAGGTACATTCGCAATCGGAGCCGACGCCGTATTGCCGGAGTGACAACAATTCCGACGTGTTGCTTTGTAGCGACCACGTCGCCGGGGAGGGCGAAGTCTGCGCCATCGGGATCCTGCAAGCTCCCCGAGCACGGGCTGCCAACGGCAATCCCACCGCTTACATCGCCGACCCCCGGGGGCTGATGCGGTTCCTTGGCTAGCTGGTAATAATTTGGATTCACCCAATCCACCGCCTTAATGTCAATCCACATACTCCCACTTCTGCCCGCGAACCATTTCTCGGGGGGCGTGAGCTCATCCGGCATCGAGAATGTTCCCGGCTCGGGCGTCATTTGGAACGGCGATGGCGTGTACTCAGATCGTTGAGGCCATAAGAATGACGTCGCCGCCATGTTCATGACATCTCCAACAAACAGGTTGCACATCACGGGATTGTCGAACTGACGCCCGCGGGATTGACCGACGGCGGCAGCGGGCCCAGGTAAGTGCATGGATTTACCGGGTCCCAATAGAGTGACCCCGTAGCGGGAGATAGAAAAGAGACTGCAATTAACGCGATTTGGCGTCTGTAAAGCTTCTGTAAGCTGTGGGAATACACACCGCTCGGTGAGGGAGCGCCGCCATGCGTCGCGGCGCTGTTGTCGTAGGATGATTGACTGTAATAGGCCCAGTCAAGGAAATTGGAAATTGTATTTCCCCCGGCAGGTCAGATCATACCATTGCCCGGTCCCTGCATGAAAGCGTGGCGCACGGGGTCTGCAGTTTGCGAGGCAACATTGCCGCTCGATAAGAGTGTACGACGTACCAGTTGGCTGAGCGACGGGTAGGCAGGCATGCACCTGGCTAGAACTGCTGACGACCACGCTGCCATCCGACAAGGCGTACAAAGGTGTAACTCCGGGGGGGATCCCCATCGGGATAGCAATCCTCAGGGTGTAGCCCGAAGCGATCCTTTATTAAAAAGCGGGATAGCTCATGGTCCCACCCCGTAGACGTCCGTCCCCCCAACATTCACCGCAGCGAAGATTTTCTGCTCACTTGTACCACCATTCGAGCACGTATTGTAAGCACCGATTCCTGCCCCAATGTAGCTTCCGTCAGATCGCTGCAGCGTGGGAGTGAAATACTGAATCGGGATCTGCGTGGCCGAACCTGCGGCGTTCTGGGTAACCAAAATGGCGTCCGTACCGTAAGTCACGGGATCGGGACTGTAGTACTGATGAAAGACCCCACCGCTGTAGTAGAAGGCCACGTAGTAATCGGCGGGAGGCGCCATCCAAGGGATGAATACCCCCACTCCACTGTCGGCATTGGTGATCACCGTCACCGGCCCCATCGAATAGCGGCCCGTTAAGTGCGAATGATTATACCGACGAAGCTAAAATGGCTGCTTTGCAAAAAGCTCCAGAACAAGCAGGTGGTATTCAGAGTGATATCCTCCAGCGGAGTCTTGGTTGCGGTTCCGCTGGGCGTAATTTGTACAACGGCGTGGTGAACCACCGTTGCCGGCCCGTGTACGACAAACCCGCGTCCTGATAGGAAATCGCCACATTGTTGCAGAAATCGTTTCCCTGGCTGGTCTGATACGAACTAGCAGTTGTAGGGAATGTACGCATTCCCATCGCCCGCCACAATCAGATTGCCGGAAAAGTTGCCGGGTCCGGCAGATTCCCCATTTAGCGTTGAATTGTCAGGGATACTGACCGTAGCGATGGTTTGCTGCGTCGAGGAATTAATCACGTTCACCGTCTGGCCATCTTGCACGAACACGACGCCCGTGGGGCTGGGAACGACAGGGCCGGGGCTTCCCGAGAACGTGTATAAGGTCGTTGCCTGCTGGGTGCTCGGGTTCGCCCACTGCAAAAGGTTGATGGTATACTGGTTGCCCCCTTCATTGTAGGTGCTGGGATTGACGATGAACGCGCTGCCCGAAAAGTCAGGAATAATCTGAGTCGAGCTTCCACGAGTCATGGGAACGTTCCACACAGGATTGCCATCCGCCGCCAGTGCCCGTAATCCTTTGTCATCCAGAACCAGTAGGTCGGCGCCGGTCGAACTCGGAACGGCGGGAACGGCAACCGGGGGCAATGTCGAGCTGCTTACGGGCATTGACCAGATTGATGTACCTGGCGGAAGCGAGGTCCCGGAATAGACCGTAACCAGGATCGGCACGCCCAGAACATAGATCACCGCCGTTCCAGGCGCAACTGCCGCAATGATGGGCGGATCGTCAGTCGAGAGGCTGGCTACGCTGGGGTTGCTGGTGGACCA
Organism: uncultured Acidobacteriota bacterium; assembly: GCA_963808085.1. Classification (GTDB taxonomy): domain Bacteria; phylum Acidobacteriota; class Terriglobia; order UBA7540; family UBA7540; genus Bog-366. The sequence continues at coordinate 274,621 of CAWEFC010000010.1, forward strand.
CTCCAGCCCCGTGAGGGCGTTACCGCTGCTGTCGGTCACAGAGACCGTGCGCGTCTGCCCTATCAACATGCTCACTTCTTGTGGGGAAACCTGGAATGGAGCGGGGGTAGACACCGGCAGGAAATCTGCCGGGTTGCTCGTCCCGGTTGTGGTGGTAACAATAACGGGCACGCTTTGTCCCGATATTAACCCATTCGGGACGCTGGCAAAAATAGCCGTATCGCTCCACCCGACGATGCTCGCCGCCACGCCTCCGAATGTGACCGTACTGCTGCCTTGCGTCGCGCCGAAGCTTGCTCCCGAAATCGCCACCCAGGAACCTACCATCGCTGATCCCGGCGCCACGCCTTGAATCTCGGGCGGCAAAGAGGCTTGTGCGCCCACCGTGAGGACTGTCGAGCCGCAGATCGTGCCCGTGCATGCGCTCACCGTTGCAGAACCCTGCGTTACGCCAAATCCTGCCCCAAAGTTACTCACGTCACTCGTGACTGCGGCAACTCCGCCTGCGGAAGAACTCCACGTCGCCGACGCCAACGTCTGTGTGCTGTTGTCTGCAAAAGTTCCCGTGGCAACAAAGCGCTGGCTGACGCCCGCAGTGACGGACGGATTGACGGGGGAAAGGGTAATTGACACCAAGCCTGGTGGCGTCAAAAAACAGCGGGCTGGAGGAGCTCCGCACTTGAAGAAGGAAGATTGGATATCTGCTCATGTCCCGGCAATCAGCACCTGACCATTGGCCAGCAACGTGGCGGTGGCATCTGCCACGTGGTGCGTTCAAGCTTCCGGTGAGTGAAAAAGTTCCCCGCCACTGGGTCGTAAATCTCCGTGGTAGCCAAGGCGTTATTGTTGGTGTCCCATCCCCCCGCCACCAGCATTGTTCCATTGTTGAGCAAGACCGCGGCGTGTCCCTGCTCGGCAGTGCCCATGGTTGCGGTTGGCGTGAACGTCCCGGCCACCGGGTCATAGATCTCCGAACTGGCCAAAACCTGCCCGGCCGCGTTCAACCACCTGCAAATATTACCTTCCCTGTAATTAGCAGTGTTGCTGTCGCTTCGTACGCGCGATGCTCAGGGAACCATAGGGCTGAAGGTGCCGGAAGCTGGGTCGTATAGCTCCGCGCTGGTCTGCAGGTTGCCACTGCTGTCTAGCCTCCCGCGATGAGCACTTTACCACTGTTCAGCAACGTCGCCGAGCGCGCATAGCGCCCGGCGTTTAGTGCCGTTGATATAAACGTTCCCGTCGAAGGGTCGAACAGCTCGGCGCTGGAGAGCACATTGTAGCCGCTGTCCATACCTCCGCGAGCAGCACCTTGCCGTTACTAGCACCTAGCGGTATGGGAGTAACGCGGCGTGGTCATGTTGCTGGTGGAGTGAACCCGCCGGTGGTTGGATCATACAGCCCGGCGCCTGCGAGGGGAAGGTCTGTACCGTATCCCTGGCCTTTGACGCCGGCCGTGATCAGTACCTGCCCGTTGTCGAGCACAGATGCCGGTGCCAAACATGGGCGGTGTTCAAGTCGCCTGTAACCCCGAACGCTCCTGTCGTCGGGTCGAAAAGCTCAGCGCTGGGAAGAATATTGTACCCAGCATCGTAACCTCCGACCATCAGCACCATTCCGGTATTCAGAAGCGTGGCGGCGGCACCCCACCGGCTCGCGCCCATGGGACGTTGGTGACCGGCCCGCCAAGCACGGTGAACGGCACAGCGTTGCTGGTGAGTCCGAGCACTGTAACCACCACGTTGCCGCTTGTCGCATTGAGAGGCACGGAAGTAGTAATCGGCTCGCCGGTTTAAAGTGTGGGTGTAGAGGCCACCCCGTTAAAGGTCACGGTACCGCTCGCGGGGTCCGCGCCGAAGTTCGTACCGGTAATGGTGACTGGCGTGCCCGGGCTGGCCGTCGGGGATAAGCCGGTAATGTTGGGTGTCCTTACATTAGACCGCTAAAGGCACACTGTTGCTCGGTGCGGCATATACCGTTACCACCACATTTCCAGTTGTCGCCCCTTGGGGCACCTGAACAACAATGGCATTCGCACTCCACGAGACAACAGTTGCAGAAACGCCGTTGCAACGACGATGGTACCGGTGTTGTCCTGAGTCGTCTCGAAATTAGAGCCGGAAATGCTCACCGTGGTCCCTGCCGCGCCTGAGGTCGGTGACAACCCCTAGATGCGGGGCGCGACTGTGGATATGGTGAGGACTGAAGAGCCGCAGATGGCGCCGGCGCAGGCCGTGAGTGTTGCCGAACCCTCCCCCACTCCCCAAGCATAACGCGATTCCCTGAGTCATTACTGATCGTAGCGGCGGCGTTATTCTCAGAGAGGCCCAGGTCACGGATAAAAAGGTTTCAGTGCTGTTGTCACTGAAAGTCCCTGTGGCCGTAAACTGTTGGCCTGCGCCGGCATAAAGCTCGGATTCAGGGGGCTCACTGTGATCGAAACCAGCCCCGCGGGTGTGAACGTTGCGGGTTGATAAGTTCCCGATTGGTTAGAGTGTTGTTGTTCGCGTCTACCAGACCCACAATCAGGATCTGACCGTTAGCCAATAGCACCGACGACGGCGCCTCACGGGCGGTGTTCAGGTTGGTGGTGGCCGTAAATGTACCGGCCTGCGGATCATAGAGTTCGGCGGTGGCCAAGGCGCTCCAGTTACTGTCGACGCCACCAGCAATTAGAGCGTCGCCATTGTTCAACAGAGTCACAGTCGACAGCGGGCGGGGATCGTCAGTACTTCCAATCACCGTAAAGGTGCCGGACGCGGGGTCGTACAATTCGATATCGGCCGAGGGGTCACCATAACTCCCTACCACCAGGACTTTACCACTATTCAGCAGCGTGGCCGTAAACGTGTCACGAGCTGCGTGAGCCCTGTGGACGTAAAGTTTCCTGTCGCCGGGTCGTAAAGCTCAGCGCTGGTCAGGTCACTGGAGCCACCCCAACCTCCTGCAACAAGCAGCTTCCCATTCATAAGCCGAGTGGCCGTGTGCCCCACGCGTGCAGCGTTCATGTTTCCCCGCAGTACTCAAGGTTCCCGTCGTCGGATCGTAGATTTCCGCGCTCGCAAGCACATTGTAGTTAATATCCTGGCCTCCCGTAATGAGCACTTTGTCGTGGGAAGCAGGGTAGCCGTGTGGCCGTCCCGTGCCGTATTCAGACTCCCGGTAGCGCCCAATCTGCCTGTTACCGGGTCGAAGATCCTGCGCTGGCCAGCGCGTTAAACTTGCTGTCTTCGCCCTCCCGCGATCAGCACCTGGCCGTTTAGGAGCAATATCGCGCTGCTCCAGCCTCCGGAACCGCAGGAGGGCTGCCTGCACCCAAATCGATGCCTGAGCTAAGCGTGGCGACAATTCCCAACATTCCTCCGCCTCCCGTCCCGCTCCCACCGAGCTGGAGCCACGTACCCTCGAAAACGAACCGGTTGCAGGGTCGTACCGCTCGGCGCCGGCAGTCGGATTCCAATAGAAATCGATACCTCCAGTGATTAAAACGTTGCCATTGTAGACACGGTTGCGTTGGCCTCGGAGCGTGCCGTATTAAGGCTGCCAGCCGTGGTGAAACCGAGAGAGGCAACGCTGAAGGCGACCCGTCGTGGTCACACCATGAACGGTAACTGCGAGTACCGGTGGTCGCCTACCGGAACCAGCACGGTAATCGCTATCGGTCCAATTGCCAAAGGAGGCAACAGTTATCCCATTAAAAGTGACCGTACTACTACCTTGTGTGTTACCGAGTTGGTCCCGGTGATCAGCTCCGAAGTTCCGACTGGCCCAAAAGCTGGCGAAAGGCTCGCAATTGCGGGTGACGGGGCGGCCACCGTAAGTGTCGTCAAACCGCAGACGGAGTCAGCAGAAGCACTGAGATTCACTGTTCCGGGGGATAAAGCCGAATCGTTGCCATAATTGCTCGCATCGTTGCTGATAGTGGCGAAAGTATTATTTGAACTGCTCCACGTGACCGATTGGAGCGTCTCGGTGCTGTTGTCGCCAAATGTTCCGGTGGCCACGAGTTGCTGGCTGTCGCCTACTGCGATCGAGGGATTCTGTGGGTTGAGGGCGATGGACACAATCCCGGTGGTGCAAGGGAGCTCGGCTGGTACAGTTCCGCGCTGCTGAGAATTTTGGCAAAAATCCAATCCCGCCGCGATAAGGACTTGGCCGTTATTCAGGAGGGTGGCACTGAGACTAAGGCGCGTCGAGTTCATTTTGCCGGTCACCGAAAAAGTCCCTGCAGTGGGGTCATAAAGTTCCACACTAGCGAGCGAATTCCCGTTAATATCCTGGCCCCCCGCAATCATCACCATGCCATTAGTCAACAGCGCCGCTTCTCCCGATCGTCGCGAGGAATATTCAGGTTGCCGGTGAAGGTGAAAGTGCCGGTGGCAGGATCATAAAGCTCGGCGCTGGCGAGCGCAGTCCCATAGGTGTCATACCCGCCCGCAATAAGCACCGTTCGGATCTTCAGCAGCGTCGCCGTATGTCCGTCACGGCCCGTGTTCAAGCTGCCCGTATAGGTGAAGGTCCCGGCCACTGGGTCATAAAGTTCTGCGCTGGCCAGAGCGTTCCCGTTCACGTCGAGGCCACCAACAATGAGAACCTTGCCGTTATTGAGCAAGGTTCCTGTGAGTATCGCGCGGTGTGTTGAGGCTGGCGATGGACGAGAAAGCTCCGGTCACGGGATCGTAGATTTCGGCATTCGCGGCAAGCCCGGTAATGGTATCGCCGTTACTGCTGACGCCTCCTGCGATCAGCACTTTGCCGTTGATCAGCCGGGTCGCCGTGTCGGAACACGGGGCGTATTCAGGCTGCCGGTCAAGGAGAACGTACCAGCCAAGGGGTCATAGAGTTCCGCTGTGCCGATATTATTCCAATTGCTGTCTGCACCGCCAACTATCAGCACCTTGCCTGTATTGAGCAGCGTTGCCGTATTGGAGATGCGCCCGGTATTGAGGCTACCGGTGGTGGTGAAAGTCCCGCTTGCCGGGTTATAAAGTTCGGCGATAGGGACGGTCCCGTAGTTGAAGCCGTCTACGCCACCGGCGATGAGGACATTGCCGTTATCCAGGACTGTTGATGTCTGGAACATGCGTGCCGTATTCAGGCTGCCCGTCAGCGTGAGGTTGGATGTGGCAACGGCGAAGATCACGCCATTGCTGGGGGAGCCGCCGACCGTGACTACCACATTTCCGGTGGTTCCATTGGCAGGTACCGGAACGTTGATGCTCGTGTCACTCCAACTGGTGGGAGTTGCCACCACGCCATTGAACGTAACACTGCTGGTACCTTGGGTGGCGCCGAAACTGGTCCCGCGAGGGTTACAGAGGTGCCTACTGGCCCGCCAGCCGGGGAAAGGAAGGGATAACGAAGGGGAAGATTGGGCAGAGGGCATTGGCCGAGAGGGCAAGAAAGAGAACAAAAGTCAACCTTGGAGGGTAGCGCGCATTGGGAACTCCAGTCTCGCGGCGGTTACTAATGCGATGGCCATCAACACGTAAAGGGCCATAGTGCGTTACGTGAATGTTAAGGTATATATATAAAATGACATAACGTCCATGTGGTAAACAACCATCAGCTTTGTAATGAAATCCTTAGATTCTTAGAGATATTGTTTTCTTGAGCGTCCAAACAAGCCAGCTTCACGGATGAAGCGCTCCATTGAGGGAAATGGTTGTGGGGATTTCTCTGTGGGACCATGAGGGAGTGGGTGATTTCACACAGGGGCAAGCTTGGATGCAAAGCATGAGCAGCAATGAGCGCAGGCTCTTCAATGCTGGGGCGTTGGAGCCTTGGCCCCCCACTTGCCGGTGCTCAATCTCCAAGTGGAGATGGCGGAGTAGACGAAGGCTCTCCCCGTAATACGACAACAAGAGCATCCTCAACGATCTATGGCATGGCCTTGCCCACGTTGTTGGGATTCCTCTGATGGTTGTCGGGCAGCGGTTTCATTGGCGTGGGCCTCCCGTCGTCAACTTCATGCCCGCTGTCCAACGCGGATTGCTTCGAAACGTCGCGGCTCAACTCTTCGCCCAATTTCTCCGCGTCGTTGGTGTAAATCTGCGCATCGTAGCGCCCGCGCGAGACGGAGACATACGCCAGCCGTGAATTGACAAGCTGGTCGTGGGCCTGCTCGGTGTCCACGTGCACCAGCACGCGGTCGGCGGTGGCTCCCTGGCTGCTGTGGCTGGTGACGGCATAGCCGTAGTCGAGATGCGGGTGTCCCGGATGTTGAATTGCACATCCTGGCCGGAGTCCAGCCGAACTTGCAGATTTCCTTCCGCGTCGATCTGTTGGACGGTTCCGAGTTGGCGGTTGGCAATGTGCTCGTCCCGGTAAGGCGCGGTAAATTGCACGCGGTCACCGGCTGAGAAGTCGCGTTCCGCTTCCCGGTAAACACTCACTCCGTGCAGCCGGTGCGGGTCGTAGGTGAGCTGCTGGCCGTTCTCCCGCTCGACGGTGAGTAAGTTCTGTTCGCGGTCAACGCCGGTGACATGAACGTATTCTCCCGATTTGACGCCCACCGCTTGCTGCCTCGCGTGTAGCGCACGATGTCACCGGGTTCGTATTGCGCGGCCCACTGCCGGTCGGCTCCCGGTCATCTCCTGGCGCGGCACCAGCACGGTCAACCGGTGTTCCTGCTCTTCGACTCGTCCGCTTGATTGCAGTTCGCGGTGAATTCGCTCGTTGATCTCCTGGCGGGATCGGTTGTCCGGGGATACCACCAGTGTCCCGTCGGGTCGCTCGGCATAAGCCTTGGCGATTGCCTCCAGGCGTTCTTCCCGGTTCGGGATTTCATGCACACGGCCCTGCTGCCTGAGATTGTCAATCGCCTCGTGCACATGACCGTGGGCGAGTTGCTCAACGGCTTGTTTCAATGCCGGGTCTTTCTGGCGAATGATTTCGTCAAGGTGCGCCGTGTGCATTCCGGCTTCCTGAAGCTGCTGGAACGGTCGCCCGGCCTCCACTCCCTGGTGCTGGCGCGTGTCACCCACGAAGATTACCCGGTCCTGTTCCTCCAACCTGTGCACGAATTCGTTGATTTGCCGCGTGCTCGCGAGGCTCGATTCATCCACAATGTACAGGTGCCGCTCGCCGTGCTCTCGGTGCGATCCGGCGAGATGGCGCTGCAAGGTAACTGAATGGATGCCCGCTTCTTCAAGCTGGTGGGCGGCGCGGGAAGTCGGCGCTAACCCTTCAACTTGATAGCCCTGGCGCTCGGCGGCCTCCCGGATGGCGGAAAGGGAAGTGGTCTTGCCCGCTCCTGCGACACCTTCCAACCCCACCACTTGATCTCGGCTGCTGAGGATTTCTTCGACCGCCCGGCGCTGGCTGTCGGAAAGGTGATCGAACTTACCAGCCAACTCCTGCCGGGTTTGTTCCGAAACCAACGGGTCGTGCCTTCCTTGCCCGGCCTTCATGCGGGTGATGTTGTCGCGCTCGTAGTCAAGCATTTCGCGGGTGGTGAGGGTTCGGTCTGCACCTTCGGCGCGCTCCCGGCCCACTTCGATGAATTCACCTGACCGGATGCGCTGCTCAAGGTTATCGCGGACTTCCCGGAAGGTGGACTCACCCATAGATCGCCGGAGCGCATCACGTATCAACTGGCGCTCATCCACCACCGCCTCACGCTCGATGTTCCGGTCTCGGGCATAGGTGACGGCCTCCCGCGCGCGCGTTTCGCTCTCCTCGCTGCCGTGATGCTCCTGCGCGCCTCGGGCCTGGGCTTCTTGCACAACACGTTGCGCTTGGTTGCCGAAGGTCTGTGCGACTTCGCGATGCCGTTCGTGCATTTCTTCAGCCGTCAGCGGGCTCTTGGCCTCCCGCGTCCGATGGGCCGCGATCTGGGCGGGCCCCGCTCCCCCTAATCCGTGCTCTTCGAGATGTGCTCTGATCTGTTGGCTTCGCGGGCTGGATGCCTCCAGATACTCCCGGGTGTAGCCCTTAATCTCCGGTGCGCCGTTCTTCCCCTGCTCAATTTCATAGCCAAGCTCTTTGAGGCGGTAGCCAAGCTCCGCTTGGTAAATGGCCGTCGCAAACTTCTGACTCTTGTAAAGTTCTTGCGGTTGGATGGCGTGCGTCTTTCCGTTTTCGGTTTCCGTGAGGTTAAAGAAGACCACGTGAGTATGAAGCTGCGGAGCGGCGTAACCGTCCACGGGCCGGGCGCTGTCGTGTTCGAACTTCGCAGCGGCCCATTTGCCGGTAGTCTCAGCGGGATGATTCCCGCCCATGCGCGCCTGCACGTATCGCTCCAGCTCGTCCAGCGCAATCCCCACACTCTGGCGGTGGGCCTCGCGGACCCGCTCATCACCTCCCACCAGCGCCGTAAGAGAGACGCTCTTCGGGGCACTGAGCGTCGCATCCCAACCGGCGCGGTGCTCCATCGTCTTCACCGTCTCGCCGTTTTCGTTCTGGTATTCGAAGGATTCCCGGTGCCTGACAAGCTGGTCGCCCGACTCCGGGTGTTGGCCGTTGGCCAGCCGGTTGAATTGTTCCTCGCTGACCTCTCCCTTCAGTCCCCACTCCTCCGCAAGCCTCCCATGCCACTCACCGTGAATCTGGCCTTGCTGATTGTAATAGGCCTGCTCGGCGTTGGTGAATTCCTTCGCGTGGTAAGCCTGGGCTTGACCAGCACTCAACGGTTTCGATATCGTCAGCATAATGGCCCCTGGTTAGCGGAAATATGTCTGCCCCTCGCCTGACCCACGCTTTTGCTCCTGCTGTCGCGGCGGTTCGTCCTTTGGTTCTTTCCCCTTGGATTCCAAACTGACGGGAAACATCGGGGGAAGCTCGCGCGGAGTGAACCGGTCGGCAATGACGGGCAGGTTTTGCCTTTCGACCGTGAGGGGGACAATGAAGTTCCCCGACTTCAAATAACCCCTTCGTTCCGACAGGCCGCTGATCTCCGAGGCGCTCACGGCTTGCCGGTTGAATCGCTCCTCGGCATCGGTCTTGGACTCACGCTTGGGGCCGGTGCCGGGCCCGGACTCTCCGCTCGTCTGGCTCGGCCTCCAGCGCTCGATCTCCTGCACTCCCAGATACCGGCTGATCCATTCCGCCGCCTCGGGCTCGGTGGTCTTGAAGAACATCGCCGTCCAGGGCATCGCCAGCAGCGTCTCGGCGAGGTGTCCGTAGATGGTCTCAAGTTGTGCTTTCCCTTGCAGGCCCAGCATGATCGCTGTGTTGGCCTTGCGGTTTTGGGTCAAGGCCGTCTCCAGTTGCGGCAACATCTGCAAGGTCGCGAGTTCATCGAGCACCATCCACACCCGGCGTACGGTGGGATCGTCGGCTTGATGCAGAAGGCGCAAGATCAGCAGGTCCAGCCACAGGCTGTGGAGTGGCTTGAGCGAGTCTCGCGTCTCCGGTGTACTGGTCAGAAAAATCCATCCTTGCCGTCGCGCGACCCACTCCCGAGCCGTCCAGCGGGCCTTTCCGTCCTTTTCCGTCTTGAGCAGCCGGAGCGTATCGGCCACGTTGTTCATGGTTCCCAGCACGCCCTCCCGTTGCCCCGGCGCGGTCTGTCGGACCGTCGCCGCATATGGTGTCCCTTTCACCCGGTCATCGATCTGACTCGGGTCCGACATCCACTCGACCAGTTGCTCGGGGGTCGGATGGAAGCGCAGCAAGTGGGCGAACAGTTTGCGGACGCTGTTCAAGAAGAAGGGAGTCTCTCTTGGCTGATCGGGAAAAAGGGCATGGGCAATTGTCAGCGCTTCGGCGTCGTGCTGTACTTCGTCTCCGGGATTCCAGTACGGTGCCCGCTCGTCCAACGGGTTTAGAATGATGTCACCCCGACCGGGATCATAGAAGCTGCGGATGTATTCCAGTGTCGGGTCATGAATGATTGCAGTCTGACCAAAATCGCGAGCCTGGATCATCACTTGTTTGATTGCTGTCGTCTTGCCGGAAGCCGTCGTGCCCATGAACAAGTGATGCCGCGTCTCGTCCTCGCGGGGGATTTGCACCACCGGACCATAGCGGTACGTGATGAACAAGCGTTCCCGGAGCGACTGCGGCTCGGCGGTCATGAACCCGATGCCATCCGTGCGCCCTCGGTCCTGCCGCTTGCGGTTGAACTGGTCCCGCGTCACTACCATCGGCCCGCGTACCAACCGCCCCTGTCGTCGCTCCTTGGTTGCTCGCCTGTCCCGAGGGATGCCCACGCACAAACCCAGCAGTAACACCCCCAGTCCCCCATAGCAGGCTTGCTTCGTCAAGTCCCACCACGTCTGGTCTTCGAAAACCCAGTGGCGGATCAAGGCGTGCAGGTGGCCGTTATCGTACATGTGCTCCTGCCACTCCAGGCGCGTTGCGCCGTGCTTCACTGCCCATTCCGTTAGGGCAATGCCCGCCTGTCCGTTGGGCAGCGCTGCGGGTACTACTTCGCCAATCTCCGGTAAGCGTAGGCCGCCCTTCCGGTCAATGATGAGCGGCAAGGCGTAGTAACTCGCGGGGCGCGCGATTCGAGCCAAGCCCGTCGCGACATAAGTCTTCAGATAGAGCCGCTCGACAAAGGGCCAGTCTCGCTGGTACTGGTAGTAGAAGATCGCCCCCGTACTCACCATGGTCACGATCAGGGCGAGAATGAGTCCGACGGGCTTGTCGCTCGGCCACTCGGCGCCGAATTCCACCCTGCCCCATTCCTTGCTCATCTGACACCCTCCTACGCGCCGGAACCCGGCTGCCCCAAGCGCTGGATGGCTCTTTTCAACTTTTCGGCGTCCGCCCTTTCGATTAGGTCGGACATCTCTGCCTCGGAGATCGCTTTCCCCTTGGCGAGCGAAAAAAGCACATTGAGGAGGATGGTCCGCAATGCCAGGACTTCCGAAACCATCGTCTCCTCTGCTCGGGTCGGCTTTGGGTTCTCAACCCTTCCGAGCAAAACGTCACGGGACCACTCGCCAAGTGATTTGCCTTCCGAATCCGCTATCGCCTGAAGGCGGGCAAAGTCGGCCTCTCTGACGCGAACGCCAATGCATTTGGTGCGGTAATGATTGCGGTCAAACATGGAAACAGACTCACGTCTCAAGCTGAATTCGAATTGCCGAAGTGCTGAAAAAGGGCCTGCTCATGGAAGATCGCATATGCAATCAAGGGCAGCGCAACTTGCTGGTGGGAAACAAGTTCGCATACGGTAGCGTATGATCGCATACGCCAACCTGGAAGGGGTGACGTGTCAAACTTCACCCGCTGCGAAGCAGCGCTGCTCATAGTTCACCGTATTCGAGAAGCAACCCATCCCACATCATGTGCACATCCGGTATGTCCCATGCCCGGCGAAACAGTTCGCGCAGCGCTCGCCACTCCTGCCCTGTGAGCGTCATGGTGATTCCGTTGTCTCGGGCGCGGAACGACAACTCGGCTTCCTCGCCGCTATACATGAGAAACCCGAAAAAATATTCGCCCGTCCAGTACTTCTGTGAGCCTTCCGCGTCGAGTGCGGTCAGCATCCTGCGGAACTCGGCAAGGACGACGTACTGGCCCAAGGGGTACTTCGGAGACCGCACGCCGGGAAAGCTGATGAGGAGTGAAAAATCATTGCCCTCCCCATGGGCAAACGACAGCGTAAACCCGCCTTCATGGATGGGTGGGATTGTTTCCTTATTAAACCTTTCCTCGATGCTCTTGGGTTTCTCCCGAACCGGTTTGTGCTCGATGTAGTAGTGGCCGCGCGCCGCCAGTCGCCAGAGCGCCGACCAATAAGGGCGAAGGGCGCGGTCCAACTTCTCTCCACCCGAGACGGGTTCGTTTTCGAGCAACACAAAGAGGTTCCGCCCGACCAGCAAGGGATAAAACTTGGTTGCTGGATCGGTCAGTTCGCGGCGGGTCTCCTTCACCACGCGGCGCACAATCTCCGGGGTGGCCTTTTCGACGTTAGGGTAAGAGCCGCGAAGCGGGCGAAAGTCCTGGGGCAAATTGCCCAGAAAGTAGTCATCCCAAGTTGAAGGTCCTCGCCGTAGTTCGTACACCGCCAGAAACGCGTCCAGGACGGCGATGAGGGATTCGTTTGAAACGTGGCTCGGCGTGTCGCTAGAAAATGCTTCGAGACCCTGCTGAGTGAAATAGGCAAGAACGGTCCATTCCGCCTTCGACAGGACATGCTGGGCTTCGCCCTTTCGCCGAATCTCCACAAGCGTCTTGGTCGGTTCGGACATGAGGTCGACCACTTCCAGGCGGTCTTCGCGAGCGGATTCGAGGAGTTGCTTGGCGATCTCGGAAGTCGAAACGCTGACGCCGGTGGTGGAAGCGACAAGCTGCTTGGCTCGCTCCAAGCGTTGGCGCAGAGCTTCGCTGATGCGAACGGAGAGGGTCTGCTGCTGTGGTTTGTCAGCCAATGGAAGGCTCCTTTCGAGTTCCATGCAATCAGAATATATGTATCGAAGCATACTTGACATATTACATTGAGTCGGGCATAATGTCAACATGATCTTTTCGTGGTCCGCAGTAAAGCCCCGAACCGGGAAAGGCGAAGCCACAGGAACCTTGGCATGGCGGTCGCATGAAGTGCCCGGTCTCCGTAGTCGCGTTTTCCCACGTGACCAAATGAAGGCCGGGAGGGGTGGCCACATCGAATTGTAGCTGCCCTGGGAGGTGCGAATTAGCATGGCAGATGGAGTTGAGACACTTCTTACCAGCAAAGAAGCATCGCGGGTTCTGAAGATTCATCCGAAAGTGCTCGAACGGATGGCGAAGCGGGGCGAAATCCCCGCGCTGAAGGTTGGCAAGTTCTGGCGGTATCGCGCAACAACGCTGGACGCTTGGATCAACTCAAGGCTACAATCAGGTAGCCAACCGTGCCGCACGGCAACTTCATTTTGATTGGAGGAACCATGCAGGCACGATATCAGTACGGAAATTTGACGGTGAGGAAGCGGAGGAAAGGGCCGAACGTGTGGCAATTCCGCTGGATGGAAAACGGAAGGCTCAAGTCAGTGTTGATTGGCACAGTAGAAAAACTCCCGACGCAAGCGGACGCGGAAAGGACCGTGGAGTATCTCCGTATCCAGATTAACGCGCAAAACCCGCACGCAGAGTTTCACTCGGTCAGTGTGGCGGCGCTCATTGACCGCTTTATGGCGGAGTACGCCCCCAAGCGGTGCCGCAAGCTAGCCCAGAGCACCTACCGGAGTCTCTTCAAGAACCACATCCGGCCAAGGTGGGAGGGTGAGTTGGCGGCCAAGGTCAAGACGATGGCCGTAGAAGATTGGCTGGAGTCTTATCCCCACTCCCGGCAGATCAAATCTCACGTTCGCAATCTCATGCACACGCTATTTCAGGCGGCTCTGCGCTGGGAGATCGTGGAGCGCAACCCGATTGACTTGGTACGGCAATCGCGGAAGCGGATGAAAACCCCGCGCACCCTGACACCGGCTGAATTTAAGGCGCTCTTGGCTAAGCTGGACGAACCCTACAAGACGATGGTGATCACCGTCGCCTGTCTGGGCTTGCGCGTCTGCGAGATGCTTGGCTTGCAGTGGGGAGATATCGACCTTGAGAACCTGACGGTCAAGATTCAGCGGAGCGTAGCAGAGGGTGAGGTAAACGAGACGAAAACCGAAGCCTCCGAAAGCACGCTGCCCCTCGATCCTGACCTGGCTGAATTGCTCTTGGCGCACAAGGCGCGAGCCGTCCATGTGGCGGACGCGGATTTTGTCTTTGCGCGACCCGACGGCAAACCGCCATGGCCGGATGGCATTCTAGCCGACCACCTAAAGCCAGCGGCGAAAGCGGCGGAGATTGGGAATATCGGCTGGCATACCTTCAGGCACACTTATTCGACGTTACTGCACGCCCTTGGAACGACCCCGGCAGTCCAAAAGGAACTGCTACGTCATGCCGATATTCAGACTACGCTCAACCTCTACACTCAGGCAGTTTCGGCGGATAAGCGGGCGGCGGCTTCTAAGGTGGTGGGAGTACTGTGGAAGAATTAAACAGTGACTTGTACGAAATTGTACCTATCGGGAATGGTCAAACTTGTGTTATGTTGTTTAGAATGAATAAGTCGGGGCGTGGCGCAGCCTGGTAGCGCGCTTGCCTTGGGCGCAAGAGGTCCCCAGTTCGAATCTGGGCGCCCCGACCAAACATCTCATAGGGTTAAATTCGCGTCGCTACAAGGTGCTTTGTGACGTGGTTTGTGTCATAACGACGTGCGGTCCGGTCAATTTCTCTATGGTTGGGCGTAGTATCCGGTGCGCGCGCGCATGGTGAGGTGGGGTTTATCAATTTTGATCTGAAGGCTGTGATACTCATCGGGACGAGAAGCCGAGGGGGTATCGAACGTGAGCGTGTAATAGGCTTTTGCATCCTCCAGGCACTTCGCAACCGAATCGGGAATATCCGAGCTCGAAACGAGAACCTGGCCGCCGCTTTGGACGGCGAGGACCTGCAACGCCAAGTTGCCGTTCTCCACGTTATTGGGCGAGGTCACGCTTTTCAGGAAGCTTTGGTAATAAAGCTCGCGCCCCATCGAGCCGGCAGCGCCCGCTGGATTGATGCTATCAAGAGTAATGCGGGCGTCACGCAAGTTCTGCGAGACCTTCACAAGCATCCGGAAGAGCATGTCAAGATCCTTCGAACTGAGCTCTTCGCCGGGGCCCGACAGCAGGGGCCATCCCGGCCCCAGCCAGATCAAGATCTTTCTGCCGGGCAGCGTCGCCTGATGCGCGGCAATCCGATCGAGGGCCTCGAGGGAGATTTGCCGCCGCTCGACTCCGCCGTAGAACCCCTGCGCTCTGTTGATCGGGCGCAAGCCTGGCTGCTTGGAATTTAAAATGGCCGCCAGGGCATTTCCATCCTTGGTCGCATCGGTCGGCTCCCCGGATCCGTCGGTAAGCTGAACGATCGAAATTGGCAGAGGAAGCTCGCCGCCATCCTTCCGCAGAAACTTGGTGAGTTCCTCCCGCTGGTACGCCGCGCCTTGGAATGAGGTGTTGACGGCGTCCACCAGGATCAGAGCATCGGTAGACGTATCAGGCGCGCCGGGAGTTTGATAGGTGACGCTGAAAGAATGAATCGCCTGCGGCTTCTTATTGTCGAGAAGGGTAAAGTCTTGCTGCTGGAGACCGGGAACAGGTTTGCCGGCATGGTCGGTCACAACCACATCGAGTGTCAGGTGGTGATTATCATGGGGGGTAACGCCAGATTGTTGTGCCGGGGCGGATGGCGCTGCGGGCGGCCCTTCCTGGGTAAAACATACAATCGAGAAGCAGCAGAGGAATGCGAGAATAAATCCAGATGCACGCACGGCTCTCCTCCTGCGATCATCGGAAATCCCGCCCATCTTGATGGACTTCACCCACCCCAAAATACCCCGTCATCAAGCGATTTGCAATACGGCCTGTGCTGGGACCAAGCAGCCACAGGGGGAAGTGTTCCGCCCGTGGCGCTCGTCCGTTGCGGGCGAAGCCAGCCTCGGAGTGCGGCCGCGGCCAGCCGTCGTCCAAGGCAGAGAACATCGACCTTTCCCCAAGTCACGCAGTCCCATGCCCCTGGCACGAAGCCGGTATAACGCGTGTACCGTCTTTCGGGTGGAAAAACAGGGATCGTTTGGGCTCTCCGGCCGTATTGGACGAACACAGAGAGATGCGAGCGGGTCGCGTCACGGCGAGCATTAGGGGGTACCCTTGTACCATTGCACACTCTGGCCGCCTCGCCTTACGATGACTCGGTAACTAAAGCCTGCAATTGTGCAGGCTAAGAGCGAATATAGCTGCAGCGTCACTGGACACCGGTTGAGACTGACGCCAGAGCTAAGGAAAACGATGTTCGAGTCCACCCTCATTCTGATCCTCTCTACGGCGCTCTTCTTCTTTTATTGGCAGGCCACCATCCAAAGAATTCTGCACCGGTCGTTCGAGCGCGAATACTTCCGCGCCATGGTCACTGCTAACCGGCTGGAATTCCTCACGCTGCGTGCGGCCTGCGAAAACCCCGACGCTCGTGTGGACTACGCCCGGGTGCGGGCGATCGTAAAGTGCGATTTCCAAGCCCTCACTTATATGCTGAGGAGTGCAGCCGGCGCAGGCCAGCGCTCTTCGCGCGAAGATCGGTTGCTGAAAGTCTATTTCCATTTGGTTGTCGGCTCCTTGATCACCTTTCATTGGCTGCGCCTCCGCGAAAAACCCGCTATGCTGGAACTGGCGGCGATTCTGCAATACTTCGCCAACGTCGCGGGCCAGCGTTTGGAATTCATCCGCGTCGCCAATCTGCCCGCCGCCGATTATCTCCCGAGCCGCTAGCCGTTCTCTACAGCCGACCCAGGGCCCCGTCAAAGTGCACGAAGTTTCCTCAGCCCGAGTGAAATGGAGGCGAAAGCAGCCAGGGCGCCGGAGAAAGACATAGGCGCACTTCGCTTTTTCCGTTGATTATCGGGCAGTCTGTCGGCCTCGAAGCTAGATTTGGAGACCAAATTGCTAGCCTAATGGTCGGTCGAGTCAAGTCGCGCACCCGCGGTGGGGTGGGGAAAGCCGTTACCGCGCCCCGGAAGTCGCGAGGGGAAGAGGCGAAATGACCCTTCGAAACCCGAACAAGGCGACATTCTATCGATGCCAACCAAGGCGACTTGCCAAAATACAAAAACATCAAAAATGAAGGGTGGTCCGAATAAGTTGATGAAAACAAAAGGACAAAATTCGGACAAAATGGAGTATCCTAACAAGTATTTGAAAACAAGCCAGTTATACTAAATTTGCTATTAATTATAGAAAGCAAAACCAGTTAGATCAATTTTTGACCCCAAAAACTCCCCGGTTTTCCGTCTTATTCCCGCTATCCTGCTAACTTGCAGAAAAACAATGTCCTTATAGCTGTAGTGTTTCATGTATCCGGATAAGTGTATGAAAGATAAGTCATTTGGCGGAGGGCAAAGTACGCCCAGATCCGAACGCGACAACGGCATCTGCTCCAATCCGGTGAACGTGGAAGTTCGACCCGGAAGCGGGTTCTTGCGTTTGCGCCGCGAGGGTGGCCGTCGGGACCACGTCAAGGTCGAGTGGCGCCCCGGCGGGCGAAGGTCAATACCGCCAGGTGCGAGGAAATCGGGCCCAAGGATATTCGACCCTGGCGGGGTCGAAGATGTCGCCACTTCTTGTCCGCCAGTTCCACCGACGGCTAGTGATTTTGCTACCCTTCGGGGAACTTTGCGGATTTTGACGGGACCCCTGACAGCCGACCAAACACCTATTTTCCAAAACAGCAGACTGCGATAGACTGCCGAACTACCACTCAGAACATGATGGAGGTGTCCGGATGGTTCCAGCGAAGGTGGCTCCAGCGAAAGACGTTATCGTGGGGATTGATATGGGGGGTACGAGCCTGCGCGCCCTCGTGGTGAATTCACGCAATGATATTCTGGCGGTCGAGAAGACGCCGACCAACGTCGCTCAGAAGCCCGAGGGGTTGATTCGCGACCTGGCGGCGATTGTGGAGGACGTCATTACGGCGGCGGGCCTGCGCAAATCCCAACTCCGCGCCGTCAGCATTGGCGCGCCAGGGGCGGTTGATCCCGAGCATGGTGTGGTGTATCACGCACCCAACCTGGGATGGAACGCGGTGCCGCTGGGCGCGAGCCTGGGCAAGTTGCTGCACGTCCCCGTCTTCGCGGAAAACGATGTAAACGTCGGCGTGGTTGGCGAACATTCTCTGGGAGCAGGGAAGGGGGCCGAGGAACTGGTGGGCATCTTTGTCGGGACGGGAATTGGTGGGGGCATTATTTCCCACGGCAAGCTTTATTTAGGTATGCGCGGCGCGGCGGCCGAGGTGGGCCACATGATTGTGCAAGTGGATGGCCCCGTGTGCGGCTGCGGGAACCATGGGTGCATCGAGGCGCTTGCTAGCCGCACCGCCATGGAGCGCGATGTGCGCGCCGCTATCCGCGCCGGCCAAAAGAGTTGCGTGCTCAAGTTGATGGAGGAACGCGGCAAAGATCGCATGACGAGCAGCATTATCCAGCGCGCGCTGAAACGGAACGATCCCGTCATGTCCAAGGTAATGAAGCGCGCGCAATACTACTTGGGTATGGCGGTGGCAAGTGTCGTGAATTTGCTCGACCCTGAGTGCATTGTGATGGGCGGGGGAATTGCCGAACGCCTGGGTGAATCGTTTGTGGCGCCCATCCGCAAAACCGCGTACGAGAATTTCTTGCGGCGCCACGACGCCGAACGGGTGAAAATCGTCACCGGCACATTGGGCGATAACGCCGGGCCGCTAGGGGCCGTGGTGCTGGCGCGGAAGCGGCTGCAGAAGTGAGGCTTCGCGAGGAAAGGATTCACCACGGAGACACGGAGAGCACGGAGAAGAACCCGGAATGCTTCACAGTTCCGTCACCCAGTTTTTCTGAGGAATTCCCAACCGAATGACCATCACTTCTACGAGTTCGTCCTCGACGGCCAATGACCGCGCCAACCAGCGCAACGCGCTGGCAGCGGGATTCCTGGGCTGGACGCTGGATGCTTTCGACTTCTTTGTGCTCACCTTCGTCCTGCTCCCGGTGTCGCGCGATTTCCACGTTTCGCTGGTGGAAATGGCGGCCACCATCACCGCCAGCCTGGCCATGCGTCCGGTGGGCGCGTTCTTCTTTGGGCTGCTGGCCGACCGCTTTGGCCGCCGATGGCCATTGATGCTGGATATCGTTTTCTTTTCGATCATCGAGATTCTTTCGGGCCTCGCTCCCAACTACAAAGTGTTTTTCGTCCTGCGTCTGCTCTACGGAATCGGCATGGGAGGAGAGTGGGGGGTGGGGGCGTCACTTGCCATGGAATCGGTTTCCGCCAAGTGGCGCGGCATCCTGTCGGGACTCTTGCAGGAAGGTTATGCGCTGGGAAATCTGCTGGCGGCGGGGACCTATTTCCTCGTATTCCCGCACTGGGGTTGGCGGCCACTGTTTTTCGTAGGCGTGGCACCGGCACTGCTTTCGCTTTTCGTTTTCGCCAAAGTGAGGGAAAGCGAGGCGTGGCACGCGTCGCGCACCGACTGGGGCTCTTACGGCAGGGCCATCGCGCGGCATTGGAAATTGTTCCTCTACATGGTTCTGCTGATGACGACCATGAATTGTATTTCGCATGGCACCCAGGATCTATTTCCCACTCTCCTGCAAAAGCAAAGGCACTTCAGCGCGCAAACGACGGCGATGATCACCATGATTTCCATGGTGGGAGCGATTGCCGGTGGAGTGCTTTTTGGCCTCTACTCGGACCACCGCGGACGCCGGCGGTCCATGGTGACCGCGGTGGTCTGCGCGCTGCTGCTCATCCCGGCATGGGTGCTGTCATCAACGGTCCTCCTGATTCTCCCCGCGGCCTTTCTGATGCAGTTTATGGTGCAGGGCGCGTGGGGCGTTATTCCTGTTCATCTGAACGAACTCTCGCCGGGCGAACTGCGCGGGTTCTTCCCCGGCTTCGCCTACCAAATCGGCGTGTTGGTTGCTTCCAGCGTCCCGATCATTGAAGGCATGCTGGCCAAGCACCTGACTTACGCGCAGTCATTGGGATTGCTCGCGGGGGTCGTCCTGATGATCGGCATACCTGTGATCGGATTGGGACCGGAGGCGAAGGGCGTGGCGTTTGGGAAGGCCAAGCCTTAGAATTTTGGATTTTGGAATTACGATTCTGGACTGGGGGAGATGGCCGGACCGGGCCTTGATTCAAAATTCAAGATTCAAAATTCAAACAACAAAATCGAGAATCTAAAATCTGAAATCCAGGACTCGAAATCTAAACTCGAGATACGTACATTCAAAATCCGAAGGCCAAGAGCCAAAAGCCAGACTCGATGACCAGACCTCCAAAATCCTAAGTCCGAAATCCTGAATCCGGAACCCGAAACTCAAAACTCGAAACTCAAGACTCGAAAATCCAAAATCGAAAATTCGAAAATTCGAAGCACGTTACAGTGAATCCATAAAAACCATATAGGAATTGCCCCACAGGTTGGTGGGAATGGAGCCCTGGGCGCGGCTGGTGAGCACGATGTGAAACCCGTGCTCAGCGGAGGCGATGCGTGTTTGCAAGTCACTCGCGGAGGAGGCTGTGCTCGCCTTCGGCCGGACCAGCGCAAGGGTCTCAAGCACGGCATAGATGATGTCGCCCGCGGGCGCCATCGGCGTCTCGAATCCGTCAGCGATGAATTGCATCTGTGCGTCGATTTCGTAGAAGTGCCACGCCAGGCAGGCGCAGAAGTTGACTCCCTTTTCGAATTGCGCAAGGGATTTCTCATCCGTCGAGGACAGGCTCGAGTCGAAGACCAGCACCAGTCGCCGCTCATCCTCCCGCGTATATTCCCGCACCTTGAGTTGCTGAGCCTTCGCCGTGGCCTTCCAATCCACATGCCGGGCGCTATCGGATTCCACATAGTCGCGGATGGCGTACAAGTCGTGGCCGCGGCCTTTGGACATGCTTTCGATGTCGCCTCCAATCAGCGGCAGGATTTCGTAGAATTCTTCAGTGGGTTGCACGTTCGGCAGCACCAGGATTTCCTGCTTGCTCGCGACTTCATGCGCCTTCCGCAGCAGGCCGAAGGGGAACTTGGTGCTGACGCGAAATCCTTCCTGCGTATAGCGTCCGCGTCGAGGGAATGTCAGCTCAACGTGCTGGGTTACCGACGACCGGTGGGGAATGTAGGGCACATAGACGGGAAAGTCCAGAATCTGGCGCGGCGTAATTAAGGGAGTTTTCTTGCGCTTGCCCTTTCGCGCCTCGCGGGCGGACAACGTGATCGAAAACGAAGGGAAGACCCACTTTAGGTTCTGCACGGTCAGACGCGAGATCAAAGGCCGCTCGGCGAAGACGTGCTCGGGCAGGGCAAAATCTAATTCGAGCTGCGAGAGGACAATGGCGGAAAGTATTCCCGAGAGCAGGATTCCCGACATCAGATTGGCGAGTATGATGAAGAGGAGATTGTTGCCGGTATTGAGGGCGGCAATGGCGATGACCAGGATGATCAAGAAATAGGCCACGCCCTCACGCGTGAATTCGTATTCGACCTTGAACATCCAGCGTTCGAGGGCCGAGCGGCGCGCAAGAAAAGGGACCACCTTGACGGCCACAAGTCCGGCGATGAGCAAGGCCGACGATGCGGCGGCCATGGCGCCTTCCGCGTGACCGGCCTCCGCAAGAGCGCTTGAATATAGGGCGAGAAAGAATGCTGACCCCAAGCCGAACAGAGCCAGGAAGAAACGGCGCCAGGCTGGCCTGTCAACGTGCGTTATCTGATACCGAGCTGCCGACCAGACGTGCCGCCACATGCCGCCGCTCGCGGTTTGGGAGATTGAAGCCATGCCGGGTCAATTGTAACCTAGGCGGGCGAAGAGCAGTAGATGGCGTGCGGCATACGGCGGCATACGGTAGACCGGGTACAGCGGTTCCACCACCCGCGACGTAATAGGGGGTGGACTCCCACGCAAATGTGGGGGCTAGAGGATTTGGCGTTCCGGTCGGCTCGGCTCAGGGCCGGGCATTGCGGTGAAGGAGGTTGTTCCCCATCTACCGCATGCCCTCTACTGTCTACTCTCTTCACAGCGGGACGGGCGTGGCTTCGACGATCTCGCGCAGGATGGTGTCGGACTGATCCGATTTCTTCAGGGTGGAAAGATACCGCGAGCTTACAATGCAGCGGTGGGAGAAAACGGGGATTACCAGGCGCTTGAAATCGTCCGGGATACAGTAGTTGCGGCCCTCCATAACGGCCATGGCCTGCGCGGCACGATAGAGCGACATGGACCCCCGCGGGCTCACTCCCAGGCTGAGATATTCATGCTGGCGCGTTTTCTCCACGATCGCCAGCGTGTAGTTCATCAACTCTTCATCCACCGCCACACGCCGAACGGACTGCTGAACCTCCACCACCTCTTCGGCGCTCATGACAGGTTCGATCTTCGCCAGCGGCTCGGAGTCGGCAAAGTTCCGCAAAATCTCTTTCTCACTTTCCGGGCTGGGATAGCCAACGCGCACGCGCATTAGGAACCGGTCCATTTGCGACTCGGGCAGCGGGTAGGTGCCATGATGCTCGATGGGATTCTGCGTCGCCACTACCATGAAAGGGCGGGGCAGCGGGTACGTGCGATTGTCCACCGTCACCTGATTTTCATTCATCGCTTCCAGCAGCGCGCTTTGCGTTTTGGGCGTGGTGCGGTTGATTTCATCGGCCAGGACGATGTTGGCAAAAATGGGGCCCTGGCGGAATTCAAACCGCTGCGTGGACTGGCTGAAGACGCTGATGCCTACGACGTCAGAAGGCAACATGTCGGAGGTGAATTGCAAGCGCTGGAAAGTGCAGTTAAACGAGCGCGCCAGCGAATGTGCCAAGGTGGTCTTGCCAACACCCGGGACGTCCTCGATCAGCAGATGGCCGCGCGCGAACAGGCCCACAAGCGTGAGCTGGATCACTTCATCTTTGCCCCGGATCACACTTTGCACCGACTGTTGTACGCGCTTCAGAAGGTCTGGAGCAACAGCGGCCTGGTTATTCACTTCGGTTTTCCCCATGTACTCGAATCTCAAAAGTCGGCTCACGCAGAGATCAACAGAGGAGTGAACGTCATCTCCCGCTTGTACGCACGGCGATCTCCACGCGCCGCTAGGGCGCACGTCGTCTAGACCATGCGTCAAAAATCTGCTATGTTCAATGAGTTGCCGCGGGCGATTAACTCAGCGGTAGAGTGCTATCCTCACACGGTAGAAGTCACAGGTTCGAATCCTGTATCGCCCACCATT